>CAVREB010000019.1:0-60117 GCA_963720035.1 uncultured Nitrospiraceae bacterium | reverse complement strand
GTTATTGGTTTACACCTTCGACGGTTGGTCTTGCTATGTCTGGCTCGGGGGAAATCCTAGATACCAGCCGCTCACAGTCTGGATCGCGTAGGTACAATCTCCTTGATCGACGAACCTAAATTTTTCCCAATCGAGGACCTGTGTCCGATTTGTTTGGATATTATCGTCAGTGGTCGAACCGGAAGTGACCCCACCTCCTCCAGCTGCCGTGAGGTAATTCCCATTAGCAGTCTGAATGGCATACGAAGCGTCAGCTTGTTTGATGAGCGTGAAGATGCCCCAATTACTTTGTGTCGCTTCATAGGCATGGAGAGCATCGAATGTGCGACCACCTCCCCCTCCGCCTGCAACAGGGTTCCGTTGTAGGGTACCCATATCGAATAGTGTAAATTCGTACCAAGATCTCCGCACTTCCACACTCTGAATTTTTCCCAATTATCGACCTTCACGGCATCCGTATGAACCGCAGGTGGGTCGGCATGACCTCCTCCTCCAAGTGCAGTGACGTAATGCAGGTTGACCGTCTGGATGCCGTGCCACCCAAGGGCGGGATCAAAATAAAATCTGAAGAATTCCCAGGCTTGAGCCTTCGTGGCATCGGTGTGAAGCACCTGGGACGTCCGACCGCCACCGTCGACGGCGGTAACACAGTTCTTGGTGGCAGTCTGGATGAACCATTGACCGGTTGGATCGCTCGACGGAAGGACAAAGAGTTTATATTTTTCCCAGGGCCCGGCTCTCTGGACGTCTGTGCGCACGACCGGTTCCGTGATCAGGCCACCGCCATTTACCGCCGTGAGGTAAGTGCCACGCCAGGTTCCTAACGCGTACTCGCCAGGCATAACGCCTCCGCCACCTGTGCACGGAAGGCTTATGGGTGGCGCGGCCGGTACCATTGGCTTCGGGGCAATGCCTGGCGCAGGGATCATGCCCTTTCCCGGCATCGTGCGTGGAACTGCCCGCTCTTGAACTTCCCCGGAATCTGGCTGGGCCTTTCCTTCTTCGGCCTGAGCAATCAGGGAGGGTACCGAAGTCTCAGGAGTGGACTTCGCCGAATCCGCTAAGTAGCCGGTAAGGCCTAAGAGAAGTACCACGGCCACAAATGCTGATGCCGATGTATGCCGTCGCATGCTGCACCTCCTACATTCGAAAGTTATTTCGCTAATTCGTGCGTTGATTCACAGGCATGTCTTTATGAGTCCCTCATCGATGGTCCCGCACATCTGGGGCAGCGCCGAAATATTGGCGAAAGGTATATGTTACTGTGTAGTTCAGCGTTGCTTGGCAGTCTTGAGTAGAGCCCATTGAATGTATCAACCCTGGAGAGGAAGTGTATGTTTTCCCTGGGACAAGATTTCCGCCAGTGCCTGGGATTGGACCGAAACCGCCATGAATGCCCGTCTCCGCATACCACACTGATACCGAATGGAAATTTGCAGCTGCACTCACTTCGGATTGCGCCCAGCTAAATTCGCGAATTGTGAACACCTCACGCTCTTTGGTGGCGAAGTGTACTTTCTGATAGGCCTGCTTATCAGGAGGGTACCAATTCAAATCGATCTGGTTGGCACCTATGGTTGAACAGCCACTGATCAATGTAAAAATGAGAGGACTGATTGCCACGTCATACAGAGGGTCAAGTGCCATATCCACTGGGACGTTGTAGTTGTACAAGCCCCCTCCGGGTTTGGGCTCACTGAATGTGATATCCAGATGTAAGGGCCGAGGCCGTCCGTCCCCCTCCGGGAGAGCGCACAAAAATGTGTTGCCGGTCGGTGAAGCGTACGTTTGCGTGACACGTTGTTGGCAGTATCGCCCATACCCTGCCACTCCCGTAGGAAAGTAGCCGACGCTGATTGTGACTGGTTTAGCGAGCGGAAGCCCGGGCGGCACGGTCATGACTGTGGATAGAGATTTGTGATCGTACCGCATGGCATTCGCGACGGCTGCAATGTTGACGGTTGGTGGAGGAGAGTTTGGCAAGGGCAATGCTTGCCCACTCGGAACTGGCACGGCTGTCAGGGGGATAGATGGCATCATCAACTGGGGTGCTTTGCCTAAAGGTGCAGCAGGTGTATTGGGTTGCGACGGTACGAAGGTACCCGGCTGTGTCCGGTGGTCACGGATCACCCCGCGCTCTTGGACGTCACCAGCTTCCGGCGGCGAGACTGGCTCGTTTGGTTGGGCAGTGGATGGCGGTGTGCCTTCCACTACGGGGCCGGCAGACGGTGACTCGCCTGGTGCCGGGTCGTCAGCGGGACTGGCGGACGATGCGAACAACGGAATCGCTACAGTTAGGGTCACTGCCAGAATGATCCGTAAATAATTTCTACTATCTATTAACGCCGTATAGCCCATAAATTCCTCCTGCGGAAGAGATCTCTACCGCCTTTGCAATGGAGTGCATTCACAGCTATGGCTTCCGACCGGGCATGACCCCGGGCAAAAAGGCGACAACAACTGGCACTCAGCCTGATTGTGGCACGAACACTCAGTTACCGTGAACGGCACTTGGTAACCACAAAGATTCGGCGGCAGCGGCGGCATGGTGCCGCGGCTCATCGGGACGAATTCGCAATGCTGGCTGCCGACAGGACAAGGCCCAGGGAAAAGCGCCGAGAGCGTCTGACAATCCGTCTGATTGAAGCATTTGCACTGCGTTAACATTCGCGTCACTGGGTGGCACAGATTCGGTGGCAGACCTCCTCCGGGCTGGGATGGCGGCGGCAGAATCTTCGCTCCTCCCGGCGATGGTCCTAGACGAGGGTTCATTAGTCCTCGCTCTTGAATGTCTCCGGCTTCTGCCGGCTGACTAGACGGTTCTGACGGCGAGGAGGAGGGAGCCTCCGGATCGGCCGCGAGTCCGACAGGTGCACTACCCAAGATCATGACAATGACCAGAGAGAGCATCCGCACAGAGGATGCGGTCTTGGCGGCAATTTGCTGGTCTCATGACGTGCGTTCTTTCCAATTCGGTCTCAACCCCTTCAGGGTTCGATGTCTCAGCCCAAAATTTAGCCGGCCGGTCACTTTACCTCGTCGATGCATACACCTTTGGTCCCTGCCTTGCAGACACACCGTGTCGCGACAGGCGACAACCTCACGACAGATCACTTCGTCACGGCCTTGCATCCGAAGCCTACATTCCGCCTTGGACAACGCCGAGAACGTCCCGACAGGACCCAAGGTTCTACCGCCAGAGAAACATGCGTTGCGGCCCATCGGTGACGCGGAAGGCCTCGCTCCTCTACCTGTCCCGCATCACTTTTCTCGCCCTCAGTGCCTCGACCGTCGTCCGTGGTGCATGCGCGGCCGGGGGGACGTGGATGCAGCCCGGCACCAGCCCCACAGCAAAGAACGGCGATGAAGACACAGGTACCGGATAATGTGGCCGACGCAATTGATCAATTCCTGGGGTGAATCCTTTCCCCCATCACGGTGAACCTACCTCCTTGCATTCGTACATGGTTTGTCGTCTTGCCCAAGCACCTCCTTCGCGCTGACACTGGAACCTCAGGCACACGTGCCACATGAGTACTGATCCCGGGCGGGAGCTGCAGACATGACCGATGCCGTTCCCACCAGCATGGCTCGAGGCAGGGTCCTCGCCCTCGACACCACGACGCTGGATCGTTCTCCGCCTGTGATGGTGTTCGACCGGTTGACACTCGTCTGCTCCGGCTGAAGCGTCGGCAGCTCTTCCCAGGAACGTCTGATCAGCCTCCCGGTAGTTCGCGTGGAAACGGTACAATTTGGAAATCTTGCCGCTTTTGCGCATAGCGGGGCAGATACCTTGTACCACGATGACCGCGTTGACAAGCTCAATATGGCCGATTCGGTGTACTGCTCGACCTCCTTCCCTTCCTAATCATGATCCTTGTCGAGTTCCTCTTACGCCACCGACAGGTACATTTGCTGTTAGTAGAGTCCCAGGAGGTCAATACGCCTTACGCGTGCCGCCCCCCCAATCTTCGACAGACTCACGCATCCGGGGAAGGCTCACAGATAACCAGTATTATCGCAACTGAAGTCCATGCCGTTGGCATCGACTGTGCTCCTATTCTTGGGATCGTTACCACTCAGCTCCCCAACTGTACACGTGAATTCTGGCTTTGGTTTCGAACACTTGCCGGTAAGACGTCAGAAATGTCAGCAGCGAGCCGCATTCAGTTCGGTGCGTGACGAGACCTGAAGCTCGCGAGTCCCTGGCGTGTCCAGAACATAGCCACATAGATGCCGACCATGTCCATTTCGCCGCTCCCTCTTGTACCCGACGGGCTCGGCTGCTCACCTTCGACGCCACGGCGCATGATAGTCGGCGCGGTCTGGAGAGAAGGCACCTCTCTCAAAATTTGGGCCGGGCTAAACTTCCGCCCCTGAGTGCTTTGAAGGATCCCATCGGGCGTGTGACCGACACAGTTGACGATTTCCCCAGGGCGGGCCCTGCAGATCACGTCACACCCTTGAGCCTTGCCGCCACAGGGCGTATAGCACATGCAGGCTCTATATCCACGGTCATCTGCCGGACCCTCTGTGTACCCGCCCTTCGGGCAGGTGTTTTTGACCTGCTCGCAAGATCCTTCAACCGTGACTTGTGTGGCCCAGGCCCGGTCCGCGAGGAACCCCAGTGTGGTGAAGGCAAGCAGGACGCTCACCAGCACCAGCGAAGGTCTTTTCAACGTAATCTTCGATTTCATGGCAGATCTCCTTTCCTTATTTCTTATTTCCCGCCCGTGCGATCAGGTCCTTCAGTCCCTTTAGATCCAGTGCCCCGGGGACGAGTTCGGTTCCCACAATGAAACCGGGAGTTCCTGAAATGCCGAGGTCCTTCGCCAAGGCGCGGTTTCGATCGATGACCATCTGCCATTCAGGGTTGGCCATGTCGGCCTCGAGACGATTGAGATCCAGACCAACTTCACTGGCAATCGACAGGATCGAGTCTTTTGTCATCTCGCTTTTAGACGCCAGAAGCGATTCGTGAAAGACTTGATGCTTGCCTTGAGACTTCGCCGCCAGTGCAGCCTTTGCCGCAAGCTCGGAGGGTTCACCAAGAATCGGGAAGTCTTTGTAGACCACACGAACGCGCGGATCTTCCTTCTGCAACTGGGTCACGGCGGCTGCGGCACGTTTACAAAATCCACAACGGTAGTCAAAGAACTCGATCAACGTCACGTCGCCTGATGGATTGCCACTGACCGGAGAAGCGGGATCGTTTAGTAGATCGTTCTGTCGTTTGCCAATCGCGACTTTCTGACGGGCCTTTTCTTCCACCTCCCGCTTTGCCTCCAACGCTTGCAATGACTGTTCGATGACCTCTGGGTGCGAACGTATATACTGCTCGATTGCTTTGTCGAGGGTCTCTTGTGAGGCGGGGTTAGCGGGCGTCGTCGATTCGGCGAACGATGGAGGCGCCGCTAAGAGCAGCAAAGCCTGTATGAACAAGGCAAATCCGGTGAATCCGAATAACGAACGTATAGACCTTTCGATCATGGATGAAACTCCTCTACTAATAGTGATTTGTCTGGGATTGGTGGAATTGGACATTGCACGCCCCGCACAATAGCGGATGAGCGAACGAGACGACTGAGCAGGGCCGTCACTGAGGCGTTCGATAGAGGTTGCCCCTCACAGCTCGGAGCAGGGTTTCCTCGAATGGACTTGCCGTGGCTCGGTGGAGACTCAGAGGTGCCCGTAGCGACGCTTATTTGCGGAGAAGCTGTAGGCAGTTCCTGTGACTCGGTTGTCCCGGCGAAGGTGGATGTTGCTGCCGCGAAGGCCGGAGGCAATCCATACACCAAACTCATGACGACGAGTCTTGGTAGCTTGTTTCGCATCACATTGTCCCCGGCATGAGGTGAGCCTGCCGATCGATTCTGTGGAGTAGGTCGGACGGATACTGTGAAAGGTTCAACGGATGTGGATATGGCACGAGAGAGGAGAGTGGCGGTTCGATGGACGATCTGACTCTCACGCCAAGCCTCCGAGCTGCCGAGACGTGCGACCTAGCCGAACACCGATCTATGCGCCTGCAAGGGGGGCAAGGATATGCGACAAACGGGCGTTGGGTCAATCGCCGCATGGACCATCCACTGGCGTGCCGCCAGGGCGCACGTTTTGGGACAAGCGCAGCGGCATTTCTCATTTCCATATGGGCGCGATGCCGAGATACAGCCTGAGCCAGTATGAGAAGCAAGCAATTACGCGCAATCAGAAGAACGGTTAGGAAGAAAATCGTTGAGATGTATCGCGCCGTGATAGACATGCGCTTTCCCCTAAGAGCTGTGGATGCGTGGATCTGTCCTCGAAAAGCTCATCACATCAGGTCATCAACAGTTCCAGCAACGACAGGTGTAGCTCACCTGCGCGGGTGCGGACGAATTGACTATCGTTTTCCAATTCTCCTTTACGAATCCTCCCGGTCCGAGTGGCAGATGCGCATTTTTTTCAGCCGATTCACTTGGATCTTCCTGTAATGTTCCGCGGCCGAGCGGATGGCCCAGCAGAGAAAAATTGAATTCCATCATCATCCAGTAGAAGTTTCGGTTAAGGAATCCCCATCGCAGATCTCCAGACCCATCAGCGTTGGCGAGGATTTCCCAGCTGTAATCGCAAAGTCCCATGGTTCCGGAGTCATACCAATGTAGGTACCCAGGCAATACCGTGACGCTGAAGTCGGCCTGCCTCTCCACACCGGGGTAGCTGTATTTGATCGTACCCATTTGTTCCACACCTACCGGCTCGTCGCCTGGATCTCGATCGCCGGCGCGCCGTCTTTCTCCAGTCGCAGACTGGACTCCCCTGCCTGCTCGATGCGGTAGCTGGCTGCGGGCAACTGAACATCGCTCCCGTCCGGTGCAGTGAAATGCGCCGGACGGTCGAGGACAATGGTGTGGATCGTATCTCGCCTGCGGAAACCACAGAAAGATGCGAGCACAACTACAAACGACGCGAAGAGCGAACACACTCGTCGTCGCATAGGACACCTCCAACTCTCGCGCGCGGTACTTCCTAGAAGCCACCTCGCCAGTTCTCATGCCTCCTCAGTGGCGGCTGTCGGTCTCAAAGCCCTCACGTCGGCCGATTACGGACGGCTTCTGATCCAGCGCGTGTCTGGCTGCCGTGTCGCGCTTCATCCTCAACTTCATGTCCAGGCGTGTCGACAGACTTTGCGCCTTGGTGAAGTCAGGTCCCAACTTCTCCTGGTCGCCGCCGCGGCTTTTTGTTGTGCTTCTGCAAACTTCTTTGGATCAGATGCCATCATCCCAATGGCCTGTCTTTCATTGCAGTACGCCTTTTGCTTGTCCGAGTCGACCTTCACCCCATCGTCGAACTTCACTGCTGCATCAATCTCTTCCTTTGTGGCAGTTTCTGCACTCGCGCTCAGTTTGAGTAGCGTCCCGATCGCACAGCACAGTGCGGCGGCCACCATTCCTGCACGTATGAGACGGATCATCATGCGCGTCCTCATTGCTGCGATTTCAGCTCTGCCATGACCCCATTCATGAACATTGCGTGCGGACATCCGCTGGCATCTCAGTTGCAAACAGCACGACTACCGACGGAAAGAAAACGTATCGGCGCACCGCATGAGTGCATCATCGACATCTCCCTTTACGGTTTCTTCTCCGCCCCCCCCTGTTCGTCCACAGTCTGATTGCCCTCTGTCGCGTTTTGCTCTTCCACTCCACGAGGCCGGATGAAACCGGGCTTCATTTGCAGTTCATGCTGAAACTTTTGAGCCTGCCTTTCAGCCTTCTGTTGCGCTTCGAAAGCTCCGTACTGGCGATTGATTTTGTTGATAGCGTCCTGGCTCATAGTGGCCGTGTACGGCCGTCCGGTCTCTTGAATTGTCCCGATAATGATTGGAGCGAGTGGAAACGGTTGCTTCCAACCCTTGGCATTGGGCGCCGTATTGTCTAATGGTGCATAGACTGTCGGAACGATACGATCACATTTGACGTCGGGATTCAGCCAGGGATCGCGACTACAGCGCATGGACGCCTGGAAACGCCCGTATGGCCGGGATGGCTGATCTATTCGCGGAGCCGGTACGATGATGTCCTCCGCTGTTTGTCCAGTCCTGGGATCATAAGTCCCCACGCCTGTCCAATGGACCGTTACGTCAAGGTTCAGCCGCGTTTGCGTCAGATAGCAGTCCCCTGCGGACACATACGTGAAGCGGGTTTCAGTAAAGGTCACGGTCGCAGGTCCATTCCCGTAACAACCATGATCGTCAGCGGGGATTAGTTCTCCTGATCCCCGTGCTTCCTTTGAAAAGGCAATGCTAAGCCAAAGACACGGCACCAATGCAGCAAGAATGAGTTTGGTCATATGTGTCTCCCTGGTTTCATTCCCGTTAACAGCAAATCCGCGCCATTGGACAAAGGCGGACCCTGACTCGCACAGAGCAAAAGAATATTCAAAGCAAAGCCAACGACGACGAGAAAGACAAAGACGTCGCCGATGCGCGTGTATGAAGTTCCTCCCGTGCCGACCGTGACGGCACCAGTCACAACTTCCTCGCGAAATATGCCAGAAGCTTGGGCAATAACACGACCGTAGGCGTCGATGATCATCGATGGCCCGCTATTGGACGAGACCACGATCGGCACACGGTTCTCAACCGCACGCAGCACGGACGCCAGATTATGCTGAATCGGCTCTGCAGTACGTCCGAACCACCCATCATTGGTGAGCAACACGAGCAGCTGTGCTCCCTTCCGAACTGATTCGCGTGCAAGTCCAGCGAAGAGGTTTTCCCAGCAAATCAACGGAGACAATACGATGCCGTTCGCCAATGTATACGCAATGGGTTGATCGCCAGCTACCTTTTGGAAGGTCGGCGGCGCCAGCCAGGCGGGCCATCCTATGATGTCCTCCAGAGGAACGTATTCTCCAAACGGCAAGAGTACGCGTTTTGTGTAGGGAGATCCCAAGCCCTGCTCAGGCGTCACAACGTAGGCTAAGTTATAGGCACGCCGCTGCATGTTTTTCCCTGGGGATCGCGACTGGCGAATTTCTCAACCTCGCCTGCGCCAAACATGATCGGAATTCCGATCTCCTGTGCGAGTTCGGATAGGTTCATCGCTAGAAGAGGGTTAGTCCGTACACTACCGGCAATAGCGGTTTCAGGCCAAACGATGAGCGAGGGGTTCGCCTCGGTTGTAGACTGTGACAGCTTATTGAGCCGATTCAAAACTGCTGCACGTCCTGCCGCGGTGGCTCGCTCACCGAGCAGAATGTTCGGCTGTACCGCAGCGACCACAATCGTGGGATTGGGGCGGTCCAAGAAGAGCGCAACAGCACCCCCAAGGTGTACGAGAGCAATCACGAGACCAATCACGGCCGCATTCTGCCACGCCTGCTTGAGGATGATACCGGCAAGGGCCATGTTTCCGAGCACAACGAGGAATGTGACCCCGTACTCGCCGGTGAGGGTCGCGACCTGGAGGATCGCAAGATTTTCGTGCTGCGTCTGCGCAAGCGTGCCCCATGGAAAGGCCATGAATCCGGCGTGCGCGCGCAAATAGTCGAGAAAAACCCACAGCGCTGGAGCGGCAAAGATCAACGGGGACCGATGTCGGTTCAACCACGAGATGCCGGCACACCATACGGCTGGATACAGTGCAAAGAAGGTTGAAAGAACGACAAAGTGGTGTATGCCGAATCCTTTCACCTCGAAAACCCAATGATAAGTCATGACGTTTGCGGCCATCCCGCTCAAGAATCCCAGTGTCGCCGCTTGGAGAGGCTTCAGTCCGTCGCAAGCAATCAACAAGGGCACAAGCGCGATCCACGCAAACCACCCGATGTCTGGACTGGGAAGCGAACAGGTGAGCAATCCTGCAGACCGATATCACAAGAAGGCCTTTTACAAAAAAGCGCTGAAGTGCCCTTCCATGTGTAGACATCTGCAAATTTGAGATGTCCTCGGCTGTCACTAGTGCTTCAGGCAGAGATGACGATGCCATAAGTCACCTGACCTTCCGAACCGGAAGAACTTGTCGGCAACAGCCATAACTCATCAGCGGCTCAACCCCCATGTGGCTACCCGCTCCGTCATGTGAAGTCTGCTTGGTTTTATCTCATTGTTCTTGACAGGTATCAGCGCCTGACCGTTAGGCAATACCAGCACGAGATGCAGGGTGTCGTATTGGCCTTCTTCCATCACACCCATCGCGATGGGAGCAATAAGTGTCTCATCATGCGACGTCTGGAAACTGCAATATGAATCGACTGGCCGCCCGATCCTCCATAATGTGCTGTCGCATATGCTCCGCCCACCCAGACACCGGAGGTGGAATCGATTTTCACGCACAATCCCCCAATTTGGTCGATCACAACCCCTGATCGCCCTGTTGTCCCGATCAGCAGACCAGACTCTCACAGTCAAGGTGAAAGGGAGCGCCGCCTGAACCACCGATGCCGTCAAAAGGTGCGAGTTTCGCTGACGCAGGCGCGAACAATGATCCTAATCCCGCGAGGACCATCGAGAAAATCATGATTCGGGTGGCGAAAGGCGCATGTCTCATAGCTCCATACCTCCAGAATCGCACGTATTCATTTCAGTTTCCTCGTTGGAGTTCACGGTTTCCTCGAAAATGCACGTAGCCGTTTTCATTGTTTGGGCACGATGCCGAGATACACACTGAGCCAATATGGCAGTAGGTAATCAACGCCTGGTCCTCCCGACCGGGGTCACTCCCGCAAATCATGATGTTGCCCGGCGTCGGCGGCGTCTGTTGGCAAAAAGGACGGCTGCTGTCGTGCAAATGCACTCCCACGCCGAAGGGACTTCGCTGCCAGAGAAAATCCATCCCATCACCGATGCGGCCATGTATGGGAAGCGGAATCGTTGCCTGATAGCCCTGGCTGACACCTGTGTCGAGGCTGGCCGCGGTATACACACCGATCCTCGCGGGCCAGAGCCCTGCCTGATAGTTCGGATATGCGACTCTATTGAACGGCAAGGTGCTTGGCGCAGGGATTTGCTGTCGTCGTGTCAGCCATTCGAGTCAGCAGCATCGGTATCTCTTCCCGAGGTGGCGCAGGGGGAGTCATGGTGACTGGCGCCGGAGCGGTTGTCAGTCGCTGTCCCGCGGTTTCGATCAACATTCTGACGAGATCGAAGTAGGCGTTCTTATGGTGGGAAGTTGCGCGCCAGAGGAGATTGTACGCCTTCAGATAGTTCCCGCGCGAACCGCCGTTGATCCTCGAGGAACAACAAGGGGCTGAAAAATGCCTGCGCCAGGTTGAATTTGAAATAGGCTAGAAACGGGATCCAGGATCGTAAACCACGTGGGAACCCACATGACTTCGGAGGCCGGAGCAAAGTGGTCATAGAGTGGGCCGTACTTTTGAGGATTGATGGCCTTCCCGATCCGCAAGAAAGTCAACTGCATGTCGATGTTTCCAAAGTAGGAAGTGCGAATCCTGTCATAGGGCGCGAGCAGGATGTTCCACTGTCCAGGCCCCAGCAGGTGATCGAGCGTACTTTCAATGAGCGCTTGCGCGGTTTGCTTCACCTCTGGGTCCTGCACCATGAAGTACGCGTACGTCAGCCCCATCATCGTGCCAACATAGGCATCGCGGCTGACCGCATGATCGGCGCCGCAGCCCCATCCGTACCAAACGGTACCGACCGGTCGTACAAGCGGCAACGCAAGCTGAAGTTGCGGCAAGCCCGGTTGGAGAGGTCGCGGTGGAGTCGGAGTCTGTTCTTTCGCTGAGGCCGACGTTCAACGCCGGTTGAGCTTCAGCATATGTCTTAAAGTGCTGTGAACCCTTGATCCGTGACCAGATCCCACCCGCCATCAGGTTTCTCGTAATAACAGGGCTGCTGGTTCAAGCTTCCCTTCTGCTTGACCCTCGTCCGAGAAATCGATCGTGCTGGCTGCTGGACCATACTGTCCGTGACAGGACCCCAGGGTACTGGCGCACCGGCATAGCCTGTCCCTGGACGACCGCAGCGTCGGTCGTGACGTCGAAGAGCAGTGAGAATCCGCGCACGAGCTGTTTCACGCGGTCGAGTGCCGCTGGGTCACTCGTAGCGGCATACCGAAACGACTCGGCGGTGAGATAGTGTCCGGTCCAGATCGCCGAATCGGCTTTCAACCCATAGGACAGCGGTGGAGGAGGAGTCGTTCGAACCAACGCGTGGCAGGAGGCTGTTTATGGGTTTTAGCTGATTGTGATCGAGGGACAGCACAGTCCCTTCCAAAAGGTGGGACTGAATCGCCGCCTCGATCTCACCCGCGTTCTTTGCCAAGTCCCCCGGTGAGAGTGGGGTCGGCATCGGAAGAAGATCGGCCGGCGAGACGGGGGCTGACGGCGCAGCGGTAGGTACTCCCTCGCCCCATACTTGGGGCACCTGGAGCTGCAGGAGCTGAAATGCCTGATTCAGTGACTCTGATGCGGGAATGACCCACGGGACAGTCAACGCGAAAGGAATCGTCTGTCTCCCGACTTGGTTCAACGTGATAGAGAGCTGACCCACAAGCGCAACGGATGCTTGTTGAATGGAGAGATCCCCGTGGATCAGGTTATGGTCGGAGACCGGGTAGTCCACCTCATAATATCTGTCATAGGTCGTCGGGAAGATCGTGATGACGACATCGCCGGTCAATCGGGCGTCAAACTCGCCCTTGAGCCCCAGGCTCAAATTGGTGATGGGTCCTCGAATCTCGATACGGTCGCGCAAGGGGTGTACCTGGAATTGAACGGGAATCGATACCGGGATGAATCCATCTCCCTCGAGCCGCAATTGCGGCTGGACGACCACGCGCTGCAACGCCGGCCTGTCGAGCGGCGCATTGTTCAGGTCAACCGACGCGGTCAGGCGGAAATTCGAGATGCGAAGTCCAAACGGGATGGTCGGCGACCAGTCCAGGTACGTCACCGCATCTTTCCCCGTCAGCGGATTCTTTTCCTTGACGGTCACGTGGGCTTGCACCGTTCCCCCGATCGAGAAATTCCAATAGCGATCGAGCGGGGCTTCGAACGTGAACCCCTTTAACGCGGGTGACGCAGCTCTGAAGCCGGGTGAGGCCGCTAAGTCGGCACGGCCTGTGGCCTGTGTGACCTGAAGACCGAACGCCCAATGGAGATCCCCGCCACCGTGGCTGTCGGCCAACGGTTTTGTGGTCAGGCCCTGAATGTTCTGCGCGACATCACCCATGGACTGGCGCGCCAGTGAACACCAAGGAATGTTCATCAGTTCGTTGGCTGCGTCTAGTCCAGGGCCAAGCCCCCTGACGGGTAACGCGCATGGTGGAGGGGCTGGGACAGCGCCCGGGACGACAGCGAGAGGAGCGCCTGAGACTCCACCCAACAGCCCGGGGACAGCTCTTTGCTGGACCTGATCGGGCGTCTCAACAGGCGGTGCTTGTTCTGACGAGCTTTGCGCTCGCACCTCATGTTGGAACGTTCCTGAGCAGACAACTATCGCCCCAATATGATCACCGCGATTGGTCGTTGGCTGAAGGTGCGAGGGTGTAATGTCATGTCCGCCTCCCCGCCTTGTTGCCTCGCGTTTGCTATTGGATGGACGTGTGCAAGCTCAAATGGATCCTCTGCTTAGGTAGAGAACCAGCGTTTCGGTCGCTTGGTTCATTTGATCGTAAGTCGGAGTGCTCTGCCAAATGGTTCATTTCCGTCAGATCTCTCTGGCTTAAAGTTCGTTGGTTTGCCGGCTTGGTTCACGGTCAGTCCCTTGTGACCGAATTCTTCCGGGAACTGGACTGGATGCCGTCGGTGCAACACCCAAGGCTCCCATCTGCAGCAAGTTGCTATTCAAATCACATCTGCACCCTCTGGCGAGCGGAAATGCACCGTTTGGGTGAGGATGATAATTTGTGGTGCGAGAGGTTTGGCCTGCCACAGTCGTGCAGCTAAACGACGTCAAGGTGGAGGAGAAAACTAAGACAGCTCCAAGAGTAAAGGGCACTTTATCGAAGAAAGTGTCCACGGTTGCCTCATATTCAAACTTAGACGATCAGAGTTAGGTGGAGTGGCCTCCTGTCACTCTCTTGGTCTGCCCCACACGTGCAATGGTTCAGTCCTATTCATTTTGCCGGCTTCCTTCACTTCCCCCGGGCGGCACATCCATCATTGCCGTTAAGTTGACTCTCTCCTAGCTCATTTAAGATCCTGGATTATGACATCTCAATCCCACCTGGGCGGGAGCTGAGAACAGTCGCACGTAATTGTCCCGCACAAACGAGGAAGAACTGGTGTAAGCGCGATATTTTGTATTTACAGTGTTTTGACCGTCCTGCAGTGTCCCACTTCCGATTTGCTGGCCGAGCACCGAGAAACGAAGATCCAACTGTTTCTCATAGATGAGATTCAGATTCCGCAAACTCCAGGCAAAGCGCGTAGTTCCGTCTGGTTGGGCATAGATATTCCAGCTGTAGCGACAGGAACCAACGTCAGCCGAATCTTTGTACCAGTGGAGCAGTTTAGGGTAGAGCGTGACGCCAAATTCTGCATGTCTGACGACATCCGCATACGCATAACTCAATCGTCCCATGTATTCGACCCCCTGATTTGGACAGGAATCGATCTGAATCGGAATGGGAACCTGTTTGCGTTCTCCGGGAGCCACCGACACTGTGAAGGCTTGCATATGCAAGGGATGCGAGAGTTCGGCAGTGACTGAGACGCTTCGGACCTGTTGCTCGGCATTGTGAAAGGTGATGCTGGCCGGCACAGGAATGAGCCGCCCACAGGGGGTCCCATCATAAAACACTGTGATGGTGGCATTATCAATCCCGCCCAGGACACCGAAGTTAATACCTTCGAAGCGCGCACGAATCGACGCCGTACGCCTCCATGTGGTGGCTGGAGCGTTTGAAAGAATATTGATCTCTGAGGTCGTCGCTCCGCTCAATTGCAGGATGGCCTCATTGTCTCCCACCGGTGTCATCCCGAGGCCGACAGGCTCGAACGCGACTGTGAACGCGATCAGCTGGCCTTTTTTCGCCAGGATGGCGACGAACCCCGCTTTGCTGATTTGAGTCGGCGGATTGGCAGGATCCAAGACCACATCCTGGTACTGGCCTCCTGGAATGGTCAGAGACACGGCGGGGGTTCCGTTAACCAGTTCTCCTGTGTAGGCCGTGGCATTCACAATTCGGAAATGCCGGTTCGTGGCATTTAGGTTAAATCGGCCTTCAATATACCCATCTGCCGGGGCGGTGATGAACACGTACGCGAAGGCGGATCGACCCGCCCATACGCTTCCGAGGTTGCGCGGGGGGAGGGTGAGATCAATGAGTTGGTATGTCGATGGGAGCGTCGTTTCTCCGAAAGGTATGGTCGTGACCTGGTCGGACGCAGATGGAGGGGCTTTCAGTATCGGTGAGAAAGGCGACTTTTCGGGGACGGCCGTGACCTGGTCCGTTAAAGAGAGGCCGCGCGGCGTAACCCCGACTTCGCGCATCGCACTCAGCTCCGCGCTCCAATTGGTCTTGAGCATGTCATTCAGTTCCACATCAGAGGCCAACCCGGCGACAGATGCCCGCGGCTGCTTGCCTGTCTGAACATCAGCCAAAGCCTGAGCCACGATCTCGGGATGGTGCATGGCGAGGTAGTTCCAGGTGACCCAGTTTCCGGGACCGGATGTCTCAACGGATTCGGCCGGTGGTGTCGCTGTGGCGGCAGCCGCAGCAGGTGACACGCGGAGCAAGGGCGAAGGAGAGGGCGGCTGGGAAAAGGGCTGAATCTGATTCATTGCTTGCTGCATCTGCAGCCGATTGATGGGTTGGACGCGGCTGCCTCGTGACCTGGTTCCGCTGAACGTGCCGGCCGCATCGAGGCCCTGTCCGTCGGGGAGCAGCAAGACGAGATGGACTACGTCTTCTTGGTCCCTCTTCGGCGATGGCCAATGCCAGGGGCGACGCGACCGCTTCCTCATGCGTCGTGGCGGTGGCCTGGATCTCCACGGCCGGTTGCGGGGGATCGGCGACTAACCGGAGTTGCGTTTCTGAGGATTGTTCAACGCGATAGGTGCCGGCCGGCACCAGCACATCGGAGCCATCCGGCGCCGTAAAATGGCTGGCCTTGTCGAGCAGCACGGCTGGGGACTCCTGCGTCGCCCATCCCGTGCCCGTCAGGAAAAGGCTGATAACGACAAGGTACGGGACGATTTCGGATGGTTGTTTGATCATACTGTCCTTTCTAGGAGCCCGCGTGCGATGGTCTACAAGGTCGTGCTCTCACGGTTTCTACTTCTCCACGGATTGTGCGGCAGGCCTCGGCGCTGATGATTGCCCGCTGTCCGTAGTCGCCGCCCGGGCGATTCGTGTTGTACTCCAGATGAACCGGCTCGATTTGCGACAAGAGAAGGCACTTGAGGCTTCTCCATCTACTTGGTGCCTAGTGGCCTCTTGGACTGGGTCGAGCAGGCGCCGCGAAAGGTTCAATCGCTTACTTCACTGGTGTACGCAATGCATCGACCCAGCCTCTGGCCGCTTTCGCGTCGGTCGCCGCCGGCTTCGTGCATTTCTTTCCCCGTACGCCGTAGCTGATGGTGTCGGTCCGGATCGGACACGTCCCGAACGGGGTGCCGAACGTTACGACTCCTTCAATCACGGTGAGGATGCTTTGTCCATCGTCCTGGACCTTCAGATTGAACTCAGTCTCTTTCACGGCTGCTGTGGCCACCGGCGTTTCGACTTCAAATCGTTTCGGACCACTGCTCGTCTTGGCCCAGACTTCACCTTGTTTGAGGCGAAGAATCCGCACCGTCGGCATACCCTTCTCCCAGCGGGAGATCAGTTTAAAGCTGGTGTTCTCGTTCAGCGCCACCGTCACACCTTCACTAAATTCGATCATGGCCTGGCTGTTACTGTCGGTCTTGAGCACGTCGCCTTCGTATAGCGGCACGTTGCCTTTCCCCTGTAAGCGTTGCTCCACGCCGTCGGTGCGCACGACCACGAGTTCACCGATGGCGTTGGTGGCGGTGCCGACCGGCGCGCCCTGGGCCTGTGCCGACGCCGCAAATCCTAGAATCAGTCCTCCGAGCCCTATCATGAGTGCAGCGCTCTGTTTGTTCATATCGATTTCTCCTCGTCCCGTTTATTGTCGGTCTGCCGCCGCGCGGACTTCCCTATCGCGAGACGACCACCCGGATTGGTTTGCGCCCGACCGGTACCGTCGCGATGGTCTGTCCCGTGCCCGTATCGATGACGCGCATTTCGTTTCCTTTATCGTGAGCGACGAAGAGCCTGGTCCCTTCCTGATTGGACCAGATGCCGTTCGGCCCTTCGCCGACTGCGATCTCGTCGACGACCTTGAGTTCTTTTGGATCGCCGCCAAGTCCAATGACCTTGTTCAGGCTCCCAACGGTCACATAGGCGATCGAGCCGCTCGTACCTTTGTAGGCAAAGGCGATTTGCTGTGGCTTGTCGCCGACGACAAAGGTGCCGACTTTCTCATGTGTCTCCGGGTCGAGGACGTAAATGTCATTTTGTCCCGTGTTGACGCCCCACACATGACCATCGCGGCTTACCACCAGGAAATGGGGGTTGGCGCCGACCGGAATCGTTTTGATAACTTGGTGCGTAGCCGTGTCGATGACGCCGACCGTCTTGTCTCCCTGGCTGCTGACGAAGGCAAACCGGCCGTCGTGCGAGAAGGTGAGTCCAGTCGGTCCTTTGCCCACGGGGATCGTTCCCAAGATTCTGAAGGTCTTTGTGTCGACGATCGAGATGGTATTCTCGCCGATGTTGGCCACCCAGAGCTGCGAGTCGTCGTTGTTCAAGGCCACGACGTGACAGCGTTCGCCGGTATAGATCGAGGCAATCGTTTCCCGCTTGACCGTGTCAATGACCGAGACACGGCCCGATGCGAGATTCGTCGCATAAAGCCGGCGGCCGTCGCGGCTCACAGCCAGGTCATGAGTCGAGTGGTTCAGGGAAGGAATGGTCCCGACCGGCTGGAAGGTGGTTGCATCAATGACGCTGACGTCATTTGTGCTTTCGTTGGCGACATAGATGCGTGGGGGCAATGACACCGACTGGACGGTCGCTTGTTGCTGCGGTTGTTGCTGCGCTAGAGATCCCATTGGGGTGGGTTGCAACCATTCCGGACGGTCGGCGCAGCCGGCGAGACCGACGATCAGAGATGCTCCGAGGGTCAGGAGGCTCCGCGGTAGAACGTTCATCATGTCTTCCTTTCTTGTTAGCGGACATGGCCGAGGACCAGTTGGCCTTCGACCTCGCCTTTCTTGACGGGGTGCTGATTCTGACCCGTGGCTTCCGGAACCTTTTTGGAGACGTAGGCATAGGCTTCGTCGACAGTTACGATGCCGTCTTTGTCGGCGTCGGCTTTCCCCTTCAACCCTTCCAGGAGGTAATAGGTGAAGACGCCGTGGCCGAGGTCTTCCCGTTCCTCGCTAACTTCGCTGGCCTTGCTGGCCGTGAGCACCACTCGACCCTTGCCCTTCGACAGACGAGTCAGGAAATTTTCCGAGACGATGGCGCGCCGCGAGGCCGTCGCAAAGGTCCGGCCCGCCGTCGCGCCGCTATAGCAGGAGTCGGAGATGAAAATGATGCGTTCCGGGGTGAGCCGCTGGAAGATGGTTTCGATCTCCCGCATCGGCAACGCGGTTGTATAGAGGTCGCGTGGGTCGGCGTCGTAAGGCACTATATATTTTTCGAGCCCGTCGTCATCGCCCGCAGAGGCATCGGCTTCCGGCGCGCCATGGCCTGCATAGTAGACGATGACGGTATCCTTCTCCCCTGCCTTCCGCTTGAGATCTGTGCCCAGCGTGCGTTTCAAGCTCGTTAAGGTAGCGTGCTCATTGACCATGAGGGTGATCTGTTCTTTCGGGACTCCGATGTGCTGAGTGAGATAGTCGTAGAAGGCCAACGCGTCTTTGTCGGCATACCGGAGCGGCTGTACTGCTTTGTACTGGGAGATACCGACGACGACCGCCCAGATCTTTCCGCGATCTGCGATACGTGTCACGTTCAACGTCCGACTGGCTGAGAGATTCTCTTGATCGATGGCGGTAACGACAATCAGGTTTTTGCCTTCGTGGAGCATGAGACGTTCGGTAAATTCGAGATTGGTCTGGATCTCACCCCCGCCCTTCACCGCTATGCCACGGCTCTCCCGCTGTGTGACGAGCTGTCCGTTGAGGCGGATCTCAACCCGGGCGACGCCCTTTTCGCTGGCTGCGGCGCCGGCCACGCTGATGCGTTCGACGCTCACTTCAATGCCGTCGGACGGTGTGGCGAGCGCGATGACGGGCGGCGCGTTCTGAAACAGTTTCACGACTGGAGTACTGGTGAGCGCCGGAATCGGCATGTCTCCTTTAACCGGCTGAGAAGTTTCAGCGACATCATGTTTGGCAATCCAGCCGACCTCATTCAGAGAAATCTGGATGCGATACCAGTCGCCGAGCTCACCCGTGACCGCTAATGCCTGATCTTTTACGCCGGAGGCGATCACGGAAGTTTCGGGTCCCGCCCCGCTGTGAATTTTGACAGAGGCAGGCCCGATGGCGACGAGCTTATTGGTGGCGATAATCTGCGGTGCCCCCCGATGATCCACAGCCAGCTGCACCGTCTCGTCCAGCATGGTGTTCGAGCTGCGCTCTCGGATGAACAGCCTGACCGGCAGATGCTCTTCGCGCATGTCTTTCCCGACGAAGAGGTTGACGGTTGCGCTTTTGGCTTCGTCAGGTTTCAGGGGGCCGAATTCGACGAGACCTTTGGTGAGGCGGAGACTGTGATTCGGGGGTATTGTCACGTCCACGGATGTATGTTGCGCCGTGACGGTCCCGACATTCTTTACCGTGATGAGAAGGTCGACGGCTTCTCCTTTTTGAATGCGCCCGTCGCCGTTGCCGACCGAGTTGCCGGTCCCGTTGTCGATAACCTGCAGCGTGTACGCGAAGCGGGGCCGGGGCAATCCTTTAAGGGTCAGCACAGCCTTCAATTGATCCGGCACGAAACCGTTGTATTCCTCGAATACGAGATGCAAGGGGATGTTGCCGTCGGGCCGGTCACCGGGGATCTTGATGGTGACGATGTCCTCGCTGCTCTGTCCCCCATCGATCCGTCCGAAATAGAAGAGGTGACCGTCAAGCGAGGGATCGTCGCTCTTCGTTCTTGCTTGGAAGCGATAGAGGGGGCCTTTGCCTTTATTCTTAACTGCAAGCGAGAGCGTAACCTCGCTCCCAGCTTTCACCTCGGTCGGTCGAATCGCGAGATCGGCATCAGGCAGCGGAGGCGGTGACGGCGGGGCGCCGATCTCATTGCCGCGTTTCTGCATCTTTTCGGTCAGTGTGGCAGTCAGCGCCGGCGGGGTTGGCGGCTGGAGTCGGACGGTACGATCTCGGCCTCCAGACGCGAGCAGCATCCCATCCGGCGAGACGGCGACCGACCAGACCGGGCCCTTGTGCCCACCCAGCGTATGGCGTTCGTTGCCGGAGTTCACGTCCCAGACACGGACGGTCCCGTCCGCGCCGGATGACACGAGGGACCGGCCATCCGGCGAATACACGAGTGCATACACTTCCCCCTTGTGGCCGGTCATCGTCAGGTGCTCCTGACCCTGGTCTAGATCCCAGAGGCGAATCGATCCATCGGCGGACGCGCTTGCGAGCCATTGGCCGTCCGGGCTGAACGTGACTGCCTGAACGGCGCCTGTATGACCGGTCAGAAGACTGCGCTGTCTGCCTGTGGCAACGTCCCAGAGATGGACGTTCGTATCGCTGCTTCCAGTCGCTAAAGTCTTCCCGTCAGGCGAAAACCGAATGGAGAAGACCACCCCGAACTGGCCCCTGACGGATTTGATTTCTTTGCCGGTGACGACATCCCACACTCGGATGCTGCCGTCGTTTCCTCCGGTGGCGAGAGTCTTGCCGTCCGCCGAAAATGTGACTGCGCGGACGGCGCCGAAGTTGGACGTAACGGCTTTGAGTTCTCTTCCATTGGCCACGTCCCAAAGACGAATCGACGTGTCGGCACTGCCGGAGGCAAGGACTTCTCCGTCTGGTGAAAATGCGAGCGCGTAGATGGTTCCCATATGACCGCGCAGGAGACGAAGATCCCGGCCGGTATCGGGTTCCCACAATCGGATGGTTTGGTCCGTTCCAGCCGAAGCCACCAGTTTGCCGTTCGGAGAAAACGTGACGGCGAGGACTTCGTTCGTGTGACCGATCAGAACCCGAGTGGCCTGTTCAAGGGCAAGTCCGATGGCGGGCGGCGTGCTCAGCCCCGCCACCAGCAGGATGGTGAGCGAACCAAAACGATTCATGACACGGTTCCAAACTAGTCCGGCCATGACGCCTTTCATTTCGAACGGCCCGTACCTGAGGCCGAAAGGGTGCGACTCAGGATCCTCTCGTGGAGTTCCATTTCTAAGTCGCTTCGTCCAGGTCGCAGGTTCAAGAAAATCAGGCGGATTCAGTGTATTTATACCTATTAGCCTTGTCAAAGGAATTGAGCAGGCCTCCCCCAAAAGAGGGGTATAACTCCTGACATGTGAGGGGTTTTAGGCCAAACCTGGTGCGAGTAAAGGGGGCTGCGTTCCGATTTATTTACGGAGAGCGGTGGTGGGTTTGCTGTTCGGCGTGGTAGGAGCTACGGACGAGCGGGCCTGATTCGACATGGGTAAAACCGAGGGCGATGCCCTCCTCTTTCAACATCGCGAAGTCGCTGGGATCGTAGAAGCGGGCGACTGGCAGGTGCTGTCTTGTCGGTTGGAGATATTGGCCGATGGTCACGATGTCGCACCCGACGGAGCGGAGGTCGCGCATGACTTCGCGGGCCTCGTCCAAGGTTTCTCCCATCCCGAGGATCAACCCGGACTTCGTACGCATGCCCAATTGCTTCGCCTTGCCGAGTAACTCGACCGAACGCAGATACTTTCCTTGTGGGCGGATTGCCGGAAACAGCCGCCTGACGGTCTCGATATTGTGATTCAGAATCTCCGGCTTCTCGGCACAGACCATCGCAAGGGCTGCCTCATTCCCTTCGAAGTCCGGAATCAAGACTTCAATCGTACAGGCAGGACTGAGCCGTCTGGTCTGCCGGATTGATTCGGCAAAGATCTCGGCGCCGCCATCTTCCAGTTCATCCCGGTTCACCGAGGTAATAACGGCATGTCGAAGGCCCAACGCCTGGACCGCTTCTGCGACGCGCCGAGGTTCTTCATGATCGATCGCCAGAGGTCGGCCTGTCTGGACTGAACAGTAGTGGCAACGTCTGGTGCAGATATCGCCAAGGATGAGAAATGTGGCGGTGCGGGCGTTCCAACATTCCCATCGGTTCGGGCATCGCGCTTCTTCGCAGATGGTATGGAGCTTGAGCCGGTCCATCGTCTGCTTGATGTCGAGGTAGTCCGGACCGGTTTTCGCTTGGACTTTGAACCAGGGCGGAAGGCGGCCAGCCCTGCCTTCTGCTGATGACTGATGGTTGATAGCTGGTTGGGATTCAGCTTTTGAAGCCCGAAGCTGTTCCAGCGGTATAAAGCTCATGGAGTCTCCTTCGAGGGGAGTAATTCCGAGGGGTGTTCAAGGATGCGTTTGAACTCTTTCAGGAAGCCGGCCCCCTGCACACCATCCAGAGCCCGATGGTCGCAAGATAACGTGACCTTCATGCGCCGGCCCGCCTTGACCGTACCGTCTTTGACGACGGGTACGTCGCGGATGGCGCCCACAGCGATGGATGCTCCCTGGGGCGGGATGAGCACCGCAATGAAGTTTTCCACGTCAAACATTCCCAAGTTTGAGATCGAAAAGGTGGCGTCGGTGTATTCCTGCGGCTGCAAGCGTTTGTTCCTGGCCCGATCAATTAGCGCCCGCGATTCGGTCGAAATATCCTCCAGGGACTTCGCGCCGCAATTGCGAATAACCGGCGTGATCAAGCCGTCATCGATACCGACGGCGATGCCGAGATCAATGTGTGCATATCGCCTGATGGCATTGCCGGTGAATGACACATTGATTTCCGGATGGCGGGTGAGCGCGATCGCTGCGGCTTTTATCAGCAAGTCGGTGACGGAGGGATGCGTTGTCCGGTTGTGTTTGAACTGATCACGGAACCGCTCTGCCTGCTCCATATCGATCTCGCTCGTCAGATAAAAGTGAGGTACCGGCGCCTTGCTCTGTGTCGTCGCTCGCGCGATGGCCTTCCGCATCTGGCTCAGCGGTTGGTCCGTTCCGGCTGGCAGAATCTGCGTTGGCACCGGCTGGGCTTTCACGACATCCTCTTCCACGATTCGCCCGCCAGGACCAGTTCCAGTGACGGTGGAGAGATCGATTCCCCGGTCGGCAGCAAGAGCTTTCGCGCGGGGCGAGGCGAGGAACCGAGTTCCCGCTGAGTTCACGGGTGAGGCGGGTGTCGGACCGGCACCAGGCGGCGCGCTTGTCCTGGTTCCGCCGCCGGCCGATGGCGCGGCAGTAATCCGGTCGGTCAGTGCCGAGCTGATGTCCTCATCCGCTCCGCCGATGACGCCGATTAATGTTCCCGACATCACGGTTGCGCCCTCCTGCACCAGGATCTTGCGTAGGATGCCGGAGGCAAAGGCCTCGAGATCCATGATGGCCTTGTCGGTTTCGATTTCAGCGAGCGCCTCTCCTGCCTGCACCGGATCCCCTTCACGTTTCTTCCACGCAAGGAGGACGCCTTCTTCCATCGTGTCGGTTAATTTTGGCATCACGACGCGACTAGCCACGTGTGTCCTCACTTCGTCGCAGGATACAGCGAAACAATCGTTTCATCCACCCACCCTGTTGCTCTGTACCGCGCGCGGGGTCCGGATACTCAATCCAAGGCTCCTGAGAACCCAGATAGGTGCCCTCCCGGACGCTCAGTTGGCTGCGGAGTTGCGAGTAGCCCTGTCCTTGGAGCGTGCGAATTAATTCATCCAACGCGTCCCCGGGTATGGCTTGCGCCGTGGTCACCACGCGCGTCGTTTCATATCGCAGAATGGCTTGATATCCTCCCTCTGCTTGCTCAAACACGACCGGCCTGCTAAAACCGCGTTCGAGTGGATCCAAGCCGGCCAATTGATGTTTCTCCTGTCCCTGGTCTGACATTCTGTCAGAGAGCCCGAAATACTGCCAAGAGATCGCTCAATGCGATGGTCTTGTTCCGCAGGATGGCGCGCTGCGCCTGCATCGGCTCCATCGCCGAGGCGCGCTCATGGCCGCCTTTTAAGATCGCTGCTCCGAGGGCAAGCACGTCCTTGCATTCCTTTTCGACTTTGCTCTTGACCACCGGATTCACCGCGAGGATGTCCGCCATCGTTGCGCGGGTCTTGGAGAGATGCGCGTGCAGTTCCTCATCCGGGTATGTCTTCCTGGATGCCTCATCGAGGCAGCGATCGAGGTATTGCGTCAGAAACACATAGAGCCGTACGAGCGTCTCCGTGATCTCGATATGACCGGGAGCCTGGGCTTGTGACGACATGGGTAATCGTGCCTCCTTTGTTTACTGGGTGCCGCACACCGATTTGACGGCTTCGATGACGCGCGGCTTGTCAGGAATGGCGGCATCTTCCAACGGGCGACTATAGGGCATCGGAACATCTTCGCCGGTGACGCGCTGGATGGGGGCGTCCAGGTACTCGAACGCCGCCGCGTACACGCTCTCGGCAATTTGCGCGCCCAGCCCGCAAAAATGCCAACCTTCTTCGACGATCACGAGCCGTCCGGTCTTCTTGACCGAGGCCACGATTGTTTGGATGTCCAACGGCTTGAGGGTACGGGGATCGATGACCTCGACTTCGATGCCCTCTCGACTCAGCTGATCGGCTGCCTCCAGCGCCAGCAGGAGCATCTTCGAGTAGGCGACGATCGTCGCGTCGTGTCCGGTACGCTTCACCTCGGCGACACCGATGGGGATTGTGTACTCACCGTCTCCGACATCTCCCTTCGTTCCGTACAGCAATTGGGCCTCGAGGAAGATGACAGGATTGTTGTCCCGGATCGCGCTCTTCAGCAGACCCTTCGCATCGTGCGGCGTGGCCGGCGCGATCACTTTCAATCCCGGCACGTGACAGAACCAGGCCTCCAGACTTTGCGAATGCTGTGCGCCCAACTGGTGAGCGGCGCTGCCAGGTCCGCGAATTACAATCGGCACTGACAACTGTCCCCCCGACATATAACGAATTTTAGCGGCGTTGTTGACGATCTGGTCCAGCGCCAGAATGCCGAAATTCATGGTCATGAGTTCGACGATAGGATGCAACCCGGCCATGGCGGCGCCGATTGCCAGGCCCGTGAAGCCGGCTTCCGTGATCGGAGTATCCACCACCCGTTGCGGGCCGAATTCCTCCACAAAACCTTTGCTGACCTTGAAGGCGCCCTGGTAGTAGCCCACTTCCTCGCCGATGAGAAAGATGCGCGAGTCCCGACGCATTTCCTCGCACATGGCCTGGTTGAGAGCTTCCCGATAGGACAGCACCATGGATTATCTTACTCCTCCCGCATCACGTTGGTGTGCAAGGCCGATGGGGCTGGAAAAGGACTGTCATCCGCGAACCTGACGGCGGCCGTCACGACCTCGCCGACTTCCCGCTCAAGCTCTATGAAATCGGCCTCGGCACCTAGGTTGTTGCTCAGGATCGTTTGCTTCAACAATAGAAGAGGATCGCGTTTCCGGTGCTCATCCACTTCTTCTTTGGTTCGGTAATGTCCGTGTGCCGGGTCGGACATTGAGTGGCCCATGAACCGGTAGGTCAGCGCCTCGATGAAGCATGGTCCCTGTCCCGCGCGCACCTGCTCGATGACCTTGCGTATGACATCGCGCATGGCCAGTACATCCATGCCATCCACACGCTCGGCTCTGATGCCATAGGAGCGGGCCGTCTCTGCCACGTTTGCATAGAGTGCGATGGCCCGTTCAGCCGGCGTCCCCATACCGTAGCGGTTGTTCTCGCAGACGAAGATCACAGGAAGTTTCCACAAGGCGGCTAAATTGAGCGCTTCGTGTGCCTGGCCGCTCGGGACCGCCCCCTCACCGAAGAAGCAGAGGGTCACGAGGTCGAGTTTTTGATACTGGGTCGCGAAAGCGAGGCCAGTGGCAAGGGGAATGTGGCCTCCGACAATGGCGTAGCCGCCCATGAACCGCCGCGGGGCATCCACCAGGTGCATGGAGCCTCCTTTGCCCTGGCATAGGCCAGTGGCTTTGCCGAACAGCTCGGCCATCACATGGCCGGGGTCGGAGCCTCGGGCGAGACAGTGCCCGTGGTCGCGGTACGCGCTGATTACATAGTCATCCGGACGAAGGGCGGCAATGGCCCCAACCGCAATAGCCTCTTCGCCGATATAGAGATGTAAAAATCCGGCAATTTTCGCGAGGGCGTACATCTCCGCCGATTTTTCTTCGAACCGGCGGATCAGCAGCATTTGACGATAGAGGAGCAGTAATTCGACCCGGTCCATGCTTGGCATTATGAAGAGCCTAGAAACCGGACTCAACCCCGACCATCTGAGGTCAGACAAGCACCTTCACGTCGGTGCCGTCGATCTTTACTTCGTATCGCTCCACTTTCGCCGATGGATTCGCCACGCAGGCGCCTGTGGTGACATCGTATTGCCAGCCGTGCCAGGGACAGGTCACGACGGACCCTTCGAGATCCCCCTCGCCGAGCGGGCCGCCCCGATGGACACAGGTGTTATCGATTGCGTGGAACGTCCCGTCCACATTAAAGATCGCGAGGGTCTTGCCATTCACTTCTGCGACGATGCCGTGGCCCGGTTTCACGTCGGTGGTACCTGTCACCCGTACGAACTCTCCCATCGCCTGTCCCGTCCTTTCGTCTGTCGGTTATGTCGGCGTAAACGATTTTTTGATCTTGCTCAAGAGGCTTTCAATCGGCGGAACTCCCTTTGTAGCGCCGGTGACTTCCGCGATAATTTTCTGTGCGATCTCCCGGAACGCCGCCGATTGCGGAGACGCCGGATTGGCCATGACGATCGGATTGCCCGAGTCGCCGCCATCGCGAATCGCCGGGTCGATCGGCACTCGACCGAGGAACGGGATGCCGAGTGTGGCGGCGGCCCGCTCCCCTCCCCCGTGCGAAAATATTTCGGTCCGCTCGCCGCAGTGGCCGCAGAGAAAGTAACTCATATTCTCTACAATGCCGAGGAGCGGCACATTCACCTTTTGGAACATCATCATGCCTTTGCGGACATCGTGCAGGGCAACTTCCTGCGGTGTCGTGACGGTGACGGCACCGGTCAGCGGGACTAACTGGGTGAGGGTGAGCTGGGCGTCTCCGGTGCCGGGTGGCAGATCGATGAGCAAGTAATCCAGTTCGCCCCACAGCACGTCGCGGAAGAGTTGTTGAATGGCGGTGTGGACCATCGGACCTCGCCAGACCACGGCGGTGTCTTCCGGGACGAAAAACCCCATGGAGATGAGTTTGACGCCGTGACTTTCGGCGGGAACGATCTTGCCGTCTTTTTGTTCCGGTGGCTTGGTCACGCCCATCATCATCGGAATGTTCGGACCATAGATATCCGCATCGAGCAGGCCGACTTTGGCGCCGGTTAAGGCAAGGGCCACAGCGAGATTGACGGAGACGGTGGATTTGCCGACCCCGCCTTTGCCGCTGCTGACAGCGATGACATATTTGACGCCGGGAATGAGATTGTCTTTCCCGTGACCAGTCTGAGGTCCGGCGGGATGTTCATCAGCCATGGAGCGCTCCTTCCATACGTGCGCAATCGATTAGGACTGGCTCTCGGGCCAGCCACTCCATCATAAGCGAAGGACAGGGTGAAAGAAAATGGGCCTATTGAGCTATGGAGTGAGGGCGCGATTGGGGAATGCGGACCTCGCCCGCATGATCCGTATGCCGGTATGTCGCCACCTTGCCTGCGAGGATAAGACACCTGACTTGACTCGCGGACTTCTGGTCATTTGAAATCCGCGAGTCAATAGGAGTGGTGAGGACGAATGCGGGCCAGGGATGAGGAGGAGGATGAAACTGCCCGTCGAGCTGGTTCTTTATAGCTCCACTACCCGACGGTGGGGTCATTGCGTCGCAGGTTGTGCGCCAACCCGAACAGCCAGAGGGTATATATGATCCACTTCGAGGGATCAAAATTGTACCACTTCGGTCCATTGCGAAAGTCGCGGGCGTAGGTATGATGAAAATTGTGATAGCCCTCGCCAAAACTGACGAAGGAGATCAGCCAGCTATCACGGCTGCTGTCCTTCGTGCCGTGCGGCTGTGTTCCCACCATGTGGCAGAGTGAATTGATCGTGAAGGTGGAGTTCAGCACCATGAACATCCGGAAGAGACCACCCAATAGGAAGGCACCGATGCCACCCTGCCAGCCGCCGTACCAGACTCCAAGGGCAAAGGGCAGCAGGAGTCCCGTGACCACGATCGGCCAGTAGTAGCGATGTTGCCACATCACGACCGGGTCGCGGCGCAAACGGATTTCGTACTTCTCCGTGCGATGGGGAGTATTGTAAAAGAGCCAGCCGCAGTGGCTGTGCCAGAATCCCTTGGTGACGTTGTAGGGATCTTCCTCTTGATCAGTCTTGGCGTGATGGCGGATATGGTCGCCGCCCCACTTGAGGGCGGAATTTTGCAATGCCCAACCACCAGCGACCAGGATAGAGGCCTTGACCCAATTGGGGCATTCAAAGCTCTGATGTGACACCAACCGGTGATAGCCGACTGTGATGCCCATGCCTGTAACGATATACATCACAAAGGACAAGATCCAGTCGAAGAGACTGAACCCATAGTAGTAACCGTAGAGTGGAACGCCGATCATCGTAGCGGCGACGATGGCGCAAAATAGCACAAAGTTAAGAGGCACAAACACGTCTTCACTCGTTGCAGTTGTGGCGACCATTACCTCTCCTTGTATAACTCCAGCCATCGCTTCATCGGTCCACGCCAGGGGGAAGACGAAGCACTAAAAACAGCATACCGGATATATGAAAATGTTTCAAGCAAACACTCACAGTGTATACTGACTATGTCCGTCCGTCTCACCGCGAATGGGGTGCCGATGTCGACAAGTTCTTCCTCCCTTGAACCACTGGTTCGCCGGATCGGTGAACAGCTCGCTCGTCTCTCCGCCGGTCGAACTCCGACTCTGTTTGAGCGCCGTTGGTGGTCGCAAACGGTCCTCAACCTGGCAATGGTGGACAGCCTCTTCAAGACACAGCTGTTTCGATTCATTGATGTCCTGCCCTCGGTCACAGATGATGAGCAGGTGGTCACTCTGGCTCGAGAGTACTTGGGTAATAGAGACACACAATTCTTCGGCGCCCAATGGGGGCTCAAAGCCCTTTCCGCCACCAGCTTGGGGGCCCGGCTCAGCGGCAAGGCGATCAGAAGCCAGGTCGAGCAGATGGCGCGCACTTTTATTGCCGGAACGACAGTCGAAGAAGCGGCGCCGCGGTTGACCGATTTGTGGCAGCATGGGCGGGCCTGGTCGGTCGACTTGTTGGGCGAGGCCACCATCAGCGATCGTGAGGCTGATCGGTACCGTGATCGCTGTATGGAAGCTCTGACCCTGCTCGCACGAGTGGCGGCTTTGTGGCCGTCCCTTCCCTTACCGGAGCGGGACCATCTCGGGCCGATACCAAGAGTGCAGCTCTCGCTCAAAATCTCTGCGCTCTCTCCGCATCTTGACCCGATCGATCCGGAAGGGAGCTATCGTTCCGTGGCAGCGCGGCTTCGACCCATCCTCGATCTGGCAATGCGTCTCCCCGCTTCGTTAATCTTCGATATGGAGCAAGCCGATACGAAAACGCTACTGGTAGAGATTTTTACCAGGCTCTTTGCGGAACCTTCCTACAAGACCTATGAGTATGCGGGGCTTGCGTTGCAGGCCTACCATCGGGAGACGGAACGAGATATCGAGGGACTCCTGTCCTGGGTTCGTCAACGCGGGGCACCCATCACGATTCGACTGGTGAAAGGGGCTTACTGGGATTCGGACAGGATCCGCTATTGGCAACGTGGTTGGGCTGTTCCTCTGTTTGAACACAAGGTGGAGACGGACGCCAATTATGAAGCGCTCACGCGTCTCCTTCTTTCCCAGACGTCCGTCATTCGCCCGGCGTTCGGGACACACAATCTCCGTACGCTGGCCTATATCGAAGCGGTGGCTGAGTCGCTCGGGCTTCCTCCGGAGACTTGGGAATATCAGATGATCTTTGGCATGGCAGAGCCCTTTCAGCATGCGGTCACGCAGCATGGGCGTCGATTGCGATTGTACACCCCGGTGGGTGATCTGCTTCCAGGAATGGCCTATCTCGTACGGCGATTGCTCGAGAACACTTCCAATGAATCATTTCTACGGAAGGAGTATGTGGAATCCCAGTCTTTGAGCACGTTGTTGGCTCCGCCTGTTCTTGAGGGACTGAGTCAGGAGCAACCCCTCTTGTCTCAGCCAGCCGGTATGCAGGAATTTCGAAATGAACCGCAGCGTGATTTTGCGCAGGTCGACAGTCGAGTGGCGATGCAGCAGGCCTTGGCGACCGTGCGGTCGCAACTGGGCCGGCAGTGGAATTCGGCGTCCGGGGGGCTGCGCCTGACGGGCCCGCTCATTGAGTCTCGCAACCCCGGACGTCCGGATGAAGTCGTCGGCCGGTTGTCCAGTGCTGGTTCGGAGGATGTCGAACAGGCGGTGCGCCGGGCGGTGCAGGTATGGGAATCCTGGCGCGACACCACAACGGAACGGCGAGTGGATATCTTGCGTGCGGCCGCTTCGCTCATGCGGAGGCGGCGCGATGAGTTGGCTGCCTGGGAGATTCTGGAGTGTGGGAAGCCTTGGCGGGAGGCGGATGCGGATCTCGCTGAAGCGATCGACTTTCTGGAATTTTATGCGGCTGACTGGCTCAGGCTCTCTCCCCCAAAACGGTTAGGGCGGGAGCCTGGTGAACTGAACCAGCGTTTCCATAGTCCTCGCGGGGTGACGGCCGTCCTCGCTCCGTGGAATTTTCCGCTGGCCATTCCTACCGGCATGGTGTCGGCGGCACTCGTGACCGGGAATCCCGTGATTTTTAAACCCTCCGAGCGCTCGCCGATGATGGGGCACTGGCTGACGGAGATCTTGCGGGAGGCAGGTGTGCCTGAGGGGGTACTCTGCTGTCTGCCTGGTGGACCAGACATCGGACGGGCGTTGGTGCGCCATCCCGAGATCGCGACAATCGCGTTTACCGGCTCGAAGGACGTGGGGCTCGGCATCCTGAGAGACGCCGGTACTCTTATACCTGGGCAACAAATGGTCAAGCGGGTGCTGGCCGAGATGGGTGGGAAAAACGCGATTATCGTGGATGAGACGGCGGATCTCGATGACGCCATCACTGGAGTGGTCTCATCGTTCACCGGCTATGCGGGACAGAAATGTTCTGCCTGCTCGCGGGCGATCATACATGCTGCGATTTACGATAATTTCCTGGATCGCCTCCAAGAGGCGGTGCTGAGCCTGACGGTGGGGAATCCGGAAGAGCCGAGCACACAAGTCGGGCCGGTGATCGACAGGCGAGCGCAGGCGAAGATTCAGGAATACATCGAGATTGGGAAGAAGGAAGCCCGCCTACTAGTGGAAGGAACTGTGACAGGGCCAGGGTGGTATATCGGGCCGACGGTCTTTGCGGATGTGGCGCCGTCTCATCGAGTAGCCCAAGAGGAAATCTTCGGGCCGATCCTCGCGGTGATGAAGGCCAATTCCTTTCAAGAAGCGCTGACCCTGGCAAATTCGACGGCCTATGCACTCACCGGCGGAGTCTATTCACGAAGCCCAGCCAATCTGGAACTGGCACGGCAACGGTTCGACGTCGGGAATCTCTATCTGAACCGTCCGATCACCGGTGCGTTAGTCGGCCGTCACCCGTTTGGAGGCCATCGACTCTCCGGAGTCGGAGCGAAGGCGGGAGGTGAAGAGTACCTGACGCAATTTGTGATCACCCGCGTCGTCAGCGAGCAGACCCTCCGTCGAGGATTCGCGCCGCCCGAGTGAGGCCTTCGGCGGCTTGATCTCGTAGGATTCCAGTTCTTCCATGATTTCCGTGACCACGCCCCGGTCTTCCAACGGCGAGAGTTCCTGCCGCTCGACGTACTTGACCAAGCCCACGCCCTTCACGAACCAGGCGGCCATCACATCGGTTCCATGGGCGGTCTTGTTCGTGCCGGAGAGATGAATCTGCATGGACATGCGGGCTTCCACCTTCACCGCGTCTTTGAACGTGCCGGCCGGCACGGTGACCGATTCCTGCCCCACCACCGTGGAATCGCCTTGCGCATCGGCCTTTTCATTCTCGCCGTCACGATCCATATCGGTGCCAAAGTCCAGCCCTTTGCGGTTGAATTGCGGGAACGAGGTCGAGACCTTCATGGGGAAACGCACGATCTGATAGGGCACGAGCTGTTTTTCCAAGGGTGTGCCCGGTTCAGAACCGTAATAGACGATGCCGACGCTATCGCGCCGGTAGAAACTGTCCGATGGGCCATGGTTCCCCGGGTTGGTATCGTGAAACACGGTGACAGTCATGCCCTTGATGGTTTTGGTGCCGGTGACCGAGGACAGGTTGGTGAAAAATTTATGCTCAATCGTTTGTAGCGGTCCTTCAGTAATCTGACCACGATAGTGCCATTCGTTTCCGACCTGATCGGGGAAATAATCTGCGGATTGGGCAATCACGCTGGCGTCTTCAGCTGCAAGAGCGGGTGACCAGGTACTCCAGACGAGCAGCAGGGCGGTTCCCACTATGAGGACCTTTCGATATCCAGGCATTGTCAGCGGCATGCGTGAGGTCCTCCAAGGGTTGAACGATGCTGTGACCGTACCATAGGAATCCTGGAGGCAGCAAGAGAAGGAGGTCGGCTATGTTGCGTCAGCAGACTTGCCTTCATTCCAGATCCAACCCATAATCTCGTGCTTATGAAAGGCGACGAGGCATCGACGATGACGAGAACCAGCTGGCGAATCCAAATATGCGGTGCTTGTGACCGGTGCGTCCGGAGGGATTGGTCGAGCGATCAGTCTGGCCTTTGCTGCGGCTGGCTGGTCTGTCGGGGTACATTACCATCGAGACAAGACGGCTGCCGAAGAAACGCTCACACAAGTGGTGGCCGCCGGTGGAGCCGGGGCACTCTACGAAGCCGATATTCGCGCACCATACGCGGTGCAACAGATGGTGGAAGCCTCCTGCCGCCAGGTACCTGTGCCGTCAGTGTTCATCTGCAACGCTGGCATCGGAGGGAGCCGTCTCCTTCTTCGACAACGTGATGAGGATTGGGCCGAGGTGATGGCCACGAATCTGACGGGAACATTTCACTGTCTCCGTGCCATGGCCCCTCCCCTCCTCGCTCGCGGCGGCGGATCGATCGTCGTGATTGGATCGTATGCTGGATTCCGTGGTTCAACAGGACAATCCGCCTACGCGGCATCAAAGGCTGGTCTCATCGGTCTGGTGAACACTGCAGCCCAAGAGTGGGGGGGCGGCAACGTCCGTGTGAATCTCCTCTTGCCTGGCTGGCAGAAGACGGGACTGTCTGAACGGGCCATACCGGAAGGCGATAATTGGAACGACCATGCGTTGGGCCGGCCCCCGTCACGAGAGGAAGTTGCCAAGACCGTCTTGCACCTGGCGCAACTCAACGATGTGTCGGGACAGGTGTGGAACTGTGATAGCCGAATTCTTTAAGAGGATAATAGATTCAAAGTTATGCGACGAGCCAAAAGGAAATCTACTAATTCCAGCTCGCGAGGGATCTTTATCACCGCGACCGACACGGGCGTCGGGAAAACGCTCGTCACCTCTGCGCTTGTGGCGCATCTGACGCAACAGGGAGTCGACATCGGTGTCATGAAGCCGATTGAGACAGGGGTTTCGCGATCGACCAAGGCTCAGGCTGACGGAGCGCGGTTGAGAAAAGCGGCTGGAAGCCATGATCCGATTGCAGAAGTCTGTCCCTATGTCTTTCGACTTCCAGTCGCTCCGCTTTCTGCCGCACGAGCGGAAGGGATCAACGTGCGGGTGGCGACTATCCTGCGAGCCTTCGGTGCTCTGCTAAGAAGCACGATCTTGTGGCAGTAGAAGGAGTCGGCGGTGTGCATGTGCCGATCACGGAAACCGTCGATATGCTGGACCTCGTGCAGCGCATGGGACTTCCTGTCATCGTAGTGGGACAGTCGGGCCTGGGCGGAGTCAATCATGCGCTATTAACGGTTCACGCACTTCGCCAGCGAAAGATCCCCATCGTCGCGTTGGTCTTGAATCAACGTCGACCAGTGCGTACGAAGATAGCTCGAGCGCAGGAACAATCGACCGTGACCCTGCTTCGACGCCTCGCGAAGGTTCCCGTGGTGGGCCCCCTCCCCTTCCGTGCGAGCCTGAATCAAAATTGGAACGAAGGCATGATCCGACTCGCGGGGGCGGTAGAGATTAGGAAGCTGGCGAGGTTGGTCTCGGCATTTGGGCGAGAAACTTCCTGACGGCCTCTCGAGTATCTGCTGCCTTCAAGATTGCTGAGATGACGGCCACCCCATCAGCTCCTGCCTTCATGACCGCCCCGACCTGGTCGATCTGAATGCCACCAATCGCAAAGACGGGCAACGGGCTGAGTCCGCGCATCGCACATAACCCCTCAAGCCCAACCACTGGATCGTGGTCCAGTTTGGAACCGGGTTTGAAGATTGGGCCAAAACCAAGATAGTCCGGTTTTCCGGCCGTGGCCTCCCGCACCTGGTTGAGATTGTGTGTGGAGATCCCGATCAGCTTGTCCGGTCCCATCACCTTCCTCGCCAGTTCGAGCGGCAAGTCTCCCTGCCCAAGATGGACGCCATCGGCATCCACAGCCAAGGCCAAGTCGCAGCGATCGTTCACGATGAAGAGGACCCCTGCCTTGGCTGCAGCTTGTCGGAGTGCCAAGGCTTCCAGGTAGGCGTCTTTCATCGATGCAGTCTTGTTGCGATATTGGAAAAGCGAAGCACCGGCCTCAGCTGCTGCCGTCAGCACCTCGAGCAAGGGACGTGCAGGATAGACCGAAGGGTCGAGAATGATGTAGAGGCCTGAGAGGGAGTGAGGACGCGCGGCATTCATGAGGGAGACATTCTAACTCGAAGGAGCAAGCACTCGCTAGCAGGAGATCCCTGGACTTCTGTGCACTACGATTTTCATCCCCTTGCGATATTGCGCAAGACTAAATCCATTCCTGTTGGCAAGAGGTACAAGGCCACTCACCACTCCAGAATTGCCGCGACGCCGATCCCGGTGCATCAGGATTCTCCGGGTTGTTGATGGAGTTAGCGGGATGATAGCGATTAGCGGGGTTAAATGAATTCTTTTGCACCGGGTCTGGGAGGGCCCAACGGGTTGTACGGCGCATACTAACTGGCTGGAGTTGAAGAGATTGTATCCTCAATTCGACTGTAGTGCGGAAGAAGGGACAGGGCCCAAGTCCTGGACGTGCTGCATCTCCTCCGTGTTTCGCCTCTGTTCTTAGCAGGGCTTCTGATTCATTCCACAGCTTCTGTGGATAACTCTGTGGATGAGAGCCTTGTCGTGTGAAAAATGGCCGACACTCAGCAACATACTAGCAGTTTGCCTAAAAAACAGGCGTTGTGGCCTATTCGCTGCAGCCCCCATATTTTGTGGCTTGACGGAGTAATCTTTTCTTTTTCACTATCTGTGCTTCCGTCGCGCTTCCGCGCGGATCTACTACTTGAAGCGAACCTCCCAATGTGGGGTGCGACCAAGAAGCCCGCACTCATATACAGTTCGGTGAGTTTTCTGTAGAGGGAGACCTGGGGCCCCCTCAGAATGAGGGCTGTTTAGCTGATGTGTCAAGCAGGTGAGGCCAGCCTGAATCTTCCCTCGCGACTGACACCTTGGAGAGAATGCGGTGGGAGTGGAGCCCTGCAGTCAGGAGGCGAGATCGAGGGGAGGGAATTGCAACAAGGATGACAAGGCGAATGGTACGGCGTCGCAGGATGCGTTAGCTGACGAGGAAGCGTTCGAGGAAGGTGGTTGAAACGTGGCCCTTTTGAAAGTCGGGATCATTGAGAATGCGTTTGTGCAGCGGGATCGTTGTCTTGATACCTTCGATGACGAATTCGTCGAGGGCTCGGCGCATGCGGGCGATGGATTCCTGCCGGTCCCGCCCGTGGGTGATGACTTTCGCGATCATCGAATCGTAGAACGGGACCACCATCATGTTCGATTCCATCGCCGAATCGACTCGCACACCAAATCCGCCCGGCGCGCTGTACCTCGTGATCATCCCGGGACAGGGCGTAAACCTCTCCGGGTCTTCGGCGTTGATACGACATTCGAGGCTGTGCCCGTTGAGCTTAATGTCTTGCTGTTTGAACGAGAGGGATTGTCCGGCGGCGAGCCTGATCTGCTCCTTGATGAGATCGATGCCGGTCACCATTTCCGTAATCGCATGTTCCACCTGAATGCGGGTGTTCACTTCCATGAAGAAGAAATTGTGATCCTTGTCGAGCAGGAATTCGACAGTGCCGACATTCCGGTAGTGGACTGCTTTGACGGCTTCGACGGCGACGCGGCAGATTTCGCGGCGGAGTTTCTCGTCGACGGCGGGCGACGGCGTTTCTTCAACCAGCTTCTGATGCCGGCGCTGGATCGAGCAGTCGCGCTCGCCGAGATGCACGACATGCCCACGATGGTCGGCGGCAATCTGGACTTCGATATGGCGGGGCTCGAGAAAGTATCGTTCGAGGTAGACGGCATCGTTGCCGAACGTCGTCTTCGCCTCCGCTTGCGCGGCTTGAAATGCGCGCGCGAGGTCCTCGGCTTTATTCACGACGCGCATGCCGCGCCCGCCACCACCGGACGAGGCCTTGATGATGACGGGATAGCCGATCTTGGTGGCGGCTTCGAGGGCTTCCTGTTCGCTCTTCAGCTCACCGGGACTGCCCGGTGTGACGGGTAAGCCTCGGCGGGAGACGATCTCGCGCGCTTTGGCTTTATCGCCCAGGAGGGCGATATGTTCGGACGTGGGACCGATGAATTTGACACCGATGGACTCGCAGACTTCGGCGAAGTGGGCGTTCTCGGAGAGGAATCCATAGCCGGGATGGATGGCGTCCGCCCCAGTAATCTCGGCCGCGCTCAGGACGTTGGGAATATTTCGGTAGCTGAGGGCAGCGTCAGGAGGTCCGACGCAAATCTTTTCGTCGGCTGCGCGCACATGGAGGCTCGCCGCATCGGCTTCGGAAAAGATCGCCACGGTCTTAATGCCGAGTTCCTTACAGGCACGAATCACCCTGAGCGCGATCTCACCGCGATTGGCTATCAACACTTTCTTAAACACGCGAGTACTCCGTTGCGGGTAGAGGGACGAGGGTTAGGGCGTGGCCGTCGGATCGACGAGGAAGAGCGCCTGGCCATACTCCACTGGCTTGGTGCTTTCAGCCAGGATTTTCGTGACCCGCCCATCCATCTCTGATTCGATTTCGTTCATCAACTTCATCGCTTCGACGATGCACAGAGACCTGTCCCTTTTTTACATAATCTCCCTCTTCAACATAGGGGTCGGCATCGGGCGAGGGGGACCGATAGAACGTCCCAACGATCGGGGATGTGATGGTGATCATGCCCGTCGTGTCTTCGGTCTGTGTGCCGGCCACAGTAGTGGCTTGAGAGGCTGAGGTCGAGACGGCCGCTCCCTGCTCCGGGACGGTGGCCGTAATAGTTCTGACCCCGATTTCGTATCGCACACGGATTCTGAGACCTTCGCGCTCGAGTTCCAGTTCGGTCAGATTGTTCTTCTTGAGCAGATCGATCAGTTCTTGGATGTGCTTAGTCTGTGGTCCGGATAGCAAAGGGGTACCCTGCCCGCTCGGGGAGGCGGCAAAGGCCTGAGGGAGGATGATCGGGGTCCCTCTTTTCTTCGACTTGCTCAACTTCTGTTTGCTCACCGAACCCGCTCCACGTAGCCTCGCGTACGCGTATCGATCTTGATCACGGTCCCAGTTTCTAAATAGAGCGGCACCTTGATGGTGGCGCCCGTTTCAAGGGTGGCGAGCTTGGTGCCGCCCGTGGCGGTGTCCCCACGGAAACCCGGTTCGGTATCGGTGACCTTCAACTCGATAAAGTTGGGTAGCTCGACATCGATCGGGCGATGTTCGTACACGAGAATCTTCACCGTCATGTTTTCTTTCAAGAGGTCTGCATTTTCACCAAGCTTGCCCTTCTCGAACGTCAGTTGCTCGAAGGTCTCCGTGTCCATAAAGGTATAGGCGTCGTCGGTGGCATAGAGGAATTGCATGGTCCGTTCTTCGAGATCAGGCTCCTCGAACCGTTCTCCGGATCGGAAGGTGCGATCCAGAACATTTCCCGACAGATAGCTCTTGAGCTTGGTGCGCACGAAGGCTCCACCCTTGCCTGGCTTAACATGTTGAAACTCAATGATATGAAAAGGCTGGTTATCAACCATGAGCCGCACGCCACCACGAAAATCGGTTGTGGATATCACTCGGTACTCCCTCCAGACTGTAATAGCTCGCTCGACACGCTTCGCAATTATCTTGTTCCTTTTGCCGTCCGTCGCGATGTCGCCGGTGCGGCCGTCTTCTTCCGGCGTTGGGATGCGGTCAGAAGATCGTGCAACCCACGGAGTGCGAGGAGATAGCCGGTCGGACCCAAGCCAGCTATCTGCCCGAGAACGACTCCCGCGACATAGGACCGATGGCGAAACTCTTCCCGCTGATGAATATTGGACAGATGCACCTCAACCGTCGGCAAGCCGACCGCCGCAATGGCGTCCCGGATTGCGATGCTTGTGTGGGTATAGGCTGCCGGGTTGATGATGATCCCGTCGTATCCCGTCCGAGCCTCTTGAATCCAGGTGACCAGTTCACCCTCGCTATTTGACTGACGCAGGTCCACCTTCACTGCCAACTCCTTCGCCAGCTTCGTGATGGCTGAGTCCAGGGCGTCGAGGGACATGGTGCCGTAAATTAACTGCTCCCTGGTCCCGAGGAGATTCAGATTTGGACCGTGTAAAACTCGTATGCGCAGCATGTCGTGTTGTTCAAATCCTGGATACGTGAGGACGATTCCTCGTGACAGGGTCCAGCAGGGCGGCATTGTATCAGTCCGCCTCAGACCGGTCAAACATGCGAAAAATATTAGGAAGTTTTCGGGCGTGGCTCGTTCGGTGCGCCACGATCGCGACGACGTGATTTGATAGTGCGAAGCCGAGCTTCCAACTCAGCCACGACTCCGGCGCGAGGGGATGGAGGAGGTTTCACCACAGATTCGGCGGCTTGGGGATTCAGCTTCGGCATCGCAAGCTGCTCCCCCGGCTGATCGTGTCTGTGGATGGCCGTCTCCATCGGGTCGCTTGCCACAATAAGGGGGTCGGTAGAAGTGAGTTCTGGTTCGGTCGGGGTTGAGACTGGCATGTCGTCTGGTGGTGTAGCCGTCTCCGTGGCCGAGTCCTTGAATTCGACAGGAGCAGGGAGTGCAGCAGCCTTCTCGGCGGAGAGGTTACGCGTGACTGGAGCCTCCGGCTTTGCCTGTTCCGGGTCCTTCTTTTGTATCAGCTGTCCGCCGAGAGCAGTTTGCATTGAGAGCGCTTCCTCATCCCGCGGGTTGACCGCCAGGATGACGGCGCAGCATTGCAGTGCCGATTCGTTTAGCCCCTGGCTCGCGTAGATCTTGATCAAGGTCCGGTGGGCGCGCAGGTTTTCGGGGCTCAACTTGACGGATTCTTCCAGAATCGCCTTGGCTTTCGTGGCCTGCCCCATCTGGTCATAGGCACGTCCGAGGGCGACCATGGCGGTAATGAATCCGGGATACAACTTCAGGCCGTCTTCGAGGACGCCCGCGGCTTCCTGCCACATGCCGACTTTTCCGTACTCTTCGGCTAGTGGCATGAATACTTTGGAATGTGGATCTTTGGCTAACTGGGTGGCCAGTCGATCGATTTCCATAGCGCTCTCGGCGGCTTTCTGATGCTGAGCCATGGGTTGCTAGCGTCCTCCCGCAACTGGCTCGGGAGCCTGGTTGGATTCTCTGGTGCGGAGCAGTTCATGCGCCCGGTTCAGGATCGCGTCGGCGAGTGCTCGTTTCGGCATCAGCGGCAGTTCTGTCATAGCTCCCTGCCGGTCGATCAATGTGGCTGCATTTTGATCGCTACCGAATCCCGCTCCCTCTGCCGTGACATCGTTCGCAACGATGAGGTCGAGCCCTTTTGCCGTCAACTTGTCTTTCGCGTGGGCTATCAGATCGCTGGTTTCAGCGGCGAAGCCAACCATGAGTTGCGTGGTCCGTTGGGCCGATAAGGAGGCCAGGATGTCGGTGGTCCGTTCGAGAGCAAGCGTCTGGTCGGTTTGCCCCTGCTTCTTTATCTTTTGCGGGGCCGGGTGCTTGGGACGAAAATCCGTCACGGCGGCGGCCATGATCACAGCTGTGGACCATGCTAGCCGCGTGGACAGGGCTTTTGTCATTTCTTCAGCCGTGGCTACCGAGACGACCTCGACGCCTCTCGGAGTTGGCAAGGCTGTGGGACCAGTGACGAGGACCACCCGGGCTCCCCTCGCCTGGGCGGCTTCTGCGATGGCATAACCCATCTTGCCGGAGGAACGGTTTGAAATGAAGCGGACCGGATCGATCGGCTCTTGCGTCGGACCTGCCGAAACCAGAATGCGGTGCCCCTGCCAATCGCGTTGTGGAGCGAGTGCTGCGTGAATGGCCTCTAGAATTCTGCTTTCCTCTGCCAAGCGGCCTTGACCGAGGCGTCCGGAGGCAAGCGGGCCCTCTTCAGGATCCACAACCGTCGTTCCCCTCGCACGCAAAGTTTCTACGTGCTCTGTGACGGAGGGATGCGTCCACATCCCTCCGTCCATAGCAGGCGCCACAATCAGCGGGCACTGTGCCGTGAGGAGTATGGTCGAGAGCAAATCGTCACCCAGCCCCAGCGTTGCCTTTGCAAGAAAATTGGCTGTAGCCGGCGCAATGACGATGGCCTCTGCCTGTTCAGGCAACGACAAATGTTTCATCTCCTGATGCGCCTCGAACAGATCCATCGAAACGGGATGGCCGGAGAGCACTTCAAACGTTAGCGGGGCGACGAACTTCGTGGCCGATTGCGTCATTACAACCTGGACGGTTGCTCCTTCACGGAGCAAGGTCCGGAGCAATGAGACAGCCTTATAGGCTGCGATGCTGCCGGTCACGCCGAGCACGATCCGTTTCCCGATCAACAATGGCCCTATGGAGGCGGAGATCTTCACCAATTACTCCTCGGTCTCACTCACCACCGGCTTCGGGGTATCGTCGACATAGACGCTCAGTTCTTTCTTGATCTCCTTCGCATCGTCGCCGGTCATCATGGCGATGCGCTCCATTTCGCCTTCCTTGCCGCGCTTCGCTTCCTTCATCGCAGTCCGCGCTTCTTGGCCGACGAGGTATTTAGTTTGGCCTCGGAGGACTTCATCGAGGGCGATGGTTGTTTCTTTGGTGAAACGCGAGGCGCCATGACGCGATCCTTGCAGGATATGCTTCGCCCGCTGGCCCGCGATGATCGCCAGCCGGTGGCGTGAGTCAAATTCGCCCGGCACGTATTGCGGTAAGAGTCTCAACATGTCGATCATAGACGCAGTACTCCTTTGTGGTAAAAAAGATCGTGTGATCTTAGGGTTTCTGTTCGTCGTCAAGAATGAAATTATGTTCAAGCCACGTCATATTCAATCGTTTTGTCTTCAAACGTTCAGACCAGAAGATGCTTTCGAGATCGCGAAGCGACTGGCTGAGGTCTTCGTTTCTGACGATATAGGCGTATTCGCGGTAGCTCCACACCTCTTCTTTCACTTTGTGCAGTCGCCGTTGAATCTCTTCTGGTGTATCGGAGGCCCTGGTTTGGAGTCGGGATCGGAGCACGGCCATTGAGGGGGGAAGAATAAAAATCGACACCGAGTCCTCGAATCGTTTCTTGACTTGCTTAGCCCCCTGCACATCGATCTCCAGTAAGACGTCGATTCCCTGATCGATCTTTTCGGTCAGCGATTTCCACGGCGTCCCATAGAGGTTTCCATACACGCGGGCCCACTCGACGAATTCATTTCGATCGATCATCTCCCGGAACGGCTGTTCCTCGATAAAATAATATTCGCGCCCATGCATTTCGCCCGGCCGTGGTTTTCTTGTCGTGTAGGAAATTGAGTGCCAAAGATCAGGAAGATTTGTCGTGAGCTGCTTGCAGAGCGTGGTCTTCCCCGTCCCAGAGGGTGCAGAGATAATGAACAGAATCCCACGTCGATCCATCGAGGATCGTGGTTGGCTGGACGTCGGCGCTGTGGAACTTGTCGTGATGCTTGAGCTCATTCGACGTTTTGGACCTGTTCACGAATGCGTTCGAGTTCGGCCTTCATCTGAACCACCTGACCGGCAATTTCCGCGTCGTTGGCTTTTGAGCCGATCGTGTTGACTTCCCGCCCGATTTCCTGGAGTAGGAAATCGAGTGTTTTGCCCACGGATTCTGCACGGTTGAGCGTCTGCTCAAACTGTATCATATGCGAGTCCAATCTGACTATTTCTTCCGTAATGTCGCCACGATCAGCGTACACTGCCAATTCCTGATAGAGCCGGGGGGGATCGGGGATTTCCGACCCCAGCAGCTTCTCCACACGGGTCTTCATGCGGTCAAAGGCCTCCTGAGCCAGCAGAGGGGTCCGTGCTGCGATCAGAGCCTTACGTCCCCGGATGGTCTGGACCCGCGCGTTCATATCCTTTGCCAGGGCCTTCCCTTCGCTCGTTCGCATGCCCTCAAGATCCGCCAGTGCCTTCGTCGTCAGTTCTTGAACTATCTTCGACAGTTTTGGGTCTTCCGCTGGTTGATCCGATACTGACACCACGTCACGGAGCCCAGCCATGAGCGCCAGATCGATGGAACCGCTCAGCTTCAGGGATTTCTTGAGAGTGCGAAGGGCCTGATGGTACTGCTTCGCGAGGGGCTGGTCAAGATTGACGCTTCCTGCGCGACCTTTGCCCGCCTGAACCGTCACCGTAATGTCAATGCGTCCACGGGTGCAGCGTTGCTGGATCGCTTTCTTGAAGGAGTCTTCTAGGTGGCTCAACGGCCGGGGAAGGCGGCAGGCGATTTCAAGATAGCGATGGTTCACGGAACGCATTTCGACCGTGACGGACCCATCTTGCCAAGCAGCCTGCCGACGACCGAATCCGGTCATACTGTGAATCATCGAGGGCCTTTCTCTTTCCATGGACAATGCCGGTAGACCGGACAGGTAAGGCACTGGGGTTTTCTCGCGAGACAAATGTAGCGGCCATGTAACAACAAGCGTTGCGAGACGGCTGTCCACAGGGATTTGGGCACGAGCTGCTGGAGGTCTTGTTCAACACGGTCTGGATTGTCGGATCTGGTCAGCCCGAGTCGCTTTGCTACGCGTTTTACGTGGGTATCGACGACAACACTGGGCTGGCCGAAAGCATTCCCTAAAATGACATTCGCAGTCTTTCTGCCCACGCCTGGCAAGGTGATCAACTCGTCCATCGTCTGCGGGACCTGCCCGTTAAAGCGTTCGGTCATGACCTTGCCACAGGCAATAAGATGTTTGGCCTTGCTTTTAAAGAAGCCGGTCGATCGAATGAACTGTTCGAGTTCTGGCAGGCTGGCTGCTGCCAGCTCTGCCGGTCCCTGATAACGGCGAAAGAGTGGTGGGGTGACCTGATTGACCCGCTGGTCGGTACATTGGGCTGAGAGGATCGTGGCCACGAGCAATTCCCAAGGGGAACGATGGTCGAGTTCCATCTTCGGGGTTGGCATCGTGCGCTGGAGTGCCTTTGCAATCGCCCGGAGGCGTTCTTGACGATCCAACGATGGTAAAGATTTCGTAGTCATGGCTCGTACCGGCGAGGAGCGATTGTGCAGCAGATTAAGTACGAGATGCAATCGTGAGTGTCGAGCCTGCCGATTTCCGGAAAGAGTCGTCCGCTGGGACGAGCGTAGCCAACCGTTCTTCGAGGTGATGGATCAGTGGGGTTAACGTCTTCGGATGCAGAGCCGAGATCCCGATCGCGCCGTAGCGTCGACACAGGGTCTCCGATTGCGCAACCGGAAGTTGGTCGCACTTATTAAACACCAGGACCCGTGGAAGCTGATCCAGGGTGAGACTTTGAAGCACGGTGTCGACCGCTGCGATATGGGCGTCCAAATCTTTCGCTCCCGCATCGACCACATGCAGGAGGAGATCGGCATCGCGCAATTCCTCCAATGTCGTTCTGAAGGCGGCGAGGAGATCTTTGGGAAGGTCGCGAATAAACCCTACCGTGTCGGTGATGATGACTTCCCTGCCATGCGGAAAACGCAATTGGCGGCTGGTGGTGTCGAGCGTTTCAAAGACGCGTGGAGCCGCGCTAACCTGACTGTTCGTTAAGACGTTGAGCAATGTCGACTTGCCGGCGTTCGTGTAGCCCACGATGGACAGGACTGGGAAGGCCTGTCGGATACGGCGAGATCGCCGTTGGTCTTGATGACGGGCAAATCCCTCGATCTCTCGCTCCAAATAGTCAATGCGCTCCCTGATGCGACGGCGATCCGTTTCCAGCTTCGTTTCACCGGGACCTCTGCTGCCAATGCCTCCCCCCAAGCGCGAGAGACTCGTTCCCTGACCGGAGAGACGGGGAAGCAGATAACGAAGCTGCGCCAATTCGACTTGCACCTTGCCTTCTCGGCTATGTGCCCGTTGCGCAAAGATGTCGAGAATTAGCTGGGTCCGATCGATGACCGTGAGGTCGGTGATCTCCGCAATGGCACGCACCTGCGCGGGAGCCAAATCTTGATCGAAAATGAGGAGATCTGCGCCCTTCTGCATGGCTTGCATCAGTACGTCTTTGAGTTTGCCACTGCCCAATTGAAACCGGTGATGGCCGCTCTGTGTGCGTTGCACCAAACGGTCAATCACCGTAAGGTCTGCGGAGGAGGCCAGTTCTGCCAACTCGGCAAGGCGTTCTTCTTGCTCGGTCTTACTCTTAGGCGAGGCGCTCACTAGGATGGCTGTCTGACTCTGGGCCATTGTGTGAGACGCGCTCTGACGCTGGAGGTCTGACTCCAGTTCACGAATGAACGTCTCGAAATCCACCGGGCATTGATGCACCAGAGTGGGCGTCAGCAGCGTATACAACTGCCCTTGCGGACTGGGTGGATTCAGATGGGCCAAGGAGAGCAATCCCGGTTCGCCTTTGGGTGTGACGGCCAACGTTCCGATCATGTCGAGTCGGAGCAGACCCAGCATGGTGAGCTCTTCTTGATTGATTGGTTCTTCTTTTAGGTGCGAGCGGATCAGCCGAAGGCCCCTCAGCGATCGCGGGCTTGCACGAAACGTGGCCAGCGTCGTTGGCGAAGGCTCGGTGCCGGCGCCGACCAAGACGTCTTGCACGGCTCCGCGCCGGGTGATGACCAGTCCGATGGGACGGCGAATCTCGTGCGTGAACTGTGCAAGGGTTTTTGCCGCTTCAGATGAGAGGACTTCATCCACGGGCATACGTCGACGATACAGCCGCTCAAGCATTGCGAGCTGGCCGGCGCGGAGACCGAGGACTTGTCCGTGAATTTCAGGAATGGGCGTCGTGTCCTTCGTGCTAACGGTTAGATGACCTCTGCGAATGGTGAAGCCATCGAGGCTTGGGCGTCAATGTCCAGAGGTGCACGGAGCCCTGCGCGAAGAGCCTGCCTCCCTGCCGCCGCGATCATCGCAGCATTGTCGGTACAGTATTCCAGCGGGGGAAGGCTCAGGTGCAGGCCTTCGGAAGCTGCTCGATGCTGGAACAGGGTGCGCAATCGAGAATTGGCCGATACCCCTCCGACAACGGCCAGCGCACGAGCGCCGGATAACCGGACTGCGGCAAAGGCTTTGTCGACCAAGACGCTCACGATGGCCTCTTGATAGCCAGCGGCGAAGTCGGCGGCTCGCGCCGTGCGAGATTGCTCATGTATTGCTTGAAGTGTATAGAGCAAGGCGGTCTTTAAGCCGCTAAAACTGAAATCAAGACTCCCCTTCTTGAGATACGATCTTGGAAAGGCAATGGCGGCTGGGTTTCCCTGTCGAGCCAAGCGATCGACGGCCGGCCCTCCCGGGTATTCCAGGCCAAGCATTTGAGCGCCTTTGTCGAAGGCCTCCCCTGCCGCGTCGTCTCTTGTCGCCCCAAGGAGCCGGCAGTGACCGCTGGGTTCCTTATAATAGAGGTGCGTATGTCCGCCCGATACAACTAGGACCACGCAGGGTAACGGAAACGTTGGGTCCTGCAACCAGGCGGAGGCGATGTGGCCTTCAAGATGGCTCACGCCGACCACTGGGATGTTCAAGGCATAGGCCAGTGCTTTTGCATAGTTGACTCCGACGAGGAGAGCGCCGGCCAGGCCGGGCCCCTGAGTAACGGCGATACTGGAGAGATCCGTCCATGCGAGACCGGCCTGTTGCATTGCTTCAGCGGAGACGTCTTCAATCGATTCAATGTGGGCACGGGAGGCGAGTTCGGGAACGACGCCACCAAATCGCCGATGAACGGCATGCTGCGACGCAATGATGTTCGAGAGGACGATGCCGTCTGCTGCTAGCACCGATGCCGCCGTTTCATCACATGACGTTTCGATACCAAGGATAGGTCCCGGTACCCAGGTGGAGGTGGGGTGCTGTACAGTCGTAATCATGAACGCTGTGCTTAACATGTAAACTGGCCCGACGAAAAATGCGTCATTCTGAGAGAGGCCAAATAACACGGCCCTTGTAGCCGCTGGCGCCACAAGGGCCGTGTCGAACTCTATGCGATAGCGTTGCGTAGCTACAGGACTGGGCCATTAGACGCCAGCCATGGCCTCCTGCTCGATGAATGCCGGAGCGCCGTCGCGAAGCACCACGCGGATCTTTCGGCATTCCTTGAACCGTCCCTTGATCATCTCTTCGGAGAGTGGATCGCCGATCGCACGCTGAATCGTCCGGCGCATCGGCCTGGCTCCGTAGAGCGGTTCGTAGCCTTCTTTAATCAACCACTGCTTGACGTCATCCTCGACCTCGAGTTCCACACCCTTGTCGAGGAGACGAAGGTTGAGCTCGCCCAAGAGGATGTCGAGAATATTGTAGAGATGTATTTTGTCCAATTGATGGAAAACCACGATCTCATCGATTCGGTTCAGAAACTCTGGGCTGAACGACCTGCGCAATTCTCCCAACACTTCTTCCTTCTTGTGGCGCTCCTGATCGCCTTCCGTGCTCTGGAATCCGAGCGAAACCCCCTTCTGGATCATCTTGGTCCCGATATTAGAGGTCATGATGATGACGCAATTCTTGAAGTCGACCTTGCGTCCGAGGCTGTCGGTCAGCACACCATCGTCCAAGACCTGTAAGAGGATATTGAACACATCCGGATGGGCCTTTTCGATTTCGTCGAACAAGACCACTGAATAAGGCCGGCGTCGGACCCGTTCAGTTAATTGGCCACCCTCTTCGTATCCCACGTATCCCGGAGGGGCCCCGAAGAGTCGCGAACTGGTGAACTTTTCCTGATATTCGGACATGTCGATCCGAATGAGTGCGTCTTCGCTGTTGAAGAGGAATCCCGCTAACGTTCTTGCCAGTTCGGTTTTCCCAACCCCGGTTGGTCCCAGGAAGATGAAGGATCCGATAGGTTTCCGCGCTTCCTTGAGGCCGGCGCGTGACCGCCGGATGGCCCGGGCCACGGCTGAGATCGCTTCGTTTTGGCCGACCACGCGCTTATGGAGGAATTCCTCCATGCGCAGTAACTTGTTCGACTCTTCTTCCTCGAGCTTAAAGAGCGGTATGCCTGTCATCTTGGAGACGACATAGGCCACGTCTTCTTTTCCGATCGTTGGCTTATTCTTTTCCTGATTTTTCTTCCACTCGCGCTTGGATTCATCGAGGAGTTTGCGCAGCCGTTCTTCTTCCTCGCGATGACGAACCGCTTCCTCGAAGTTCTGCATCGAGATGGCCAGTTCCTTTTCGCGAGAGACTTTCTTCAGCTCTTGCTCCATCGCTTTCAGCTCTGAGGGCAGTGCGTAGGTCTGCAATTTTGCCCGTGACCCAGTCTCGTCGATCAAATCGATGGCCTTGTCCGGGAGGAAGCGATCGCTGATGTATCGATCGGACAGCTTGACCGCTTCGAGAATGGCTTCTTCGGAAATCTCGACGCCATGATGTTCCTCGTACCTATCGCGAAGTCCTTTGATAATCTGCACCGTTTCGTCGATGCTCGGCGGCTGGACGTGAATCGGTTGGAACCGGCGCTTGAGAGCTCCGTCTTTTTCAATATGCTTTCGATATTCATCGAGCGTCGTCGCACCGATGCACTGAATTTCGCCGCGCGACAGTGCGGGCTTGAGCATGTTGGAGGCATCAATCGATCCTTCTGCCGCCCCTGCTCCCACTAAGGTATGAAGTTCGTCGATGAAGATGATGATGTTCCCGGCCTGGACGATTTCCTTCATCACGACTTTCAGCCGCTCCTCGAATTGGCCGCGATATTTCGTTCCCGCAACCAGTGACCCGAGGTCGAGTGCAATGACGCGTCGTGAGAGGAGATTGTCCGGCACTTCAGACTGAACGATCCGCTGGGCGAGACCTTCCACAATCGCGGTCTTGCCGACCCCGGCTTCCCCAATGAGCACGGGATTGTTTTTCGAACGGCGGCTCAGGATCTGAAGCACCCGCTCGATTTCGTCAGCTCGGCCGATGACGGGATCCAGATGCCCTTCTTGGGCCAGCTGGGTCAGATCACGACCGAACTCATCGAGGGCCGGGGTGTTGCTCTTTCGGTCGCGCTCACGCGGGGCGGACTTCCGCAAGAATGTGACGGTCAATTGTCGGGCGGTCAGAAGATTAGCGCCTAAACTGCGAAGGATCTTTCCGCCGATCCCTTCCTCTTCTCGGAGAAGTCCCAATAAGAGATGTTCGCTGCCGATATGATTGTGTCCGAGGAGACGAGCTTCTTCGACCCCGTACTCGATGACTTTCTTCACCCGGGGGCTGAATGGGATTTCCCCAAAGGTCATGGTGGTCCCTCCGCCTGGCAAATTTCGCTCGATTTCCAAGCGGATTTGTTCGGTCGAGAGTCCCATCTTTTTCAAGATCATCAGAGCAATTCCGTCTGATTCACGGAGGATAGCCAAGACGAGATGCTCGGTTCCGAGGTAGTCGTTTTGATGACGCTCTGCCTCTTCCCGTGCGAGGATGATGATCTTCCGACCCTTGTCCGTGAATCGTTCGAACATCCTGCCTCCTTTTAGGTGAAGCCTATACGCAGTTTCATATCCGCAAACCTATCGAAAAATCTAGGCTAATTCTAACTAGAAGGGTTTTAAGTGTCAAGGCTACGAGAGAATCACACAACATTAAGAGAAGAAGTCGAAACTACACCGGTCATGAGGCGAGTGACTCATCTTCGTTCGTTGACTTCAAAAGAACGCTCCCGATACAATCTCGCACTTTTTCACAGGGAAATAATAGCCGCCCGACTGGTTCCGCTCAATGAAGAACAAAAGTATCGGGATTTTAACAAAGCCTAAGTTTCCTGAGATCAAGAATACATTGCTTGATGTAGTCACCTGGCTCAGGGCTCGAAGTATTGGCGTCATCTTGGACACGACGTCGGCAGCCCTGCTGGGCGAACAGGGGGGGATGCAGAAAACCCAGCTGGCGAGCAAAGCGGATGTGCTTCTTGTCATGGGCGGTGACGGGACGATGCTCAACGCTGCCCGACTTGCCGGAGAGCGAAGTATTCCCATCCTGGGCGTCAACCTGGGTGGACTAGGATTTTTGACCGAGGTCCGACTGGAGAACCTGTACCCCTCACTTGAGCGGGTGTTTGCCAATGACTTCGTTCTCGATGAGCGACTCATGCTTCAGACGCATGTCCATCGGCATGGAGAAACCGTCGCGCGAGGGGTGGTGCTGAACGATGTCGTGATCAGCAAGGGGACGCTGGCCCGGATGATCGAGTTGAAGATTTCCATTCAAGGACAGTTCGTCACCAATTTACGTGGCGATGGAGTGATCGTCACCACGCCAACGGGATCGACGGCCTACTCCCTGTCGGCCGGCGGACCCATTATCAATCCGGCTGTCCAATCACTTATGGTGACCCCGATCTGTCCCCACACCTTGACCCACCGGCCCCTCATCGTTCCGGGAACCGCCGAAATCGAAGTGACGCTGACGAGCAGAGACGACGGCGCGATGGCGACGCTGGATGGTCAGGTTGGAGTGGCGATGATCCAGGGCGATACAGTTGAAATCAAGATATCCGAGTACCGGACGCGACTTATCCGCTTCCCGGAAAGCGGATATTATGAGGTGCTGCGCGAAAAGTTGAAGTGGGGAGACGGATAGAGGTCCGAACAATCGCTCTACTTGTTAGCTCTGTCCCCGCTCGATCAATTCGAGCATTTCCTGGTTACCCGCGTATTTGAACTCCCCGATACAATCTGTCGCACCTTGGTGCTTTTTCTCTATCGACTCAAGTACGCGGAGTCCCTTCACATCGACCGGGTGGCTCTTGTGTGCCTTGAGGATCGACCCGAGTTTGTCGAGGACTACTTTTGCGTCAGAGTGGCGGTCCGATGTTTTCGCCGCGAGATAGCGGTTTACGACTTCAGCACACCAATCCCCGTCCCGCTTGGCGATGCCGACTAAGCCTTCGCTCGCTTTGCGAGCCCACCCGGCGAGAAAGACACCGTCGACGATCTTGCCAGTGGTTTCGTCATAGGCCTGAAAGAGCGCATCGTCAGGATCGTTATTGGTCTTATTGGGGTTGGTGAGGAACAGGCCGTTTCTATAGGGCAGTCCGACGGTCTCATCGACTTTGTCGCCGACGGCAAAGACTACGGCATCGCAGGGGAACTCATAATACTGTTTCAGTCCGACGGCTGCGGTATCGTCGCCTTTCGCCTCCAGCTTGTTGTCGTTCCATCTCCAGCCCGCGCACGCGATTGTTGCCATCGACTAGGATTCGCTTGGGGGAGGCTAAAAACTTGAAGCCCATCTTCGTCTCGCTGACCTTTGGTTCGCATTTTGTAAACTCGTCTGTCAGGCTCTTGAGGACCTCGTCTGCATGCTGGCCGACCGCGGCGAGGCGATCCTTGATCCGAGCCACTTCCTTGGTAATCCCGTCTATATCCATGTTGGCGCACACCGCGCGAATTTCCTTTGGATTGTACTTTCGCTCGGCAGGCCCACGGCGCACGATCGCTGTGACCCGCTCCACCTTCTTATAGCGGATCAGCCAACGGGCGATATCGACCATCACGTCGCCGGCTCCGATCACAGCTACGTGCTTGCCCATTTCAAACGGGCGATCGCCGAATCCAGGGAGCCGATTAAAGTGGTACACGACATCCTTCGCGTGGAACACGCCATTGGCCGAATCTCCTTCGACGCCGATGGCTTTGGTGCCTTGCGCGCCGACCGCGAAGACCACGGCACTCGCGCCGAGTTCGCGGACGTCCTCTACCGTGAGGTCTTTGCCCTTCCCGACTGTCACATTGCCGAAATAATGGACATTGGGCTGTTCGAGCATCTCCCAGTATTGTTTCTTCAACCCACCACGCAACTTAAGCTTCGCGGGGAAAATCCCATATTCAGCCAACCCGCCGAATTTGATGTCCCGATTCAGGATAATCACCTCATGGCCGGCCTTTGCCAAGGTGCTGGCGACCGCCATCCCTGCCGGTCCGGCGCCGACCACAATAATTACATGCGAGTTCGTTGCGCTCATGCGTTCTTTCCCAGGTAAAGTGGACAGAAAAGTGACAAGAACCTCAACAGTTCCGCGGACTTTAGCATAGAGGCTCTTGAGCTGTCAAAGCTCAGATTACCCTCCTGCACTTCCGACAGGCCCTCCTGGTTCGGTCATGCGCCAGGGGTCGAGCAGTTCATTTAGCCGCTTCTCTGGCAGGACTCTTTGCTCTTTGGCCATCTGACGCACGGTCTTGCCTGACTTGTAGGCATCCTTGGCCAGTTTCGCAGCAGCCTCGTATCCGATCTCCGGAGCCAGAGCAGTGCACATGGCCAGACTTTCCTCGATCAAGCTCCGGCAGCGCTCCTCGTTGGCTTTGATGCCGTCGATACACTTGACCGCTAAATTGGTGGAGGCAGTCGAGAGGAGTTCGATGGATTGTAATACGTTATAGGCCATGACCGGCAACATGACGATCAGTTCGAAGTTAGCCGCCTGTCCTCCCACAGTGACGGTCACATCATTTCCGATCACCTGTGCGCAGACCATCGTCACTGATTCAGCAATCACCGGGTTCACTTTGCCGGGCATGATGGACGAGCCCGGCTGTGTCTCTGGCAGACTGATCTCTCCGAGCCCACAGCGCGGACCGGAGCCGAGCCAGCGAATGTCGTTCGCGATCTTCATGAGGCTCACGGCGATGGTCTTCAATTCCCCGCTTGCCTCAACCAACGAATCTTGAGTGGACTGCGCTTCAAAGTGGTTCTTCGCCTCTTTAAATGTACAGCCGGTCTCTTTCGAAATGATGGCCATCACTTTGGCGGAGAACTTCGGATGGCAATTGAGCCCTGTACCGACTGCCGTGCCGCCCAGTGCGACTTCACTGAGAGCGTCTTGTGAGCGTTTGACTCGTTGAATGCCTAATTCAATCTGGCGCGCGTAACCGCCGAATTCCTGACCCAACCGCACGGGCGTCGCATCCTGCAAATGGGTGCGACCGATCTTGACAATCTTATCGAACTCTTTGGCTTTGCGAGCCAGCGCTTTCTGTAAGCATGTGAGTGCCGGGATGAGCTGCTGTTCCATCATCTCCCCGGCGGCGACGTGAATCGCGGTGGGAATCACGTCGTTGCTGGATTGGCCAAGATTAACGTGATCGTTTGGGTGCACCAGCTTGCTGCCTCGTGTTCCGCCTAGCAGCTCGGTGGCACGATTGGAGATCACCTCGTTGGCGTTCATATTCGTCGAGGTGCCCGAGCCGGTTTGAAAAATGTCCACGGGGAACTCGGCGTCAAGCTTGCCCTCGACCACTTCAGTCGCTGCCTGTTTGATCGCATCCGCTGGTATCTTGTCGAGGAGGCCGAGTGACTGATTCACCGTCGCGGCAGCACGTTTGATCATCCCCATCGCCCGGATCATGGCGCGGGGAAATCGCAACGAGCTGATCGGGAAGTTCTCAATGGCGCGGGCGGTCTGCACACCATAATAGGCCGTGGTTGGTACGGCCAGTTCGCCCATGGTATCGCGTTCAATTCTGGTGATGGCACGTGATGACTGAGTCGCGGTCGCTGTCTTCTTCATGCGTCCTACTCCCCGGTGTAAGGGTTCTCAAGTGTTGCGGGCGCCATGATAAACTCAGGCCGCCTGCATGCACAAGGGTGTTGGTCCATGGACGGGTCATACATCATTGTTGAAGCATTCGCCGGTGCTAAGGGGGAGGAAACTCCACGGGCCTTCATGCATGAAGGAAACCGGCTGACTGTGACCGAGATCGTGACTCGTTGGTATACTGAGACCCACTGCTATTTCCGCCTTCATGCTGAAGACGGACATCGCTATGTGCTGCGGTACGATCTGGATAAACTGATCTGGGAACTTGTGATGTGCGAAACGACTGACGGTGGGACGTAAGGGCCAGCAAGAAGAGGCCCGCCGAAGCGGGCCTCTCTTCAGACCGGATGAGGTAATTCCCGATTAGCTGACCTTGACTTCAATCGCTTTCGGCTTCGCCTTCTCGGACTTGGGCAGGTTGAGATTCAGGACACCATCCTTGAATTCCGCCTTCACCTTCTCCTCATCGACGAGATCGGGCAAGGTAAAGCTCCTGACGAAGCTACCGTAGGAGCGCTCCAATCGATGGTACTTTTTGCCTTTCTCTTCTTTTTCCTGCTTGCGCTCACCCTGGATCGTGAGGACACCGTCTTCTAGTGTAACCCTCACATCTTCCTTCTTCACATCAGGGATCTCCGCCTTGATCTGGTATTCCCCGTCCGTTTCGCTGACGTCCACGGATGGCACCCAGTCGGCGACAACCATTGTCTCCTTGCCGTTCGTCCGAGGCAAGGCCGGACCGCTAAACATCCGATTCAACCGATCAGACATGTCTTGGAGTTCACGAAATGGATCCCACCGTACAAGTGTCATGCTAGACCTCCTTCTCATTCTTGTTCGCTGTCTCAAAATGTCTCTTCGCGGCGCGCGCCACGTCGCCTGTCTAAACCAGGAGATAACTCGGGCTGCCGCGGAGTCAAGGGGGCTAGGTCACTGTTGGAAGTGGCAGTGCAAGAAAGGACTTAGCGTTGATCGATGGGCACGTATGGCCGGTTATGCTCACCGGAATAAATCTGATCCGGACGGAACAGTTTGTTCTCGCGAAGCTGTTCAAGCCAATGAGCCAGCCACCCCGACACCCGAGCCATCGCGAATAACGGTGTAAACAAATCGGTCTCGATACCCATCTTCTCGTAGATGATCCCAGAGTAGAAGTCCACGTTGGGATAGATCCCCTTCCCCTTCAGCAGCTCTTCTGCGACCCGCTCGACCTCTATGGCGACCTCGTATAAGGGTGAACTGCCACATTCCTTGAAGAGGCGTTCACACAGAGTCTGTAGGATTGTCGCACGGGGGTCTTTGACCTTGTACACCCGGTGACCGAAGCCCATCAGTTTCTGTTTCGCGCGGACCTGTTCTTCGAGGTACGATCGGACCCGCCCTGGTTCACCGATCTCCTTCAGCATCTGCACGACTTCTTCGTTGGCCCCACCATGCAGCGGGCCCTTCAGGGCCCCGATTGAGGACGCGACGACCGTATAGGGATCGGCCAGCGTCGAAGCGGTGACCATGCCGGTGAAGGTTGAGGCATTCATCGTGTGCTCGGCATGAAGGACCAGGCAATCGTCGAAAATATTGCCCCACAAGGGAAGCGGCTCCGTCTCGGTCAGCATGTAGAGGAAGTTTTCTGAAAATCCGAGATCGTCGCGCGGTGGAATGTAATCGTTCCCATGCCGCAGACGAGCCCAGGCTGCGACGATCGTGGGCAATTTGGCAATAAGACGGACGGCAGACCAATAGTTATTTTCGATGTCCTGTACATTCCGGCCAGGATAAAACATCCCCAAGGCGGCGACCGCGGCTTGCAATGCGTCCATGGGATGGCCCTGTTCCGGAAGGCATTTCAATAAATCGAGAATCTTGAACTTGATCCGACGGTGGTGGACGATGTCCTCGTTCCATCGCGCGAGCTGCGGTTGACTGGGAAGGTGTCCAAATAGCAAAAGATAGGCGGTTTCGAGGTAGGACGATCGCAGGCAGAGTTCTTCGATGCGGATGCCGCGATATTCCAGCACACCGCGTTGCCCATCCACATCGCTGATCGCGGATTTGGCTGCCGGTACGCCGGCGAGGCCCGGCATGAAATCATGTGGCATGATCGTGCTCCTTCACCTGAGTGGCAGGATACATCAAGCGTCGACAAAGTCTATCATGTTCGGAGAGGTAGGATCTTGAAATGGCTCTCACTCGGTTGGCATACTGAATTTGTGTGCTGTTCACGACCGGAGAAAGACCCATGTCCCTGCGGATCATGACCCTCGTCGGATTGCTCGTTCTTGTTCTGGGGCTCATGATATTCTGGCTGGCACCGGCAACGACATCACAACCAAGGTCGGCCAAGCCGATCGGTACAAGTGCCGTGAGCCACGGGGGAAGCTCTTCTGCCGGCCAGCCGGGACGCGGTGTGGACCGTCCAAATTCCCCAGGGTCAATTGAGAAAGTGAATACACAGAGGAGGTAAGCGATGGCTTTGCGTCTGTCCCTCCTGGTGATGCTGTTCGGCCTCATCGCGATGGGGACAGCCTTTTTGGCCCAGGCCGAAGGCGAGGTTCTTGCTTTCGCTGTCGTGAGGGAGGTGCCAAAAGATAAGGCGCGGGTGTGGGCTAGGGTGTCGGTGAATGACGTAGTTTCAGATATGAAGTTGGTCGCGTCGGACACGATCCTGAATAATCTGATTTGGAAAAAGCTCGAAATATGTCATGCCATGAAGCTTGAAGGAAACAAAGTCGCTGAAGGCTTTCAGGTTGTCACGGTGCACGTGATCGACGCCAGCATGTTGCCGATGTCCTTGCAGTCTTTTGCGGGCGATTGCCTGATTAAGAAAGCGATAGAAATCGCGCCACTGGTCGACTAGTCGGGAGAGGTTAGGCGAGCCGGCATTCCGGACAAGAGGTGGGTTCTTCTGCTGCCTCACATTCTTCCGCGGTCAGGGGGAAGAGCTGTTCGCACTGCCGGCAGGGGCGAATTTCGAAGTAGGCGGTTCCCTTGTCGTCGATGTCGGTAGGCAAGAGCAGCTCCAGCGGGTCATATCCGATCGCGCCGCCGTCGGAGAATTTGACGATGGCTAAGCGGTCGTTAAAGACCTCGAAGGTTCCTTCCTGCCCTTTTCGGGCCAATACATGCCCGAGGACGAACACCGGCTGTCCCTTACGCTTCGTGCGGAGGTCTCGTAAGGTGTGCTGTGTGTCCGTAGCGCAAGAAAATTGGCCGGTGGAGCTGGTTCCGAAGATTGGCGTTGGCATAAAGGGCGTTCACGTGGAGAGATCGATGATGATGTATCACACGGGTAAAAATGGCGTCAAGGCAGGCAGGACGCTGAGACAAGGAGTTTGAACATGGCCGAGGTGACGATTTATCAGAAACCAACCTGCAGCACATGCCGTCAGGCGGTGCAGCTGTTAAAAGAGAGCGGCAAACCCTTCACCGCCATTAACTATTATGAGAAGCCCTTCACGAAGGCGCAACTCAAGAACCTCTTGAAGAAGGCGGGGCTCTCGCCGAAGGATATTCTGAGAACCAAAGAGGACATCTATAAGGAGCTCGGTTTAGCGAAAAAGAGTTTGTCGGACGATGAATGGCTTGAAGTGATGGTGGCCCATCCAGATCTCATTCAGCGTCCGATTGTCGAAAAGGGCGAGAAGGTGATCTTGGCCAGACCGGCGGAATCGGTGAAAGAATTTCTATAGCAGCCTGGCCTACATTCCGTATTCTCCACTCGCGACAATTCTTCCTGATCCGGCATGAGACCGTCGTGCCGGTTCCATTTCCACGAGCCCACGTTTCACAACATTCCCTCCTGTCCCCTTGGCCTCATAGAGGGCACGATAAGCCGATTTGATCACCAGGCTCAGCGTCGCGCTGTCGCTTAGTTTTTCGCCCACGCCGATACTCACGGTGATCGGAAGTGATCGGTCACGTGATCCGGCCTTCCTGGTTCCTCGCTGATTTTCCCAGACCCGATCTCGTCCTCGGAGAAAGAGACTGATGGCTTCGATCGTTTTCCGGACGGTTTCCAGCGTCATCAAGGTTTCTGTCGCGGAATTTCCAGGGAAAAGTACGGTAAGTTCCTCTCCGGTTGTACGAAAGACCTGCCCCTCAGCACAGGCGGTCTGAACCCTGGGCGCGACCAGTTTCAGAATCTGTTCACTGACAGGTTTTCCGTGGGTATTGGCATACTGGGACAGCTGGTCGATGCCGATGACGGCGACGGAAAATCTTTTCCCGAGTTGTCTGATCGCTTCGTCATAGGCAAGACGACCGGGAATGCCGGTGAGTTCGTCGCGGTAGGTCCGCTGATAGAAGGATTGAAACAATGTGACGAAGAGAATCAATCCGGCCGCCATGAAAAAATTCGTCGGTTGCCAGCCGTAGGGGCTCGCATGATAGGCCAGGAAAACGGCAAACAGAGCCCAGATTGCCCCTCCCTCCAGAGGGTCACGATGAAGAGCAAATCGTATGAAGTGCAATAGCAACGCTATAGCAAATGCAAACAACGCTGGCTGTGGAATGGACGTCCATTCTGTGTACAGCGAGGGGATGTACTCCCGTGTGAAGGAGGAGGCCAGGTCATGCTGCTCCGGAAGGCAGAGCCAGAACAGCAGAAACGGTTGGACTAAGACGAGCAGCACACGCGTGACGCCACGAAGCAGCGAGAGGGAATCTTCTTTGAGGATGGAAAACGCCAAGAGATTGAGAGGGACGAGAAAGGCGGTCATGGCGACAATCGTCTGGTTTGCGGCCTCCTGATCGGCACCGGTGGTGGGAAATTGGACCAGGGCTCGATCAGCGAGTGCCAGCACGAGCAGGGAGAGGATCATGCGGCTGCTGGCAAAGTACCAGCCAAAAATGAGTCCAAAGATGAGGACGATATACGGCATTGCGGCGATCGGCTGGTGCAGCCACAGGGGGTGTCCCTGGGGGCGGAGAAAGCCAATCGCTGTGAGAAAAATCAGCCCTCCAGGGAAGAGAATAGCGAGGAAGGGTTTCCAGAGCAGATTCAACATGGCTCGTACCTGTGTATAAAAAAGTGGTGTGGGGCCTCTAACCTCGTGCCAGATCCATACCAGCTGGTCCCTGCCTAGGGAGTGAGCTGTAAAAGAGCGACGAAGCAGCGATCCTCTAAAATTGGGGCTTTACGGGGGGAAATCCAACGTTCGCAGGTTGCCCAGTGACGGGCCGTGCAGGCGAGAGCTTGGTTCGGGCCGTTTTTGAACAGTTAAGATGAGGTTGTCAGTCATGGTAAGTGAGGAAGGCACGTCAGCTTGACACGTTCGAGGGACGTCCCGGGGTCATCCGCAGGGCACCGGATGTTGGGTCCACGGTAATGGTGGTGGCTCCATCCAATACTTGGAGCAGCAGGTCCCCAACCAGTTGTCGTCGCCAGCCACGGAGGATTGGTACATCGAGGGCTGTCCGATTCTGTTTCGCTTCCACGAGTATCTGTAAATCTGAGCTGGTGGCGAGCATGGTGGGAGCAATCCCCTCCTCTGCTGCACGAGCCTTCAGCACGGCCTGCATGAGCTCGACGATGCCGGTCGATTCAGGATCCGGTTTCCGCTCGCGAGGGACCTCCGGCCATGCCGACGGTGGAAGCGCTAGTACCGAGGTGATGGTGGCCAATAGTTGTTCTCCGTGTCGGTCGACTTCGGAGGAATGCACGCCGCGGAGACCACGGAGTTCATGGACTGATTTGGGGGGATGGCGTGCGAGTTGAAGGAGCACCTCATCTCGCATGACGCGTCCGCGAGGCACGTTCCGGCGTCGGGCCTCCGCTTCTCGCCAGGCAGCCAATTCACGAAGCACCGCAGCCCCTTTGGGCTTGAGAGTGTCCCACCCGCGAATTCGTTGATAGCGCTCCTGCGGCTCTCGACTTTTTTCTCCCACCGCTGTTTCAAGACGTGCAAATTCCTCACCGACCCACTCCAACCGGCCGAGCGAGCTCAATCGATCCTGCAAGTGCGTATGGATCGACAGGAGAAATTCGACGTCTTCCAAGGCGTAAGCAATCTGGTCATCTGAGAGCGGTCGCGCACTCCAGTTGGTAAAGGTATGGGCTTTGGCCAGCTTCGTGCCGTGGAGTCGCTGGACCAAATTCGCATAGGCGACTTGGGCGCCATAGCCGACCATGGCAGCGGCGATCTGGGTATCAAAAAACGGCTTCGGGATCTGCCCGGCATGCGTGGCAAAGAGATCAAGATCCTGTCGCCCAGCGTGGACGATTTTCTCAATCTTGGTATCACAGATGAGTTCCCAGAAGGCGTCGAGAGATCCACTGGCCTGCACGGCGGGAAAGTCGATGACGGCGGCGGCGGTGGCGGTGGCGACTTGAATCAGTTCGAGGCGTGGAACAAAGGTGTCTTCCCCCACGAATTCAGTATCCAGCGCGAGCCGCGGACTTTGCCGCAACGTCTGGCAGAGGCATTCAAGCGCACGCTGGTCGGTCACATACTGCATCGGTGAATTGGGTGTCACAAATCTCTCATTCGGTTGGGTGGTAAGTGGCGTCTGATGACCGCGGAGGCTCGACATTGCTGAGGCTCAAGTATTCCTTCAGGAACTGACGCCTCCAGCATGCGGCGTAACTCCGGTTCGGCGCTGCGGTCGCCGTTATTCGAATCCGGATGGAGCTGCTTGGCCTTTTGACGAAATGCGGCGGTCACATCGGCGAGCGAGCTGCCGAATTCCATACCCATCGCTGCATAGGCGTCCATGGCGTTGTTGATACCGCTTGATCCTTGTGACGGGTCACCGCCACCCCACCGGCGGCTTTCAACATATCGGCGAGGCTGATTTTCTTGCGCCGGCGACGGGGGCGCTCACGAACACCCAG
>CAVREB010000018.1:0-23805 GCA_963720035.1 uncultured Nitrospiraceae bacterium | reverse complement strand
AGAGCCTGCGCTGATTGTATAGCGGAGGGGATGGGCCTGCCATGCAGATCGCACTGACAGGGGATGTCATGCTGGGTCGGCTGGTGGATCAGTATGTGATCCATAATCAGTCGATTGGACCGGACAAGATCTGGAGCGATGTGTTGCCGCTGCTGCTCAAGGCGGATCGACGGCTGATTAATCTGGAATGCGTGATCAGCGGCCGGGGGCGCGAGTGGCAGCCCGATTCCAAAGCCTTTCATTTCCGCGCCCAGCCCCGCGCGATCGACTTTCTTCGCGCCGCCAAGATTGACTGCGTGACCTTGGCCAACAATCACGTGTTGGATTACGGAACGGATGCATTGATCGAATGCCTCGCGCTGCTCGATCGAGCCGGTATCAAGCGGACGGGAGCCGGTGCCTCGCTCGCCGAGGCCCTCGCGCCTGCCATCGTGGACTTGCCGCAAGGCCGGCTCGGAGTCGTCTCCCTCACGGACAACGAGCCGGAATGGGAAGCGGGGGAGAAGAAACCGGGCACTCACTACATTGCCTACGATGCGAAGGGCTTAGTCGAACCCTATCGGTCAAGACTTGCGCAGGTCTTGAAACAGGTCAGCAGTCAGGCCGATCTCGTGATGGTCAGCGCGCACGTCGGCCCCAACTGGGGTCCCCCCTCGGTTGCCATGCGGGCGCTCGCTTATCAGATCATCGATCTCGGAGCCGATCTCTACTGGGGTCATTCCAACCACACCGCGCAAGGCATCGAAATCTACAAGGGCAAGGCCATCCTCTACTCGACCGGCGATTTCATCGACGACTATGCGGTCGATTCAGCCGAGCGCAACGATCTCTCCTTCTTGTTTATCTTGGAACTCGAACGAGGCCGCATCGCGCGTATCGTTCTCCATCCCGTGTGCATCGAAGACTTGTATGTCCGGCTGGCGAAGGACCAGGAGGTCGAATTTCTGCAAAGAACGATGCAGGCCAAGTGCGCTGCCTTCGGCAGCAGGATTGTGTTTCACGACGGAGTGGGAACGCTTGAGCTGTCCTAAGGAATTGTGATCGGCAGGGCGATCGCATCGGACCATGATTCAGGCGAGGTAGGCGGCGACGATTCCGGAGAGGACTATGCCATCAAAGGTTCCGGCGCCTCCGATGCTGGCGATTCCGGTCTCAAGTGTTTCGATGTCGCGAAGGTGAAGCAGATCCGCGCCGACGAGGGGACCCAGCACTCCCGCTACAAAGGCGGCTTGTGGCGCCTGTTCGGGGACCAGCCAAAAGGCGCTTACGGCTGCGACCGCAGCAGGCACCAGTCCCGGCAAGGCGATGCCGATCCCTGAGACCGGTTGCGCGAGTCGATAGCAGACGGCCGTATTGGCTGCGACCGCGATGGCAAGCCAGGGGAGAGATTGCGGATTGTCGAATAAGAGATGGGCGATCTCATAGATGGCCAGGCCAGCAGGAATCAGGCAGCCACCCACGTTGACGGCGATGACCGTTTCTTGCCGGACTACGCTGAAGACGTGGCCACCGGCCGGTCAAACCCAGGATCGCCAGTGGGTCTTCGACCAGTGTGTCGTTCCTGGGAATGCGCTTGAGGGGAATATTGATTCCGCTACCCAGGATGATGCCCATGACCAGGAGAATCGCGGTTGAGGGCTCTAGCCGAAGCTTCATCAACGCCGTCGTGAATAGTTGCCCGAACACGAGCGGGAGGAGAGCGAGGAGAATCAGGAAGAGCAGCAACGGGAGGCAGCCCAACTCTCATGAGGCCCTCAGTTCTTGGAGGCGGGTGAGCATATGTGTCCAATGGGTGCCAGGCCAATAGATCCGTCCGCAGTTCGGGCATTGCACGAATTGGGGATGCAAGCTTGCGACATAGGCGGGGACTGTGAGCGTGGCTTCCTCATAGGGGATCACTGTTAGGATATTGTTGCATGATGCACAACGGCTTGCGGTCCTGTCACCGAGATCGAGCTTAATATATAGCTCCGACTGGAGTTGCCGGAGCTGGTCTTGCAGATGGTCGCTGACAATGAGCGTGTGGCGACCTCGAAGGACCTTGCGTTGCACGAGGTAGCTATCCCGGGTGAGGAGCCACCGCTGTTCAGTTAGAACACGCGCGACCAATGATTCATCGGAAATGACCTTTTCGTAGGCTGTGTCGTATCCGAGCATCCGGAGCCAGCGGGCAAGCCTGCCGAGCATTGCATCGGCGAAGAAAGCCGGCGAAGGAGCGGTCGGTGAATTGAGAGACTCCATGTTGCATTCTATCCTGCATGAGTAGCGGATATCAGTGAGCATCAAAACCTGTTGCAAGGAGATCCTCCCATGACGAACAATTGGCTTATTCGCCCTGTGATCGTCACCTGTCTTCTGAGCGCCGCTGTCCTGCTGGGCGGCTGCTCTCCTCCTCTCCCGAAGGCCTGGCTACCGCCAGCTGGTGACAGGATGTATGATATCCCTGCGTCGAACGATGCGAAGCATGCAATCACGGTCTCCCCGCTGACGACCCGGCGCTAGGACTGAAGAAGCAGTCGGTTTGAGTTGGATAATCAGAGCCTCTTGAAAGAAGCCACGATGAGCGCAACAACCGGATTTCCCACCAAGTACTGGCACCGAGCTGGATGACGGCCGCATCCAGTGTGACCTCTGTCCGCGATTCTGCAAGCTGCAGGAGGGGCAACAGGGTCTGTGCTTCGTGCGCGAACGACGGCAGGATCAGATCGTTCTGACCACGTACGGGCGATCCAGCGGCTTCTGCGTGGACCCGATTGAGAAAAAGCCGTTGAATCATTTCCTGCCCGGCACGCCGGTTCTGTCATTCGGGACGGCGGGATGCAACCTGGCCTGCAAGTTCTGTCAGAATTGGGACATGAGCAAGTCCCGCGAAATGGATACCTTGGCCGATGAAGCGTCGCCCGAGACGATCGCCAGGGCTGCGTCGGAACTCGGTTGTCGGAGTGTGGCGTACACGTACAATGATCCGGTTATCTTCCATGAATACGCGATCGATGTGGCGCAAGCCTGTCGTGAACGAGGCATCAAGTCCGTCGCGGTGACGGCCGGCTATGTCTGCGCCGAACCCCGCGCCGAGTTCTACCAACACATGGATGCCGCCAACGTGGATCTCAAATCCTTCACCGAGCGGTTCTATCATGAGGTCACGGGGTCCCATCTCCAGCCGGTGCTGGAGACGCTCATTTTCCTCAAACAGCAGACCAAGGTCTGGCTCGAGATCACGACGCTGCTCATCCCAGGAGAAAACGATTCCGAGCAGGAAATTGAGGCCCTGACGCAGTGGGTGGTCGAGCATCTCGGGCCGGACGTGCCGATCCACTTCACGGCCTTTCATCCTGATTGGAAGATGCGGGGGTTCCCGCACACGCCGCCTGCCACCCTGACCATGGCCCGCCGTATCGCGATGAAGAACGGCGTCCACTATGCCTATACCGGCAACGTCTCCGACCGGGAAGGAGGGAGCACCTACTGTCATGAGTGCGGGCAGAAACTCATCGGACGGGACTGGTATGAACTGAGCGAGTGGAACTTAACGACGGATGGGAACTGTCGCTTCTGCAGCACTCCTTGTGCCGGAGTCTTCGAAGCGAAACCGGGAAGGTGGGGTGCACGCCGGCGTCCAGTGTTGTTGAAACAGTTCACCTAAGCCCGCTCGCGCCTGAGGCTATCGCAGAATTCCGCTCACGATCATCTCGACCGCCTGCTCAGGACTCAGCCCCCGCGCCATCAAGGTTTCGAGTTCTTTCTTGTCCACGCTGCCGATCGCTGCCTCGTGCGTGACCTTCGCTTCCGGATGAAAGACCCTCACGATGGGAATCGCGCTGGCCTTTGCCTGGCCCTGCACAATCTCCATGCAATCAACGTGGCCCCGCGCGCCTTTAGCGTAGGCTTCGGTGATACCGATGATTTCGGCCTGTGCCTGGTCCTCCAGCACCACACGGGTCTTGACAAGGCCGCGTGACCGCTCCCCCCGGAGCATCACCGCTTCTTTGAGCGTGATGTGGTCGGTCTTGTGCGCGAAGATCTTCGCGCTGAGTTCGGCGATGCCCTCTTCCTCCACTTCGACGAGATAGTCGATGTCGAGTCTCCCCACGGAGCCGGAGAGTAGCGAGAAGTCTGAAAAATAGCGGGCGCCTTTGCCGATCTTGATCGTCGCGTGGGGTAGGACCAGCATGCCGCCATGGGGGCCGTGGTAGTGGCCTTCAGTATAGGTCAGCGATGCGCCTGGTCCGATCTCCATGACGGCCTGCATCCGATGTTCTGCCACTTGCGCGAAGGGGAAGAGACAGTGGGACAGTACTCGCGCCTGCGCCCCCTCGAGTACTTGTACGTCGATCTTGATCTGTTGCTTCCCGGTGGGGTGGGCCAGACCGAAACACATATGGATCGGTTGATCGATCTGCGCACCCGCTTCGACAATCAGTTTTCCCACGATGGCGTCCGGAGTTTCTTCCATCTCGACGCGGAGGCCGGGAACGGTTCGATGGCTGAGGATGCGATGCCCATGCGCCACGACATGCGCAATGCGCGTATCGTCGAGGATCGATGGCTCGGCTCCGACCATCGGGAGGGTGCGTCTCAGCTCGTCAAGCTCGGACATAATTGCAGACTTCCCCGTCACAACGAACGCAAGCCCGTCCCCGGAAATGATCGACGGCTTCGCGCGGACTGCCGGAGAAAATGATGCGCCCGGCGCAAAGTTGCGAAGCCCGGTCGGCGATGAGCGCGACCTCTTCCTGGTGCGTGATCAGGAGGACTGATCCGCCGGCTGCTTTCAGGGCGCGAATGATATCGATAATGTGATTGATCGAGAGCATGTCGATCCCCGCCGCCGGCTCATCGAGGATGGCCAGTTTTGGTTTCAGGGACAAGACTGAGGCCAATTCGATGCGATGACGTTCCCCTCCGCTCAAGGCCTTATCCAGTCGCCGATTCAGATAGCGATCCGGTGCGAGACCGACTTGTCTCAGCGCCGGTTCTGGATCGCAGTCCGGTTTGCCCAGGGTCAGGTACTCACGAACTGTGACGCCTTCGAACCGGGCCGGCTCCTGCCACGCGAGGGTCAGGCCTGACCTGGCCCGTTCATGCATTTTGAGGGGAAGAAGGTTTGCGCCATTGAATAGAACGGTTCCCGCGCTCGGCACATAGCCCTCACAGCCCATGAGGACGTAGGCCAGCGTGGTTTTGCCGGAGCCGTTGGCTCCGAGGAGCGCATGAATTTCTTGTGAATCGATCGCGAGATCGAGCCGGTCAAGAATGGCCTGACGGCTTACCTCGAAGGTCAGATCGCGGATGTCTAACAAGGGAGAGAACATCGTCGCGCACCAGACCGTTACGCTAATGCGCGAGCTTTGATGGCTCGTGATGGAATGCCGCGACCTTGGGACGGACCAACGCGGCAAAGTCCTTGTACCGGAGCTTGATCGCGCCGACGTAGGTGCCGGCCTCAAAGACGATGGATTCGTCCTCCGTCAGCAGTCGATCGACGTACACTTCCACGCCATAGAGGTTGCCGAACGGAGGCATCGTGCCGACCTGACAATCGGGGAACAGATTGGCTATTTCCGCTTCCGTCGCCAGTCGTACCTCGCGGGCTTCCAGTACATCCCGCAATCGCTTCATGTCCACCCGCCAGGTTGAGGGAAGCACGCTCATCACAAAGTATGCATCCGCTTTCACCATCACCACTTTGGCGACGAGATTACCTGGCACATCGAGCGTCTGCGCCACGTCGCGGGCGGTATAGGCCTTCGGGTGGCTTACCACTTCATAGGGAATCTTGTTGGTGTCGAGATAACTCTGGAGTCGTTTCAGGACCGGCATGGCAACCTCCCTCGCTCGGCAGAGACAACTGTCTGTACGGTTCGTACGACGAATGAAATGAGCAAGGGGAATGCCATGCGCAATTGGTGCAGATGCTTGCGCAAATGCGAGAAGAAAAGAGGAGTTAGCATGAACGCGGGAGCGGTATCGACCAGCGCCGCCTCGGTTCACGTGGCATTATGGGGCAATGGTGCCGTGACTTCTGCCCTGAAATGCCACGATATAGGCGCAACCCTCTCTGTTTGTGCCTTGGTTGGGAACTTGCAGACGTATGGGACAGAAGAGTCTTGCGCAAGAGGTCTGTCCGATCTGAGAGAGGGCACGATATGAGAAAACATATTGCGATTATCCAGGGCCATCCGGACACATCAGTGCGGCACTATGGGCATGCGCTGGCTGACGAATATGCCAAAGGGGCCGAAGATGGAGGGCATGAGGTCAAGCGTATCGAAGTCGCCCAGCTGGAATTTCCCATTCTACGTACGAAGGACGACTTCGAAAAAGGGGTTGCACCGGAGATGATTAAGCAGGCGCAATCCACCATCAGTTGGGCGGACCATCTCGTCATCCTCTATCCCCTCTGGCTTGGGTCGATGCCTGCACTTCTGAAAGCATTTTTCGAGCAGGTCTTTCGCCCCGGCTTTGCGTTCAAGTACGGCGAGTCCGGACAGTTACCGAAAAAATGTCTCACGGGAAAGTCGGCCCGCATCGTCGTTACCATGGGCATGCCGGCATTCGTCTACCGATGGATCTTCCTGGCCCACAGTCTCAAGAACCTGGAACGCAACATCCTGGGCTCCTCCGGCATCGGGCCGATCAGGTCAACCCTCATCGGTTCGATAGAAGGGATGACTGAGAAACAGCGGGCGGCATGGCTGGATGAGATGCGGGGGCTGGGGGATATTGGAAAGTAAGGGCAGGCGGGGTGACCTGCTTGATCCCGTGCTCGCAGAACCCCCACTTCAGAAAGTGGCTGTTCGACGTGGGCAATTCGGGATTCACCCAGGTTACGCTCGTATGGGGAGAAGGCGACTAAGTTCCAACGATGAGCGGCCAGGCCAGACAACAAGCAGATCTAGGCGTCTCCGTTGGGGCCATGATCCTGATGGGGCTGATGGTCCTCGTCCTGGCCGCGTGCAGCCAATTCGAGCCGCGCGATAAGCGGTTCTACTACCGGGCATTCTGGAACTTCGCGCTGCGGGAAGATCTCGCCGAGCTCGACAGTGAATTTAACGGCGTGGACTTCGGCCACTCGAATCTCTACGAGAATCTCCTGCTCACCGGCGGCACAGACGTGCCGGCTATCGAAGACCGGGCCCGCAAGGAAACGCTGGCCTTCATCGCATCCAAACCCCGGCTCAATCCCAATGAGGAGGCTATCGCCCCCACATACATGAAGCTGGCCTGGCGCGCGCAGAACACCTTCGACGAAGCGCACGCGCTGCACCGCGCCACCTACGACATCGTCGTCTCAGAGGAACCGGAGAAAGAGCGTGCCATCCGGAACGTCCTGGCCTATTACCAGGAGAGCGCCTACTCCATCACGTCGAAGCGGCTGGACCATCATCGCCTCGATGCCTTCCCTTACTCCCAATCGTTCCGAAAGAGGTTTCCACTCTTCAACGCGACGATCTGGTCCTATCACTATCTGCAAGTGGCCGTGTACGATCCGTTGCAGGCCGCGCGCGATCTCGAGGCCAAGAAACAGGCTGTGCGGCCGATTCTCTCGACCTATCGCCGCTATCTCGACCAGCCGCCGGTGGAGTGGACCTTCATGCCGCTCACGGGGGAGCTGAGTCCGTCGTTTGCCGAGCGCTATCCGGAGATCGCCAACATCTTCGACAACCTCCACATGCTGCACGATAACATCAGCGACATCCTGACGAGCGAGCAGCTACCGACGTGGGAGGTGAAGCGGGCGGAGATCTATCGCATTGTAAGTGCCTATTATCTGGCGAGTGCGGATGCGACGAATCCGATGATCCTCAAGGATGCGGAGCACCGCCATTGAGGAATGTCGCCATGCGCGCCGTCCGTCTCCTCGCCCTCATGCTGCTGGGACTGTGGCCGGTAACCGGCTCCGCTTTGGACCATGACAATCTCGACCCGAACCGTCCGATCGGAATGGAAGACGCCTATGCCATTCCCAAAGGCGAAATCGGACTAGAGGGCGGGGTGCGCATCAATGATCGGCGTCAGGGGAGCACCAGCGTGACCTTTCAACCGCAAATCATCTACGGTGCCTTCGACAACGCGCAAATCGAAATTCAGGGCGACCTGATCACGGATCCAAACCAGGTGGTCGGGGCAAACAAATCCGGCGATCTGCACCTGGGCCTGCTCTACAATTTCAACACCGAGACGTTGACCCTTCCGGCCCTGGCCGTGCGGGTCGAGGCGGACCTGCCTACCGGCGTGAACTCGAAAGGCGTAGACACCCAATTCACCGGTATCCTGACGCGCTCGTTCGGTAGGCTTCGCGTACACCTCAATGCGGGTTACACCATCCTTGGTTCGCCGCAAGGCCAGGAGAGGCCGGGCACCTATCGCGCTGTGGCAGCAGTCAGTTATCCCTTGGGTTATCCCACCAGTTTCCGCGACACGCTGATTGCCAGCGTCTTCACCCGCCAATCCGATCTGCAAGGCCAACGGAACAACACCGGCGTCGAGGTAGGGATCCGCCATCAACTGACTTCACGTTTAGTGCTCGACGCCGGCCTCGGCACCGAGTTCGCCGGATCGGCGGATCGGGCGGCGTTATCGGGAACGGTGGGACTGTCGGTCGGGTTCTAGCAGGATGTTGAGAAAGTCAGCCAGCGCCAAAGACCGTGGCGCGTGAAGTGCGAGACATTCGAGAAAGGCGCGATCCGAAGTTCCGAAATCTCGAACATCAGACCTCGGTCCCTCGCTCGTCTCGCCCGTCCCGCTCGGACAATCCGCTCCTGCCAGTTCTTCGGCTCTGTATTCCCCGATGTCGCATTTCACCACGGTCCTCCATCGGTAACGTGGCAAAAGGCTCCTGGATCGTCTATTCTTCCCTCGTAGAATCGCGAGTTTCCCGTGGCACACCTCATGCTGGTTCTTTAATGGAGTCTTATGATCATGAGGCCAAGAACTTCCTGGCGGATGGATCTGTCGATGGGTGTCTGTGTCTATTCACAGGGGGAAGGAGTGAAGGGTAGGGGACTCGGAAGAGGTCTCCTGACGATCGGCTTCGTTGCCTTTGTGTTCGCCGGGTTCGTTTCATGCGAGAGAACTCCCGAGCAAGCGCCAGAGGCCAACAAGGCCGTTGTGGCCGACAGGCCGGGAGTGCTCCATCTCACATCCGAGGAACTCGCACGGACGGCCATTGAGGTTGCACCGGTTGCCCGTGGGCAGTTGCGAGTGCCTCGGGAATTTCCCGCCACAGTGCAGTCCAACGAAAATGAACTAGCCGAGGTGACCACGCTCATCCGGGGCCGGGTGGTGAAGGTCCATGTGGATGTCGGTCAAGACGTGAAGAAAGATACTTTGCTGGCGATGCTCCACAGTACGGACCTCGGCGTGGCGGAGGGGGCCTACCTGAAGGCTGCGGCAAGACTGCACGAAGCGGAACTGGCGTACGAGCGCGCCAGGGACCTGCATGACCATAAGGCTGTGAGTCTGGCAGAGGTCCAGCGGCGCGAGGCCGAAATGAAAACGGCACGAGCCGACGCGCGTGAGACGCAGAATCGTCTGGAACTGCTCGGCGTCCCCCGGAAGGAAGTCGAGCGGCTTGATCGCGAGCACACGATCAAGGCCGATGTGCCCCTGCGCGCTCCGTTCGACGGTCGGGTCATTATGCGCAATATCACCAGGGGTGAGGTGGTTGAGACGAACCAGAAGTTCTTCACCGTGGCGGATCTCTCGGATGTCTGGGTTGTCGGCAACGTGCCGGAGAAGGACGTGCAGTATATCCGCAAAGACCAAAGGGTCGACGTCATTGCGTCGGCCTATCCCCATGCCATCTTTCAGGGAACGATCACCTACATCAGCGATGTGCTCGATCCTGCCACCCGTACTATGCGCTTGCGGGTGACTGTGCCGAACCCCGATCGGTTGCTGAAGCCGGAAATGTTCGCCACCGTCCGCGTCTATGCGGCGCCGACCCCGGATGCCCTGACCGTGCCGCTCGCGGCTGTCCAGAACGGACCAGCAGGCAAGATACTCTTTGTCCAGCGGGGGGCGAATGAATTCGAAGTGCGGACGGTCAAGTTGGGAAACGAACAGGGAGAGGTCGTGACGGTGCTGGACGGGGTGAGCGAAGGTGAGCAGGTCGTGACCAAGGGATCGTTCGTCCTCAAGTCTGAGATGGAACGGCACAAGATCGAGCCGGCGCAATGATCGCCTCTCTTCTGGAATTTTCGCTGCGGCAACGGATCCTGGTCCTGGGCCTGGCTTGTCTGTTATCCGTCGCTGGCGTATTCGCGTTTCGGGCTATCCCGATAGACGCCTACCCCGACGTAACGAATATCCAGGTGCAGGTGCTGAGCGACGCGCCTGGTCTCTCGCCGGTCGAAGTCGAACGATTCATCACCTATCCGCTCGAACTCCAGATGACCGGCCTGCCAGGTTTAGTGGAGATCCGATCCCTCTCCAAATTCGCCCTGTCTCAGATCACGGTCGTGTTCAACGACGAGGTCGATATCTATTTCGCCCGCCAGTTGGTGCTCGAACGGATCATGGCGGCAAAAGAGCGATTGCCAGAGGGGGTTGATCCAGTGATGGCCCCCGTGAGTACCGGACTCGGTGAGGTCTATCAATATTATGTGGAAGGGCCTCATGCGGCGGCGACAGATCCCAAGGTCGTCGAGGCGGAGCTGACAGATCAGCGCACGTTCCAGGACTGGGTTCTTCGCCCGCTGCTCAAGAGCGTGCCGGGCGTGATCGATGTGAACGGCATGGGCGGGTTCGTCAAACAGTATCAAGTCCTCGTTGATCCGGCCAAACTCCGGAAGTTCGACTTGACGCTCCACGATATCTATGACGCGGTGGCGAAGAACAATGCCAACGCCGGCGGCAATGTGCTGGAGCGCCATGCGGAACGAGCGATCGTCCGTGGGCTGGGCCTGATTAAGACCCTGAGCGATATCGAGTCCATCATCGTGAAGGAATCCGGCGGCACGCCGGTCTTCGTTCATGATGTCGCGGAAGTTCGCATCGGCCACGCCGTTCGCCATGGGGCGGTGGTGCTCAACGGCGAGCGGGAGGTCGTAGCGGGCACCGTCCTGATGATTCGCGGGGGCAATGCGCGTCAGGTGGTCGAAGCGGTCAAGACTAAAGTGGAAGATCTGCAGCAGAGCCACATCCTCCCCGCAGGCACGAAGCTCCTGCCCTTCTATGATCGAATCGAGTTGGTCACGGCGGCCATTGATACGGTGCGGGATGCTTTGATCGAAGGGATCGTGCTGGTGGTCTTCGTCTTCTTTTTCTTCCTGGGCCACGTCCGCAGCGCCGTCGTCGTGACGGCCACGTTGATCGTCACTCCGTTAGTGACGTTTATCGTGATGGAACGGTTCGGGCTCTCGGCCAACTTGATGACGCTTGGCGGGCTGGCCATCGCCATCGGCGAGATCGCGGACGGCTCGCTGGTCGTGGTGGAAAACGTCTATCGGCATCTGGCGGAGAACCAAGGCGCGACGCGGAAGAGCAAATTAGAGGTGATCCTCCACGCCACGAAAGAAGTGGGCCGGCCGATCCTCTTCGGCATTCTGATCATCAGCGTCGTCTTCCTGCCGCTCATGACGCTCCACGGCATGGAAGGGAAGATGTTCGCGCCGCTGGCCTACACGCTGGTCATTGCGCTCTTGGCCTCGGTCGTGGTCACGCTTACCCTGTCGCCGGTGCTCGCGTCGCTGCTCTTGCGCGGAGATCATCCGGAGGAAACGCGCCTCACGTTCTGGATGAAGCAGCACTATGTGCCGGTGCTGCAATGGACGCTCCAGCATCGCAGCCTCGTCCTGACCGGCTCGACAGTGATCGTGCTGTGCAGCCTCGTTGTCGTTCCGTTCGTCGGGAGGGAGTTTATCCCTCTTCTGGAAGAAGGCGCTCTGACGCCTCAGATTGTACGGCTGCCGAGCGTCTCGCTGCCGGAGTCCATCGAGATGGAGAAACAAACCCATAAGGCGATGTTGGAGTTTCCAGAAGTGCGGATGGCTGTGAGCAGGATCGGGCGGCCGGACATTGCCTATGGGCCGGAAGAGCCGAACGAGAGCGACCCGATCGTGTCCCTGAATGATCGGAGCACATGGAAGACTGCGACAACTCAGTCGCAATTGACCGATGCCATTAGAAAAAAGCTGGCGGAGATTCCCGGCATATCCGTGCTCATGAGCCAGCCGATTCAAGAACGGGTGGACGAGCTCATCTCCGGCATCAGGACCGAGTGTGCGATCAAACTCTTCGGAGAGGATCTCGACGTCCTTCACGACAAGGCGGAGGAGATCGCTTCCTTGATGCAGCAGATCAACGGGGTCAAAGATATCAAAGTCGAACAGATCGCCGGCCAACCCTATCTGACGGTCGACATCGATCGGCAGAAGATTGCCCGCTTCGGCATCAACGTGGCTGACGTGCAGGAGATCATCACCACCGCCATCGGCGGCAAGAGCGGCGACCCATGTCTACGAAGGCGAGCGGCGCTTTCAATTGACTCTTCGGTTTCCCGAATCGCAACGAAACAGCATCGGCACCATCGGCGAAATTCGGGTGAAATCCGCCTCCGGTGCGCTGATCCCGATGAGCGACCTCGCCACGATCGAGATGCGCGAAGGCCCGGCCCGCATCAGCCGTGAGCAGGTCCATCGTCGCATCTACATCGGCTTCAACGTCGTCGGGCGCGACATCGGCAGCGTCGTCGATGAAGGGCGCAAGAAGCTGGCGGCGCAGGTGCGATTGCCGGAAGGGTACCAGGTGACGTGGGGCGGAGCCTTCGAGAACATGGAACGGGCTAACGCGCGGCTATTGATCGTGGTGCCGATCACGTTGGGGCTCGTGTTCTTTCTGCTCTTCTGGGCCTTTCACTCGCTCCGTTACGCGACGTTGATCATCTATGAATCTCCCCTTCGCCTTGATCGGGGGCTTCGTGTCTCTGTGGCTGAGCGGGCAATACCTGAGCGTGCCGGCCTCGATCGGATTCATTGAATTGTTCGGCCTCGCGGTCGGGAACGGAATCGTGCTGGTCTCCTATATCAATCAGTTGCGCAATGAAGGCACGCAGATGGACCAGGCTATCGTCAAAGGTTGCGTCCTCCGGCTTCGCCCCGTCGTCATGACGATGATGACGACGCTGCTGGGTCTGCTGCCGTTGGCGCTCGCGCAAGGGATCGGTGCCGAAGTCCAGCGGCCGCTCGCGACCGTCGTGATCGGCGGTCTCTTTACCTCTACCCTGCTCACGCTGGTGGTGTTGCCGGCCCTGTATCGAGGGTTCGCAGAAAAAGAAGCGGGGAAGGAGTATGCGCCTGAGTGGGTGTGAGGGGAGGGTGGTCTGTTGATCTCCTGTGCTCGCGCAACGCGCGCGCCTGAGAAGGCCCTCGTTGGACGCGCGCAGTGGGAGATCAACCAGACCGCCCTCCCGGTGTGGAAGGTATAAGCGAACTTGGAGGGAAGGGGGGGTAGCTTGGTCGTCCTCCTGCTCGCGGAACGCGCACGCTCGGAAGATGCTCGTTCGACGCGCGCAGTTGAGGACCCACGACCCCGCCCCTTTGGGAGAGTGAAATAGATAACGAGCAAGCTTGGACGGACGCATTGATAGTGGTTAGCCGAGCAGAAACAAGGAAAGCCGGGGCAGCCAGGGGAGGACGGCGATGCCGATGCAAATGGAGAGGGCCACGATAGAGGCAACCAGATCTTCGTCCAGATGTGTTTCTGTGGCGAAGACCACAGAGTTGACTGCGGAGGGCATCGCGGAGACCAGAATCACAATCGCCCGTTCCAGTCCGGTCAGGTCCAGCAGGAACACGGCCAGAGAGGCCGAGCAGCAATCCGCCACCCATCCGCACCACGACACCCAGCAGGGCCAAGGGTGCATTGTGGCGCAGGGCGGTCACGCTGATCGAGAGCCCCAGCACCAAACTGGCGAGGGGCGTCGTTGTGAGATGAATGGGCGTGAGCAGCTGATGCAGCCACGTGGGCAGACTGAGGCCGACAAGTTTCAGCGCGAGGATGCTGCACAGGGCCCACAAGCGGTGGAGCGGACAGGAAGCGGAGCATGGCTGGTCGTGCCGTGGGAGAGCCGGAGTCCATGCCACACCGCGAGACCATACACCACCGTGAACGTCAGCAGGCTTTGGCCCACATCAAAGAGCACCGCATGGCCTAAGCCCTCTTCTCCAAAGGTGGCGAGGACGACCGGATAGGAGAAGTACACAGAGTTGATGAGACCCGTGGCGACGAGGAAACCGCCTTGCGTGGGACGGGGCAGTTGCAGCAGTCGGGCGAGCAGCCAGGAACAGAGGAGCAGCGGGAGGGTGACCAGGCAGGCTGCAGCGGGGAGCTTCCACGCAGTGGGGCTGAACGTGATCGGATCGAGGGAGACGAGGATCGTCGCCGGCAGGCACAGGGAGAAGACCAGCGTCGCCAGCCGCTCCGCATGGGCTTTGGTGAGCACCCCGAAGGAGCGGAGCAGGGCCCCTGCAACGAAGATGACGATAAAGGCTTGGAGTGCGGGGGGCATGGAGTGGAGAGTAGCAGGGTGGGAGGGGAGCTGCCAGGCCATACTTCTTGCTCGCAGAACGCGCACCATGAAAGGGATGGAATGACACCCGTGCTGATCCCTTGCTCCCGGAGCAGAGAGGGGATGGAGCCTGATGGTCTTCTGTGCTCGCGCAACGCGCGGCCTGAGAAGGCCCTCGTTGGACGCGCGCAGTGGAAGTCCGATCAGCCCCCATCCCTGAAGAGATTATGAGCAAGCTTGGGGGAAGCATCTGTAGTCTCGCTCGACGGCCGCAGTGGGACCAGCACGCGTGCCATTCCAAGAGAGGGGTAAGCGAGCTTGGAAGGATCATTTAGAAGTATGAGTAAAAGGATAAGGGGCGTCCGATGCGCGCAGTGAAGGACAGTCTGGCTGCTCCCCTTGAGGTAGAGTGTGGGAAGAGGTCTGCTGGATAGCTCGCTTCTCCGTAAAGTTAGCGTAGTCGGAGGGCATCCTTTTCTATCCTCAGGCCGTCAACCGAACCGGGGAGGCTTCCATGAAACCCAAGACACAGGACACAGGCTTCTGGTGGAAGATGCTCGATCGTCGGCAGCTGTTGAAAGTTCTCGGTGTGGCCGGGTCGGTCATGGCCCTCGAAGGTCCGCGAGGGCTGGCTGAGGCCATGGGGCAAGTCTCCCCTGTTGAGTCTGCGGGACCGAGTGCGATTGCGAACGCTGCGACGGGGGAGATCCCGAAGCGCATGCTGGGGAAGACGGGGGTACAGGTGTCGGCTCTCTGCTTCGGTGGCGCCCATTGGGGCCGTATGGACAGCGAGACCGAAGCCATCCGGGTGCTGCATGAGGCCCTTGAGGCGGGGGTCACTTTCCTGGATAACGCGTGGGAATACAATGGCGGACGATCTGAAGAACTCATGGGCAAGGGGCTGCAGGGCCGCCGGCAACAGGCCTTCCTCATGACCAAAGTCTGCTCGCACGGACGCGACAAACGAGTGGCCCTGCAACAGCTCGACGAATCGCTCAGGCGTCTGAAGACCGACTACCTCGATCTCTGGCAGATTCACGAAGTGGTGTATGACGACGATCCCGATCGGCACTTTGCGCCGAACGGGGCGGCCGACGCATTGCTCGAAGCCAAACGGCAGGGCAAGGTGCGGTTTCTCGGTTTCACCGGCCACAAAGACCCGAAGATTCATCTCAAGATGTTGGCACACGACTTTCCCTTCGATACCTGTCAGATGCCGTTGAACGTCTTCGACGGGACTTATCGGAGTTTTGCGCAGGAGGTGCTGCCGGTCCTCGCGCAACGGGGCATCGCCCCCCTCGCCATGAAATCGCTCAGCGGCAACGCCGAGCCGATCAAGCAGGGCGTCGTCACCGTGGAAGAAGCTTTGCGCTATGTGTTGAGCCTGCCGGTCGCCTCCCTGGTCAGCGGCATCGATTCACGACAGGTCTTGCAGCAGAATCTCGGCATCGTGCGGCGCTTCACGCCCATGACCGCTGCCGAGATGGAGATCTTGCGCACCCGCGTCGCGCGCTACGCCATGGACGGTCGGTTCGAGCGGTTCAAATCCTCCAGGGATTACGATGGCCGCATCGGGCGCGAACAGCATGGGCTGTCATGAATAGATTCGTCCACTCTCGGCAGAACGTAGCCGGATAGTATTTCCTACTTCACCCAGAGGAGGGTCCCATGTCGCGAATCAAGGAACTCAGAGCGTCGCTCGACAAGAAGTTGGATGCATTGGAGCACCAGGCGCTGGCCCTGGAGGCGCAACTGACCCAGACGAAAGATCAGGCACTGCAGCGGCTGGAGCAGCGCAAGCAACAGCTGAGGGATCTGCTCAAGCAGGTCCAGGCCGACGTGCAGAAGTCGAAGGAGATGGCAGAGCAGGCGAAGAGTGAGGTGCAGGCCAAGCTCGAACATCTGCAAGTGCAATTGGCCCTCGGCAAAGCGGACGCCCGTGACACGTTCGAGGAGCAGAGGACGAAGATTCTCAAAGCCCTGAGGGAGTTCGAATCCGTTGCGGAACAGAAACTGAAAGGGGCTGCGTTCGAATCGGGTAGGGTCTGGGAGGATCTGGTGGGTCGGACGAGCACGCTCGAAGCCGAGTTCGAGGCACTCAAGGGACGGTTCGAGAGTGAGAAAGCCAAGCAGCAAGTCACGCTGGAGTCAAAGAAGCAGGAGCTACTCACCAAGCTGGCGTTGTTCAAGGACCAGCTCAAGGCCAAGCATCTGGTGGTGCAGACCAAGGCCGATGCTCTTGAGACCGACTTGCGCGAGAGGCTGGACCATATTAAGGCGGGGTTTAAGAAGTTGTTCGAATAGAGGGGAGAGAGGAGGGCAGCCTGGTCGTCCTCCTGCTCGCGGAACGCGCACGCTCGGAAGGTGCTCGTTCGACGCGCGCATTTGAGGATCGACCAGGCCGCCCTCCGAAGAGAGAAACGAGCAAGCTTGGAATGAGCATCATAAGAAGGCCCTTGTTGGATGCGCCCAGTACTGGATTCGACCGGTTCACTATCCATAATGCAGAAAAGAGAAAGGGACTTGAGGACCATTTCGTAGTTCGAGCGCGGGGCGCGGAGGAGACTCATCTTGCTCACTGTGATAAGCTCCGCAACTTATTACTCACTCGGCGGAGGAGGACGTCACATGCTGAAGGAAGTGGCAGGAGATATTTTATTAACGAAGGCGGATGCCCTGGCACATGGCGTCGCACCCAACGACAACTTCGCCAACGGGTTAGCCTTGGCACTCAGAGAACGGTGGCCGGCGATGTACAAAGACTTCCGGCATTATTCTCAGACGGTTAGCCCCAAGACCGGCGAGTTGTGGAGTTGGGCGGGCGTGGGCGGTGTTCGGATCGTGAATCTATTTACCCAGGAGCCTGCTGCCGGTCACGGAGCCAACCACCCGGGCCGGGCCACGATCGAGAACGTGAACCACTGTCTCAAAGCGTTGTGTAAGGTGATTGAGGCTGAGAAGTTCAAGAGTGTTGCGCTTCCCCGCTTGGCCACTGGTGTGGGCGGGCTCGACTGGAAAGACGTCAAGCCGCTCATGGAAAAACACCTGGGCCACCTGTCCATCCCTGTGTATGTGTATGCCGCCTATCAGCCTGGGGTTCAGGCAGAGGAATAGGGCTGAGGCGAACTAGGAATTGAAGGGGCGGCCTGGGTGATCCCGTGCTCGCGGAACCCCCACTTCGGAAAGTGGTCGTTCGACGCGCGCAGTTCGGGATTCACCCAGGCCGCCCCTTCTGTGTCACGTTCGGTTGCAGTGGTGGGGGGAGAAAACGAGCGAGCTTGGAGGGAGAGGGGAACAGCCAGACCATCCTTCTTGCTCGCAGAGGCCGCACGATCAGAATGTGCTCCCTCGATGCGCGCAGTGAAGGACAGTCTGGCTGCTCCCCTTAGGGCATAGTGGGGAAAGTTGGAAGACTTTCGTCTGTTCTCACCTTGGTGCGTTCGCCATTTCCGCGATGACAGTGTGCAGGCCGGAGACGACGCGCGCCATTCGTTCGTACTGAACGAGCTCGGGCCTGTCGGCGTTCGAATGGTAGGCGGGATAACGGAAGAGGGCGGTATCGGTCACCATCACCGCCGGGAATCCCTCCTTCCAGAATGCCCAATGGTCCGACCACCCGACGCCGGGGATCAATTCCCACAGGGCTCCCCCTTCGGAGGGAAATTGTGCCTGTTGCCGAAAAGCTCCCAGAAGCTGCCGCACCAGGACACCGTTCTCCACGTTGCTGACGAAGGCGATGAAGTTTCCGGTAGAGGGGTAGATGAGATTCAATGGAAACAGGAGGTGTTGGCTTCCTGGCTCATCTGAGTAGTATCCGATGGTCTCCAGGCTGAGCATGAGGGAGATCTTTTCGCCACGCTCGCGGCTACGGCTGGCGTAGACGCGGCTCCCCATGTATTTGGTTTGAAAGAGCGGCGGCTCCTCGTTGGTGAATCCCACAAATCGCAGCGTACGGGTCGGCTGGTTCTTCGCGAACGCACGAGCCAAGGCGAGCATCGCTGCTACGCCGCTCGCATTATCATTGGCACCGGGACTTCCCTGCACCGAATCATAGTGCGCGCCGATGACGATGATGTCGTCCGGTCTCCGGCTTCCCCGCAGTTCTGCTTCTATATTCTCGCAGATCTTCCCTTCCACTTCGTAGGGTTGCCGGTGGACCTCATACCCGGCATCGACGAGGGTCGTCCGGATATAATCCGCCGCCATGACGAGCCTGTCATGGCGAAACAGGTTGCGCTCCCCGATTTGGGCAGCGAGGGTCTGGACGTGGGAATGGAGTTCCTGCTCCAGCGTTCGTTGCTCCTCCGTCAGAGGAGGCAGCGGCCCCCGGTGACTCTGTCCCGGCATCCGGATCATGGCGAACCATCCTGCGCCAACTGCAACAATAACAATTCCGATGAAGACACAAGAGCGGCGAGCTGCCATCAAGAGCCTGGGGAGGTTACCTCTGTGGTCGTGGCTTCGCGAGTCTGGTAGTAGGCTGCACAGTCTTCCTCTCGTCCCCGTACGATTCGTTTCCCGTTGAATGGGGCTTGGTGGCTGGTGATCACGGTGCACTGGCGTTCGCCCTGGTCATCATCGTAGTACAAGATGACCCAGTCGCGCGTTTTCTTGAGTTGATGGGCCAGGGCGCTGTTCGAGAACAAGGCAGTGTAGTGGCGGGCGCCTCGTTGAGTGTGGAGGATCGGCAGCCAGGCCTCCTTCTTGGGATTGAATCGGTGTGGCGTGATCGTCTGCAGCCGGCCCGCCTCAGCAGATTCCCGGTACTCCCTGTCCACATCCAGCAATTCATCGATGGGAGGTTCACCGGTTGCGTGTGGCCTTGCTGCTTGAGGCAGCCTCCGAACGCGTCCTAACCGCGCGGTCAGGGAATCGATAATGCCCAGGAGTTTTTTGGGACCGATCCCTTCGATTTCTGCTAAGCGTCCGTCGTGCGCGGCCATTTCCAGTTGTTCCAACGTTTCAACATGCAGATCGTCGTGCAGCCGATGGGCGAGGGCTGGGCCGATCCCTGGAATGGATGTAAGCAGTGAGACCGGGTCCATGCTGCCGCGCAGGCGATCCAACATCGGCAGTCGGCCGGTGACGACGAGGGTATGAATGGATCGCGCCAGGCTCACCCCGATGCCCGGCAATGTTTGCAACCCGTCCGTGCCCTGTTGTTGTGCGATCTCTGCGGCGGGCATCGTCAAGCGTTCGATCGTCTCTGCCGCCGCGCGATAGGCCCGCACGCGAAACCGACTCGCTCCCTGGTCCTCTAAGAGCTGTGCCATTTCTCGCAATCGCTGGGCGATGTCCTGATTCTGCGCGATGGTCGCCATGCCCGTGCCGGACCTCACTCGTAGTGCAGCGCCTCGATGGGGTTCATCTTCGACGCTTTGTTTGCTGGATACAGGCCGAAGAAGACGCCCACGATCAGGGAAAACAGAAACGCAATGACGACGGCTTCCGGAGAGATAATGGTCGGCCAACCAACCATCGTGGTCAGCAGTTTCGCACCCCCGATGCCGGCGGCCACGCCGACGATCCCGCCGATCGCCGTCATAATGATCGCTTCGATCAGAAATTGGAGGAGGATGTGCCTGCGCTTTGCACCGACGGCCATGCGCAGCCCGATTTCTTTCGTCCGCTCCGTGACCGACACCAGGAGAATATTCATGATGCCGATGCCGCCGACGATCAGCGAAATCGAGGCAATGCTCATGAGCATGAGCATCATGGTCCGGCTCGTGCCGGCGATGGTCTTGGCAATATCTTCCATGGTGCGGATGGTAAAGTCGTCCTCCTCCTGGGCGGGGAGGTGATGGCGCGCCCGCAAGAGCTCCTTGATGTCTGCGACGACGGCTGGAATCTCATAGCGCGTCTGCGTGGCGACCAGGATGATCCCGACGGTTCCGAGAAACTTCGTGCCCATGACCCTTCGTTCAGCCGTTGAGAAGGGGAGCACCACAAAATCATCCTGGTCCTGACCCGTGATCGATTGGCCCTTCGGTGCGAGGACCCCGATCACACGAAGCGGAGTGTTCCTGATGCGAATCTGGGCTCCGACCACCTCCTCACCAGGCTCGAACAGATTCTGGACAACAGTTTTGCCCAGCACCGCGACCTTCGCGGCCGAATCCATGTCCGACTGTGTGAAGAAGTTGCCTTGCGCAATCGGCCAGCTTCGGATGTCGGTGAACTCAGGGGTGGCGCCGAGGACGATGGTGCTCCAATTCTTGTTCTCACGAATCACCTGGAGGACCGATCGAGTGGCATACATGATAGTCGTGACACTGCCGACTTTTGTCCGGATGTCCTCTGCATCGTCGACCGTGAGCGTGGAAATCGTGCCGAGTCCGCCCCTCACGCCGCCGACGGTCGTGGCACCCGGGATGATGATGAGGACGTTGGTGCCCAGGCTGGCGATCTCAGCTTGGACGGAGGCGGTGGCACCCTGACCCAAGCTGACCATCGCCACGACGGCGCCGATGCCGATGATGATGCCGAGCATGGTCAGCCCGGCGCGCAGCGGATTGCGGCGGAGTATGCGCAGGGCGGAAAGAATGGTGAGCCAGAGAAAAGACATGGTGAGTAGCTTTCAGCCTTCAGCTCCGAGACGTAGGCGTTTGCTCCGAAGCTGAGTGCTGGAAGCTGATCGCTGATCGCTACTTTCCTTCATCTCATCCTCGGGCCGCCATCGAAGCCCGGTGGTAACTTCTTCTGGGCTTGCTCTTCTGGCGTCTCAATCCCCAGGATCACCTTGTCTCCTTCCTTCAGCGTCCCCTCGGTGATTTCTGTGAAGAGGGAGTCGGCGATGCCGCTGGTGATCACCGACTGTCGCACTTGTTTCGTCTGATCGATTATCCACACCTGCGTGACCTTGCGGTCCACCGTGACCCCCGGCATCCGGAAGCGCAAGGCTCCATTCGGTACGCGGAGAGGATTTTCTTTCTTAGCCGTCACGATTGTCACGTTCGCCGTCATTCCGGGCTTGAGCTTGAGCTCGCGATTGTCCACCGTGATCACCACGTCGTAGGTCACCACGTTCTGGATGCTGATGGGCGCATTGCGCACCTGCGTCACGGTGCCTTCGAAGAACTGCTTGGGATAGGCATCCACGCGGAAGCTGGACGGCTTCCCTTCCGCGACCCCGCCGATGTCGGCCTCGCTGACGTTGGCGTCCACCTGCATCTGCGTCAGGTCCTGGGCGATCACGAAGAGAGTCGGGGTTTGGAAACTGGCGGCGACGGTCTGGCCAACATCGACGTTGCGAGAGACGACAATGCCGTTCACCGGCGAGTAGATTGTCGTATAGCCAAGATCGAGCTCTGCTGAGTCCAACGTGGCCACTGCTTGATCCACCTGCGCCTGCGCGACATCTACTTGGGCCTGGGCGTCGCGGAAGTTTGTGGCGGCGAGGTCGAGATCCGACTGTGAGACGAATTGTTGCCGGCGCAGACTTGTCATGCGATCGAGTTCGAGCTTTCGCTGATTCGCCATGTTTTTCGCTTTCGCCAGATTGCCACGCCCGCTTTTGAGTGCCGCGCGGGCTTGACTCACCCTTGCTTGGAACGGCTGCTGATCGATCAGGGCCAGGACCTGGCCCTTCGTGACCACGGAATTGAAGTCCGCCATCAGTTGGGTGATTTTGCCGGACACCTGGCTGCCCACCTGTACCGACACGACCGGATTGACCGTGCCGGTGGCGGTGACAATCGCGGTGATGGGGCCTCGATCGACCAGCGCGGTTTTGTAGTGGACCGGCGGAGTCCCGGCTGCCCACCAATACCAGACTCCTGTTCCGATAATTGCGAGCAGGGTCACAATGCCGATGAGCCAGGGAACACGGGGCCTTGTCCGGGGTATAGGGAGTGCGGGCATGTAGGCGGGGAGACTATGCTCGTGGTCGGATGAAGAACTCGACGAATGGCGAGCGGGAACTGAAGAAGATCCGGGGGGAATGATCTCGGTGACAGGAACCTCTCGAATCTGGTCTTGGGGGTTATTGGTCATGATTTACCCGTTGGTTGCGTGAATCCTCCCGCGCGACTATTTGAGAATCGCTTCACGATGATCTTACGACTTTCCTCCGCGAATAACAGCACGAGGGCGCCCAGAGCGAGTGGCCCGAAGATCCAGACAGGCAAGGGGCTGGTTCCAAAGATGGCATTTCCTGATGGGGTGTAGACGATCAACACGAGGATGGTGAGTTCAGTGACAATGCCCCAAAGTATCAAGGGATTGGTGAAGATGCCCAGTCGGAATGCGGACATGCGCTCAGAGCGGCAGGCAAAGACGTTCGCCACTTGCGCCAGGACGATGCCGGCGAGCGTCACCGCCGTGGCCTCCTTATATAAAGGAGATGACCAGTTTAGCGGTGTGCCCCATGTCCAACCATTCACAAAGAGATAGAGAAAAAACCCTCCCATCGCAATGCCGGCTTCGATCAGACCGACGAAGGCATACACGCGAAGCACTAACGGGAGGTTGATGAGTCGTTCCCCGCGTGGACGAGGTGGGATTTCCATAATTCCGGGATGTGGTTGTTCCGTGCCTAAAGCTAGAGCAGGAACAATATCAGTTCCCAAATCCACAGCCAGGATTTGGGGGATGGTCAAGGCCAAGGGCATGCCGAAAAGGCCATACGCTAAATAGGGTACGACTTCGGGAACATTGTGCGACAGGACGTAGGTCACGAATTTGCGAATATTCGAATACACAGCTCGACCCTCTTCGATTGCGTTCACAATTGAAGCAAAGTTGTCATCGACTAAGATCATGTCCGCCGTTTCTTTCGCCACGTCCGTTCCGGCGATGCCCATCGCAATGCCGATATCAGCTTTCCTGATGGCAGGGGCGTCGTTCACACCGTCGCCCGTGACGGCCACCACTTCGCCCATGTCTTTCAGCACCGACACCACGCGCATCTTGTGCCGGGGGGCCACGCGCGCGAAGACCGGCTCAGCCTCGCCAGGACCGGTGGGCGTGAGGAGCCGGCGCAGCGCCTCGTCGCTCATCGTTTCGACCTGATGCCCTTCGATCACGGGACAGTATCCGACCGGCCCGGTGCGGGACTCTTTCGGCGCCAGACCGATCTGGCGGGCGATGGCCAGGGCCGTGAGTGGATGGTCGCCGGTAATCATGATAACGCGCACGCCGGCTTGGCGGCAGCGCGCGATGGCATCCGGTACTTCGTGGCGCGGGGGATCCATCATCGCAACGAGGCCGAGGAAGGTGAGGTTCTGTTCCACATGATCGATGTCCAGCTTCTCGACACCCCGCTCAATTTCACGCATGGCCACGGCCAG
>CAVREB010000017.1:0-12974 GCA_963720035.1 uncultured Nitrospiraceae bacterium | reverse complement strand
CAGATGGACTATTGTCGCGCCACTTCGGACGTTTCGTCAGTCGACTTCTCCTGGTAGGGGTGGAGTTCCAACTGCGTCACTGTGTGTTGCAACCGAGCCCATTCTTCAGGAACCAAAGAGATGAACTCGATACCGAAGCGGCCTTCGCGGGTCCACCTCACGACGGCTTCGCCGATGGTGATCGGGGGTTCGTCCGACAGCATATGCACGCGCACTGTGAGCGTGCTTCCAGGGTGCACTGGCGTCTTGGATTCCACGCAGCAGCCGCGCAGCGACAGATCGACCACGTTACCCTCCCCACTGACTACCGTGACGGAGGTAAAGGAACTGTGGAACCTGGCGGGAAACCGGGGATGCTGCCGTTTATCCATGTGACACTCCTTCTGCGATTACCCCTTTATATTCCCGATCGGACGCAATTCCGCCACCTTTTTTGTAATTCCAGCACGATCGACCGACTCCACAACCTCAGATATATTTTTGTAAGCCAGGCCTGCTTCCTCCGCGAGGCCCGACATCGATACGGCCTTGACCAGAATACCGCGCTTTTTCATTTGCTGCTGCAGCTGCTCGCCACGAACCGTTCTCTTCGCTTGCGCGCGGGACATGGTTCTCCCGGACCCGTGCATCGTCGACCCGAACGTGTCGCGCACCGCTTGATCTGTCCCCACCAACAGATATGAGCCGGTCTCCATCGAGCCGCCACAGATGACCGGCTGGCCGGTCTGTCGAAACGCTTCTGGTAGCTCCGGACTCCCCGGCCCAAACGCCCTGGTCGCTCCTTTGCGATGCACCACCAACTCCCCTTCCGCATACCGTTCGACTTTGGCGATGTTATGCGCCACGTCATACACCAACTCCATCCCCAGTGCCTCGGCGGACCGACCGAAGACCGTCGCGAAGGCTTCGCGTATCTGATGCGTGATGACCTGGCGATTGGCGAAGGCCGTGTTCGCGGCACAGTTCATGGCGGAAAAATACTCCTGCCCCTCGGGAGATCGAAACGGGGCACAGGCCAACTGCTGATCCTTCACCGCGATACCGTAGCGGCGCATGCTTTTTTCGAACACCTTAAGATAGTCGCTCGCCACCTGATGGCCGAACCCGCGCGAGCCACAATGCACCATCACAACGATCTGCTCGTGGCCGGTGATGCCAAGCGCCGCAGCCGTGACCGGATCGAATATCCGCTCGTTCGAGACCACCTGGACTTCGAGGTAGTGATTTCCCGATCCCAATGTCCCCAGCTGGTTGATGCCTCGTTGGATCGCGTGGTCGGTCACCATCGACGGATCGGCTCCCTCGATGCAGCCACCTTCTTCCATACGGACGAGATCCCGATGCCACCCATATCCTCGTTCCACACACCACTTGGCCCCATGGGTCATCACGCGACGAAATTCGTCCCCCGAGAGTCGAACGAATCCGCTTGCCCCGACGCCGGCCGGCACTTTTCGAAAGAGTTCGGTCATGAGTCCTTCCAGGTGAGGCTGCACGTCCGTCAGTGTCAAATCTGTTCGAATCAGCCGCATGCCGCAGTTGATATCGTAGCCCACACCGCCGGGAGAAATGACCCCGTCCTGCGCGTCGAACGCCGCAACACCCCCGATCGGAAATCCATAGCCCCAATGCCCATCCGGCATACAGAGGGCATAGCGGCGAATGCCTGGCAGGCAGGCGACATTGGTCACCTGATCGAAGACCCCGGAATCCATGGACTGAAGAATCCCCCTGGTTGCATAAATCCTGGCCGGCACCAGCATGCCTGGTTTTTCAGAGATGGGAATTTCCCAAATCTGGTCCGTAATCCGATTGACCGTCATGTCTGTGTTCAACTTCATATATCCAACACCACCAGGGCCTTCCAGTGCCCAGCCTCTTGCCTCACGTGATAGAGATGTTTCGTGACCCCTTTCACATCCGCGTGGAGTTCTTGTGTCTGCTGATTAACCGGCGCGCCGATCAGCCGTGCTCGCAACCGCCAGACGTCCCCTTCATGTGTCAGGGTGAGCGGCGCCTCTCGGAAGACCACCCCTGCGGCGTCCTTCCAGTAGACCACCTCCGACAACCAATCGAACAAGAGCGCCGACGGATCTTCATCGGTCCGTTCTATCGCGCGCTCCCATCCTCCCGACACCGTCGCAGGGTTCGCCATGCTCTCAAGGAGGGCCTGCGTCGCACCACGAAATACCTCCTCGACCGACTCCCCTTTGGCTTCGAAGGCGACATCGGCCAGTGCAATCTCTTCAAGAAACCGAAAGGTCCAGGCCATGGACGTCAGGCTGGAGGCGTGACACGTTTCGCTCTTCGTACGAGGGTCTGAAGGTGGCTGAGCCCGGGGAACGCATGTCCGAAGGGATTGGGGATTTTTCCTTTGAATAACATCTTGATGCCAAGAGGCAGGATGCGCAGTAACTCACGCGGTACGATCCCGACCACTTTCAGAGGCATGATCGCTTCGTTCAAACGCCCTTGCTGCTCGACCAGATCGGTAAAGCCAAGTATGTGACGCGCGCCGCCGGTCTTCGTCAACCCTTGTTCGAGCGAGGCCCGCCGCAACCGGACGATCGCCTCCATCGGTTTGACATCTTTTGGACAGACCTCCACGCAGAAATTGCAGCGCGTGCAGTCCCAGATCCCATCCTCGTCTTGGAGGGCCGAAAGCCTGGCGCGTTTCGCCGAAGAGGACTCGCGCGGGTCGGAGAGGAAGCGATCGGCCTTGGCCAAGGCTGCAGGGCCGGCAAACCCCTTCGAGACTTCATGCACGGTACAAGCCGCAACGCAGGCGCCGCACATGATGCAGGCATCCACATTGTGAAACTGCGAATCCGCCGGAAGGATCGTCAGCTGCGCCGTCGGGCCATAGCGTTTCTGCGGCTCGCGCGACGCGGTAAGCCATGGCTGCACATCCCGAACTTTTTCCCAGAACGACGCCATATCCACAACCAGGTCCTTGATCACCGGCAGGTTGCGGAGCGGTGCGATCCTGATGTGCCCATGCCGCTCTAGTTCTTTGCGCAGGGAGGTGCGGCAGGCCAGTTTCTCGCCGCCATTGATCGTCATGGCACAGGATCCGCATATGGCGGAGCGGCAGGAGTAGCGGAGTGCCAGGCTCCCGTCACACTCCTGCTTGATACGAATGAGCGCGTCGAGGACGGTACTCCCGCGCCCGACGTCGAGTCGGAACTCTTGTGCATGGGATGTGGAATCAACTTCGGGATTGAATCGTTGAATCGTGAAGGTAAGGCGCATCGTCTGAACCGGCTGCCGACCATGAGCATTCAGCCGTCAATTTCCAGAATGCTGAACGCTGAGAGCTGACGGCTGATAGCTATTCTCTCAGCCCAGTTCGAAGGTCTTCGGAGAGTTCGTCAGATTGCGACACCCGTCTTTCGTGACGAGCACCATGTCCTCGATACGGACGGCCCCCAGGCCAGGATAGTACAGACCTGGCTCGACGGTGACGACGTGGCCTTCTTGAAGCAGTGATCCGGTGCGGCTGATGCGCGGCATTTCATGAATGTCGAGTCCGACCCCGTGGCCGGTGCCGTGAAAGTAGCCCTGCATACGCCCGTTCACCAGACCTGTCTTGTACCCGGCTTTCTCAAACCGAGCGCAGATCCCTTGATGAATCCTCTTCCCGTCCGCCCCGTCTTTGACTCTCGTGATGGCCTCTTCCTGCGCATCCAAGACCGTCTTGTAGAGCCGCTTCAACTCGGGACTCGGGGTCCCTCGCACCACGGTTCTGGACATGTCGGCGAAATACCGGTTGGAGGCCGAACGGGGAAACACGTCGAAGATAATGCTACGGTGAGCCGGCAACGGCCCACTGCCTTCGTTATGCGGATCGCAGGCCTGCTCTCCCCCGGCGACGATGGTATGCTGGGCGACACAATCACACTCCATCAAAGTCACATTGATCAGCTTCTTCACTCGCTCCGACGTCAGCGGCACCCCATCGAACCACAGATGACCCTCGTTGATCGATGCCTGACGCAGCATGTCGTGGGCAGCCGCGACCGCTTGTTCGGTTGCGTGCTGGGCTGCTTCGATATAGCGGACTTCTTCAGCGGTTTTGACCACTCGCTGCTCGTAGAACGGGTCCCGCTTCGGATGCAGCTGATACCCCAAGGACTGGAATTTGACGGCATGACCGAAGGGAAAATTCGCCGGGACCAGGATCTGCGTGATGCCGGCTTCCCGCAGGAGGATATGGACGACCTCGACCGTGCCGGGCTCGGCGATGCCTTGCGTCTTTGCTCGTCCTTCTACCTCCGAATACGAGAGCACCCGATCGACGGACGATTGGCTCTTTGCCCGATCCATTTCGAGATCGCTCATCACCAGAATCCGCTCCCCTTTAATTTCCAAATAGATAAAGGGGTCCGGGGCAATAAACTTTGTGGCGTAATAGAGATTGGCGTCAGTCTCGCTGGCAGCGATAAAGACCGTGGCACGTTGAGATTTTTGAGTGGATGACGCCATAGTGAATACGGATCGGAATCTAGCACGGGGGGGGAGGTCGGTCAAGGCGCGGATGGAACCGGTTCAGGCGCGGAAAATGTGTCCTTGCCTGCACCTTTATCCTCATCAGGCGTCATGAGATCGATCGGCAACATCACGGTGTTCTTCAACATGTCAAACGCAAGTTGCGCCAGGCCCGTCACGCCGGTGGCGAACGACTTCATCGGCAGGTACGTCACCTCCGGATCCTCGATTGACCCTTTGACGGAGAACAGCGCCGTGGCAACTCCTTTGCGATCACCGGCAAAGAGCCGCCCGAAGAGTGGAATCGTTTTCAGGAATTGCGAGTACGAGCCGAACGGGCTGACAGCCCAGACCATGTCCATTTGATCCGTCGGTAAATCATAATTTCCGGCTGCGGTAATCTTGAGGATCGGACTATCAATGATCAGGTTCTCAGTCTCGAATAGCCCGTTCCGCGCGAGTATCGTCGCCGTGATCTTGTTGTAGGGCAGTCCCTCTTTCTCCAGATCTACCTTCCCCTGCAGCACCGCCGGAAGATTCAGAATGCTGATGATTTTCCAGACAGCCCGTTCCCGTGATTTAAGAATGTGACCGTTGTTGAGTAGAACATCCACCTTACCGTTCAACGTGGGAGCGAGCCCGTGCGGATTCCTCCCATGCCCGCGGATCGTCCCCGTCAGCCGAGCTTCCCCCGTAGCCACTCCCCCTTTCGAGCCCAATAATTTCAGCACATCTTCCACCAGCAAACCTGTCGCCCGAACTGAAATCTCGGTGTCCGCCGGCTCGTGACGAGGCAGTTGCACCACAATTCGTCCGGCCATTTCCCCGCTGGTCGATTGGCCGGACAAACGATCCACATCGAGTACACCGTCTTGAATCATGATCCGGGCGGAGAGGCTCCCAAATTTGAGATGTTTGTAATGGCCTCGCGCCATTGACGCGGTTGCAGAGACCTTGCTGGTGGCAGCAAGAGTTTCCAGAAATTCTCGGAGCGGCGACCGTTCGCCTTTCGGGATGAGGAGGTCGAGATCCATCTGATTGGATTCGATCTTAGCGGTAATCGTGGGTTTCGCCGGCCAGTTGCGGATCGTCCCTTCCAGCGCGACGTCGCTGTCAAGCATGCGAAACGACAGTCGCTTGATTTCCGCACCGTTCCGCACAAGTTGAACCCGCAGATACAAATCCTGGATGGGTCCCTCGGCCCCCTTGGCGTTCATCAGACCGTTGGTCAACGCGAGCCACCCGGTGGTTCTCCAGGCTTTCCAATCGAGATCCTTCCCCTTCATATCGAGCGACAATTCGATATTCCCCGCCTCAAACCCTCCCTTCGCAATCCATTCCGGCACACGGGATAATGACAGAGTGCCTGTCGAAAGCGATGCGTCGATGGAGAATCGTTCACCCAGCTTAATCTTCCCTTTGACGGGCAGTCGGATCGGCGGCACGATCAGCTCGAGCCGATCGAGCAAGACCCCGGAGGTCTGTGGAATCATACCTTCGAATTCCACCGTTGCCTGGGCGCCTATCGGTTTTTCGACCAGACCGGGAAGTGTCACTTTCGATTCGTTCAGGACGACCTCACCCCGTATGTGCGGCGACAGGGTCGGTCCGTTCAACACCACGGCACCGTTGGCCAAGCCATCGATCATCCCGGCTGGAATCGCTTTCGAGGACAGCAACTTGGCCATATGGCCCGCATCGCCATTGACCCGAACCAGGAAATCCTGAAAGCTGCTGCCACTGCCCCCCGTGATGCCCCCGCTGATCTGCAGAGCCAGGTCACCCATATGTCCCGTCACCTGATCGAACATGGTCCCGCCATCCGACAGCACAAACCGGCCCTGCAGGGCCGTCAGCCGCTCGGGTAACAACGGATGTGTCAGACTGACGCGCTGAATGGTAATCTCTCCCCCGGCAAAGGTGACGCCGCCAGCCTGATTGAGCGGGCCGACCAAACGAAACGTGGGACTAGCCATTCCTTCGACGTCACGCGAGGTGGCAAAGGCACGCGACAGATGTTCGGAGGTGACGGTCTTCGCAAGATACTGCAACAGATCTCCAGCGGCCATCGTCCCGACAATGTCCATTTCAAGCCATGGACCCGCCTCCAAAAATGACACCAGCGCCTTACTCTCATTCATATGAATCGTGCCATAGAGTCCGCTCAGATTCGACACCCTGAGACGACCGGCTTCGACCAACACCACCGCCGCCAAATCCTTGGCAGGAACGCGACTCTCTCCGATCAGGGCTTGCCCCTGTTTCACGCGAAATTCCCCCGTCAACGACAGTTGCGGCCCCGCCACCGACGATCCCGTGACGGTGGCCGAGACAATTTCCAACGTTCCGTCGATCTGCCGGTCCTGGATCACCGCCGGCAGCTGCGGATGCACCCACTCGGCTGGCACGGTCGTGAGCAACTGGCTTAACTGGATCGGGGATGCGGCAAAATTCACTGCAAACGTGGGCTGAGGTGTCAGAAGACCGGAGAGGCTTGCTTGGCCTGCGAGCCTCAACTGTTCGAGATTCGCAGACAGATCTGACAACACCACATCATAGCCTGCAACGCCGGGGACGGCCCGAACGAGACTGTGAAAATTGACGGCGCCCTGCAACTGCTCCGGAACAGGGCGCGGCCCGAAGAAATCCGCCACCTCCCGAAGATTTAGATTGGCCGCTTCGAGTGTGCCATCGAATTGGAGCATGACCTGCGAAGCAGGGGAGTTTTCGATCGCCAACGTCTGCCGCTGGGCGATGCTGATCATCCCGGCTAGCGAGATGGCGGAGAGGCCTTTGGCGCCTGCATGACCGGCAGAGATATGCAGATCCGCCTGCCCGCGCTCCGGTCTGATGACTAGCGCCGCCTCCACCGACTCGAATGCGATCGATCGAGCCCCGTCGGCGCGTGCGTCGTCGATAATGACCAACTTCCCGTTCACCAGCGTCGCTTCACGGATGCGGAAAATCCGGCTGATCGTCTGCACGGCATCGCGATCGGCTGGGCCCCCCTGGACGACCTGATCGAGGAGATTCCAGTGCCCGCCGCGGTCACGCCGAAGTGTTAAGATCGGTTCTTCGATGAGCAGCCGCTTCCCCACTACCTGTCTGCGCAGCAGAGGGAGAAGCCGCAAGACTAAATCCATCTTCTTGGCCGATAACAAGATGTCATCGGAATTCCGATCGTGAATCGCGACCTGCGTCAGTTCCAATCGAATACGGGGGAAGAGGACCAGCTTAATGCGATGGACGTCGATCTTGCGTCCGATACTGTGCTCCAGCTGCTGGAGGAAAAAATCTTTGAGATATTCGTCGCCGGTCAGGTAGGGCGAGAACATGAGAAACGCCCCGCCGCCGATCAGCAGAACAACAATCAGGGCGACGACAAACCGACTTCGGACCACTTGTGCTCCCTGGATCAATCAAGCTCGGTGGGTAAACCGCTTCATTTCTGCGGGTGTGTCATCTTACCGAATCACCTGCATGAAAGCTACTAAGTCTGCGTCTTGACAGGGGTTTCTCAGCTTCTCCCGTTCAAGTTTCAGCAAGATGAGGAAACCGAGTGCAGAGGAGCGATGGTCGCGACAAGTTGGATGAGCGAGACGCGGCGCAATCCAATTTATACACGTCTCGCCAGTCGCGCGCTTCTCAGCATCCTACTAGTAGTGGCACAAGCCAAGACCCGTTATAATCCTGCACCGATATCCCGATGGACAGACCGCACGACCCAACTTTGTGATCAACACGACGACTCGCCCCTCACGAATACGCTGGCTCATCCTCGCCTTGCTCTTTTTCATCAGCGTCGTGACCTATATCGACCGGGTCAATATTTCAGTGACCGCGCGTCAGATGATGCCGGCCTATGGGATCACCGATCAACAGATGGGCTGGGTCTTCTCGGCCTTCGTCGTCGGCTACGCCCTCTTTCAGATTCCCGGTGGATGGCTTGCCGATCGCTGGGGAGCCAGAGTGGTGCTCAGCGTTGCGCTCCTCTGGTGGTCGATCTGCACGGCGGTGACGGCCATGGTAGCCGCATCCTCGCTCGCGAGCGTCGTCGGGGTTGTCGGGGCTTTGATGCTCGTGCGGTTTTGTTTGGGGATGGGAGAAGCCGTGGCTCTGCCTGCCTTCAATCGCGCCGTCACCAACTGGTTCCCGGCTGAGGCGCGCGGCCTCGGTATCGGGATCGCAATCGGAGGCATCGGATTAGGTTCCGCCATGACCCCGCCCATTGCCGCCTGGGTGATGGTGAACTGGGGCTGGCAGACCGTGTTCTATCTCGCGAGCCTGCTTGGAATCGGGATGGGACTCCTCTGGTGGCTTCTGTCGCGCAACCATCCGCACGAACATCCCTGGGTGAATGCGGACGAACAGGGACTGATCGGGCGAACGCTAACCACCACCACAGCCGTGCCCTGGCGAATATTCAGACAGACCCCCACCATCTGGTGGCTGGTGATCAGCTACAGTTGCCTCGGCTATGTCGCCTACGTCTATCTGTCCTGGTTCTACCTCTATCTCGTCAACGTCCGGGGATTCAATGTCCTCCTCGGCGGAGTCTACGCCTCGGCTCCCTTTCTGACCATGTTGGTTTTTTGCCCCCTGGGCGGCTGGGTGACCGATCGACTCGCGGCCCGCTACGGGCTCACAACCGGACGGGCTGTGGCCGGCATGACCGGCATGGTCCTCGCTGGATCAGCGATTGCACTGGGTGGCGCCGCCGATTCTCTCTTTCTCGCGATCACCAGTCTGTCATTCGGCGCCGGTTTTCTCTATTTTACTGTGGGCGCCTACTGGGCCTCGACGACCGATCTGACAAAGACCCATGCAGGGACATTGGCAGGGCTCATGAACACCGGCGCCAATATCGGCGGCGCGATTTCCCCGACCCTGACGCCATGGCTGGCCCATCACTGGGGCTGGCCGGTCTCGTTAGGCGTTGCCGCAACCGTGGCCATCGTCGGAGGACTCCTGTGGCTTAAAATAGACCCGGGCAAGGGGCTGTATCGTGAGATTTAAAGGTGAGACGTCTCACGCCTCTTGCTCCATCGCCTCTCGCCTTGTTAAATTCAACGCTTATGACCATCCAATTCCAGAAAATCGACCCTCGCGTCACCATTACGACGCCGTTCGGTGAGATCAAGCTTCGCTTCTACCCGGACGACGCTCCGCGTCACGTCGAGAATTTCCTCAAGCTCGCCAAGATGGGGTTCTATAATGGAACCACCTTCCATCGCGTCGTTCCCGGATTCATCATTCAGGGCGGCGATCCGCTGAGCAAAAATTCAGACCGTTCCCAGCACGGTTCGGGGAGTCCCGGCTACTGGCTCAACCCCGAACCAAGCGATCGACCGCATAAACGGGGCGCCATCGCGATGGCCAAGGTGCCACGGGAGAGCAACAGCACGCGGGACCCCAACGATAACGGCTCGCAGTTCTATATCTGTGTCGCGGACTGCAGCGGACTGGACCGAACCTACACCGTCTTCGGCGAGGTCTTTCGAGGAATGGATGTGGTGGACAAGATCGTCGCCGCCGCCCGAGACGACTGCGACAATCCTCTGGAGCCGATCCCCATGACGGTGACGGTGAAAGAGTAGAGGGAGCGGAGGGCAGGCGAGATGGTCTCCTGTGCTCGTGCAACGCGCGGCCTCAGAATGCCCTCGTTGAACACGCGCAGTGGAAAACCATCTGGCCCGCCCTCCTGGGAGAATATAGAAAAACGGTGGTCGTTCTACGCGCGCAATAGAGGAGCAACCAGGCTACCCTTGGAAAGGAAGCAGGGACTGGGAGGAGACGCGCAGTGAAGGACCGTTTGCCTGTTCCCTATGGAGAAGGTGAAGAATCAGAAGGGCCTCGCTCGACGGCGCCAATGGGATTAGCATGGGTGCCATTCCAGGGAGTGAGATAGAGTTGAGCACAAAATGAGCACGATTGTGACGCACTTCGCTTTTGCCAAGCATTGCACCATCTAACGCTTCATGGTCTTCAAAGCGTCCGAGAACGCGAAGGCTCAGACCCTCGCAATACATGGCAACGGTTTCAGCCAGATTGTTAACAGGACCCGCGACTCTGAGGTGAGGTTGCATGGACGTTCAGATCTCGCTGCTGAGTGGTCTAGCGCCTTGCTGGCCGGAGAACAAAAGCGCACCTTTTGTAAATCCAGCCTAGCAACGCTGGGCGAGGTTGAGCAACTTGTTAGGCAGTTTAAGCAAAGGCGTGGTTAATGTGGCCCTGGGGAGACATACTTATTTCGCGTGGGTGCGAACTCACTTTCAAGGAGTTCCACTTGTTTGAATTCTACACGATCCTTGTCATCGGCGAGAAATCCCATGTCAGTGATCGTAAAGAAATAGTTCATTGATGAGCGACTGTCCACTTCGACAAACTGCGCGTGGGGCCTCCTTTCGAAGAATATGAAATGTACTAATCCTGTATCCGCCACGTGTCGTATTAGCCCGAGCGTGTGGTGGCCCTCCGAAAGGTGAAACGTCGTGTACTCGCCGACCTCCAGTGCTGCAATGGTCACCCCGTCCAACGAAATGTAATGCGTTGGACCAGATCCAGCTAACTGTCTTTTTCGGACCACCGTGATACTCGCAAATGGCTCGGTTACAGAGGGTACCTCCGATAAGGGCTCGTCGCGCGTCAGGAGAACACATCCCGTAAGGCCAAACAGTATTGTTATGCCTAGAGTGCAGTGCCATAAATTTCTGGCCATTGTTGAGTCAGACCCATCATGCCTAACGATTAAGCCTGCTGCAGCCTTCCTGTGCAGCATAGGAGGGTAGCCGAGCACCCCACTGGAAGGCGAGTCCACTTGCGAATCCAGTGCTATTCAAGATTTCGCCCTGATTTCGCCCTGCTCTGCCGGCCGCGATATACTGCGAATCCTGCAGTCTATCCGGCTATCAGCCCGCAGTGTTTCCCGGTTTATTCATCGAAGCTCTTCCGGTCAAAAACCTTCGCTGCAAGGGAAAAGTAAACACACTGATCTCCCAATGCCACAAGCCGACGGGTTAGGTGATCCAATATGAACTGGTTTTGAACTACCTCGGTCATTCGGGGCCGTTCTTTGCGCCTCAGGAGAAGAATTATGTTCTTGCCCAATCTGTCCAGTCGCTGATGGTTGCGTTCGTCATCCGCTTCGCCGCCCCACGCAGCCACTTGGCCTTTCGCGTTGCGAGGTCCCGCCGTATGGCATTGATGGCCTTGTGGCTTCCATGATGCACATTGGCCGTCTCCCAGCCCATGGCATAGAGGAGTTTGCCCTCATCTCGCTTCCTCGGCAATAAGGTCAGTTCAATGCGGGAGCAATAGGGGGAGAGCCGTCGCACCAGCCAGTTGCCCTCCATCCTCACAAAGGGATCACGACACCGAACGGCATGGTCCAACATGGATTGATAGTAGATCGTGTTGAGGCCGTGACTCTCTCCTGCCCACGCACAGGCTGACAGTCCCAACGCTTTCGCTTCACGGGCAATCTTCCCTCCCTGCCATTCAGCGAGTGTAACAAACCGAGGACGCCCCAGATTTCCAAAACCTGATACCCGTCGCCGAAGACTATACGACAAGCCTGGTTCCGGCATCAGATGGTCAAGGGCCGCCCGTGCACTTTTCGAGAACAGCCCCCTTCACAGGCGGCAGGGCCTCCATTTTCTGCCAGAACCCCACCGGGTCGCGGAGTTTGTTGGTCGCGATATCACGCAGCCACCGATGCTGCTCGGCCAGCACAAACGGTTGGCCTCCCGACTTCAACCCTTCCGTGTAGCCAGTCAGGATCGCGTCATAGGCATCCTTGGGCTTGATGGCCAGATGCTCGCCTCAATGGCGAATGTGGCGCTGACGGCCAATCGCACCAGATCGTTGGTGTATGGGAGTGGGTAGGCTTCGTCAAAATCGTTGATCCCCCAAATTAAGCGGCCTTCGCTGTCGCGCCACGTGCCAAAGTTCTCGACGTGCAGGTCCCCAATCGCCCGCAGCACCGGTGTCGTGACTAATTCAGCACAGACTTCTGGCCACACCTGCATCCATCGATAAAACGTGGCCCGGAAAAAGGAGAACGCATCCCGTTTCATCAGGATGTGTTTGAGGGCGAGGTCTTTGGGCACGAGCGAGGTCTGCTTCGCCAGCCACGTCTCATAGAGTCGGGTGGCCCCGTGAATCCTCATCGGCACCTAGGGGAACAAGTCAGATTGTTTCGCACGGAGTGAACTAAACCTCTTTGTTTTTGGACGGTCTAGCTAATCATGGCAATAGCCGAAAAGCCGACGGTATATTGTAGGTCAGGATGAAAGGTTTTTGAACTGGGTCCTGACAGGCTGCTCAAACAGACTATCCAGCAAGGCCGCAGCCGAAGAACGGGCCGCAGGCGTACCCTCTCGGGTACGTTGAGGACCTGTTCGAGGTGAGAACGCAGCTGGGAGTCTGTTTCAGCAGCCTGCTTAGAAGAATGCCATGCTGGCATACGTGACTGTCGAGTTATACTG
>CAVREB010000016.1:0-262333 GCA_963720035.1 uncultured Nitrospiraceae bacterium | reverse complement strand
AGTGAGCTGTAAAAGAGCGACGAAGCAGCGATCCTCTAAAATTGGGGCTTTACGGGGGGAAATCCAACGTTCGCAGGTTGCCCAGTGACGGGCCGTGCAGGCGAGAGCTTGGTTCGGGCCGTTTTTGAACAGTTAAGATGAGGTTGTCAGTCATGGTAAGTGAGGAAGGCACGTCAGCTTGACACGTTCGAGGGACGTCCCGGGGTCATCCGCAGGGCACCGGATGTTGGGTCCACGGTAATGGTGGTGGCTCCATCCAATACTTGGAGCAGCAGGTCCCCAACCAGTTGTCGTCGCCAGCCACGGAGGATTGGTACATCGAGGGCTGTCCGATTCTGTTTCGCTTCCACGAGTATCTGTAAATCTGAGCTGGTGGCGAGCATGGTGGGAGCAATCCCCTCCTCTGCTGCACGAGCCTTCAGCACGGCCTGCATGAGCTCGACGATGCCGGTCGATTCAGGATCCGGTTTCCGCTCGCGAGGGACCTCCGGCCATGCCGACGGTGGAAGCGCTAGTACCGAGGTGATGGTGGCCAATAGTTGTTCTCCGTGTCGGTCGACCTCGGAGGAATGCACGCCGCGGAGACCACGGAGTTCATGGACTGATTTGGGGGGATGGCGTGCGAGTTGAAGGAGCACCTCATCTCGCATGACGCGTCCGCGAGGAACGTTCCGGCGTCGGGCCTCCGCTTCTCGCCAGGCAGCCAATTCACGAAGCACCGCAGCCCCTTTGGGCTTGAGCGTGTCCCACCCGCGAATTCGTTGGTAGCGCTCCTGTGGCTCTCGGCTTTTTTCTCCCACCGCTGTTTCGAGACGTGCAAATTCCTCTCCGACCCACTCCAACCGGCCGAGTGAGCTCAATCGATCCTGCAAGTGCGTATGGATCGACAGGAGGAATTCGACATCTTCCAAGGCGTAAGCAATCTGGTCATCTGAGAGCGGTCGCGCACTCCAGTTGGTAAAGGTATGGGCTTTGGCCAGCTTCGTGCCGTGGAGTCGGTGGACCAAATTCGCATAGGCGACTTGGGCGCCATAGCCGACCATGGCGGCGGCAATCTGGGTATCGAAAAATGGCTTCGGGATCTGCCCGGCATATGTGGCAAAGAGATCAAGATCTTGCCGCCCGGCGTGGACGATTTTCTCAATCTTGGTATCACAGATAAGTTCCCAGAAGGCGTCGAGAGATCCGCTTGCCTGCACGGCGGGAAAGTCGATGACGGCAGCGGCGGTGGCGGTGGCGACTTGGATCAGTTCGAGGCGTGGAACAAAGGTGTCTTCCCCCACGAATTCAGTATCCAGCGCCAGCCGTGGACTTTGCCGCAAGGTCATGCAGAGGGATTCAAGCGCACGCTGGTCAGTCACATACTGCGTCGGTGGATTGGGTGTCACAAATCTCTCATTCGGTTGGGTGGTAAGTGGCGTCTGATGACCGCGGAGGCTCGACATTACTGAGGCTCAAGTATTCCTTCAGGAACTGGTAGGCCTCCAGCATGCGGCGTAACTCCGGTTCGGCGCTGCGGTCGCCGTTATTCGAATCCGGATGGAGCTGCTTGGCCTTTTGACGAAATGCGGCGGTCACATCGGCGAGCGAGCTGCCGAATTCCATACCCATCGCTGCATAGGCGTCCATGGCGTTGTTGATACCGCTTGATCCTTGTGACAGGTCACCGCCACCTCCACCGGCGGCTTTCAACATATCGGCGAGGCTGATTTTCTTGCGTCGGCGACGGGGGCGCTCGCGAATTTCGCTGTCGAAATCGTCCCAGCGGTCTTCGACAAACTCGAGACGGGATTCCAGGCGCATCGCACCCGAGAGATCACGGATCTCCCCTAGCTCCTCTTCAATCTGGACCAGCGACTTGATGATTTCCTCCAGCCCTTCTTCCACACGAAAGAAGCTGTCGACCCGCTCCTGCATCATCGTATCGACGGCGAGCTCCAGGCTTTCTTCGGCCTTCGGGCGCAACGAATCGATCCGTCGTCTCATCCCGTTCTGAAACTTGATGAATTTGCTTTGTGAAAACGCCATGTGAACCGGGCTCTCTCCAGGGCGCGCATTGTAGCACAGCCTGGTCGCATGCCAGAAGGGCAGTAAAAACAGCAGAATTTATGTGGGTTGAATGGTCAGCGTGACGCGAAGTCGTCGCTGAGTCTGGTACGGCGTCGGGCCACGCCAGTTTCACGTGCGGCTGTCGCCACCGCTTTTGCCACACGCGGAACGACGTCCTTATCAAATACACTCGGAATGATGTAGTCCTCGCTGAGGGCCGCAGGGGGAATCGTCTCAGCCAGGGCCTTTGCCGCAGCCAGTTTCATGGCTTCGTTGATGTCGCGGGCTTGCACGTCGAGTGCACCACGAAAGATGCCGGGAAACGCGAGCGCGTTGTTGATTTGATTCGGATAGTCCGAGCGCCCGGTGGCAAAGATCCGGCAGTGCGAGGCAGCCAGTTCAGGAGGGACTTCGGGGTCGGGATTGGCCATGGCAAAGACGATGCGATCAGCCGCCATCAGATCCAGGTCTTCCGCCGTGACGATATTGCCGACGGATAATCCGATAAGGACATCAGCCCCCTTCAGGGCCTCCCGGAGTGTGCCTTGGGGACGGTCTTTGGTCATGCAGGCGGCGAGATCCGTTCGGCAGGCCCGCAGCTGTTGGCCGTCCCCTCGTAAGACGATACCGTGAGGCTCGCAACCAACCAGGTGAGAGAGGCCGGCGGCCAGCAGCATCCTGCAGCAGGCGGTTCCAGCGGCGCCGAGACCATTGACGACTACGCGGATGTCTTCAATTCGTTTCCCGGTGACGGTGAGCGCATTGGTCAAGGCGGCGAGGATGACCACGGCCGTGCCATGCTGATCGTCATGCATGACCGGAATATCCAGGATGCTTTTTAAGCGGCGTTCGATCTCGAAACAGCGCGGCGAACTGATGTCTTCCAGATTGATGGCACCGAACCCCGGGGCGATGGCCTGAACCGTGCGAACAATCTCGTCAGAATCTTGCGTGTTGAGACAGATCGGCCATGCGTCGATTCCCGCAAATTCTTTAAACAGCATGGCTTTACCTTCCATCACGGGTAAGGCGGCTTCCGGGCCAAGGTTCCCGAGGCCCAGCACCGCGGAGCCGTCCGTGACCACGGCGACCGTGTTGCTCTTGCTGGTAAAGGCATAAGCTTTGGTTTTGTCCTTCGCGATCGCTTGCGAAACGCGGCCGACTCCCGGCGTATAGACCATCGACAACACGTTTCTCGTGGTAATGGGGAACTTGCTTTGGACCTGGATCTTCCCGCCGAGATGCAGAAGAAAAATCCGGTCGGAGGCGGAGAGCACATTCACGTCCGGCAGCGCCCCGAGCCGGGCGAGCACCTTCTCTCCATGCGCTTCGTTCCGGACGTCGAAAGTCACGTCTCGCACCATACATTCGGCTGTTGCAGAGACGATATCCACTGCGCCCAAGTTGGCGCCTTCCTCGGCCAGAACGGCAGCCACCCTTGCAAACATGCCTGGTTTGTTGGCGAGCTCAAGGCGAACGGTCAGGCGGTAGTTGGAATAGGGCCCAATGTCGGTCATGGCTGGTCCTTACCTGTACTCTTAAGACTACCACAAGGCAGGTCATGAGCCAGAGTGGTTTATGTGTCACGGTCATCATGATGTAGGTGGCAGAGGAGAGAAAATGAGCCGTTGACAACAAGGGCCTATTTTCGCTACCGTACCGTCCGTTTGCCCGACATGAATGGGTAAACGGCATCCACACACTAACATTCAAAGGGAGAGATACAGAATGAAGAGCATCTTGATGGCGATCATGGCAGTGGCAGTGGCAATGACGTTCAGCGCTCCTTCCTTCGCCGGCGAAGAGAAGAAGGACGCGAAGGACGAGAAGAAGGGCGGCCACGTCCTCGTGTACGGTGACGAGAAGAAGGACGAAAAAGAAGGACGAGAAGAAGAAGGACGAGAAGAAGGGCGGCCATGCCGATACGTTCGGCGACACGAAGGACGAGAAGAAGCAGGACGAGAAGGGCAAGTAAGCACGACACATGTCGTGTGTCTGATCAGACAAGCCTGACTTGATCGATTCTGAAGAGGCCTGGGATTTCACGATCCCAGGCCTCTTTCCTTTTCAGCTCATTGACCCCTCTCCGACCCCGATGCTACCGTGGAGCCATGCAGGCTCCACCAGAATCAGCAAAGCCTAATCGCCTCATCCACGAAACCAGTCCCTATCTCCTCCAACATGCCACGAACCCGGTCGACTGGTACCCCTGGGGACCGGAGGCCTTGCAGGCATCGAAAGCGCAGAACCGTCCCATCCTGCTCTCGGTCGGCTATTCCGCCTGTCACTGGTGCCACGTGATGGAGAGGGAGTCGTTCGAGAACGAGGCCATTGCTTCACTCATGAATCGGCATTTTGTCTGTATCAAAGTCGATCGGGAAGAACGTCCCGATCTCGACGAGATCTATATGCAGGCCACGGTGACCCTCAATCATGGTCAGGGTGGATGGCCGATGACGGTCTTCCTGACGCCGGATCAGGAGCCGTTCTTTGCCGGGACATATTTTCCTCCTGACGATCGATGGGGCCGTCCCGGGTTTCCCAAGTCTGCTCAAGAAAATCGCAGAAGCGTGGGAGAAGGATTCCACCGGTCTCAAGAGTCAGGCGCGTCAATTGACCGAACGGTTGAAGAGACGAACTCAAGGCTGTGTCCCCCGTCTCAGTCAGTGCCTCCCTGCTTGATGAGGCCGTGACGCAATATCGGGAGGATTTCGATGAGCGCCACGGCGGATTCGGCAGTGCGCCGAAATTTCCCCCCTCCGCAGGGCTCTCGTTGCTCCTCCGTTGTTACCGGCGAACAGGAGAGACCCGCACCTTGCAGATGGTCACACGCACGCTCGATGCGATGGCGGCCGGGGGGATCTACGATCATATCGGTGGCGGGTTCGCACGGTACTCCACCGACGAGCGCTGGCTGGTTCCCCATTTCGAGAAAATGCTCTACGACAATGCCCTCCTGGCCCGGACCTACCTGGAAGCCTATCAGGTGACCAAGCAGGCCTCCTATCGCCAGGTCACGAGGGAAGTGCTCGAGTATATTCTTCGGGAGATGACCGACCCTGCCGGGGGGTTCTATTCCGCGACGGATGCGGACTCGGAAGGGGTCGAAGGAAAGTTTTTCGTCTGGACGCCGGCAGAGATCCAGGCAGTGCTGCAGAACGCAGAAGATACCCGCCGATTCTGTGCCTGTTACGACATTACCGATCAGGGGAATTGGGAACATCGGAGTATCCCGAATCGACTGCGTCCCATCGAGGCCGTGGCCAAGGAGTTGAACCTCACCACCGATGAACTGCACGAGACGATCCATCGCGTCCGTCCCCTCCTCTATCGCGCCCGCCAAGAGCGAGTCCCGCCCGGACTCGACGACAAGATCATTACGGCATGGAACGGCATGATGATCTCGGCGATGGCCGAGGCAGGCCGTGTGTTAGGGGTCAGCCGCTACATCGACGGAGCCATGCGCGCGGCAGACTTTCTCTTGCTGGTGCATCGGACTTCCGACGGGACGCTACTCCGCACGTCGCGACAGGGCCGAGCCCATCTCGATGGAGTCCTGGAGGACTATGCCTATCTGGCAGAAGGGTTGATCGACCTCTATGAAGCCAGTGGGCAGGAACGTTATCTCACGGCCGCGCTTCAATTAGGAGAGCGGATGATGGACTCGTTTCGGGATGAGGACCAAGGAGGGTTCTACACCACCGCGAAGACGCATGAAGCGCTGATCATCCGGGCGCGGGAGGGGGCGGATGGTGCGACGCCCAGTGGAAATGCCGTGGCGGTCTCGGCCCTCGCCAGACTCTCCTTCCACTACGATCGCCAGGACCTGCGCGAGGCAGCGATTGGCGGGATTCGCGCCTATGGCCGTCAGATGGCCCGGTATCCGAGAGCCTTTGCCAAGACTCTTGCCGTGGTGGATCTCTTGGCAGAAGGGCCGATTGAATTGGCGTTTGTCGGAGCGCCCGACGATCCCGGGTTGGAGGCACTGCAACTCGCCGCGCGCGAGGTGTTCCTGCCTCATCGGGTGATTGCCTCCGGCAAGGGAACGGGCACGCCATCCGGTCATCCCCTGCTAGCCGGCAAAGGATTGGTCGAGGGGAAGGCGACACTCTATATCTGTCGAAACTTTTCCTGTCAGCGTCCCCTCACCGATCCGCTGGAGGTCACCGAAGCGCTGCTGTCGGCGTCGCGACGAACGGATCAGTCGCCCCAACAGACACTCTTGCAAGGAGCGGCGCTCCCCGGGTCTGCCAGTCCCGAGGGGACGGCCAGGTATGCCGCGCGCATCGTGAGTCAGTCACGCCATGACGGCCACATGGAACGTGGGTATGGGCAGTTTGGCAACAGTGGGTTGACGACATCCCGACTGGGGTTCGGTACCTATCGGGTCGATACGAGGGAGCCGGAGCATCGAGACGCGCTCAAGAAGGCTCTGCGAGAAGGCGTGAATCTGATCGACACGTCGACGAATTACATGGACGGCGACAGTGAGCGCCTGGTCGGCTCTGTGTTACGCGAGTTGATCAAGAACGGCGAGCTGACTCGCGAAGAGGTGATCGTCGTCTCAAAGATCGGCTATGTGCAAGGGCACAACTTGAAACAGGCGGAAGCGCGAGAACAGGCCGGGCGCCCCTACCCTGACATGGTCAAATACGGTGAGGGCATCTGGCATTGTATTCATCCGGAGTATCTGGCCGATCAGCTCACCCTGTCTCTGGATCGGCTTGGACTGGCCACGCTCGATGTCTGTTTGCTGCACAATCCCGAATACTTTCTTTCAGAGGCAGCGCATCATGAAGGCGGTGATCTTGCAACGATTCGGGATGCGTTTTATCGCCGGATCGAACAGGCCTTCACATTTTTTGAGTCGCAAGTGGCTGCGGGACGGATTCTGCTATTACGGCGTGTCGTCGAATACGGTCACGGCAGACCCATCGGATGCCGAGGCGACGTCGCTCTCTCGCATGTGCGACGCTGCGACGAGCTGCCGCTGCGTCACATGGGCATGGACCGCCACCACTTCGCAGTGCTGCAATGCCCCATGAATCTCTACGAGGCAGGCGCACTGGTGACGCACAATACCGGGGTGGATCAGCATGAGACGGTGTTGGAGGTGGCGCAACGAGAAGGGATTGCGGTGCTGGTCAATCGTCCGCTCAATGCCATGCCGACGAAAAAGAGCGGCGTGCTTCGATTGGCGGATTTTCCGCTCGAAGGCGATCCGGTGGACTTCGAGCGACAATGCCGGATAGTCGCGGCGCTTGAAGAAGAATATCGCAAGGCCATTGCCCCGGCCCTTCAACATAGCGGTCAAGGGATGGCCCCGGCCGACTTCTTCACCTGGGCCGTTGAGTTAACGCGCGTGCGGCCTCAGATCCAGGGGCTGGAACATTGGGAGCAGATCGAGCATCAAATGATCGCGCCTCATATCAATCAAGTGATGCAGGCGCTGTCACGGCATCTGACCGGAACGGCCGCTGAACAGTGGGAGGCCTGGCGCGATCGCTATGTACCGCAGTTGCTCACCCTCTTGCGCGGGCTTCGCAGAGAGGCCACCGAACGCAGTCATGCGAAGACCGCCTCGGTGTCGGCGGCCCTCGATCTCTTGTTGCCCGACGCAAAGCGCAAAGAATCTCTTTCCCGAAAGGCCTTGTGGGTGCTAGTTAGCACCCCGGGTGTGACCTCTGTGTTGAATGGGATGAGATCGCGAGACTATGTCGAAGATTCTCTGGCTATCCTGAGGTGGGAGCCGCTCTCGACGGTAGAACCGCTGTTTGAAGTGGTGAGGCCACGATGAGTATGGTGGTCTTCTCGGAGGCGCCACCAAGCTACGTCTCCGCATCGTTCAGCGCTTCGATAATTGGTGCAATCTACATGAAATTGAGTCGCGCCCCGGCGTTCAGATCCGTCCGCTTCATTGTCTGGCCTCGATTAGCGTTGAAAACACCCTGGATGGCGCGCTGGTCCTCATCGAAGGGAAACAGCGGCGATGAAGTTAGGCCGGTCTAGGACTGGGGGGATACGAGGTCTCCCGGAGAAACACTTAACTGTTTCGTTCGGATTCCACAACTGAGAAAAGTGTTCGGTGGACCGTTACTTCCCGTTTCGCAGAAAGCCCTGCCACATCTGCAACGCCTGTTTTGACCACGGACTGTCCGTTTGTCTTTGACGATTGTCCTTGTGCATTCGTTTCATGCTCAACGACTCGATTCGCATGGCGACATCTCGATATTGTGGTGCTTCGCGACGGAGCCATCGATAGGTCTCCAACGCTTCAGGAATGCGTCCGAGTGACTCTAATGTCCTTCCTAAGAGGTAGAGGATCTGTACTTGTTCTTTGGATGATGTAGAGGGCACTTGCAGGGCTCGGCGGAAGGCCGCGACGGCTTCTTCCTGTTTTCCGCTCTTCTTGAGGCTTAGGCCCATTTGGGCGAAGCCCTTCAGCGCGTATGCGGGATCCTGTGCGGCTTTTTCAAAATGTTCCGCTGCCTGTCTGAACAGGCCCACATTCTTGAGAGCCGTTCCTCGTTCGTATGATTCGTGTCCGTCTGATGTCCCTGTCGATCCGGCGGCTTCGTTCACGTTTTTGTTTCCTGTGTCGATGAAGGCAAGTGGGTTTAGGTTCGCAAGTCCTGGACCAGTCAAGATTGCTTCCGAACCCATTATCGTTTCAATACCTTTGCGCCTGTCTTCGTGGGCGTGAGAGAGGAAAAACGGTGCATGCTGGCCAGGTTCGTTCAAATATGCTCACGTTGCGTTGCGACGCGAGCCGGGCGTGACAGGTCAAACATTGCAGATCGCGTTTCCGCTTACGTTTTCTCGTCTCCCTCGTTCCGATTGGTTCGTCAGAATCACGAACGACGAGGGAAAGGAAGGAATGAGCTAGAAGGTGATTTGTCGAAGATTGTGGCGATTGGCAAAAAACCACTCCATCGTCTTCTTGAGTCCTGCCCGGAGTGCGTGCTTCGCTTGGAAGCCAAAGAGTTGCTTGGCCCGGCTGACATCCAGGCACCGTCGAGGCTGGCCATTGGGCTTGGTGGTGTCCCAGTCGATCTGGCCTGTAAAGCCGGCCTCCGTTGCAATCATGGTGGCAAGGTTGCGAATCGTGACTTCCTCCCCTGTCCCCAGGTTGACAGGTAGACTTCCCTCATACTGTTCAGCTGCGAGCAGGATGCCTTCCGCAGCGTCCTCCACATACAAAAACTCGCGAGTCGGAGATCCGTCTCCCCACAACGTGAGTGTGGCTTGGCCTGCTTCTTTTGCCGTCACACATTTGCGTATTAAGGCCGGGATGACGTGAGACGTTTCCAGGTCAAAGTTATCGCGAGGGCCGTAGAGGTTCACCGGGAATAACACGATTGAATTGAACCCATACTGTTCACGATAGGCCTGCGACTGCACCAGCATCATCTTCTTGGCGAGACCGTAGGGCGCATTGGTCTCTTCGGGGTATCCATTCCAGATGTCGTCTTCCTTAAACGGAATGGGGGCGAACTTGGGGTAGGCGCAGATGGTGCCCAAGGCCACGAATTTCTTCAGTCCCCGTTGGCGTCCCACTTCGATGAGTTGCGTGCCCATCATCAGATTGTCGTAGAAAAACTTTCCTGGATTGGCTTGGTTCGCGCCGATCCCTCCGACCCGTGCGGCCAGATGGATGACCATATCGGGGGTCCGATCGCTATAGAGTTGTTTCACGGCGTCCATCTGAACGAGATCGTAGTCCTTGCTGCGGGGGACGAAGATGTCTTGGCAGCCCTTCGCGCGGAGCTGCTCCACAACAAACGATCCGAGAAAGCCGGCTCCGCCCGTGACAACGACTCGTTTCTCTTTCCAAAATGATGTCATGGCAGCTTCAATGCCTCCAACCTCTACCCCTCAGCCTCTTTTTCGGGTGCCATCCAATTTTTCTTTCTCCGCCGCCAGATCCGCATCGACCATCATTGCGATCAATTCTTGGAAACGCACCTTCGGTTGCCAGCCAAGCTCTCTCTTCGCTTTGCTCGCGTCGCCGATGAGGAGGTCCACTTCGGTCGGACGATAGTACTTCTGGTCAATCTTGACATGTTTCTTCCAATCCAGTTGCAGACGGTCGAACGCGAGCTCGAGCATTTCCTTGACGCTATGGGTTTCGCCCGTGGCAATGACGTAGTCGGCGGGGGTCTTCGCCTGCAACATCATCCACATCGCTTCGATGTAGTCGCCGGCAAAACCCCAGTCGCGCTTCGCGTCGAGATTCCCCAGAAACAGATCCTGCTGGGTACCCAACTTGATGCGGGCAGCGGCCTTTGTGATCTTGCGTGTCACGAAGGTCTCGCCGCGCCGGGGCGATTCATGGTTGAATAAAATCCCGTTACACGCAAACAGGTCATAGGCTTCTCGATAATTGACCGTAATCCAGTAGGAATAGACCTTGGCCGCCCCATAGGGACTGCGGGGATAGAACGGTGTGGTTTCGCGCTGAGGGACGTCCTGCACTTTGCCGAACATCTCGCTCGACGAGGCTTGATAAAACTTCGGCTTCAATCCTGACTCCCGAATGGCTTCCAGGAGGCGGATCGTTCCAAGTCCTGTGATCTCGGCTGTATACTCGGGAATATCGAAACTCACCCGCACGTGACTTTGTGCCCCCAGGTTGTAAATTTCATCGGGCTGGACCGTTCGGATGATGTGGTTCAGCGAACTCGCGTCGTTGAGGTCGCCGTACACCAGACTGAGTCGTCGATGCGGAACATGCGGGTCTTCATAAATGGGATCGATCCGTCCCGTATTGAACGAACTCGATCGTCGAATAATGCCGTACACCTCATAGCCCTTCCCGAGAAGAAACTCTGCCAGATACGATCCATCCTGACCCGTAATGCCGGTGATCAGCGCTTTTTTCACAAGACCACTCCTCCAGTTGCGTTGGAAATGACTGAATTATGTCTGGATTACATAGCGTTGTCCACAGACTGCACGGTTTTGATTGTTTCACAGATCTCTTGGTTGTTCTTGCACGGACCTTCGCTCCGCACTAGAATGTCTTACTGAATAGAACGAGTGGCCTGAAGTTGATCTCGAAGACTATGAATATGCGTCGGGGCATCATATTCGCCTATGTCCTTTGTGGCACCTTTCTCGTGGCCCACATCATTAACGCCGTAATCGCGGAAGCTTTATCTGTTCCGGTAGGGCTGGTGCGGCCATCACCGGCTTCGGGCCGAGAGGCTGAGGGGAGGGCCTCCGTGCCTGCGCTGGTTGAGCATATTCGGACGAGCGGACTCTTTCCCCTTCCGCCTGATCCCCTCGGTATGAGCACCGCGGCAGGGTCCGGCGCGGCGCCTTCCCGTGCTCCGTTAAATCTGGCGTCGAAGATCAGGTTGTTGGGGGTGGTGATCGGCGATCAGGGAGGGGTCTCGGCCATCGTTGAAGAACTCTCCAGTAAACGCCAACTATTTTTCCGGTTGCACGACCAAATTCCCGATGTGGGTGAGATCAGCGAAATCCGTCGTGACGGGATGGTCGTGCGCCAGGGCGATCAACAGGAGTTCCTTGAACTTGCCGCTTTGCAGATCGAGAAGCCCCCGTCCGCCCAAGTCACAGCAGGAGCAGCCGTAGCCCCGGTGCCTGGGAGTCCCGTGCGTACAATCCTCGATCGGAGAGACGTTGAACAAGCGATGGGCGATCTGCCGAAGTTATTGTCCCAGGCCAGAGCCGTGCCCTACCTGGTGAATGGAGCAATGAATGGGTTCCGTTTGGACTTTATCGCGCCCTCCAGCTTTTATGAGAAAATTGGCTTGAAGTACGGGGATGTCCTCCAGCAAGTCAATGGCGTGGACATTCGCGATCCTGGTACGATGCTCACGCTCTTCCAGCAGCTTCGCAATGAGAAGACGGTGAAGCTTGATGTCCTGCGTAACAATCAGCGAACCGCGATGACGTTCGACATTCGCTGAGTCCGCTGTCTCCTCATCTGTTGCAGCCCCTTCCCGCTTTCGACCTCTGGCTGCCAATCTGGAGCCTCTGATGTTGGCAGGAGCAGGATGGCACACCGCGCGTGTAACGACTGATCCGAGGGGCCTTCATGACCTTGTCAGCGCTATTCGGTACAGAGTATTCTTTTTAGTTCCAAAGGCTTGTGGTCTTGTCCCGAGGCCAATGGGCTTTCCTAGGGATGAACGATCCACTATTTATTTGGTGGTCTGTGATGAACGACGAACATAGTGGTCGACCGCTGTTAGGAGCGATCCTCGAAGAGAAGTTCGGCTTGTCCGAAGCCAAATTGATTGAGGCGCTTAATATTCAAGGGACCAAGGGGGGCCGCCTCGGAGAGATCTTGGTCCGACTCCGATCAGTTACCGAAGATGTCCTCCTACAGGCGTTAGCGATTCAGTTCGAACTGCCCTGGCTTCCGCAACTTGATGTGAGCCAGGTCGACCATGAATGGGTCAAGAAGGTTCCGATTCACTTCGCTCGCCGCTATCACGTGCTCCCTCTCAAGACAGAGGACGGAGCGGTGCTTGTGGCGACGACCGATCCCATGGAAACGGCTGCATTGGACGATCTTCGACTGTTGCTCGGGCTTCCGATCAAACCGGTGCTGACGAGCAGCCTATCTCTCCTGGCCTGTCTGAATCGTGTGTATGACGAAGCTGCGAGTCCTGCCGGCGCAGAGCAAGTGATGGAGGATATCGCGGCCAGTGAGAGCCTGGACCAAATTGCTCACGAGTTGGATGAACCGCAAGACCTCCTTGATGCCACAGACGAAGCCCCCATCATTCGGTTAGTCAACTCCGTGCTCTTCCAAGCGGTCAGGCAGCGAGCAAGCGATATTCATTTCGAATCGTTCGAACGGGGGCTGGTCGTTCGGTATCGCATTGACGGGGTGCTCTATCCTGTCTTAACACCCCCCAAACACCTGCAGGCGAGTATTATCGCACGATTGAAAATCATGGCGGGCCTGAATATCGCGGAGAAACGATTGCCCCAGGATGGCCGATTTCGGATTCGGACGGCGGGTAAGGATGTCGATTTGCGTGTCTCGGTGTTGCCGACCTCACATGGCGAACGGGTGGTCTTGCGTCTGTTGGAGAAAGAGAACCGTCTCCTGAATTTGTCGGAAATGGGTTTTTCGCAGGATCGGTTGGGGATCATCCAACAACTGATCCACTTGTCACACGGCATCATCCTCGTGACCGGGCCGACCGGGAGCGGGAAGACGACGACGCTCTATGCGGCGTTGACTCAGATCAATGCGCCGGACAAGAACATCATTACCGTCGAGGATCCGGTGGAATATCAGCTGCTCGGCGTGGGCCAGATGCAAGTGAATCCCAAGATCAACCTGACGTTTGCCGCGGGGCTGCGGTCGATTCTCAGGCAAGATCCCGATGTCATCATGATCGGCGAAATCCGCGATCGTGAAACCGCCGAAATCGCCATTCATGCCTCACTCACGGGGCATTTGGTCTTCTCCACGCTTCATACCAACGATGCCGCGAGCGCAGCCACACGATTGATCGACATGGGCATCGAACCGTTTCTTGTCGCCTCCTCGGTGGTGGCCGTCCTGGCGCAACGTTTGCTGCGGCAGGTCTGTTCGGACTGCAAGCAGCCCTATCACCCGACCGATGAAGAACTGATCAGGCTCGGTATCGTCCCGCCGAGGGTACGCCCCACATTCTATCGGGGAGCCGGGTGCCCGGCCTGTTCCCAAACCGGCTATCGAGGTCGAACAGGCATTTTTGAACTTCTCGTGCTGGACGATGAGATCCGCCGCCTCATCGGTAGCAAGGCAGACTCGGCGTCGATTCGCCAAGCAGCGATGGCGAAGGGGATGGTGACGTTGAAGGATGAAGGTACAGAGAAAGTGTTTCACGGGGTGACGACGACCGAGGAGTTGATGCGGGTTACCCAACAGGAAGTCGAGATCTAGCAGGATGCCCGTCTACCATTATAAAGGCTATCGGAACGACGGGGGAGCCGCGACCGGCATCATCGATGCCGAGAGCCCGAAGGTTGCGCGTGTGAAATTGCGGAAGGTCGGCGTGTTTCCCACCGATATGGTGGAACAGGGCTCTGCCACAGGCCGGCTCGACAACAGCTATTCCTGGCAGATCCTCCGCTGGGATCGGCCGCTCCCCTGCCCTCAGCACGACCGATGTGGCAATGATGACCCGACAGTTGGCGACATTGTTGGTAGCCGGTCTGCCGCTGGTCGAGGCGCTCGGGGTGATGGTGGATCAAACCGAGAAGAAATCCGTGAAGAGCCTCATGGCCGATATCCGCGAAGAAATACGTGGAGGCGCGTCCTATAGCGCGGTGCTGGAGCGCTATCCGCGCGAGTTCTCCCAGATCTACGTGCACATGGTACGGGCCGGTGAAGCCAGCGGAGCGTTGGATCAGATCTTATTCCGTCTCGCAGAATTTCTGGAAAAGCAGTTGGCGCTCAAGCATAAAGTGACGAATGCCGTTCTCTATCCTGCCCTGATGTTGATCGTCGGTGTCTCGGTGCTCTTTTTCCTCATGACCTTTGTCGTGCCGAAAATCACCGCCGTCTTTACGAGTTTGAAGCAGGCCCTCCCCTGGCCCACAGTCGTCCTGATGAGCATCAGCCATTTTCTTGCAGACTATTGGGTGGTGATTCTTGGGGCGGTGGTTTTGATTGTATGGGCCGCGCGTCGGGCCATGAAGACAGAAGCGGGGCAGCTCAAGGCCGACCGATGGCTGCTCAAGATTCCCCTCATCGGCGAGGTCGCCCGCATGGTCGCCATCTCGCGGCTTACGAGCACGCTGGCCACCATGTTGGCGAGCGGTGTGCAGTTGTTGGACGCCATGGGTGTCGCGAAGCGTGTGATGAACAATCGTGTGCTGGAACATGCGGTTGAGGGGGCCAGACAGAATATTCGCGAAGGGGAAACGATTGCTGAACCGCTGAAGCGCAGCGGAGAATTTCCCGCGCTGGTCACCCACATGATTGCGGTCGGCGAGCGGAGCGGTGAAATGGAGGAGATGCTGCGACGAATCGGACAGATCTATGATGGAGAAGTGGATCGGGTCATTACTCGGTTCACGTCACTGTTGGAACCCATCATGATTCTGGTCATGGGTGTTTTGGTGTTCTTTATCGTGGTGGCCATCCTCTTGCCCATCTTTGAGATGGGACAGATGGTGCGATAGATGGGTTTTACCCAAGGAGGCGGGATGGTGCAGGACCGACATGAGAGGGAACGGACAGCTAGCCGGGGGTTTCGGTCAGACAGGGGGTTTACCTTTATCGAGATCATGGTCGTGGTGGCCATTCTCGCGATCCTCGCGGCCTTGGTTGTTCCTCGCATCATGGGACGAACCGATGATGCCAAGCGTACGGCGGCAAAGGTTCAAATTCGAAATATCGAAGGGGCCTTACAGCTCTACAAGCTCGACAACGGTGTCTATCCCTCAACGGAACAAGGATTGAAGGCCTTGATCGAAAAACCTTCGGTCGGGGTAATTCCGAAGAAGTGGAAGATCGGTGGGTATCTTCCAAAACTTCCGGAAGATCCCTGGGCAAACCCCTACAAGTACCTGAGTCCCAGCCAGAAAGGTGATTACGAGATCATCTCCCTCGGGACCGATGGCGAAGTGGGTGGCGAAGGAATTAATGCCGATATCACCAATTGGAATCTGGACAAGGATTAGCAGGATGCTGGAAAAGCCTGCCAGCTTCGTTCTCGCATCGTTCAGACCCTCAACGTACCCCAGAGGGTACGCCTCGGGTCATCACTCGCTGCGGCCTTGCTGGACAGCCTTTTTGAGCCTCCTGCGGGATAGTCCTTCGTCATCCGGTGAAACACACCGATTGCGCACGTCTCGCCTTTCACGCTTATCCCTCGCCTCGCGCCTCGCGCCTCATGCCTGCTTGGCTACTGCAGGATTCACTATCCTAGAGATCATCCTTGTGCTCTTCTTGCTCGTAGGTTTGCTGGGAATCGTCCTGCCTCGCATTTCGCTGGAGGAAAATCTCGGCTCTGTTGGCCGGCGGATAGTTGGGACCGTGCGGTCCCTTCAGAGCCTGGCCATGTCGACCCAGAAGACGGTCCGCCTATACGTTGATATGGATCGAGGGGCTTACTGGCCGGTAATCCTGGATGGGAACCAGGAAAAAGTACCGACCGACGCCACCTGGGCCTCGCCGTTGAACCTCCCGGAAACTATTCGCTTTTCAGATATCCTGGTGGGTCAGGGGAAAAAGGAATCCGGTCGGGTGGATTTGTTCTTCTACCCCACCGGGAGGGTCGATCCGGCGACGATGCATTTGGTGGATGCGAGCAACAACATTCTAGCCATTGCCATTGAGCCGGTTACAGGAGCGATCCGTATGAGCGATGAACGGATTGAGCCCCCCAAGCCGCTCACAATTCCCGATCGTGTGAGGCCCTTGCTACAGACTCCAGGGGCAGTCAGGTAATCACGTGTTGAGAAAGCTGTGTCATAGCAGAGTGATCTATGGGCAGTGAACGGGGTTTCACGTTGATGGAAGTGCTGATCGCCCTCGGCATTCTCGCGCTGGCGCTGCCGATCTTGCTGGGACTCCGCAATTGGGACCTCGATCTCCACGCGAGAGCCAATGAACTCACGACTGCCACGATCCTCGCTCAGGAAAAGTTGATCGAGACGGAGTTGGGTGCGCTCTTGCCCCTCGGTGAAACGGGTGGAGAATTTCTGTCGACCCCCCTGGGATCGCAAGCCACTGCGGAGCAGACGAATCGTCCGCCCAATTATCGATGGAAGCGGATTGTGTCGCCCACGCCATTGCCGATTGTACGGGAAGTGAAGATTCAGGTCCTTTGGCCGCGAGGGACAACGGATGAAATGGTCGAGGTCAGTACCTATGTCTTTTCGACAGGCTCCACGACATTCTGAGAATGGGTTTACTCTGATCGAGGTTCTACTGGCGGTGTCTCTGGTCGCCATGATGGCCACCTTGGTATTTGGGTCGCTCTATGTCACGACGAGTGCGATCGACGCGGCACGAGCGAACTCGGCTAATGAGCAGATCGTTCGCAGTAGCTTACGGGTCATGACCGATGAATTGTCGGTCGGTGTATCTCGTGCGACCGGTCCTTGGATGGGGATCAACGGCCAGCAGGATGGTCAGCCGGCCGATTCGGTCGCCTTTCTCACAATGGGCCAGTTTCGAGGGGCGGAGTCCACCAAAGATACCGAGCTGGTTCGTATTGTCTATACCAGAGAAGGCGATCGCCTCCTTCGATTCGTGCGAAGGAATCTTTACGGTCTGACAGACGAATCCGTCGAGCAAGTTGAGCTGGCCACCAGGGTCAAAGGGTTCAACGTGCGCTATTACGACGGTAGGAGCAATCTCTGGCTGGATGAGTGGGATGGTCGAGGCCGACCCGGTATTCCAATAGCGCTCTTGATCGAACTGACGCTACTTCTGGAGAATGCGGAACTGCAGACCGTCCGCCAGTGGGTGGCGGTGGGGGCATCATGACGTGGTCATTTGCCTGGCCTGAGGCACTGAAGCGTAAGGGTCCCCTGGGGTGGGGGCTGGCGTCGTTGGCCTGCTTCGTCGTATTTCTGTTCCTGACTTTTCCCTACGGCCCGCTCCAGAACCGTCTGTTGGCCGAATTCAATCGGGTGAGTGGATGGGAGGTGCGTGCTGCGGATTGGTCGATGGGCTTTCCTGCGGCCATTGAGTGGCGTGATCTCGTCCTCGCTGGACCGACGATTGGGGCGATTCCAGTCGAAGCCGTTCGGACAACAATTGGAGTCTTTCAGGCATTCTTAGGGCGACTGGTGCTAGACTATACCGTTCAGCTACCAGGGGCTTCACAAGCGGGAGCTGGACGAGCCACAGGATCTCTGACCGCGGCTTCATGGTCCCTACGAGGCCCTGTCGTCGTCAAAGGCCATCTCCAGCAGATGGATTTAGCGGCATTCCTGAAACCCTATGTGACCAGAGGGATGGTTCAGGGAGATTTTATGCATCGATGGGACAGCGCGCAAAGCGCGAATGCTGCCTTCAAGGGTGAAGGGACCCTGAAGGTTGAAATTAAAGACCTCATAGTCGAACGGATCGCTGCCGGCACCTCCTTGATCCCGTCGCTCACATTCGGCCGCATCCAAGCCGCGCTCACCTGCCGCGATGCAGCATGCGACGTCACGGAGTTGAAGGGAGACGGCGCAGATGGATCGTTTACGGCCCAGGGGCGTGTGACGTTGCGGCAGCCGCTGCCGCAGAGCCTTCTAGACCTCACGGTCACCGTGGTTCCCGGCGCCGGGTTTGCCCAAAAGGCGGCGAGCCTTTCGTTGCCACCGTTCCAGCCCGGGACCCCCCTGACATTCAAGCTGGTGGGGCCGATCACGAATGCGCGAGTAGCGCTCTAATCGTGCTGATAGATTCAAGTACTACGCAATGAGGATGAGGAGCACAGGCAGTTGTCGATGATTGCTGAATGTATCGGGCTCGATATCGGGCAGACGGCTTTCAAGGCCGTTCGGTTTCGCCGCCGCCTGACAGGGCGTGAATCGGTTGAATATTTTCACCTCCCCGTTCCCTATGGGCGTCGAGAACAAACGGAGCCGGCGCATCGCGCGGCCATGCTCCGAACCTTCCTCTGGCAGCATGGTTTGTATGGCAGCGGGGAGATTGTCACTGCACTCGCTTGCCAGGATGTGTTTGTCAGAACCCTCTCCTTCCCCTTTCGCGATGCCTCCAAGCTGGCCCAGGTCGTCCCGTTCGAAATGGAAAATCTCATTCCCATGCCCTTAGAGGATGTCACCGTCGGCAGCCTGTTGTTGCCGGCGCGCGAATCCCAGGATGGGACCTCGAAAAACAAAGGGTCCGACGTCCTCGTCACCGCAGCCCCCAATGAGAAGATTGCTGAACATCTGCGGTTTATGGCCTCCGCTGATTTGAACCCTTCTGCAATTACGGTCGACGGCATGGCCTTGTTTTCTGTCAGCCAATTTCTGAAAGAGGAAGGGGCCCAAGTTCCCGGCGACATGGCGATTATCGATGTCGGGGCCTCGAAGACGACCTTGTGCCTTGTTCATGAAGGTCGTCCGGTACTGTTGCGGACCGTGCTGTGGGGCGGGAATCACCTGACCCATGCGCTGTCCGTTCGCTATGCCTGCAGCTTCGCCGAAGCGGAACGACGGAAGAGGACCATGGCAGTTCAAGAAGTCGATGCCTGGCTCGAACCGGTCCTCAAAGAGTTACGCGTGTCCCTCCATGCTTATGAAGGCACAGTCCATCAACGGTTGACCCATTGTTGGGTATCGGGCGGTGGGTCCAAGCTGAAAGAGTTAAGCGGGCATATGGCGCATCAACTAGGCTTGCTCCCGGTCGGTCCGCGGCAAGGATTTGGATCGAGCTGTCCCCGCGCGTTTTCCATTGCGTTCGGATTGGCGATCCATCCGAATATCGTCCGTCCCCGCTGGAAGTCGAGGCTGGTGGGTTCAGGTCTCGCCCTGGACTTCAAAGCCGGCGGCGATGCCGCATCGGCCACGCCTGATATCACAAAACAGGATCGACGGTTGGCCTTGTGGGGCGGGCTCCTCCTGGCGGTACTGGCGCTGAGTGATCTCTCCGTCCGCGTGATGCTCAAGGATTCGACAGTCAAGGACCTCAAGCGAGGCCTCCAGGCTCAATACGAGCAAACATTTGGTCCAGGCGCCAGCGCTGGTGAGGAATTGGACCAGGCGCGCTATCGTGTCTCGCAGGTAGAGAAAGGGCTCTCGGTCGTCGACGGCACACGCTACAACGTCCTTGCCAGCCTTGCAGAACTGGTGAAGCATGTGCCGCCAGGTGCACCGTTGAAAGTACGAGAACTGACGATCGACGGGACCAGCATCCATCTGGAAGGGGAAACCACGACCTTTGATGCGGTCGAGAAGATCAAGCAGGCCTTCGTCGCAGCCGAGACGTTTCATGACGTGTCCATTAGTGATACGCGTGTCGGGGCTGTACCGAACCAAGTCGTGTTTCGCCTCACCTATACGGTGCAACGGCCATGATGGAGATGCTGAAAGAACGGTGGCAGCAGTTCTCACAACGCGAGCGTATCATCGTGGCTGCCGGCGGGGCCGTGGTCGCAGCAGTCCTGGTCTTTCTGTTGATCGTCGATCCGCTGATGGCGACGATCGACAAGCTCGATCGACAGGCGCGACGGAAGGCGAAAGACAGCCAGGAACTCGCGCTCGTGGCCCAGGAATATGTGGTCAAACAGGCCCGTATCGCCAAACTCGAACAGCGCATGCCGAATCCGCCAGCTCAGTTTTCGCTGCTGGCGTTCATGGAAGAAGCGACGACGACCGCGCAGATTCGCGACCGCATCGTCGGCATGCAGCCACAGGCCCCGATTGTTGTCCAGGGCTATCAGGAGACCGCGGTCGATCTTCGACTCGATGGCGTGTCGCTTCCCCAGATCCTCGCGCTGTTGGTTGCCATCGAACAGGCACCCTATGACGTTCAGGTTCACCATCTGCAGATGAAACCGAAATACGACAATCCGGTCAATCTCGACGCCACGCTGAGAATCGTGACCTATGCGAAGGTCTGATGAACGTGGTATTGCCCTTCTTCTTACCCTCCTGGTTCTCACCCTCCTGGTTGCGCTGATTCTCGAGTTCGATGCCGAGGCGAGGCGGGAGTACCGCGACGCGGCGGCCTTCCGCGATAATTTCAAGGCGACTGTGCTCGCGCGCGCGGCGGTGCAGGCAGCCCGTGGCATCTTGCAACAAGACTTCTTGAAGGACAAGCAAACTGGACAGTTCTTCGATGCCCCTACCGACTTGTGGGCCTTTCCCATTACGAACTATGCCATCGGCGACGGCCTCCTGAGCGCGCAGATCGAGGATGAACGGGGGAAGCTGAATCTGAACGACTTGGCGGCTGGCGGAGACCCCACTGCCAGGAAGGTGAAGGTCCTGAGGGTCAAGCGACTCTTCGAGCTCGTTCAGGTCAATCCTGATCTGGTAGATGCCATCGTCGATTGGGTGGATCAGGATGAGCTGCCGGAACCGGCCGGCGCAGAGAGCCTCTACTATCAATCGCTGCGGCCCTCCTACCGGGCGGCGAACGCTCCTCTGCAGACACTATTAGAGCTGCGCCTGATTAAAGGGGTGACTCCTGACATCATCGAGAAGCTCTCGAAGGTGGTGACGGTCTATCCGCCAGAAGGAGAAAGCCGGGTGAATCTGAACACCGCCGACCCCCTCGTGCTTCAGGCCCTTGATCCTCGTATCACCCAAAGCGTGGCTGGAGATATTGTTCAGGCTCGTCCCTTCAAGACCATTCAAGAGTTGGATCGTGTGAGTAGTTTTGAGGCGATTGGGAAGGAGCTCCGGCTCCAAAACCTGTACGACATCAAGAGCGACCTGTTCCTGGCCCGCATGACGGTGGGCGTGAACGAAGTGACCAGGAATGCGACCGTGGTGCTCCGGCGCGAACCGAGCAACGGAATGAGCTCGGTGGTCTACTACCGCGTCCTGTAATTCCTTACTCGAAGTTTTCGATTTCCCATTAAAATTTAACAATTCTGTAACAGTGCTGTTATCTCGGCACAATGTACTGGGGCTATCGTTCAAGTCAGACAAGGCATGGGATTATCCCAAACAGGAGGAACAAGGGCATGATGATTCATGGTGCAACAAAAACCTGGTCGTGGCAGGCAAGCATCCCCAACGTGCTCGTAACGCTATTGATCGCACTTCTGCTCATGGCTCCTGGTGTTCGAGCTGAGCAAGGCGGTCCCTTTGCCAGCCTGCAGGTGGACACAAGTCTCGCCCCATACAGCCCACAAGCCCAGGTGTCGGGCGGCCTAGAAATTCAGGGTTCGGACACGATGGCCCCGCTGATGACTCGTCTTGCCGCTGAATTCCAACGACGTCAGCCGCAAGTCAAGATTAACGTGAAAGGCGGCGGGTCAACCAAGGCTGTGTCAGAGTTCTTGGCGCCCCCCCCATACCTGGCAGGATTGTCCTCAAGGAAGAGAGAACAAACCATTTTCCGCTTATGACCTCTTCGCGTGAACTGCTGGACTCTGAGATCAAACAGTTCGCCGCGCAACATGGCTATGAACCTCTGGCGGTCCCGGTGGCTGTCGATGCGGTCGCTCTGTATGTCCACAAGGATAATCCTCTACCTGGGCTCACTCTCGATCAAGTCGATGCCATCTTCTCGACGACTCGCAACCGCGGGTACAAGACCGAGATCAAACGGTGGGGACAGCTCGGGCTGGGCCATGGTTGGGAGAAGGCCGAGATCCAGCTCTATGGCCGCGATCGGAAATCCGGCACCAGGGTATTTTTTCAGGAACATGTCCTTGCTGGTGGGGAGTTTGCGCAAAAGCTCCAGGAACAACCTGGCGCCGCCTCCGTTATTTTATCGTTAAGCCGCGACCAGTTGGGTATTGGATACAGCGGATTTGGCCTCCAGGCCTCCGCTGTGCGCATGGTTCCCCTTGCCGAGAACGAGGGAATGCCCTTTGTTACTGCTTCGTCCGCGACCGTCGCGGACCAGACCTACCCCCTGCATCGCATTCTATATGTGTATCTCGATAAGTCGCCGAAATCCATGCTTCCTCCAGCGGCGCAGGAGTTCCTCATGTTTATCACGAGCCGCGAGGGACAAGAGGCTGTAGTGCGGGCAGGGTTTTTCCCACTCCCCATGAACGAAGTCACGAAGAGCTTTTTGTCACTCGATGTCACGCGAACGCCTGGCACATCTGCCGGCCAGTAGCGGGCGGAAGGGATTCAGTCAGCGGGAACCGAGAGATTATGGAGTCGGGGATTTGCGTGGCGTCCGGCTTTTTGATTTCGTTTTCTCAAGCTCCTGCTGCAGGCGCGCCAGTTCCTCTTGTAGTTCCTTCATCTGCTTAGTCTGCTCGTCCAGCCGGTCACGGAGATCGAGATTGGAACGGGTCAGTTCTCGGATTTGTGATCGCTGGTCTTCAGCGGCGGTTGGCGCAGTGGCGGGACTTGTTTGGGGCGAGAGCTGAGCCGGCAGGGCCGCCTGTGGCAGCACGAGCATTCGGTCTGCTCGCGCCGGGGCTGCTGTTTTCATCAGAGCAGAGACCTCGTTCGTGTTCAGCGAAATATGAACGGTCTCGAAGGGAGCCCATCGAGGCTCTTCAACTACCGGAACCACTGCGGCTTGAGCGGGAGGTGCGACCCAGAGCTTCATCCCTTTGTTATCCCTGGGGTCCTTATAATCCTCCCCTCCCCCTGTGTCTGCACGCGTGAAGGCGGCATGGTCGGTCACCACCATATGCAGATAGGGACCGCGCACAAACAGCGCGCCCTCTGTTCGATCCTTGCTATAGGGTGCCTCTTTGTTCGGCAGAGAGAAAAATACGCGCTCATCAGAACCGGCCTGGCGCAGCGCCGTCGCCAATAGGCCGGAGATCGCAAGTATCTCTTCTTCTTTGAACAACAGAATTGGCCGGGGATGGGCGATTATCCCTACGATGGTGCCGCTCCAGCCACTGACGTGGAGCGTCCCCAAAATGAAACGCATTTCGTCAGGGCTAAACTGCGCCGGATGACTATTAAGCGCAGGAGGCGATGATCGATACACTGTTGGATCGACCTGGATCCCTACTCGAATTCCTTGCTGATCGTATACGAGACGTTCGCTGGTGAGACTTGCACAGGCTGAGAGTGCGAAAATGAAAACAAGGAGCGGAAGTTTACTGAGCACGTTCCTTATTTGCACGTGAATTGGATCCCCCATAAACGGTCGGTGCCCATTTGGCCGCGCCATGCTCGATCTGCTGACGGACTCACCTTTGGAACTTCACCTTCTTTGACGATCCGTTCCCCTTGCGGGCACTTGTCCTTGATGATGTCCAGGGCTTTTCGTCGATTCGTTGAAGACAGGACATCGGCCTCTGTCTCGATAGAATATGCCACAACGTAACCGGCAGGGTCGTTCCGGATAAGTCTGGCCTCTTGTCCGCAACCTACGAGCACGCTCGTAACAATGGAGTAGACCAAGGAGGGAACGACATTCCGTACGCGATTCATTGCTCCTAATCTAGCGCAATTCCATAAGTCTTTAGGTAAGAATGTCGCCTATTTCGAGAGGTATTCTTCCGGTTATTCCTGAGGAACGCAATAGGTATTTTCTTCCAGAGGCTCATAGCCTCCGCCGGTATTGAAGGGAAACTCGTCGATCTCTTTTCCTCTCGTCACCCACACATGAAGGCACTGCGCCTTGAGCGAGGGCAGGCTCCGTTTCATGTCATTCACGACGACGACCTTCGCTTGTTCTAGCGTACCCACCACGATCAATCTGTTCCCCACAGAAAGGGACTTTGGCTTGATAGTGCCCTGATAGAACAGGGCAAACTCGCCGGTTCGCCTACCCATATCTTTAGGACCGTATGACGGGTGATCGGCAATGGGGAGTTGCGCAGCAACGATGACGACTCCACCCTCGCTTGACTCTACTTGAATGATCCGTCCTCCCAATTCGATCTTCTTCCCCACCCCGGCGTTCGGCGCCATGCGCCAGGCTGTAAAGTCGAAGTTTTGGTCTACACCTTCCATCACCTGAGATGAAAACATCTGGGGTGACGCACAGGCACCAAGGGTATAGGCGAACAAGAGAACCGCCGTTCCACGTGTGATATCCATTTTCTTCCTCCCCGTTTCTGCCGGCCGACCTTCGAACGGCAGCCCGATCAGTCGCTGGCAATTGTAACCGTCGTGACTACATGAAGCGGACCTGGAACTGTATCAGGAACGCATTTTGACCGAATGGATCAGTCGCCGAATTATAGGGCACTCCGGGGCCGAATCCCTCGTGATGCCGGAATTCATAGTTGAACTGCACCTTGGACTGAACCTTCGGGGGGAAGTTCTCGAAGTAGTAGGTCAACCCCAGAATGGTGCGTGTGTACAAGTCGTTGGAAACCCCAGTGTTCGGATCGAACCTCTCATACATGATCGTTGGTTCCAGGTTCTCAAAGAAACCATTCGAGATCAGGTACTTGCCTAGCACGTACCAAGTGCGACGCTGCACTCCGGGGGCCCCCGACCCGCCGCATTGTGCCTGCACTTGACAAGCCCCATTCGCCGGTGTGCCCACGGTTGTGGCGTTTGCCCCGTCATGTCCTTGCCAGTACTCACCCTGGGCCATAAAGCCCGGCAGGACCTTCGAGGTGTATCGGGCATCAATTCCGTACCGATCCATGTTTCCCTTGCCGCGGCCGTTGAGCTGGGTATTGGCATTGTTGCTTTCCCCTGCGATCATCGTGAAGCTCACAAACGAGACATCGCTAGCGAAGAAGCGGACGCGCCCATATCCGGCCTTCGGCCCGTTGGCACCGGCACCTTGGGACAGATAGTTATTGTTGTTCATAATGCCGCCTACATACTCGAGCCGATTGGCAATCCTTCCCCTGGCATCTATGAACAGGTCACGTTCCTGGATAAAGTCAATCGTTCCACCGGTGCCGTTTTTGTTTTGTGGGGGGGTCCCTACCGTGGTCAAGTAGGGACTACTAATAATATCCCGCAGACCGCCGGACGTTTCGGTGAAGATGCCGAAGGGCATCCGGAAGGTTCCCATCCGGATGACATTTAGAATCGGTGCCCAGCTAACGACCGGGCGGAAATCGATGTAGGATTCGCGGAAGAAGGTCGAAAAGGTCGGAGCCCCGGCTGGGGTGCTACTGTTACCAGTCGGCGTCACAGGGGAATTAGTGATGCTTTGAAACTCAAACAATGCGTGCCACCGAGGGATGTTCTCGCTGATTTTACCCCAGAACAAGAGCTCAGACCGCCGGATCGAGAAATTGTCCTGACTTTTCCCTTCCGGCACTTGCGCATTTGAGTGGGTGTAGAGAAATTGCAGAGCATTCAAGCCAAAATTCACCTTGTCGCGGAGGATTGGCAACAACTCAGTCTTCGTTTTCCATTCATCGATCGCATCGATGCGCTTCGCTTGATCGGCCGATCTGTATTCCTGCTCCGCCTTGATCTGAATCCACTCGTCCATCGTGATCGTGCCCTTCTGGAGCAGGAGATCCTCGACCGACGTGCCTCCTGGAGGCAACTCTCTCGTCCCGGGCAGTCCTTGTCCCGAACCGGCAGCAGGCTCGGCTGCCTGCGCGACCAATACCTGGGATCGTGATGGACCTTGGCTGTTCCCTACCTCCCCGGCCCAGGCCGAACTCACAACCATGCTGAGAACGATGGCTCCTGCCACGCTCCTGATGACCGTCACGCGCTGAGAGGTCTCCATACCTGCATCCTCCTTGTCCTAGATGGAACCAGTGTGCTGGATGCAGGTGTAGAGAGCTCACGTCACGGCGGTATTGCCGCAGTGTTACAGACATGTAAAGATTTGGGGCAGTCTCCTGGTATGCAGAACTCCTCGTCGAGTAAGGACAATCGGGTAGAGAAACAGTTTCTTCTCTTGCGAGTTAACAGAAAGTTTACACATTCGTGACAGTGCCGGAATGGAAGGTCTGTAGGTTCTCTCACAGATGAAGCGACGGCTTGCCACAGCCCTGGGTCACGGCGGCCTGTCGCAGGGCCATGAGATGAGGACAGGTTCATTGGGGATGGGAGGAGCACACATGCTGGTTGCACGGTTGGCGGGGTGTATGGCGATGGCCGGATTTCTCGGGGTCTTCGGCTCAGGGAGTCACCTGGCACAGGCCGACCAAACGGCTCTGATCAAAGTCGACGGGTCGAGTACGGTGTATCCCCTCACGGAGGCGGTGGCGGAAGAATTTCAGAAAGCGAACCGGGGCCGCGTAAGAGTGACCGTGGGCATTGCAGGGACAGGCGGGGGGTTCAAGAAGTTCTGTCGAGGTGAGACGGACATCGCGGATGCCTCCCGACCGATCCTTAAAGAAGAAATGGACCTCTGTCAGAAGAACGGCATTGCCTATTACGAACTGCCCATCGCCTTCGATGCCTTGACGGTGGCGGTCAGCCCGAAGAATACCTGGATCACCTCGATGACCGTGGAAGAGTTGAAGAAAATCTGGGAACCGGCGGCCCAGAGTAAAATCACCAGATGGAACCAGATCCACTCTGACTGGCCGGATGCACCGCTCGTGCTCTTTGGGGCTGGCTCCGATTCAGGCACCTTCGATTACTTTACCGATGCCATTGTGGGAAAACCGAAGTCCAGCCGTGGCGACTACACCGCCAGTGAAGACGATAACGTCCTCGTGCAGGGGATCGAGAACAATAAGAATGCGTTGGGGTACATACCATTTGCCTATTACGCAGCGCAGATGAAGAAGCTGAAAGCGGTTGCCATTGTCGGAAAGAATGGACCGGTGTTGCCCAGTGCTGAGAATGTCGTCAAAGGCACTTATCAGCCCCTCTCACGTCCCCTCTTCATCTATATCAGCGAGCATGCAGCCAAGCGCGTAGAGGTGAAAGACTTCGTCGACTACTACCTGACGGAAGGCCCCAAGCTGATCGCAGAAGTCCGGTATATTCCCTTGCCGGAGCAAGCATATAATATGGCGCGTGAGCGGTTCAAAAAGGGCGTCCTGGGAACCGGGTTTGGCGGTGTGCCTGAAGTCGGACTGGCGGTTGAAGAAATCATGAGTCGTCCCCCCAAACGGTAGATCTCTATGGGGCTGCTGTTCTGGGTCGGATTCGAGGAGGTCGTGCATAGGAAGAGGTCAGTCTGTTAATGAGTAAGTCCATTGTGGTGATGCAGGAGGCGATTCGTATCAAGAAGCCAGACGCCATAGCGGAGGCGGCTACGCGCCGCCGTACGCGTCAGCGACGCGAAGGGGCGATCGAAGGTGGGCTGTTTCTTGCCGCGCTCACGTCCGTGGCCGCAACCGTGACGATCATCGCCGTGCTCCTTTCTGAGTCGATCGGATTTTTCAGGACGGTTCCGCTCAAGGACTTTTTCACTGATACACTCTGGACTCCTCTCTTTGCCAATCCTCACTACGGGATCCTGCCCCTGCTCGCCGGCACGCTCGTCACCAGCGGGGTCGGTCTGCTCGTTGCGATTCCTCTCGGAACGGTGGCGGCGATCTATCTCTCCGAATTCTCCTCGTCTCGTGTGCGGGAAGTCATGAAGCCTACGTTAGAACTGCTGGGGGCCGTCCCGACCGTCGTATACGGGTATTTTGCGCTGATCGTCGTCACCCCCGCACTCCAACATCTCTGGCCGGATCTGCCGGGGTTCAACATGCTCGGCCCCGGCATCGTCATCGGCATTATGATCATGCCCTTCGTGATCTCGCTCAGCGAGGATGCGATGCGCGCTGTACCGATGGTGTTGCGGGAAGGTTCATATGCGATGGGAGCGACCCGCCTGCAGACGGCCTGGCGAGTAGTGGTGCCGGCTGCCACGTCCGGCCTCGTGGCCGCCTATGTGCTCGGGATCTCGCGTGCGGTCGGCGAAACCATGGTGGTGGCGATCGCGGCAGGGCAAAACCCGAACTTGACCTGGAATCCTCTGGAGCCGGCGGCCACCATTACCGCCTACATTGTCCAAGTGGCTCTCGGTGATCTGCCTCATGGCAGCATCGGCTACCAGAGCATTTTTGCAGCAGGGCTTGTGCTGGCCGTGATGACCTTCGCCTTCAACATCCTTGGCCATATGATGCGGAAGCGGTTTCGGGAGGTGTATTGATGTCGGCACAATCCTCTTCACATCCCCACCCATCCATCGCACGGCGCAAGATCGCCGAGGCACTGTTCAAGGTATTGGGTCTCTGCTCCCTCGCCATCGGAGTCGGAACGCTGGTGTTGTTGTTCGGGGCGCTCGTGTTCCAAGGTATCACGCGAATCGACTGGCAGTTCCTCATGTCATTTCCGTCTCGTCATGCCGCACAAGCGGGTATCCTTCCGGCGTGGGTTGGTTCGACCTTGATCATGCTGGTCACAGCGGTCGTGGGTGTGCCGCTGGGCGTTGCAGCTGCGATCTATCTGGAAGAATACGCACGGAGAACCTGGATGACCGAATTGATCGAGGTGACGGTCACGAATCTGGCCGGCGTGCCATCGATCATCTATGGCTTGCTGGCGCTCGGACTGTTCGTCTACATCTTGGGCCTGGGAGAAAATATTCTTGTGGCGGGCCTCACGTTGGCACTCTTGATTCTCCCGGTGGTGATCGTCACGACGCGTGAAGCGATTCGCGCGATTCCGGTGGAGATCCGCGAGGCGGCCTATGCGTTGGGCGCCACCAAGTGGCAGACGGTCGCACATCACGTGCTGCCCTATTCCTCGGCTGGCATCCTCACCGGCATTATCCTGGCCTTGAGCCGAGCAATCGGTGAGACGGCCCCCATTGTCACAATCGGCGCCCTCACCTTTATTGCCTTTCTGCCTCCGGCTCCGATTACCACGCATCCGCCGTATGTCTCATTTGACTGGCTCCTATCCCCTTTTACGGTCATGCCCATTCAGATGTTCGGATGGGTTTCGAGGCCCGGCGAGGACTTCGCCGGCAACGCGGCGGCTGCCGGCGTGCTGTTGGTCGTGATGACCCTCACCATGAACGGGGCGGCCATCTATTTACGATATCGTATGCGAAAGCAGGTCACCTGGTAGCATGAATCTCGTCGACTCACCCCAAGCTCAGGATTGGCCCAAGCCGCTCAAGGCAGAGACACGAGCGCTCAGTTTCTCCTATGGGACCAGGCTGGCATTGAAGAACTTGTCGATCCCCATCGCCGAATACCAGATCACATCATTGATCGGGCCGTCAGGCTGTGGAAAGTCCACCTTTCTTCGCTGTTTTAACCGGATGCACGATCTCTATTCAGGGAACCGCTACGAGGGTGAAATTCTGCTCTATCCCGATCACCGCAATATCCTGGCACGCGAGGTCGATCCCATCGAGGTGCGGATGCGGGTCGGCATGGTGTTTCAAAAGCCAAACCCCTTTCCCAAGTCCATTTATGAGAACGTGGCCTACGGCCTGAAGGTTCGGGGGACCACCGAACGGGAGATGTTGGATGAGAAGGTCGAACAGGCTTTGCGCAGCGCGGCCTTGTGGGAAGAAGTCAAGGATCGGTTGCTCGCACGGGCGACGTCTCTATCCGGCGGCCAGCAGCAGCGACTCTGTATCGCCCGGGCCTTGGCCACCGACCCGGAACTCCTGTTGTTGGATGAGCCGACGTCGGCGCTCGACCCGATGGCCACGGCCAGTATCGAGGAATTGTTGCTTGACTTGAAACGTCGTGTGACAATCCTGATCGTGACGCACAATATGCAGCAGGCCGCCCGGGTGTCCGATTGGACGGCGTTCATGTACCTCGGCGAACTGGTGGAGTTTGGCCTCACGAAGCAGCTCTTTACCACGCCTGTCAAAAAGCAGACCGAAGACTACATCACCGGACGATTTGGTTGACCTCTATGCTACAACGCCACTTTGACGAAGAACTCACCGAGTTGAAGACCAAGCTCCTGCGAATGGCCGGGCTGGCGGAAGATCAGATCGACAAGGCCCTGACCGCGCTGGTCGCACGCGACTCGGCCCTGGCCCGCCAGGTGATCGAGCGAGATCACCAGGTCAACGCGTTGGATGTGGAGATCGACGAAGACTGTATCCGGTTGCTGGCCCTCCATCAGCCTGCCGCACGAGACTTGCGGTTGGTGACGACGGCGATGAAAATCGCCACCGAACTCGAGCGAATCAGCGACTTGGCGGAGAATGTCTGCGAGCGGTCGATCGAGCTGAACGACGAGCCACAGCTGAAGCCCTATATCGATATTCCACGCATGGCGAAGTGGGCCAGGACGATGGTGAAGGAAAGCATTGATGCCTTCGTCAAGGAAGATGCCACCCTCGCTCGGAAGGTGCTCGCGGACGACGATTTCGTCGATGACCTGATGGAGCAGCTATTCCGTGAGCTGCTGTCATTTATGCTCGAGAACCCTCAAACGATTACACGTGCCATTCGCTTGAGCTTCATTTCCAAATACCTCGAACGAATGGCCGATCATGCCACCAATATCGCAGAGCTGGTGGTCTACCTTGTGGAGGGCAAGATCATTCGCCACACCACTCCCCCAGGAGCTTCCAGAAGACGACTTTGCCTGACAATAGGCCTTGCTGATCGGTGATGTCGCCGTTGATCATTCCTGTCGAGAAGAGTCAGGGTAATCCACCGCGCCGTGACACAACCTGTGTAACCACAAAAATCTCATACGACAGTCTGGCCTGTGGCGCGTGAAGCGCGAGACATGCGAGAAAGGAGCGATGAGGGCAGATTGGATTCATACCTCGTCTCGCCCATCCCGCGAGTCTCGCTAGTTGTAATGAACGCGGCGTGAGGGCGGTGAGGGTCTGTCTGGAAGGATGTCGTTATGCCACGAAATTAATCGAGAAGAGCGTGTATGCAAATCGGTGTCGGCGAAGGACGATCTTGTTGCATCGGGCGAGTTGGTCGACAGTGTGGAAGATTTGATTCCAGGTGTATTGGGGCATGAGGCAAATAAGCGTATCCAGACTGATGACGGTCTGCTCATCGAGATGGTCGAGAATGGTTTCCCTGAGAGCATCGCTATAGGGACGCTCCCGTTGTACAGGTTGAGCAACCTGATCTGATTCAAGAAGAGAACTCATAGACATAGGTACCTCCTGGTTAGATTAAAGAAATGATAGCCCCGGTTGATTGGCCTGTGGCGTAAACGTCGTCGGCGCCGGGCTGTATCGGACGGCCACGATGCGAATGAGACCCAGCGTGAGTAAGATGCCTCCCAGCATCGCGAATTGATGCCACTCCCCGCCCGTGAACCATCGTGAGATGACCTCCGTCAGCATCACCACAAGGACTGTGTCGACGATAAACGTGACCCGAACGCGCCCGTCAGAGCAATATGTGAGAGTGGTTTTCAATACTTCGACGACGGCCAGCAGGGTCAGGGTGTCGACCAACACTTGCCGAAGGGCCACTTCCACGTTGGCGGACAGAAGAAGCCGCAGGTCGAGAAACGTTTTCACAACGCCCCCTGCCAGGCCAAGGAGGATCGTCAGGGTAAGAAGGCTCAGAATAAATCGCGTGCCCGCTTCCCAGACACGTGTAACGTCGTAGGCCGTGAGCGTGATGATGAATCGCTTGGGCCAGCCGTTCGACAGGGTCTGTTCCATGGTGGTTTGTGTCATGGTCCTATTCAAACTTCGACAGGACATTCCAGCCATCTCGGCCGAGTGAAACAATGAATAGCATGACGCCGAGCACGAGAGTGAACCGCACGCCCATGGCAAAGAGTGATGAGAAGAGATTAAATGCCATGTCTACGAGTCCCCTTTCTTGTGACGCCGGCCGCGACCTCTCAAAACTCATCGATTGAAATCGGATGCAGCAGGTCGCGCACCGACAAGATCCCGACAATCGAGTCATCCTTGAATACGGCCAAATGGCGTGTGCCGTGCTGTTCCATCAGATCGGCCGCTTCGGTCACAGACCGGCAGCCATCGATGCCGATGACGGGGCTGCTCATGATCTCTTCCACAGGGATGTAATAGGGCACCCGATCCGTTCCGACGACCTTCCGGACAATATCCGGCTCCGTCACGATGCCGACGATGCGGTCATGCTTTGTCACGAACACACTGCCAATTTTGTGGTTCTTCATGAGCTTCGCCGCCTCAATGGCTGAGGTACCTGCTTCGATATTGACCATTTGACGAGTCATGAGCCGATCGACTGTGATCATAGGGCTCTCCTCGGTTGCGTGAATGTAGTCTGGTTCGAGTCGATGTAGCGATCGAAGGACGATGCGCAGTGCGGGCAGATGATGGATTCCATGCTACGTGCGGATGTGATTAACGTGCTGTAGTGGTGCCCTGTTTCTAGACGAAGGAGAGGGAAGATAACTCGTGCGCGCATGGCCAGTAATGTCTGAATGGCCCGAACGATCGGCGCGGCGAGCAAGAGAGAGATTGTGAGCACGAACAGATAGGCCTCTGTGTTCTTCATGACCTGCTCCGGGTTGGTGTGAGCGTTTCCTGCATATTCTTGTGCCTCTACCTTACCCGGTGCACATGCCAATCCTGTGAATACCTCGTAAAGTCTGTGTAAATTGTGTATCGAACGGAGCGGATAGGGCTGTTCTGGTGTGGAAGTGGCCAAGCATCACTTTCCGGCTAGCCGTCGGAGCCGGAGAGGTGGCGCCTAACAGAGGGAACGAGTGCAGGCGAGAAGAATCTTATCGAAGAAGAGAAAAATGAAAGAAGGAGGAGCGGCTGTTACCGTTCAACCATCCGCCAGCCTTCCTTTTGGAGACAACGTTCTGTGGCCTGGAGGATGAGGAGCTGACTGCCCTGCTGCAGTTTAGGGTCGCGCACGGCGGCATTCTCGCATTTATTGTAATCATTTGTATATTCGGACGAGGGCTTGTTGGGGTGGACCCATTCGGTTGAGGTACAGGCAGTGAGTAGGAATCCAACCACGACCAGGGGCCATCTCGAGATCTTGCGCATCAGTCCCTCCTCTATGAATCAATCGTACGCGGCAAGATAACCCTCTAGCCGGCGAACCGTCAAGCCGTAGAGCAGCCTGGCTTCTCGGAATGCGCCGGACTGAACTGGCGGATGTTTGAGTGGCGCGACAGAAGTACGATGGCCTATGAATCTCAGTATGTGAATGTTGTTTAAATATCGTACGCTGAATAAGTTCTCCCTTATAGTTAAACAATCACATTAACCACCCATTCGTATCATTGCGGTGTAGCGATAGGGTCTGTTACCGTGCGACCATCGATCACACGAATGGAGGCACCTGTGACAGCCGTCGACAGTCTCATGCTGGATGCGAAGCAAGCGATCATGGATGAACATCATCGCCGTTTTCAAACCCTCCACCAGGAAGGGAAGTGGGAGGAGGCCCTCCAGCAAATTCACGTCACCCTGAACTGTGCAGCAGACCTCCTCAATGAGTCGCTCCGAGTCCTCGACGAAGCCCTTGAGATTCACAACCATACTCCTGCCGACGCCTCCAGTCCCCCTCGCACAATCACGTGGTGATCGGGTCGTGCCTCCGCCACTCCTCTCATAGACCATGGGGGCATAGTCCATTGGTATAGAGTGATTGCGGACCATGATTCGGCCTCAGGAGGATTAACCGGCCCCTCTGAATCGACAGACCCTCCCAAGATCAGGAGCCCATGCCCCGAGCACGGAATAAGTAAGAATCAGACCTTGGCTTCTGTCTATTGAGTCTCGAACATCCGTACGCCTTTACCGGCACAAATTCAGAGTTAATACAACTGTAACATTGAAGGACTATCCTACGGGACTGTCAGTAGTCCTCTTTGATTCGGCAGCGCACATTCTATTCAGCTTGGTGACAACATGCCTCCTGCTTCCAAGAAGGTTCTGATCGTCGAAGATGAAGCGGACATCGCCCAATTGGTGAAACTCTATCTGGAGAAGGAAGGGTTTCACACCAATGTCGCGAAGTCGGGGTTCGAAGCGCTGAAGCTCGTTAAGTCAGAACATCCTGACCTTCTGATTCTTGACCTCATGCTTCCAGAAATTGACGGCATTGAAGTTTGCAAGAAAATTCGCAACGCGCCGGACACCGCACTCCTTCCCATCATTATGCTGACGGCCAAAGCAGAGGAGTCCGATACCATCGTCGGGCTCGAACTCGGCGCCGATGACTATGTGACGAAACCGTTCAGCCCCAAAGCGTTGGTCGCTAGGGTAAAAGCACTCTTTCGCCGCCTCGAACGGACAGATGATCAACAGCAAACATCCTTTGGTTTTGGGCCGCTCTTGATGGATCTCTCCCGGCACGAAGTCACCGTGATGGGGAAAGAAGTGTCTCTCACTGCCAAGGAGTTCGGCCTGCTCGAACACATGCTGCGTCACCCTGGGCGCGTATTGACTCGGAATGTCCTGCTGAATGCCGTATGGGGCTACGACTACTATGGGACAACGAGAACAGTGGACGTCCATATTCGTCGACTGAAAATCAAAGTCCCTCTCCTGAATGACGCCATCATCTCCGTGAAATCGCTTGGCTACAAGCTGTCGGATCAAGCTACTGCAAAGTAGCCTGCTCGTGTTCTGGTCCCAACCCCCTTCTCTTCTGCACTTCTTCCTGTAGTAAGGCTGTCTGCTTTCACGCCCAGATTCCTAATCCCGAATTAACGGACGATTCACCACGACTTTACGTCGTTGTTACATGGCCCCGCCAGGCTTGATACAGACAGACACGATTACACAGGAGGGAGAACCATGGAATCTCTCATGATCGAAAACGCTCAGCGATCGAACCTGGCCGTGACCCTGGCCAAGTCTGCGTTTGAAGTCCGCGAAGCACAGCGACTCCGGTACCGCATCTTCGCCGAAGAATGCGGCGCACAACTGCCCAACCGCTCGTCGGGCATCGATGAGGATGAATTCGACTCCTATTGCGATCACCTGATCGTGCGCGACACCGACCGCGATGAAGTGGTCGGCACCTACCGCATTCTGTCCTCTTGGAAAGCCAAAGAAGCGGGCCGGTTCTATTCAGAAACCGAATTCGATCTTACCAATTTGAAACCGCTCGTGCCCCGCATCGTCGAAGTCGGCCGATCCTGTATTCACCCGGACTATCGCCAAGGCGGCGTCATTACGCTCCTCTGGGCGGGACTGGCCCAGTACATGATGACTGGCGGGTACGAGTACTTGATGGGCTGCGCCAGCATCAGTCTGGCAGATGGAGGAAGCTTAGCCACAGAGACGTACCTCAGCCTCCGGAACACCTGCATGAGTCCCAGCTATTGGCGAGTCGTCCCCTATCGTCGATACCCGATTGCTGCATTGCCATCTCGTCGGCAAGCCGATTCTTCCGCCCTTGGTTAAAGGGTACGTGCGACTGGGGGCCTACATCTGCGGCGAACCAGGCTGGGATGAGCAGTTCCACACGGCTGACTTGTTGATGTTGTTGCCTCTGTCGCGGATGAATCCACGCTACGCCCGACATTTCTTGGGAGCACCATGCCAAGTCCACGCACCAGCAGCCTAACCCGGCTGAAACGGGGCTGCCAGCTCGTTCTGAAGCTGCTTGAAGGACTGCTCCTTATCTGGGGCGTCTTCCCTCACATCCGGCCCTCCGAGCGGGACGTGATCATCGAGTGCTGGTGCCGCGAGGTCTTGGACGTCCTGTCGATTCGTCTGAACCTGCGCGGCGAGACGCCGCCGGGGAGCGTGTCGTCCGTGCTGTTTGTAGCAAATCACGTTTCATGGATGGACATTCTCGTCATCAACGCCTGTCGGCGCGTGCGCTTTGTCGCTAAGGCGGAGGTCAGACAATGGCCGCTGGTGGGATGGATGGCTGCCAGAACCGGCACCCTCTTCCTCAAACGGACCAGCCCTCATGAGCTGGCCCGCGTGGCGAAAGGAGTGAGCGCCTCCCTGAGGCGCGGGGACTGCATCGCCCTTTTCCCTGAAGGCACAACAAGCGATGGCACATCCATTCAAGCATTCCACTCAGGATTGTTTGAGTCGGCCATCACCGCTGAGGCGCTGGTCTGGCCCGTCGCAATTGAGTACAAACGACCGGATGGATCGCTCGATCCCGACATCGCCTTTGTCGGCAACCAGTCGCTGGTGTCGTCAATCGTGAACGTCCTCGCCAGACCGGCTACACAGGCACAGTTATCATTTACGACTCCCGTCGAAAGCTCAACCGGCAATCGGCGGGAACTGACGGCGTGGTGCCAACTGGCCATCGAACAGAGTCTGGCAGGCCACCCGTCGCTCACCGTTCCTTCGCGATCGCCTCTGAGGTATCCCACGGACGAATCCTTCCCGCCCTTGACCGCCGCTTGATTTCCTCTCGCGGACACCGCATGATCTGCCGATAATTAAGAACGGCTTGCCTCGTACCATCGTGACGATGACACGATTCTTGAGATTGTCCCTCTTCCTTCCTGGCTGCCTCCTGCCGCTTCCTTCTGTCTTGCAGCCATCCCCGAGTGGAAGAATTTGAAGCCAGTATTGGACAGATCACACAGGACGAGATGATCCGCCGATTCGGCTACCCGCAGCGGCTGAAGAAACTTCCGACAGGAAGCGAGGTCTGGGACTACGAATTCCTGGCAGGAAACTCTCGCTGTGTGGGGTACCGCGTCTATTTTGACGAGGACCGGCGATCCACCAGCTGGGAACCGCGGGAATGCCAGACAGGGGCTCACTAGAAGGGGGAAAGACGGACCGTACAAGCAGGAGCCAGGACTAGTACTTGGATTTCGCCGGGGTTCGAGCCCTATCCTTTGCGGATGAATCTGCGTCGAGGGGCTCTTTGATCTGCAGCCCGATGTCTTGCAGCGCTTTCCCGTACTGCACGCAATATTCTCTGGCACGCGCTGGTGCCTGCTCATACTTCTCCAAACAGGCCCGGTACGACTTCAGGAGCAAAGTCGCTTCGTTATACACCGCAGTGGCTGCTTCGTCCTGCTTCAACTGCTGACATTGAATCGCCACCTCGGGACCCAACACGATATCCCCAGCCACCTTAGAACAACTTACATCTGTAATGGCCTTGGGGTATTCCGCGCAGTACTCTTTCGCTCTATCTGATCGCATCCCCTCGTATTTCCCGAGACAGGCACGGTAGGACTTCACCAACAGCGACGCTTCGGTATAGACCGCTGTGGCTGCTTCGGCTTTCTTGAAGGTCTGGCATTGGATAGCAGCCTCACGATCCAGCAAGGTATCGCCAGGCATTTTCCCGCACGTAACGTCGATGTACTTCTGAGGGCGCGCACAGCCCGCTATAACCAACAGCAGCGCACACAAAGCCAACGAGCTTAACGTCCTCATCATCCTGGTTCCCACTCGAATCTCCTTGGCCATCGCTCTGAACAGCCGCACGCAAGAAGCCTGTCCTTCTTGAATCAGAGCATCCTGGCCTTGCACCATCACACTCAGCACAAGGGCATGTTACAAACTCGTTAACTTTTTTTCCAGGAGAGAGGCCCCTCACATTAAACCCTCTGTTTTCAGGTATTTAAAGGACCACGCTACCCTCTCCCCCATCCCTGTGCGGACCGAACAGGCGTTACAGAGATTTGATCCGCCCCTGATCCTCCCGTTCCGTTGATGTTGTAGAAGTCTAGCCACAGGGAGGTGAAACCGATGCCGAAGACGAGCTCATCAAACCGTGTCCCGAAAATTGTTCCGTTGAGCCCCGCGCACATCCATCCTCGGAAGACCACGAATTACGCGGATCTTCAGAACGAACTCAATAGACTTCGAGCGGTGCTCACACACGAAACCGTGATGTCGCAACTGATCACGACAGAACCGGAACTCTTCCCCGACCCGATGGACCAGGCCGCCGCCGAGCATGAGCTCGATGTCGCCTTGTCCGTAAAGATGCTCGCCATCGAAAAGCTTCGGCGGATTGAGCAGGCACTCACGTCTCTCCATACGCGTTCGTACGGAATCTGTTCCCGCTGCGCTCAAGAGATCCCCTATGCCAGGCTGGAAGTGCAGCCAGATTCGCGTTACTGCGTCCCCTGTCTCACCCTCGTCGAGGAAGAGGCCGCCGGAAACTAGCCCTATGCCGGACGCCTCCACCGCCCGCCCGCACTCAGGAGTCCAGCTGCTACCTCGCCGGGTACCTGGCTCCCCGCGCTTGTCCCTTCCTGCCAGGAGAAGGGACAAGCCCCGGGCTGCAACTTCCTAAGGAGACCACCTTGCGAGAAATCATTAAACGAGCCGCGCCACATTCTGACCATCGATCTCGAGGAGCATTTTCACGCGTCGCGATTCGACTCTCCCATGCGCCGGCGCCATTGGTCCTCATTCCAGAGCCGTGTCGGATCGAACGTCGAGCGAATCCTCGAGTTGCTGGCGCGCCACTCAACAAAAGCCACGTTTTTTGCGCTCGGGTGGCTGGCTGAACGACACCCGGCGGTCATTCGCACCGTCTCGGCGGCCGGCCACGAGATTGCCTGTCTCGGCTACGGGCATGAGTTGGTCGCCGCACAAACCCCGCAGCTTTTTCGACAGGACATTCGTCGCGCCAAACGTATTCTCGAGGATGTCACGGGAGAGCCGGTCGTCGGATTCCGTGCGCCGAGCCTGAGTATCACCGCGCACACACCCTGGGCCCTGCCGATCGTGGCCGAAGAAGGATTTCTGTATGACAGCAGCGTGGTTCCCATCCAGCATGATCTGGCAGGGATTCCGGGCGCGAACCAATGGATCCATCGAATTTCCTGGGAAGGAAATAGTCTCTGGGAAATCCCACCCTCTACCATGAATGTGGGAGGATTCCGTATTGCCATTGGAGGAGGCGGGTATCTCAGGGCTCTCAGGTATCCACGTTTGAAATCATTTCTTTCCCGAATCGGAGCCCTCGATGAACCGATTGTCGTCTACATGCGGTTATGGGAGATCGACGCCGCGCAGCCGCGCATGCGGGGCACCCTGCTTTCCGAATTCCGTCACTACTTGAACCTCGATAAGACAGCCAGCCGGCTTCACCAACTGCTTGAGGATTTTCAATTCGGGCCGGTCTGCGAGGTGGTCCTCGCAATTCGTGAACAGGTCCGGCGCGTTACTGCGCGGGCGGTTCCTGATCCCGTGACAGGTGACCACCAAGACGAGTCTCCATTACTAACGACCGTGTAACCAAGGAGATGTCATGCAGTGCACCCGCTGTGCCGGCTTGAGAGTGGCTGAGACCATCTACGAGGGTGGAACCAGAGTTCTTGCCCTGCGCTGCGTCCACTGCGGGGACGTCATCGACCAGATGATTGCCCTGAACCGACAACGCCGCCGACTTCCCAAGCCAAGCCGAGCCCGAACACCCATCTACGGAAGCGACCGGTGGAAGAAGAGCAGACCCGCTTTGGTCTAGACTCACATGCTGAATCGGCGGTTGTAGTCAGTTCAGAGACCCCACCCACGTGGTGCCTCTGAACTTCGTCCAAGTGATGCTGGCGGACCTGTTGAGCATCCCTCTAAGCCACGTCCAGGCGGAGGAGCCGATCGCGGTGCCCCTCGTAATCTGGGACAAGCCGGTCATACTCCTGCGGCATGAGGGAGGAGGAGATGAGAAAATCCGCCGAAGCCCGATTGCAGGCGATTGGAATATTCCAGACGACAGCGATGCGGAGGAGCGCCTTCACATCCGGGTCGTGCGGGTGCGGTTCCAGCGGGTCCCAAAAGAAGATCAAGACATCGATTTCACCTTCGCTGATCTTCGCGCCAATTTGTTGATCTCCGCCCAATGGACCGCTTTGCAGCCGGGTCACCGGGAGACCAAGTTCCGTGTGCAGCAACTTACCCGTCGTCCCGGTCGCAATGAGGTTGTGACCGGCGAGCGCCTCACGGTTGAACTTGGCCCAGGCTAGAAGATCCTGTTTCTTATTGTCATGCGCCACGATGGCAATCGTTTTCTGGTCGGTCATCGTCACAATGTTGTCCTTCATCGGCACCTCCTGCTTTGGTCGGTTACATTCGTTCTGATTGGTTCTTGGGGAAGTATGGCAGGCCACTGTTACGATTGGGTTTCATCATACGAAACCCTTTAGTATCAAAGACCTTGGTCGGTCTTTCCCTGGATGTGCCAGTGATGCCTGCGTGGCGCGGACCGGGACGGTTCAATGCCTGAGTGCGTAACTGGCAGCCGGCATCAGCTCGGTTGCATCCCAAGTCCTGTGGCGAGACTCACACCAACCAAACTGAAGCCGGGAAAGATCTCTTCGACCGGGAGGGAGGAATCTTATTGAATAAGAGAAGCAGCCAGAATTGCACAGGCCCTTCTCTGGGCTAGCTTCATGGACTGATGATTATTGACAAGCAACCTACCGATTGAGTTCCTGCACGATGCCCTGGGCGTTGTAACGAATGCGCAGCTCCTGCTCCGGTCTTTCCTGCAGACCTCCGTTCGTCGGTCGAGTGCCCGATCCGGGATTGATCGGCTCCATCTTGGTGGTCATCGTCCCGGCAGGCCCTGCCTGCATTGTCGGAATTTCGACCTGGGGAGCAGATCGTCTCGGATCCCTTGGCCGATAGATTGCAGTTTCCCCTTCCCCGGAAGCTATGACAAGATCCGGTTGGCCGTACCGTTTAACCACTTCTTCTCTCGTAGTTTGGCCGATCTTAATCCAATCCTTCTGCTCAGGAGCACCCGCGCAAGCGCCGACAAGAAGGAGAGCGCCGCATGAGATGAGCAGAAGCTGAAGACAAGACAGAAGATTCTTGCGCAACCATCGCATGAAGGACTCCTTTGTGATGGGAAATGGATCGAGCACGACGTTCTGGCCTGTCAGCAGTCCCCCATCATATGCATATGCCGGATAGTCTTCACTGCAGGCTTCGGGGTCGCTATCTTCGAACGTTCGCATGGTCCTTTGCGAAGAACAATCGTGCGCTATTATCGCATTGCCGTTACACCGGCACAACGGAGGGATTGCGCGATCTTAATCGAGAAGGCGGTAGGCATGTAAGATACCGGCGGCAGAAACTTCTTTCGACTGATGTCAATATAAGCGTAACGCTGACTGCGGGAGATTGCGTGACTCAGCTCCTTGCTCGTAATCTCAGCTCGCGTGTCTCGGTCGTTCGCTCCAGCGGCCTGGTCTCAAGATCATTCCCAATGTCAGTAACCCGATGATGATGATGAAGAAGACAAGAGACAACAAGAGGAAGAATGTGCCCTTCATTTCAGCAATCATGCTGACTCACCTCCTTTCGTTCAACCGCCCGTCTCCAGTTCAAATGTCCTCACGGCATTGCCATTCTTCTACACATCAGATTGGCCCGGCTTCCGGCGCGCACATCCCGGCGAGGCCTTTCCTGCTCAAAATGAGGACTTGTGTCCAATAACTAGAAAGCGATGCCGTCTTCTCTCCTCTTGTGGGAGCAGGTGCACTCGAGCCCAGAAGCATAGTGTCGGCGCCGATCACGATCGCGGCGGAAGCGATGAAAATTCCAATCAACGTTCCCGGCATGGCACTCCAGTCTACTCGCACAGAGATCACCAGAGCGTTGCGACTTGATTATGCTTTTGTTAAATGGTGCGCCGAGCGACTCACCGGCTGAAGAACAGTGCCACAGAAAAGGCTAGTGCCGCTGTGGTAGCAAGCCTCATGTCCGTTGCTTTGGTTTCTCCTATCTCAGGGTGTCTTACACAAGCCGAACAATGGGAGCGGTGCGAGAGCGGTCGTAAGAAAGCGGTTTAGAATATTGCTGTCTGGTCCCTGCGTGAACGTGATGCGGTACACAGCCCGCTTCCCTCAGGGCATCGCTCCAGCGAGCCCAGTACACGCCGAGCCAGTCATACCGTTTGATGCCCGTCTCCGATTCGAATTCTATTTTCCGCAGTGGGGTGCCGCCGTTGGCCTGTGTGGTTCGTTTGATTTCCTGGAGAATGTACAACTTGGTCATAGAGATTCTCTCCTATGGTTGTACGGTCCGTTTCAGTAGGGGAGCGCATAATACTCCTTTTCGTGTTTATCTGCTACTACCCTGTGAGGATATTCGTAATAGGGCGTGGTCTAGCGAGAGAAATTTGTGAACAGCGGTCAATGAACATAATGCTAGTCGACCAGGTGACGGAGTCCGAGCATACCGAACAAATTGGATGCAAAGAAGAGAACAGATGCGGGGGGCGGCACTGGTGCAAGGGTTGTCAGACCGAACCGTTCAACATGAACCGCGCACCTGGGCGTGGTGAGCTGCTCTATTCCATCGCCAAAACCAGCCAATCCAGCTAAACCCGGACAAAGTGAGAACCGCACTTGGGGGCAATGGAACAGCAGAAACCGTGGCGTTGCTGATCGAAAATTGGAGGGAGCCACAAGTAAAACACTGGCTCGTGAATGGTTGTCCGCCACCGCCCATGAACGAATAGTTGCTGGTGCTAAACGAATTGAACAAACTATGCAAATCGGGATTAGCACTCAATGATCCAATCGGATCAATAAAGAAGAAGTTAGCCAAGAGATTCGGCTGACTGCCACCGGCAAAATGATAAGGCATGCAAAAGGAGATTGCGTCACCACCCGGCGTGTTTGGCGTAATGCTCACCCCTTGGTTGGATGGTTGATTCGAGGAGTATGAATAGCCCGAGCTCAAAATAGAAAAATTGAAAGACTTGATTGCTCCCTCAAAGTTTGCCACTCCAGAGCTTGGAGTATAGGGGGAGTTCAGATCCACCGTGAACTCGGTAGTGTAGGTGCTACCAACTGGGAAGGGACCATTAGGCGAAACGTACGGACCAGTGCCGCTTGTTATCGATCCATCGATATGCCAGAGCACAATCTCAGCGGAAGCCGGTCCGCCGGTGCATAACAATCCCACGATCGCGGCCATCACAATAATTCGCATTGTCTCTCCCATCACTTATGGAATGAAGCCAGAGAAGCCACCATCTGTAGTTATCCTAATGACAGGAGTGCGCACTAGCGGAGTTGGCTCAGAGAGACAAGCCGGTGAAGTAGGCGGAAAGGAATAAAAGAAGAGAATTTACCGAAGCCTAACTGAAAGGGAATGTTTTCTTCATCATTCCAAAAACATGGTGGACTTGATATCTCGGAGCATCAGAAAACTTACAGGGTTAATAATCTAGGTCGAGAGTGCCGAAAACAACTGAATTTCACTTATTCGTAATGGCTTTGAGTATGGGATCCATCAATTTAACTCATACGTAACATAGAAAATCGGGCAATGGGGTATACTAGCCGCTCGGTGTTTCTGCCTTGCCACGCGGTTTACTGCGAATGGCAAGAACGCGTCGAGGTTATCAGTCAAGAACCTCGAGATATAGGGTAGATCCTCTTCGTGGTGTGTGTCGCCTTACTTGTTTCGATGTGTGCCGGGGCTTGTTCGTCGACGATGATGAGGCCGAGCCAGTGGGGCGGAAGAAGTGGCGGTAGATTCCTTGACAGCCCCGGCGCTACAAGGTGATCTGGCCTGGCCCTAATTGGACTGTGACCAGCCGAAGAGGGTGCAGCTGCGTGAGGCAAGCCAACTTGCTTGCCACGTTTCGTCAGGGGGGTGTAAGCCTTGGCGACAATGGTTGGTGGCCCACTGACTTGTTCCACTCTGCTACGGCCCGCTTCCTGTTCGTGGGGCAATTCTGTCCACCACTGGGCCTCGCCTGACTGAGAAGAGTACTCTCGTGGGAGAACAGCCTTGTATGTTCTACAGCTTTCGGTCTTAGACTGACCGTCGGGCAAGGTATCTCCCTTGTTCAGAATAGGATGACGACAATGAGTTCGACGTCGGACAATCTTCCAGGCGAGGTTGCACTTGTGACGGATGGGTATGGCCCCGATCCAGACTTTCAGAAGAGTACGCTCGCGCAGAAACTTGAGGCGATCTACTCCGAGATCCTCGAGCGGGTTGGCTCAGTACGTACCAACTTCCGGTTATGCGACCCCGAGGGCGAGTGCAGTCGTGACAATTTGCTCGCGTACCTAGTATTGCGCGATCACGACTTGCATGAGCTTCAACATGAATTGGCCGACCTCGGCCTGTCTTCTTTAGGACGTCTCGAAGGGAGCGTCTTGGCCAGCCTGCAACACGTCATGGGCCATGTGAGGGCCGTACTGCCTGAGACGTCGCTGTCTGTCCCGGATCTGAAGCGCGCGCATTCCCTCTTGGCACAGCGCAGTCGAGCGCTCCTCGGCCGCCCACGGGTAGCCCGAAGCACTCGGATTATGGTGACGCTGGACGCGAGCATCATTCCCCAGTCAGATCTGCTGGAGCAATTGTTGCGAGAAGGGATGGATATTGCGCGAATCAATTGCGCGCACGACTCAGCGCTTGAATGGGCCCAGATTATCAAATCGATTCGGCAGGCCGAGGACCGGCTGACACAAGCTGGGCAGAGTGTGGGACGGCGGTGTCGGATCCTGATGGACTTGGCCGGTCCCAAAGTGCGCACGGGGCCACTCGAACTGGAGACCCGTCCACTGAAGCTCTCAGTGCCCAAGGATGCGGACGGACGGCCCAGCCGGCTTCTTGAAGGCTATCTTGATAGCCACGCGGGCCACACAGGGGAGGTCCGCCGCTCGGGCGAGGCCCCTCAGTTCGTGATCGCGTTGCCGCAGCAACAGGGTCTAGACGTATTGCATGTGGGCGAGACACTACAATTTGAAGACACCAGAAACCGCGCTCGCACGCTGCATGTGCTCGAGCGCGTGAGTCCAACGCGAGTTCGTGTCGGCCTCCAGCGCACGGCCTACCTGCATGAGGGTATCCTCCTGCGAGGCGAACAGGGTGTCAAGTTCACCATAGGTCCCCTGACGCCGCAACCGGTAGATCTGCGGGTACAGGCGGGAGACCGGCTTCACCTGTATCGCGATCCCGAACAGCCCGGACACCTTGCCCGACAAGGCACGCCCGCAGGCATTAGTTGCACCCTCCCGGAAGCGCTGCACGCCGTGCAGCCGGGCCACCGGGTGTACATCGATGACGGAAAAATTGCCGCCTTCGTCGTGGCCGTCCACAATCACGTTATGGAATTGGAAATCACGGCCCCCTGCGGTATTCCGGCGCGTATCAGGTCTGACAAAGGGCTGAATTTTCCCGACTCTCCTATCAATTTGCCGGCACTCACGGCGCGAGACCGAGAAGATTTGTCGTTTGTGGTCAAGCATGCGAATGCCGTCGGCCTCTCATTTGTCCATCGTCCGACAGATCTGTACGACCTCCGCGAGGCCTTGAAAGCATTGGGCGATCCTGACATGGGCATTGTGCTCAAAGTGGAGACGCGGGAGGCAGTCCACCAACTGGCGCAGTTGCTGCTCGCGGGACTTGAGCTGCCAAAATGTGGCGTCATGATCGCACGCGGAGACCTGGCGGTCGAGGTTGGCTTTGAACATTTGGCGCGTGTACAGGAAGACATCCTCTGCCTGTGCGAGGCGGCACACATCCCGGTGATATGGGCCACGCAGGTGCTTGAAACGTTGGCCAAGAGCGGCTTACCCGCACGAGCCGAAATCACAGATGCCGCGATGGGCCACCGTGCTGAGTGTGTGATGCTGAATAAGGGAGAACACGTGCTCGATGCCGTGAAAACGCTCGCCCAACTGCTGCAAGCGGAAGAGCCGCACCATCAGAAGAAACGAGATGTCTTCCGAGCGATCACGCCTCAGTATGGAGTATTCACCGACTCAAGGACCCAATCCTAAACCACCTCTAGAGCTGTAAGCATGGAGGAGTTCCCCCTACCAACAGTGCGATTCTGAAATATTCAAACACCTTCTTGTGTGTTCTTTGTTTGACTAGCCTCATCTCAAGTCTTCCGCTCTGATTCAAGCGATGCGCGACTTGGGCCGACTGGTCAGTCGACCCGAAGCTTATAGCCGACTCCCCGGACAGTCACGAGAGACTCCGGCTTGGCTGGGTCAGCCTCGATCTTCTCCCGCAGGGAGTGAACATGCACATCCACCGTGTGCTCCCCTAAGGCGTACCCTTCACCCCACACGCGATTGAGCATGTCCTGTCGAGTGAATACCCGGCTGGGAGATTCCAGAAACTGCCTCAGGACCTGGAATTCCTTTGGGGTAAGATCCACCGGCTTGCCATGAACCGTGACCTCGTGTCGATCCAGATCCATTCGGAAATTTCCTGCCACATAGTGGGTATACGACGGGGCGGATCGGGACTGCTGTCGCCGCAGGATGGCGCGCACACGCGCGAGGAGCTCCCGCGCGCTGGGGTTACATACAACCAGATCAAAGCCGCGCCCCAAGTCGTCTACGCAATCCTTTTCGGAACAGTCCGCGACCGACTGGCAGAGGGCCACGAAAGAGACTGTTCCGAAAGCTTGGTGTTCGCGCAACCGCTCGATTCCATCTTGCACGCGATCGATAATGACAACCGAGGGCGTGAACTGCTGGAATTCAAATAAGGCCGAGGCTATAGTGTCCACCGCAATGCAGCGGTACCCCTCATTCTCGAATACCCTCGTCAACGAAGGAGCTATGGCTTCTGCCTGACTGATAACCAGGATCGTTTCCTTGCCGGACGTCATCAGACACCTTAGAGGTGATGCAGGCGAGCATCCTACGTATCCTCTGCGTCACGATTATCATGGTGTGATTAAGAGTACGTAAATTCACCCAAACACTGGACCAATGGTGCCTTGAGGGATCGGCCTCGTGACCAGCACCTAGAAACGAGCAGATGTTTCTCATTCTGTTTGGCTCAGTTTTGCGGGAGGACATCAGGCAATGCCGCGGTTTAGGAAACCGTTTTCACGACCTTACTTCAGCCAAGGCTTCGTCGAAATTCGAACTTTGCCTGGAGTAGGCCCGAGGGGGGAGTGGCGTGAGCTGGAGGTGAGCACAATCGGCTCGGCGCATGTTTGCATGCATACCGGAAGGCAACTCCCCATGCCGAAAAGATCAGTGAGTGCTCAGGATTGACCCACCACTGGTCGGGTATTCTCTCACTCAGGCCACAGTATCTTAGGTCCCTGTTGAATCCAATCAGAAGTATCTGCCTGAATTATTTTTCTCTGGAACTTCTTGTGCTCCGAGACTAGACTTTCCTCCCTCTACAGAGGTAGCCTGTCCCTCATTTCTCAAGGGCCCGCCTATGACGCCTGAGCAAATCTACAACGGTTTACAAATATGTTCAGGGCGAGAAAGGGACTCGTATGAAGGACAACCATGACCAGCTGATGAAGGCCAAGCGAACCGTCGCTCTGGTGCAGGCCTCATCGATTTCGATCGAGCGAGCGATCCACGTCGCGCTGGCGACCGTCGGCGGCACCGTGTTCGATGCACAGCTCAAAGAAGTGCACGGCCAGGTCGTATGGAGGGTGAGGCTCTTAACGTCAGACGGTCGGGTCAAGATGTATATCGATGGCCGCTCCGGTCGCGTGCTTGCAGCCAAGGCTGAGATTATCGTTGACGAGTTGTACGGAAGGATATCTCTCGACGCTGCTGTCGCCCGTCCTGTCCCTATCCTTGAGCCATGGCCTCGGCATGGCGTGTCCGTGTCATAGGCTTTCTCCTTTCGGCCCATCCACAGCACTATCGCGCTTGCGAGCCAATGGTGTAATGTTCGGGGGGAAGGTCATCTTCACCGGTCGAGTCAACACTCCAGGCGATGGCGCTCCCCTCCTCTCGCGTACACGGTCACCAGAGCGCGCGATTCAGTGCTACTCGGCCAGAATCACACGCTCTGCCTCCAGCCAGTCCTCAAGGTCGTACCCATCCTTGTACCCGCGTCGCTCATAGAAGGAATACGCCCGTGCGGCAACGCGAGTACGGAGATCATCGGAGAGCAGCGTCTGATCCTGCCTCCTCTCCCGCTTGCGTATGATGATCGTCTTTCGCTCGCGAACAGTCCGTTGCCCGCTTCCTTCGACAGCACCTGATTGTCCTGACTTCATCGTCCATCTCCCTCCTTCTCGCGTTACGTCTGTACCGTCATGTTGTCTCCACTCCGCAGAATCGGGATCGGGGCAAACGGTCTCACGAGACGCTCCAAGGGGAATCCCGCCTCTGATGCCACCGTCATTGCCTCTGGCCTGATCGACCAGATCCGGTGAGACATTCGTGACTCCATCACGCCCCCTTCTCTATCCCCGGTCCATGACTCGCCTCCTTCGGCGGCGTCAGGAAATCCCTGTATACCGAGAGACAGCCCGGGCAATACCCGTGAGTAAACATCACCTCCTCCGGCCTGAGCATGTGTCTGGCCATATAGAATGTGAACTCCTGCCACAGGCCCCCGCCCGGTTCAGCCCCTGTGTCGTCACGAACGTGTTCGCAGACACAACACATCGCCACGATCGGTCTCATGCCTCTCTCCCTTCTTCTCCAACCGACTGCAGGTGTCCCTCATCATACGCCGTCCGGATCGCAGGGCCATGGTAACGCGAAGCGTCCCTCCACCTTTCTACAAACCATCGACGATTGTCTGACCCGTCGCCGATTCCTCACAATCATTGGGTCGATGACGTCTCCGCAGTGAATACATCGCAGGGCCACGACTCTGGTGCCTCCCTCGTAGAGGATCTCAGGCACTATCAAGCCGGCACAGCGGGCGCACCGCATGAACATCCTCCTTGGTGACACGGTCGTAAGTCGTGGAGACATGGTTTGGTGGTCTCCTGAAGGAGGTTGCGGCCCGGGGCTTGTCCCTTCTCTTGGCAGGAAGGAACAGGCGCGGGGCACCAGGTGCGCGAAGGGGGTGCATCTGGATTCCGTGGGGTGGGCGTAGCAGTGGAGGTATCCGGCATAGGGTTAATTTTTGGCGGCATCCTGCTCGTTGATTGTGAGGCAGGGAACGCAGAAGAGCGCGTCGGGCTGGACCTTCAGCCGTTCGTAGAGAATGTCCTCGTGGCAGCGGCGGCACCGGCCATAGCTGTTGGTCCGCATCAGTTGCAGTGCGCGCTCGATGCGGCGCAGTTTGTCAAACGTCCGGGTCCTCACCTGCATGGCGAGATCCTGCTCGAATTCGGCCGAGGCCTGATCGGCGAGGTCAGAGCACACGTCGGGTTCCCCGCCAGCCGTCAGAGACGCGCTCAAACTGACAAGCAGGAGTGTCCGTTGGCGTGTCAGTTCGATCCATAATTCTGATTTCTGCAAGGGCCGGCGTGGGCGGCTCGACACTGCGGATAGTCTGCCGGTCTGGAGGAGGGGCTGCTGTCGTGACGGTGCGGTGCGAGACATACGGTGCTCCTTTTTTCTGGGGGGAGCGTACCGCACGACTGTGCACTCCTTGGTCACGGTCTCGTTAATTCTCTGTAACAGACAGCGCGGCGCCCGCTCGGACTCCCCTGTCTCAGTGATGGAGAGGGATAATGACGCCGGACTAACGGAGTTAAAGGAAGGTGGTGTTGGGTGCGGAAGACGAGGCCCCACTTGCGCTGATTTTCCGCAAGTGGAAGTCGCTTCTCACGGACCAGGCTGCTGATGGCTCGGCTGGGGATGGTGCAGATCGCGCTGCTCGTGTCGAGGGGGGGTGTGCCGGTTCAGTCTCAGTAGGTCTTTCACTTGCTTGATGGCCAGAAGTGGAACAAATACTTTGATGTGTGCTCTTTGCTCAAGCTGGTGCGTTTCAGTGCTGAGAATCTGTTCGACTTCATATATCGGACAAGAGAACTCTTCAGCTAGATCCTTCGCGATGCCTTGCCAGTTCACTGGCTGGTGCTGGAACGCCGCTCGCTCTTCCAGCCGATTTATAATTGGTACATCCACAGGAAGACTCCTGCCCTGCCGAAACAATCAGACCTTCTACCACGTCTATGGCTGGTTCCCCCCAAGCCTAACTGAAGAGCAGGAGATGTATCAAGTGTCGTGTCAACCCAAGTGCGAAATGTGATTGTGGAACTTGGCTAGGGATTCTTCAAGAATTCCTTTCGGGACAGACGTGGTGTACCCCTGTTGAGATTTAGATAGGTCGCGTAGTCAGGTGGATGTAGAAATCCCACTGAAATGATTCAAATCCCATCGTAGCGGAAGACAGCCGTGGACCTCGTCACAGAGTAGCAGGCGAGTATTACTGATATCCCTTTAGAAGTGGAACCTCGGACGCAACTGAATACTTTACAAAAGGCTGGTCACAGACGAGAAACGATCTGTCTACAAATTAAGTGAGGCGGAATCGCCGGGTTCTTGGGTTTTGAGTCATCCGTCTGGGCCACGCTTCCTGTCTGGGGTCACTCGGCTCGACCCACGCAGACAGGTCGGATCCGGATAAGGGGGGATCAGATCAGATGACTTAGGTCTTGCCCTCGAGCGAAAGAAATTGTTCGATGGTCATGCCAATAGGTGATTTTCCTTCAAACAATGTCCCCAGCCGTCCTTGCCGAAATTGCGAGAGGATGGACGCATAGGCCTCGCCGCGGAACGGGACATACCCGATTTGCTCAACCAGTTGAGGCGCCTGGGTGAGATAGTATTCCACGAACTGCCTGACCGCACTATCGACGGCAGCGCGTTGATTGACATAGATGAAGATAGGCCGCGACAGTGGATGATACTGACCCGATAGCACGGTCTCCTTCGACGGAAGGATCGGTCCTTGCCCCGCATCAATGGCGACAGCTTTGAGACGTCGGCGATTGGGTTCGAGATACGCAAAGGGGACATAGCCCAGAGCATAGCGGCTCTCGGCAATGGCCTCGACCAGGACATTGTCGTCTTCGCTGCCCGTATAATCGGCGCGGCTTGCTCTCACCTTCCCCACCACTGCTTCTGTGAAGTAGTCGAAACTTCCTGAATCCGGTCCGGCTCCGAACAGTTTCAGTTGGGCGGTGGGCCAGTCGATGCGAATCTGATTCCACGCCGTAAGTTTCATGTGGGCTGCCGGTTCCCACATGGATTTGAGCTCTTTGAGGGTGAGAGATTCAACCCAGCTATTCGTCACGCTCACCACCACGGACAACGCGTCATAGCCGACCGGCAACTCAAGAAACTGTACGCCATTCGTTCGACACAGGTCCATTTCCGATGCGTTGATGGGACGGGAGGCGTCTTGGACGTCGATCTCGCCGCGACAGAATTTCTGAAACCCACCTCCTGTGCCGGAAATCCCGACCGTCACCCGATCGGTGCCGCCGCCGGCTTTGGAAAATCGCTTGGCGACCAATTCAGAGAGGAGATACACCGTGCTGGATCCGTCGATCTTGATCAAGGGCAAGTGGAGACGAAGCACGCCTGCCAGAGCGGCGGCCGCCGGTTGCACCGTTCCCGCTGGGATTCCGATGTCAGAGGAGCCGCTCTTGTCCCGATGTTTGGCGTACTGAGCCGCTGTATACCCACGATCATCGACAAGGTCAGTCGTGGCGCCTCGCTGGATGAGCAACTGCTGGATGGCCTCATAGCCGAAGTATGTCGCGCCATGGAGCGGAGTGACCCCCTGGGCATCTTGGCGATTGGCTTGCGCGCCACGGTCCAGCAGGAGTCGTACGATGGGTTCACGACCATGAAAGGTGGCGAGGTGCAGCGGAGTCCAGCGGTGCCGATCGAGCGCTTCCGCAGCGGCTCCCCGATCCAACAGCAGCCGTACCACGGCCTCATGGCCTCGTCCAGCCGGTTCATGCAACGGGGTCCGCTCTTCAGCGTCGATGGCCCCCACCGAAGCTCCGTGGTCCAACAGCAACTGAACCATGCTGCGCTGTCCAAGCTCAGCGGCAAGGTGAAGTGGGGATTTCTTCTGTTCATCGGGAAGCGCGATGTTGGCGCCTCGATCGAGTAAGAGTCGTACGGCGGACATCTGATTGTGCGCGACTGCCTCGTGGAGAGGGGTCAGTCCTTCGACTGTTCGGGCGTCAACGGTCGCTCCTCGCTCGATCAGGAGGCGGACCATGTCGGCATCGCCTCCTTTCGACGCCAGATGAAGGGCAGTCCCACCGTCCTGCATGGCCGCATCCGGGGAGGCTCCACGGTCAAGCAGCAATCGGGCGATCACCGGTTGTCCCCTCGCCCCTTCAAAGAGTCGCCTGGTTCCTTTCGCGGTCAGATGGAGCGGGGTCTCTCCCTGCTTTCCACGCGCGTCGATCCTCGCACCTGCATTCAGCAGCAAGGGGGCTACGCGTTCCGTGCCCCATGCCGCAGCGATATGGAGGGGGGTCAATCCGTCCTTATTCTGCGCTTGCAGGGCCGCTCCTCCGTCGATGAGGAGGTGCGCGACGGCCTCAGAGTCCCATTCGGCGGCCAGATGCAGGGCCGTCGAGCCTTCGTGATCGATCGCCTCGATTTGCGCTCCCCGATCGAGTAGCAACTTCGCGACGGATTCCTGGTTGTTTTTCGCGGCGAGATGGAGCGGTGTGTGCCCTTCGAGGTCGGTTGCCTCGATCAGTGCGCCGCGGTCGAGAAGGACGGTCGCCACGGCATCGCGTCCCCATCGAGACGCGATGTGCAACGGGGTTTGACCTTCCCGATCCGTGACGGTGGGCGGAAGCCCCCGGTCGAGCAGGCGGTGAATCTGATCGAGGTCCCCTTGTTTCGCCGCGAGCAAGAGGTGATCGGGGGACGGGCGGCAGGAGACGAAGAGAATGAGGCAGAGAACCGCACCATATTTGCTGAGCATCCTCATCCCCATTAGAGACTGGGTCGTCCCTCTCTCTGTTGCATTGTCAGGATCGAGTGGGCGTTGCGTCTGAGATTCTACGAGGAAAATGGCGAAGAAGTATAGAGCATCCGTGTTAGCGTGAGGTGTTGGCATGGTTAAAATTTCGTTACAAGTACGCAGTGTGCGGTCTTACTCCAGCCCTATCTCCGGTGATCACTCTGTTAAAGCAGACGGTCCTGGATTCGAATCCCAGCCAGCTCACCACTTCGTACTATAGACAGAACCTTCACAAAGAGTTTCAGCCTCTTTTCGCCTGCCTAGTCGTTCTGCGCACACTGTTCAAAAAACAAATGTCTGAGAGCCTGACGACAGTGGGGAACAACCGCAATGCGCTGATTGGCCGTTTTCCGCCGGGTCTCCGGCAACTTCTGAACTACCGGCGGGAATGGGCTGCCCGTCGATCTAGTGGCAGGCGTCTCCTTGAGATTCTTCTTCGAGTACGTCTCGGTTTGGCTTCCGCGTTAGACACCCAGCTTCGGATGTTCTGTGAACTGACGTTGCACTGCCAAACTGGACCATCGAACGCTATAAAGCTCTTCTTGATCAGGAATCAAGTTCGGACGATCGGATGTTGAAGGATGAAGCCAGAATAAACCACAGCAACAGAAAACAGCTGGAAAACGAACGCCAGGAGGTGCCACCAGTGGCACCTCCTGCTGTAACTCATTGATTTTCCATGACATGAAATGTCACTTTTTGCATCGTGTTCTTGTTACAAGTTCTTGTTTCGGCACATGTTGTTGATGCACTGTGCAGGCGCCGGATGTGGCGATCTGGACGAGGGGCAGACCTTAAATTTACGCATCAGTAACAGGCCTCTAACCGCGGCGCAACGTCGGCTTGGTAGAGTCAGCCCAATTTAAAACAACAAAAACCAGGGAGGAACAGATGGTCACAGTCGGAGAATTGATGAAGAAAGATCTCGTCACAGTAGATGCGGGCACCTCGGTGATCGAAGCTGCAAAGCTCATGAAGACCTGCAATGTGGGCAGCGTGCTGATCTCCCACGAAGGCCGCGTGATCGGCATTGTCACCGAATCGGACATTGTCAAGAAGGTCGTCGGCTCGGACCGCGGCCCCTACTTTATTCCTGTCGAAGACATCATGAGCAGCCCGATCGTCGGGATCGAAGAACGCCGTCCGCTCACTGAAGCGGCGGATCTCATGAACAAACACCAGACGCACCACCTGGGTGTCACCAAGGGTGGGGCTGTGGTGGGCATCCTCTCCGTCCGAGACCTGCTCCGCCCCGTGTCCATCGACGAATTCTAACCGCCAGTCTCTTCACTCGCTCTCCACTCTACTCCTCTCTTCCGTCACCAATGCGGGAGAGCGGGGCCTGGTGTATTTTTGGGGCCTGCGCTCCAATTAGATCGCGAAGTCCGGGTCTGTTAGGATCGTAGCTTGTAGCCGATGCCGCGTACGGTGATGATGACTTTGGGGCTGGTGGGATCAGACTCGATCTTTTGCCGGAGGGAATGGATGTGGACGTCAAGGGCGTGCTCTTCTAAGGCGAAGCCTTCGCCCCAGACCCGATTCAGCATCTCCTGGCGGGAAAATACACGATTGGGAGATTCCAAAAATTGGTGAAGAATCTTAAACTCTTTCGGAGTAAGTTCGGCCACGTGCCCGTTGATCTTCACTTCATGCCGATCCAGATCCATCCGAATGGTACCGGCACTGTAGTGTGCATCTGATTTGAATCGAGGCTCCCGGCGACGGAGAATGGCCCGCACGCGCGCCACCAATACACGGGGGCTCTGACTGCAGACGACGAGATCGATGTCCCGGTCGTAATCCTGGATGCAGTCGTCATCCGCGCAAGGGGTGGTCCCTTCTTGTACCGCGACGATAGGGACGGTGATCAAGGTCCGCAGTTGGCGCAGATTAGTGATAGTGCCTTGTGGCCGATCGATGATGATCAACGATGGCACGGATGCCCTCGCGGCCGTAAACGCAGCCGCATCGGTCGTCACTATCGTACTCTGATAGCCGCTCTCTTCTAAGGCCTTCTTGAGCGACTGAGCGAAAGGCTCAGATTTCATGAAGAGAAGGATAGAGTCGGGCACTCCCGTCATAGATCCTTTAACACTTGAGGGTGCTGCCAGCATTGCGTGCGTATCCTAAACTTGACAGAGAACAGAGTCGTTAGAGTGGTGTTAACTGTCTGTAAAGTCCTACGCCTCGACGGGGACTTGGAGTTAACGCCGAGTTAACAATTCATTGATGCCCAGGAAATACCCAGCCCGTACTGTAGATGAGTTGAGAGCTGACCATTCCTCAAATACTTGAGCGTCTAACCTGGCGGAATATCCATGCAACTCTTTCAATATCTTCACGAATTTCTCTATCGGACCGTCATCCCCTTCGGCGTCGCTCTTGCGTTGGCCTTGCCTGCCGAGGCGCAGGTAAAGCCCCCGCTCGATCCGAAAATCATTCCCTACCAGCCTGTGGCCAGCATGAGCGGCTCGCTCTCCGTCGCAGGGTCCGAGACCATGAAGCCCCTGACGGAATCCTGGGCGAGGGACCTGCGTCAGCTATATCCGGGATTGACAGTCAAAATTGCAAGCGCGGGGTCAGAGACAGGTCTGGCCGAGCTCATGGAAGGGAAAGCCCAGATCGCGGCCATGTCACGCCGCATGACCTCTGCCGAGATCGTGGAGTTCAAACGGGAGTTCGGATATGAGCCGACAGAAGTTCCTGTCGCCGTCGATGCGTTGGCGATCTTCGTTCACAAAGACAACCCGATCGAAGGATTGACCCTTGCCGAAGTCGATGCCATGTTCTCCACTGAACGGCGACGCGGACTGAAATACCCTGTCAATTCGTGGGGCGACGTGATGTTGTTAGAAGGAGAGTGGGCGGAAGCGCCCGTTCATCTCTACGGGCGGAATAGTAATTCCGGTACTGCGTCATTCTTTCGAGAGCACGTCTTGAACGGGGCTGACTTGAAGAAGACCATGACCGTGGGCGTCGGCTCGGCATCGGTCGTGGTCGAACTGATGAAGGATCGATTCGGAATCGGATTCAGCAGTATCGGCTACCGGACCTCAGGACTCCGGCCTGTCCCCTTGGCGATAGTCCAGGGCGGACGATATGTGGCGCCGACATTTGAAACAGCGATGGATGGGTCTTACCCTCTGAGACGTAATCTGTATTTCTATATCAACCGGCCGCCGAAGGTCGCACCGCCCGGTCCGGTCGCGGAGTATGTGAAATTCGCGCTCAGTCGGCAAGGCCAGCAGATCGTGGTCGACGGGGGCTATTATCCCCTGTCGACCACTGATCTCAATCGACTGACCATGATGTGGACGACCCCTGTGCGAGCCGCTGTCTACTGAAGAACCGGCCAAGGTCCGCGACTAGGCCCCGTTGACGGTTACCGGCCCACCATGTCAGGGTACAGGGACGGATCCGCCCATGAGCCGACTCATCTGCCTGGCTTTTCTTGCCTTCGTCGGCGCAGGACTGATCGGCGCCTGTGGCCCAAGACAATTCACCACCGTTACGATCTACGACCAACCCGCTGCCTACGTCCGGTTGGAGTTTGATCGGACGGTGAAGAAGGGAACGGAACACTCGCATCCGATCTCGCTCACCCCCGAACAAATCGCCGCGGTGCTGGGCGGGGTGAGGGTCGATGAACCCCTGGCCAAACTCCCCTTCTATGATGACACCAGTCTCCCCCGTGTCCATCCGGCCTTTACCGACAGAGAAGTGGCGTTCTTCGCCCCATTGCTGACCCTGGGCTTGAGCAAAGCCACGCCGGAAGAAGTCGTGACCTTCTATCAGACTCGAAACCTCTCGGCGCTCACTCGAGAAGTCACATCCGGAGGAGCCGTTCGTTCAAGGTGATGAACTGCACCTGATTCTCGCGAACTACCGGTCGCATACCCGCTATATGGCCGACTTGGGTGTCGCCGAAACACAGGACGACCGGCTCACGCCGATGCAATCGCTGGCCCCGCAAGGCGGCCGCCTTGATTTTGAGCCGCACTCAGCCAAGCGGGAACAATCTGTTGGAGTCCTGGGAAAACTCTTTCAATGGGATCATCGCGAACTGGTGGTGTTGTACAAGCAACTGCCGCCCCGCCCCTTGGTTGAACCAGCCCCCCAGCCTGTAGCGGTTCCCTAGCTCCACGGTACGCCGGCCCCGGTCCGCTAGAAACTCCACTGGAGTTGGAAACGAATCAAGTTGCCGGTTTGGAGTTGATAGGGGGTCTGTGAACAAGAAATCCCGCTGGCCGGAATGCCGCAGAGCTGCCGGGGACCGGAAGGGTGGCCGAGTCGACGTCCGAGGTTCGCTGAGTCCAGGAATATGCGACAGTCAATTCGAGCGCGCGATTAAACTGATATTCCAAGTCCCAACTCGGTTTCGCGAACCTGAGTATTTCGGCGCATTGTTCTCAAACTTCTTTGCTCCGAAGTATTCCTGGATGCGAACATACGGAAAGATGCTCGGCAATAGGTGTCGCATTTATAATTGTAATACAATTGCAGATAGCCACCGCGTAGGGAACCGAGTTCCACCTGCGTGAGATCTTTGCCGTATTCAATTGAGGACCCCTGCCGATTGTATACTCTGCCTGAAGACCAAACGGTTGCGGAAAGACGACGAAGTGCCAGGTAACCCGCTCGTCAAGATAATTCCCGTTATTCGTGACAACTGGAGCGACGGCAGTTGCCCCGTGACTGGTTATTCGGTCGGAACAACCGGAGTGGTCGAGATCGACGTACTTGTCCCGTATAGGCATCCATACCGACTTCCACGATCTGACCGTTGGAAAACTCATGCGGATACAGTCGAATGAAAGATGACATGCTTCCCTTTTCGTTCAAATCACGTTGCTGAGATTTCGCCTGACCATTGTAAACGCCGAGTCCCAATCATTCCATAGTCGCCTGATCCCTTGAGCCCGCTCTCGACCAGACGACGGAAACGTTCGCGAATAATTGTCGGGGTGTAATAGAGAAAAAGTCCGACATCCCGCTCATTGATCGCAGCACTGTTGAGAGCATCAGAACGGTCGAAAGGAAGACGGTTTTGACTTGATTGCAGGTTCTCGAATCCAAAGGGCACTTTCGACTGCCCGGCTCTGATCCGCCATTCCTTATTTGAAGTCAAAAAGATATCGGCATAGAAATCGCGCAGCTGAGCTGTATTATTAACCCCCGTGTTTCTGTTGGTCCCGCCCAACGTTTGGGTTCCCAACCCATTGGCTGAATCGGTGCCGGTAAATGCCGCAAATTCCTCCTGCACGTAGATAAAAACACGTTCATGCGGCTGTCCGCTTACGATCAGCCGGGCTCGTCGCAACGAAAACTGATCGTTGCTTCCAAGCGCTCGGTCACCCTGATCATTGATCAGTAAAGGATTTGTCTGATGGTTATAACGAAACTGGGCAAAACCTCGAATGCTGATCTTCTCATACCACCTCTCTCGAACCGGTACATCGCCACACTCCTCGGCTTTCTTGCATGGCCTTGCCGCTTCCCGCTTCTCTTCTTCTGCCTTCAGCTGGACCCACTGATCGATGGTGATCTGCTTATTTTCCAAGAGGAGGTCCTCAAGCTGCCCTCCCCAAGCGTCGCTCCCCCAGCGCAGAGAAATCAGGGTGGCGATGAGAGTAATCTTTAAGGTCCCTCCCATTGCTCTGAAAAACCAATCACACATGCATCCTCCAAGCCTATGTAAGCAACGGGTCGATGGCCCAGAGTGAGGATAGGGAGGAATGGTTACAGACAGGTTACGGGGGGGTCCAGGATGGGTTAACTCAGTGAAGAGATGACGAGTTCAGATCTGCGTTATGGCAACCGACTGCTTGACAAGGACATGCTCCTGAACTGCTGCCAATTCTGCCTAAGAGACTTGTACCAGGACAGTGGAAACCCGGGTGAGTCATCGACAGAGTCGATTCGACGGGCGATGTCTCTGAAATTTGGGTCGGCGTCATGAATTTCACGGTACTGCTCGTGGGCTTCATCGCGGTGGCCCATCGTATCAAGAGTCAGTGCCAGAACGTAGCGGACATGCAGGAGATCGGTCGCCTTCGCACCATGGACGGCGAGGGCATGGCGAAATGATATAGCGGCGTCATCCAGCCTTCCGATTGCCCGCAAACAGATTCCTCTCTGTGCCGACGCCTTGAAACGGTAGGCCGGGTCCCGTTCCGCCGCCTCGAATTTCTTCAGTGCCTCCCGATACAATCCGGCCTGCTTCAAGCCGAGACCCTTCCCGATACAACTCGCTGGAAGCATTCTTGTGGACCGAAGCCGCAGGCGGCGCCGGAGTCTCGAGTCGGGTACGGGAACCGGCACGGGCTTCGGTACCAGCTCCTGAGATTCCTGACTGAGCCGGGCCGGATCGAGGAGGATGGTCGTCGGATCAACAACGGCCGGCAGGATGCCACCTTGCGCACGGTCGACGGCAGCCTGCAACAACAACGATGCAGTAATGCGGTCAACCCCTTCCCCGAAACCGTACGTGAGAGCCAGATCGCACAGTTGATTGATCAGGCGGGGATTACCTCCGCTGAGTTGGTGGGCCAGCGCACAGGCGTACTCCGTCAAGAGATCAGGCTTGCCCCCTGCCACGCGGAGCCGATGCTGCACGTAGGCGCTCGCCTCGTCTTCATTGAGCGGCTCGAGCGCATAATCCACTGCCACGCGTTGGGCCAATTGCCGCATGTCGCTTCTGGTGAGCAACGTGCGAAGGCTGGGTTGTCCCGCCAAAATGATTTGGATACCGCTCTGTCGGCCGTCGTTGATGTTGGACAGGAGACGGAGATCTTCCAGCATTTGAATATTGAGGTTTTGGGCCTCATCGACGACGAGGAGTACCTGTTCTGTCCCTCGGCAAAGGATCGCCCGAGAAACGCAGTGAACGCCCGGAAATAACCCTGCCGTATCCTGGCCGGGACAATCCAGCCCGAACGCATCAGCCACCCAGGGCAGGAGGCTGCCGGCGTCCGGATGGGTCGTCGTAATGACTCCAACCGTAAACTGCCCCCTGCTCTGGTCAAGAATCCTGTTCAATAGTGTCGTCTTGCCGGTCCCCGGCTCTCCCGTCAGCACGGTGAACACCGCGCGGTTGTAGAGTCCGTACTCCAGGAGGTTCAATCCCTTCTTATGCCGCGTACTCAAGAAGAGGAACTCTGGGTCCGGCAAAAGCGAGAACGGTTTTGTGCGGAACTGATAGAAGGACTCGTACATAGGCGCCTACCTTGTCTGTTTCAGGTTCCCCGCGTTCATACGCTTCATTTGGGACAGGCTGAGTTGATCGCGGCCGACTTTATTCAACACGGTTCCCAGGATCGGGACGCTGCCCTTTAAAATCTGCATGGCCTGCTGGAGTTCAGGCTCCGTGGTCTTGCCTTCCTCCACAACCAGAAGCAGAGCGTCCAATTGGGGAGTGAAGGCCAGTACATCCGCCTGGCCGAGAACCGGCGGAAGATCGAAAATCACGATGCGAGACGCGTACCGATTTTTCAACTCTTTCCTGAGCGCACTCATGCGCGGGGAGGTGAGGACTTCGGCAGACTGGTCCGTCCCCCGCCCGCCCGGCAACAGGATCAGTCGACCCAGACCCGGATAGACCAGCATCTCCTCGATCGACCGGCCGTCCAGCAGAAACTCGGTCAGTCCCTCGTAGGATTCCAAGCCGAGCTCCTCATGAAGGCGCGGAGCGCGAAGATCGGCATCCACCAGGAGAACCGTGAGCGTGGGCTCGGCCGCCAGGGCGATGGCCAGGTTGATCGACGTGAGGGTCTTGCCTTCTCCGTCCTTGGGGCTGGTGATGCCCAACACGTTCCACTTGTTTTCGCGTAATCGATGGATCACCTGAGTCCTGAGGACTTTGTAGGCATCCGAAAACCGGTTCGAATCGCGGCCGGTGAGAATGCGATGGCGCCGCAACATCTCGTCGGGAATCACGACCGAACGGGTCCGCGAATAGATCACGGCCGGCGGCGCGGCCGCCTATGACCCGTTCGGCCTGGGAGGCACATGCATGGCATCGTGTTGTTCTTTGAACCGATCCATCGCACTCTGCAGTTTGTCCATCATCATGAGCAGAATCTCTCTTCCTTCATCCTAGGCCGAACTTTCTGAGCGCCACCAGCCAGACGACGTCCAACGGATATCCCATTGCAATGCACAGACACGATCAGCAGCCCTACCATCCCCACTCCCGCCACGGCGACCCGGACTCGATGGCGGACCAATCGCTGCAGGTCCTCTTGATTGGGCACATAGGGAATCACGGCCAGCGGAGGCAGTCCTGCAAGCCGGCTCAGGTGTTCGCCGCCGCGAATCGACCGGTCGAGCTGTTCCAACACCGCGCCGCTTCCGACTCCTCCCGCAATTGCGAGAACCAGACCGAGGAAGATAATGACGGGGCGATTGGGCTTCTCCGGCTTCTCCGGAAGCTCCGGGGGATCGATGAGAGAAAATCGTTCACCTTTATGCTGGACTTCCAATTCTTTCGATACTTCCGCTTCCAACAGGCGGGAGGTGATCTCCTGGTGCTTCTTGACCGATTCCTCACGGCTCCGGCTGAGATCCAGGTATGCAGGCTCCAGTTCAAACGTCCGTTCAAGCCGGCCCGCATATCCATCAACCCGGCGTTTAATGCCGTCTCGTGATTTTCGGATCGATTGCAGCGAGGCCGTCGCCGAGGAGAGTTGTGAGCGAATATTGATATAGGCGGGATTTTCCGGCTTGATGGCGGCTGCCTGAGTCCCGGCCGCCACGACACGCTGAAGTTCCTGTTCAAGCGAGGCGATGACCCGGCGTGACCGGATCACATCGGGATGCTCGTCGGCGTATCGATCAACGAGACTCGCCAGACGGGCCTGTTCCCCGCTCAGCTTCTTGTGTAATTCTTCTGGCGTGGCGTGCTGGCCGGTTTCTCGTTCCAGGGCCGCAATCTCCTGCTGCATCTTGAGCACGTCCGGATGTTCGGAAGACAGATATCCGACTGCGCTGGCATACTGGGCGCGAACGGCCTTCAAACGTTCAGCCGAATCGAGAATGCGTTCCCCGCTCGCCGAGATGATCGGCGTATGCGGCTTCAGGGTGGCCAGTTCCCCTTCCAGATACGTTTTCTTTTCCTCCAACGATCGGATTTCGCGGTCAGCATCCTGGAGTTCGCGTTCAGCCTGATTGAGCATCGTCATGTTGACGGAGGTCAGTTCAGGCAGGGCCCCGTCCGCCTTCTGCTTGATCGCGGCAAGTTGCAACTCCAGCGAGCCGATCTGTTGAGCGAGCTGTTCAGATTCCTTTTTCAGAAAGGCAGTGGTTTCATTAGCGTGTCGCTCGCGCGACTTGAGGTTTTCTCCCAGAAACAGGCTCGTCAGTTCATTGGCCACCTTCTGAGTAATCTCCGGACTCTCTCCGTCGTACGTGAGCGTGAACGCGATCGTCGCCTGCGTCGCGTTCTGCGTCCGTTTGTCGATGACTTTGGCATTGATGACATCCACGCGAATGTCCTTGGTAAACCGTTCCAACACTTCTTCCGTGGGACTATTTTTGCGCAGACTCGAATAGAGCATGTATTGTTCGACAATCCTCCAGAGGGTCGAGCGGGTCATGACCTGCTGCTTGATCGTCTCGATCCGCTGATCGGCATAACTGGTGATCGCGGACCGGACGATGTCAGAAGGGATCTCCTGCTCCTCGATCAGGATCGTGGCGGTCGAGCGATACACTGCGGGCAGGAGCAGGGCAACCGCAACGCCGGCGAGAAAAATCGTGCCCGCAGCCAGTGCGATGGACCCCTTCCGCCGCCGAGCGATGCTCATGATTGTCTGCAGGTTTACTGGTGCTTGTTCCATAATCCTCTCCTGCCTCACGCAGTTTCCGAATTGAACTCGACGTCCCTTATCGTCCCACCGAGAATTTGGCCGGGGTATAGGTGATGGCCAGCGACACGGCATTCGCCATGGCTGTGACGTTGACCGAATCGACATCGCGCCGCCCGTAGCTGTACCACGCTTCCGCCCCCCACCAATCATTAAACTTCCATGTCAATTTCGGTTGAGCCGACATGTACCGTTGTTGGGGAAATGATGACCCGCCTCCGACCGTGCCTATTCCAGAGGAGAGAAGCCCTTGACCGGTGAAGGATGCGTTGAGATTCTCCGTCACTTGATACCCGACTGTCACGCCGATGCGGTCCGTCTCGAGCAACAATCCGAAACCGCTGGGAAGGATTTCACGGCTCGCCTCAAAGGTTAACGTCGTGCGTTCCAGCTGCTTTCGAATAGTGGCATTGGCCACCCACACCAACGTCTGATCGCTGAGGGTCTGAGAGCCGGATTGCTGGACATTGGAGATAAAACGAGGCCCGGCTTCCAGCCTCACGCTGAAGGTCTCTGAAAATTCGTGATCCAGGGAAGCCGTCCCCCCGAAAATCTTCGTTTCCAGATTCACCTGCGAGGCTCGAAATAGGATCGCATTTCCCGTGAGCTGGACTTCACTTTTCTCTGCGATCTTATAGGAGATTCCTGCGTTTCCTCCGTTCATCTGATAGTTGACCAACCCGAGACTAAGCCCGTTTTCATACGTCGCGCTTGTGTACTGGTACCCTGCGACCAGGGCAGTCCGTTCGGTCAGATTGTGCGTCCAGGAGGGTGACGCGGTCCACTGATTGCGTTGCGTGAAAGACAAGACCACCCCCGTCTTCTGCAGTTCCCCCATCAACGTGTTGTCTCGCGTGAACCCGCCGTCGAAACCCAGGAAGTCCCGTTCGCCTCGATACTTGACTGAGAGCGGGAAATAGATATTCGTGAACGAACTGTCCTGCCCTCCGTAATAGTTCACGAAATCGGCTGCCGCACGGCCGCCGATCTCCAGACTCTCCGTTGACGCGGCGAATTTCATCCCCGGAGAAACCCAATCTCCCCATACCGGGTCATGCGGTTGGTCAGTCAGGAGCAGGTTGCTGTTATAAACCCCTCGCACGCTGATGGCGGGCTCTGCCGACCATTCCGCGGCGCCGGTTCTGCTGACCGTCATGCAGGAAACACAACCCACGATCACTCCTGCGATAAGAACCTGTCCTCGTGTCATCTAAGTCCCTGATCTCATCCTCCGCCCCGCGGAAGAATGATCCCTTGGTCAATCAGGGAACCACCACCACGTCGCCGCGTTCCAGAATGATATTTTGGCCCAACTCCTTCCCCTTCCGGACATCTCCGTAGCGAAATTGAAACACCAGTTGTTCTCCGCGATTCCGCCGCATGATACGGATGTCGTTTTCGGAAGCAAACGGAGTCAGCCCGCCGGCCAAACTCAAGGCTTGCAACACATCGGTATAGTGGCCGACCAGGAATTCGCCCGGCTTGTTGACCCGTCCGATCACGTAAATCTTGTAGCTCTGGATCTTCGTGGCCAGGACCGAGACATGGGGATTCGGCACGAATTTATTGAGGCGCTTGACCAAGTCAAGCCGCACCTCTTCGACTGTTCTTCCGGCGGCAGGAATGTCGCCGACGAGCGGAAAAGAGATCATGCCATCTGGTCGAACCACCACTTCCTGTGTCAGGTGTTCATCCTTCCAGACGGAGATCTTGACCATGTCTTCAGGACCAAGAAGGTAGGATCCTTCCGCGACGCGGCAGCGGCTCACTACCGTTTGACAGGGAGGCGGCGAGAGCCTGCGCGCCTAACAAGAGCCAGCACAGCAGCAACAATCCGCCGAACCGACAAGAAGCAATGCCCGTGGAACCGGTCAATGTCATGGCTTATCCTTGCAGCTGCGCCAAGACGGACTTGGCTTCATCGAGACCCTCGAATGTCTTCTGCGAGGCCACGGCCTTTTGAAGATGGGTTTTTGCTTCTGCCGCCTGACCGGCTTTGAAGTAGGCGATGCCCAGATGATAGTTCAGCACTGGATGGTCCGGCGCTTTGGCCACCGCCTGCTGAATAAAGCGCAGCGCTTCATCCCGATGGCCCAACTTGAGATGGACCCATCCGAGGGTATCGAGAAAGTAGGGATTCGGCGCAGATGTTTCAAACTCTTTGGTGAGCAGCAGCGCGCGTTCCAGACTTTTCTGATCACCTTTTTGGTCAACCAGCAAGGACGCCAGGTTATTCGCAGCGACGAGTGCCCGGGGATCGAGACGTAACAGCGCATCGTACTCTTGAATCGCCCGGTCTACGTTTCCCGATTCGCTGAACGACATCGCCAGTAACAGGCGCAGTTCCTGACTTTTGGGATTCTGTTGGACCCCCTTCTCGAGTACCTCCCGTGCCTCGTCTCCTCTTTTCTGTGACAGCTTGAGCGTGGCCAGATGCAACCAGGGCATCGGCCAGTCCGGTTTGAGCCTGGTTGCCTCTGTAAACCGGCTCTCGGCGCCGGCCTGGTCGCCACCGAGGAGCAACATTTCCCCGAGGAGACCGGTCGCGTAAGGGTGAGCCGGATTGCGCGCGAGCACCTGTTCCAATCGCTCCTTGGCTTGGGCGGTTTTCCCTTGCTTGATGTCGAGTTGCACCAGAGCAACCAGCGGTTCCGGCGCATCAGGGTGACTGGCGAGCACCCGTTCATAGGCACTCCGCGCCCTGTCCCACTCCTGCCTCGCTTGAAAGAGACGCGCTTCCGTCAGATCCGCCACCGAACTGTCTGCTCCCGCCGAGCGGGCGCGCGACAAGGTTTGATCTGTGGCAGCCCAATCCCGTTCCGCCGCCTGAAGATTCAGCAGCACGCTCAACGTTTGAAGATTGTTCGGGTCGAGCTTGAGCAGCGCATCGAGACGTTCGCGGGCTTCCTTGAACTTGCCGGACGACGTGTCGAGCGCGGCCAGCGTCATATGGGCCTCGACCATTTTCGGATTCAGGAGGACGGCTTTTTCGAGACTTTCTCGTGCCAGAGCCGTATCGTCCGTCATCAGATAGGCCCGGCCGAGCAGCGCATGGACATCCGCCAGTTCAGGCTGATCCTTCAGCACCGTGCGGAAAGCTTGGATTGCGTCCTTTCCGTTCCCCCGCTGCAACGCCATCTTACCCTGCAGCAATAACGCTTCGGACGAGCGAGGATTCTCCTTCAGCACCTCAGACAGCTGTTTCTCAGCCGCTTCCTGTCTGCCGGCCGACCAATCGAGCGCAGCCAGTTTGACGGTTGCCTCCAGCGCGGCGGGTTTGGCGCGATGCTCGTCTCGAACCTGCTCGTAGACAGCCCTCGCCTTGTCCGGCTGCCGGTTCAGTTCGTATAACTCGCCCAGCGCGAACTGAATGGCCGTCGACCGGGGCAAGGCGCGTTTCGCTTCCAAGAGCGCCGCTTCTCCCTGCGAGACACCGCGTCGGGATACCTGAAATTTGGCGAATGCCAAATGACGTTGTTCGTTGTCCGGGTCGAGCCGGATCACCTCGCGCAGGATGGCTTCAGCCTTGTCATATTCACGCCGCTCGTCATAGAAACCTGCCAGGCGCAGCCGGTGATCGAGCACTTTCGGTTCCGCTTCCACGATCTTTTTCAAGACTTCCTCGGCCCGTTCCGACTTATCCAACCTGAGCAAGGCCGAGGCGAAGGAGTCCAACAGCACAAGGTTGCCGGGATTGGCGTCGACGGCTCGTTGCATGACCGGCTCGACTTCACCGCGTCGGCCTTGAGCCAGATACAGTGTCGCCAGGATCGTCGCGGCATCGGGATCGGTCGGATGCTTCGCGCCCAGCGCCTCTGCGGCGAGAGTCGCCTCGCTCAGATTCCCTTTGACTGCCTGAACGGCGATGCGGAGGGTCTCCGCCTCGACCTGTCCGGGCGATTTGTCCAGGACCTTGTCCGTCATCTCCAACACCTTGTCCATCGCGCGACCTTCGAGATAAAACTTGGCGAGTTTGATCAACGCCCGCTGGTGGTCCGGTTTCAGTTCTACCGTTCGCAGATAGTTTGCAAAGGCGTTTCGCCAGTTTTTCTCTTTTTCCTCGACCTCGGCGAAGAAAAAATACGCTTCAGGATCTTTCGGGTCGATCTTGAGCACGTTCCGGAGAGCCACTCGGGCCTTCGGGAGATTCCCATCGTGGATGTAGTCCTGAGCCTGGGCCAGGTACTTGGCTTTTCGCTCTTCAGGACCGCCGCATCCGATGACGGCCAGCGACAACACAACGGCGACGGCCGCGGTGGAAATGTGGCGACGCATGGACGTTCTCCTTTTTGATCCGATGGTGGGTCTCACCACCAGGCGCGGAAACCAAGACCCAGTAAGACCCATAGAGACACGAACTCGAACGGCTTAAGCCGTTCGGCGAAGCTGTTCAGGAGTAATTCAAACGCAAAGAACATGACGATCAACTTTGCGGTCAGAAGACTGATGTTAATCTCCTCGACCCGTATTTCCGGAAGAAACGGAATCGCAAATGCCGCAAAGATGATCAGGTAGTCCAACGGCGTGGTCTGAAATCGTTGTTCCAATCCGAACCGGATCGTCAACATGATGAGGATCGCCAAACACAGGAAAAACACATTCAACGGCGCATGGAAGTTCCATTGCGTGGCAGACACCCCTTGATCGCTCAAGTACAAGACAAACGTGCTGCCCACATACAGTCCGACCCGTATGAACCACGGATGCAGCAGAAGGAAAGATCCATATCCCTATCGGGAGGAGAAGGCACAGCAGAATAGCGACGCCGCCCACGTCGACCGGCACGCGGGAAGGAAGGAACACGCTGCCGAGAAGAAAGACGGTGACCGCACAGGCGAGTGTGCGCATGGGAAGCATCGAGAACCGACCGGACTCAGCGCGAGATCCGGCCTCCGGAAGCGATAAGGAGTCCGCGTGACGGCGAGGGGAAAAGAGCCGGTCGACGCGTGTGACGAATACGGAAAAAATGGCGCATGCGAAGAATGCGTAGATCGCCAGCACCTCGATGTCCGATTGCCAGCGCAACAGAAACGCGAGACTGACGAGCACGGCCTGAAGCCCATAAATCACCATGACCGCTTCACGATGCGACAGTCCGAGCCCTAGCAGTTTGTGGTGCACATGGTTCTTATCCGCCACGAATGGGGAGCGCCGTTCCGCCAATCGCTGGATCATCACACCGGCCGTATCCAGGATCGGGAGTCCCCAGATGAAACAGACGAGAGCGGGACTGTACGGTCCGCGCGCCGGATCGGTGAGCACGATGGCGCACAGGCCGAGATAGAATCCAAGGAACTGACTCCCCGCATCCCCCATGAAGATACGCGCCGGGTAGGTGTTGAATCGCAGGAATCCCAAGAGCCCGCCCAAGACCGCGACCATCATGCTCATCACGACCCAGTCGTCTGCCAGATAGGCAAGGAAGGCCATTCCCCCGAAACTCAGCAGAGACAATCCTCCTGCCAATCCATCCAACCCGTCGGCAAGATTCAAAGCATTGGTCACGGCGACGAGCAGGAACAGAGTCGCCGGCACCGCAATCCACAGCGGCAGCGGCGTCTCCCCCAGAAACGGCAACGTGGAGAGATGCACTCCCCCGACCCAGACGACGACGGCAGCCGCGATCAGTTGTCCCAGGAACTTCGTCTTATATCCGAGCCCGACTCGATCGTCCCATGCGCCGAACAATAAAATGACGGCGCCGCCGATCAGAGCCGACGTGACGATCGGATCCTTCGGCGCCCACAGCAACATCGCGACAAAGGTTCCCGCTGCGAACGCGAGCCCGCCGACCTTGGCCATCGGCGCATGATGGATTTTCCGGTCGCCCGGCAGATCGACGAACTGCAGACGGCCGGCTGTCGCCATCAGGGCCGGAATGAGGGCCATACAGATGACGAGAGAACCGAGAAAACTGAAAAACATAGGACTTGACATGAATCCCGCCCACCCTAAACGATCGAGAACTTAATCAGGCACAAACCGGCTCATGAGAGGATTGACCGACTCGGTGAAATCGACCAGTATCCTGTCCGCTTCGTCCTCGTCATGTCCCGGCTGGACCGAGGCCGTTAACCGAATCAAGGCGCCGTCCGTCCGCTGCTTCGCCAGGGCATCCCAGAAGAGAAAGAACTTCACGAGATATTCGTTCACCAGCACGCGATCCCGCTGCTTAAACCAGTAGTAGACGATCTGCTTCACATCAGCCTTTTGAATCACCAATCGATTGACGTGCAAGGACGTCGTTGCGGCATCGTTCGTCGGCACCTCCATCGTCCGCAGTGAGGTAATCTCCCACCCTCCGCCCGGAATGCAGGTTCGCGGCGAATGGGCGGACTGCCCCTTGCGCTGCGAGCGATAGTACGCGACATAGAAATTCACGGGCGATTCGCCGGCAGCGCGATAGTCCGCAAGCAAATAGTCGTCGAATCGCAAGGTGTCGATATATTCCTTTTCCAACGGAAAGGTGCTTCCCTGCCATTGTTGAGCCTGCATGGGAAAATTGAGGAGGGGCTCTCGTGGCGGAACGATTTCTTCGCGGGACATGAGGTACGGCGACGCGACGGCGACGCTGACCAACAGACCCACAACGCAGAACAAGGATGCCGGTAACGCCCCCTCAGGGACAATGGTCGAACCACGCCTGGCTGGACGACGGTCCCCGAATCCGACGGCAGACGCAGCAGATCGAAAATCGATTGTCGCTCGGCGCCGGATCCTATCCTCGACAGGCCCCACATCACGAAGGCGAGAATGACAAGGCTCATTACGAAAGATGACCCACCCCTCGAAGAGATGCAGAAATCCTTCAGCGGCTCCCGACCCGAACCACTCGACCAGCACTCCGATGACGCCGATCCGAAAGCCGTTCAGGAGAATAGCGATGGGCATGCTGGACACAAACACCACGGCACGCTTCCACATCGGCGCCTGGAACAAGTAGGCACAGAGCAGTGACAGCGACATCAGCGGAAACAGATACTGCAACCCGCTGCAAGCCTCCACGACTTGCAATTGGATCGGGCCGAGATCGATCACGTTCCCGTCACGAAATGCGGTGACGCCGACGACTTGCAAGCAACCGACCCCCAATGCCGACGAAAGAAGTTGCAGCTTGCCGGAAAGCTCTTGAAACAGAAATTGCGGGAGCGGAATCATGGTCAAGAGGTACAAGAGGGGGAATCCGAGTTCCTTGAGGATGTCCCTGCCGAACGCCGCCAAACATAGACCTACCAGCATCAGCACAAAAGACAGGTGCAGGAGAACATAGAGGGTTCCAAATTCGCCGAGGCCATACAGTCCGATCGCGAGAAGAACGATGGGGACGCCCCACCAGGATCCCTTTGGCTGCAGCCTCTGGATCCGGTCGCGCTTCAACCACACCAAGAGGAGTGAAATGAAGGGAATGAAGAACCCATGTCCATAATTTTCATTTTCAGTCCACTGCTCAACCAGATAGGCCAGGCTATCAGCATATGCGACGGCCAGGCCGACCAGGACGAAGGCCGCTGTCAAAGCAAGCACGATCGGCGACTGACCGCGACGCGGTTCCTGTCGGGCAGAGTCGTCCTGTTCCACTCCGCCAAGGCTCATCAATGAGGACGTCGTCTCTTTCATCGTTGTTCCGAGTCGATTGCCGCTTACGAGAATTGACGCCAGCCCGCCAACTCCAACAGGACGAGCCTGACGAATTGCGGTCCCTCAATCATGATCCGTTTCCATAAACGTCGGGGCTCGTGGGCGAATCGCCACAGCCATTCAAATCCGAGTTCACCGACCCAATCCGGCGCCCGTCTCACGGTCCCGGCAAGAAACTTGAACGCGGCGCCTACGCCCAGGACCAGCGGCACATTCAATCGATGGCGATGTTCGAAGATCCAGCGCTCTTGTTTCGGTAACCCCAGCCCCACCCAGAGCACGTCCGGATTAGCGTCGTTGATCTGCCGAACGATGGCGTCGTCTTCATCGGGAGTCAGAGATCGAAACGGAGGAGAGCAGGTGCCTGCGATTGTGAACCCTGGATACGTTCGTTCCAGGTTGGACTGGAGGAGATTCAGAGTCTCCACTGTATCCCCCAGGAAATAGTGTCTGAGGCCCATGTCTTTGGTGTGGGTAAAGAAGGCCTTCATCAGATCGGTGCCGGCCACGCGGGCCCGGAGGGGCACACCTTTCCATTGAGCCACCCGGACAAGACCGATGCCATCAGGAACGATGAGGTCGGCATGATCGAGCATCCGGCGGAACTCGATGCGCCGGTGGGCCTCGACGACGGCATGCATGTCGGCCACGACAATCCAGTGAGCGCGCCGTCGATCGAAGCACACCCAATCCGTCATCAACGACACAACCTCCGGGATCTGGACCATGTGGACCGGTAAGCCGGCGATCGCAAGACGAGGAATGTGTTCTGTCCCGACCTCTTTGACTTGCTCCTTGAGTTCTGTGTCCAATGCCAACATGGGCCACCTCCTATGTCCTATGAAAATGGGTGACCAAGTGTAACGATTCCCCTGTTCCGCTGGGCCACGGCTGCCTCAAGTTCCTGTTAACGAATTGTTAAAATACTGTTGGAACACAGGTCCCAGCAGGAGCACCGGGAAGGGTTGTGAAGCAGGAAACCGTAATGTTATCAGCGGGTTTTGGACGGACCGAGGGAGGAGGCCCTCGGGGTGGGGGAAGTTTCCGCTAGGACATCCTGAAAGGTATGGATCATGCGTTCGATATGGCGTTCCTTGTTGAAAAACAGCTGGCAGCGACGACGCGCATTGCGTCCAAAACTCAACTGGTCCTCCGGATGGTCCAGCAGGCAACAGATCCTCTCGCCCAGATCATAGGGATCCTCGGTGTAGGCCTCCACGCCACATTCCCCGTTGATGACGGTCTCCCGAAGGCAACCTTGATTCGTAAAGACGATCGGCAACCCCGCAGCCATCGCTTCGAGCACGACCATCGGCTGCCCTTCCTGCTGGATGCCAGGAAACACGAACAGATCGGCCGATCGAAGCACCGCTTCCTTCTCCGGCCCGGTCACTTCCCCCAGAAATGTGACGTACGGCTCAAGATGATGCTGCGCGATATACCATTCGGCCACCTGCTCATGTTGCGCATGCGACCACTTCCCCGCAAACATGAATGAGACATCGCGTCGGTGCCTCAGCACGGTCGGAATCGCCGCCAGGAGCACCAGCGTGCCTTTCATGCGGTTCAGCGTGTTCAGATGCAGAATGCGCCAGGGTCTGGTTCCATGGGGAGGCTCCCGCTCAGGTTCATCCTCACGCAGATCGACGCCGTTAGGAACGACCGCGATCCGATCATCCGGCAGCAGACCGGAAAAGATAGGACGCAAGGACTCCCCTAACACGATCATCTTGGCCACCGTTCCGAGGACCGCACGGACGTAGGCCCGCATCGGCGCCCAACGCGACTCATACCATTCACGCAACGCTCCGCCGTGAAGATGCGTCACGATCTTCGCTCCCAGCAACAGCGAAGGCCAGATCAGGAGGCTGTCCCGGATGAAACCCACCGTGGTCTGCGAAAGCACGAGGTAGACAACTTGCGGACGGCGAGTCAGGAGCAGTCGCCAGAGACGGAACCATTGCCGAACAAACAAGGCCACGTCGTGCCAATCCGGTTTGTTGACGTACGCAATGCCTCGGCGATCGGCCAGGTCAAGATGCGTCACCTCGAATACGTCGGTCAGCCTCGACTTGAGCAGCGCCTCAATGGCCACCGCCACTCCGTGAAACGGCGGCGGAGTGGGGCCGATGATTAAGAGTCTTGGTTGGGATGCCATGTCAAGACAGTTGCTTTCTTATCTTGCCAACCAAGGAAGCCACGACCGTGTCTTCGGACCGGAAGGCTCAGAGAGCTGCGACGTCAAGAACCACGCCATCACATCCGCGGATGGACCGATATCCGTCGACCGAACGCGACGATAGGCCGCACGACCCATCTCTGTTCGTCCAACATTGGAGAGAGCCAGCACCGTGAGGACCGTTTCAGCCCCCGTTGCCGGATCCTGAGGGTCGAACCGATAGCCGGTCACCCCGTCATCCACCAAATCGTACGTCGCCGCCGCATGGACCGAGGCGAGCACGGGCAATTCGGCAGCCATTGCTTCACTAAGGACGGCACCGAACGTGTCGGACAGTGTGGGAAACACGAAGAGGTCGGCCAGGGCGAGATAGCGGGGGAGGTCCTTTGATTCCACATGACCAACAAAATGAACGTGCCCCCATCCCTTTTGTCGGCAAAGCGACTCATAGGTCGGTCGATCCGGCCCGTCGCCCACGATCAGCAGCGAGACCTCAGGCCGAATTGCCACGACTCGTTCATACATAGCAAACAGCTCGGGATAGCCCTTCTTATCCGTCAAGCGCCCGACCGACAGTAGAATCGGTTGCGACATCGAGCGGCGTTGATGGTGATAGTCTGGGGTCGCCCGGTACGCGAGCGTCTGTTCATGAATGCGCTCCACTTCCACCGGCATCGGAGACATCAGAATCGGGCGGCCATGAGCTCCGTAGTGCAGGAAGGCATCCCTCGCTTCTGTTGACGAGGCGATGCAGGCGTCCGCTCCACTCACCATGAATCGCCGAAGCAGTCGCCGCAGGTGGGACGACCCTGCCCCGTCGCGTAGCGAAAATTCTCCCCACTGAACGTACCGTCTACTGAAGAGCTTGCAAAAGACGAAGGCGGCCAGATGGGCCGGTGCAAAGCCGCCGCTCAAAACGACATCCGGGTTCAGCCGGCGCAACCGCGTCACGACCCCATAGTTCACATGCAGAGAGACCTCCGCGCCTTTGGTACGCAGGTGCCATCCTGGCAACAGCTCCGTGGAAAATGGCACCTCGCCGATTGCCCACTGGCGGTTCTCTTCACGCTCTGCCATCAACAGAACCGTGCAGGCCTCGATCCGGCGCGAAAGCGCGTGAAACAATGGCACCCTGTACGGTGTCAGAATGTTGGTAATGATCGCCAGCTTCATCTCATCATCCCCATCGATCGACCGAGCATTGTTCCTCGGTCAGTCCAGACTCACTCGGATGCAAGGGCGCGGCATCTTCGCGACGGACAGCTCCAGACCTCACTCGTTCTTGCTGCAGAGCACAGCATGGTGCGCATAATAGAATCTCGTCCAGAGCGGCTCAAGCACCCTTGGCAAATAGTGATTGGTGATCATCATTCTCATGCGTTGCGGTTCGCTGGCCCCGTTTTTTCGACAGGCAAACCTGACCGTGTCCCGATCGAGGATCGGCACGTAGGTTCTCGTGCCGACAACTTTGAAGTGGTTGGATGTGAGGAGATGCGTGAAGGTATGTGACGTAAAGAACTGCACGTGTCCGCTCGTATTTCGAGTGCGATCCCACAGCCACGATTTGACTTTGCCGGCGAACAAATCTTCCAGGGGGACCTCGGCAATCAGGTAGGAGAACTCAATCTGGCGCAAGGACTGAAGAAAATCGGCCGGCGCTTCCAAATGCTCAAGGACGTGACTCAGAATAACCACGTCAGCCTGTCCACTGAATGCTCCCGGGACGGTGATGTCCGTGCACAGGGTCTCGATGTTTGGCGCCTGTCTCTTGAGGTATTGGATGGCCTCTTCTGAATAATCCGCTGCGATATACTTCTGCGCAAGCCCCCTTTTCTGACATTCCTGAATGACAGCTCCTGTCCCGCACCCCAGCTCCAGGATTGTCGTGGGACGTATGTCGCTCTTTCTCAACAGTTGTTCAATAGAATTTACTTTTTCAGTCGCCCCTCTTCTCAGCCACTCAGCCTCCGCATCGACATGCTCGTCATACAGAAGCTGGAAATAGTCTCTCCCGCTGATCGTCAGATCCTTGACAGGCACATCAGACATCTTCAGCTCCCATTCGTGTCCTCATGAGTTCAGGCCATGTATTGCATGACCCACCGAGGAACCAGCTTCAGTCTCAGAAGGGTCGCAAGGAATTCCCGTTCATCGTCTGACTCGAACTTCAGAATCGCCAGTGAGGCCACGTAGACGAGACACCCGCATAAGGCGAGTGCCGGGAAATAGGCCAGCGCCAAATACGGCTTCACCAGAACGAAGAAAAGACCTGCGATAAGCCCGGCGGCCACTGGCTTGAGGGTTGCCAATGTCCAAGGCCAGACGCCCTGCAAGCGACGGACTTGCAGCACCCGGACGGCGTTGACCAAGACCAGACTCGAAGCAGCTGCCACGGCAGCGCCGGTCATGCCCCAAAGCGGAATCAATACGGCCGTCAGTCCAATCAAGCTGACTCCGTATGCGATGGTGTTCGTCGCCACCCGTCGAGACTCCCCGGTCATCAGCAACACCGAATTCGTCCCTCCGGTCGCGGAGTTCACGAGCTGTCCGATCGCAAGGATCGTCAACGCTACACTCCCCCCTTCGAACGCCTGGCCGAATAGCGAGAGAACGTCCTTCGAAAAAACAATGAGCAATACGCAGATCGGCATGGTCAAGATCAACGAGAGACGATGTACGGCATGATAACTGTGACGAAGCAACGAGTAATCACGGCGAATCCACGCTTCGCTCATGATCGGCGGAAAGGCGACATCGAACGCGCCCAACACCAGCGCCGGGATCGCAGCGGTTTGGAACGCCACAAGATAGGTCCCCACGTCCTGCAAGGCGACCCAGTAGCCCAAGATCATTATGTCGGCCCGCGGAGCGATGATCCCGAAGATGTTGGACAAGAACAGAGGCAGACAATAGGCCGTAAACCGCCGAATATCGTCCCTGTGCACGGCTCCAAAACCCTGTGACGAGAATCCACCCAGACGAAGATGAGCGGCCCTCAACAATAATACTGTGCTGGCGGCAAACGTCAGCCAGATGCTTCCAAGGACCCCTGCCAACCCGAAGCCGGCATAGAGAGCGAGGCCGGCCAGCATCCACTTGCCGATTGGTTCCCACAGATACTTGACAAACGCCGTATAGCGGACGATCTGGACGGCTTGAAGCGCGGAAAGCAGGAGGTTGCCGACCATAGCGAAAGGCAGGGTCAACGCAAACCACGTCAACACGGATGTTAATCCCGGTTTCCCATACAGCTGCCCGAAGAGCGGGTCGGCTACGAGGAGAAGACCGGTGGCAGCGATCACGCCGAGCCCCATGACCATCGTCATGGCGGTCGTCAAGGCTTGACGAACATCCTCCGTCCGCCTTTGCGCATGGTATTCGGAGACGAACTTAATGGTTCCGGTATCGACTCCCGCGATGGCAATGAAAAGCAGGATATTGAAGATCGTGAGTCCGAGCGCATAGAGCCCGAAGTCCTCCATACCCAACTGTCGGGCCAGGAACATCATGAAGAGGTAGTTCAATCCGTTCCCAAAAGCCGACGAGACAAGCACAGCTAAACCGCCTTCGAAGAGGAACGTCTTCTGAGCGAGCGGCTTGGCACAGGTTGCCGTCCCATTCGTCTCGTGCCCTCGTGACTCTTCGTTCGTCATCTCACTCAGCATGAGCGGCTTCTGTCCCATGTCGACCGTCGAACTGGCGATGTCTTGGTGACAATATTTCACGAACTCCGTGCGCGTCCCTACCGAGAATTGGATAGGGAGCCGGTCGGCCCAACTGCGCCATCGGTGCAAAGGGATCGACCCAGGTCACAGGGTCGTTGGTCGCCCGCCTTTGTCGCTTTGTAGATTCCAGGATGACGGGAATCGCGGTCAGTAATAACACGAGGGCAATGAGTTCCCACGAATAATAGGCGGCGCCGGCCGTGGTTTGATTGGACAGGACAGCGGCCGTTCCCATGAGAAGGGCATCCAACACCAAAGTTTGATGCGCGATCGATTTCGGAGGAGCCGACCAGAACAATCGCAGGAACGACCACATCAGCCCGGCCAGGATGATACAAGCCGGAATCAGACCAGCCAATCCCGTGGTGACCATTAATTCAATGAGCATATTGTGGAAATGACCGCTGGCGCCTATCCAGATCGGGTAGGTCCCGTAGCCGGACCCGACGATGGGTGACTGATGAAAGGCCTTGATCGCCAGAGACCAGATGGAGACTCGTCCGTCGAGTCCCATGATATTGGCCTCATCCTGGCCTCTGGTGAACGACTGGATCAGCGCCGACGTGAAGTCGGGACTGAGCGCTATGAATCCGGCAACCAGCGTGGTGAGTCCGAACAGAAACAAACCGGTCATGATAGAACGTCCTGGAATGCGAAGCAGGTACAGTGCGCAGACCAACAGGCCAGCAACCAGCACCACGAACCCTGTCCTCGACCGGGAGGCATAGGCAAGCCACAGCAAGAGCCCGAACATGAGGAGATACTGAGGCCGCCAGGACAGTACGAACCGGACGAATGCGGCGAGGCTCAAGACCGCCGCGATAGGGCCGATGAGGTAGGCACCCATCATGACAAAGGACGACTGCACCGACAATCGCTGGACGCCGGTTTCCTCCACTATCCAGGCGTTCTTGGGATCAAGCCACAGCGCGGCGAGCACACTTCCGAGCATGAGTCCGCTCATCACATAGAAGGTGGTGAAGAAGACGGCTGGTGTCCCTTCCTCTCGAACCCGGACGAGGACAAGAGTGCCCCACAAGAGCACGGTGGCAGTTTCGACGCTTCTCCAGAGCGAGAAGAGCGGAAACGACGACATCAACGAGGTCGCGATCGCCGCGCCCACCAGGGCCAAGAGCGGCCACAGGGGCCAGGTGAAGGCCCGAATGAGGGAAGACGGTGCGCGCAGGATCCGATAGAACAAATAGATGAGCACGAGATACGTGCCGACCATCTGGGGATCGCTGAACGAAGCAGAGAAGGAGAGCGCCGCCTTGTCTCGGACACGCGGGAAAAATAATCGCCCGAGGAGCGGGAGAAACACGCTGCAGCAGAGCACGATGTCGCCGAGTCGCTTACCCATACTATGACTCAAGCTCTCATATTAACGAGACGTCTCTCCGACTAATGCACCTGAAGACCTTGCGGCGACTTGAGCGACAGGGTGCGAAACGGCCCTCGTCTCAATGCGTCAATTTGCTCATCCGACAGATATTTATAGAAATACACGGCGATGCCGGTGTTCGGCCAACGGGAGTTCACGTCCGTGATCGTATCGGCCAGCCATGTCCCTTCTCGTGGGTAATGCTTTTCCCCGCGCCCCAACTCATCATCCAGCGTCATGTTGGACAGTATGAAGGTTTGAGCATCGGGGTTACGCAGTTCCCGCTTCGTCGCAGCCATCGACGCCAGGTTGGGGCGCCGGTAGTAATCCATGCGTAACAGCACGTCGACGAGTCCCTTGTTCGCCCACTCCACTGCGACCTGGCCCTGGTTGAGCGGAGCCTGCCCGACAAACACATCCGCGCTGATGACGGCGCGCGGGCGCGCTCTCCGCACCTTCTGGACGATCCCCTCGACCATCGCCGTCACGGCGGATGCTTGATACTCGACCAGAGAAGGAGCTAATGCGGAACCGACCTTGAACAACGTGGAATCGACGGCCAGACTCTTTCCATAGAGCGCCCTGTATTCCTCTTGGCATACCGGCGTCAGACAGAGGTCGATCGCGCGAACATAATCCAAATTCACTCCGTCTACGTCGTACTGGCTCACCACCTCTTCAACGAGACTGACGATCAAGGCTCGAAATTCAGGATCGTGTACGTTGAAAGCCGGTTCTCGCGCGTCCGGGGAGAACGAATTCGGGAAAAATATCTGCTTGACGCAAGGTCAGCGTGAACCAAGGATGGACTTCGATCCCCAGCTCGTGGGCCTTCACGATCACATAGCGCAACGGATCAAAGCCCGTTTTAGGGACATGATCGAGCTCGACATCCCACGGAGCGTAGCGAGAGGGCCATGTCGTTCCCCGTCCTTGCCACACCGTCGGCATGTAGACGTTGAATCCTGCTTCCTTGATCCGAAGCAGCGTTCGATCGACATACTCTTTCTGCGTCCAGAGCGGAATGTCTCCGTCGAGAATCGCCCGTTTCCCAGCGAAGGGAGACTCCGCCTGTGCGGAGAGCGCACCGGCCAACAGCCCTATCGAGATGACACCAGCGAGAACTGAGCGCAGCCAGTGGTTTGTCGAAGCGACAGGACTCGGCGACCCGGCAACAGTACAGCCTCCCAAGAACTGCGCTGTGACGCGAATGAGAAACCCACGCATGGCAAGACAAGCTCTTCGACCGAATTCCAGCGGGCAATCTGCCGCCCCCGCTGGAACACCCTCCCCTTGCGGTCCGCACGGCGGCACTGTACAGGATCACTGTTACGCAGGCGTTAAGATGCCGTTGCGGAGACGCAACAGCGTCACCGCAACGGCCTGCGGGCGCATTACATCGTCCCGATCGACAAGTGGCTCTGACGACGCCAGAGAAGTCCACCGATCCCGGCCAGGCCGATCGCATAGAAGACGACGCTGGCCGAGAGCGCCACCGGTGCCTGTGCAAGCACCGCATTGCCTTGCAGAAAGAATGTGGCGGTTTGATCGTTGTGGTGCGACCATCCGTTCTTTTCCTTGAAGGCATCCCTGCCAAAAAGATGTTGCCAGGAGAGACTAAATTCGGAAGTCTCCGGGTTGAACAACCCGGTCCCCATGCCGCCGATGTTCCAGGCTTGAATGTAGTCGCCGCGGCTGATTCCGAAAAACAGGGACGAGAGATCGAATGAGATCGATGACCCGGTGATAGTTGCCGAGGGGGCGGGCGCTCCGTTCAATCCGCTGGTGAAGAGCGAGAACGTCTGATGGCCGCGCGTGATCGGATCCACGATGTCCGACATCGATTGGTACGATCCCATCGTGATCTTCCCATCCTGAGCGAACAGCCGATCGAGTATGCGGCCATTCCGCCCATCCCAATTGACTGCGCCGGACGTGAAATCCAACTCCGTGACGAGCAGGGCTTCGGCCGGAGATGACCATGCCCAGATGATCAACAAAAGCCCTAGCGTGACGAACCAGAGTCGCTTCGAGTATCGCATGATGATTCTCCTTTTTTAGGTGTAACATGACGAGCGACGAGCACAGTCTGGTCAGCCCCATCCAGGAGCCACAGCCCAGACAATCGTTAATTGCCGATCAGTATTCACTTAATAGTCCATCAAGAAGTCGTGACAGCAATATACTCTCCTCTCCCGATAGAGAGGCTGCCTGACGATCAAGTTTGTGTAAATAAATTGTTACAAGGGGAAGTTCGCCCTGGTGGGCAGAGAGAACTTGGAAAGAATGCAGGGTGGAGTTCGTTCAAAAAAATAACCCGTCTCGGGGATCGAAAGATCAATCCCCAAGCAGGATTACGAACTGGTCAGCTGACCGCCATCCGCTGAGCTTACGCTAAGGTTGTCAGCCTTCCTCGGGCTGTCTCCTCATGCGAAACAGCCACGCCAGCCCGCTCAGCCATGAGGCGAAGAGCAGAACCGCCGGGGGAAGAGAAACCGTGCATGAAAAAGCCGCATCCGCCGCAGGATCGCTGCGACGGATGCGGCGGAAAGGCCGATCAGCCTTTCATATTCCCTTCAGGCAGACAAGCGTGTTTTTCTCATGGCCCCGGCGAGGCCGACGAGCCCGCTGCCAAACAACAACAGAGCTCCCGGCAACGGCACCACCGCCGCGTTCACGACGTTGCCGCTAAAGACGCTTGTACTGGTAAACGCGCTGCCCACTCCGCCATCCGTTGAACCGAAGATGAGCGTGAGGGCGCCTTGAAACGGAGTCCCGGGCGTCAATCCGAAATATGAGAGGAGAGTGGGATTCTTCGTATCGTTAAACGTGCCGAAAGTGACCTTGAAGCCTTGAACGCCGAGATCTTGGACAGACGCACTATTGAAGCCGCCCGTCAGGAGGGTGGACCCCAACGGAATATCGGCGCTGCCCTGCAGCTGAACGCCGCCCGTGATGGTGATTGTCCCTCCGGATCCGAACGCCCACCAACCGCTATTGTTCTGGTTCGGACCGCCGGCGCCCGTCAAGGTGCCTGTGCTGAAATTCAGCGCGCAGCTTACACAGAGTGCGGTGACATTCGCGTTGGCCGGCGTTGACAGGCCGACCACGTTATCCACTTCGATGTTGCTGCCGATCAACGGGGCGACGCCGCCCGCATAAGAAATCGTGCCGGACGTGGGCGCGCTGATGTTGAAATCGAGTTCGACCGCCATCGCGGCCGGGCTGACGAGAAGTCCCGCCAACCACAGGCCTATGGCTATGGCGACCATCCCCTGCTTGACCTTCATACCGGCTCCTTGATCTGAGGAGGGTGTGACTGCTCCCCGCTGAGGTCAATCCTATCTTCTTCATCCTCTTACGGATGAAAGAATCTATACTCTCGCTTTGCTTCGTTGTGCCGGACGGAGTTCCCGTCCGGCACAACTGTCTCAACAAACCACTGCGAACAGCCGACTGAGCTCCCAGAGGACCCGGGACCAGAAGGTCCCGGGTATCCGGTTTCCGTTAGTTGCCGTTACAAACCGCTAGTGCCGGTGTATTGAATGCATACGGTCCCTGATCGGCATTCTTCGTCACGCTCATATCAATGGGCGCCACCCAGCTGAAATTCAACTTGCTGACGAGGGCGGAATTGTTCGCTGTCGCCAAGATATCGTTGATGAGCGTCACAACGTTTGCGTCCGCCGAAGCAGGAATCCGCGTGTTGAGCCGTTCGATCGTCCAGTATTTGTACTTGCCGCACTTCAGCTGGGCCTGAGGATCGGTCAGGGTCGCATCGTACGCACGATACCCGTCTACTGCCACCACGTAGCCTTGGCCCACACCGCTCGTCGGAGTTTCGACGAGCGACGCTTGGTCTGTTTCCATATATCCGATGGCATGACGATGAGCCGGACGGGTAGTACCGTTGCCGGCGATACAATCACGAATATCCTGCGTGCTGGTGCCGAAGTAGCTTTGGCCCTCGGTACCTATAGTCAGATCCGTACCTCCCGAAGCCGACTCCTTATTTGCCGCTCCGGTTTCAAGCAATGTCACATCCAAGGTCGCCTTCGTCCCGGATCCGGAGGTTCGATGACACCAGGTCACAAGCGAGGGAACGTCCACAGCCGTCCCGGCAGCAGCCCTGGAGCCGTCGCCATTCACTGGCGCCGTGCCGAGGCCGAGTGAACGCCAATCCGTGACTGCGTGGGTCATCAATTGAATGAACTGGTCCTGCGAGAGGCTCGTCACTTTACCAGCCACTTGTGTCCCCGCCGCATTGAGCTTCTGCACTCCGTTCGCGAGCACGATGGAAAACGGCACGACTGCGGTCTTATTCACGCTCAGCTGACTATCGTCCAACGGTGTGACCTTTGTTAGGCCAGGTCCAGACTGATGGAACGATGCTCCCCCCACGTCTGACCAACCCACCTGGACAGGTCCTCCTGCTGGAGTTCCCCCTGGGTTGAGAAGGTTGGTACAGCCCACAAATTGATTCCAGCTGTAGGTGGTCCCGCTGACCACGATCGATTGTGTCGTGGGTCCGGTACAACCAGTCGTTGTGGTCGGGTCCAGGAAAGGCATGAAGGAGGCCGCCTGATTTTCAGCCTGCTGCAATTTCTTGATGCCGTCGCTGGAACCGGATGCGGAATAGCGGATGATGATACTATTTCCGCCGCGGGTGCAGGTCCAGGTAATGAGCTTTCCGGAGGTGATCGAAGGAGAACCGATATCACCATTGATATATTCGTTGGCCCCGGCATCGCAGAGAACGGCGGGAACATTTTGTGCAAACGGGGTGGCTGCTGATGAGCCTCCCATGTTCACCGTGACCGTCGCCGCCTGAACAGGCGATCCCATGCTGATTCCGGCAATCAGGCCGGTGAGACTTATTGCCATTTTGGTTGCTGCTCTCATCAAAACCTCCTTGAGTTCATATGGATTGCGGTTGTAGGTGTCTCTTGTTTATGCCATGTACTGCTGGATCGAGCGACGGGCGATGCCCACCAGCCCGATCAGGCCAGTCCCGAACAGGACCACCGCAGCCGGGACAGGAACCGCAGCCACGCCTGTATTGACCGTCAAGGTCGAGCCGTCCGCGGACAGCACCGCAAAGCCAAGCTGGCTCAGCAACGGCCCATTGGGCGACTGCCCATTGCTCTGCTGCTGCGTCATACTGGCGCTCAGAATGTTGAGCATTCCTCCCAATGCTCCTCCCGTTGAGACCGGAAAAGCCCCATTCAGCGTGTTGGAGGTTCCAAACTCCTTGGAAAAGGAGCTTGGGTCCGAGGAGGCGATCGTCTGGCTGAGGCCCGCTGGGTTCCCAATGAGGTTTGCGATTTGATTTAATGCATTGTTAAACTGGTTGACAGGGAATATTTGGGATTTCTGGAGATCCGTCAGGCCTGTCAAGGGCGTTACGATTCCCCCCGCAACGGATTGGCCGGTGAAACTGCTGTCGTACGTGATCCCGTAAATGGAAAAAGTAACGTTGTTGGTCCCGCCCACGTCCGTTAATGTCCCGGGGCTAATGGTGAATGTATGGGTGGACCCGTTAAACAAGGAGCTCTGCGAGCCCAAATCCTGCAGATACTCGGTGTTGTTGCCCCACAGGGCCAAAACCAGATCCGTGTTGTTGACGTCAATCGCCTGCGCTTGTCCGGCCATGCCGGCTATTGCTGTTGCGGTCGCCAGAGCCGTAGCCATGACGGTCCGTTTGAATGCTGTATGTCTCATATCGAAGCCCTCCGTGATGGTGATGACGAACGCTCGCCGCTACTCCTAGATGACGGTCTATGCCTTTCTTGGCCCACCCCCTTTCCTTTCCTTTGAGAAGGGAGCGTGATCCTGATGCAGGTTTGCACGCTCTCTTCTCTCGTACCGGTGTTACAGGAGCATCAGGTCTCTATTCGAGGCCCGTTAATATTTCTGATGCTCCCCGGTCAGCCACAGATAGGGCTTCCGGCTGCTGAGGTCGATGACCTGGCCGGTTCGGACCACCGGCATTTCAATTGGTTCCGTTATATCGGAGGAGGATTACGGACGGGTCAGAGGAAGGTCTGAAGGAGGTAAATTGGCGGTTAAGAACCGGACACAGGACTGAGAAGGTGAGAGGCAGGGGGTGCAAGGCCGGCGTGACGTGCGAGATAGGATTGGGTGGGCGGAAAGAACTTTACGATGATCCTGTGGTCCACGCCGGCCGGCCAACGTTGTGCGTGACTCACATTCACGCTCGTACAACCACAGAGGGCAGATCACATCTAGATGATCTTCTGTTCACTGGTCATCGTCCTCTCTCCTTCCGTGAAGGGGAGGACTCTACCTGACTGTCAGATGAAGTTCTAACTTTCACAGAATTAGGGCTGTTGTTGAGTTGGTTTCACGTCGAATCTGCGCTATATCAGCTTTGACCTTGTCAAACACGCTGCTCCAATCGCCAACCTTTGGTTGTCTGTAGAGTTTGACGCTTGGATACCAAGGGCTATCGTTTCTATCAAGTAGCCAACGCCAGTCCGGACTGAATGGCAACAACACCCACGTTGGTCTGCCAAGGGCGCCACCTAAATGCGCTACGCTGGTATCGACCGTAATGACCACATCCACAAGCTCACACAGCGCTGCTGTATCAGCAAAGTCGTCGAGCTCATTGCCAAAGTGAAGGATATCTGTGCTTGATTCTAGCACTGGCTTGTCAAGGTCGCGCACTTCCTTTTGTAAGCTCACATACTGGTAGTCAGTGGGCAAATGTTGTATCAAAGCTGCCAGCACGATGCTGCGATTGTGGTCATTCTTGTGCTCAGGGCGACCACTCCACGCCAAACCAATCCGTGGTTTTCTTTTCTCGCCTAACTTGTTCGTCCAATGGGTCAGCTTGATGCTGTCAGCGCTCAAGTACTTTGTCGCGCGCGGAATGGAGTTCAAGTTCGTATTGAACGCTAATGGCAAACTCAGCAATGGACAGTGGTAATCAAATGCCGGCAATGGACTGCCTTTGACAACCACATCAGACACATCACTGAGTGTCTTCATTAATCCAAAGAGCGACTTTGGCACTTCCATAATCACTCGTGCACCCAAGTCAGAGACGAACTTGGCGTAGCGACAAAACTGAATCGTATCTCCCAATCCTTGCTCGCTGTGCAACAGTACGGATTTGCCAGCGAGGGATTCTTTGCCAAGCCAAAGTGGTTGAGGGAAGTTACGTTTCGTTAACTTCAGTCCCTCGCTACTCCAGCGCCACTCGAACAACTCCCAACCATCTACAAAGTCCCCACCCAGTAGCAAAGCCAACGATTTACTCCAGTAGGCTTCTGCAAGGTCTGGCTGGAGCGCGATGGCTTTGTCATAACTGGCAACCGCCGCATCCAGTTGGGTGAGTTCTTTGAGCGCGTTGCCGCGGTTGGAGTAGGCTTCTGCATAGTTTGGCTTGAGCGCGATGGCTTTGTCATAACTGGCAACCGCCGCATCGAGTTGCGTGAGTTCTTGGAGCGCGTTGCCGCGGTTGGAGTAGGCTTCTGCATAGTTTGGCTTGAGCGCGATGGCTTTGTCATAACTGGCAACCGCCGCATCGAGCTGCTTCAGTTCTTGGAGCGCATTGCCGTGGTTGGTGTAAAAAGCGGCATTGTTGGGTTGGATTTTTATAGCTGTATCAATCAAAGTAACAGCTCTTTGGTAGTTTTTTGTTTGAGCTGCAATGATGCCCAATAGGTGAAGAGCGTCATAATGCTTGGGGTGTGCTTTGAGGATCTCTTCGTAGAGAGTTTGCGCTTGCGCCAACTGCCCCTTCTGATGGAGTGCCCAAGCTTGTTGGAACTTTGCTTGCGTATGGGCAGAAGCTTGGTTTGGCGTCAGCGTACGTGTTGGGTTGAAGATGTTTCTAAATTTTCGAGCCATTGGAAGATTCTATTAGGAAGCAGTCGCCGAGTTTTCAGCAGAGAGTACAATTGCTGGGAGAGTAGCTATACATCCTTTCGCGCTTCAAGCCGGCGGAAAAAACTTGACGATAATCGTGTGGTCCATCCCGGGCGGCGGCGGACGGACCTCGGCGACCTTGGAGAGCGCGTCGAGCGCGGACTGGTCGAACAACAGGCTGCCGGATGAATTCACGAGCCGGTATTGCAACACACGGCCCTGCTCATCGATCACCAACTCGCAGAGTACCGCATACTCCAGATCGTCCGACAACGAGGGCGGTTGTTGATACTTCGATTGAATCGTAGCGGTAATGATCTCCGTGTACCCGGCGAATCGGCCCCGGCCCTTGCCGATCGCAAACGGATTGGCATCGACCCCACGCGGACTAGGCGCATCCGACGCCTTCGGAGGGGGCGGCGCTTCAGCCTGTGGCGGCGGTGGAGGCGGCGCCTCTTGCGGTTTCGGTTCCGGCTTGGGTGGTTCCGGTTCCGGCTCCGGTTCCGGCTCTTTCTCCGGTGGGGGCGGCGGCTCTTTTTTCTCAAAGGCGTTGAGCTTGTAGACCTTGATGAGGTTCTGCCCCCATTCGGTTTGGGACACCCAATAGAGTCCGGCGCCGATGCCGAGATGGATCAACCCGACGATCAACAGCGTCGTGCCGAGTTTGCTCTTCTTCTGTTCAAAGCCCTTGTAGCCGGCCATGCATTAAACCAGTGAGGAGTCAGGGGTGAGGAGTAAGGGGGTTAGCTTCGGAGGCCACCGAGGGCTTAAAGGGCTGACTGTTGACTGAAGCAAGTTGCGGTGTCTTTTCGCAGGAGTAACCAGTCAATGGTAGCTTCCGATCACCCCTTACGCCTCACCCTCACTCCTTCCTCGCCAATTGTTCACGATTCATTGATCGGTTTCGTGGCGATCGCCAGTTCCTCGACCGGAATCCGTTGCAGAATGTCCAACACCGCGACCACATGCTTGTACTCGACCCCGGCGTCGCCCCGCAGCACGAGCGGCAGCTTGCCGCCCTTGGCCGCTTTCAAATCGCGAATCAGCTTTTCCAGCTCGCCGAGCTTGACCCGCTCCTCGTCCATGTAGACATCGCCGCCCTTTTTCACCGAGATGGTCGGCGTGTTGCTTTCCATGTCGGTTTCGTGCGGCGTGGATTCCGGCAACTTCAGCTCAATTCCCTGGACCATGGCCGTCGTCGTGATGATGAAGATCACCAGCAACACCCAGGCCAGATCGAGCAACGGCGTGATGTTGATATCCGACACCGCGGCGTGGCTCTTTCGCGAAAATCGTCTCATCTCTTCCTTTCAGGATCTGGGCGAGCTGAGAGCTGTGTCGAGTTGCTCGAGCCACTCAGCACTCGCCCCTCAGCTTCCCACCTAATGTCCGGTTGCCGCGCCGGACGGTTCCGCCTCTTGGCGGTGCCCGCCCGGTCGATAGTCTTCAATATCCTCACTCGCCGAAGCCCCACCGTTCTTCTCTTCGGAGATACTCCGTCATGAACACGGTTTCGAGATGGGCCGCGAAATTATCGAGTTCCATGGTGAGCGTTTTCGTCTTCGTCACCAGGAAGTTGTAGCAAAAGAGCGAGGGGATCGCGACCATGAGGCCTGCGACCGTGGCGATGAGCGCCGACGCGACGCCTGGGGCCATGGTCGTGAGAGTGGCCTGCTGGGCACGGCCGATGCCGGCGAAGGTGTCCATGACTCCCCACACCGTCCCGAGCAATCCGATAAACGGGCCGCCGCTGATGGCCGTCGCCAGCACGATCATCCCTGACTCCAGACCTACCGCCGCCTCGCCAAGGACCCGCTCCAGCGCGATCCGGATGGCGCTCATGCCATGGCGCGGGACCTTCGTGGTCCCGTACTTATCCTGTTGTGCCTTCAGTTCTTCGCAGCCGCCGTAATAGAGTTCGTACATCGGCGAGCCCTGCAATTGCTTGATCGGGCCTTTGCTGAAAATGACCAGGGGCCCTTTCGTCTTGGAGTAATAGCCAAGAAAGATCCCGTTCCGTTTCTTCGCTTTGTTCAACTGGCGGAACTTGTTGACGATGACCGTCCAGCTGACCAACGAGAAGAGCAAGAGCACCGAGATAGTGATCTTCCCTTCCAACGTGGCGTGGCTCAGCGCAAACGCCACCCCTCCTGAACTCATATCCATCAGCGGGACTCCTTCCTTGCCTTAACCGCCCTGCTTGACTTCCGGCTTGACGTCGACCTGGATGACGACTCCGTGTTTGATGCGGACTGATTTCGCCAGTTGGCTCTTGCCGTCTTTCTCATTCATTCTTCTTGGACGCCACCTGTTTTCCGCCTGCTCCGGCTTGTTGCGCCGAATTATCAGTGACCGCTTCCTGCACGGAATCGCTGGATTTTGCCGACGTGCTGACTGCGGCCGATGTGGCCGAGACCGACGCGACGGCGCTGCTGCCGGAGACAGATGACAAAGTGGCAGACTGCGCGGCAGAAGACCCCGTTGAGGTCCCGCTGATGCTGACGCTTCCGCTGAGCGCCGCTGTCGGTGGTATTGCCACATTGCCGCTCGCGCTGCCCCCTCGAAAATCGATGGAGGGGGAGTTGAACGACAGGTTCCGCCCGCGAATACCGGCCGGCGGGATGACGATACTACCCTGATGGGCCGTCAGCGTAATGTCTCCCAGCTTCAATGAATTGATGTAAGGTCCTAAAATAGTTGCATTGAACACCGGCTGGCGCTGGGCCTGCAATTGGTTGGCTTGAGCGAGGAGGGCGGACGCGTCACGTCCGAAAAACGTGAGCTTGGTCGCCTCACTTACCAGTGCGTTGATTTGGGCGTCATTGAATTGTGGGATAACCAAGGGGAAGGGATCGCTCGGATGGAACGTGAAGATTCCACTGCCCGGGACGTCAAACACCGTCGTTTTAGACAGCTGGAGACAATTGGGGGCGGCCTCTGCCGTACAGCCCGCTGGTAATTTCTTCGAGCCATCCGGGTTAAGAAGCTTTTCGGTAAGAGCGAGACTGATTACTTCGGTCTTGGCGCCGCTCCCGGCATTGATATCGCCGGTTGTCGAAGTAATTCCGATATTGCCGGCGCCAAGCGTGGCAATGCGCGACGTATTCACATTCACCGTCCCGACTGATTTGATATCGATCCCTCCACCCCGGTAGGTTAAGATTCCCAGGGGATTAGTATCGCCGCCTGGAACATCCACCCTCACGTTCGATCCCACGTCGACACGCCCACTCAGCGGTTTCACGACGCTGACATTTTGTGCGTTGGCTAAAAGAATGGTCCCGCCGTTCCCCGCTAACACGACCTTCCCGTCCAAGACGCCCCCTTTGATAATGAAGGGAAGTCCTCCAAGGAGCGGATCCTGTATCAACCGCACGGGCTGAACCAGGGTACCGGTGCTATCAGTCAAGAGGTTTCCAGTTCCGGTGTTCTCGACCAGCCCCACATGAATCGTATAAGTGCCTGCGAGCTGCGTGACTGTTCCATCGAGTACAACCGGCAAGGCGTTTAGCATGACCGGCTGGCCGTTGAACATCAATATGGACTTTCCATCAGGGCCAGGAGGCGTTACGGTCGCCTGAAGGGCCAGAGGTTCGCCGTTGCTGCCGATGATCGTCCCGGTTGCATCGACGGTGCCGACGATATTCCCGGCTGCATCGACGAGGTTGCGTTTACTTGGATCAGCATCTAGGATGGGCGTTGACCCCTGCCCGCGAATCGAGATCGAAGCACCGTTGTAGGTTGCGATGCGGGAGCGGGTCATCGTGACATTACCGCCGGCAATCACGTTCAAGAACCCGCCCTGGTTCTTCTCGAAAGTGGGGATGTTTGTCAGCCTGAATTGGATGCCGTTGCTGTCGGCAAGATCCAGGTTCCCGCCGGCCTGAACCACCCCGGTGCCGGTTCCGGCGAACGTGATGCCGCTTGGGCTGCCTGCAGTATCAGACGGTCCGGTCAGATTAATGTTCCCCGCCGCCACGACGCTGCCGGTGTCCCCGTTGGGGACGGAAATAGTCGCGGCAAAGTCGTGGATGTCGCGCCCCGAATTTATTGTGATCTGTTTCTGCGCCGCCGGACTGTACAGGTTAAGAACCACGTTGCTGATGTCGCCGGTTGTTGTCGTAAATTTCACGGGACACAGGGTGCACGGGATAGTGCCTTGGGGGGGGGTATTCAGCTGGGCTTGGGTCACATTGGCCGCACTTGTGCCCAGCAACGATTGAGGATCAGCCGGGAGGAGCTTCACGACGATACTGTTCCCTCTTGTATTGACCGTCGGGAAATCCTTCGCTGTGAAGGGCATAGGCGGAGCCTGGCGCGGTTGGCTCCAGCTGATGCCTAGATCCGGATTGCTCATTGGGATGAAATTCGGCCCCTTATTGTAATTGGCAAAGAATTGGAGTGTGGGGTCCAGAGTAGCCGCACGTGTGTTCACGAGTTGCCATTGCCCCCCAAAAATGCCGCCGTACCCGACGAAGAGGGGGTAGTAGTTCGTGACATCAGGTTGGACGATGAGTGTAGGCACACCTTGGATCTGATTGTAGGCTGTGAATGATATACTTCCGGTCGCCGAGGGCCAGAAGGTCACATTGGACTCAATGAAAATATTGCCGCCTTGGCATCCACTAGGAGAGGAGGAGCAGTTCGCCGTGGCGGTAAACGACGCTGGGTAGAACGCTTGGACGTCGGTCTTCGACGGCACCTCAGGCCCAACAGGGACGAGCGGTTTGAGATGAATATCACCGGCCGTTGAGGTCAATTTTACCGAGCTAGTCGGATCAGCCGTGATCAATCGCTGCGCCGACAGGCCCCCGGCGGCGCCAAAATCCTGTATCACACCCATATATATGTTTCCTGGGGCGTCGACCGTAATCTGTCCTTTGCCGAATGTGAAGTTGGCATAACCATTGGGGCCCCCCACATTTCCCCCAGTCGCATAGGTGGTGGGAACGGCTGTGCCTGCCGTGACTGTCGCTGTCCCGTTGGCGAGGACGAACCCGGGGCCGACATTGGCGCCATTGATTGTGCCGCCGACAATATCGCGACCCGCAGCGAGCGAGAGATTCCCTGCCCCTTGGAGGCTCACGCCCCCGAAGAAGCCTAACGACCCCCACGTCGAATCGTACGAACTCGGCAGGCTGAGATCTCGACCTGCAATAAGGGTAATATTTCCTCCTTCTCGAGTCACCAGGTTCGTGTTGGAACCTATACCGCCACCTGAATCTTGCACCAGTCGGAGATCCTGTCCTGCTCTAAAATCGATGACGCCTCCTGCTCCTGTCCACAGATTGGTGCCGGTGAAGATGATGTCCCGCCCCGCGGTTCCCACATAGTCCCACCGACTCTTCCCCCCCTCATTGGACAGAGCGACACCATTAAAGAGGAGATCGCGGCCCGCCGTGAACGTGAGAGTCCCGACGCCTCCTGGAGGAGATCCTGCCTGGGTCAAATCAAATTCTCCAGTCACGCGTAAGTCGTCCGGCGAACTGGCCGTGAAGTTCGAGATGCCAAAAAGCGATAATCCGGTCAGGTCCAAATTCACCGGATCGATCAATAGCCTCCCACCCTGATAGCCGGATTGTGCAGTTCCGACAAATCGTCCGCCGAGATTCACAGTATGCGCGCTCAGTTCGACGAACCCGCCGTTTCCTCCCTGAACGCCGCCGGAGACATTGATGACTGCTCCCTTCTCGAAGGTGGCTGTGCCATTGACGTTCGATTTATCGGCGATTGCGATGATGTTCCCGCCGTCCGAGACTCCCTGCTGATCCCCCTTGGCAAGCGTTTGGCTTCCCGCCCCGAGTGTGAGTGTGTCGCTGGCATAGAGCTCGATTTTTCCGTTTTGCTGGCGCACGCTGTTGGCTTGAACCAGTCCTTGCTGATTGACAACGCGCCCTGCCAAGGTAATGTTGCCTCCGTCTGCGATCAGGTCTTTCAGATTGACTGCTTGGCCGCTCGGCGCCGTGATCTCGGCCAGAAACCCTCGGCCGTCCGGACGATTCGACAGATAGGCCGTCGCTCCCGCGCCCAGGACAATATTGCCTCCGGGGCTGGTGATGATGCCGCTGTTCTCGACATTCGGCGCTAACAGGTAGACGCCGCTCGCCCCTTGGATCGATCCTGCGTTTTTCACCCAGCCTTCAACGCCTGTGCCCTGGAAAAGGTAGTTTCCTCTCAGAAAGTTCGTGTCGGTCAGATTCAATGAGGAGGCCATCAGTCCTCCGACGTTCACCTGTGCGTTCGGACCGAACAGAATACCGTTCGGGTTCAATAAAATTACATTCCCGTTCGCTTGCAAGGATCCGAAGATCTGGCTGGGGTTTTGATCGAAGATTCGATTGAGCGCGATCGCACTCACATTCGGCTGGATAAAACGCGTGACTTCGTTCGGCGCAATATTAAACTGTTGCCAATTGATGATTGCCTGCTGCGTCGCTTGCTGGATAGTCACCGCCGACGTGCCCAGTCCGGAAATCTTGGCTTGTCCGGCCGTCACGTTCGGACCCACCGGATTGGCCAGCACGTGCGCCACTATCGCGAATGAGGTCATCGCGAATCCGATACTCAAAGCTAGATGGCGTTGCCGAAAGATCAGAGCCATGGATTTCCTTCCCTCTCCTCAGTATGCGATTCCCACAGAGAAATTGACGAACGTGTCTCCTCGCTTGGTGGTCGGCGTGTCGTGCAACGCCCATCCCTGGTCTACCTTGAGTACCCCCACATCCTTCGGCAACGATACTCGAATGCCAAAGCCGGTTCCCTGCAAGTCGAAGTGACTGATTTGGCCCGGTGACGGTTGCTCCAGCCACAGCTTGGCTGCATCGTAAAACGCGAGCAGGCGCAGTTTGAATGAGTAGTCCGAACTGCGCTTGCGTTGCCAGATGCGGTCGACGGGGATTGTCAGTAATTCGGGTGTCATCATCTCGGCCCGTCCGCGGACGGCATTATCTCCCGCCGTTTCATAAGTCAGATACCCGCGCACCGTATCCATGCCGCCGGCAAAATACAGTTCGGCCGGGATCAGCGGCTGGGTGGCCCATTGGCCGTCGACATGCAGAGTGAGTAAGAAATCTTCGGGCAAGGGTTGGTAGCGCTCATATCCTCCCTGAAAGACCCCAAACGTGCCGGTGGAACCCTTGCGCACCGGTGGATCGTCTGGGTTGTTTGGATCTCCCTCAAAGTCCTCTTTGGTTCCGCCTGGAACCATGCCGGCGACATAGCCCTTGACCGTCGAAGTGATTCTGTTCACCCCAAGTCTGTCAGGTATCGACCCCGAGTATGCCAACGACATTGGTGTGTATGAGATGGGTTTGATTACCGTGGTGCTCCCGAGCCCCCCCGGAAAGGTGGCCTCCGTTCTATCCAAGTGTTTATAGTCGATGCCCACTGCCAATTGATGGGTACTCTCCCCGCCGGAAAAAATTGGAAAATAATAGCGGGTTCCTAGCAATCGTGCGCATTGCCGGCGACATTAACATTCCCGCCTCCGGCGAATACCGAACCTCCGGCCAACACTGAATTGCTTAGCGAGTGAGACGCATAGACGGCCAGAAGATGATCGGGCCAGATGATCGGCTTGACAAAGCTCAGAGCATAGCTCTGAACCGCCCCCCAGTCCGTCGGAGTCTGCACCGTGCTCGCGGTGAGAATTTCGTCCCCCCCGAAGACATTCGTGTGCTGAAGCTCTGCCACAATGCGATCCTGGGGTGTTGTGACGGGCCCCCGATTGTCCGCTTCGAGTTTGGCATGGACCGGTAACCGGTCTTTCACCTTCAACTCAAGACTGACCGTTCCCGGTTCGCTTCCCGGCTTCAACACTGGGGCCACTTTCAAGTCTGGATTTGCATTCAGCGCGCCAAGTTCCTTCGCAAACGTCGGTTCGTAGAGCAGGGCTCCATACTTCACAGACGGTAACTTATCGAGGATCTGGTAGCGTTTGTAATATTCGTTGCCCGTCACGGTAATTTGTACTAATGGGGCTTCAATAATCTCTAGTTTGACGACCCCGGCTTCGAGGGTTTGTTCTGGAAGGTTCACGAGAACCGTTGGATAGCCGGCTTCATGATACGCCTTCTCGAGCTCGACCCGTGCTTTCTCAAGATCCCGAATCTGAATTTCGCTTCCCTTGTATACGGTCCAGAATCTCGTCGATCCTGCTCTGTTTTAAAATCGTATTCCCCTCGATGACATACGTCGTGACGGCAAAGCGAGTAGCCTGTTTCTCAGCGGTTGGGGTGCGCTCCGCCTTCTCTCCTACGCGGGTGTCACGAGCCGCTCGATCGCTTTCCGAACTCGCCCTACCCATCCCGGACTCCTGTTGTGTGGGTCCTGGTGACTCTTGGATTTGAGCCATCATCATATCACTCTTCGTACCCCCACGCGGTTCGCGTGCCCCACCTTCTTGATCAAGCGGTAGAAACAGGCTCCAGAACGATAGAATCCACACAACCGCCCGAGGAAATCTTTTCATGCCCCATCGCTTTCCTCGAGACATCTCCTTCTGGCTCTTGCGATGATCCGTTCATCCACATCCTTCATTTGACTGTGAACACACACGAGTAGCCCCTCACCTTAATCGAGACTCAGTAGTACCAGAGGTACCGGCTGGGTGTTACGGAAGTGTTACCGAGGAATTGGTGGGTTGTTAACTTCGCGTAAATGCCCCTTTCCCCCCTTGCGAGACGATGCTTGCGTCACTAGGATGCGAGACATCACATCACGAAATGGACGTTGCATGCTGGAGCGGTTCTTGACAACCAAGCGCGTGGTGATCGGCGCATACCTCGTACTCGGCGCGTTCTTGCTGGCCCACACGGTGAATGCATTCGTTGCCGACGCTTTGCGGCCGCCTCCGATTCAGGCTTCTGCGCTTGCCTCGGTCACTCCATCGGACCCTCAAGCCGAATCACCCCGCGCACTCGCGGATGTGATTGTGGCGAGCGGGTTATTTCCTCTCCCTCCTGGCGCGGGTGATTCTCTTGCCTCAGGTCAGGCCACTGAACCGGTCGCTCCCCCGCTCAATGTCGCCAAAAAGGTCTTACTGATCGGGACAGTCTTCGGGCCGCAAGGCGGGATCATGGCCATTCTCGAAGATCTTTCCACGAAGAAACAGAGCCTCTATCACATGGGCGACCAGATCTCCGCTGTCGGTGCTCTGTCGGCTATTGAAAAAAACCGCGTCCTGTTCCGGGAAGGAAAACAGGAAGAATGGCTGGACCTCGGTCTCGCGCTACCGTTGCGGTCAGGTGTGCCAAGCGCTGCGACGGCAACCTCTGCGCCAGTTCCTGGTCCCTCGGCTCCTCAGCGCCGCATTCTGGACCGCCGTGAGATTGACGCCGCGCTGGCGGATACGACACGTCTGCTCACCCAGGCGCAAGCCGTCCCCTACTTGACCAATGGCAAACTCGACGGATTTCGCCTCTATAGCGTGATGCCACTGGGATTCTTCGATAAAATCGGGCTTCAGACAAATGACATCCTCCAGCGGATCAACGGCGTGGAGATTCGCGACCCCGGCATGCTGCTCTCGCTCTTTCAACAACTCCGAAACGAACGGACCATCCGCGTGGACGTCGTTCGGAATGCACAACGACAAACCCTCGACTACGAGATTCGTTAACCCCTCACCATGCGTTTTCGTCACGCAGCCACATCACTCTACAGTCTAAACTTCTTTCAAGTGTCGCGCGTCTCCCTACCAATGATTTTCTGGCCAATTTAACGGGAACTTAATATGAGCGTAATGGCATCGTCACGAATGCCGGACTACTGTGCCTCGGCCCACTTGCAGGAGATTTCAATGGTGTCTTCTTTCTACAGACTACGGTTCTTCCCTGTGACCACCGGCAGCACTGTCATGATGTTTGTGTTACTCCTTCTCGGCTTCCCCGGCCAGGCGCTGGCTGAATGGTACGTCGCTGGTTATGGGGGCATGAGCGTTCCCAACTCGCTCAGCGATGCGACGTTGAACCACTATGGCCAAACACTTGCCTATCAACGCTACAATTTCGACCCCAACGTGACAAATGGAAATTCACTCACACAATCGTTCAACACCTCCAACATCTCTCTAGAAAGTTCTCCTTTGTTTGGCGCGAAGGGAGGGTATTTCTTTAGAGACCAAGGTTTCAGCTGGCTCGGAGTCGAAGTTGAAGCCTTTACATCGACCCCTTCTATTAAGAACCAGACGTTGAACACGACACAGAACATTACATATATTAAAGGTATTCCTGGCTCACCACCTTGTTTGCCCCCACCAACGGCGAATTGTTCAATGCAGGAAACGCGCATTAACCAGCAGCAACCGTCTAATACACCTCCACAGCAACTGACCCTGACAGAATCATCCATGCGTCTCATCACGGTTGCCTTCAATGTGGTCGCTCGCTATCCCGGGAAAGTGTTTCAACCTTACGTCGGTGTCGGAGTCGGCGCCTTCTATTTCAACAGCACCGGCCAGATCGACGGCCATCAAGTGGTGCCGGGGCTCAACACACAGGCAGGGTTGAAAGTGCTGGCGACTGAGGAATGGGGGCTCTTTGTGGAAGGAAAGTACAACTACGCCACGATCACGAACCTGGATCCAACCGGCTATGGACTCAGCGGCGTGTACAGCGCTTTCAACATTCTGGCCGGCGTCGCCTACCACTTCTAGACGCTCAAGACGATTTGCTCATCCCCTGCTTTAGGGATTGTTTCCTACCCCTTCCATCTGCGACATTTGAAGGTGACGCAAGGAGACAGCCATGGTTCGTGCCGACAAGCCTCCCGTGAAACCGCTAGCTCTCGCTATACTTAACTCGGCTGTAAAATCAGCGGTCGAGCGTGAAATCAAATTGGCGATCGATGACCATTTCCGTCTGCCCCATCTTCCCGGTCTCCCGCTTCCGCGACGCCTGCTGACCTCGACCTACTACGACACCTCTCAGTACGATCTGGCCCACGCGGGGATCACCCTCCGCCATCGAGTCCAACGAGGGAAACGGGCCTGGCAACTGAAACTTCCTCTGATGAAGGACCGGCAAGAAATTGAGCTGGTCGATCGCCAGCCCCTTCCGCCGACTGCCTTTCGCGATCTGCTCTTTCTCCATCTCGGACGCCGGCCGCTCATGCCGGTAGCGACCTTGCGAGTCTGGCGTGCAGGCGTCCGCGTGCACATGGACAATGCCCCTGTCGCAGACGTCACGCTCGACTATGTGGCGGTGATGAAGGACGGAGCGGTGATTCAGCGATTTCGAGAACTCGAAATCGAACAGGTGGATGGAAAGCACAGTGCACTGCCAGACCTGGAACGTCAGCTCCGTCGAGCGGGAGCTGAAGAGCATGACGGACGCCCCAAGCTCTTTCGGGCGCTTTCCCTGCCCGCTCCTGGTCCTGCCCCCCCACCGGCAGCGGATGCACCGGTAATGGATCATGTGAAATGGGCCCTCGCACGTCATCTCCGATGGCTGCTTGCGCATGACCCGGGTACCAGGTTCGGAAAGGAACCTGAAAGCCTGCATCAAATGCGCGTGGCCACGAGACAATGGCGCGCCGTCCTACGCGCCGCCAGGCCCTTGCTCGTTCCGGAATGGGCCAACTCGTTGCGGGACGAGTTACGCTGGCTCGGCCAACTGCTGGGACCGGCCCGCGATCTCGACGTACAACTCGCCTATTTCCGTGAGGAATCTGCGGTGCTGGATGCACGAGACCGCCGACCGCTGGCACAATTCATCGCCCATCTGGAAGCCCAGCGGAACAATGTCCAGGAGGTCCTGCTGAGCGAGTTGAAGAGCGCGCGGTATCTCGACCTCATCAAGCGGCTCCAGCTAGCGGCGAACGATCCGATCGTCGTTGAATCCACCGTGACATTACTCGACCTCGCCACTCGAGAGTTTAAGAAGCTGCGGAAGGTGATTCGCGAGGCGGGTGCGTCACCAAGCAGTGCCACAATCCACATGATCAGGATAAAAACCAAACGGGTCCGCTATGCTGCAGAGCTTGCGGAGCCGGTCGTCGGCAAACCGGCCACACGCTTTATCAAAAAAGCCCGCGCCGTGCAGGACGTCTTAGGGATGCATCAGGATGCCATTCAAGCCGAAGCGCATGTCCGGGCGTTTCTCAAACATTCGACGAGTGTGAGGGCGGCCTTCGTCGCCGGGCGCATGGTCGAACGCCAGCGAGAGCGTCGCGCGAAGGCGACCAAGGAGATGCGGACGCTTTGGGAAGGACTGTTGAAGCAAGGCGAAAGAGCTTGGGAATAAACGGAATCTTCCTCTCGATCTCACCTAGTCCTGAACTAAGCACCGACCAATTTTACGGAGGTTGCCATTCAATCGGCGAGTCTCAGTTTCACCTTACCCAATTCATGAAACCAGGGCTAACGATGTTAGTCTTAGCGGAGCGTGGGACCGGTCTTGATGATTGTTGACGAACTCCCTGGCGCGTTTCAATTTTGATGCAGATTGTAAGAGGAAGATGGCTTCATTCGTAAGCCATTGATAGTCAGCGACCGAAGGTGTTTCTAGCCGTTTGTCATGGATGATGACAAGATGCCCATCACTCGTCCGCTGCACATCAACTTCGACGAGGTCCACGCCGAGCGAGATCGCTCTCTAAACAGATGCGAGCGTATTTTCCGGCGCATGTCCGGCGGCGCCACGATGGCCGATTCTTAACACCCTCTCCATGAAGTCTCCTGGAACCAAAGCAGAAGAAGTACACCAAGGTAGGGCTAATGGATCGGTGGCGCAAATCGAAGGTTGTGGGCATCCAGATTGTCGAGATATTCCTTCATACGTTTTCGTTCGTGGTTCTTCACAAATTCGATCACCTTGCTATCAATCTCCAGCAAACCGAGTCCGGGAGGGATATCGTCAGGGCGGATGACAAATAGATTCACGCCCTGCTCCTTGGCCTTCACCTGTGCTTCCTTGACGCGGTGGTGGATATACCGCTCGTTTAAGCGCAAAAGGTCGTTCAACTCCAGAAGGTCTCGCAGCGGGTGCGGCTCGACACGAACGCTCTTCCTCGGAATATTGAGGAAGATGAATACTGTATCGCATCCCAGGCTGAAGGCTTCCTCGACCGGAAGAGGATTGGCGAGGTCGGCATCAAGGTATCGATAGCCGTTCATTTCAACCATTTCAAACAAAGGGTATAGGGCCATGGACGCGCGAATGCGTTTAACAAAGAGGTCGTATTTGGCTTTCTGGCTTCGCATGTCCTCACTTCCGTCCATCGCGACATCGGGATCTTTATTGGAAAAGACAACGGTGGCTCCGTCTTCGTACCGTTCAGTGATGATGTGCCAGACGATGGGACTTGTGAGCACCTTCTGCAGATCGAACTGCTCGCCGAGTCTGGCCAAGAGCGGGAACGGATCAAGAAAGGCCTTCATCCTCTTGAGTTCAAAATACTTATCCACCTCGTCGAACATTTCTTGGATCTCAGGCGCCTGCACGAGTCGTCGGAAAGACTTGTGTTGGGACGCAAACGCATCCATGAGACGAAAGACAAAGCTCACTGTACGGCCCGCTACGCGAAACGGCATGCGCACACACAAGGATATGACGAGCGGCAGAAACTTGATGGCCCTCCTGAAATCATGAAGAACCGATCCACTCGGCCCCCAGCCTTGAGTCACCTGTGGAACAACCCCTAAGAGACGGGCCAATTTCTCTTGGAGGAACGGGTGAACTTCATAGATCGCTTCCGGGGAGGTGATATATTCTTCCCAGTGCGGAGAGTCTTCGCGGCCCCGGCTACACCGGGATCCTCGACAAACCCGAGAGCGTTGCACGTTCCGGCTGAGGAACTTATGATGTGGGTCGGAATGAAGCCAGCATTGACCAATTCTGCGGCTGCAACCGCCTGGATGACGGCCTTACAACCGCCCCCGCAGAAAACAAACAGGATGTTCCCGTATTTATTCGATTGCTGATCTGACATGCGAATTCTCCTGCCATGTGCTCCCGATAGGCTTCTTTCCTATAAACAGGAAATGGCTGTACTGCCAAAGTCGCAATTGCATCTTGGCACAAAGATCACCGTTCGCTCCACCTGTTCCTGGATCCGATGGATCTGACCAGATGAAAACGTATGATGTCTGCATCGTGGGCGCAGGGGTTGTAGGGTGCGCCATCGCCAGGGAGCTGGGGCGGCGGCACCGGGAGAGCTCGCTGCGCATCATCGTACTCGAACAACACGAGAAGGCAGGAGAGGAAACCAGCGGGCGCAACAGCGGAGTGCTCCATAGCGGGATCCACGAACATCTCCGTTCACTGAAGGGACAGCTGGCCCGGGAAGGGAGCGCACTGGCGGTCTCGTACGCATTAGAGCATCGCATCCCGCTGCTCAGAACGGGGATGGTCATCGCCATTTCGTGGGAGGATATCCGTCGAGGCCTTTGGCGTGAGGTATCCACGCTGCGACGGCTCTGGGTCAACGCCTGGAAGACGAACACTCGGGTGTCGTTCGTAACGCCTTCTGGTTTGCGTGCGTGGGAACCGAATCTCCATGCCTGCTGCGGGATCATCATTCCAAGCGTCTCGGTCATAGACCCTCTGGCCTTCGTACAATCTCTCAGGACTAGACTCGGAAGCGACCGGTGCCGAGTTTGCATTCAATAACCGGGTGACTGCCATAGATGAAGATGCCACAGCTTATATTGTCACCACCGACCGTCAGAGGATCCGCGCTTCATGCCTGATTAACGCCGCAGGGCTCCAGGCCGACGATGTCGCTGCCCTCGCCTTACACAACAAAAAGTATACCATCCGCCCGCTGCGGGGTGAATATTACGAACTAGTCACTCCGGAGAAGAGAGGCCTCATCAGACGCCTGGTGTATCCTGCTTTGCCTCCTCAAGCAACCGGCAAGGGAATTCATTTCAGTCCCCGCCCGAACGGACAGTTGTTCGTTGGACCGAATGAGGTGGCAATCCAGGACAAGACGGACTACACGTCGCGCAAGACGCCGCCCAGCCTGTTCGTCGAGGCCTTGCAGAAATTCCTCCCGGCCCTCGACGAACGCGATCTTCGCTGGGCCTACTCCGGCATCCGCCCCTGCATCAGATCTGCAGACGGACGCAAAAGCGACTTCATCGTGTCGGTAGACAGAGAGGACCCGCCGCTCATCAATCTGGTAGGTATTGAATCGCCCGGACTCTCCGCCGCCTTGGCGCTCGCTCGGCATGTTGGCGACCTGCCATGCATCCAGAGACGTTTTCGCCCGATTGGTTCTCGCTCCGCATCCCACGGCGCCTAAGAACGTTGAAGGTCGAGTCGCACCGCTTCCTCAACGCGCAACACCCGGTGCAGCGTCTTCCCAAGGATCGATCTGGGTAGTTCGGTGCGGAACTCAACCTTCTTGGGGACTTTGTAGGACGCCAGGTAGCGCCGGCAGTGCGCGAGGAGGTCGTCCGCGGAGACAGAGTCGACCGTGATGACGACAAACGCCTTGATCGATTCGCTCCCGTCCCTGAGCTGCACCCCGATGACGGCGGCCTCAATCACATGTTGATGAAGCAGCGAGCACCTGCTCGATCTCGGCTGGGTATACATTAAACCCGGAGGTGGACAGGATCATATCCTTCTTCCGATCCACGACGTAGAAGAAGCCGTCTTGATCCGCACGCGCGATGTCGCCGGTCGCAAGCCACCCATCGGGCTTTAGTACGTTCGCCGTTTCCACAGGGTTGTTCCAGTAACCCTGCATTACTTGCGGACCTCGCACCCAGAGTTCGCCGATCTCCCCCACCGGGACTTCCTGGCCCGTCTCATCGACGATTTTCGCTTCGGTGTTCGCAATGGGTAATCCGATGGATCGTTTGACGGAGAGGCCGCGGGGAATGTTGCAGTGCGTGACCGGAGAGGCTTCGGAAAGACCGTATCCCTCGACGATCAGGTGGCCGGTCCGTTCTTTGAATTTTTTGAGGAGCTCGTAGGGAAGGGCGGACCCGCCGCAGATGAAAAATCTCGCCGCGGCAAAGTCCTTCGCCTCACAGTGATCGAGAAGCTTTCGTACCAGTGCTGGCACGAGTGTGATCACAGTGGGTTTTTTCTTGCGAAGGAGGGTCAGCAGAACGGGCATGTTTCGAGGATCGGGGACCAGCACCATGCATCCTCCGACAGCCAGACAGATATTTTGCGTGACTGTCATCCCGAACACGTGAAAGAGCGGGAGCGCCGCGAGAAAGCTTTCAATTCGTTCGGCGGGAGAAAACCAGCTGATGAGTTGCTGTAGGTTGGCCGTCAGATTGCGGTGACGCAGCTCCGCTCCTTTGGATACCCCGGTGGTGCCGCCCGTGTATTGGAGAACTGCGATATCGTCCGGGGTGACGATCGGAAGCTCCTCCGGCGCAACTGAGTGCACGCTGTCCAGAACATCGTGGAAAAACAGCGTCCTATCTCTGGCTGGAATCTCCAGTGGCGGTCGGCCGTTGCGATGTTGATAAATATATTTCGCGATTGTCGTCATGAAATCGGTGATCCGCGTGACGATGATCAGCTCCAGATCGAGATGCTGGATTTTCTGATACATCATGTCGAGCACCACGATCGCCCGCGCCCCCGCGTCTCGAAGCTGGTGGGACAGCTCGTGTTCCGTGTAGGTCGGGTTGCAGGCTACGACAATCCCCCCGGCCCTCAAAATGCCGAAGTAGGCGATGACCGCCTGTGGGGAATTCGGGAGACAGAGAGCCACGCGATCGCCTTTGCGAATTCCCAACGCGGCGAGGCTGCAGGCGAATTGTTCCACGAGGGCATGGCACTCCTGGTAAGACAGGGTTCTTCCAAAGAAATAGAGAGCCGGCCGGCGTGAAAACCGCTGCGCGCTGCGGGAGAACATCTCCAAGAGCGTCGCGGGGCGAAGAGGAAGCTCGTGGGGAACTCCCTCGGGGTAATGTAAGAACCATGGTTGCTCGGGCATGAGGCGCTCCATTTCGTGCAAGTCGGCTCAAGAAATTACCGGCACTACCACGCTCCGTTTGAGAGACCAGGGGAGGGCTCAAAGCGTTTGCCATACGTGGCTGCCAGCGACTCTAATTCCTGGGTTATCTGTCCGGGGGTCATGGTCTGTCGAGCCCAGGTGAGAAGACCCCCACGGAATGCGGGGAAACCGATCCCATACGTCAGGGCGAAATCAACCTGCCAGGGATGCTCCACAATCTTGTCATGCAGACAGCGCACCGCTTCGTCCAGCATCGGAAGAAACAATCGTTGGTGAAGGATGTCGTCGGAGTTGGGCGCAGCTTCTGAAGGGTATGCACGACGATAGCTCGCAATCGCATCAACTGCCTGCGGATTCTCCTTTCCTGACTTCCAAAACGTCAGTGGTGGTTTCTTCTCAGGAAGGAAGTTCCGCAGTAGTGCATCACGCGACTCGATCCGAGGTCCCAGCACGGCGAGTGAGGTCAGCACGTGCATGGCGACCGGAAGTCCGATCAGGTCGAGGAGCTCCAGAGGACCCATAGGATGCCCGCTGTCCACTGCCATCCCAAAGTTCTTGGCGACGCTGTCAATGCGCCGAATGGAGATGCCCTCCCCCACCATGATCACGGCCTCCGCCAGATAACGCGACAGAATCCTGTTTACGAGGAATCCCGGTCCGTCATGCACCACGAGCGGAAATTTACCCAGCCGCTTGGCCAGGCTACAGGCTTGCGCGAGGGCCTTGTCGGACGTGAAGGGTGCGCGCACCACTTCGACCAACTGCATTTTGGCGACAGGGTTGAAGAAGTGCAGCCCCACGCACCGTTCAGGATGAGCGGCCCTCGCGGCAATGTCGGCCAAGGTGTATGACGACGTATTCGTGGCGAAGATCGTATCGGGACGTGCCTCCGATTCAAACTCTGCGAGCACCGCTCGTTTCACCTCCAGTTTCTCCGACACTGCCTCAATGACAAGGGATGCGGCGCTCACATCCCTGATATGGATGGTTGGAGCGATCCGCATCATGCGATAGCGCAGGTCAGAAGGAAGGATAACCCGCTTGCGGACCTGGGCATTTTGGGTTTGATGGATCCTTCCGATCGCTGTCGCGAGAATGTCCGAAGAAACATCTCGCAACCCTACCGCATATCCTTTTTCGGCGAGCTGCCCGGCGATCTGTGAGCCCATCAATCCGGCCCCCAGTACACCCACTCGCGTAGCCGCATCCGGAACAGTGGTAACGTTCCGCTTTACCTTCTCGCCGGACAGGAATAAACCGACGAGGTGTGAGGAAGTCGGGCTGGCCATGAGATCGAACAGGAGAGGCTTTTCGACGGTGAGCGATCCCTCCAGAATACTCACACGCATCCCTCCCTCCACGGCATCGATGGCACGGAGCGGAGCGGGATAGAAAGACCGGACGCGCTTGAATACTTGATGCCGGGCATAGCGACAGACGAGCGAGCGAACCCCGGGAACGCTTAAGAATCTCTGTGTTGCTCGGAGAGACCGCGGTCGGGCAGGAGCCGAACAGAGCGCGCGAGCTTGCGCAATGGCGGCTTGAGCGAGGGTTTCTTTCTGAATCCCCTCCAAAGTCCTGACCGTGGAAGGGATCGAGGCAACCATTCCGTCCGCAAGGCCCATCCGCAGTGCCTGTCGGGGAAAAATCGTCTTCCCCGTCGTGATCATGTTCAATGCCGCCGGCACGCCGATCAGGCGCGGGAGACGTTGAGTGCCTCCGAATCCGGGAAGAATGCCCAGCTTGACTTCTGGCAGAGCAAAACAGGTCCTTGGATGGGTGCTGGTAATTCGCACATGGCAGGCCAGCACCAGCTCGAGTCCACCACCCAGACAGGCGCCTTCCACCGCGGCGACATACGGTTTCGCCGACTGGTCGATCGCAGCAAAGAGCCTGTGCGCGGTGATCACGAGTTGCTCCATCTCCTGAAAGGAACGTCGCCGTTGCGCGTCGTGCATCTGCTCCAGATCGGCTCCCGCACAGAAATTTCCTTCCTTCAAGCTCACCAGTACCACACCTTTGATGGCAGCGGATTGCTCGGCAGACTGCACGATCTCCTGCCACTCCGACATACTCTCCCCGTTGAGAACATTGACCGACTTGCCGAAATAATCAAAACCTGCCAGCAAGATCCCCTCGTCAAGGACTGCAGTCTTGAAGTGTCTGAACTCGCCGGGTGAGATGGTGGGGCCGCTCGACATGGCTATTTCCTCTCCAAGATCATCGCCACCCCCTGCCCGCCGCCCACGCAGGCGCTGATCAGCGCCCGTTCGGCATTTCGACGTTTGAGTTCGAAGAGCGAGGTCATGGCCAGACGAAGACCGGAAACGCCGACCGGGTGACCGAGCGCGATGGCGCCCCCGTGCGGGTTGAGATCGTCGGACGGGATTTCGCCGAGACGTTCAGTCAATCCGTAACGGCCAAACTTGCGTTCCATGAGAGACGACGAGTCAAGAATGCGGCTGATCCCCAACACGACGGATGCAAAGGCTTCGTTAATCTCGAACAGCGCGAAGTCCTTGAGGGTCAGGCGACTCTTGGACAGAACTTTGCCCATGGCCCCGACCGGGGCCAGGCCCATACAGGCAGGCTCATAGCCAAAATCTGCGTAATCCTTCACGTAGCCGAGGATCGGCAAGCCGAGCGCCTGGGCTTTGCCTTCCTCCATGAGGAGCATGGCTGCGGCCGCATCCGTGATCTGCGAGGAGTTGGCCGGGGTCACCGAACCGTGGTACTTATCGAACAAAGGTTTCACCGCACGAAACGTTTCCTGACTGGCATCCTCGCGAATTCCGTTGTCTCGCTCGACATAGGTGCTCCGCTCGGGAACATACATGGGTACGACCTCGTCCGCAAAGATCTTGTCCTTCCACGCTTTCGCCGCGAGCCTGTGCGATCGAATGGAAAACGCGTCCTGGTCCTGTCGAGTGATGCCCAGCGAAGGATCTTTTGCAATATTCTCTGCCGTTTGGCCCATGATGAGGTCGCACATGGGATCCGTAAGACCCATCACCAACCCGACCCGCGGCGGATAGCGCTTGAGGTTAAGGAGCCTGGGAACGAGGGCAAGAGCGCCAGCGGCTCGTTCCCGAAGGCTTCTGGCTTTGCCGTACTGGATGAGAAGGTCAGCGACAGTCTTATTGTATACGATCGGTATTCGGCTCATTGCCTCCATGCCAATGACGAGCACCGTATCGGCATCACCGCTCCTGATGCGCAAGCTCGCATAGTAGAGAGCCGTTATTCCTGACCCGCAATTCTTCCCGGCCACCGTATCAGCGGGGATCTTCGAGGGGAGGCCACCGGTGACGGCTGCGACCCGCGTCGGATTCACAGCATGCATGGGCGTTGCCACATTGCTCCCTAACACGCAATCAATCGTTTCCAGAGGAAGATTCCAACGGTGACACCTCGTGATCATTTCGCGGACGACCCAGGCGCCAAGCACTTCCGCATCCGTCTCGCGAAAATCTGTTCCTTCCTTGCACAGGGGGGTACGAAACCCGTCGACGACGACGACATTACGCATGGTACATTCACCCTCCGCATTCCGGATTGAAGAACTGCGACTCGCTGATGGTAACAGACACGCCGGACTCACCCTAGATAATAACACGACGGCGCCGACTAGACTCGTCCCTAGAGGCATTGGTGCCTCCCAAAAAAGGGGGGGGCGTCTCATTTCGGGGCAAAGACGGCTTAAAAGGTGGTAGAGTTGCAAAGGTAAACGAGCGACAGCACAGTCAGAATGCAGACAAGGAAATGCCGCGCATGAGAAAACAGGATGTGTTTCAAGGGTCTGTGGCGGTGGCTGAGACCGCTCGTGACAAGGCCTCCTATTCCGGGTTTCTTGCGGGGCTGTTCGAAACCGACGTGCGATGGGACCTCTTTAGCTCAATTGGTATTCCGCCGACGAGTCCGCCTGCCCTGGATTTCCTGGAACGATTCAAGGTTGCCCTTCTGCCTCTGGATCCTGAGCGAGTTGACAGTGAGGGGGAGCTGCCTGAGCCGGTCTTGAAAACACTGGCTGAGCTCGGAGCCTTTGGCATCAAGATTCCCAGACGCTTCGGCGGGCTGGAGTTGACCCAATATGAGTATCAGAAAATCGCCACTTTGTGCGGGAGTTTTGACGCATCGCTCACCGTCTTGTTGTCAGCTGCTCAATCGATCGGCGTTCCAGAACCGTTACGCCTGTTCGGAACAGAAGAGCAGAAGGCCAAGTATCTCCCCCGGCTCGCCCGGGGAGAAATTTCCGGTTTCGCGCTCACGGAAAAACAGGTGGGGTGTGACATCGCCAAGGTGGAAACGTGCGCTGTCCGCGTCACAGAAAATGGCAAGACTTCTGGGTATCGCCTCACGGGAGACAAATTCTTCATTACGAATTCCGCCAAGCAGGACGGTGAGTTCCTCTCTTCCCTGCTCATCGTCATCGCACGGATCGTTGATCGGCCGGAGGAACTTCACGACCCCCACGCACAGAAGCGGTACGGGGCCTTTATTGTCGAAACCCGCTGGCCCGGGTGTTCCGTCACCCGCCTGCGTTTCGAGGGTGTGAGGGGGATTTACAACGGGGCACCGACCTTCAACAACGTCTACGTCCCAATTGAAAACCGCCTGGGCAGCGAAGAGGACGGCCTGAGGATCGCGCTCGCCACTCTCACTGTCGGTCGTTTGACACTTCCCGCAGCCTGTTCCGGGGGCCTCAAACAGTGCCTGTCCGTGATGCGCTGGTGGGGGCGCACGCGTGTCCAGTGGAACAAACCGATCGGCGAACACAGTCTAATCGGAGAAAAACTCTGCCGCGCCGCGGCCTATACGCTGGCACTCGACGCTGTAATGGCCTTCTGTGGCGCCTGGGCGAACAAGAAGGGCGAGCTCCGGCTGGAGTCGGCGGCAGCCAAAATCATCGGGAGCGAGTGGTACTGGGAGGTGGTCAACGACCTGTTCCAAATGCGTGGGGGACGAGGATTCATGACCGTCGAGTCGCAGCGCAAGAGCGGCGAACTCGGCATTCCGGCCATGCGCATGCTTCGCGACGCCCGTATAAATCTGGTGTGGGAGGGGACGAGTGAGATTCTGCGCATCTGGATGGCGCGCGAGGCCCTCGCGCCCTACATCGAACAGGGCATCGCCTTTCTCCAAGGATCACCTTCAGACAAGATCGCCGCGCCGCTGTACTACGCGCGCATGGCGCTCCGCTCTTGTCTCCCTTTTTCGATCCCCTTGGGCACTTCAGCGATATTCGGAAAGGACTACGCCCGGTGGGTTCGCTTTATCGAGTCGTCCTCACGGAGCCTGACGCGATCGACGCTCGTCGCGACGCTCCGCCACCGGCAGAGCCTGCACAATAAGCAACTCCTGTTGCAGCATTTGGTGAATGACAGCCTCTGGCTTTTTCCCATGGCCGCGACGCTCTGGTATGCGTCCCAACCAGAGATGCGGGGGAAGCCCGGTATCTTTGAGCTTGTCACCTATTTCTGTCAGGAGATGGCGGATCGTCTGGACCCTCCCTCCTCTTTGGCGAGAAACATCCGCAGACACAGGAAAGACACCGTCGTCTACCACCTGTCAAAAACAATCATGAGGGGCGAGTATGCCTGGCTAGAGGAAGGGATTGTGCCTTTGCTGGAGAAATGAAGGACGGGCACGTCGCTTGAATTCCTGCAAGTCTTCGGGCTGCGTTTTCATATTCCTCACCCCAATCGCTGACGACTGAGTCATCTGCTTCAAGGTGATGTCGTGAGCGAGGCGAATTGAACATCTGTCGGACTTTCCACGAGGTAGCCCGCCATGAAACTGTCTCAGGCCAGCCACTCATGTGCTTCTTCGATACGTTCGAATCCGTTGAACAGGTATGTCACCGGGGCCTCTTACGATGCAGCTTGCTGGATGAGGGGTATTCCCCGCAGTTCCTCGAATCGCGCGGTGAAGTGGCGCAGCACCGGCGCCTCATAGGTCAAGACGAGACCGTGAATCTCCTGGCGGCGCCGGTACAGCTCGATAATCGATTCTGCGACATATGTGATCTGCATATTCGTATAAACCCGACGGGGGATGGCCAACCTCACCATCTCGAGTTCTGGATGGATCGTTCGACCGGTTGCGACATCCTTCTTGCCGAACATCACCGTGCCGATTTCGACCCCCCGGATCCCGTATTCCCGATAGAGGGCGACAGCTAACGATTGGGCGGGAAATTGTGCCTGCTGAATGTGCGGGAGAAATTCTTTCGCATTGAGGTACACCGCGTGGCCTCCGATTGGCTTAAGAATCGGGACACCAGCCTGGTCGAGCAGCTCACCGAGATAACGTACCTGTCCGATGCGGAAGCTCAAATAGTCCTCATCTAACACTTCACGCAAGCCACGGGCCATCGCCTCTAAATCACGACCCGCCAGCCCGCCATAGGTGGGAAAACCCTCCACAAGGATCAACAAGTTCGTAATGCCTTGCGTCCATTGATCGTCGTTCAGGCTGAGAAATCCGCCGATATTCACCAGACCATCCTTTTTGGCCGATACCGTGCAGCCGTCGCCGTAGCTGAACAGCTCGCGCGCAATGTCGACGATGGATTTCTCCGCATAGCCCGGCTCCCGTTCTTTGATGAAGAAACAGTTCTCCGCGAAGCGGCAGGCGTCGAAGAACAACGGGATCCCGTAGCGATTCACGAGCGCGCGCGTCGCACGGATATTCGCCATGGAGACCGGTTGGCCACCGCCGCTGTTATTGGTGATCGTGATCATCACCAGAGGGATACAGTCACGCCCGATTCGATTAATGGCCTCTTCCAGCCGAACCAGATCCATGTTGCCTTTGAACGGCGCCTCGCTATGCGGGTCGTAGGCCTCCTTGACCACGACATCCAGCGCCTTGGCTCCCTGGTGCTCGACATTGGCGCGCGTCGTATCGAAGTGAATGTTGTTCGGCACGCACATGCCTGGTTTGACCACGGTCGAAAACAACAGATTCTCCGCCATGCGGCCCTGATGAGTTGGAATCACATGCTGGTAGCCAAAGATCGACCTGACAACCTCCTCGAAATGGTAATAGTTCTTGCTGCCGGCATACGATTCGTCGCCGAGCATCATCCCCGCCCATTGGTTATCGCTCATGGCCGATGTGCCGCTGTCCGTGAGCAGGTCCACGTACACGCTCTCAGCCGGAACCTGAAACAGGTTGTACCCGGCGTCACGCAGCAGCCGATCCCGCTCTTCGCGCGTCGTCCGACGGATCGGCTCCACGACTTTAATCTTGAACGGTTCAGACGGAAACTTCATGCGGCCGTCCTCTTGAACCGAGCCAATTCATTCTTGAACGGTTTCGCGCCTTCGTATGGGAACACATACCGAGTCATGTCGAAGAGTGGATCTGGATTCAGGTCACGGAGCAGATCCGGTTTCCAGGTAATTTCTAACTGGTTGATCATGGTGATCTGCGTAGGCTTACCGACCATACCGAGCGGCACCGTGCCATAGATACGGGAAAAGATCAGAATCTCGACATCGAACATCGCGGCGTTGACATCCTCCGCGGCCCCCTGCTTTCCATAGTCCTCTTGAAATCGCTGGAACGCCAGCGACCGCTCCAGTTCCTCCCTGAACGCGAAAAAAACCTTAATGCCGGCTCGCGCTTGATCATCCATGACCTCGATCGCATCCGCAACCAACGCCTCCTGCTGCATTTGCTCGCGCGTCAGGATCAAGATCCGGCGAATTTTCACCCCGCGCCGGGCCGCGGCCTGATTGGCCAAGAGATAATTGGGATAGAGCGCCTCACCCCTCTTCCAGATATTCCATCGCTCCATGATCGAATCGACCGACTTCTCGGCCGTTTCCATCAGCCGTACCGCTTCGGCACTCGCCGTGGCCCCTTCGTAAATCAACGTTTGCGATTCGAGTTGGCGCAGTTCCTGGCCGATGGCTTCCACTTTGCGTGGGATGTATTTGGGATTCTTGGGCACATGCAACATGACGTCCACCGCGGTGAGGGCCAGTGTCCAGTATTCCTTGGCCTGAGGCGGCGCCTTGTCTTTTTGTGCGATGAGAAGAAGTTCGACTGGATTCTTTTCGAGAAGCTTCGCCATCTTGATACAGAGCTCCGGCTTTGGAATTTTCAAACCTCGCCGCATTAAATTAGCCTCCGGCTGGGCGATGCCGAGTTTCTTGGCGAGCGTATAATCACTGCTCAGGTGATATCGATCCTTCACCGCGTCGAAATAACCGGAAATCTCAGTCATCACTCCTCCTCTCCATCACATCGAGATCCTCACCGCGAGACTCTCACCGCTTGTGTATAGCTACAAACGTCGCACGATTCATGCTCTCCATCCGCCCACGGCCTACACCTCTATGTCTTACTTCGGATATTCTGATACGCGTTGAGAACGGATTGGAGCCCCGAGGAGCGGTTGCGCTGGACCGCATACGTAGGGAAATGAGCCGGGAGTCCCGCCTTAAGACCGATTATACGAGCGCCGTTGGATGCATCGCTCGATTGCCCGACACAACTCACGAGCACTTCGCCGATGAGTTGTGGATCAACGTCGGCAGGTGTGATCACTTCGCGGACAACCAGTTCACCCAACTTGTGAGCGGGAACCTCCTTGACCGTGCTGCCAATGTTACTTATGAGCCTTCGCACGCCGGTGGCAATGACAACCTCTTTCACGAAGACCTCCTTGTTAGCTATTCAGAGAGATCTGCGCTGTACCGATGCATCATGGATTGCCCCTACTGCCTCATCGCGCAAAGTGCGCCGCGAGACCTTTCCAATGAAAGTCCGTGGTAATTCGCTTCGGAATTCGATCGCAACCGGAACTTTGAACCGCGCCAGCAATTTGCCACAATGTGAAATCAGTTCCCCCTCGGTTACAGGCCATCCATCTTTCGTCACGACATAGGCTTTGACCGCTTCTCCGTAGTGACGATCGGGGCTCCCGACGACCACCGCTTCTCTCACGGCCGGATGCTGGATCAAGACGTCTTCGACCTCTCGCGGATAGACCGTCTCTCCCCATGGCTTGATCACGTCCTTCTTGCGGTCCACGAAAAAGAAGAAGCCTCGCTCGTCCCGCCTGACCATGTCGCCGGTGCAGAGCCAGCCGTCTTGCAACACCGCCTGTGTCTCTTCCTCTTTGTTCCAGTATCCCTGCATCACCTGAGGCCCACGGACGAGCAGCTCTCCCACCTCTCCCGCCGGGAGCTCACTACATCCAGCCGCGCGATCTACAATCCGTGCGTCGGTATCCGGAAACGGAAGCCCCATCGACCCGCTAGGGTGTTCTCCATAGATCGGGTTGCAATGAGTTGCAGGAGCGGCCTCGGTTAATCCATAGCCCTCTGAAATCCTCACACCCGTCAGCCGTTCGAACTCTTGCTGCACCTCTGCCAAAAGAGGACTTGCCCCGCAGAGACAGACACGTAGTGAGTGCAGATCGTACCGTCCGACCCCTGGGAACTCGCTGATCATCGAAAACATCATCGGAACGCCTGAAAAGACGGTGACTCGGTACTTATGAATCGCTTTCACTGCCTCATCGGCATGGAATCGCGGGAATAGGATGATCGAACCTCCCGTAGCCATGGCCAGGTTCTGACAGGTACTCAGACCGTAACAGTGGAAGAACGGCACTGCGCCGAGAAAGATTTCCTTCCCTTCATGGAAATCCGGACACCAGGCCCGGCCCTGGAGAGCATTGGCCACGACGTTCCGGTGCGTGAGCATGACGCCCTTGGGCGTTCCGGTTGTCCCTCCCGTGTATTGGAGCTGCGCCAGATCGCCTGGCTGAACATGTGGAAGAGGCGAAGAACTCCTCTCAGCCTTTCGGGGTGCCCTGTTGAGCAACTCCAGAAAGTCATAGACCGGCGGCTTTCTCTCGACAGAGACCCAGCGGTTTTCCCACCAGGCCTTGAGGGGATAGATCAGCCGCTTCACGGTTGGGAGAAAGTCACCGAGGCTGGTAATGATGATCCGTCTCGGGAGCCCCGTCTTTTCTTGAACGGCGCGGATGCGCGGATAGAACAAGTCCAAGGCGACAATGGCGTCGCAGCCCGAATCGATGATCTGAATCTGGATTTCCCGTTCTACATACAGAGGATTCGTGGGCACAACGATAGCCCCGGCCTTGAGCACACCGTAGTAGCCGATCACCGCTTGTGGAATATTCGGCAACATGAGGGCGACCCGATCGCCCTGGCTCACGCCGAGAGAACGCAACGCGAGAGCAAAGCGCGTAGTCAGATCATCCAACTCGCCATAGGAGATCGTCTTGCCGTAGAACAGGAGCGCAGAAAAATCCGTGAAACGCGCGGCGGACTGCCGCAGGAGATCCGGCACAGTCCGGTCCTGATAATTAATGGTGGCGGGAACACCAGAATCATACTGGCTAATCCAGGACCGTTGCATACGAACCCTCGGCCTGTCTCATCCCGTTAGCTGCCTGGCCCCCTCATGTAACGCGCCTGTGGTCGCGTCAAGCCCGCCCACAGCTTGGCGACGCTGACCGCCCGACTTTTCCAGCCCCAACCAGAACCCTTCGAGATAGTCCAGTACCGCCTTGGCGCCGCGATGGAAGTCATCCCGTTCTTCCACCGATAGGGCCCCGGATCCCGCGTCGATGTCCCCATCGATCGCAGCCACAGCCTTCTTCATCGCTTCTTCGTGACCCGACTCGAGGGCCCGGTGGAATGTAAAATAGGTCATGTCCATAGTTGGGTAGCGGGTCGCTCGCAGACCGGTCAGTCCAGGAATTAAAAGGTCCCACATGGTGATAGCCATATTCTCCAGTCCAAAGGACGCCCCCAACGCAGTGGCATGGTTTCCACTACTGTAGAGCTGTTCCATGCCTTCGATATAGGATTTTGTTGAGGGAAGGACCTGATGCGTCATCGCCTCATGCACATCCTTCCCGATCGAACGCAAGAAATCGCGATACAGCAACTCGTGCCGCCTGCTGGTGTGACCATCACCCAATTCTGAATACAAAACCTTCGTCAGTTCGTTCGCCACGGTCTCGTCTTCGGTGTTGACGAGTTGCGCCACGAGAATCTTCGGGAAGAACCGAGCAAAATTGTAAAATTCGACGGCGAACTGATGGAACTCTTCGTCTGTCAGGTCACCCCGCTGAAAACGATCCAGGTACAGGTTGTTGATAGCCCCATGGCTCAGAACATACTGGCGCATTTCCTGATAGAAGGACATGATGCACCTCCGCTCGCCACAGCAAATTTGTCCTTACGTCTCGCGAATCTCCACAACGGATGGGCCTATGATATACTTTTCATATTGTCCATGCAACACCTTTAACAGTTCGTTATCTCCGTTATTCAACAAGCATTTCGCATGCCACCGAACATATCACGATTGAATATATGACAAAGAAAGAAACAGTTTAATATTCATTTCATATTGAATAATTGCTAACAGTTGTTTATATTAGACGGCATGGAAGGGCTTCACCGGAGGAAGCGAAGGCCTGCGCGATTAATCGCCTCCAGGTTCAGAAGGAGGGCTTCATCATGAAGGAGCACATAGGGATTGATCACATTACCCTCTGCGTCGAGAACCTCGAGGCTGTTGAATATCTTTTTACAAAAATTCTAGGCTTCGAGGTGATCTGGTCCGCGCGAGACGTTGGCAGTGAGAAGTCCAGCATGAATACTGTCGTGGTTCAGCGCGGGAACGCAAAGATCGCTCTCATGCAAGGCAACGACAAGCAGTTGAAGTCACAGATCAACGACTTTATTGAGAAGTATGGACAGGGCGTCCAGCATGTCGCCATCGAGGTCGAGGACATTGAAGCGGTCAGCCGGGAATGGGAATCCCACGGGGTGCAATTCAGCGGGCCTCTGAAGGAAGGCCGAGACGGGTTCGGGCCTCTCAAGCAACGGTTCACCTACCCTCTGTTTCCCGCGAGCGGTCTCTTCCTCGAACTCACCCAGAGGGAGCATGGCGAAGAAACGGCCAGAACCTTCGTCCGTGGGACTGTCGAAGCGCTTTACAAAGACATCGAACGCGATCAAATTGCCGGCGTGGAACAGACGATTATTGATTACAAGACGACTCCCGTTTCCGTGAAAAAGGAGCTCCCCTCGCTAGAACGTGCTTCATGATCCTGTACGCATGTCGAGGAAGAGGTAGAGGGGGACTTTCAGGTTAAGATGAGCAGGGAGGCCCGTGATGTACCTCCAGAAGAAAGGTCAGGTTCCCAAGCAAGCCCATGTGGGGATCCCCGAGGGGCAATGTGAAGAAGAACACGGTCGCCGTGGGTTCAGTGGCCCATCTTCACACCTCTACCGGACCCATCCTCCGACGGACTGGGTGAGACTCGACGGTCCTCTGCGTCCCCGCGCCTTTGTCTGTGCGACACTTCCCACCCAGGACGAACAGTCCAGTGACGCCCGCCCGGTCGAGATTCTCCGGAGCCACGATGCGAGAGTATTTCTCTCAAAGCGCGTCGAGACAATGCCCTACTTTGTCCGCAATGGCGACGGTGATGAAATTCATTTTATTCACCGCGGCTCAGGACGATTCGAGACCGACTACGGGCAGTTACCTTACGAGCCGGGCGACTATGTCGTCATCCCCAAAGGCACCACTTACAGGACCATCATAGAGTCATGCCCCTCCTTGTTCCTCATCGTGGAAACGCTTGAGCCGGTCGAAATACCGGATCGGGGCCTGCTCGGCCACCATGCCTTGTTTGACAAAGGAGTCCTCAGTTCCCCTGAGCTGGACGGAAGCCAGGACGATCATGCGGGGGGCCCAGGCGAGTGGGAGGTGCGGATCAAGCGCCGCGGCGAATACACAAGCCTGGTCTATCCCTTCTATCCGATGGATGTGGTCGGCTGGAAGGGAGATCTTTGGGTCGCCAAGCTCAACGTGCGTGACTTCCGACCGGTCACGAGCGCCCGCTATCATCTCCCGCCTAGTGTCCATGCGACCTTTCAGGCTGGCGGGACCCTCATCTCAACGTTCGCGCCACGTCCTTTAGAAAGCGACCCACAAGCGCTGCGTGTCCCGTTTTACCATCGCAACATGGACTATGACGAAGTGCTGTTCTACCACCAAGGGAACTTTTTCAGCCGCGCAGGGATTCAACCGGGAATGCTGACGTTGCATCCGCAGGGCATCCACCATGGACCGCAACCGCAGGCAGTCGAAGCGAGCAAAGGCAAAACAGAGACGGACGAGGTCGCGATCATGATTGAATCGCGAGATTCTTTGACCGTCCTGCCTGAGCTGGAGCCGGTCGAAGTAAAAGATTACGCCTTGAGTTGGAGTCGGCGATGAAGCTATGCAGTTTTCAAGTGCAGACGCCTGTGGGAACCTTCACGAGGGTCGGTGCCCTCCGCGACCAGCACTTCCTGGATCTGAACATGGCCTATGCCAGATACCTGGCCGACCAGCAGGAAGCGCAGCCGTACCGCTTGGCCAACGCACAGCTGCCTCCCACCATGCTCGAGTTCCTCGAGGGAGGCCCATCAACCATGGCGGCAGCGCGTCTGGCAATCGGCTATGTCGCGACCCTTGGCCAATCGGTCAAGGGTCCGATGGGAGAAGTGATCTGGTATCACTCCGCCAGCGTCCGGATGATTTCCCCTCTTCCCAATCCGCCATCCCTGCGCGACTTTATTGCCTTTGAAGAACACATTGCTGCAACGTCCAAGAAGCGCGGGCAACCCATTCCACCAGAGTGGTACAAGGCTCCCGTCTACTATAAAGGCAACCACCGGACGATTATTGGACCGAACGAAGAACTGGCATGGCCACTGAAAACCACCAAGTTGGACTACGAACTGGAGTTGGCCTGTGTCATTGGCCGCAGGGGGCAAGATATCTCGGAGCAGGAGGCGCCAGAGTACATCGCCGGGTACACAATTATGAACGACTTCAGCGCAAGAGACATCCAGTTCCAAGAAATGGCTTGTCGGCTGGGGCCGGCGAAAGGAAAGGATTTCGCCACCGCAATCGGGCCCTGCCTTCTCACTCCAGATGAAATCCCGGACCTGAATGCCCTGACCATGATCGCCAGGGTCAATGGAGAAGTCTGGTCACAAGGACGATTTGGGTCCATTCATTGGTCGTTTCCGCAGATGATCGCGCACGTCTCGCGAGGCGAGGCCATCTACCCGGGCGACCTTTTTGGTTCAGGGACGGTCGGGGGTGGATGCGGCCTGGAACTGGACCGCTACCTGAACCCCGGAGATGTCGTGGAGTTGGAGATTGAGCCGATCGGCGTTCTCAAGACACGCATAGCCAAAATAGCCAGTGAATAGATACGAGGACCGGATCATGAGCGTCCATGCGACAGATGAACAGACCATTGCAAAACTAGTCCAGCGGCACCATGTCTTGTACGACGGACCGGCGATCGATACCAAGCTGGAAACTATTATTCGCGACGGCTCGCATAAGGAGCTCACCGGTTGGGATATCCTGCGGATCCTGCGGACCTCTCGGTCGGTATTCTTCGATACTCACGTGGAAGTGGTATCAGGCCACCACACAGCCACCTATCTGCGGTTCGAGTCCGTTGCACGTTTCCCAGAGCTGATCAGGCTGCTGGCCCGGGACATGGCAGAATGGATCGGACGGACGTTCCAGAGCCATCCGATAAGCGGCCTCGTTGCAACCACCTCGGCCGCGGAGTTGCTCGCCGAAGGAATTGCGGATGCCCTCTCCGACACGATGCGATTGCGCGTGACGTTGACGCCGTACAGTTGCAAGACCGGACGGATCGGGACGGACATCACGATCGGCACGATCAAACCAGGCGAGCGGTTCGTGGCGCTCAACGATGTCACCACCCGCGGAAATTGTGTGAGCAAGCTCGGCAAGGTTATCACCGACAACGGTGGAATACTGGCCGGCATGATGGTCTTTGCCAGGCGGGACAGTGGTCAGTTTCCGCTCATGGAGGAACTCATTGCCCGGTATCCGTTCTATTATGCCGCTGACCTCGACATGCCGCAGTGGGAACCGGATCAATGCCCGCTGTGCAAGAACAATCAGCCCCTGCTGTCCTGGAGAGATATGCCGGAAATCTGACGCATCAGTTCCACCGCTCTGCGAGGAGGAGTCCATGGACATGGCAGACGTGACAAGGACCATCAAGCGAGCCGACCTGCTCCAGATGTACTACTACCTCCGGCTCACCAGAGCCCTCGAGGACCGCATCACCGCCCTCTATCGTCAAGGTCGTATCGTCGGCGGCGTGTACACCAGCCACGGGATGGAAGCGATTGCAGTCGGCTATGCCTCTGCGCTGGAACGTGATGACGTCATCGCGCCCTTTCACCGGGACATGGGAGCATTCCTCATCCGCGGCTTCACGCCAGGTGAAGTCCTCGCCCATTACCTCGGCAAACGCACTGGCCCCAGCAAAGGCAAGGACGGCAACGTGCACATGGGCGATCTCAAGCGCGGCATGATCGGCTTTGTCAGTCACCTGGCCGACAATCTGCCCGTCGCGACCGGTGTCGCCCTGGCGTTTAAGATTAGAGGGGAGCGTCGCGTCGCCTTCACCGGCACCGGCGACGGCGGTACCAGCCGCGGCGACTTCCACGAAGCGATGAACTTTGCGGCGGTGCGCACACTCCCCGTCGTGTTCTTCTGCAACAACAATCAATACGCCTATTCGACGCCGCAACGTCTACAGATGGCTATCCACGACGTGGCCGACCGGGCGAAGGCCTACGGGATGCCTGCCGAGATCGTGGATGGAAATGATGTGGCAGCCGTGTACCTGGCTTCCACTCGTGCTATCGAAAGAGCCCGTGCAGGCGAAGGGCCCACCTTCCTCGAATTCAAAACCATGAGGATGCACGGCCATTCTGAGCATGATCCAGCAAAGTATGTGCCTCGTGAATTGCTGGAGGAATGGAAGAAGAAAGATCCGATCCTCAAGGCCGAACAGCTACTCGCACAGCTCGGCTATGGCGATGATGCCTATTTCCATGAGGTTGGAGAGCGGGTCAAGAAGGAAGTCGAAGCTGGCCTGGAGTTTGCGGAGCAGAGTCCGCTGCCGGCAGGACCGGAAGTGTTGGAGGGAGTCTTCGCCACCGAGGATGAGGTGGCATCATGACCACAGCCACCGCTCAATCCGAAGTGACATACCTGGAAGCCATCTCCCAGGCTCTGGACGAGGAAATGGCTCGCGACGAACGCGTCTTTCTGATGGGCGAAGACATCGGCACCTATGGCGGCGCCTTCAAGATCACGGAAGGCCTCATGGCGAAGTACGGCGAATGGCGCGTCCTCGATACTCCGTTGGCTGAATCAGGGTTCGTTGGCGCCGCGATCGGCGCGGCGATGATGGGCCTGCGGCCGGTCGTGGAAATGCAGTTCGCCGACTTCATCTCCTGCGCATTCGACCAGATCACCGAGGTCGCGGCCAAGAATCATTATCGCTGGGGAGCCGCGGTGCCGATGGTCATCCGTGCTCCCTTCGGCGGCGGCGTGCATGGCGGGCCCCTTTCACTCAGAATGTCCGGAAGGCTGGTTCTTCCACTCGCCCGGCCTCAAGATTGTAGCCCCCTCCACACCCTATGACGCGAAGGGTCTCCTCAAAGCCGCGATTCGTGACCCAAACCCCGTCCTCTACTTCGAGCATAAGTTTCTCTATAGACGAATAAAAGCGACATTGCCGAAGGAGGACTACATCGTCCCGATCGGCAAGGCCGACGTGAAGCGCGTGGGCAACGACATCTCTCTCATCACCTATGGGGCGATGGTCCACCTGGCATTGGAAGCGGCTGAGCTGCTGGGGCAGGAGGGCATCGACTTGGAGATCGTCGATCTGCGCACATTGATCCCACTCGACAAAGAGACTATTTATGGATCGGTGCGCAAGACCAGCAAAGCGATCCTGCTGCATGAGGATAACAAGACCGGCGGGATCGGAGCCGAGATCGCGGCGTTGTTAGCGGAAGACTGTTTCGACCATTTGGATGGACCAGTGCTCCGCATCGCTCCCCCGGACACGCCGGTGCCGTTCAGCACGCCGCTCGAAGAATATTTTCTGCCGAAGGTCAGCGACATCGTGACAGCAGCGCGGAAGTTGGCAGCGTATTGATTTTTGCGTAAGGCGTGAGGGGTCAGGCGTAAATGGAAGTTCTTTCCCGACTCAGGTTTATTGCCTAACGTCTCACGGATTTCATATGGCTACCGACATCATTATGCCCCAGCTCGGAGAAAGCATCGCTGAAGGAACCGTCGTGAAATGGCTTGTCCCTGTCGGTGGGCTGATCGAAAAGGACCAATCCCTCTTGGAAGTGGAAACTGAAAAGGTGGCGTTGGAAATTCCTTCACCGGCAACAGGAGTGCTGAGCGAAATCGTCGTCCAGGAGGGCGAGACGGTTCCCGTGGGAACTCTTCTGGCTCGAATTGCGAGTACCTCTCCCTCCGAAGCCATTAACCGTGTTGGCGGGGTGGTCGTCCGTCCCATGGAACCGACTCCCGAAGGCGGAGACCACCATTCTCCGGCCGTCCGACAACTGGCCAAGGACCATGGAGTGAATCTGGCACAGGTGAAAGGAACCGGAACCGGCGGACGGGTAACCAAGAAGGATGTGCATGATTTCATCGCTCGGAGTGGCGCTCCAGTCACGGGAGCAACTCGCAGCGATGAGCAGTCAATGGGTGAAGAAATTCTCCCCTTCACACAGATGCGCAGAACGATTGCCGATCGGATGGTCAAGAGCGGCCAAACTTCAGCCCATGTCACGACCTTCTTTGAAGCTGACTTCACGGGCATAGCCAAATTCAGGGAAGGCCGAGGCCTGACCTATCTCCCCTTTGTGATCCGTGCTGTGACCCGTGCCATTCGAGAGGTGCCGGTCGTGAATTCGTCTTGGAGCGAGCAAGGCATCGTCGTCAAGAAAGACATTCATATCGGTATTGCGACGGCGCTGGACGATGGGCTCCTGGTGCCGGTAGTGCGACATGCAGATAGAAAGGGTTTGACGCAATTAGCCAAAGAAGTGGCAGACCTGGCCGAGCGAGCCAGGTCCAAGAAACTGAACCCCGAGGAGGTCCAAGGAGGAACGTTCACGATCACGAACCACGGCGGATTCGGCAGCCTGTTCAGCACGCCGATTATTCATCAACCCCAGATCGCCATCCTAGGCGTCGGCGCGATTCAGAAACGCGCTGTGGTTCTCAATGATGTCATTGTGATCCATCCCATGGGCTATCTCAGCCTTTCGTTCGACCACCGGGTCATCGACGGGGCAACGGCGGACCAATTCATGGCAAAGATGAAAGGCTTGCTCGAACAGAGTCACTGGGAACAGATCCTGTGAACGGCACGCGTAAGGCGTCAGACGAGAGTCGCGTAAAGGAGGCCCTGTCGTGAGTGAGAAGAAACAGGCGGTCATTGCGAGTGCCGTGCGAACGCCGATGGGCAGTTTTCACGGGGTGTTCAGCCCCCTGGCCGCGACCAAGCTTGGCAGCATTGCCATTGCTGAAGCATTACAGCGCATTCACCTTCCTCCCGAGCGCGTGGACGAGGTCTATATGGGCTGTGTTCTCAGTGCCGGGCTCGGCCAGGCACCGGCCAGGCAAGCGTCGATCGGTGCCGGAATTCCGAGTTCAGTCGGCGCAACCACGATCAACAAAGTCTGCGGGTCCAGCCTCAAGGCCGTGATCATGGCATCCCAGGCCATTGCGCTTGGTGAAGCGAGGATTGTTGTGGCAGGTGGCATGGAGAACATGACCCGTGCGCCGTATCTGTTGGAGAAGGCCCGGCAGGGGTATCGCCTCGGACATGCGGAGTTGGTCGACAGCCTGGTCAAAGACGGTTTGTGGGACGTCTATAACAATTTCCATATGGGCCATGGTGGCGAACTCTGTGCCGCAAAGTACCGGTTGACCAGAAACGAACTCGACGACTTTGCGCTGGAAAGCTATCGGCGCGCCAGGGAAGCCGTCGCCATCGGGAACATTCAAGCGGGAGATTGTGACGGTTGACGTGCCGCAGAAGAAAGGGCTGGTCCTCGCTGTGGCAGATGATGAGGAGCCGAACCGGGTCGATCTGACGCGCCTGCGCGAACTGAAACCGGTGTTCCAGGAGGATGGAGTCCTGACCGTCGGCAATTCGCCCTCCTGTAACGACGGAGCGGCAGCGTTGGTCGTCATGACTGAGGAGGAGGCGGAGAACCTGGGCCTCATGCCCATGGCTCGGATCGTCGGGTACGCCGGCGCGGCATTGGCACCGGAGTGGTTCACGATCGCGCCGGTCGATGCCATCAAGCTGGTACTCAAGAAGACCGGTCTTTCTGTAGACGACATCGATCTGTTTGAGATCAATGAAGCTTTCTCAGCCGTATCTCTCGCGATCAACCGCGAGTTAGGACTCGACCCAAAGAGAGTCAACGTCAATGGTGGCGCAGTCGCATTGGGCCATCCGATCGGTGCTACCGGTGCGCGGATTCTTACGACCCTGCTCCATGCGATGGAAGCCCGTGGTGCCCGTCGAGGTCTCGCCGCCCTCTGTATTGGGGGAGGAGAAGCGTTGGCGATGATTGTGGAGAGGTGAGCCTAGGCCATTATCAACTGTGACTCGTGACGAAACCTACGACGAATGACGAATGATGAGACGATGAAACTCGATGACGTCACAACCATCGGTGTGGTCGGCGCGGGCCAGATGGGCCGCGGCATCGCCCAGGTCTGCGCGACGGCCGGCTATCACGTTCTGCTGGTCGATGTTGCGGATCCATCATTAACCGAGGCGCTCACCAAGATTCGCTTAGGCCTAGAACGAGCCGTGGAACGGGGAACCCTCACCGGCCATCAAGCCGGAGGAGTGCTGGCGCTCATCCGTCCGATAGTTCATCTCGACCGATTGCACGACGTGCAACTCGTTATCGAAGCGATCCCGGAAGATCTCGCCTTAAAGCAGGACCTCTTCGCTAAACTACACCGAATTTGCCAGCCTCAGGCGGTCCTCGCCAGTAATACCTCCTCGATTTCGATCACCAAGCTGGGAACAGCCTCCGGTCGGCCAGACCGAGTCGTCGGGCTGCACTTCATGAATCCGGCCCCCGTGATGCATCTCGTGGAAGTCGTGCGGGGGATCGAAACATCAGAGCAGACGTTGAATCTGGCAATGGAAATGGCAAAGCGGCTGGGGAAGACTCCCGTGGTGGCCAAGGACGTGCCAGGGTTCATCGTGAACCGTGTCCTGATTCCGATGATCAATGAAGCCATCTTCACGTTGGAAGAGGGGGTCGCCTCAGCCGAAGACATCGACCTGGCGATGACGACGGGGGCGAATCATCCCGTAGGGCCACTGGCACTCGCCGACCGCATTGGGTTGGACACAGTGCTCGCCATCTGCGAGGTCCTTCACCAGGACTTGGGAGATCCCAAGTTTCGTCCCTGTCCCTTGCTTCGTCGTTATGTCGAAGCCGGATGGCTGGGGCGCAAATCCGGTCACGGGTTCTATGGGTATGAGGCAAGCGGCGAGAGGCACGGAGCAACGATCAATAAGATCTGACTCTAGCCCCTAGCCGGAGGATCTGATCGATGCAGGAACGCAAACCTAAGTTCACTTCTCTATCAGGGCTGGAAATCAATCGCCTCTATTCGCGCGACGATCTGAAGGACTGGTCGCCTGAGAGCGATCTCGGCCTGCCGGGCGAATTTCCTTATACTCGCGGCGTCTATCCCACCATGTATCGTGGCCGGCTCTGGACCATGCGGCAGTTCGCCGGCTTCGGGTCTGCCGACGATACCAATCGCCGCTTCAAATACCTCCTCCAACATGGGCAGAACGGACTCAGCGTCGCCTTCGACATGCCGACCTTGATGGGGATTGACGCGGATGACTCCCGTGCCCATGGAGAAGTCGGTCGCTGTGGCGTCGCAATCTCGTCGCTGGCGGATATGGACCGGCTCTTTGAGGATATTCCCCTCGACCAGGTCACCACGTCGATGACGATCAATGGACCGGCGGCTGTCATCTTCGCCATGTACCTCGCTGTCGCGGAAAAACGCGGCATGTCCCGTTGAACGTGTCGGCGGCACGTTGCAGAACGACATCCTGAAGGAATACATCGCCCAGAAGGAATGGCTCTTCCCGCCCGGACCCTCGCTGCGCCTCATCACCGACACCATCGCCTACTGTGCGAAACAGGTTCCCAGATGGCATCCGGTCAGCATCAGCGGCTATCACATTCGCGAGGCAGGATCGAACGCGGTGCAGGAACTGGCCTTTACCCTCTATGACGGGCTGACCTACGTCGAGGCAGCCGTGAAGGCCGGACTTGCCGTGGACAGCTTCGCCCCGCAGCTCTCCTTCTTTTTCAACGTGCACAACGACTTGTTTGAAGAGATTGCCAAGTTCCGGGCGGCCCGTCGGCTCTGGGCCCGTGAAATGGAGCGTCGCTATCACCCCAAAGATCCGCGATCCTTGCAGCTCCGCTGTCATGCGCAGACGGCCGGCTGCTCGCTCACGGCGCAGCAGCCCATGAACAACGTGGTCCGCACCACCTTGCAGGCTCTGGCGGCGGTGCTGGGAGGCACGCAATCGCTCCATACCAACTCGATGGACGAAACGCTCGCCCTCCCCACGGAAGATGCGGTCAAGCTCGCGCTCCGCACTCAGCAGATTATCGCTCACGAGAGCGAAATCACGAACTCCGTCGATCCGCTTGGAGGGTCTTATCATGTCGAGTCGCTCACGAACCGCCTCGAAGAGGGAGCGCGCGACTACTTCCGCAGGCTGGATGAGATGGGCGGAATGGTGCAAAGCGATCGAGCGCGGCTTTCCACAAAGAGAAATCCTCGACGCCTCCCAACGGTATCAACGTGAAATAGAGCGGAAGGAACGGATCGTCGTCGGGGTCAACGACTATGTGGAAAAGGAGGAGAACCATATTCCCACGTTGAAGATCGGGCCGGAGGTGGAGCAAGAACAGATCGCGCGCCTGTCCGATCTGCGCAAGTCACGCGATCCGTTCAAGATGGCCGGTGTCTTGGAGGAGCTGCAAGAAGCGGCCTCCTGCAGCGAGAACCTCATGCCGTACCTGATCGACGCGGTCAAGGCGAAGGCGACGTTGGGAGAAATTTGCGCGGCGCTCAAGGAAGTGTTTGGGACCTATCATGAGCCGATGGTGTTATAGAGCGTCAGTGCCTTGCGGGCGAATTCGCGTCTAGAGGCAAAGGCAAGGGGCGAGATCGAGTTTTCCACCCATAGCCCCTGACCCTCCTGCCTCTCGCCTGTTCGAAAGGAAGCAATGAAGCTCGGAGCGTTTGAAATCTCTCCGGTAACTGATGGCCGGTTTCGGCTGGATGGAGGTGCCATGTTTGGCGTGGTGCCGAAGGCCCTCTGGGAGCGATGCTGCCCAGCGGATGAGCAAAACCGTATCCCGCTGAGTCTCACCTGCCTCCTGATTCGCGCCCACGGAAAGAACATTCTCGTGGACACGGGTCTAGGCGACAAGGAAGACGCGAAGTTTCTGCCAGAGATTCGCCGTCGATCGCACGCCGACCTTGCAAGAATCCCTACAGCGATACAGCCTCCGGCCTAATGACATTCACATGGTCATCAACACTCATCTGCATTTCGACCATGCCGGCGGCAATACGGTGAGAGAGAGCAGCGGTGCGGTGATCCCTGCCTTTCCGAATGCTGCCTACTTCGTCCAACAGGGCGAATATGAGGACGCAACCAGCGCGAATGAACGGACGAAGGTCAGTTATCGACGGGATAACTTCACCAAACTCGCACAGGTCAACAAGTGGGAGTTTCTGACGGGCGACCAGGAGTTGTTGCCGGGAATCTCCGCGGTGGTGACGAATGGCCATACCCGTTGCCATCAGAGCATCAAGATCGAGTCGGAGGGTCGAGTCGCGTTTTTCCTGGGGGATCTTATTCCAACCGTTTCACATCTTCCCCTTCCGTACATCATGGGGTACGACCTGTTCCCGATTCAGACGCTTGAAACAAAACGATGGGTGCTGGATCGGGCCTTCGAAGGAGAGTGGCTGCTGATCTTCGAGCACGATCCAATGGTTCAGGCCGGTTATGTTCGCAAGGATAGCGAGGGGAAATATTTTCTCGAGGAGGTCAGAGCATGGCAGTAGCCGCACCACCGATCCGGATCTTGATCGGCAAAGTTGGGTTGGATGGCCATGACCGAGGGGTCAAGCTCGTAGCTCGCGCGCTGCGGGATGCTGGCATGGAGGTGATCTATACAGGCCTGCACCAGACACCTGAGCAGGTGGTGAACACGGCAATTCAGGAAGACGTGCATGCCATCGGCCTGAGTGTCCTATCCGGCGCTCATAATACTCTCTTCGTGCGTGTATTGGAGTTGCTCAGGGAGGGAGGAGCGGAACACATCGTCCTCTTCGGCGGCGGCATCATCCCGGATGACGATCTTCCGAAACTGAAGGCCAATGGAGTGAGAATGTTATTCCGGCCTGGGACTGCCATGAGTGACATCGTGGACTTTGTGAAAGGATTGCGTTCATGAGACCAGTCTACATGATCGGCGGCGGCATCACGAAATTTGCCAAGGCTCATCCCGGGAAAGATTTCCGTCTTATGGTGAAGGAGGCCTACGACTATACGCTGCACGATCTGCCTCGTTTTTCGAAAGACATGATCGATGGAGCGGTCGGCTCCTACTTCTCCGACCACTTCACGCGGCAGCTGAAAGCGGCCAGCATGGTGCAGGATTATCTCGGCCTCTGCCCCAAACCGTCTAAACGAATCGAAGGCGGGGGAGCGACAGGCGGGCTCTGCTTCCAGTCAGCATGGGAAGCCGTGGCCTCCGGGCGTATGAATTGCTGCCTGGCCTTCGGGTTTGAAACGATGTCGCGCGTGAATACCTGGAAAGGGAATGAGTTCATCGCCCTCGCCTCTGACACGAACTTCGACTTCCCTGTCGGCGGGTTCTACAGCGGGTACTACGCCATGATGGTGCAGCGCCACATGTATGAATTCGGCACGACGGTCGAGCAGATGGCCATGGTCTCGGTCAAGAACCATGCGAATGCCCTGCATAACCCCTATGCTCAAAAGGCGAAACGTCTCACGATTAAGCAGGTGCGGGAGTCTCCCATGGTGGCCACACCGCTGACGATGGAAGACATCTGCACCATGTCCGACGGTGCGGCGGTCTGCGTCCTTGCGTCCGAAGAACTTGCCGGGAAGGTTTGTGACCGACCGGTCAAGATCACGGGGGTCGGCTCAGGATCCGACGCGATGCGGATGGCCGACCGTCCCCATGGCAAGGTCATCCTGCTGCCGCATGAGCGAGAGTCAGATTACCAGCACCTCAAATATCCAGGTGTCCACTCGTTCCGCGGAGGCCGTATGGCTGCGAAACTGGCCTATGAGATGGCGGGGATCCGAAACCCGCTAGAGGAGCTGAGCTTCGTCGAACTACACGATGCCTACACGTCTTCTGAGATTCAGACTTACGAGGACCTCGGGTTATGTCGGTACGGCGAAGGCGGCCGTTTCATAGAGAGCGGCATACCATTTTTGCCTGGACTCGACTACGGCCTCCCACTGCCCAAGCAGGGACGGCTCCCGGTCAATCCTTCCGGTGGTCTGCTGGCCTGCGGCCACCCGGTCGGCGCCACAGGACTGATGCAGGCAGTCTTTGCCTTCTGGCAATTGCAGGGCACCATCGGTAAACACTTGAATGACGAGAGACTTCAAGTCAAGAAGGCGAAACGCGGGCTGATCCACAGCCATGCCGGCACAGGGACTTACATCACAGCATCCGTACTGGAGGCAGCCTAAATGGACAAGGGAACAGTGCTCTACGGAGTGGATCCGTTGATCATCCTGGACCACTACGAGATCGATTATCACCACAGCTACGCACAAGATTCGCCATTTTTTGTGGGTCTGACGAAAGGCCAACTGCTCGGCTCTCGTTGCACCGCCTGTGGCTACACCTATGCCACCCCTCGTGCCCATTGCATGGGATGCGGCGCAGCGACCTCCTGGTTCGCACTGCCGTTAACCGGCCGAGTGCATACCTTCACCACCTGCCACTACGGAGGGGAGATCTTCCTGAAAGAGACACCGTTCACGCTGATTCTAGTGGAGTTTGACGGAGCCGATACGTTGTTTTTGTCGAGGCTCAAGGGCATCCAGCCCGATACGGTGCGAATCGGCCTACCAGTAATTGCCCGTTTTGCGAAAGCACCATCCTTTAAGGTGACTGATGTGTGGTTCGAGCCTGCAGACCAGGCGTGATGGGGGAGACATCCTGGCATTGGTGGACCGGGTCAAGGCCCGTGATATCCGTGCGGTCTCTCGCATGATCACCTTGCTGGAAAACCAAGAGCCTGATGGAATCGCTGCCCTGCGGCAGCTTTCTCGCCCGTCCCCCGTCATTCAGCTGTGATTGGCGTTACTGGCTACCCTGGCGCCGGCAAGAGCACGCTGATCGATCAACTCGTGGCCGCCTACCGGCAGCAGGGAAGAAGCGTCGGAGTCTTGGCGGTCGATATCAGCAGTCCCCTGACCGGAGGGGCGATCCTGGGCGATCGCATCAGGATGCAGAAGCACGCACTCGATCGAAACGTCTTCATTCGCAGTATGGCGACGCGCGGCCAGCACGGAGGACTGGCACGAGCCACTCGTGAGGCTGCGATTGTCCTGGAAGCAGCGGGCTACGATGTGATCTTGATCGAGACGATCGGTGTCGGTCAGGACGAAGTGGATATCCTCGATATCGCGCAGACGGTCGTGGCGGTAGTCGCACCGGGGCTGGGCGATGAAGTGCAGGCGATGAAAGCGGGGCTTCTGGAGGTAGCGCACATCGTCGTGCTCAATAAGGGAGACCATCCCGGTGCTGAGATGGCGCTGCAGGATTTGCGCGAGTGGTGTCCCCTGGTCCTCCGCACAGTCGTCACCAACGGCGAGGGCATTCCAGAGCTGGTCATGGCCATTGCCGAGCACCAGAGGATGATCGATCTGCGCGGCCGGCGCCCGAGCCCCCTGGAGGAACGGCAACGCCGCTGAAGAACACGGGAGCCACCATGCCTCACGAGTTGCTGACGGTTTCCCATCGCATCGCACGGGTGACCTTGCACTACCCTCCGGCAAATGTGCTCAACCATTCTGTATTGAAAGAATTAGAGCAGGTATTCGGCGAACTCGAGGTCGACACCTACATCAGAGTGATAATCCTGACAGGGTCCGGCAAGTTTTTCTCTGCAGGGGCTGACATCAGCGAACTGGCCCACCTCAATACATGCTATGAGGGAACTGAGTTTTCAGCGCGAGGGCACGGCCTGCTGAACCGCATCGAGCGGTTCGACAAACCCGTGATCGCTGCCATCAACGGAACCTGCGTCGGGGGCGGGCTTGAGCTGGCCATGGCCTGTCACATACGAATCGCAGCGGCTGGGATTTCGCTCGGACTGCCGGAGATCAAACTCGGGCTGATTCCCGGCTTCGGTGGAACGCAGCGGCTGGCTCGCATCGTTGGACCGTCACGAGCGACGGAATTGATCTTAACCGGCAACAGCGTCACGGCCGAAGAGGCGTTAAAGATGGGCCTTGTCAATCGCGTCGTTCCTGCCGCAGAGCTGGTGAGTGAGGCCACTGCCCTGGCAGGGACGATCGTAGCGCGCGGACGTCTCGCCATACATGCGGCATTGCGGGCCATTCGGGTTGGGCTCGACAGTCCTCTCGCCGAAGGGCTTGCCCGCGAGTCCGAGCTATTTGGAGAGCTGTGCGGGACACCGGATAAGAAAGAGGGCCTCCAAGCCTTCCTGGGAAAACGGTCGCCAAGGTTTCTCGACACTGAGCCCTAGCGCATGAGCAGAGACTTCCATGATCGCCAATCGCCTCGCTGAATATACCAAGTCTCTCCGCTACGACGATCTTCCACCCGCTGTCGTGCACGAGGTGAAACGTCGGCTGTTGGACAGCCTGGGCTGCGCCTTTGGTGCGTGGAACGCGTCCCCCTGTCGAATCGCCCGAAAGCTGGCCCAGTCGGTCAAGCTGGCCCACGGCGCGACGCTCTGGGGGACCAGCCACAAGACAGTACCGGACCTCGCGACCTTCGCCAACGGCGCCCTCGTCCGATATCTGGATTTTAATGACACCTATCTCGCGAAGGAGCCAGCCCATCCGTCTGACAATATTGCCGCGGTCCTGGCAGTTGGAGAGGCCGCTGGTGCCTCCGGCCAGCTGGTTATTCAGGCTATCGCACTCGCCTATGAGGTGCAGTGTCGCCTCTGTGACGCTGCTTCATTACGACTGCGTGGATGGGACCATGTCACTTATGGGTCTTTCTCTTCCGCCCTGGCAGCAGCCAAGGTGATGAACCTCACCAAGGCCAAAACCCTCCAGGCGGTCAATCTAGCCGGCGTCGCCAATATCGCCTTGAGGCAGACACGAGTCGGCGATCTTTCCATGTGGAAAGCCTGCGCATTTTCCAATGCGGCACGCAACGGCGTGTTTGCTGCCATGTTAGCCAGGCAAGGGATGACGGGGCCAGCGCCGATCTTCGAAGGTGAAAAGGGGTTTATGAACCTGGTGTCAGGACCCTTCGACTTGCCACTCTTCGGTGGGGAGGACAGAACACGAGTGGATAGAGCAGCGTTCAAGATTCTCGGCACCTACATCAAGCAATACCCGGTCGAATACCACGCTCAGACTGCAGTGGAAGCAACCCTCTCCCTGCGAGAGGAATTACTCAAGTCGGAAGGAGAACCGGCGGTTGCTGCCATCACCGACGTAGTGATCGGCAGCTACGACGTGGCGATCGAGATCATCGGACGCGATCCCGAGAAGTGGCAGCCCAGGACCAGAGAGACGGCCGACCACAGCTTCCCCTACTGCGTCGCGGTGTCCTTGAGGGATGGAGCCGTGACGCGCCGCTCGTTCGACAAGAGGCGGTTGGCTGATTCGGCGCTGGCCTCACTCATGCAAAAGATTCGAGTCGTCCAGCAGCCTGAGTTCATGGGACGGTACCCCCAAGCCATGCCCACCCGCGTCACCGTGCGAACCAGATCCGACAAGGAATATGTGAAGCAGGTGGATTATCCGCTTGGTCATCCTCGCAATCCGATGCCCGACCACGAAGTGGAGGAGAAATTCCTCAGACTTGCAGCAGGACAATTGGATCACGCACGAGCCAGACAGGTGATCGACCTGGTATGGCAACTCGACCTGGTTAAGGATATCAGCACACTCATGCCGCTATTGACGGTGAAACGAAAGGGCTGACATGCAGGATCCTCCCTCGACAAAGCCGCGCCGGCTGCGTGAGTTGATCGACAAGCAAACCCTGGTGCTGCCGGGGGCATTCAATGCGCTCACGGCAATTCAAATTGAACGCGCCGGCTTTCGTGCAGTCTATATCTCCGGCGCCGCATTGGCCGCAGCACGGGGCCTCCCTGATCTCGGCTTGCTAACCATGACTGAAGTCTTGTCGGATTCGGCCACGATCGCCAATGCCGTGTCGATTCCCGCGCTCGCGGATGTCGATACAGGCTTTGGTACAGCCATCAACGTGATGCGGACCGTCCGTGAGTTTGAGCAAGCCGGTATCGCCGGGATTCAATTGGAAGACCAGGAGAACCCGAAGAAGTGCGGACATTTGTCAGGGAAGCGATTGGTGTCTCAGCAGGAGATGGTCGGCAAGATCCTGGCTGCCACCGAAGCGCGACGTGACAAGGAATTTTTCGTCATCGCGCGGACGGATGCCCGCGGCGTCGAAGGATTGGAGGCTGCCGTCCAGCGAGCGCAGGCCTATGTTGAAGCAGGCGCAGACGCGATTTTTCCCGAAGCCCTCGAGTCCGCTGAAGAGTTCCGGAGGTTTGCCGGGCAGCTCGCGAAGCAGGGAGCCAAAGTTCCACTGGTGGCAAACATGACCGAATTTGGCAAGACGCCCTACTTGAGCGTCAGCGAATTTGAAGATCTGGGGTATCGCTTGGTGCTGTTTCCGGTGACTGCCCTGAGGGTTACCACCAAAGCCGTGGAACAGGTCTTGCGCGACTTGGCGAATCATGGCTCCCAGCGTGACCTGTTGGATCAGATGCACACCAGGCAACAGCTCTACGAGCTGCTGGAGTATGAGGAGTACGAACGACGAGAACGGTCGTTTCGCTCAACCGATGATGGAACATCGCACAACTGACAGTCATCAGACAGAGACCTACAGCCCCGGCCTGGAGGGCGTGCTCGCCGGGGAGTCAGCGCTGTGCCAAGTCGATGAAGGTGAGGCAGGCCTGCGGTATCGAGGCTATGCCATCACTGACTTGGCTGAACAGTCGACATTCGAAGAAGTGGCCTATCTGCTGCTGTTCGGCAGGTTGCCGGCGCGGAAAGAGCTGGAGGAGTTCAACACACAACTCAGCGCCAATTGGACGCTCCCCGATCCCGTTGAAACTTTCGTCAGCGTTGTCCCGAGCAAGGTCCATCCCATGGATATTCTCAGGACCGGAGTGTCTCTCTTGGGGATGATAGACCCCGACAGCTCTGACAGTTCTCATGAGGCGAATATTCGAAAATCTGTGAGGCTCTTAGCCCAAATCCCTTTGATGATCACCACCGCGTACCGGTTCGCCAATGCCAAATGTCGCTTGCGCCCACGGACAGACCTCACCTTCGCCGAAAACCTTCTTTATCTCCTCACCGACCTCCATGGAGACGGGGTCGCACAGACAATGGCGAGGGTTCTGGATGTCTCTTTGATTCTCTATGCTGAACATGAATTTAACGCGTCGACGTTTGCCGCAAGGGTGACTGCATCAACAATGACTGATCTGCACTCGGCAATCACCACAGCGGTCGGAACCATCAAGGGACCACTGCACGGGGGAGCCAATGAAGCAGTCGCGGCCATGTTCATGGAGATCCAGACCCCTGACCGAGCCGAAACATGGGTAAAAGACGCCCTCGCCGCTAAACAGCGTGTCATGGGGTTTGGTCACCGTGTGCTGAAACGAGGAGATGCCCGTTCCGCGATCATTCAGCGACAGGCGCATGAATTAGGTCGGATCTGCGGCAACACCCGATGGTACGAAATCGCTACGACCATCGATCATGTGATGCAACAGGAGAAAGGCATGTATCCCAATTTGGATTTCTATACGGCCGTGGCCTATCTGCTCATGGGAATCCCTCGCCAGCTGTATACACCTCTCTTTGTCTGCTCACGGATGGCTGGCTGGTGTGCCCATGTGATCGAACAACAGGGCCACAACCGGCTGATAAGACCGCGGGCCCTATACACAGGACCGCCGCCGAGGGCCTATGTCCCCATCGACCGACGCACATGACAGGATCGCACAGGTCCGTCAGATGGATGGTGAACCCTTCGCCTTACCCTGGACTTCGTTTGCGGAATTCTTTAGATCCCGGATCTACGATCCACTCCTCGTGCATCGGAATTTCCTGACCTATTATGACGACGACCGGCAGATCCATTGTACTTACACCTACGCGGAGTTCGGGGCGGTGGTCGACCGAACCGCTGCCTTCCTCCACGATCGGCTGGGGCTCGCACCAGGCGAACGGATCGCCACCGTCTTGTTTAACCATGACCTGACGGTCATCCTGTACTTTGCCGCCTGGTTGCGAAGGATCGCGGTCGTGCCGATCAACGCAGAGGAGCCGACGGAGAAGAAGCGGTATATCCTCGAACATTCGGAAGCGGCGGCGGTCTTTTGCTGGCACGCAAATCTTGATGAGGTCACGAGCCTGCATTCAGCACTGCCGGCTCTGCGCCACATCATTGCCGTGGGGGACGATGGACTCTGTGAGGGCGAGCAGCACGTGACGAGAGGCCGGAGGCAGAGAGCTCCTGCCGCCTTTCGCCTTGAGGCTCGAACCTCTAGCTTGGACGACGAAGCCTTAATCGTCTATACATCAGGAACGACCGGTCCTCCGAAGGGCGTCATCCTCACCGCGCACAACCTCCTCATCGACGCCGACGCCATCGCGGGGTGGCATGCGTTTGGGAGAAACGATCGATTAATGTGCGTCTTGCCGATCCACCACGTGAACGGAGCTGTCGTCACGCTCGTCACCCCCTTCTATTGCAGAGGCAGCACCGTGCTCAACCGAAAATTCAAGACCCGTCTGTTCTGGAGACGCCTCCATGAGGAGCACGTCTCCTGTGTCAGCGTCGTCCCGACCTTGCTGGAATTTCTGCTGGAAGCGAATGAAGACACCACGGCCTATCAGCTCAGCCAGTTCAAGGGAGTGATCTGCGGGGCCGGCCCCCTGCTCAAAGAGACAGCCATCCGGTTTGAAGATCGCTTTCACTGCCCCATCCGGCATGGTTATGGACTCTCAGAGACCACCTGCTATTCCTGCTTCCTGCCGAACGATTTGTCGCGAGCGCAGCATCGCCACTGGCTGACCGACTTCGAGTTTCCGTCCATTGGTGTCCCGCTACCTCATAATGTGATGGCTATCCTCGACGACACTGGAAGACTCCTGCCGGAAATGACACGCGGGGAAATTTGCATCCGAGGGGCGACGGTCTGTGCCGGCTACTTCAAACGGGACGACGCCAATGAGGCCGCCTTCAAATGGGGCTGGTTTCGTTCGGGCGACGAAGGCTACTACGCCAGTGACGAACAAGGGCGGCCGTTCTTCTTCATTTCCGGACGGCTCAAGGAACTGATTATCCGTGGCGGAGTCAATATCTCGCCGTTGGAGATCGACGATGCGTTGAAGAGTCACCCAGACGTGAGATTTGCCATGGCGGTACCATTTGAGAATCGATACTACGGGGAGGAGATTGCCGCCTACGTCGTTCCACGAGATCAGACAGCCCCGCCCACTGTCGCAACGTTGCTTGACCATTGCGTCCACAGACTTCCCTTTGCAAAACGGCCAAAGGTGATTCTCTTCGGAGAGGAGGTTCCCTATACCTCAACGGGAAAACCAAAACGCCTGGAGCTGAAGTCGCGACTCGCAGCAACACTCGCGGCCTACCGCAACGTTCAGTTTAAGGAACAGACCTAGCGTTTCCCGGTCGGGAATCGCCACAACTTCAGGGCAGTATGAGGCGTTATCACAATACCGAAAGGGGCTCAAGACCAAGGGCACAGATGTCATCCCCCGCACCCTGATTCATCTCGCCACGGAGGGAGGAGGCTATGTCGGACCTGTTCAAAGGTTTGGAACGGCTTGAAGAGGCCCGCGAACGTCTCGCCGGCGCGAGTTTCATGACTGGCCTCTATGAGGGCGGACCTGACTTCGATCTCCTGCTTCCGCCGGAAGAGCCAGCTGAAGAACGAGCGGCCGGAGAGGCCTATTGCAAGACCATCCAGTCATTTCTCACCGCCCACGTTGATCCTGACGAGATCGAGCGGACCGCCAAGATTCCCGACTCGGTCCTTCTGGGGCTCTTCAAGCTGGGAGCTTTCGGGATGAAGATCCCGAAGGAGTATGGGGGACTGGGATTCTCGTACAAGAATTATGGCCGCGTCCTTACTCTGATGGCTGGTTGGAACCATGCCCTGGCTCTGACGGTTGCCGTCCCCCAATCCATCGGAATCGCGATGCCGATCTTGCTGTTCGGAAACGAGCAGCAGAAGAAAACCTTTCTGCCGCGAGTCGCACGAGAGGACATGTCCGCCTTCGCGCTCACTGAGCCGATCACTGGCTCTGATGCCGCCAATATTCGGACCGAGGCAGTGCTCGACTCCACAGGCCAGAACTTCGTCGTCAACGGAGAAAAACTCTGGTGCACGAACGGGACGATTGCCCGCTACGTCACATTAATCGCACGGGTTCCGGCCAGACAATTACAGCAGAATGGAAAACGCCTGTGGATTCCTGTCCCGGAAGGGACCGGGGCAGAAAACCACGTGCACACGGCGTTCATCCTCGATATGACCTTACCGGGCGTCCAGATCAGGCAACGATGTCAGTTCGAGGGCTGCCGCGGGATTGAGAATGCGCACATGACGTTCCGCGACGTTCATATCCCCGCTGACCACCTCATCGGGGAAACCGGCAAAGGGCTCAACTATGCGCTGACGATCCTCAACGTCGGACGGGCAATCAGTATTCCAGCACTCTGTCTCGGCATGGCCAAACAGGCGTGGCAGCCGACCCTCGACCGGGCGAATGAACGCTATACGTTTCAGAAACCTCTGGCGGAGCGCCAGACACAACAAATGCGGATCGGCCATATGGCCACCACCCTGTTTGCCATGGAATCTCTGGCACAGTTGGTGTGGCATCTCGCAGACCAGAAACGGTACGACATCCGCATTGAAGCGGCAATCGCTAAAATGTTCTGTTCCGAAGAGACCATCCGATTCCTCAAAGATGCACAGATCATTTTTGGCGGCATGGGGTATGAGACGGCTGAGTCGAAGGCCGTTCGTGGAGAACCAGCCTTTGGTATCGAACAGCTCGTTCGCGATGCCGAAATGGCCAGAATTGGAGAAGGTGCCACCGATATTTTAAAGCCCTACGTGGCGCGCGAGGGGCTCAACTCCCATCTTGAGCGGGCTCGGAACTTGTTCGACGAACGCATGACAGGTACTCATCGGTTCACGGAGTTATGGCAGCTCTTAAAATTTTACGTGCCCTGGTATCGGAAACAATGGAAAGGCATGCCGTTATCCTCCCGACCCGAGCTTCAACACGCCAGAGTCAGACCCAAGCTGGTCTTTATCGAGCGGACGAGCCGACGACTCGCGCGGACGATCTTCTATGCGATGCTATTTCATCGGCAAGCGCTTCGGGACGATCAGGGACGGCAAAACCGAATCGAAGCCGTTGGCGAAGATTTACTCACCATTGCCGCGACAGCCCTCTCCGCCGAGAGTCAGGAACGGACTGGCGGACACCCGGAACTCTGGGACCTGGCAGAAGAATTGTTTCGAAAAGCCAGCCAGCGCATCGACGAGAACATTCTCGGGCTCATCCACAATCGAGACAGACTTGCGACAGTCATTGGTAAGAACGCGTTCAGCGGCAAGTACTCTTCTCTCTCCGGCGGAATCATCCAGCGCGGCCTTCATGACTACATGCCTAAGCAGAAGAGTCCTCCGAGTGCGAAAGAGACAGAGCGCGTCGTGCCGTCCGATCCAGGGAACCGAGACAAGCTTCTGCTTCGAAAGTTAGCGGAATCCCATGCCTGCAGGCTGTACACGAGTATGGCCGAAGCCATTGAGGACTTAATGAAACGAGGGTTCACGGCAAATTTCGAGTTTCTCGATAAGGCGCTCCGAGATGTCGACAGCGGAAGAACCTTCCAGGCAGAAGAACTTACCATCGTGGAGCATTACCGATTCGAGGGAACAAGCGATCCGGATGAGATGTCGGTCGTCTATGCCGTGGAAAGTGATGACGGAACCAAGGGCATCATCGCTGACGCGTTTGGTGTCTATGCCAATCCAGAACTCGGAGGTTTTCTTAGCAATGTGACCATTCGAGAAGAGAGTGACATGCCACTTCCTCTCAATACAGAGGCTTCAACTCTGTGACGGAGTCCCACCTTCGTCGATGTTTTCCGTATGATTTTTTCCAAGACCTGGACGTTGCAAACGGCGTATAATAAAAAAGATTGGGTTAGCCATCATGATCACAGCGGAGTCTTGATCATGAAGTTCCTGCCACAGTCGTGTCGTCACCAAGCAGTCCTCTGCCTTTCCCACCCACTTTCGCAGCGACCTCCGTCAGGAGGTCAGCCACCACAGGAGGCGCCGCCATGCCCATCTCACGCAGGCTCAAAGCATATCTCGATCATGAACGAGTTCATTATGACGTGTTGCCCCACCCGGAAGCCTTTCGCGCCCTTGCCATCGCGCAGACGCTCCATACCCCGGTGAAAGAAATGGCCAAGGTCGTGATCGTGAAGGTGCATGAGCGGTTTGTCATGACGGTGCTGCCGGCAAGCTGGAACGTGGATCTCCACCGCTTGAGAACTGTCTTTGCAACCCACCACGTGCGGCTCGCGACCGAAGATGAGATCACGGGCCTGTTTCCCGACTGCGAGTTGGGCGCAATGCCGCCCTTCGGCAACCTCTATGGGCTCCCTGTGTATGTCGACCAATCGCTCACGGAGGATGAGGAGATCGTCTTCCAAGCCGGCACCCATTCGGACGCGATCCGCATGCGCTACATGGACTTTGCCGTGCTCGTTTTTCCGGTGGTGGAGGAATTCCACCGTTCACCCTCAGAGGTCTGGTGACTTATGATGTCGCAAACTTTCGCCACAACAGTTCCTCGCGGGCACAGTATCCGCTCGCGAATTTTGATTGCCGTCGATGACTCTGAACCCTCCGCCCGGGCGTTGCGCTATGTGGGCACCCTGCTGCGTGAGGCTCGCGATGTGCAGGTCACGTTGTTTCACGTGCTGAAGCCGATGCCGCGCGAACTCCTGGAACATGGCGGATCCGAAGATCCGGCTGCGGAGGTTCGCTTGGCCAAAGCGTTGCAGCAGGATCAGGAGAACTGGGTCCGCGCGGAAAGCGTGACGGAGTACCCGATTTTGGTACAGGCGCTGGAGCTGTTCGGGAAGACCGGATTTCCTCTGGATCGTGTCACGCTGAAGTTCGGGCACGAAGACGATATCGCTCGCAATATTCTCGAAGAAGCCCGCACCGGAGGCTATGGGACCATCGTGGTGAGCCGTCACGGCTCGAACGGGATGAAACGGTTCTTCCGTGCAGGTATCACGGATCAGTTGCTGCGCGATGCGTCTGGCTACACCCTGTGGGTTGTGGAATAAGCAAATGACAACCTACCGGCCGTCCAGCCGAGCACTTGGCCTTCAATAAGGCTGGCCAGGTCAGATCCGGTGGACCGAGGTCTTCCATCAGCGACCTCCTCTCTGAGGGTGAGAGCACCCAATTTTCATAATCCCACTTCCGTCTTCATGCCAATGAGGGAACTTCCGCCTCGTGATCAGGTGCATTGACCTGTTTCGCCTGGAGGCGTAAAATTATAAATTGGCAGGACATGCCAATTTCTCCTGCAGGTGCTGGCCATGGTACTCCGTGGAGCACAGATCCAACCGTGTGGCCAAGCCAGGTGTGGCCTCTTCTCCGCTCAATCTCTTCTTCACGATTTTGACTGGTTATACGGGCGCGCCCTTCGACTCACGTCACCTGACCTCGCCGGGGTAGCAGACTCATACATTGATGAGCTAGGGACCTGGGCAGATTCTCATGTCTCTTGGCCTGAAATCGTTGGCTGCGATAGCGAAGAGCATCATGAGGTGAAGAACCTGGAAAAGAGTTCCGATGAACACGATCATCTTAAGGCGGCCTAAGGCGTGATGTCACGCCTACGTGTTCCGAACACCGGATGGAGGACCTTATGACCTGTGAACGGTGTGGGGGGTTGAGTGTCGCCGCGCATTTCGAGGGGAACCATGCCTGGGAGTATGACGGGTGGGAGTGTCTCATCTGTGGAAATATTACCGATCCGCTCATCATGACGAATAGGAACGCGCAAGCGCATGGGTCCATAGGACCGATGACTTCGAGCGGGATGAGACCCACGCGCGGCGCAGTCAGCCCAGGCCGGCACGCAGGTACAGTTCGGTCTTAAGCCAACGTTGGTCTTACGGAGGGACCTCTGCGGGAATTCTTCCAAAGGTTCAAGGGCCGAACATCAAGATAGAACCGCCTGTGAAGGAGGCCACCAAGATCAACGCGTCCCCGAAGTGACGTCGGATCATGACGAGTAGATCGGCAAAGACCGACCCCTCGTTTCCGTTGAAACCAGGGGTCGACACCTGATTGAAACCGTAGACTCAACTGATTTCTCGGCAGCACACAGCACGGCGTCAGAAGCGAGGAGCGTGGTCTGCTTCATCGGAGCCATGACGACGTCCCTTGTGCATCGACGTCCAAGCCGACGAACGAATTGTCACGTTCGAGGAGAGCAAGTGGAATCGTTTCTCATTGTTCTGATTCGCCTCCAGCCTACTACTGCCTTGCCATTCTCGCTCTTGACCGGTGCATCGCAGGGGCGTAGAGTAAAAACTAATTCAGGAGCTGCCTCATTCTGGAGGTGGTGGCCATGATCCTCCGTGGAACACAGATCCAACGGGATGGACATGGCAGGTGCGGCCTCCTCCCCAATCGAACTCTTTCCAACAACAGAACCGAGTTGCCCTCTTCCATTGTGCCTGCGCACACCGGGACGAAGATGCACAACTTGTGGCCTCTTTCTTGTGGTTACCTCAACCTGGAGGTGGCAGAACTGGTCCGACTGTAAGGACCCAGAACCGTTCCAAGTGACGCGAGCAAGATGTCGGGTCGTGCACCTGCCACCCGCCTGATTGCCCGATCTCGAAAGGAGGTCGTTATGTCGTATCGCTACAATTCCATCGACATCATCGTGGGTGTCGGCATGTGTGCAATTGTCTTCGGCGCACTGTTGTTCTTTGTCGCTGCGAACGGCACACTTCAGCCAGCCATCCCACAGCCCATCTCGATTGAACAACCAGGCGACATTCAGCTCGGAATGACCATGCTCCAGCCGGCCCTGGGCCAAGCCATTGTCGAACAGGCGATCTTCGAACGCCGCGCCAATCACGTCATGGCTCAATCCGCGTCCGAGTGGAACCGGACGACACTCGCTCACCAGGAGTTCCAATCGCTCCCGGGCGGTCCCTTCGGAACCGTCATGCACCAGGCTGCTACAGTCCCAGCCGACCATATGGCCCGCGTCCAGGGCGTCATGGGTCGGGCGATCGTGAATTTTACTCGGCGCGGCATTCGAAGTGGAGTGTTGTCGGCTGATCAATCTCTTTCAGATTACAACACCGGCATGATCCGCACGACTGAAGCCAGAGGACAGAGTCTCAACCACAATTTCGCGTCGACGTGGCAGACGACCCTCGGACGAGGGATCGTGGATGCCATTCAGAACTACAGCAAACGTGCTGGCGCGATCCAGGAGCGATTGGGCACCGCCATTCTGCATGTGGCGCAGGCCCAATCAGGATCGGAAGAAGTCCGGGCTGCAAATCAAGAGCAACTGGCGAGCTTAGTGGTGGCCGCTGTTCGCACTGAGGCGCTGGCAGATCGCTTGACCCTGCTGGCGGCCATCGAGTCCCTGCCAGAAGATACACCTGTTGTCCCAACCGAACCAGCATCCTGGCCTGAGTTGCCAATGGGCTACTTGATTGCCGCCAGTCTCATGTTGGCGACCATCTTCTTTGGAGGACTCTCGCTGACCGCTCGGAGCAGAGAAACCAAAGCCCTCGCCGAATTGCGGCACCATGCAGCCAAGTGGGTGTATCGCATTGCGGCGTAGGCGTAGATGCGTGGGGGGAAAGGACTCGCGGGTGCTCACGCGAGTGAGTGATCTATGTCAGGAGTCTATTGGGGAATCGTAGCGGGCGTTGCCTCAATGGTAGCGGTCTTCTTCGTCTGCATGGATCTGCTGTATTCAGGCACGAAGGGATCGTTCCGTCAGTCCGGTCGCAGCGAGGAAGGACCGAGTGAGTCGACAAGACAGATGCCGACTCGCGGTCGATATGCTGCGTAGGAAACGGGCCAGCGAGAGCGACGAACGCCAGGATTCGACGGAAAGAGAGGTGGCACATGGTCGAGATCATCGGTCTCGTAACGATGGGTGCGCTCGTTTCGCTGCTGGCCTGGTCGATGGCAGGAGAGAGCGAGTCTGAGAAGAGGCGGATCTCAGGAGTCGGCGATCGCCGCCCCTCCTCCAAGGCCGTCGTGAGCGAAGCGCGAACCAAGCAGGCGGCCTAGGCTTGGGACCTCCCCTCCTTGCGCATGCACACCAGAGGGTGGTGTACCTCTTTGCCCAGGCAAAATGTGTGAGCCTGTCACCCTCATAGACAGGGGACAGAGGCGGAATCGGGTCTGTGGCTTCGTGCGGAGGGAACTTAGACGGACCTTTCCAGCCTCCTGTCAGGTGAGGATCTGTGGTTGCCCGATCCCTGCAATGACCTCTTCCGTAATGACGATGGATTTCACGCCTTGGATGGCCGGCACGTCGTACATCAGATCCAGCATGACATCCTCAAGAACTGATCGGAGCGCCCGCGCGCCGATCTTCATCTCCGCCGCTCGTCTCGCCACCGCCTTGACCGCCCCCTCAGTAAATTGAAGCGCAACTCCCTCTATTTCGAACAGGGCTTGGTACTGTTTGATGAGCGCGTTGCGCGGCTCCGTAAGGATGCAGATCAGGGCAGGAACATCCAGGTCTGAGAGCGTCGTCAGGACGGGAAATCTGCCCACAAACTCAGGAATCATTCCGAACTTGATCAAATCCTCGGACCGAATCTGATGCAGGACGCTGGTGTGGCCATTCAGTTCGAACTCAGGACGATCCACTTCGAACCCTAATCGCTTGCGCGTTGTTCGATCAGTAATGACTTGGTCAAGCCCCACAAACGCCCCGCCGCAGATGAACAAGATGTTGGTCGTGTCCACCCGCACGTAATCCTGCTCAGGATGTTTCCGCCCTCCTTTCGGCGGCACGCTGCAGACAGTCCCCTCGACAAGTTTGAGGAGAGCCTGTTGCACGCCCTCACCCGACACGTCCCGTGTCAAGGATGGGCTCTCCGACTTGCGGGTGATCTTGTCGATCTCATCAATATAGATGATGCCGGTTTCGGCCCGCTTCACATCGTAGTCGCAGTTCTGCAACAGCTTCAAGACGACGTTCTCGACATCCTCGCCGACATAGCCGGCTTCGGTCAGCGTCGTCGCATCGGCGATGGCGAAGGGAACGTGGAGTGTCCGAGCCAGGGTCTGAGACAGCAACGTCTTGCCGGTCCCAGTCGAGCCGATCATCAGAATGTTCCCTTTCTGCAGCTCGACGTTCTGGATCCGGCCCCGATTCAGGATACGCTTGTAGTGGTTGTGCACCGCGACCGAGAGGACTTTCTTGGCCCGGTCCTGGCCGATGACATAGTCATCGAGTATCGCCTTGATCTCAGGCGGTTTGGGCACGACCATGTTTGACAAGATGTCTGAACCGGCAGCACCATTGTGCTGGGCCAATGACGCCGAGAACCCCGTAATGCATTCCTCGCAAATGAGCAGGACGGTTTTACTTTGGCAAGAGTCGCAGGTGTGCGGGACGGCGTGGGGAATCAGATTGCGGGCAACGCCCTCGCGCCGACCGCAATACGAACAGTATTGAGCGGGCTGGTTCGACGGTTGTCTTGTTTCCCAGAACATCACGGCCTCCCTGAACGAAGCCGCTACTCCTTCGATGCGCTTATTCTATGCCTCAACCTCCCTGGACAGCAACGCCTCCGATCGACCTGAGCCCTGCGGCCTGTACCAGGCGACGAGGCCCAACTCGACACAGTCCCCTGAACTGCAGCGCTTCAGCCGGTCGCCGGGCTCACCCCCGCATCCCTTTCTCGAAGAATAACCCCCGATTGATGTCGCCGATACTGACCATCCCGACAAGCGTTCCCTTGTCGACGACCGGGATTCGGCGGAAGTTCTTGACTCCCATGTAAGAGGCGGCTTCCAGAACGGGATCGTGGGGTGCCACGGTCATAGGGTTCCGGCTCATGATCTCTTCTACTTTCCCGCCAAGCGCCTCAGGGTACCCCTCTTCCATCTCGACAAAGTCCCGGCTGTGCACATTGTCGTGAATGTAGTCGCCATAGTTGGGATACAGCGGCAGCAAGACATCGCGCAACGTCACCATCCCAATGAGCCGATCGTCCCCCTCAACGACAGGAATGGCACCACAGTGGCGGTTCATCATTTTTATCACGGCCGAGCGGACCGTATCTGTCTTATTGGCCGTCACGAGACCGGTTGACATAACTTCATGGACAAGCATGGCCCCCTCCTTCTCTCAATGGCATGAGATGTCCGCCCTTAATCCCTTCCGCGCGCCAACACCTGCCTGATGCCCCAACGACTGCGCAGTTCACAGCTTCCGGAGATCGTTCGGCTCCTTCATGAATAAAACAACACGGGCGACCCTGCACCAAGGTGGGAGGTCGCCCGTGAATGGCGCTTAGGACGCCGAAGGTTACTCTATTGTGCGTTGGTAATAATGAGGACCCGTGCGAGGGGTGGGGTCAACGACGACTCGTCAGAGGACACGCGACTCTATGCAAGCCGCTTTGATTCATCATGCCGCCACAGAAGCTCCACCATGGCTCATCGGTATATATGCTGCCTTACGCGGCAAGGCGAGAGCCGATGGAGAACCGGCTAGCGTGACTGACGAGAAGCCCGCCCGTGACTCGACGGGCCGTTGTGGCCCGGTGGACTAAGGTCTGTCATTTCCACCTCCTCCTTGGTTCGGAGTGATCCGGGGGATTATTATGCGGACAGTCGCACACTTTGTCTTCCCGCTATACATAAACTAGTGTGCGAACAGTTTTATCCTTACTCCTCTTCAACAGAATAAGTCAACGGGCGCAGATCTAAATTTTCTCAGGTAAGCACGAGCATACCCCGTGCCAGTCTCACACAGACTCTGGCGCAGAATGAAGCAAAGACAGGATGAGCATCTTGGCGAAAAACAGCACTGGTGACCGTCGCAGATGGTCGCCCGTGGGTGATGCGTAGGAAGACGAGACTGCTCAATATGTCAGGCCAGCCGGGAAAGCGTATCCGGCAAGCAATGATCTGGAGGTGTCCCTTCGAAAAGTACCAAGTGCTAGCAGGTTGGGGAAATCCGATGTCAGCCAGTTGGAAATCAAAATCCAATGGTCCGCATGTCTGAGGGAACAGGATACGACCCCTGCTTGGAAGATGTTCCGACGTAGCACCTGATCCCTCCTTTCAATGACTGGTTCGATGACCCGGCACCCGTCTTCTTGCGGCCGGGTGATTAACCGGCCGATCTCAACCGACAAGTGGTAAATATCAGAACGCTAGCCGTGACAGTTAGTCTGATGGCGGGTTACGAGTTCAATACTATGCCTCTAGAGGGGGAGGAGGCTGATCAAAACTTGCTCAGTGGTGAAGGGTTGAACCGGTCGCACTGCTCGACGCTGCCTGGCTTGGCCCCGCTGAACCTCTGCAGTGGAAACGGATGGGGGAGCTTCGTCGTGGAGAACGATATTGAGGAGGGAACTGTGCACGTGTAACCCGTCGTCATAGTGTATGAAGCCCAGCTTGCGGAACCTATTCATGAAGAAACTGACGCGGGAGCGCGTGGTGCCGATCATCTCGGCGAGCGTTTCCTGGCTGATCTTCGGAATGACCGTCTCCGGCTTGCCTTCCTTCCCGAAGTGGGCCATTAACAGCAGTATCCGCGCCAGCCGCTTCTCGCTGGAATTAAAGAGTTGATCCACCAAGTCCGCTTGGATGCGAATGTTGCGAGCCAGGAGATACGTGAGGAATAGCGCCGAGAAAGTGGGGTCGTCTTGGAGCGCACGGATCATCGCCTGTTTGTCAATGCGGACGAGAGTGGAGTCTTCCATGGCCGTTGCCGTGGTCATACACATCAGCTGCGAAGCGAGACACCCTTCCCCGAAAAAGGCGCCCGGCTCCAGCATCGCGACGACGGCTTCTTTGCCCTGCGGCGAGACCACGGTCAGCTTGACCTTGCCCGCCTGGATATAGAACACGGCCTCCGCCGCATCCCCTTGCGAAAAGAGAATCTGCTTGTTATGGGCCGTCACACTCTTATTACCATTGCCGGCTTTGGTGAGGAACGTCTGGGGATTGAACTGCGAGTTTCGCATACTTGCCATAATATAGAACTCCTCTAATACAATACGTCGGTCAGGGCGGGGGAAGAGGAATCGATCTTTACTAAGCCGGCGAGCAAGGTCATGCCGCCGTTCCGATCTCCCGGAAGTACTGCTTCACCGTCTCCTGGGCCTTCGTGAAACATTTCAGACAGTAGGTGTGCGTGAGAGGGAAATCGGCCGGGTTCACGCCATACGTCTGTCGATACGTCCGCGGGGTCACCCAGCGCTCGTGACTAGGACGAAATCCCGTCTCGTCTCGAATAAATCCACAGACACAACAGACGGGGAGCAGTGTCGGGGCGATGAACGTCTCTCTCCTCAGATCGGATGGCACCTCACGAGCTGTGTGAACGACCAGTTCTACAAGCGACATCCGCCACCTTTTTCATTTATCAGACAGACAAGGCCTTCCCGAGTATCGAGCAGGTACTCATGGACCACAAGGCCGTCACAGTGTGGGCAGGTCATCGTCGAGACTCCACATGCACCGGCCGAGGGTCTTGTGAGGGACGGCTTTTCACCCGGGCCTGGGTCATGAGCGGGGCCGGACTCCATTCCTCCATACGTGTCATGCCACAGGGAGTTGACGTGCTGAGGCGGAGGAGAACTTGCCCATCCTCGAGACCGCTTTGATAGCGCGTAAACTGAGACTGGTGTTCCCCTCGCATGAAGTCTATCCGATCTCTGCAGCCCAAGGCATCCACGAGGCCGGCTTCCTCTGCCCGCCAGCCTGCGCGTTCATCCCGTGTAACCGAGTGAAGTTGTTGCTGGCGCCGACACCATTCGATGCGTGAAATGATCTGGGTGGATTCGTACTTCATCGTTCCCTCCTGTGCACAGTGTGGCGTGGAGCACCTGAATCATCCGTACCTTACTTATACCGTCCTCCGCGCAGGGGTGCCATCGGTGGCAGTTCGATAATTCTGTCGTGGTTTGAACGACAGAACAATGGCAATCGGATCGGCGAGGCCTGCGGGGACGAGAGAGGAACCGGCTGGTTAGCTGACAAGTCCGCGTTGAAGAGCGTAGCGGGTGAGTTCGGCGTTGTTTTTGAGATTCATCTTCTCAAGGATGCGCGCCCGATAGGTGCTGATGGTCGTCACCCCGAGGTGCAACGTCTCTGCGATTTCAGAGACCGCTTTCCCCGACGCGATGAGACACATGACCTCATATTCACGGTCTGACAGCTGCTCATGAGGGCTGTCGCCGGTGCTGACCTTGAGCGTCAATGCCAACGTTTCTGCCAGCGCGGGGCTGACATACTGCCCTCCTCCGAGTACCTTTTTGATGGCCTTCACGAGTTCCTCTGGCGCGCTAGCCTTTGCCAGATACCCGTCCGCACCAGCCTTGAACATGCGGACGGCATACTGATCCTCCGGATGCATGCTGAGCACGATGACCGGCAGCTTCGGGTATTTGGTCTTTAGCTGCGTGAGCGCCTCCGTCCCGGTAGTTCCAGGCATGGTGATATCCAGGATCACCACATCCCATTTCTTAAGCCGGACCAGCTCCAGCAGATCATACGCGTTGCCACATTCGCCAACGGTGACCTCCCCGAGGCCGTCGACCAGCAACTCTTTCACCCCCCGCCGAAACAGCGGAAAGTCGTCGGCGATCAAAATTTTGAGCACCTGCTCCCCCTACCTGTGTCCTCGGCTTAGTTGCAGGGCAGTCGCAACGTCACGGTCGTCCCCTGCCCCGGTAGGCCGACAATCTTGAGAGCACCCCCGACAGCCTCTGCCCGCTCGCGCATCCCTAACAGACCCAACGACCTGGCATCCGTCAATTGCTCCGGCAGGATCCCTCGACCGTCATCGTGAATTTCCAACAACAGTCCTCCACCGAGCTTATCCAGGTGCACGCGGACCTCCTTCGCCCCGGCATGCCGCACGACGTTTGTGAGCGTCTCTTGACAGATGCGAAAGGCTGCGGTTGCCTTGGCAGAATCCAGCAGGATGTCCTCTTCCTTCGCGTCAACGAGACATCGGATGCCACTCCGCCGTTCAAAATCCTGGCACTGCCATTCGATAGCCGCCACCAATCCGAGATCATCCAGCACCCCGGGCCTCAGTTCTGCGACCAGACCCTGCACGGCCGCGATAGTGGTGTCCACGAGCCCGATCATCGACCGAAACTTCTCCTCCACTGTGGAACGAGACGCGCCATTCATGATGGTTTGCAGCCGCGCGAGGTCCATTTTCAGGCACGTCATTCGCATCCCCAATTCATCGTGCAATTCCCGAGCGATCCTGGTCCGTTCGTCCTCGCGCACGGCTTCCAGCCGCCGCGTGAGGGCACGCAGTTCGCCCAACGCGCGTTGCAGTTCTTCCTCTGCCCGCTTGCGTTCAGCGGCGTGGCGGATGGAACGTATTAGCAGATGGCCGGTCACCTGTCCCTTCACCAGATAGTCTTGGGCACCAGCCTGGATTAACCGTACCCCCAGCACGTCATCCTCGGTGCCAGTCAGGACGACGATTGGCACGCCCTTTGCGACCTCATGCAATCGGACCAGCGTGTCTATCCCTTGACTGTCGGGGAGCGAGAGATCCAGCAGCACCGCATCAAAACGTGTTTCAGCCAGGCGGTCAAGTCCTGTTGAAAGCCGGTCCGCTGGCGTGATCTGAAACTGGCAGGTGCTGCCCTCTTTCAGATATTCCTGCAGCAGCCGGATATCGCCAGGGTTGTCTTCAATAAGGAGGATTCGCATGCGTATAACTCACTCGCCCTTGCTCTTTTCGCTCTTCGGCAGCACCACGATCCCGAGCCAGAAGTCTTCGATCGATTTCACTACCCTAATGAACTGGTCCAACTCCACCGGCTTGCTAATGTAGCAATTGGCGTGGAGGTTGTAGCTCTTCAATACGTCTTGTTCGTCCCGAGAGGTCGTGAGGATAACCACGGGAATGTGTTTCAGCTTGTCGTCGTTCTTGATCTCAGCCAGCACCTCTCGACCATCTTTCTTGGGAAGGTTGAGGTCGAGCAGGATGAGATCCGGGGGCGCAACGTGTGTGTACTGCCCTTCCTGACGCAGCAATGACAAGGCTTCGACGCCGTCCTTGACGACCATGAGCTTGTTGAGGACCTTGGCCTCTTTGAGGGCCTCAATCGTGAGACGGACATCACCGGAATTGTCTTCCACTAAAAGAATCTGCACGGGCCTGACATTCGTATACGTGTCCATGCGGTCGTGTCTCCTTACGTGAAGGTCAAACGTGGGGTAGAAGCCTTCCGGATCGTTTCAAGCATCACGAGCCCTGTCGCTCTGGCCGATTATCGGTAGTGTGAAATGAAAGGTCGCCCCCTGACCTGACTGTGATACCACCCAGATTTGTCCGCCATGGCGTTCCACAATCTTCTTGCATATGGAAAGGCCGATGCCGGTGCCGGGATATTCTTCTCTGTCGTGCAGGCGCTGAAAAATGACAAAGATACGCTCCGCATACTGGGGGTCCATCCCGATGCCATTGTCGCGCACCGAGAATAGCCAATCGCCTGGCCTCCGTTCAGCCGACACGTGGACCCGGGGGGACTCTTTGCCATGGAACTTGATGGCATTGGCGATCAGGTTCTGAAAGAGCTGCCCCAGTTGTCTCTCGTCGGCCATCACTGTGGGGAGAGGATCATGGGTCACGACCGCCCGGCTCTCCTCCACCGCGACCCCTAAGTTTTTCACCACCTCCTCCAGAACCCCATTACAGTCCACCGGTTCAAAGACTTGGCCCTGCGAGGTTACACGTGAGTACACCAAGAGGTCATTGATCAGATTTTGCATGCGTTTGGCCCCGTCCACGGCATACTCAATGAACTCGTCGGCATTGGAATCCAACTTGCCCCTGTAGCGCCTCGCCAAAAGCTGCACGTAACTGGCGACCATCCGCAGCGGCTCCTGCAAGTCGTGCGAGGCAACATACGCGAACTGTTGCAGATCCGAGTTGGAGCGGCTGAGTTCGGCGATGCTTTCCTTCAGAGCCTGCTGTGACTCAACAAGAATGCGCTGCTCGCGAACCAGCTTCCACGACGCCCACACGCCGAAGCCTGCCAGCGGCATGACGAGCAGGAGCCCAACCGAGACGATGGCCCAGACACGCCGGTTGATCGGAGCATAGGCACGGTCACGGTCCAACCGAACCAACACGGTCCAGTCGAATCCGGGAAATTTACTGTAGCCTCCTGCGGTCGCGTAGCCGGTCACCACAGGAATCTGCCGGCGCTGGTGCAGTTCTTCCACAAAGCCGGACTTGTCACGCTCCTCGGCTGCTCGCCTTACGGAAGACAGATCCATCATCGGCAGGTCACTGTCCAAACCCGTCGGTAGGCCCTTCTCGATGATGATCGCTCCTTGACGGTCCAGCACCAACCAGTCGTGGGCTTCTTCTCCATGTTGGAGCTTCGCTTCCTGCTCAAGAATGGTCCGTAGACTCTCCAGCGGGACCTGGCTCGTCACCACTCCTCTAAACTCTCCCTGTGGCCCGGAGATCGGAGCCGAGAACCCCACCACCAGCATCCTCCCTGACTCTGGGGAAATCTGCGCCCCGTCCAGGTGTACCTTCCCTGTCTGTTTCACTCTCTTAAACCAGTCTGCCTGAGTGAAGTCCTGCCTACCTTCTGCCGAACCCTTTGTGGTCCCACCTGTATCCGGCCTGGTCAACAAGTCGGTCGCCGCGACGACTCGACCGGTCTCATCGGTCACTCCTATCCAGGAGTACTGCCAGTACATTTTCTTGTATTGCAGTAACCTCTTTCTCTTCGCATCCGGTTTGCTTTCTAAGAGCACTCTGTCATTCGCAAACACCTGGATATCACCGAACCGCTCAAACAAAACACGATCGAGCCTGTCCGCGACCCTGGCAGCCGTTCTGGCGAGATCTGCTCCCCTCTCCTCGACCAGCACGGCTCTCAAAGAAGCCGTCGTATAAAACACCACTCCGACTGCGACCGCAAAAGACAGGAGCAACGCCAGGGGAAGCAAGATTCCCGACCACCAGGGTTTATCGAGGTCCAGTCGTGCCTGAAGAGTCAAATTCTCTAGCTTCCTCTGTCTCTAGAAAATGTAACCCTGCTCCCTGAGATCGTCGTAATGAGACCTTTACAGGTAGCTGTGAGGAATTTTTCTCGCCAAGCACCTGGCAGAGACGAGGATAGGTGCCACTGTCGGAACGTGTTTCGAGGAAGAGCGGTTCACAGAGAATGCGGGTGACATACAAAATCAAACGTGCAGATGGGTGACGCGAAACATCTGCCTGCCAGTTCTCCGCTAAGCGAAGGATGGCATACCAGAATGCGACGGAACCAATGCGAGGATAGCAGGCTTCATGATTCGAGACAATAGACGTCGTCTCGGTTGTATGGGGCAGGAACACCCTGAAGGAGAGGTCAAGATGAGAGGGAGATGCTACGTAGCGAGTGACGTTGGTTGAACTGCGCTTGAAGACCGGTTCAGCCATAACATGCGTCTTGCTCAAGGTGGAGATTCAAGCAGCTGACTTCGGCTGTACGGATCAAATCCCTGGGCTAGCAGCGACTCCCCTGGTCGCCTGCGTAACTGCCACCCGACCTTAGGTGGATTTGTAGGACGTTCCTCCGCCGTGATATAGTCGCGTGGTTATTTTTCTGACCACGCATGGACAGTGGAATTGATCGATGCGGTGCATCGCGACCGAACGGACGACTGAACGACTCGATCACGATCCGTTGTGGGCTTTCGGTGGGCATGTGGTGGCCACTGTCGTAGATGGCGGGCTCTCAGCCGTGTCTGAATTCTCCTGACAAATCACTCCTGTAGCTGGCGTAGCTCAATGGCAGAGCAGCGGTTTTGTAAACCGCAGGTTGGAGGTTCAATTCCTCTCGCCAGCTCCACAACTTAGCGATCTCACTCCCCTCGTTTGCTACCATTTTGCTACCACTCCCAACCGTCCGGATTTCATCGAGCCGATCCACCGCCCCTTTATTCCCCATCGGGAGCCATTTGCCATAGGTATCGACAGTGAGTTGAATCCTCGCATGTCCGAGCTGGCGCTGTACATAAGCCAGAGACTCCACTTGCTGCAGCATCAGGCTCGCGTAGGTATGGCGCAGACAATGCGGGGTAAAGTGAAGCGGGAGCCCAGCTTTTTTTCAAGACGCGCGCCATTAGCTTGCGGACGTTGCTCTCGTCGAGCAATGTCCCCTCGGATGAACAGAACACCCAGGCGGATGGGGCCGTCCCTCGGCGCAGGGGCTCTTTCTCTCGCTCCACCTTCAGACCGGCCAACATCCCCGCGAGTGATTGAGACATATCGACAGTTCGACCATGCCCGGATCTTGGCGTATCGATCTGGCCGGCCGGCTAGCACCTGCGAGGCGCACCGCTCGCGCCACTAGAGCTGTCACTCCCGCTGCTTCGTCCTCTCCGGCACGCCGGCAACGGCCTCTGCCTCACGTTTCCTCCCTGAAATGTGCATTGGCTCTCCTCTTTCTGTGAGAGAGCCAACTTCATTTCAACAAAGGAGGAAACAAGATGGCTACCAACAAACGACGACTTGCGCGCCATCTTCCCCTCCCACGGCGGCCTCAGTAAGTGACTACGCACGCGCGAGAATCACCTCTTCACTATACAGTCTGTCTGTGCGTGCTATGCTTGTCGGTATACTCGACAATTGAACGCGTTAACGAGCACGGATGACGAACGAATACCTCAGCAATCGCTGGATCCAGGTTGGACTAGCACTTGTAACCTTTGGGTGGGGTCCGCTGTTGGGTATTGTTCTGTTGGCGGCGTTGGGCCTCTGGCCTGACCCGAACCCGAATCCAATTGGTCCAGGCCTCTTGTTCTTTCTAACCTCGTGGCCCGCAATTATCTGTCTCGCGATGGGGCTGGTTCAGGTACGGCACAAATAGCCGGAGTTTGCGCCCGCCACTCCCACGGCTAACCCGCCATCAGATCGTTGATCACCTGCCCCAAACGCCGGTGCTCAGTTTCCGTGATCCGAAAAAAGGCCAGCCCGAATGTTTGGCCGCTCACCCACTGCACGCTGGCCGCCTCAACCATGAGCGGCCATTCTATGTCTGGCGCATAGATACGCAGCTCCAACGACACACCCGGCTCCACGGTGACCGGACTCTCGATGCGACATCCGCCCATAGACAGATCCAGCACGATGCCCGTCCCTTCCAGGGTCGAGTCCGCTGAAAACATGGTGCGGAATTGCACACGGAGCCGCGGCGTCATCCGGCGATCCGTCGTCTTCATATCCATGACGGATCGGCCTTCCACCTTCCCATCAATGAGGCGTTGGCCATAGGCAATCCCATGGATATCGGCTTCCTGCTCCGTCGCATACACAACATTGACCGAGAATTCGCGAGTGCGGACGCCACGGTGATCCTCCACAGAGATGTAGATGCGAAGCCCCCATTTCTCACCGTCTTCTGGGTGATGCGGGGCGGACTGAATTGTGTATCCTTGATACTCGACGATCTTTTCCATTGGCGTAATTCTTCCCTTTCGGCAGTAGCCCCATCTTTTCAAGCTTCTGAATTCGCTCCTCAATCAGCGCCAAGATCAAGCCCTTGAGGGTGCGGGGCCCAGCCGCAGCCACTGTCCGACAGTCGATCCTGACCGCTGCTTGCGTGGTGTACCCACGCTCGATGTGGCTTCGCCAACCGGTGTCAGCCATTTTTTTGGGGAAATTTGGGCAACCCGGTTTCAGATCGGCTCGAATTGGGGTTCCCGGACATCGAGGACCTCATACGCCTCCGCCAGCGTTCGAACCACATGCAGGTTCGGGCGGGTCTCCGCTCCTAGCGTCTTAAACATGCGCGCCATCCCGAAGACGTGAGGAGTCGGCGCCACGAACACCTCCGGCCGGCTCGGATCCCGCATGATCGGGGTGGAGGCGGCTAGCTCGTGGATCGTCTCGGGAGAGAACACCACGGTAGTTACGTCGGAAAAATCAGTGATGCCAGCGTGCGGATCGATTCGTGCGGCCTGTGCCTGTCCGAGTCGATACACTTCCTTCAACTCTTCATCCGTCACATGTCCCTCGAACTGGGCTCGAAGGATCCGGTTCGTCGGGTCGAATACGATTCGGTAAGGCATGCGAGTTCCTTCCTTTATTTTCCCTTCGGCAGCGTCAACGTCAACCATTTCCGCTCCAAGTCTTTGAGACGGTATACCGGCCCATTCACGAGGGTGACAAGCTGGATAAATAGGAGGTATGCTCGTCCCGCCTAAGGGGAGGTTGAGATGGGCTCCAGCTCTGACTCATCAGCTTCGAGTGTCAAGCGACGCACTCTCTCTGGGTCGAAGGTTGCTCGAAGCAGACGTATCCCTTCTTCTGACCGTGCGGCCTCCCTTCAGGAACTGAAGGCCACTGCGTCTCGGTGTCATACCCCGAAGCAGTTTCGTGAACTCCTGGAGCGCCTCCGAGCGGTCATCCCGTACGAGAAATTTACCGGCACATGGGGCTATCCCTCGCGTATGACCATCCGCTATATCTTCAATGAGGGTTTTCCCACTGACTTAATCCGCTGGCGTCTCACCACCGGCGCGTTGTGGACGAGTCCCGCGTTTCAGGAATGGCTTCGGTTGAAGCGAGCTTTCCTGTGGTGCGATGCCGCGAAGCGTCTGAAGGCGCAATTTGATCCCGAATTGCTGACGCGGATGACCCAGGCCGGTCTGCAATATTCACTGTGCGGAGGCTTCGCCAGCCGAGACCGCTTCGTAATGTTTGCTGCCGCCATGTCATCCGCACGGAGTGGCCGCGCCCACCTCAAACAATTCGAATTAATTGTTCCATGGCTGGTCCAGGCGAGCCAGCGTGCCTACCCGCGCACGCTCCTCACGAAGCGCGAGACCGCCGTCCTTGAGCGTCGTGCCAAGGGAGAGATTAGCAAACAGATTGCGGCAGCGGAGAGGATCAGTGAGCGCACGGTCAGGGAACACTTGCAGCAGATCAAAAGGAAACTTTACACCGATGATCTCGTGAATGCCGTCGTCATCGCGGTCAAAAGCGGGATGCTACTTCCCCCCTGGAAAAAATAATGGGTTGCTTCACTACTGCTCTTGAGCAAAGTACTGCTGCTCTATGTGCCCAAGCCACCTGGTCACGCGAAGGCGACGACGAGATTGGATCACTACGCGAAGTCATTGCCGGCCGGCGAACAGCGTCTTGTGAAATTGTTGGGTAAGCAACCGGGGCAACTTGGCACCAAGTTAACGTAGTCGAGAAGCAGGAGTCGGAAGTGAGGGTGGCACGGACCCAACGAAGTCAAGGCTGAAAGGGCCGTTCAGTGTGGAGGATCGGGTTTGAACACTTCTGTCTGGCTTGTCGCAAGCATCACAACAGTACGTTATGGTATTACCGACCATCAGTGGACAGAGTGACGAAAGAGTGGTTATGTGCCATCAAGTACCTTGTGTTGGACCCGGAAGAGACGGAGTTATGGCAGATAATTCCGATGTTGTAAGACTGGGCAAAGGTTTCTGAGAACCCAACCAAATTTCTACCTACTCCTCATTTACCAGGGTCGTAACAACACTCTGTTGTGCAGTATGATCTTTCCTTCATAGAGGAGAGTCTTAGTGTATGGAGAACAAGGACGAGACCAATATGGCAGGGTTTACTGAGTGGAGGTGTTCCTATTGTCCCAGTGTCGCCACTACAATCCGTCAAGGTTCGGCAGTGTGCTATCACCACGCGGCACAGATTCGCATAAAGGTGGGGTTGGCAAAGCGAATTCTTAGCAGACTGCGAACGGGATTATCCAAACCCGACCATTGAGGCTCGCGTAGCCCTTTGCCTGGCCGGAGGCAATCCAGAACGCGCCCTTTGAAGTGCGTACCATCCTAGACGATTTTACGGGTGCCACGCCTTTTTATCCTCCTGCATCAGCAGGGTCTAAATCTGTAGAACCCTGAAACCTTCCTGCTACCACGCTGCTACCAGAACAGCCCAAACCAAGACAACACATGACGATCACGGTTTTTCAAAATCTTCGCTTTTCTGTGGGGATGGCTCTTGCTGGATTGGCTCAGTTACGATAGGAGGAGATTTGTAAACCGCAGGTTGGAGGTTCAATTCCTCTCGCCAGCTCGATTTTTCGGATGCACTCTATAAAGAACGGACTAGTTAATAGTGGAGGTAACAGATGGAGATGGATTGCCCCACATGCAAAAAGCCTGGGAATCTCATCAGGACCCCGCGTTTAGATAAATTCACCTGTAAAAATCCCCTTTGCGATAAGTACAACCAAGAACAGAAAAAAGAGGCTCATTCTAAAGGTCCGTATCGGGGAGGATCACGGCGCTAAACACATTTCATGGGAAAATCCCCAATGCGTTCCCCTATTTTTAGAAGGCTCGAACGGGCATGAGTAAAAAGGATAAAACGGAATGGCTAGCCACCGCCCCAAGTGCGGCTCAAAAAATCCAGGAAGCACAAATCGCGTTGGGGAAGATAAGAGAGACACTGGCTCGTGATGCCTCGATCCCTCGACGTGCAGAGTTCCCGCTCTATTACGACTAATTTCAAGAGGCCTGCTATAGCGTGACGATCAGCCTCAATAAGACAAGGAAAGGGTGGAGGAAGAACCTGAACCGTCAGGAAGGAGAGTTGATCAACTTTATGTTACACCAACGGGGCACCGCGGCTCATAACGCCGGGGCCCAGGACCTACATACAGAAACAAAGTGGGTATCAGATTTTGGTTTTAAGGGCCTCGAAATCACTTATCCCCCTGCCCTCCACATGGCGGCTGGCATCGGCGCAACCAAACATGCGGTCGGCATCCAAGTGCCCTATTTCGAAACCGGATCAGGCTGCAAAGAACTGATTCCGACGTGTGATGATTATCTCGCACTGCTCGCCCGCCAAATTTAAGACGTCTTCTTAATCATCCCTCTGCCTCTAAAACAAGCCATTTCTACATAGAAACCCTACGTGTTCCCGGCGTGTTCAATCTACGGCTTAAAACGCCTCAAAGGCCCTCACTCCACCTGAATAGGACCCAATGGTTGAACCGGTGCAAAGCCACTCTAGACGGGGCATTCAACTCTGCTGACAACGGTTTGTGTGGAAGTACTGGAAAGGCTTACAAGACCGCTGCTCCTACTGGCCGGGGGCGAAAATGCCGCTAAAATCCCTCCAGCGATTCTGGTCCCACTCACTTCAATGCGATGCGCAAGGGCGTTTGAAATACCGCTAAAATCGAGCCCTTACAACCATTCGGGTCTGACCTTGATTTTGTCTGTTCTCAAACACCTTGCTGTTGGCACCCCGCGACTGGAGCGTAATGAAAGTCGCGGCCTATTGCCCGCTCGACCTCCAATGAGATTTGACTGCAATTTATGCTGTAACACGTGACAGACCGTCCCCATCGGAGCATATTTTATTTGTACGATACCGATGGCCAATTGGTAACAGTCCCCAGCACAGGCGAAAATATGGCTGTAAACGAGAAGGCATGGAAGGATCGATGCGTGCCCCGCATGCCACTCCAGGCTTCGATTAGCTATCTCACCCCTGAGATAATGGCCAAGGGACTGGTAATCGATGTCTCACGAGAAGGGCTTCAAATCGAAAGCCAGGATCCGGTTCATATCGGGATGCGACTGGCGCTAGTCCTCTATCTCTCTAACGACAAAGAGCCGGTCATGATTGAGGATGCCACAGTACAGTGGGCTATCGGAACACACTTCGGCGTAAAGTTTGTCAAATGGAGTACGAACGCTAAAGCCAGACTGAACAACTTTTTTTGGACAGGGCTTCGGGAGAAATGCCAATCCTTATTGCATCTCCTGACTGAGGCGGCCAAGGCATCGCCTCTCAACGAGAGTATCGACCCCCAAGCCCCCACCCTTGAAGATGACCTGCGCGGCCTGATCGGTCGGACGCTCGAAGAATGCCGATGGGTTATCGGTGGCGCATCCGGTGCCGCCACAAAGCTAGGGATGAAGCGCACGTCTCTTCAATACAGGATGAAGAAGTTAGGCATTACTCGAACTAGACTCGATCGGCACCCTAGTCCCCGATAGTCAAGTTGTCCAAATCTCCCAGCCTTGCTCTCCAAGTCCGCTACCACGCTGCTACCAGGATAGGACAAACCAGCCGCATCGGGACCCGCTTCGCGAGCATCCCGGTTTGTGGTCTCTTGTGGGGTTAGTGCTCCACGTAAGCAATGCCATGTGGCAACTTAAAATCAGTAGTTTCTGAGTCACAGGGCCAGCCACCAAACCCTCTAACATCCATGTGGCGCTATTCATCCTGCCTCTTTGCTTCCATGAACGCCGTGATCGCCTCCGTAGTGGCCGTCGGATTCGTGTAGATCGCGAAGTGGCGGCCCTTGATCCTGCGCACAGACACGGACGGTCGTACACGGACGATCTCCTCAACATTGCGCCAGGGGACGACACCGTCATTGCTCCCTGCGATGCAGAGCACCGGAGCCGGACATCTCCTCAAAAGTTCTCGCGCATCGACGTTCAGCAACGACCGAATGCGTGCTGCTACTATGTGGGCGGTCACACGTTTCCAGATCTCCGCCGTATCCAGGCGAAGCTGATCGGTCGGCCCTCTGGAAAGCCAGACGGGAATGTGACGACAGGTGCGAAGCAACCAGATAGTCGGCGCAACTGAGGTGAACCGCATTCGCACATAGATCCTGCGCGGCGGCCTCACAAACGTCGTGGCCAGGATCACGCCCCGAACCTTGTCCGATTCTGCCTCCGCGAGCATGAGCGCTAGCGGCCCAGCAAACGATGATCCCAGCACGTAGAAGCTTGGGATCGCTGATACCGCTTCTCGCACAATCGCGAGGAGGTCCGCATACTCAGTGGCGCCTGCTGGAGGAAAGGAGACCACGTGCGGTCTGACCCACTCCGGCAACGACGCCAGTAGCGGTCGGAAAAAGACCTCCGTCCCGTCCAGGCCGGGAAGCAGCACCAGCGTCTCCAGCTTCGCGTTTCCCACATCAAGCAGCAACGAGAAATCCTCCCTGTTATTATCCAGTCGATCTGACTTGACCACAAGGTCACCAAACGGACATTACACAGCCAACTCGAACCTACGAACACAATCAACCCTCACAAAATGTAGCTCCCGACGTCGATCACCTTATCCGGGCTTGTAGGACTCCCGATCGGAGGCAAGCTTATCGAGTTTTCTGGCAGGTTCCATGGCGAGACCTCCTCTCTGAGGCTGGAAGACGACGGATGAAGAAATGCTGCATCATAGGGATAGGCTAATCCCCCTGCAGAAACCTAATCAATGGCGATCGAGCCCAGTAGGAGCGGACAAGACGGGCAACTTACCCCCTGGACCCACCTTCGGCCTACAACAATCAATCTGCTACCACGCTGCTACCAGGACAGGACAAACGAGCCCCCTCAGCCCCCATGTCAGGAGCATCCTGGTGTGTGGTTTCTTGTGGGGTTAGGTTGTCGGTGTGTGGATCGGGTGAAATTCGTAAACCGCAGGTCAACGCTTGTTTCGTCTCAGCCGATGCTGTCGAACTTATCTGCAGACGTCTGCACTAGCATGTTGTTCTTTCAGACCGCCTCCACGAATCCTAGAAACGGGATGCACCATGACCCATTAAGACCTTGGCAAACGGCCTCAAATCCCGTTGGGGACACCCGCAATACTACGCAGACCGATTCCTGTAGCCGGGATTGCATGCGGATAAACAGACCGGATTCAGATGACGGGCCAGGAACGCAATGCCTCCCTGCCCGCCGGAGAGTTTAGATCTGAGCTGGCGCCAATAGCGCGACGAGGTCCTCCGGGCCGCCCCGCCCCGACTTAGCAAACCGGTAGCGCGACTGAGCATAGGAGAAAAACGCTTCACGGCGATCTTGGGGGACGCCGAACAATTCGCTGAGCGAGGTCAGATATTCACCGCGGCCTCTGGCCATATCCTGCTTCAGGTTTTCGAAATTGAAGGTCACGAAGGCGATCACCTTTTGGTCTGCTTTTAGGACTCCGTCCGCGGTAAACCAATCACTCGGCGTTGTTGAGGAGAGAAAATCTTTCGTCGCGCCGAGAATATCCCTCGCAGTCTGAGTCGCGGTGCAGGCTGAAAAGGTCATGCAGAGTAGTCCGGCCAGACCAAGATGTCTGATGATGAGTGACTTCCCTCGCATAAGATCCTCCTCTCTCAGGATGGTGTCTCGCTGGTACTGAACTCGACTCTCCATGAATCGGGGAGTATGTACGAAAGTCTGCAGGAAAGTACTCGGCGGTGTCAAGTCAGCGTCTCGACTAGTTACTCCACAGGCGTTGATACCATAGTTTTTCTTCGGCCGGCACCGAAGCGATGTTCATCGCCTTGCGGATGTTGTCGATATTCCAGCCAGTCAAATTGGCCAGCGTCTGGGCTTCCCGCTCGTAGCGTTCGAGAAGGTGTTGGCGATAGGCCGTGGCTGCGGGACATTCATCAGTGCCAGTCCAGGGATGACGGAGTATATAGCGGGCCTGAAAATTCGAGCGATCGGACGTTTCTTGAAACGTCAAATCTTCGGGAAAATGTGCGGCATCGTAGCGGACATGCAGTCGAGTGAGAAACACGTTCTGCGCCATTGGCATGCTCCTGAAAGGTCAGCAGCAATACACAGTGTCTTTCGTACCGGTGCAGAGTTGTGCCCGACCATCTCTCCCGATCAAATTGAAGTCGCGAGTGTTGGACGAAGGCGGAGACCACGGTTCTGATCGATGAGGTTGGCCGGAACTGTAGTTGTTGTACGGTGACTGCTGCCTGGCTGGTGCATCCCAGGTCTCTCTGCCGCATAAGTCGCGGCTCGGAGAGTGCGAGAGACCGCTGGAATCGGGCGAGCCGTAGAGGGGCTGATATACATAGGGATCATCATAGGCAAGAACGTTGGAAGACAGGGCACAAGAGAACAGGGCGGCGGTCACGAGAAGCGGAAGCAATAGGCGTAAAAATCTCATGGCGGAAACTCCCATTCGAAGATGTTATGAGTTCCTCTCCGTCCAGCGCTCAAAACCCTCTCTCAAGCTGAAAACGGGAGAAGCCGATTTTTCTGGGACTTTGACCTATCCTTCCGCCTGTTCCACAAACAAATAGTATCGGCCAGGAAAAATCGCGGCGGCTCATCGGTGGAAGTTTCACCTCCTCCGTCTCTCACGCTCCTTTCTCAACAATTCCTTGGCCGGATGGCCCGTTCCTGGTACCGTAAACGCATTGACCGGGAGAGAGATCTATGGCCATTTTAATCGTCGATGACTCACCGGATGAATGCCTGCTTTTCGGGGCGCACCTGAAGTCCGCCAACTATAAAATTGTCACCACCAACTCGGCGGACGAGGCGTTGCAGTACCTGAAGGGGCTAACCGAGGGCAAGCCGCTGGCCCCCATCGATTTGATTTTGCTTGATGTCAAGATGCCTGGATTCGATGGACTTGACGCCTGCAGGCGGATCAAGTCTATGACGCAATCTGAAGCGGTCCCGATCCTGATGGTCTCGGGTGATACGACACCGGGTACTATCCAATTAGCCTTAAGGCGAGGGGCAGTCGACTATATTCGCAAGCCATTGAATAAGGTTGAGCTCTTAGCCAAGGTCGCGATGGTACTCAGAATGCAAGAAGACGCCAACCAGCGAGCGCAGTCACAGAAGATGGTCCCCCAGAAGGCGAACAACCACGTCCCCCAGGGTATCGACAGCTTAACGGGCATTATGAACTGGTGGAGTCTCGATGAGCTGTTCGACCAAGAGTGGGCACGCGCGACACGAGAACATCTGCCGATTTCGCTTCTCTTCGTTACCCTGGAAAATTCTAAGGCCTTTAACGACACCTATGGGTACATCACGGGTGACGAGTGCCTACAGAAATTTGCCCAGGCGGCACAAGAGACGTTTACCCAGCCAGGCCAGGTCGTCGGACGGTACCGAGGGGCGGAGTTTGTGGTGCTGTTAGTTGGGACAGGAGTTGAGGATGCGAAGCCGATGGCCGACCATCTCCACACAACCATCGAGGCATTGGATCTCGGCCCTACCGTTGCTGTAGGGGTGGCGACCGCGTATCCCCATGAAGGCACCTCTCGTGCAGCCCTTCTCACTTCGGCCAAGAACGCAGTTCCCAATCGTAAATAGAAGAACCGCAATCCCATTTTGCTCACTGTCTCGGATCATGAGGCTGACCTCCCAGAGATCGCCTTGGATCACGCGAGAATACCTGTGGTCCCAGATCGTAAGGAGGTGCCACTAGTGGCACCTGGCCCTGCAACTCATTGATTTTCCATGACATAAAATGTCACTTTTTGCATCGTCTTTTTGATGTAACATATTGTTTCTGCTCATGTTGTTGATGCACTGAAAAGGCTGGTGTCGGTCCGTGGTAGCAGTCCTGCTTTCGCTCGGTCTAGGCTTCATCCCAACCGTTGCCGCATCCCCTCGTGTTTGTGTTGTAGCCACCGACACTGGCCGGCCGGCTATCACCTGCGAGGCGCACCGCTCGAAGGTGTAGCTACCGAAACCACTCTTCGGGATCGCGATGGGGCATGCGGAAATCCCGCGTACGACAACTGCACGCATGGTGCAATACTCTTGTTAGAGGGCACGCGGGATGAATGGACCTGAGCCACGACTGCAAACAGGTTTCGCTGAACACACTCTTCAGCCCACCTCGATCGTCAGATCGTGTAAGTGCTCCATGCCAAAGCACATCAGCGTGCAATAAATCTTGTAGTTCTGCGCCCCCTTGTCCCCAGCAATAAAATCAAGGGTTGTCTGTCTGTTCTTGAGACTGAGCTCCTGTGTTTCTGCAACGATCTCCTTGCCATTATGCAAGGCGAATGCATGCACAAATCCATGTTGGTCCTGAGCGTCGCGCATCATATCGCGCAAGACTTCAGAGGTCTTCTCGTCAAAAAGAAATGTTACGCGCACCGATTCGCCCTTCTTTACATGGAAGGGCGCGTCAATGATGCGTCCTTTTGAATCACTGAAGCCGTCTTTACTCACCTTGATCTTGAACTCAACATCGGGATTTCCCGCCCCTGCATCAAGCGCGCAGACAGCTGAAAGAAATACAGCGATACACAGAACTAACGCTCGTTTCAAAATCTGGTCCTCCCCTGCAAATTAATGACGTTACGGCGTCGAGATGATTGGAATCTCCCGTGCCGACTCTTCCCTAAACTCCTCCATCTTTTGATGGATGGCCTTTAGAATTTCCGGGTCTTTCCTGCAGGCCTCGTTGCACTTTTCTCCCATCTGCAGAATGGAGCACTCATCCAGAGCGGTAAGCTTCCCGCGCACTCCATTCATCTCGAAGCTGACTTTCACCGGCTCCTGGTGCAGAGGACAGAACGTCTCGGCGACAACGATGTCCTTAACAGTATTCGGATGCCTTGCAAACAGGTCTGCCATACGCGCACCTCACTATGTGGTTGGTAAAGATTGAGGAAGGGTAATTCCGTTGTGAGTATAACAGTAAATGGCTCCTAGTAACAGTCTTCATGAAATTTGTGATGACAACGAGTTGAATGCCAGAAATCTCGAGCGCGATATTCTTGAAAAAACTGTTGGTGGTTCAGCCTTGGAGACTTGCCTGTTCCACTACCGAGCAAGCCCTAGGAAGAGGCTCAACAAACCCGCAAGCCCAGGCTTTCTTCTCGCTCATCAAGAAGCCTAGGTTAGGGTGTGCCGAGCAGTCCATGAAATTCAGCGAACCGGAGTGCAAGCGGTCGGCGCGGTCTAGATGTTGCCCCGGATGCTGGGTTGATTATGAGCTGGATGGGCGAGATCATTGGCCTAACTGGTCTGGCCGTGACTGTAGTCGCTTCGCGGATGATCCGCACACCTCGCCCCGGTCTTGGGACGCACGATATCGCCTCTTCTGGCTTGCTACTATTCTCCTTTCCTGATAGTAGTTTTCCCGTATTTGGTAAGAGCGGGGCGTTACGGCCTGTGATGATTCTCGCTGAATGGTCCGTGGCATCGTCTTCGACATTCATGAATGGGACTCACCTCCACCTAGTTATTCACCCAACAAGACCCCGCAAAGGAGAAACTGATTATGCGACGTGTTGATTACATGGTAGGCGCCCGGGATTTCGCAACGCTCAAGGCAGAGCACTTCATGCAAGATGTAGTGTCGTACTACCGAGTTGAGAATACAGCAGATAGGTTGGCTGGGGCGATCACTGAAGGCGGCTTTGGCAGCGTCCCCATTTTAGCCGAGAACGGCAAGGTGCTGGGTATTGTGAGTGAGTTCGACTTGCTGAAGGCCATCGTGGAAGGCAAAGAATTGTCCAAGGTGAAGGCAGGGGATATTATGACCAAGGGGGCGATCTCTGTAACCCAGGATACGCCGGCTATGGAGATCATTAACCTGCTGCAGAGCAAACATCTCATCCGGGTTGCCGTGGTTGACGCTGAAGGCAAGCTGGTCGGCATCGTTGCTCGCAGAGACATCCTCTTGGGCTACGTCAGAGCGACCAAGCCGATTTGGACGTTCTGATTTGAGGGAATAAACGAACCAGCGCCATAGGAAAGCTCATAAGCGACTAGAGTTCTTTTTGATTCATGTTGAAGGTGTAGCTACCGAAACCGCTCTTCTGCTACCACGCTGCTACCGGAACAGCCCAAACCAAGACAACCTATGACGATCATGGTTTTTCCAAATCCCCGTTTTTCGGTGTGGACGGGTCTTGCTCGGTTGGCTCAGTTACGATAGGAGGAGATTTGTAAACCGCAGGTTGGAGGTTCAATTCCTCTCGCAAGCTCCATACTCTGCAAGTTCCAACCGGCGACATTTCATCGGTTTATCGTCGTAATGTTGCCGGATGAATACCGCCACCCGTTCCTCTTCTTGTGAATCTGTCAGGATCGGAATCCAGCAGGATGCTTCGTGGCGACCGAATCTCTCCCCACGGTGCTCTATCGGAATTCGATGTGCTGGACGGGGTGTGGATAATTCGATTCTACTGAATCGTTAGGCGCGTGAGAAGATTGTTGGATCCCCTCGCTCGCTCACCGCGAAGGAAAACATGGACCTAGCGTTCGGCTTCCGTGAGGTCGCTTTCCTCTTCCAGCGCCTCAAGGTCGGCTTCTGCTTTCGCCTTCGTGGTTGAGGGGTGCAGACCATACTTCTTGAGCATTTTATAGAAGTCTGCCCGATAGCGTCCTGCAAATTGGGCGGCGCGTGAGATATTGCCGCCGGTGAGTTGCAGTACGTTCTTAAGATAGGTTTTCTCGAACTCTTCCTTTGCTTCAGTCAAAGGCTTGAGCGGCGCGTCCGGTGATGTTCCCATAGAGGGCAGGAGGTCCGGGGTAATCATGTCCTGGCGCGTCATGACGGCGGCCTTTTCAATGACATTCTCCAGTTCGCGGACATTTCCTGGCCAGGGATTGGTGACCAGCCGATTGAGGGCGGCCGGTGTGAAGCCGCGCAATTCTTTATTGGCCCGTTTCGCACTTGCGGTGAGGAAGTGCTGGGCCATCAAGGGTATATCGTCTCGGCGGTCGCGCAGCGGCGGGATAAACAGCGGGACGACGGAAATACGGTAGAACAAATCGTTCCGGAATGAGCCGTTCTTGACCGCTTCGCCGAGGTCTTTATTGGTGGCAGCAATAATCCGCACATCGATCTTCGTTGTGGTTTCAGACCCCACTTCGCGGACTTCCCGTTCCTGGACGGCCCGCAACAGTTTAACCTGCATCGAGAGCGGCATTTCGCCGATTTCGTCGAGAAACAACGTGCCGCCGTTGGCGCTTTGAAATAGGCCTCGCTTGGCACCATGGGCGCTGGTAAACGCGCCGCGCACGTGTCCGAAGAGTTCAGACTCGAAGAGTGTTTCGGGAATGGCCGCGCAATTGAGGGCGACAAACGGCCCTTTACTTCGTCTGCTGTTCGAATGGATCACGCGGGCGAACACTTCTTTGCCGGTGCCGGTTTCTCCGAAGAGGAGAATGGTCGCGTCGGAGTCTGCCACCTGCACCACTTGTTGGAGTAGGCGCTGCATCGAAGGGCTGCGTGCGACGATATTTTCCATGCCATACAATTCATTGACGAGAGACTTGAGTCGCTGGATCTCTCCTCTCATCCGTTGCGGGGAGAGCCCGTCTTCGATCTTGGCCTTGAGTTCCTTGTCATCGAATGGTTTGGTGAGATATCCGAAGGCCCCTCGCTGCATGGCTTCCACGGCATTGGGGATACTGCCATGGGCAGTCAGGATGATAACCGGAAGGCCTGGATGAATCCGCAGCAGTTCCTCCGTCACATCTAATCCGTCTTCGCTACCCAGGCGGAGGTCGGTAATGGCGAGATCGAACCGGTCTTTCTTGGCTGCGGCGATCGCGTCACGCCCGCTGGTGCAGCCTGTGACAGCAAAGCCCATTGCGGTCAGCCGCATCTTCACGAGATGTAACAGTCCCTCTTCATCGTCGACTACAAGAATATGTTCTTTTTCCATGAAACTCCCTCTATGGCGTCGTCGGTTCAGGTGCAGTCGGAGGCGGTACAACCGTCGATGGGGGACGAATTGGACGAACCTTATCCCGCATTTCCTGGTCGATGCGCTTCAACGCCTCCAATTGGCTCGTCAATTCCTCTATCTTCTTGTCTCGATCCGTCAATTGCTTTTGTAGGGACAGCACGATGCCCGTATCGGTCGAACCTCTTGCGGTGTCTTTCTTACCGCCTAAGGCCTCGATCTTCCGTTCGCGCTCGGCTAACTCCCGCTGGAGGCTTTCCAGGGATTGAGCATCGGCATCCTTCATGGCCCGCAATTGCTGTATGATCAGCTCTCTATCAAGCAAGTCTCGCACCAGCCGATCCGAAGCCTGGGCCAGGATCGCCTGACTCTCCGAAATAGCCGGGGCCGCCATGACCGAATGGACCCAGGATTGCTCAACGGGAGCAGCATGGTGCTGGAGCAACTCGAGCCAGAGCTTGCTGGAGGAGGCCAGTTGGCTCTTGGGCGCGGCAGCGATCACTCTCTCGAAGTACTTGGAGGCACTGTCTCGACTTTCGTAAAGCCCCAGCAGGGCTCGCGTGTAATAGACATGGTCACAGGAATTGTGCTCGGCACATTTCTGGGCTAGCACTTCCTGTTTTTTTGCCAATGCATGGAGGGCTCTTACCTCTCCCGCATCAGCGATGAAATAGGGCTGCGATAATGGCGGGGGCGACGACCATGACGCGCATCCAGCGAACAATAGACAGGAGAAGATTCCCAAGGTGAAGCCTCGGTGGACAGCCTTCATGCCGGTTCTCCTGGTTTCGTCAGGCGTAGGATAAACCGTACCGTCGTCCCCTTCCTGGCTTCGCTTTCGATCCAAATCCGTCCTCCGTGTGCTTCGACCACTTTTTTTGCCAATGCCAACCCGAGGCCGCTCCCCGGCATAGCATGTTTGGCCTTCGTTCGTCCTTGATAGAAGCGTTCGAAAATATAGGGCAGGTCTTCGGCCTGAATGCCGGGTCCTCCATCTGATACGCTCACTTCGAGGACTCCCGCTTTCGGGTCCGGCTTCATGAGTACTTTGACAATGCCCCCTTCCGAGCTGAACTTCAAGGCGTTTGAGAGCAAATTATCGAGCACCTGCTCAATCCGAAGCGCATCAGCCTTGACCCACACACGTTGTGCAGGCGCCTCCACCACCAGCTGCACGTGCTTCGCATCGGCGAGGAGCCGGACTTTGTTGACCGACATATCTGTGACGCGCTTAAGGTCTGTCGGGACGATTCGATACTCCATCATCCCAGCGTCCATCTTGGAGAGGTCCAGAATGGTGGAAATGAGAGTGATAAGTCGACGACTGCTGTCTGCCATGATCCGCAAGGTCGTGCGTTGTTCTTGCGACAAGGGGCCGGGAATTTCATCTAACAGCAAATGGGTACCTTCTTGAATCGAGGCCATGGGCGTGCGTAATTCATGGGAGACGTGGGCGAGAAACTCCCCTTTCATATCGTCCAGCTCTTGTAACTTTGTGCCCATCCAATTTACAGCATCGACGAGATCTCGCAACTCGCTGGGAGCTCGAATATTCAGCGATGTGCGGAAATTGCCCTGCCCGATCTGTTTGATATGGCTCTGCAATTGGCGGAGCGGGCGCAGGACCGTGTAACTGGCAAAACCGGCGAGCGCAATGCCGAACACGAGCGCAAGCAGCACCAGTTGCTCTGTCACAGCTTCGGCTTGCGCCGAGCTTTCCCGTGACCGGCTGACGCCGACGCTGATGCCCGTCTCGTGAAGATCGATAAACTGTTGGAGCGTGGCACTCATGCGGTCCAGCAAGGCGTCTCGTCGAGTTTCATAGTCCGCAGACGGGGCCGCTGACGACGACAGGCTATTCTCCAACTCTGTATGGAGAATCGTGAGTCGTTCTTGCTGCAGGTGCTTGGTATCCTCGAGTAGCTGCAGGCCTTGGGGAGTGAGTTCCTTCGCTTCGAGGCTCTGGAGCCCGCGATGGAATTCGTCGACCTCTTCATCGAAATGTTGCAAGAACGTGGCATCGCGTACGGCCAGATACTTCTTTTCGCTATTGAGTTGGGCAAAGAGGACGGTGAGCAGATGTTTGGCCGACTCGATCGCAGGGTAATGGTGAGTGGCCATGTTGGCACTCAACGCAGTCAGCTGGCGCAGCTGAAACAAGGCGTACAGATTCACCCCTGCCATCACGACGATGATGACGACGGAGGTCAGGACGATCCGCCAGAAGATTGATAAGCGCACGAGCGACGCTCTTTCTTGGCCTTGAGAAGCGAGGATATCTGTATAGGCTGTAGGTAATTCCATACACTATCTTGCCCTGTCACTCAAGGGTGCAGGCAAATATACTCTCTCGTGTTTCATTCGCCCGTATAGGGAGCGAAGGGGCTAGGAAGGTTTTACCAGCTTCCGATCAGGAGAGGCGGAACCTTTTAAAGTTTACCACACTACTCATCCTAATTGAATGGCGAAGCAAATCGGCGCTGCCGTCGTGACAGCCCATGTAACAATGCAAAGAGATGGCCACGAAATAACATCATGGCCACGGCAAGAGGAGGCGTGAGGAGCAGCCCAAGATACCAGCTGATTGAGGAAGGGATGCCTGCATAGTCCAGCCAGCTTCCGAGGATCGTGAAGGGCAGCACGAGGAACTGGAAAAAATCCAAACCCGCTCCCCTCCCCACTCGACTGGAGAGGGAGAAGAACGATTGCAGTCCCATGGGCGAGAGAACGATGGGGATCAGGATCAGCGCATACGGGAGAAACCATTCAATCCAATTCTCGAGGACGAACTCATACGAGGTCTTGAACACGTCCAGCGGGGAATCGTGGCGCACTTGATAGATCACCTCAGGGGCTGGGTTTAGCAAGAGAAAGAGGAGGAGAAGGACCGCGTACGACAGGAGCTGGCCAAAGGGGTTCGTTTGCATGCTCAGGTCGAGAGCCATGAGCGGTAGCCATAGGATGAATCCGACGCCGATCACATCCCAAAAGTAGTGGCCGACGCTGTCAAAAATGTCGCGAAAGGTAAGTGCCCGTGCATGGATAATCGATTGCTCGATCAGGCTCAGGGTGGCTCCGACCAGGAGCGCATTCGCCGCACCAAGCAGGAATCCTCCGGCCATGCCGAGCGGCGAGGCAATCTGAGCGGCAAGGACCAGCAGAAATCCGAATCCCACCACGGCCACCATGGTCATCCAGCCGCGGGCGAGAGATTGTCCGGTTTTGCGGAGGGCACTTCGATAGAGTTCGAGTGTTTCAGCTAGAATGCGCGACATGAGAGACAATAGTCTGTGCGAACTTCTCTGGTCAAGCCGCGATGCGCCTCCTCGTGGGGAGGTTGACTTCCCCTATCCTAATGATTATGTGAATGCCAGCAGCACATACAAATGAGTGGAGAGGAGTGATCCAATGGACATGAACCGCATGACGATCAAACTACAAGAGGCGCTCCAGACCGCGTCGTCCCATGCCACGAGGCGGAGCCATCAGGGGATAGATGTGGAGCACCTCCTGCTTGCGTTTGTGGAACAGGATGGAGGTCTCGCCTCCTCTCTCCTCGAACAGGCAGGATTGTCGGTACCCTCCGTCCGCCAGGCGGTAGAGCAGGCGCTCGCGAAGCTGCCTCAAGTCCAGGGGGCCGGGGCAAGCCCCGGACAACTCCATGTCGCATCGCGGCTCAGTCAGGTCTTGGCGAAGGCCGAAGACGAACAACGGGCCTTGAAAGACGATTATCTCAGTGTCGAACATGTCATCCTCGCCATGGTCCAAGAAGGGGGCGTCTTTAAAAAACTTGGTCTGACGAAGGAACGGCTCTTGGGCGCGTTGCAGCAGGTACGAGGGTCGCAACGTGTCACGAGCCAGGACCCGGAAGGCACCTACCAGGCTTTGGAAAAATATGGCCGTGACCTCACCAGATTGGCGGGACAAGGAAAACTGGATCCCGTCATTGGGCGCGATGAGGAAATTCGTCGGGTCGTGCAGATTCTTTCACGGCGAACCAAGAACAATCCCGTGCTCATCGGCGAACCCGGCGTCGGGAAAACCGCCATTGTCGAAGGGCTCGCCTCTCGCATCATCAAAGGAGACGTACCGGAAGGACTGAAGAAGAAGCGGGTCATCACCCTCGACATGGGATCGTTGGTGGCCGGCGCAAAGTTTCGCGGCGAGTTCGAAGAACGACTGAAGGCGGTGCTCAAAGAGGTGCAGGCGGCAGAGGGGCAAGTCCTGCTCTTCATCGATGAGCTGCATACGGTCGTGGGAGCGGGCGCGGCGGAAGGAGCGATGGACGCAGCCAATCTGCTCAAGCCCATGCTGGCCCGCGGCGAATTGCATTTGATCGGCGCGACGACGCTGGATGAATATCGGAAACATATTGAGAAGGATGCCGCGTTGGAACGGCGGTTCCAGACTGTGTCTGGTCGATCAGCCGACCGTAGAGGATACCATCTCGATTCTGCGCGGACTCAGGGAGCGCTACGAAGTGCACCATGGCGTGCGTATCAAAGACGCCGCGCTGGTCGCTGCCGCGAAACTCTCGAATCGCTATATCGCCGATCGCTTTCTACCGGACAAAGCCATTGATCTGGTCGATGAAGCGGCGGCCCGCCTGCGTACGGAAATCGATAGTTTGCCGGCGGAACTCGATGAAGTCTCGCGCAAGGTGATGCAGTTGGAGATCGAGCGGGAAGCCTTGCGGAAAGAAAAGGATCAGGCCAGTCAGGCGCGGCTGGCGACGCTTGAGCAGGAGCTGGGGGAGAAACAAGGAACTCTACAGGCACTCAAGACGCGATGGGACTCTGAAAAAGCCTCGGTGGCACGGCTGCGCAAGACGCGAGAAGCGATGGAAGAAGTCAAACAGGCGATGGAGCGTGCGGAACGGGCCTACGATCTGAATCGCGTGGCGGAGTTGCGGTATGGAGAGTTGCCTCGCCTCGAGCGCGAGCTGGCGTTGGAGCAGGAACAGCTCGGCAAGAAACAGGGCGAAAGCCGGTTGCTCAAAGAAGAGGTCGATGAAGACGACATCGCGGCGATCGTGAGTCGCTGGACTGGAATCCCCGTCTCCCGGCTGGTCGAAGGTGAAACGGAGAAACTCTTAAAGCTGGGCGAACTGCTTCATCAGCGCGTGGTTGGCCAGGATGAAGCGGTGCAAGCGGTTGCAGATGCGGTCCTCCGTGCGCGTTCCGGCATCAAAGACCCGAATCGGCCCATTGGTTCGTTTCTCTTTCTCGGTCCGACCGGCGTCGGAAAAACCGAATTGGCGCGGGCCCTTGCCGCGACGCTCTTCGATGACGAGGCCAACCTGATTCGAATCGACATGTCCGAGTATATGGAGAAACACACGGTGGCCCGTCTGATCGGGGCCCCGCCTGGCTATATCGGCTACGAGGAAGGCGGACAACTGACCGAAGCAGTCCGGCGGCGTCCCTTCTCCGTCATTCTGTTCGACGAGATTGAAAAAGCCCATCACGACGTCTTCAATGTCTTGCTCCAAGTGTTGGACGACGGACGATTGACGGATTCTCAAGGCCGGACCGTCGATTTCAAGAACACCGTCTTGATCATGACGTCCAACATCGGCAGCCCGCAGATTCTTGAGGCGCAGCAACGGCGTGCCTCCTATGACGAGGTCCGTTCCCTCGTGCTGGCGGAACTCCGGGAGCACTTCCGCCCGGAATTCTTGAACCGCGTCGACGAAACGGTAGTGTTCCATCCTCTGGAAACGGAGCAGCTCACGAAGATCGTGGAAATTCAGCTCGAGCGGTTGCGGTCACGTTTGACCGAGCGACGGATCTCTCTGTCCGTGACGCCGGCGGCTTTACGGTATCTGGGTGGGCGTGGCTACGATCCTGTCTATGGGGCGAGACCGTTGAAGCGGTTGATCCAACAGGAGCTTGAAACGCCCTTGGCGCGCCAATTGGTCAAGGGCGAATTGCGCGATGGAGAAACGGCAACCGTAGATCTGAAAGACCAGCACATCGTCATCGTGCCGACGGTTACGGGATAGGACGCGTCGCCCTGCTTCAACCGAGGACGACCGATCCGCCCTTCACATCTTGCGTTGTGCCGCTGGTACGGAGCTTGTCGATTTTCCATTCGGTGGGAGACACCTCGATCATATGGCCCTTGATCGTGTGGAACGCCCCTTTCGTGAAGGCGACCACGTCCGGCGCCTTCACTTCCATCTTCAGGACAATGGTTCCCGATGCCAGATGTGTGAGCACCAGACCCTTCGTCGTCTTGCTCACTTCGTAGGCGCGCTTCTCGTTGATCATCAGGGTGCTATCATTAAGCTTGGCCGTCACTTTCCCTCCCGCATCGAACAGGGCAAAGTTCACGAGTAAGGCACCCGTGGTCGGTTTCAGGGCTATCTGGATCTGCGGGATCCCTTCCACTTCAATCGTGCCGTCGGTGTTGCGATACAGGTTCGAACCTACTTCCACGTCCATCCCTAGCCTCATTTCACTACGATATGAGAAAGAATCGATTATGCCTTTTTGATACGATCCAGTATCAATGCGATACAGCCGCCGAGCAGTCCCCCTCCCATGATGGTCGTGAACAGCTCAACCAATTTGAGCTCCCACACGGACCCCTGCGCTTGCATGACTTCCCGAAGGCCGCCCTGCAGAAGGATCACGGCCAGCGCCATGGTGGACCCGACAACAAACCACCAGAGAAACACTCTCATCGTCGACACCATCACCCCTCAAAACTCCATCCGACGGTCGAGACTGCGGTATTGAATCGCTTCCGCCACATGCAGCGGCTCAATCTTATCAGAGTCCGCGAGGTCGGCAATGGTCCTCGCCACACGCACGATGCGCCCATGGGCTCGGGCAGACAATCCGAGTTTGGTCAACGCCTGTTCCAGGAGCTCCTGAGCTGGAGTCTCCAGGCCACAATACCGCTTCAGGAGCCGCGGCTTCAACTGGGCATTTGTGTGAATCCCGTCTTGACGATACCGGCGGAGCTGCCGATCACGTGCCGCCAGGACGCGTGATCGAATCGTAGCGGAACTTTCCGGCATGGGACCATGATCGTGGAGGTCTCGCATGGAGACTGGGGGGACCTCGATATGCATATCGATTCGGTCTTGGAGAGGCCCCGACAATTTGGCCCGATATCGGCGGATTTGCTGCGGGGTGCAGACGCATTCACGCGTGCGATCCCCATAGTATCCGCAAGGGCAGGGATTCATCGCGGCGATCAACATGAAGCGCGCCGGGTAGCGGAGCGAGCCGCTGGCCCTAGTCAGGGTCACATGCCCGTCTTCCAGTGGCTGCCGTAATCCGTCTAAGACGGGACGACGAAACTCGGGCGACTCGTCCAGGAACAACACGCCATTGTGCGCCAAGGACACTTCTCCCGGACGGGGAACTGTTCCGCCTCCGATAAGTCCGGCATCGGAAATACTGTGGTGTGGTGCGCGAAAAGGACGGACCGTCAGCAGTGGATGGTCGGCCGTCAATTGTCCCGACACGCTATGAACACGGGTCGTTTCGATCGCTTCTTCCGGCTCCATGAGGGGCAGAATGGTCGGGAGACGTTTGGCCAGCATGGTCTTGCCTGATCCAGGCGGTCCCACCATCAAGAGATTGTGGCCTCCTGCTGCGGCGATCTCCAGAGCGCGCTTCGCATGGTCTTGTCCCTTCACATCACCATAGTCCTCATCCTCCACCGGGCGCGTGGTAAAAAGCCGGTCGCGGTCTACATGGGCCTGAGTCAGCGAAACCGTGCCATTGAGAAATGCCACGGCCTCGGGGAGCGTGTGGAGCGGATAGGCTGCCACGCCCTGCACCATCGCGGCTTCTTGGCTGTTCTCAGCCGGCAAGAATAGACTATGGTCTGGCCGACAGGCGATCCCAATGGATAAGGCACCGGTGATCGCCTTGATGTGGCCGTCCAGCGAGAGTTCACCGACACAAACCCGGCCTCGTACATTCTGGGGCGGAATGACTTCTTCCGCGACGAGAATGGCAATGGCGATGGCCAGGTCGAGCCCGGACCCTTCCTTCTTGATTCCAGCTGGCGCGAGGTTCACGGTGATCTTCTTCGCGGGGAAATGGAAGCCCGTATTCTTGAGCGCGGAGCGGACACGGTCACGGCTTTCTCTCACAGTGGCATCAGGGAGACCGACGACCGAGAATTGTGGCAGTCCTCCGGCAATATCAACTTCCACGTCGATCAGATGCGCATCGATACCGACAAGCGCAGCACTCAGAACCTTTGCGAGCATGGGTCACTCCGGTGCAGGGCGAAGGGCGGGTGGATTATAGAGACCATGTCGAATCGTTTCAATCGAAACAGCGAGACAGTACAGGAATATGGTTCCATTTAGACTGCTGTGGTCACAGCAGTAACGTCATCGCGGACTCTAGTAGCCTCTTTCCCCCTTCTGTATAATCCCTCCCATGCCTGTCCCGTCCCACTCCCTGCGATCGAGCCTGTCGGAACGTGCTTCACGCATTATGTTGCCTGACACCATGCCTGTTTGTTTTCTCCTTAGTGGCCTGATCATGGGGGCTGGCAGTCCGGTCTATGCCCAAGTGCCTGGTCATGCCGCCACCCCATCTGGACCAGTTGGAGCGTCGATGGCCGTCCTTGCAACGCTCCAAGACGCCGATGTGCTTCCCCCCGAAGGCACTCCCGAGGCGAATCGCGTCATCAAGGTGGTTATCCAATTTCAATCGGTGTTTATGAAGAGCAACGATCCGGCCGTGCAAGGATTTCTGAGTCAGGCATTGGAGGCACAGGGGGGAACTGTTGCGCATGAAGTCCTGTCCCGATTCCGTTCGTCAGGCTGGACTTTGGAGGTCCTGGAGGCGCTCAATGACCAGTGGGTCGCCACGGCTATCGATCAGCGAGAGCGGTTGGCGCCGGGCTTTCGCCAATTCAACGTCAGTCTGGCGGATTTCAATTGGATGATGGAACTCGTGGCGAAGGCACGTACCGCCTTCGTGCAACGGGGTCAGAACATTCAGCAAGTGTTTGCGCAACGACGGCGGGAGATGCCGGGCGGCGCACAGTAATCGCAACAGGGAGGACGCAATGGCAACGAAAGCTTATATCCTGATCAAGGTCAAAGCCGGGCGAACTAAAGATGTGCTCCAGTCACTCAAACGCCTCGCGGGTGTCGAACAAGCCCACTCATGTTTTGGGCGGCCGGACATCATTGTATTCATCAGCGTCGCGGACGAACGAGCCCTTTCGGATGTGGTGATCACGAAGATTCACCAAATTGACGGAGTTGAAGAAACAGACACGCACATCGTCGCCGATGCCTAGCAGGATGTAAAAACAGTCCGTCAGCGCCACAGACAGCGACACGTGAAGCGCGAGACTGGCGAGAAGGGCGCGACGTAAGCAGAGCGGATCTCACTTCATCTCGCTCGTCCTGCCAATCTCGCGCGGCGATCCGCTAGCGGAGAGACGACAGGCTGACGGAAACCCCTCCTTGTTCTGCCGAACGGTAGCAGGCGTCGGCCACCTCGACGGCGCGACATCCATCACGCCCGGTGATAGGCGGTTGAGTCCTCGTCTCGATGGCATGGACGAATGCGCGGAGCGTGGCGAGAATCGTCTGCTGCGGTTGGACGACCCATTCCGTGGGAGAGTTGTCACCGATGACGCCTGTCACTCGTTGGTGAAACCAATCAGCTGCGATCTGCCCCCCGGCTCCCACCCATTCCGTTCTCGCTACCCGCCCCGCTACGACTCGTGCAATGTCCATGACGCATCGTATACCGCTCGTAGTCTGGATCTGCACGATCGCCATCGTCTCCGGTGCCACAGTCGGGAGCTGGTCCAGTTCGCAGCGGACGTCGACCACCTCCTCGCCGGTGAGAAAGGGCACCAAATCCAAGAGGTGAATCCCAAATTCCAAGAGAGCCCCGCGCTGACCTGGTATCGGTGACAGAGCCTGGGCGCTGGCTTTCGTTTCAATTCGGCTGGTGAAGGTGGCGTACCGGAGCCGGCCGATCTCCGGCAAGTGATCTTTCAAAAGAAGAATCGTCGAGTCGAAGCGCATAGTCTGTGCGGTCATGAGCAACAAGCCTGCCTCTTCTGCTGCCGTCACCATCGCTCGTGCTTCGCGGCCTGTCTGGGCTAACGGCTTTTCAATGAGGATCGGCTTCCCCGCCTTCACGGCAGCAAGACAGATCTCAGGACAGAGCGACGGAGGAGTCACCACTACGACGGCATCTACCATTGGATCGTCAATCAAGGAACGATAGTCTCCATAGACAGGGATCTCTGTCCTTGGAAGCGAGGCCAGACCTTCCCCGACCCGTTTCCGGCAGAGAGCGGCGAGGGTCACCCCTGGTAGATCATGCAGCAGATGATGGACATACCGGCTACCATGCCGGCCAACACCGATGAGGCCGATTCCAAGTGGCATAGTAATCGTACAGTTCCTGGTGGTGAGAAAACTCTAGTCGCCATCGAGTGCTGGGTCAAGAAAAAGTCGACCCTTGCAGCCGGATTGACAACCTGCCGGCACGGTCCCTATAGTACGCCCGCGTCGCATGAGTCCCGTCTCAAAATGGCAGCTACCCTGCAAAGCCTTGATGGAGAAGAGATTGCCGCAATGATATCCACCATCGCCCCATTTACCTTGGATCAAATCGGTACCGGCACGGCACGCTTTCCGAGTGGCGTCGCCATTCCCACGCTGACGGATGCCGCCGTCGATCCCTATATCCAGACACGCGTCTCGAAACACGTGCATGTGGAATGTGTTCAGTTTTGGCCCCAGCCAAAAGGGTTCTACCCCGGTCTCGTTTTATTGCATGAAGAGTGGGGGCTGACCGCACAAATCAAGGATCTCGGTGCCAGGTTGGCATGCGAAGGCTACGGCGTCATCATCCCAAACTTGTACGGACGACTGGGCGGTATGGTGACGGCTAACGCAGAGGTTGCGGATGCGCTCATGGGCAAACTGAACGAGACGCTCGTCCTGCAAGACATCAATTCCTGCTGTGAATTCTTGAATACGCGCGACCACATTAAACAAAATATCCACGGTGTGGTCGGTTACGGCATGGGTGGATCGTATGCGCTCCGGTTCGCCTGCCAACGGAAGCGACTTCGGGCAGCAGTTGTCCACTACGGCCGAGTCATGCAGCCTGAAACCGCGATCAAAGACCTGTTTTGTCCGGTGCTCTATCACCAGGCAGGTCAGGACCGGTGGGTGCCGGCTCAGGATGTGGATCGGCTGCGTGCCGCTGCGACTGAGTATAAGAAGCGTGTCGAAATCCGGACCTACCCAGACGCCCCCCATGCGTTTTGTAATGAACAACGCGTGGAGAGCTATCGTGCCGACGCGACGGCGGAAGCTTGGGAAGCAACCGCCGCCTTTCTCAAGACCTGCTTCCAAGGCACCTGACGAGTTCCCCGCCCCATCGTATAGCTTGAGAGTCCGAGCCGAAGCGCAGTAGAGTAGCGCCATGCGCAATCACATCATATTTATTCGACCTGTCCAGTCTCGAATCGGCCTTGCCCTTGCACTGGTTGCCGTCTCTGTATTCGGGGCCTGGCTCAATGCCAAGGCAGACGAATCCATTCCGAGTGCCCTTCCGAGTGCCCTACCAGATTTCCCATCGGTCATTCGTGCCCATTCTGATCAACTGGCCAAGATGGAATCCGACAAGGGAGCCATCAGCCTGTTTGTGTCCGCAATCGGTCCCGAACTCCAGATGGGCGATGTGGCCCGGACATTGGGGGCCAACCCGTTGCCGGCCAAGCTCGCGAAAGAACTTCTGTTGCCGGATTTGACGACAGCGATCCATCGGTTAATGAGCAGTTTGGCCGCCTGGCACTATGCAATCACAGTCCGGCAAACCGTGAGAGACCAGCAACTCGCGACGACGACTGAGCGACTATCCAGCACCACAAAACCAAACGCATGGCTCGATCAACAGGGAAAACCCTCCTGGCATGACTCACTGAATCAACTCTCTGACGTGCTTGCCTCACCAGAAGGGGCCGAGGGGAATCAGGCAGAATCTGTTCCGACCTTCTTGGTAAGGGTCTTGGAACGAGCCGCTCGCCTGGAAGTGGAAGCCATGCAGGCCAGCTACCAGGAGTGGGATAGGATTAGGAATTGGAAGGATCGCGTGCGTGGGATCCGCGGACAAACCCGTCTCTGCGGATCCTGGCAATGGATTATTCACAACCACCAGCAACACCATCAAGAACAGAAGCTTTCGTTACTCTTTCCACCAGCGGGAACGACGCAGGTTACTCTCCCGGGTCTCGTGGAAACGATTGTGCTGGGCGAAAATGTTTATTTACGGTGGGAAATCGATGGTCGGGTCCAGGAAGATAGTCTGCAGTTCAGCAAAGAAGGCCAGCGTCTCGAAGGGACCTTCGTGAATTCGCAAGGAGGTTGGGGCTCGATCAGCGGGAAGAGAACGGCCGGCTGTACGCCTGGGCAGGATACTGAAACAGCCCGCCAGCGGAACAGACAGTAACGTGTGAAGCGCGAGACTGGCGAGAAAGGCGCGATATACGCAGAGAGGATCTCACCTCGTCTCGCGCGTCCCGCTTTTCCCGCCGGTCTCGCATGGTGATAATGCTAAGGAATACGGCTCGTGGTACGAGGGAGCCCATCCCTCCATATTCGCCAGCCTAAGAGCATCCAGCCTGCCAAGAACGCCAGTCCACCGAGCGGGGTTACGGCCCCCAACCACCGGATGCCCGTCAGGGATACCAGGTACAGGCTACCAGAGAAGAGAAAAATGCCGACGATAAAGAGCCATCCGGTCTGTTCAATACGTCGTTCTGGGTAGCGATCAATCGCCCAAGACACTATACAAAGTCCAAAGGCATGATACATTTGATAACGGGTTGCGGTGTCGAATACCTGGAGCATCGGCACCTCCAGAATTCCCTTGAGCGCATGGGCACCGAAGGCGCCGGCAGCTACGCCGGATCCAGCAAAAATTGTTCCAAAAATTAGGAATCTTTGAGAGAGCGACCGATCAATCATGGGATGCTCCTACTCCGTGCGAGACATGCAAGACCGGCGAGACGGGACGAATCAGATCTTACGGATCGTGTTTGTCGGGCCTGTCTCGCTTAGCGTACCTGTCGCATACTTCAAAACGCTGGCGGACTGTTTCAGCATTCTGCTCATCAACTGGACGGTGGATTCTAGCAGAGAGAACTGAGTCTCGATATGCCTCTCGAATGCCCCCGATGTTTATTGACCAATTCTGATTCCACTCCCATCTGCGAATGTGGGTATGATCTGACCCCGCAGATTCGCAACGTCCGCGGTGCGACGACCGTCACCTTCCGAAGGGTAGAGCGTCGTGTTGCAGATTCTGGCATGACAAGTAAATGGTTTGCAGTTGGGTTGGTCGCAGTGTGGATCCTCTTGACGGTCGGAGAATGGATCCGGATTCGTCCTGAGTTAGGGATGCGGAAATCCCTCAATCTGATTCAAGACAGCATCTTCCTCAGCGTCACCGATCTAGCTGGTGCCATGATTATCGGAGCCCTCGGGTGGGTCGTGGTCTGGATCATCTTGTCGTATGAGGGCCGTCGTCTCCGCCCCTGCCCGAAGCGCACGACACTCGCGGTCACCGTCGTGTCAGCCGGACTCTTATTTATGAGCCGATGGATTGCACCGGATGTTCTGGCGCAACACGTCATGCAGATGGCAATTACGCTGGGGGTCGCAGCCTTTGCCTACTATGCAGGCTGCAGAGGATGGTTGGGCAAATGGTAGCAAGAGGTGGCGGAGCGCGGACCATGCTGCAGACCATCCTGAACAGTTTATCCTGTTGATGCGTCAATCTACCGTACGGTCCTCTGCAAACCCCGAAGCCAGAATTCGCGCTCTGTGACTGCTTACTCTCCCTAGTTTCTCTTTCACCTCCCTGGCCGGATTTTGAACCGCTTCCAAAGATCGTCGATGATCCTGCTCGCTTCTTTAAGTGAAATTGACTTACTGACCCCGTAGAACGAGCAGTACAAGACTGTCACGCTCAAACCTTCTAAGAATACCCTCTCAGAACATTTCCAGTTACTCACGAACTCAGCCCGGGTCGCATACAGCGCCTCCATCTCTACCGGAGGAATTACATGGACTGACGTGAGACACACCCGACAAAGATTGCGCTCTCTTGCTCACACACTTTCACGCAGTTCTTACCGGCATTCTTGGCCACATACAGGGCCTTGTCCGCTGCCACGACGAGATCAGTCGCGGCCGCATGGGTCGGGAAAGTCGCGACGCCAATGCTGCAGGTGAGAGGGAAGGGGCGCGATGCCAACCTCACCAGTTCGGGCACGTTCGTAAGGCTGGTGACACAGTCACGGATTTGCTCAGCCAACAAAACGGCGCCTCCAACGGATGTGTTCGGCAATAGGACGGCAAATTCTTCGCCTCCATAGCGGGTTGCCACATCGCTCGTGCGCCAAATTCGTTGGTCGCTCACAATCGGAAGTTGGTCATTAAGGAGGTGGCCCATTTCGCGGAGCACCTGGTCGCCTGTCGTGTGACCGTAGGTGTCGTTGATGGACTTGAAATTATCAAGGTCTAAGAACAGCAGCGACAATGGTTCCTCGGACCGTTTCGCTTGCGCTCCCATCTGCTGGAGCACTTCCTCAAAGTACGCGCGATTGTAGAGCCCTGTGAGACCATCTCGGACGGAATGGGCTTTGAGCTGCTGGTTCAGATTCCGTAATTCACCATTGGCTGCTTCTAGCTGTTGGTTCAGAGCCTCGGTGTGTTTGTGTTGGCGTTTGGTGTGCGTGATATCGATGATAGTCTCCACGATGTGCATCCGCCCATCCGTCGTTTCTGCTTTAGCCCACTGCACCAAGAGATATTCGTCATTCGGTAGTGACACTTCGCTGGCAGTAATTTGTCCGGTCTGGAGGGCTTCCGGCATTTTGCAGAATTCACAGGGGGTTGCGCAGGCGGCAATTTTGTCATGGCATGTCTGGTTAGAAATATCACCGAACTTTTCAATGGAGACCTGGTTCTGGAAAACGACCTTATGGGAGGCGGGGTCGATGACTGCCACCATGACCGGCTGGCAATTCAGCAGCACTTGGGGATCATATTGATGGTGAGAGTTCGACATGTTCCTGTTCCTCCTCTCGGGAGAATCCGTCTCGTGTACTAAAGCGTGTTCTAAAGGTAGAGGTGCGCAAAGGGTCCTGCCAGACCCAAACGGAGTACCTCAAATGGGTGGGACGACGGACCCTCGAGCAGTTAGGTCGTGCCTGATGAGGCAGCGATGGGCAGGGATAACGGCGCGTCACACAGCCGTTGTGCGGGGCCTACTCCCCAAGATATCAGTCAGATCGAGAGCAGTCCGGAATTTGGAACGGGCGGGAGTCCAACGATCTGTGGCAAGGAAGTTGTGAGGCTACAAAAGACGCCCCGACGCCCAACCTATCCGATGGGGCGCAGAGCACAGGTGCTTAATGGTGGTGCCGGAGGCCGGGATTGAACCGGCATGGTCCTTTTGGAACCGAGGGATTTTAAGTCCCTTGCGTCTGCCAATTTCGCCACTCCGGCAGCAGAAGCCGCAGTGGCGGGACTCTAGCATCGGGGTCTAGGTCGGTCAAGGTCGGCATCGTAGGCGCAAACAGCCTGCCAACTAGCTGTTTGCGCCAGAGGTCTGATCGCCGAGCGAGTCGATCCAGCTACACCGCTTCGATCCGCAGTCTCTGATCGTCCTTTCGGATAAGAGATTTGCTGCGATCCATCACTTCCTTCACACCGGATTGGACCGCCCGACTCCAGCGAGTCGCTTGCAATTGGGCCTTCTTCGCATAGCGACCGACATCGCGACGGGTTTCTGCTCCTGCTTGCGGCGCGAAGAGTAATCCAATCCCTGCTCCGATCACCGCCCCACCTGCCACCAACGCTGCGACCTTCGCTACCTGACGTCCCTGGTCTGACATGGTGAACCTCCTTGAAACGGTTGAATGAAGAATGTGATTGCCGGCACTCTGCACGATCATGTTCTATCCCTTCAGCAGTAACCGTGCCAGACGAGAGATCACGAAAATCCCCCATGATTCGTTGCAGCCCTGGTTCTACGATTAAGAACGATTAATTTTCGGTTGCGTTTTCCTCACAGGTCATGACACAGGAGTGACAGAAATCCAACATACGAAAGTGTCAGGTCTCCCAAACAGGCTACTGGCACCGATCAGAAGGGATATCCCGCGTAGGGCATCCGCGTGCTTGCAATGGTCAAGAACCTCACCTATGATCCCGCCAACACGCCACGTGAGGCACTAATGAATTTATGGCACGCGATCCCCTACCCCAACATCAGCCCGGTCTTTCTTGAACTGGGCCCCCTGCAGTTTCGCTGGTATGGTCTGATGTATTTGATCGGACTGGCGGGCGCCTATTTCCTGATCAGCCGTCGAGTAGAGTCGAATGGCCTCTCCATGACCAGGGACCAGGTGTACGATATGATCGTGTGGGCTGCGTTAGGGGTGTTTATCGGAGGACGGCTCGGCTATACGCTCTTCTATAATTTTTCCTACTATGTGCAGCATCCGGCCAAGATCCTGGCTGTCTGGGAAGGGGGCATGTCGTTCCACGGCGGCTTGCTCGGCGTCATCGTCGCCTTATATTGGTTCAGCAAGCGGCAGCGCATTTCCGCCTACACAGTCGCAGACTTGGCAGCGGCTGCTACACCGATCGGATTAGGATTCGGACGGCTTGGTAATTTCATCAATGGGGAGTTGTACGGCCGAGCCACCGATGTCGACTGGTGTATGGTGTTTCCAAACGGCGGGCCTGCCTGCCGCCATCCCTCACAACTTTATGAGGCAGGCCTTGAGGGTGTTTTCTTGTTCACCCTGTTATGGGTCATCGCGAAAACCATGCCGCCACCCGGTACCCTCTTATGGAGTTTTATTACCGGCTATGGATTCTGTCGGATGTTCGTGGAATTCTTTCGCGAACCGGATGCCCACCTTGGTTTCATCCTTGGATCCTTCTCCATGGGCCAACTCCTTTCCTTTCCCATGATCGTGATAGGAGGTTTCATGCTCGCCCTCGGATATCAGCGTCGAACCTTGATTCAGGCTAAATCTCAGTAAGGCATCTCCTCATCATCCAAGCCGACATGGTGTCCGAGTTCATGGACCACCGTGTCACGGACCTCCTGAATGACTTCAGCCTTCGTCCGGCAGAGACGAAGGATGGGGCCTCGATAGATGGCGATGCGGGCTGGCAGCTCACCAGCAGACTGGAAGAACGACGTCTCATCGATCGGGACACCTTGATACAAACCCAGCAGATCGTCGGCTGATTCCAATTCAAGATCCTGCAAGACATCGGCCGAAGGTTCTTCCTCCACCACGATGGAGACTTCGTCAGCAAGTGTCGCAAAACGGGCCGGCAACCCGGCGAGTGCCTCTTGGATCCAGGCGTCGAATTCCTCCGTCGAGACAGTCAGGGGACGTCGAGATCGTGGCATCGCACTCGTTCCTCGCGACGGCTATTGTGGCTTGGCGTCCAAGTACGATCTCTTATTGAGGTCATAGTCTGCGCTACTCGCACGAAGTGGAGGCGCATCCCAGATGACCTTATTTCCTGGAGCCAGATTCGCTGCCTCCATGTAGTGTTTCTTGGCTTCAGCCTTCTTACCAGCACGATCCAATGTGGCTGCCAGGTTATAGTGAGCTTCGGCCAAGGTCGGCTCGGCAACAATCGTTTGACGATAGATCTGTTCAGCCTCAGCCCACTTCTGAGCTGCGAACATTGCGTTGCCTCGATCCAATTGCTCTGCCACGGCAGGAGAGACTCCCTCTGGAGCCCGCAACACCGTAAGCGGTTTTGACATCGGATTCGCGCAAGCCACGAGAAACCATATCCCGATTAAACTCATGAGTCCGGCATTCATAGGCAGCCTCCTCCTAGATATCAATGGCGACACCTGGCCGCAAAAATATAAACTGAAACGAGAGAGACGACAATCCCAAAGAACTCTCGACGGCTCGGGAATAACTCTCTGCTTGGGATCGGTAGCGATCCGCCCTGGCTTGTACGTCCGCAGCCGCCACATCATCCGTCTTATAGTCGGCAATACAGATCCGGTCATCAAGCCGGTAAATCAGGTCAATCACCCCTTCCATCATCTGGCCCTCGCCCAAGGACATGACGAACGGGACTTCTCGCCCGAGCACCGTCGCACGTTGAAGTCTTTCGTATGGTTCGGAGGAAAGGAATTTCTCAAAGAGAACAGTAAGATCCTCCGTGACGTCGGCCATCAATTGAGGATGATCCTGTGCCACACATTGACGAATGGTCTGCTCGATGACAGCACTGATCTCAGAGCGAGGTCTGGTGAAATCCCACTGTTCGAGCACCGCATGGGCAGAGACTCCGATAAGCCGGGCCAGATCGGAGTCACGCCCTGTCACAGTACGAAGGGAAACGGACTCGGGCCTGCCTCCTGCGAGGTTCGAAGGGGTCAGTTGTCGCGGCGTCGTTCGACATTGCTCCCACTCAATCTGCCGCTCGTGGCGGCGAATGAGAATCGGGGCGAGGGCCAGTCTAGGGGCCATCGTGGACAGCGGTTCCTGTCTACGCCGTCTCGATGTCATCGTGGCAGGCGTGATCACACGAGTGAGTCGGCTTGTTCCGATACAGATCTGGCCGTCCGTCGATGTAGCCGCCTCGTTTGAGATCGCCTCTCCGAGCAAAGAGAGGACTGTGTCATGTCCAGGTTTGGCGGTCTGCCCTCCGGATAAGACCAGCAGATCTCGCGCCCTCGTCATGCCGACATACAGGAGTCGCCTCTGTTCCGCCTCCTCCCGCGCTGCCATCTTCATGTCTACGAGCACAGCTCCGAGATTCGACCGGCCTCCCATCTGCAAGCTATAACACCGGCTCGACCAATCATGATGGATGGAGGGCCCCTTGCGGGGATTCTTTGACCCCTGGTGCAGGCCGGGAAGAATGACCACAGGAAATTCCAATCCTTTGGCCTTGTGGATGGTCAGCACCCGGACTGCATCCAGTGATTCCTCAGCCAGGGCGCTTTCTGCCTCATCCGGCTGTTCCGACACCCTGGTCATCATCAGATCAACGAACCCGGTTAAGGTGAGATGGGGACGATCGGCGAGTGTCTCGGCCATATCCCTTGTCTTCCGCAGATTGGCCACTGCCTGTTCACCATGGAGCGATGATGCTGCCAACTCCAGAACTGGCAATCGTTCGAATATCAGATCGATGGCATCAGGTACAGGTCGCAGGGGAGCGAGCTGATGCAGCTCGGCCAAGCGCTCATAAAGTCGCCTCACCATTCCTGCCTGGGGATGGTTCCATGTAGACAACCGCTCCCGCTGCTGGTAGTCCAATCCCTCTATCTGGTGGAGGGCAAGCAGATCCTGGTCTTTCATGCCGCCCAGGGGTGAGCGCAAGATTCCAACCAGCGCAATCCTATCGTGCGGGTTGTCGATGGCACGGAGGAGGTTGACCAAATCGATAACTTCCTGCCTCCGATAAAAATGCTTTTCCCCGTCGGTGATATAGGCGATGTCGAAACGGCGAAGGGCATCGAGATAGACCTGTGCCTGGGTCAACTTTCTGAAAATGAGGGCAATGTGGCCCGGTTGGAGTGGGCCTTCGCGTCGCTCGCGATCCGTGACCGTCGTGCCGGCGAGGAGCTCTTCCTTCAGCCAGCGCGCCAGTGCTTCCGCCTCCGCCCTTGTCGCAGCCTGCACATCGAAGTCCTCGTCGTCCTCTCCCGGCATGACGAGGCGAAGCTGCGCCCCGGAGACTGAGACTTCCGGATTGCGTTGAGGCCTGGCAGCCAGCCGTTCATTGGCCGGCTGAACGTGTTCTGTCGGTTGGAAGAGCCGGTCAAAGACATTGTTGACCAAGTCGAGCACGGCCTCGTTGCTTCGAAAGTTCGTCACCAGGGAATAGAGGTTTCCCCCACCCGCTTGAATTTTCTCCACCACTCGTTCGAAGGCTTCAATGTCGGCTCGTCGGAAGGCATAGATCGATTGCTTGGGATCTCCCACGATAAACAATTTGCCCGGCTCCAAGTCCACATCATGCCACGAAGTCTGATGGCTGCCCGCCCGTTCACCGAGGTAGAGGATGATCTCGTACTGCACCGGATCTGTGTCCTGAAACTCATCGACCAGAATCGCCCGATAGGTCTGTTTGATTCGAGCACGGACGGCCGGATGGTCGCGCAAGAGAGTTTTGGCCCTTGCCAGCAATCCATCGAATGCAATCCACCCGGAGGTAAGAAACCTATGATGGACCTGATCGAGGAAGGGCCGTACGAGCGTTACCACCTCGTGAAAGTATGACTGGTCGACCGTGAGGAGTTGTTGGGCCAGCCCGATGATGGAGGCCGCCTCCTGGAACGTTGCCTCATCCCATCCGGCAGGGGCCTTTCCCATATCCTTCTCCAGGACGGCCCGTTCATCCTGTGATAAGTGAGCGAGCCCCGGCAGCCCTTTCTCCAACAAAAGTGTCAGCGATTGCGTCGCTGCGGCGACCATCTGTTCCGCCTTACGCCGTTTCGGCCGATCCTGCGCTGCAAGGATGGCAGCGGCACGAGCATGCGTGGCAACAACCCAGTCGCGCAAGGCCCCCTCCAGGGAGAGGGACCGACACTGACGCTCCAGCTCATCCAGGTCCACAAAATCCCCAGCGAGGGCGGCGGTAAACTGTTGGAGATCGTCGAGGGTGCTCCCAGCCAGAACTCGTCGCCATCGGTCATGGCGTGGTCCGGCTGATCCGAGTTCATCGTCCAACCAACGATCCCAACTTGAGTGAAACAGTTCCTTGAAGCGTGACCCGTCATCTTCTTGAAATGATGGATCAATTTCGCACTCAATCGGATGGAGACGCAAGAGGTGCGCGGCAAAACTATGCAAGGTACCGATTTGGGCTTTTTCCAACTGCTCAAGGGCGGTCCTGGCCCTTTCGCCTACTTGTTCCGCTGAAAGGTGGTACCTGGTCCGGAAGGTGGCAATCATGTCATCGGCTTGATCGGTCAGACGAAGAAGCTGCGCGCGCAGCCGCTGCTTCATTTCAGTTGCAGCCTTATTGGTGAACGTGAGGGCTACGATCTCCGTGATGGCCAAGGGGTTCGGCTCTCTCAAGAGGAGGTTGAGGATGCGGTTGACCAGGATAGTGGTCTTGCCGGTCCCGGCTCCCGCGACAACCACGACATTGCGATCCCAGGTAGTTTCCGCCAGGAGCCGATCCTGGGAGTCCGCGAGTGTCAGTGCATCACTCATCGCTTACTTTCTGTTTTCTCAACTTGCGTAAGACTCGGGCCTGGGACGATCTGTAGGAGCGCCACCAGGCCATAGCGTCGTGTCGTCGGCAGGCACCGGAAAATTCGCAGTAGTCGCAATAGCCATCGGGAAGAATAAAAAACTCTCTGTTCGCGATGCCTTGGATCAATGTGGAGAGCGTCTGTCGGATCATGTCACCCGTATGGCCGGTCCAGAGATCCGCATCAAATGTCGAACGCGAGATCGGCTGTTTCCACTCCGGAGCCAGGAAGAGCAATTGGACATCGGTGGGTGCAGGCAGAGACGGCAGGGTCATGCGGGCATAGAGCGGTGGTTGCAGTCGAAATCCGCGCACGGCCGACAGGACAAGGTTGCGATCCACGGCGGTCATCTCGCTCCCCTGCTTAAATTTATAGTCCACGATACGTAGCGTCGGAGGATCAGCTCGATAATCGACACGGTCCAAGGTGCCATGGATCTTCAAGGAAACCGATGACCCATCCAACTCCAGCGGAACGATTCCTTGCGCGGCAGCTTCAAACGCAACAGGGCGGAATCCGGTTGCCTGATACTCCGCCTGGTCGGACGAGACGGCAGCCGTGACCAACTCTGTCACCTGTTCGCGAGCCAAGATCCAAAGAAGGGCATGACCCGTCCCGCTGGTTGCAGCATGGGCGGCAAACGTATCGGTCACTGCTTCATGCACTGTAGCTTGCACCCTCGCCTCAGTCACCTGCTCATCCGGCCACTGGAGCAACAACAGCCGTTCATAGCTCACACGAAGCGATTCATGAACAAGGGTCCCGAGGGTTAAGGGAGGCAGGTGGTCAGAGTGAAGCCGTCGCACAGGCTCCAACCCAAGAACTTTTTCCGCGAAATACTGAAAGGGACAGGTCGCATACCGTTCCAATGCTGTTGGCGAGAAGCTCCGTACCGCGGCAGCCGGTGCCGCAGGTACCTGTGCGCCGACCATGCCGTCGAATGGACCAAGCTCGGGGGATTCCCGCTCGATAGTTTTCAGGGTACTGAGGCCCTGTTCAAAGAGGGGCTGGTCCCGCCCCATTGCCTCGAGCACTGGCCGTGCATCGTGGCCTTGCAACAGGCAACCCAGGGCCAATTCCTCGGCAGGCAACAGGTCTTGGATCGACGGCTGTTGGCTGATCCGCTGGGTCAGCCGTCGAGGGACCGTCTCTTCCGGCTTCCCGACGAACCGTGCATCACGCATCGCCATAGCAATGAAGCCGGACGGCGCCATGATTCGTCCCGATTCGTCGGCTCGCTGGTATGACAGATAGAGCCGATTAGTTGCCGAGCGGCTGAGGAGTTCAAACAATAGTAATTCCTCTTCATGCCCAGCTAATTTCTCATCGATTTTATAGCCCAGGGTCGATTCCAATACGACTCGTTGACGGTCACGAAGAAACGGGTCTTCACGCACGTATCGTGGAAAGAGTTTTTCGTTCATGCCAAGAACAAAGAGCGCCCGAACAGTCCGGCCGCGGGCCGTCATGGCATCCAGCACCTGAACACCCTGGTGCCCGTCCTCTTCGATCGGGATGCTGGTCTCGTCCAGTATGCGCCGGAACAATTCGACCCACTCCTCCCATGAGAGGTCACCTCCCAGCGGGTCCAGCTGCTGCAGACGGGCCAGAGCGGATCGGATCAGAGAGCCGACTGTGGTGAGATCGGTCTCCTCGGGTGACTCCGTCGAAGGTGAATCAAGCAGGTCAGGCACGTGAACATGGGATTTCACCAGTGTGAGAAATGCGTCGGTCAAGGTTCCGATCGATCCTTGCGCAGGGAGAGCCCGGCAATCTTGCATCAGTCTCGACACGAGCTCCCACAGGCATGTCAGCTGAGAGGTCTCGCGCAACCAGATCGTGGGCTGATCATCTTCGTCAGGCTCCGTCTCTGCATCGCGGAGAATCGACGAACTGGCCGGCTCTGCCAGGCGCCGCCATTCCGCTTCCCCCTTCGTAATACCCAACGTGTAGACGAGGGAGCGCCAGATATCAGGCCGGAGATTCGCTCTATTGGAGCCGGCGCCCTGTGCGTGATAGAAGGGCGACGTGACCACATCCAGCATGGCCGCACGATCGAAATCATTCGATGGGAGAGATGCGAGGCGCAAGAGGGTTTTAACCAGGGGTTCACGCGACAGCGGCCGTCCGGCCGTTGACGTGAAGGGCACCAGATGATGATCGAACACTGATTGCAACCGAGCCTGATAGGGCTCCAATGTACGGGCCACCACTCCGATCTCGTCGAAACGATAGCCGTTCACCTCGACCAAGGTCAGGATTTCACGGCAGACGGTCGCCAACTCCTCCTCGACGCCGATCACGTTCGTGACGGAGAGTTCAACCAGTTTCGTTGTTGCGGTTCGGTCCTCTTCCCTACTCCGATCCTCATGGGTGTCTGCCAGCGGGAGAAGATGCCGCTCGAAAAATTGGCGGGCAAAGAGAAAGGCCGGGAAATCTTGTAGAGGAAAGTACAATGTGGTCGGCGCGACACGGACCACCGATTCGAAGAACGAGAGTTGGACCTGCGAGAGGTCGTAGAAACCATAGTAGAACAGGCGGTGCAGCCCCTTGAGAAAGAAGGAACCGGAAAGATCCCGACCGAGTGAAGCAGCCAGGTCATCCGGAGAACCGACCCCGAGGGACCGGCTGGCTTCCATGATGGCAGCATGGAGGGTGAAGAGGGAACGGAGCCAGGCTCGATCCTCCTCCTCGAACACCCCTTCCGTGAGAGCCTTCAAGGCCGTCTTCGGCTCGACCACCGCGTCTTTCAAATCGCGCACCGTCGCCCACAGGCCTTTCCAGGTTCCTGGTGAGGCAGGCAAACGCGTGAGCGGTTCGAGCCCAGGAAGCTTGCGCCGAACCACCTGCCGCACCAATTGTTCGAGGAAGAAATCGTCGACCAGTTGCAGGTTCGGTTCCGATTCACTCTCGAAAACCGCCGCGAGTTCATCATGCAGACGGAGAGCCAGCTGGTGGAACGTCAGGAAGTGGATATTGAGGAAGGCGCGAGGCTCGTGACGCGTGAGTGACTGTTTCAGCTGCTCGACCAGGGAGGCCGAGGGGACAATGACGGCCAACGGAGCAAAGGGATCGTCGGTCTTAGAGGACCGAATGTCCTCGACCAGGGCATGATCAAGAACTGGATGAAAAGGCCCGGTGACGATGCGAAGCATGTTCTACGAATGGCGCAAGGTGCCGGCAAGAGGCGAGAGCATGACCGCTAGAGCACAGATCTTCAGAACCGCGCGTACTTCATCTCTCGTCCCTGGCTGGCAACGAGTCTCGTACACTAGCCGGTTTCCGGCCCCATCAGTTCGCCGTTACAATCCACACAGCACCAGTCGCCATCGATGAATGCCATCGGGTCGCCGCACATAGGACACTCGGGCGGGGGTCCCTTGTCGATGACGGGGAGCTCAGGTAGTTCAAAATCGTCGTCGTCGGCCATGGAGCGGTTTTTCCCTTACTCCCGCGGTTTCATTTTGAGCAACAGGGCCTTCTCGGCGCTCTCGCGACTCGGCACGCCCACGAACGTCAGTCGTCCATCGATAATGGTGGCAGGCACAGCCCTGACGGAATGCCGGTCGGCGAGGCTCCGTCCATCCTCGGTGGTGATATCCACCTCGCGATAGCCGAAGCTATATTTCACCCGCAACTGTTTCCAGAGACTCTTCGCCGAAGGGCAGGCCCCGCAGCTCGGCGAGACTAAGAGCAAAATGTTCGGCATCGATTCCCTCCAACAACTGTGCGATCTTAACACCGGGTCGAACAGGGGAGCAAGCAAGGGGATGATGGCCCCTCGCTGGTTTGACTTCCCGCGGTGGAAGGCGCAGCATAGTGCGCCTAATCTATGAAACACAGAGGTGACTGTGACCCCTTGTGAGCCTTTGCCAATCCAACCACAGAGAATCGTTCGGCAACAGAGTTACGCCCTCCTGGTGTCCTGCACCATGAGGGTATTGTTGTCTGTGCAGCAGAAGCCACCATCGATATGACCGCACGGGCCTTAACCTCATCGAGAAGGAGACTGAAATGAAACGACTGGCAGCCCTTTCGGCCACACTGATTCTGGGATCGCCCTCGCTCGCCCTGGCGGTGGAACATAGTGCTGGTTATCGGGGAATCGGACAGATCTACTTCAGCCTCATGGCCGCGATCTTGATCTATGGCGTCTACGATAGCTTCGGCAAGAAGGCGATGTATGTGGCGGCGCCGATCATTCTGATCGGGCTCTATCTGATGTTGCCAGAAAACTAAATACTGACGCCAGGATGCGACGTAAGGACTGGCTGGCCTAGTCCAGCCAGTCTTTCTCTTTCAGCTTCCGTGGAAGATATTTCTTCGTAAGGTACTGGAAGTCTTTGTTCGCGAGGGCGTCCAGTTCGTATTTGAGTCCGCTCGCGAGCATCCGTTTGATTTCCGCCTGCCAGGCCGGTTTCTGGAACCACTGATAGTTGAGGAGCTCTTTCGCGCGGGCGATGTCCTTCTCGTTCAGTTTGATCCCGACGTTGCGCGGGAGTTCGTACCGTTCAGGGTCGGCGCTGGAGAGGCCGATGAACTTGGCTTTCGGAATCGCCATGCGCTGGCTCTCGAAGGCCAGATTGATCGAACCCTGCTTGACGACAGAATAGATATAGTATCCCCAGGGGTCATTGTCGACCAAGACATAGACCGGCAGCCGATACTCTTCGTGCAGTCGCCGCGCCAAGCGGCGGACCCCGCGGGGCGGTTGCCCGTTCCCCGTCAGGAGCACGCAGTTATAGCGCCGCCAGAACTTGTCTTCCGAGAGTCGGTTCCACTGCGTGCCTTTTTCGACCAGCAGCACGAAGTCCGCCGTGCAGCGACGAATCTCCACATACTCCGGCTCGACAATCGACGGGACCGAGTAGCCCCCTTTGCCTAGCTTGGCGCAATCCACGCGATCGCCGTCGTCGCCGAGCACGAGCGGGCCGACCACACTCCCGCCATTTTCCGCGCGCACATGTAACTCTTCACGGAGCGCCACGAGTGACACTTCCAAATCCTCGATGATCGGGTCCGATTCGTCCTGGGTATCGAACGTATTCTCGTGCGAGTCCTGAATGGTGTGTTTGGTCCGGTAGTAGATCTCTCTGAGCGAGGTCGTTAATTCCGCGCGCTGCAGTTCGGAGAGAGCGTCCGCCACTAACATCGTCTGCATGAACTTCTTGGCCATGCCCACGTTGAAGAATGAACGGGCCTGTTTCTTCTTTCCCATCTCGAGCAGACCCTTGCGTTCGTTGAAGGTCACGTTCGAAAGGGCGCGAATCGGAATCGCCATCGTCGGATCTTTTGCGCGTTGCGCGGCTGTGATTACCAGGTCGGCCAGCCCGATCAGTTTCTTCTCGACCGCCCCATGCTTTGACTGTTTCGTTTTCGCCATGCGTCGTCCTATTTTTTCCTTCTGGTCAGGTGAGCCTTGCGACCAGTGCGGACCGCACCTGCATGTCGCTGCAAGGAGAATCCCTTCCTCGGAAAAGACGGGACGGCTGCGGCCTTGCCTGTCGCACTCTTGGTAGGCCTCGTCTTCGAGGTCTGTTTCCGCCCCGGTTTCGAGAAGGGCTGCTTCTCTTTGATGACTATTCCGTCGGGAAATTCGGTCGCCGTCGCAACGGCACGTGAAACTTCAAGGGGCGGCGGGGCCTCTCCCTCAATTCCTTCAGCTGTGACAATGATGGAGTGCGGCAGGCCTTCCGGCCCTGCGCCCGTCTTGCCAAGCGTTTCATCAGTCTTGATGCCACCGGTCCGCGAGGACGCAATCTTCTGCAGTTGCGCTTTCAGCTTCTGCGTGGGCAGCTTCCCACCCTTCAGTCTGTTACAGGCTTCGACCACCTCTTCGATATAGAGTTCGAAAATATTGCGCCGCCGAAATTCACTCGCCGCCCTCTCGCGTCGGCGTAGGAAGAGCCCGAGTCGCCGCCCGCACTCGCGGAGTGCGAGAGTGATTTCCTTATGTATCTCGTCGTACTCCGCGATCGCTTCTTTTGACTCGCTCGTAAAGGGGACCCACACGGAAGCGATATGCACGAAGATAACCATCGGCCCGGCCGGCAGGGCCCCGCGTGACTGGGCGATCCCATAATTGCGCCAGGTCGTGGCGAGCACCGCTTTGAAAGTGGCGCAGGAAGACTGCTGATAGAGCAGCGGTACCCGGTTGGCGTAGCGAATCACGCGCGCGAGTTCCGAGTCCCCTTCCTCCTGCTCCCCCTCTGCCAGTGGCATCGCAGGCTTCTCAGGTTTGGTCGCGCCGTCGGGTGCTCTCCCGAAGGCCAACCCTGCTTCGATGATGAAGGGATTGCCGCGATACACGGAGGGAGGCCGACTCACTGCTGTATAAAATTCCCCTTTGATCTGTTTGTAGAGGCCTGAAAGGATCGCCTTCTCGCCGATAGGCGAGAGGCAGTTGGTTGGCGGTGCCATGATCTTCGTCGCTTGAATGGTTTGATAGAACGTTTCGGCAATCGCACCGCGAATGTCCCGGGGCCTTGCCTTGGGCGAGACTTTCGCCGCTTTGCACATCTCATCCGCGAGCGCAGGCGTTACCCGACAGAATTCGCTCGACAGAAAGCTCGAAAGGGTCTGGCTCTTGGCCTCATGGAGCATCTTGAGGAGCATCCCGAACTCGATGCCGTAGGGATGAGGTTTGATCTCCTTCGGCGAGGGCGGCAACTCGTGATAGGCGCGGGGGTATTCCTTGGTCTCGCCTTCCGGCGTTCGATAGATCAGTCGCACGTGCGGATTGGCAATAGAAGTCTGTTCGAGATACTCGTCCACCGAGGCCCGGCCTTTCTGGTAGCGGCCTTCGACTTCAATCGCCACCTGCGTGCCTTGCGGCCGGTCCCACGAGATCTGCTTATTCTCATGAACCAGCGGTTCGTTCTTTTTCGTATCGATCTGCACTTCGAAGTAATGTGCCGAGGCTTTTGGACCGGTACGCGAGATGATCTTCACCGGTTTGCCCGTCGTCAGTTGGCCATACATTCCTGCCGCTGAAATGCCGATCCCCTGCTGGCCGCGGCTCATGCGTAGCCGATGGAACTTGGAGCCGTACAAGAGCTTGGCGAAGATTCTGGGAATCTGCTGGCGGACGATCCCGGGGCCGTTGTCCGTGACGGTGATCCGGAAGCGGGTCGCCTGACTCACAGGCGGCGCAGCCGAAGATCCAGTCGCCACGACCTCCAGCTGTACCGTGACATCCGGAAGAATCCCGGCTTCCTCACAGGCATCCAAGGCGTTGTCGACCGCCTCCTTGACGCAGGTCAGCAAGGCTTTGCGCGGGTTGTCGAAACCGAGTAGATGCCGGTTCTTGGTGAAGAACTCGGAAACGGAGATTTCCCGCTGCCGGGAACCCATTTCCACCGCCGTGACTGCCGAACCTGCGCGGGGGTTGGTTTTCTTGGACGCCGATGGTTGAGGCGATATCTTCGATGGAAGTACTGACTTCGGCGCAGATACAGGGAGCTTGTGTGTGGCCATTCATCCTCTCAAAAAATTTACGTGACGAAACCGGGCGGCATTGTACACAGATTGAGTGGATCAGCAAACCCTCACTGCCACCCCCTCGAATGAAATGGCTCAGGATACCTCTTGACGGCAGCGGGAGGAATGATACGCACAGGAGCGAGAAAGGCCATGACGCAGCGATGAGTGGGGGAAACCGCGAACTGGAATGAGAGAGAGATTAGGGTGGGAGGAGCGCGCACCTACCGAGGACGGCTAGGTACGGCGGAGATCTTGGCGAGACTTTAGGCTTCCCAGTCAAGCTGGGCTTGCACACCATCCCAACGCTCGACCCCCTCATGAACCATATTCCCTCGGGGCGTTAAGCTCCCCCCACAGGCATACGATAATCCTCAGATGTGGATGAGTCAAGCTAGGATGCACTAAGCGTGGCCGCCGTCCTCGGCCTCTTCGAATTCGTCGATGAGCTGCTCGAGTTCGTCGAGTTCGTCTGGTCGAATGTTCTGAAACGAGACCCCGAATACCTCCTCTCCGACCCACTGCACCCGCGCGTCTTCGATCGAGACCGGTTGCTCCGCGCCGGGAATGATCAGTCGCACACGGATCACTTTTCCTGGGTAGACTTCGAGGTCACAATCGAACCTGGCCCCGCCGACTGAGAGGTCAAGGGTGACCGCTTCGATCTCATGCGAGTTTCCCAATAGGAATCCCTGCACCTGTGCCGGCACCCGCCGGTATTGTCGTCGTTCCATGTTACTCCCAAGGTTCCTGTTTCGCGGACGATTCAGGGGCAATGCTGAGGGGCTGGATCCCAGGCATCGCGGGGAAACCTACCTATGGATTGAGAATTCCGTTACCGGAGCTTGAGGATCAAGCCGTCGAGTTTAGTGTCCGTGACGAACTTCTCGAAATTCTTGCTGTACAGTTCGTTGAGCAACTCCTGGGCATCCTCTGGGTTGAACCAGAAGACCTGGTTGGTCCCTGTACTGGTGAGGGTCTCACGAACTTGACTGCCGTCAGCTTGATTCTTCACTTGGACGACCATCCGGCTTTTGGCGTTGAGGGTGGTCTGTCCGATACTGCTCTTGGCATCAACGCCGACATCGACAAGTTTACCGGTGATGGTTATGTCTGCCCTGACTGTTCCGTTGCCTTTGGCGACGGTCGCGTTCCAGCCTTTCCCCTTGAGAAAGTCAGTGAAGGCCTGTGCCGTGGCGTCGCCCAGGGTGCCGCTGGGGAGGCTGAAGTGACTCTCCCCGCCCCATAGGTGATGTCTGGTGCCGAGATGCGATCGATCGGTGCGATTGTCTTCAAATGGCTGAATCGCGACGGTCGGGGAACTCATCGAGACGACTTTCTCCTCGGCCCTGCTCACTACGGGGACCGTAAGATCGATGCGTTCGCCCTTGCCCGCACAGCCGACTGCCATGATGATCCCGAGAAGACCGATCCCTACGATTTGATAATGCCTCACATATCCCTCCCTCGTGATGCGATGGTCCGACAGTTCTAGCAAGATATTCGCTTGAGACGCCTAATTATTATTTCATCACGAAATGCGCGCGACGATTTTGTTGATAACAGTCCTCGTTCTGCTGTTTGCAGAAGGGCCTCGTTTCACCGTAGCTCGTGATCTGGAGCTGCGAGGCTGGGACGCCGAGGTCTTGGAGGTATTTCTTAGCGGCGCGCGCCCGCTTCTCGCCTAGGACGAGATTATAGGCTAAGGTGCCGCGCTCATCGCAATGGCCTTCTATCAGCGCGGTCTTGTTCGTACCGGCACGAAACCATCGGGCATTGGCGTCCAAAACCGGCATGGCATCCTTCCTGATCTGGAACCGGTCGAAATCGAAGAAGATGTCATCCAGAGCGTTGCCGTGCCGCCGAGCGAGAGCCGGGCTGTGTGCTCGACGAGAGGTCTGCTGGCACGTTGCCGGATGGCGTCGTGGCGCTTCCGGATGGCCGATCGAATGAGCGTTCCACCGGCACAGTCGCGATCACGTCCGGCTTAATCGCCTCGCTCTTGGCCTGACCGGACTGTGAGGATTGATCCCCGGACGAGGACGTAACTTTCTTCCCGGAGCAGCCTGCGAACAGGAAGATGAGGCTCAGACTCAGACACCAGCTGATGACTCTTCGATCCATGGCATAGCCTCCCACTTTGTCGTGATCATTGGTCGCGCTGCTTCGTCAGGGTCAGGATGGTCTGTCCATCGTTCATGCAGGTACGAATGCCACATTTCCCCCTTACTTATAGGTGCTCAACAGGTGTCCGTCAACCCAAAATGTTTCGCATCGTCCGTGGCGGCGGAAAAGAGAGCAGATCCTGTCCAAACCGGAAGTTGCATCCCTCTCCGGCTTTCGCTAAGGTGCGCCTCATGACCCATTCCCTCGCGCGTTCACTCGTCCTTGCGGGCGTGAGCGGGCTTTTCCTCCCGCTGAGTTTCCCGAAATCTGAGCTCGGACTGTTGGCCTGGATCGCCCTCGTGCCGTTGCATTGGGCGTTGGACGGCAAGAGCAAGACGCAGGCGTTCTGGATCGGCTGGCTATCGGGCACGATTGCCTTTACTGGCATGATGGCCTGGGTAGTAACCACCATGAATACCTACGGCAAGGTTCCGCTCGTGATCAGCTACGCCATCATGTTGCTGCTCACGGCCTATCTCGGCCTTTATGTCGGCCTCTATTCTGCCGGGGCCGTCTGGTTTCGGACCCTGATTCCTCGCTACGGTCTCTTTGCGGTTCCCTGCTTGTGGGTAAGCCTCGAACTGATCCGAACCTATTTCCTGAGCGGATTGCCCTGGGGCCTCCTCGGCTATTCTCAATATCGCCAGATTGAGGTGATCCAGATTGCGGATCACATGGGGGTCTACGGAGTTTCCTTCCTCATTGTACTGGTGAATGTCGCGCTGGCTGAACTACTGTCCTGGCTCATGCCGCTGTGCCGGGGGTTCCGTCCTGCGAGGCTCCCTTGGGAACTTGTGGCGATGACGGCGTTGCTGGTAACACTCTCGTGGGAATATGGTCTTCGGACCTTATCTGGAGCGCCTTTTTCTGATATTCCCCGCTCCTCCCTCACCGTGGGAGTTGTGCAGCCGAATGTCGACCAGGCGGTGAAGTGGGATACTGCCTATCGAGAGGAGACTCTCGCACGTTTTGACCGGCTCACGGGACGGCTCGGAAGTGCCACAGATTTGGTGATCTGGCCGGAGGCGGCGACTCCGTTCGTCTTTGAGCGTGAGCCGGTCTATCAACTGCAACTCATCGCGCTCGCAAATCGAGCCCAGGCGCCGATCTTGTTTGGAAGCCCCGCCCTACGTTTCTATCCGGACCGGCGGCCGTATCTGTTGAACAGTGCGTACCTCCTCTCCCCTGACGGCCAGCTGCTCGGCCGCTATGACAAACATCATCTGGTGCCTTTCGGGGAATATATTCCGTTGAAATCTTCGCTCCTCATGTTTCTCGACAAATTGGTTGAAGGGATCGGCGACTTCGAAGCCGGGCCTGGTCCGACGATCCTGACGATGACTCCGAAGGCCCGGTCATCTACTGTAGGCATAGCTGGTACAACGCCGCGACCGGTGAAATTCGGCGTGGCGATCTGCTACGAAGTGATCTTCCCGAATTTGGTGCGGCAATTCGCCGCGAATGGGGCGGAGTTCTTGGTGACCGTGACGAACGATGCCTGGTTTGGTCCCTCCTCGGCGCCCTCGCAACATTTTTCGATGGTGGTGTTTCGTTCAGTCGAGAATCATTTGGCCTTTGCCCGCGCAGCCAATACCGGCATTTCCGGCTTCATCGATCCGTTCGGCCGCATCGTCGAAGCAACGCCGATCTTTACGGAGCAGGCCATACAGGCTACGATACGGGTCTGGCGCCCGCATACGTTTTACAGCAGGCACGGCGATGTGTTTGCCTACGGCTGTGTTATAATCTGCGCGCTTTTGTGCCTGTTCGGCTATTTCCGCACTAAGGGATCTGAACCCGACACAGTGGCTGCCACTCCGATATAACGTGAAAGGATCGCTCCATGTTGGATGATGTACGGATTCGCTTTCGGGCCGTTGAACAACTGGTATTGGAACTACGGGGGCATCTTTGACTTTGCTCGCATGACGGCCGAATTAGCTCACCTCGAGCAACAGACCTCGCAGCCGGATTTTTGGAACCACGCTCAGACGGCCGCCAAGATCAGCCGGAAGAAGGCCACGATCGAACGCGAGCTGCAGCAGTGGCGTGACATCGATGGGAAAATGAACGATCTGGGCGCGTTACGGGAGCTGGCAGAAGAAAGCGGCGACGCAGGACTCGCGAAGGAGTTGACAGCCGAACTGGATCAATTTGAGCCGAAACTCGCCGCGCTACGGCTTGAACTTCTGCTCTCGGGCGAACTGGATTCCAAGAATGCGATTGTGGCGATCCACCCTGGTGCAGGCGGGACGGAATCGCAGGACTGGGCGCAGATGCTGCTTCGCATGTACGTCCGTTGGGCCGAGAACAAGAAATTCAAGGTCGAAACGCTGGACCTGATTCCTGGAGAAGAAGCGGGAGTAAAGAGCGTGACGCTGTCAGTGACGGGTGCCTATGCCTATGGCTATCTCAAGGCCGAAGCAGGCGTCCACCGGCTGGTACGCATTTCCCCCTTCGATGCGAACAAGCGGCGACATACCTCCTTTGCCTCGGTGTTCGTCTATCCCGAGGTGGATGAGGACATCGACCTCGTGATCGAAGACAAAGACCTTAAGATCGATACCTTTCGGGCCGGCGGCGCCGGCGGCCAGAATGTGAATAAGGTCGAGACAGCCATCCGCATGACGCACCTGCCGACCGGGATCGTGGTGCAATGTCAGAACGAACGGTCGCAGCTCCAGAATCGCAATGGCGCGATGAAAGTCCTGAAGGCACGCCTCTATGAACTGGAACTGAAAAAGAAAGAAGCGGAGTTCAATGCAATCGTCGGCGAGAAGAAGGATATTGCCTGGGGCAGTCAAATTCGCTCGTATGTGTTCCAACCCTATCAAATGGTTAAGGATCACCGGACCGGCTACGAAGTTGGCCAGGTAGCGGCCGTCATGGACGGAGATCTCGACGGATTCATCGAGGCCTATCTGAAGATGAAGCAGCTCGGGAAAACCGCTCTCAGCTATCAACAGTCCGGAACGGACGAATTCGATGACTGACTGAGGAGAGGAGACCGGTAAAGGCGCATTTCATGGACGAACTGAACGAACAACAGCAGCAACGCATCAAGAAGCTGGACACCCTGCGTGAGGCAGGCGTGGCACCCTATGGGGCGCGATTCGAGGTGAAGGATCGTGCGGGCCAACTGATCAAACTGCATGCCGAGAAAACTAAAGAGGTACTGGAAGAAGAGAAGATTTCCTGTACCTTCGCGGGCCGCATCGTCGCCCTGCGGCGATTCGGGAAGGCTGGTTTCGCGGTGCTGCAAGACGGTTCCGACCGGCTGCAAGTCTACCTCAAGAAAGATCATCTCTCAGCGCAGGCCTATCTCGTCACGGAGCAGCTCGATCTGGGCGATTGGATCGGCGTAACCGGCACCCTCTTTCGCACGAAGACAAACGAATTCACCGTCGAGGTCACACAACTGACCTTCCTGAGCAAAGCCCTCAGACCGCTTCCGGAAAAGTGGCACGGGTTGACGGATGTGGAAACCCGCTATCGGCAGCGCTATGTCGACTTGATCGCCAATCCCGAGGTCCATGGCATCTTTGCCACGCGCAGCAGAATCATCGCCGGCATTCGCACCTTCTTGATCGAACGAGGCTTTCTTGAAGTCGAGACGCCGATGATGCATCCGATTCCCGGAGGTGCGGCAGCGAAACCCTTTGTCACGCATCACAATGCCTTAGGCGTCGACCTGTATCTCCGTATTGCTCCGGAACTCTATTTGAAGCGGCTGATCGTGGGCGGCTTTCCCCGCGTGTTTGAAATCAATCGCAATTTCCGGAACGAAGGCATCTCGACGATTCATAACCCGGAATTCACGATGCTGGAGTTCTACGTTGCCTATGCCGACTATCAGGACTTGATCATCCTCACGGAAGAACTCGTCTCCTCATTAGCGCAGCAGGTCCTCGGCAAGACGGTCATTGACTATCAGGGCAAGGAGATCTCGCTCACGCCTCCCTGGCGCCGCTGGTCCTATCATCAGGCGATTCTGGAGGTGAACAGCCTCGATCCTTCCGTCCTTGAAGATCAGGACAAAGCGATTGCGGCGGCTAGAAAGCTGGGCATCGCGGTCGATCCAAAATGGCCGCTCTTCAATATCGTGAACGAAATCTTCGAGGAAACGGTCGAGCCCAATCTGCAGCAGCCGACGTTCATTACCGACTACCCGATCGATATATCCCCGCTTGCACGGCGCAAAGATTCGAACCCGACGTTGACCGATCGCTTCGAGCTCTACATTGCCGGTCGGGAAATCGCGAATGCCTTTTCAGAGTTGAACGATCCACTCGATCAACGGGAACGATTCGAAGGGCAAGCGGCGCAGCGGGCGGCGGGCGACGAAGAGGCGCATCTGGTCGATGAAGACTTCCTGCGAGCCTTGGAGTATGGCATGCCACCGACCGCGGGCGAAGGGATCGGCATCGACCGGCTGATCATGCTCTTTACCAACCAAGCTTCGATCCGCGACGTAGTCCTCTTTCCACAACTGAGACCAGAGAAATAACGGTGGCCCTCCCGTACGAAATCTTTGTCGGATTGCGGTATCTCCGCGCAAAGCGCCGGAATCGGACGATTTCATTGAACACCGTAGTTTCGATTGCCGGGATCACACTCGGTGTGGCAGCCCTAATTGGGACGGTCGGCATCATGACCGGCTTTAAAGAGGACATCCAGGCCAAGATTCTTGGGACGACGGCCCATATCATCGTGCAGGATCGGATCAAGGATGGCATGAGCGATTACGATCCTGTCACAAAGCAGGTCGAAACCGTGCCTGGTGTCGTCGCAGCAACCCCGTTTGTGCTCAAACAGGTCCTGCTCACAACCCAAACCGGCGTGCAAGGTATCGTGATCCGTGGCATCGACCCGCAACGCGAGGGCACGGTCACCGAACTGGCCAAGAATCTCTCGGCTGGAGAGTTAGCCGACCTGAGCCGACCGGTCAAGGTGAAGCAGCCCCCCGCAGATGACCCGACCGGCCCGGCGGTCGAGACGGAAAAACCAGGCATCATCCTGGGCAAGGAACTGGCGCTGCGACTCGGTGTCTTTGTCGGCGACACGGTGAACGTGGTGTCCCCGGTCGGTCCAATCAGCGCGATCGGCATGGTGCCGAAGATCAGGACCTTCGCGGTGGTCGCCCTGTTTCAATCCGGCATGTACGAGTACGATTCGTCATTGGCCTACATCGATCTCGCAGAGGCACAGAAGTTTTTCAACATGGGGCAGACCGTAACGGGCATTGAAATCAAAGTCACGGACGTTTTTCGCGCAGCGGAGACGGCCCGCTCCGTGGAGCAGTCGCTCGGCTTCGCCTATGGGGCGCGCGACTGGATGCAGATGAATCGTAATCTTTTCTCGGCGCTCAAGCTCGAGAAGACGATGATGTTCCTGCTATTGGTGCTGATTACGATCGTCGCCTCCTTCAACATCGTGAGCACCCTCACCATGATCGTTACGGAGAAACAGAAGGAAATAGCGATCCTCAAGGCTATGGGGGCGACGCGTAAGAGCATTCGTCGTATTTTCATGCTGAACGGGTTAATCATCGGCTTGTCCGGCACAGCCATCGGCATTCCGCTCGGCTATGCGTTTCTTTGGCTGATCCAGACATTTTGGACCTTCGATCCCACGGTCTATTACATCTCGCGAATCCCCGTCCATGTACAGGCGATGGATGTCTTCCTTGTGGCAGGCTCGGCAATCGTGATCAGCTTTGCCGCCACGGTCTACCCCTCGCTCCAGGCAGCCAAGCTCGAACCGGTGGCCGCACTGCGCTACGAATGATCATGCCCATCTCCCTATCATATTCCTTACATCCTGGAGCTCTGGCGTGATTACAGTCACAGATCTATACAAATCGTTCCCGATGGGCGGGCAGACCCTCACCGTGTTGAAGGGCGTCAATTTACAGATTCAGCGGGGCGAGTTGATTGCCATTGTCGGGGCCTCGGGAGCCGGAAAGAGCACGTTGCTCCATATTATCGGAACGCTCGATCGTCCGACGACAGGGACGGCCCACTTCGACGGCCAGGATATATTTCAGATGTCGGAGGGTGAACAGGCGGAGTTTCGGAATCGGCGTATCGGGTTTGTCTTCCAATTTCATCACCTCCTGCCAGAGTTCACCGCGCTCGAGAATGTCTGTATGCCGGCCCTGATCCAACGACGGCAACAAGCAGATATTGAACCGGAAGCCATTGCGCTGTTGAAGGAGGTCGGGCTGGGAGCTCGATTGCACCACAAGCCTGGTGAGTTGTCCGGCGGAGAACAGCAGCGCGTGGCTGTCGCGAGAGCCCTCTTGCAGAAGCCTGATCTCGTGTTGGCTGATGAACCGACAGGAAATCTGGATACTCATACGGGCGATGCGCTCTTTGCGATGATGCGTGAACTGAACAAGGCCCGCGGGACGACCTTCGTGATCGTCACCCATAACGAAAAACTGTCGGCCCAGGCCGATCGGATCGTATATATGCAGGATGGTCAGATCGTCTAACAGCCGCTAACCCTTGACGAGCACCCGTTCGTTCACTACACTCTGAAAATCCCGCCCGCGTTCATGAGGATGATGCCTTGATGCGAACAGGTACATCAATTCGGATTCTTGTATGTTTCCTTGTGTCTCTGGTGGCGACGCCCGCAGTGGCCTTGGAATTTGCCGTCGTCGGCCCCCGTGCTGCTGGGATGGGTGGCGCCGGAGTGGCCGTGACCTCCGACGCGTATGCTACCTATTGGAACCCTGCCGGTTTGGCCATGACCCAGACGGTCGACATTCGGTTTCAGGCTTCCGCTCAAGGGGTAAATAGGGGTGAGTACTGGCAAACGTTAAAAGACATTGAAGGATTCGACCCAAATGCTTCAAACGCTTCTACTCAAGCCCAATCGCTAATAAATAGCATCAATAGTGGGGGCTCACTCTCCGCTGTGGCGACTGGAGGCCTCTATTTCAAAGGCCATATCGGCGAACATGCATTCGGCTTCAATGTTTCAGACGTTGCAAATGCCGGCAGCTTTGTGTCGCAGATGTTTTCACAGCCCACCCCTAATAGCATTTCAGGACAACTTGCACTTCGAGGGCTTGAACAAAGGCAAGTGAATTTTTCATATGCGTATGCTTTCGCAGACAAGACATTTTCAATCGGCGTGACCGGCAGGGTCATCCAGGGGGCAGCCTATACCGGGACAGCCACTGTGACGGGCGGGCAAGATGTGACCTTATCGGACAATTTTGGCAAGGCGAAGAACTCTACCGCATTTGGCATTGATGTGGGGGCGATTTATCGGCCCTCCTCGTGGCTTCGGCTCGGGGTTGTAGCGAAGGACCTGAACCAGCCCGAGTTCGATGCGCCGGATGGGAGCAAATTTAAGCTCAATCCCCAAGTTCGTGGTGGAGTGGCGGTGAATCCCTGGTCGACCGCGACCATGACCGCCGATATGGATATTACTTCCAATCAGACACTGGTTCCCGGCATAAAGAGTCAAGTCTTGAGTCTCGGTATGGAACAGACAGTTCTGTCGGAGTTTCTCTCTTTCCGGGTTGGGACATACAAGAACGTGCAGGATGCGAAATCTATCTTTACGCCGACGGCCGGAATCGGCATCAGAATATATTCCTTCCGCTTGGATCTTGCCGGCGGCTACGACTTTAATGAGGGTGGGGCGATTGCCTCTGGCGCTCTCTCTCTGACATTTTAGATGGTATACTGAACTGATGTTCATGCTTCATCACATACGCCGTTCGATCGCCCTCTGCTTCCTTCCACTACTGATAGCCGGCTGTGGCGGCTTACAGGAGGTGTGGGAAGGGCCAGGGGCGAGAATGTTCCGGCCTCAAGCCATTGCTGTGCTCCCTCCCATGGCGAGCCAATACGACAGCGCGCGCGAGGATATTCAAGAGGTCTTGTCCGGCGCCCTGAACAAGATCGCCAATATCGAGCGTGTAGTCTCTCCTGAAAATGTGACGGATATCTTCCAGAGTTCGAAAGAAGCGTTCGATGCGCTGGTGTTCTACTTCTCACGTCTGGAAATGACGGGTCAGTCCGACAAGGACTCTGCTGTGAAGTTGGGAAAGGCGCTCAACGTGGACTCATTCTTGGTCGTACGAGTGAACTCCTGGGAATACATGCGCAAGGAAGGCGACAATGTCGGTCGAGTGGGCCTGAGCCTCCGTCTGGTCGATGCCACCACCGGCACCACCGTGTGGAAGGCGCGACATGAACGGTCGAGCAGCTATATGTTCTATCGGCCGAATTTAAAGGATATCGCAAAAGAGCTGGCAGCTGAGATGATTAAGTCCATGCCTCCCCAACCAAAAAAATAGTCCCCGCCCCCTCTGAATTCTTCTCAGTGCGGTTGACAGGACTGACTCTCGTCAAGTTGAGCAGCGTTCTGCCTTGCTTTCAATGAGGAGAGGGTTGGAGCAGACGCCTAGCTGGTTTTTGGCTGAACCGCGCTCATAGCGGTTTTCATTGAGCGGACAAACTCGGCCACCTGCTTCACCATTCCCGGTTTCTGCTGGTGTGCGGCTATCTGCTTGACGATAGCGCTGCCGACGATGACCCCATCGGCAATGGCCGCGACGTTGGCAGCGTCCTCCGGCGTCGCAACCCCGAAGCCGACCGCTACCGGCACGCGGGTAACCTTCCTGATTTTCTCGACGTTCTTACCCACATCGGCCACATTAAGCAGTTTCGCACCGGTAATCCCGGTCAGCGAAACGTAATAGACGAATCCCTGTGACTGGCGCGCCACAAATGTCCTTCGTTCCGCCGTGCTTGTGGGGGCGAGAAGGAAAATCAGCTGAAGCCCAGCTGCAGCGGCCGGCCCTTTGAGCGGGCCTGCTTCATCCGGCGGCATGTCAGGCACGATCAGCCCGTCGATACCGGCCTGGGCCGCCTCATGGCAGAACCGTTCAGGACCGAAGGCGTGGATGTTGTTGTAATAGGCCATCAAGACCAGGGGAATCTCTGTCCTGGACCTCAGCCGTCTCACCATGGGAAGGATCGTTCGAAGCGATGTCCCACTGCGCAAAGCTCGTTCTGCCGCCTGTTGGATCACGGGCCCATCTGCAATGGGATCGGAAAACGGGACACCTAGTTCAATGATATCGGCCCCTGCCTGTTCCAATCTCCACGACAAGTTGTTCGGTTTCTTCCAATGAGGGGTCGCCTGCCATCACATAAGCAATGAGGGCCTTCTCACCTCCCTGCCGAAGCCGCGCAAAGGTACGGTCCAGCCTCGATGTCACAGCGTGATCCCTCGCATTTTGGCCACCTGTTGGACATCCTTGTCTCCACGACCGGAGAGATTCACGATCAGAATCTGGCTCTTCTTCATCGTAGGCGCCACCTTCACAGTATGGGCAATGGCGTGCGCACTTTCGAGGGCCGGCATGATTCCCTCTTCTCTGGCCAGGAGATCGAACGCGGCCAAGGCTTCGTCATCGGTCACCGAGGTGTATTCGGCTCGCCCTTGATCCCGCAAGTAACTGTGTTCGGGACCGACCGCAGCATAATCCAATCCGGCCGAGACCGAATGGGTTAGATTAATTTGTCCGTCATCATCCTGGAGCAGATAGGTCATGGTCCCTTGCAGGACACCTGGCTTTCCTCCCTCAAAACGTGCGGCGTGTTTTCCGCTCGCGATCCCCAGACCACCGGCTTCGACGCCGACCATCTTTACCTTCTTGTCCTTGAGGAACGCATAGAAAAGTCCCATGGCATTGCTGCCGCCTCCGACGCATGCGATGAGGCAATCAGGCAAGCGGCCTTCAGCCGCCAGGATCTGCCGCCTGGTTTCACGTCCGATGATGGATTGGAAGTCACGGATCATCATCGGATAGGGATGAGCCCCGAGCACCGAACCGAGAATGTAGTGGGTCGTGCGGATATTCGTCGTCCAATCCCGCATCGCTTCACTGATGGCATCCTTGAGCGTGCGGCTCCCGGCGTCGACCCCCGTGACTGTCGAGCCGAGCAATCTCATCCGAAAGACGTTCAGCGCCTGGCGCCGCATGTCTTCGGTCCCCATATAAATCTCACATTGAAGCCCGAACATCGCCGCAACGGTCGCGGTCGCCACTCCATGCTGCCCGGCCCCGGTTTCAGCGATGATGCGAGGCTTCTTCATCCGCTGGGCCAGAAGCCCCTGTCCGATCGCGTTATTAATTTTATGGGCTCCGGTATGACAGAGGTCTTCGCGCTTCAAATAAATCTTCGCTCCACCCAACCGCTTCGTGAGTCGCTGTGCAAAGTAGAGCGAGGTTGGTCGGCCCACATAGTGCTTCAAATAATAGGCAAGTTCGGACTGGAAGCGCCTGTCTTTTTTCACACGGGCATATTCCTGCTCCAATTCAAGCAACGCAGGCATGAGTGTTTCAGGGACATAGCGTCCGCCATACGCACCGAAGCGACCTCGTTTGTTGGGAACCGAACCCATCACCGTCCTCGCGCTCGTTTAGGATGAATGCAGTATAATCAGGCTCACAGCAGAGAGGCAACCCTGACGGCTCGAATGAATGCACGTACTTTCTCGTGATCCTTCTTGCCTGGTTCCCGCTCAACCCCACTGCTCACATCCACGCCGTATGGTTGTACCGCCTGGATGGCCTTCTCGACATTGTCCGGGGTGAGCCCCCCGGCCAGGAGAATGCTCGCAGCCTTGGCCACCTCTGCGGCGAGATGCCAATCGATCACCTGCCCAGTGCCTCCAAAAGCCAGATCGGAAAAGGCGTCCAGTACGAATCCTCGAACGCCAGCCCGCCCACGAAACTCTGCCAAGGCGAGAAACGTGCTCCGATCTTTCACGCGGAGCGCTTTGAGGACCGGACGGCCTAACTCTTGGCAATAGGTCGCCGATTCATTTCCGTGCAGCTGTGCGAGCGCGAGTCCACAGTCGTCCATCAAAGTCCTGACCACTTGTTGGTCTTCGTTGACGAACACACCTACCGGTATCACCAAGGGAGGCAGGCTCATAATGATCTGCCGGGCCAGCGTGGGCTCGATATACCGGGGACTTTTTCGATAGAACACAAAACCTACTGCGTCCGCCCCGGCTTCCACCGCCGCTTGAGCGTCGTCGAAATTCGTGATGCCGCAAATCTTGACCTTCACTAGCATATTTCCCTCAAGAGCACGCTTCCTATCACGGACGAGAAGGCATTATCCTCACGGGGGCACTTCCTCGGGCGTCAGATGGACTAATGTCCGAGCGGGTCCGGGACTGTAGGAAAGAAAGAGTAGGTCGTAGATTGCCCTGCACCAGATCAGAATGCAAGGGACCGTCTTCAAAACATACGGAACGACGAACTCGTCCTTGAGGAACTGGGGAAACAGATCGGTTGACGACAGCGTTGTGAGAATGTACGCGAAGTAGGCAAGCGTTCGGCTGACCGGCGTGGTGGGTTGAGAAAAATACCAGATCGCAACGCCGCTGACGGCGATGATGAATGTCTGCTTTTCAGCCTTATGATTGAAGATAACCACCCACATCAGGAGCGCGGCCAGGAAGATTAGCCGAAAGAGATCGTGCCCGTATGCCTCCTTCCTGAGCAGGGGCAGACACAAGAAGCCAAGTCCCACACAGATGATGAGCGTCTTCGAGACGCTCAGATGGAACCATGTCTCTAACAAGCCCATCACGGAGTAGCCTGCAGAAAGGGAGTAATCGTTCGTCAGCAAGTGGAACCAGCTCTTATACAGGAACATCAGTTGCTCTTCGGAAACCACTGCCAGCGGAAACAACGCGCATACGGCACTCCAGAGCAGGGCGTACATGACGCCCTTCGCCTTTCCGGGATAGAGCAGGAATAGGAGGAAGCCTGCCAGGCTGAATATCTTCACAAAGGATCCTAGAACGATGCACAGCGTTGCGAACCCAAGCCTTTTATTTTCTAAGTGATTGAAGGACCAGATCAGGAGTGCGGCGACAAGCCCGTTGCTCTGGCAGCCTTGAATGGACGTGATGAGTTCCAGCAGAACGAACCATAGTATGGCGACCCGAGTGGATTCCGATCGGATCGGTAGCCGTATGACGGCGTAAAAGAGGAGAAGCGAATTCAGGAGGCTCCAGGCCGTCAGCCCGATCACATCGGGCATCCACATAAAGAGACCCATGAACAGAGCGAACACCGGGCTGTATTTGAATAAATCGAAGTGCTCGTGCGGATACGCGCTATAGAGGTCCTGGCCATGGATGAGATGAGCAAACGAGAATTTGAAGATCAGGTACGTATTGTAGTGGGGGTAGGTGTTTCCGCCAAGAACTCTGGGGTGCTTGACGTATTCGAGAAGACTGCTGACACAGATGACGGCCATATATAAGAACAGGACGACGCGGATATCGGTAGCGGCATGTCTGATCAGCCGAACCCACCTATTGAAGGTTGGAGCGCTTCTTAGACCCACGACACTAACTTTCCTTGCGCTTCCCGCGAAGCTCAGAGGTGACGCCCTGCTGCGAAGGCCGCACGTGGAGGTCTTTCTGTCGACCCGAGACGCGATGCAACCACAGCCGGATCAGCGTCCGTGTGGCGCCGCCGATTTCCGCACAAGACAGCTTACTGTTGGCGAAACGGCGCTCCTCGAATCGAATCGGCTCCTCTTGGGCACGTAACCCCATGGCCTTGGTGTAGTAGGTCATTTCTACTTGAAAGGCGAACCTGGCCCAGCCCTTATGTTCTGCTCTCATGTGCCGTACCGGTCAGTTCCTGTATTTTGGTCCCGACGTTGTCCGCCTTGATCAACGATTCTCCGACGAGCATGGCATGGATGCCGGCTTCGACCAGCCGCACCACGTCGGCACGCTGGTGGATGCCGCTCTCGCTGACGATGAGCTTCTCTACCGGGATTCGTTTCGCCAAACGCAGCGTGACGCCTAAGTCGGTGGTAAAGGTATTCAGATCTCGGTTGTTAATACCGATCAGCCGCGCCTCCGGGAGTCGTTCCAATACCGTATCGAGTTCTCGCTCGTGATGGGTCTCGATGAGCACATCCAAAGCTAACCCCCTGGCCAGGGCATAAAAATCGATGAGTTGCTGTCGTTCGAGCGCCGCGACAATCAAGAGGACTGCATCGGCCCCATAGGCGCGCGCTTCGTAAAACTGGATTTCCTCGACCATGAACTCTTTGTTCAAGACAGGCAGGGGCACCGATTGCTTGATCTCGCGCAAGTAGTCGAGGCTCCCCTGGAAGAAATCCTTGTCGGTTAGGACGGACAGAGCCGAGGCGCCATGGGCATGATAGGCCTTCGCGATCTCGAGGTAGTCAAACCGCTCGGAAAACTCAGGGCGCAGTAGGCCTAGACTGGGTGAGGCCTTCTTGACTTCGGCGATCAGCGAAGGACTGCCGGCCGTTTTCGTGGCTTCGAGGGTCACAGCAAAACCGAGTGGACCTGGTGCGTCCTGGATCCTCGTCTTCAACTCAGAGAGGTAACCACGGCTTTGCTTGTGCCGGAGTTCCGCCTTCTTATGCTCCAAAATGCGAGAGAGAATCACAATGGCATCATCCCTTATTCGTGAATGAGATGAGGCGAGCCAGTTTCTCGGCTGCGGCACCGGAGTCGATGGCCTTGCCTGCCAAGAGGAATCCATCTTGAAAGCTTGTGGCCTTGCGCCCTGCGAGAAGGGCCGGAGCTGCGTTTAAACAGACGATGTCCCGTTTCGGTCCTTTGCGCCCCTGGAGAATGTCGCGAGTAATCGAGGCATTCTCTTGCGGCGTCCCTCCGGCTAGCTGTTTGGCCGAGACCAGCGCCAGTCCGAACTCCGCCGGGTCCAGGAGATAGTTCGAAAGCACGCCCCCTTTGGCTTCTGAGATCTGCGTTTTTGCGGTAAGGGTGATCTCATCGAGTCCGTCCATCCCATGGACGACAAAGCAATGTTGCGATCCTAGATGCATGAGCACATTCCCTATTAAGGCTGTTAATCGACCTTCGTAGACACCGAGCACCTGAATGGTGGCTCCTGCCGGATTGGTCAACGGGCCTAGGAGATTCAGCATGGTCCGGATGCCCAGCTCATTTCTCGGGCCAGCACAATGTTTCATGGCTCCATGATAGAGCGGGGCGAAGAGAAAGCCGATCCCCACCTCATTGATACAATCGGCCACCCGTTCGGTCGGCAGATCGATCTTGACGCCGAGAGCCGAGAGGACGTCCGCACTCCCCGACTTGGATGACACAGAACGGTTGCCGTGCTTCGCCACGGTCAGACCTGCGCCTGCGACGACGAATGCCGTTGTGGTGGAAATATTGAACGTGTGAGCCCCGTCCCCGCCCGTGCCACAGGTATCCACGACGAGGGGATCTCCGACCGCGATGCGGACGGCTTTGGCACGCATGGCACGCACCGAGCCGGCGATTTCCTCGACGGTTTCCCCCTTCAGACGGAGCCCCATCAAGTAGGCGGCAATTTGGGCCGGAGTCGCTGCGCCCTCCATGATCTCCAGCATCACCGATTCGGCTTCTTGTTCGGTGAGGGAGGAGCGGTCGGCGAGTTTGGCAATCGCGTCTTTGATCATGGATCGGAGACCAGGCGGGCTACGCTACAGTTTAAGGAAGTTACGGAGGAGGTCCTTCCCCGCCATGGTCAGGATCGATTCCGGATGAAACTGTACCCCTTCGATGCCCAATGACCGATGGCGGAGTCCCATGATTTCCCCCTCGGCTGTTTCGGCAGAGATCTCAAAACAGGCAGGCAGCGTCTCTCGCTTCACGATCAGAGAATGGTAGCGTGTCGCGTCAAAGGGATTGGGCAGCTGATGGAAGATCGTTTTCCCGTCGTGCCGGATCTTCGACGTTTTGCCGTGCATCAACCGTTCGGCTCGAACGACTTCGCCGCCGAACGCCACGGCCAAAGACTGATGGCCGAGGCAGACGCCTAAGAGCGGGAGACGCCCGCCAAAATGCCGGATCGTCTCGACCGACACACCAGCTTCCATCGGCGTGCAGGGTCCCGGGGAAATGACGATGCGGCTCGGTCGCAGCAATTCGATCTGCTCGATCGTAATCTTATTGTTGCGGAATACCCGGATGTCCTCACCCAATTCCCCGAAGTATTGCACGAGGTTGTAGGTGAAGGAATCATAGTTGTCGATCATCAGTAGCATGGCGTTACTCGCGCAAACGTGACACGCGTGGCTCAAAGAGACCCCGAGACTCGCTCTTGTGTATACTCTCGTACGTCGCGCCGGTCATTCCAGCCCCTGCTCGGCCAATTCGACGGCCTTCATCATGGCCCGGGCCTTGTTACAGGTCTCTTCATATTCGTGCTCTGGATTCGAATCAGCGACGATGCCAGCTCCGGCTTGGATGAAGGCCTGGTGCTTTTTCACGACGACCGTGCGGATGTTGATGCACATGTCCATGTTGCCGGAGAAGCTGAAGTACCCCACCGCGCCGGCATAGGGACCACGCCTCGTCGGCTCAAGCTCGTCGATGATCTGCATCGCTCGAATCTTCGGCGCACCAGAAACCGTGCCCGCAGGGAAGCAGGCTCGCAACACATCATACGATGTCTTCGACTCATCTAGTTGCCCAGTCACATTCGACACGATGTGCATCACATGCGAATATCGCTCGACGTGCATGAGCGAATCCACCGTGACCGAGCCTGGTTTCGCCACCCGGCCGACATCATTCCGCCCAAGATCGACCAGCATCACATGCTCGGCCCGTTCTTTCTCATCCGCCAATAACCGTCGTTCCATCTGCTGATCTTCTTCAGGCGTGGCGCCGCGACGGCGCGTGCCGGCAATGGGACGGACGGAAATGACACCGTTTTCGCAACGGACGAGCGTCTCCGGAGAGGAACCGACCAGTTCGACCCCCGCGATGCGCAGGTAATACATATAGGGAGAGGGATTCACCACTCGCAAGGCGCGATAGAGCTGCAAAGGCGGAGTCTGCACGTTGGTCTCCCATCGCTGGGATACCACCGCTTGCACGATATCGCCGGCCCTGATGTATTCCTTCGTCCGCACAACCATCTTCTCAAAGTCCGCCTTGCTCATGTTCGACGTAAAGGTCACCGGCCTGCAGCGCCGATGCGGACGAGTTCGGCGGAGCGGACGTTTGAGTCTCGCGATCATGCGTTCGATCCGTTCCGTTGCCGATCGGTATGCGGCCTTGATGCCACGCTCTCCCTTTGTCGTCACATGGGCGGTGGCCACGACTTTGATCTTCTGAGCGACATTGTCGAAGATCAACATCGTATCCGTGAGCAGGAAGGCAAAGTCCGGCAGGTTGAGCGGGTCCTTCTGCCGGGCAGCCAAGTCCTCAAACGTGCGCACCAGGTCGTAGCTCAGATATCCGACTGCACCGCCAACGAACGGGGGAAGGTTCGGCACGGTCACCGGGCGATAGCCCTCCATCATTTCCCGCAGACGTTCTAGAGGGTTTCCACAGCTGGGAATTCGCTTCTTGCGTGTGCCTTGCACGACAAGCAGGTCGCCCCGATCTTCGTAGACGACAACGGGGGAACCACTGCCGAGAAAGGAATAGCGTGCCCATTTCTCACCACCCTCAATACTCTCAAGGAGATAGGCTGAGGGGCCATGATCGATTTTTGCAAAGGCAGAGACGGGGGTCTCATAGTCCGCGAGAATCTCTCGATAGAGCGGAACGAGATTACCCTCTCCAGCATACTGCCGAAATTGGTCGAGATTGAGTGAGTATTGCGGCGGCGCCACGTGGTCGTCCTCTTATTCTTGGCCCACAATGAGCTTCTGTCCTACTTCGATAATGTCATCCGGCAGCTTGTTCCACTTTCTGATCTTGTCGACCGTGACACCATACTTCCGACTGATCCGGTAAAGGGTTTCGCCCGGCTTCACGACATGAATGGTGGGCGATCGCATACTTCCTAGCAACGATTCTGTTGGCTCGGAACCAGCCGGAACCTCCGGGGCAAATCCGAGGGCTGATGGACTGAGTTCCACGGTATCGGGCGTTGGTTCAGCCGGCGGACCTTTACGCATCGGTGTAACCTGGCGCTTCATATCGGCTTTGGCTTTACGTTCGAGCAACGCAGATTCCTTCATAGCCTCGGCTTCTTCCTGCACGCGAGCCAATTGTTCCCGAACGGCTTGCACCTGTGCCGTCAGTTCGCGGTTCCTGGCCTCATACTCCATCAATTCCTTTTTGCTCCGCTTCACTTCGTTATCGAGCTCGCCGGTTCGCTTCTCTTCTTGAGCCAGAAGGCGTTGAAAATTCAGGCTGCGCGCCTTTTCGGCCTCGTATTTCTCTGCCATGACACATCCGCTCAACAATAGCCCCACAAAGACGGTGGTCACGATTCGATAGCTGGATCTGAGCATCAACTTGTTCACGCAATTCTCCTCTTTCATGGATACCTCCTCTGACGGTCGTGAGGGAGTTTCCCTCTCGCTGCAAGGAGCGGACATTGGCTTCCGATCATTGGAAAATCGTCTCAAATGGACTTCTTACAATAATGTCTAACGCGGCGAAAGTCAAAGGGAATACGGCGCCTTCGTCGTTTGACCCATTCCCTACCCCTATGGTACGGTCGAATCCATTGCATCCTCCTGCTATTCGTCACCAGTCTGTATGACTTCAACCTTGTCCTCTCAACCAGCGCGAACGGTCACTCCCCAGGGTGTGACGCTGCACCTTTCGCATCCGTTCACCTTGCTTCAGCGATGTCCTCCCACGATGCGCTGGCGACAGATGGCCAAACAGCGGGAGAAACGTCTTAGCTTTATCCCGTTTATGCGCTTTTCAGGACAAGCGGTCGGCCGGCTCAGACGCTTTCATGTATTGGATGGTCATGAAATGCGTAGCTATGCCGCGCGATTTGTTCGATAAATTCATGCGCTCGCATTTGAATTGATCATCATGGCTCACACTGAGATCATTGCCCGTTTGACCGCGCTGAGAAACGAAATTCGGCGCCATGACAATCTGTATTACGTCAAGGATAAGCCGGAGATTTCAGACTTAGAGTACGATCGCCTGTTCCGAGAGCTGATCGATCTGGAGCGACGCCATCCGGAACTCGTCACGCCTGATTCCCCGACGCAGCGGGTCGGCGCACCGCCGCTCGATGAATTGGTCAAGGTTTCCCACGAACAGCCGATGCTCAGCCTGGACTCGATTATAGATCGGAGTGAGGTCCTGGCATTTGACCAACGGATGAAACGTGAATTGGAATCCTCATCCGTTGAATACAGCGCCGAACCAAAATTCGATGGGTTATCAGTCGAACTGCGGTACGACCATGGAATCTTTACCCGTGGAGCGACCAGAGGCGACGGAACGACTGGAGAGGATGTGACGATCAATCTTCGCACAATTCGTTCATTGCCGCTACAGTTGCACGCGCAACCAGGCCTCCCTGATCATCTTGTCGTACGAGGCGAAGTATATATGCGCCTCGATGATTTCCAAACCTTGAATCGACGTATTACGGAACGGGGCGACGACGCCTTTGCCAATCCACGCAATGCGGCCTCTGGTTCCCTCCGACAGCTGGATTCTACGATAACCGCGACCAGGCCGTTGGTTGTGACCTGTTATGAAATTATGGCCATATCCACGCCCATCCCAGCAACACACTGGGATGAACTGGAGAGGTTGGCCCAGTGGGGATTTCCTGTGCCGACGCATCGGGGGCTCTTTGCTTCGATCGATGATGTGATGGCCTTTCACCACGAAACAGAATCGATCCGGGATCAGCTGCCCTATGAAATCGATGGCGTGGTGGTGAAGGTGAATCGCCGAGACTGGCAGGATCGCCTGGGCATGAAATCTCGCAGTCCCCGCTGGGCCATCGCCTACAAATTTACCCCGCGGAAGGAAATCACCGTTGTGCAGGATATCGTCGTCTCCGTCGGGAGAACCGGAACCCTCACGCCCGTCGCACTCTTAAAACCGGTGGAGGTCGGTGGCGTCACTATTAGCCGAGCTACCTTACACAATGCCGATGAAGTCGCGCGGAAAGACATTCGGATCGGTGATACCGTCAAGGTGGAACGGGCTGGCGATGTGATTCCCGCAATTGCCGAGCGTGTCGCCATCCCCGATGAGCAGCGTGGGGCCCCCTTTCGCATGCCGGATCACTGCCCGGTTTGTGGATCGAATGTCGGTCGCGAGGGCGCCTATTTCTACTGTACTGGTCAATCAGTGTGTGGCGCTCAATTGAAGGGGGCTATTGAACATTTTGCTTCCAAACACGCGCTCAACATCGAAGGTTTAGGAAAGAAGACGGTGGCGCAGCTCGTTGACGAAGGCCTGGTACGATCACTCGCCGACCTCTATCGCCTGACCAAATCCGACCTCATCCGACTTGATGGATTTGCCGATCGGTCCGCCACGCTCCTCTTGGAATCAATTGCGGGTAGTAAGACCGTCTCCCTGGATCGCTTTCTGATGGGACTCGGGATACGACAAGTCGGACAACATATCGCCAAGGTCCTGGCCCGCGAGTTTGGGTCGCTCAATGAGATCATGTCGGCGGATCGGGAAAGACTTCAGCAGATTCGTGAGATCGGTCCTGAAATTTCAGACAGCCTGGCGGCCTATTGCTCAGAACCGCGCAACCGGGAGGTCATCGCACAGCTCCAGGCATTAGGAGTACATGTCGCACCGGGCATGGCAACGGGCGATCGAAGGAAGTCCTCGCTCGCAGGAAAGACGTTCGTTTTTACTGGTGGGCTGGATCGCTTCACACGAGATGAGGCGCAGCGAGCTGTCGAAACAGCCGGAGCGCGCGTGGCCTCAAGCGTGAGCAAGAAGACATCTTATGTGGTGGTGGGACGGGACCCCGGCTCCAAGCTGGACCAAGCCCGCACCCTGGGAGTGACGATTTTGACGGAACAGGATTTTTCCGCCCTGATGGGAGAAAACGAGAAAGGGCTTAGCTGACGAGGTCGAGGTTCGGAGCTTCGACGTGAGCCGGTGATTTCTCTTCACGAAAGATTTGGACACTACGGATAGAGCGCGGCTCGGCTTCATGGATGAGGATCCGGCAGTTGGCGATCCGCACTTCTTCTCCCACCTTGGGAATTCGACCAATTTCCTGTTGAATGAGGCCGCCGATCGTCACCGCTTCATCGCCGAGGTCGACTTTCAAGAAATCGTTGATCTTGCGCACTTCAGTTCTGCCGTGAACAAGGATATGGTTCTTTCCCAACCGTTTGATGAGTTCTTCCGTAATATCTGTTTCGTCCATGATCTCCCCGACCACTTCCTCGAGAAGATCCTCCAGCGTCACGATCCCCATCACGCCGCCAAATTCGTTGACCACGACGGCCATATGCCGTTTCTCCTGCTGAAACTGCTTCATGAGGTCGTCCGCCGTCTTGCCTGAGGGAACGAATAGCGGAGGATAGGCAATGTCCTTAAGCTTCGCCTCATTCCGTCCCTTGGCGAGTTCGGTTAATGCCCTCGTCTTGTAAAGAATGCCCGTGATGTTATCGAGGGTCCCGTCATACACTGGAATTCGAGAGTATTTCGAATTATAAAGAAGTTCCTGGGCATCTTTCAGGCGCAAGTCACCATCCAACGAAAAGACATAGAGACGAGGGGTCATCGCGTCTTCAGCCGTGATGTCTTTGAGCTGGAAGACGTTTTTGATCATCTTCACCTTCTCAACCTCAATCGTCCCGGTCTTCCCCCCCTGATCCAACATGATCTTCAGCTCTTCCTCAGTCACGAGGGGAAGCGTTAGACCTTTCCCACCGGTCAGTTTGTAGATCAGAGGCACCATCACAAACAAGAATGGTCTTAGAAGCAACTGAACCCAATAGACGGGGTAGGCCATGTTCAGAGTGACCGGAACCGCAAACTTAGCAGCTAGCGTTTTAGGGATCACATCGACGGCCACCAAGAGTACAAAGGTCAGCAGGCCGACCATAACGGCAATCGCCTCGTCGAAAAATGTGCGGCCTCCGTAGATATGTAAGGTCAGAAAGGTGGCATACATGGGGGTCGCCACACCGATCAGGCGGTCGCCGACCAGAATGGTCGATAGGAGCTTTTGGGGGTCACTACGGAGATGGAGGGCCAACTTCGCTCGAGCATTGCCTGTTTGGGCGAGCGCCCTCAGCTTCGTTTCGTTGACCGCAAAGAAGCCGATCTCCGCCGTAGATATTACAGCTGAAATAACAATAAGAGCTAAGAGGATTAGCACATCCATGAGTTGCAATTAGTAGAGGGGACCGACCCCGTCGGTCGGCCAGGAATGCCCGAAGGCCCAGGGGCTATCCCCTATTGCCTTGGACCGGCATTGTGAGCTTTGCCAAATCAGCGTGACGTGAAAGGGGCCTATGGGACCTGTATCCATTGGACAATACATGTATCATAGGACAGGGTCTCGAGCAAGCATACGGTGAAAACTAACCACGATATCATATAGTTGCATTGCATATCCGCAGAATCACTGATGAATTTGACTGGCTGAGCAAATGGATAAAGGAGGACTCAGAGGTCGTCTCGAAACACAAAGGTCTGGAGCCCAAGAGAGGATTCGAGACGAGAGGCGGCGGCTTCTGCCTGGGCTTCCGTGGAAAACTGACCAATCTGAACTCGATATCGCTTTCCTTCTGGCAGATCGACAACTTGGAGTCTGCCGCCAGAATAGATATGTCTTGCTCGTTCCAAGAGATTGAGGGCATTCTGCTGATCGGAAAATGAGCCGACTTGGACCCGCAAGACCCCCATGTCAGCAGTCCGCCCTTGATAACCAACCACTCGTAATTCAATCTGGTCGGTTCCAGCCCCGGTCATCCCGAGCACTTGTGCCCCGGCGAATGAGAGATCGAGCACCCGCCCTCTGGCGAATGGACCACGATCATTAATGCGGACGGTCACCTTCCGACCGGTACTCATCGATTGAACCACCGCGATTGAACCGAGCGGCAGGGTCCGATGAGCAGCCGTCAGCTGATGCATGTCATACCGTTCACCGTTTGCGGTCTTATTCCCATGAAATCCTGGTCCATACCATGAGGCAACACCTCGCTCGACGAACCCGACAGGATAGCCTGGGAAGTAGTACGGTTTGGGAGTGCCACCGCAGGCGGTCACGGTGCCGGCCAGGAGGGTCACGATAAAAAAGACCTGCCAGCGGGACCAGGAGGCGTGAGGTCCGAGAGACATGACTAGAACTCGTCGAGCGATTGATCCCGCAAGATGCTGAGCGCCTTTGCTGTATTTGAAACGGTGAGGACCACGATTGCGCGTTTCCCCTCGCGGGATGGAGTGCAATAACCACATTTGATATTGATGCGCGCCTTGGTCAGCAGATCCGCCACTTCCTTCAATGCCCCTGGCTTGTTTTCGAGGCTCAAGAGCAATGCGGTTTCCTCTGTGAACTTGATCTTCGCAGCTTTCAGCGCCGCACGGGCTCCTTCAAGATCCGCAACCAACAATCTCAGTTTTCCCGTTCCAGTGACTTCTGGAGCAGAAAAGGCCTTGATGTTGACCTTCGCCTCGCCGAGGACTTGGGTCACTCGGGCCATGACGCCGGGCCTGCTCAGTCCGCTAATGACCAATTGTGTCGTTGTGGGCATGGGGGTTACTCCGTGGAGTGGGGGCACATGGTGATGACGATCTCCTTACCGGGATTCAAAGGTTACCACCCTTCGTTGAGACCCGGAAGGAATCGACTCTATCGAAACCAAGACCTGTATCGATGATTGATGAGCGAGCAGCGTGCATGATTTCCCGCTCCCCTGCTCCTGGCCTTGAAGTGTAACGAGTGCTGGATTGTCATAGCCCATGACTTCCACGGAAATGGCTCGACCAGAAGGGAGAAACGCAACCACGTCCAGCTGTTCGTGCTCTGCAAGGTCACGCTGCATCTCTGCAAGCCGTGTTTTGAGCCGATCAACAAACTGTTCGGCCTGGAACGGCTCGTCAAGGCCTCTCGGCTCGATCGCGGGGGCATTGATTTGAGGAAGAAGCTTCAAGAAGCTCATTTCATCTCGATCGATGCGAAAATCATCCGAAAAGGCGCTCAGAATCGTTGAACAAGCTACCAATTAAAGCACCTGACAGAGACCATTCACAAACGTGTACTCGTAAACACAGCTGAAGGGGACGGAGGCGTCCCCTGCCAGCTTCTGTGCCGATTCTTTGAAGCCGCGTGGCACGAACAGATAGAATGGAATGCCGCGAACCATCGCTTGCTTCCATTTCGACAGGGTCTCAGCATCCCCAATCGAGTCGGCGGTTTCCACCTCAGCCATCCATTCAATCGCATTGCCGGCGGAACGTACCTGCCACCCGACGATATCGCACTCTTGCTGAGGATCAGCCCAGGGATCTTGCTCTAGACTGGTGTGGATCGTGACCCTACATTGAAAAGCCTTCGCCCATCGCTGTGCGACTAGACTGACCACCTGATCATGAATTGTCTCGATGCCTCGCTCTCGGAGAGTCGTACTCATGGAGTCCTCGCGCTTACGAACAGCCGCTCGTGGTGCCGCAGGTTTCACACTTGAGACAGGTCCCGTTTCGCACCATGGTGAATTGCTTACACTCGGAGCATGGATCTCCCTCATAACCCTTTTGACGCGCCATTTGGATGGCGGTCAAGGTCAGCGTTTCACGCTTCAGTTCGACGGTATGGGCTACGCCAACGTTTCCATTTCCATGCCCATTGCTCTTATGACGTGGCATCGCCCCGCGCCGTGCGGGAAACATTTCGGTACTGATTGAGGCCGAAGCCAGCGTTTCGGGTGTGGCTTCCTCCTCGACACATTCAGGATCTTGCTCGTCCATCTTGACCGAGTCCATTCGAAGATCTTCTTCCCGGACCTGTGCCAAGTCATAGCGGTCGAGATAGGTCACGGCAAGCTCTCGGAAGATGTAATCGATGATCGACGTGGACATTTTGATACGGTCGTTCAATTTGACCGGTCCGTTCGGCTCGAAGCGGGTAAACACGAAGGCTTCGACGAACTCCTCCAGCGGCACGCCATGTTGGAGACCGAGTGAAATGGCAATAGCGAAACAATTCATGAGGCTGCGGAATGCGGCCCCTTCTTTGTGCATGTCGAGGAAGATTTCACCGCAGGTACCGTCCTCATACTCACCCGTGCGCAGATAGAGCTTGTGCCCCCCGACGACTGCTTTCTGTGTGTACCCATTGCGTCTGGTCGGGAGCGGTCGGCGTTTCGCTAAGTACCGTACCAACACTCGCTCTGTGACCTTTTCTGCAATCGACAATATTTCTGACGAGGCTTCGACGATCTTGCCACTGTCCGTTGAGGCCGATAACGGCTGGCTCAACTTCGAACCGTCGCGATACAGAGCCACCGCCTTGACCATGCTCTTCCAGGCGAACAAATAGGATGACTTCACTTCATCCAGCGTTGCATCGGCCGGCATGTTGATCGTCTTGCTGATGGCGCCGCTGATGAATGGTTGTGCCGCCGCCATCATACGGATATGCGCATCGACGGCGATATACCGCTGACCGATCCGGCCACAGCGGTTGGCACAATCGAAGATCGGAAGGTGCTCGGCTATGAGATGTGGGGCCCCTTCCACCGTCATGGTGCCGCAGCAATAATCATTGGCGGCGGCGATTTCTTCTTGTGTGAATCCCAGCGCTTTCAGCATGTTGAAGTTGGATTCAGTCAATTGCGCGTCGGTCAATCCCAACTTCTCTCTGCAGAAGTCCTCACCCAGCGCATACTTATTAAAAGTAAATTGAATCTCGAAGGCCTGGGCCAAACCGCTTTCCATTCGGGCGAGGGCGGCGTCGTCGAACCCTTTCTGTCTCAGGGTCTCATGGTTGATGAATGGTGCGGTCTGCAAGGTTTGCTGGCCGACGCAATAGTTCACGATGTCCTGAATCTGAGACTCGGTGTACCCCACTGTTCTGAGGGCAGCGGGGATGCTTTGATTGATGATCTTGAAATAGCCTCCGCCGGCCAGTTTCTTAAACTTCACAAGCGCGAAGTCCGGTTCGATGCCGGTCGTGTCGCAATCCATCACGAGTCCGATCGTTCCCGTAGGAGCGATCACCGTGACCTGCGCATTGCGAAACCCGTAGGCTGTCCCCAATTCGAGGGCACGGTCCCATGCACGACGTGCGGCCACGAGCAGCTCGGGCGGACAATGCTCCGGTTGGATCCCGATGGGTGTAATCATCAGATTTTCATACTCTTCCGGAGCGGCATTGTACGAGGCTCGTCGGTGATTACGGATGACGCGCAACATGGCCTCGCGGTTTTTGGCATAGCCCGGGAAGGGCCACAGTTCTGCGGCCATTTCAGCCGACGTGCCGTAGGCCTCGCCGGTCATGATGGCGGTCAGCGCGCCGCAGATCGCCAGCGCTTTGGGAGAATCGTAGGGAATGCCTTGCCGCATCAGTACTGTACCCAAGTTGGCATAGCCGAGCCCCAGCGTTCGGAACTGATAGCTCTTTTCGGCAATGGAGCGGCTGGGAAACGAAGCCATGAGCACGCTGATCTCCAGCACGATCGTCCAGAGGCGCACGGCGTGGCGGAAATTTTCAAGCTCGAATTGGGCGTCTGTCGAGAAGAATTGGGCGAGGTTGAGCGAAGCCAAATTGCACGCCGTATCGTCGAGGAACATGTATTCGGAGCAAGGATTAGAGGCATTGATCCGGCCATCCTCCGGACAGGTATGCCATTCGTTGATGGTGGTGTCGTATTGCGTGCCGGGATCGGCACAAATCCAGGCGGCCCAAGCGATTTGATCCCAGAGATCCCGCGCTTTAATGGTCTTAGAGACTTTGCCGTCGATCCGTCGCTTGAGTTGCCAATCGCCGTCCGCTTCCAACGTCGCAAAAAATTCGTTGGGAATGCGCACGCTATTGTTCGAGTTCTGGCCGGATACCGTTTGGTAGGCCTTGCCGTCCCAATTCGTGTCGTACTCGTGAAATACAAAATGCGTGAACCCTTGCTGCGCATAGGAAAACATCCGCTGGATGTAGGCTTCTGGAACCGCGTCCCGCCGAGCGGCGGCCATGGCTTCTTTGAGGATCGGATTCTGCTTGGCATCGGTCTCGATTTTCATCTGACCGGCGCCATCGACGACGTGGCAGGCCTTGAGGACGGCGTTGAGGCGCTGTGCGCAGATTTTTGAGCCGGTCACCATGGCGGCGACTTTTTGCTCTTCGACCACCTTCCAGTTGATAAATTCTTCGATGTCGGGGTGATCCAAATCGAGGCAGACCATTTTGGCAGCCCGTCTGGTCGTCCCGCCCGATTTAATGGCGCCTGCGGCCCGATCGCCGATGCGGAGGAAGGACATCAATCCTGACGATCGGCCACCGCCGGACAACGGTTCGGCATCGCCCCGAAGCTTGGAAAAGTTGGTGCCGGTCCCTGATCCGTATTTAAACAGGCGCGCTTCTCGCACCCAGAGATCCATGATGCCGCCCTCGTTAACCAAGTCGTCTTCAATGGATTGAATGAAGCAGGCGTGCGGTTGCGGATGCTCAAATGCGTTGGTGGCTTTGACGACTTCGCGGGTCTTGGGATCGACATAGTAATGCCCTTGGGCAGGCCCTGAGAGTCCATAGGCGTAATGAAGCCCAGTATTAAACCACTGGGGAGAGTTAGGCGCCACCATCTGATAAGCGAGCATGTAACAGAGCTCATCATGGAAGGCATCGGTATCTTCAGGAGTCTTGAAATAGCCGAAGTTTTTCCCCCACGAGGTCCAACAACCGGCGAGCCGTTCAAACACTTGCCGGGAGTCACGCTCTCCGCCTAACTGCGGATTGCCGTCTGGTCCAATGATCGGATTCCCCTGCTCATCTCGCTGCGGCACTCCGGCTTTGCGGAAATATTTCTGAGCGAGAATGTCGATCGCAAGCTGGGACCAGGGTTCTGGAATGTCGATGTTTTCCAACTTAAACACGGTCGATCCGTCGGGATTACGAATCTCCGACGAACGCTTTACGAACGTTAGACCTTCATAGGGACTTTGTCCGCGTCGTGTAAATCGGCGTTCTATTCTCACGATTTCCCCTCCCCCAGGCTGCGTGGTTGGTGTGGGACTGCTCTCTATCCCCAATAGGAACAATCAGGCGTCAATATCGACAGGTCTGATGCATTCTGAGCGCCCTAACTTTGGTATCTCGACGATCGATCCACTCGAGGAGTAGCTACATATAGCTATCCGGATCAATTGTCAATACCAAATGTAGTGGGTAGCTGGGGAAACAGAGGAAAGCCTGTGGATAACTGTAAAGGATTGGGGAACGCCATTTCTCGAGAACTTAGACCGACTTATCCACAGTGTTTTGATCGAGAATAGACGTCATTTTGGCGTCTTATGAATGCCCACTCGAAAAAAAACTAAAATACACGGCGACCAAGGGTCAAAATGGCTTCATCCACTCCCTCAATGGGAATGAACCGGTTGCAGACGCCGATGACCACAACACGAGTACCCAGGACAGTGGTTTCGAACCGACTGAGGACCCCCCAATTTTGACGAATAGTGTGAGGACGCACCATGCTATCGAGCAATTCCTGGCTATGCCTGCGAAAGATACTTCTGACCACCGTTCCTTCCCTTTCAGGGGTGGACTGATCCATCCGATCCATAGCCTTGGTGAGCTCGACCTGTAAGAACCTCATATATTGATCCATTGTGGGATTCGTCAATGCCAGCACGACACTTACGGTCAATGCCGTCACAACTAGGCTCAAACGCAGGAGGCTCATACAAGTTCACGCATTGCTTACAGCAGAACCACTACCGCAGCGAACTCCCATGAAAGGGAATTACGGCTTCTTCCTTTGACAAACATCAGCTGCATGATTAGCCTACGCTGGAGAGATCTGTTGCGGCAATTATTATGCTGCGCACATTGGCTGTATCCGGAGGATTATCATGTTTGTCTGGAGCAAACGTCTGGTCGCAACCTTGTTAGGATTATTTGTGCTAATGCTGGGAGTCTTTCTCCTCAATGCAGCTCCAGACAGTACCAGCGGCCTCAAGATTCATACAACGCGTTGGATGGCCCTCAACTATATCGGCCTGATTGTGTGGGTCTTTGTCTGGATGATCGATCAAGCCCGTATGCGCGGCAAAAATGTATGGATCTGGTTCGTTCCCTTCGTTCTGGCACCCCTTCCGACCTTAATGCTGTTCGTCTTGTTTCTTCAGCGCCGCATCCAATCGTCATAGCTCAGCTGAGCCGGCTCTGCCTTGTAGATCGCGACCGGCTTCTTGATGCAACTGAGCCCGGAGAGCCCACACCAGCCAGATACCGGGCAGGGCGACCACAAACGACCAGAAAAAAAATTGTGCCCAGCCGACCATTTCGACCAAGTCGGCCGACGGACGACCGGAGAACACTCGACCGAGCGCTTCCAGGGAGGAGAGCAACGCGAACTGGGTAGCCGTATACCGATGGTCGCACAGCGACATAATCAAGGCAACAAACGCTGCGGTGCCCATGCCACCGGTCACATTTTCGACGAGAATCGACGTCGTAAGCGCCGCGTAACTCTTTCCCATCCATGCGAGCCACATAAACCCCAGATTCGAAACCGCTTGCAAAAGACCGAAGAGTAGTAACGATCGGACCATCCCGAGCTTGGCCATTACGATGCCCCCTGCCAATGCGCCGATGAGTGTAGCGCCGAGCCCAAGGCCCTTCACATAGCCGACATCGCTGACGGAGAAGCCCATCCCTCCAATGAGGAACGCCGTTTGAAGCGAGGCCGCGACGGCGTCTCCAACTTTGTAGAAGACAATGAGGGCGAGGAGCCCGACCACCCCTGGACGAGCAAAGAGTTCTTTCAGCGGTCCACCAACCGCTTCTGCCAGACTGGCCGGCGGAACACTTTGCGCGGATGGTTCCGGGCTAACAAAAATCGTGACGACTCCTGTCGCCATTAGACCGGCGAGCAGCAAGTAGGTATTCTGCCATCCAATATGGTCCGCTAACAGAAGGGCGCCGGCACTCGCAACCAATAGTGCAAATCGATAGCCATTCACCCACACGGCTGCGCCGAAACCCCGTTCTTGCCGTAACAACAGATCTGTCCGATAGGCATCGAAGACGATGTCGAGTGAGGCGGAGAGAAAAGCCACCACGAGGGCCAGAACCCCGAGTATCTCAGGACGATCACCGGGCCCAGTAACCGCCATGGCTGTCAACCCGAGGGCCACGCCAAGCTGCATCACCAGCATCCACCCGCGGCGGCGGCCCAGCCAGGGAGGAACCAGACGATCCATCAGCGGAGCCCACAAGAATTTCAGTGCGTATGGGAGACCGACGAGCGTAAAGATACCGATGGTCTTCAGGTCGAAGCCAACAACGGTTAGCCAGGCTTGCAGCGTTCCCGCGGTGAGGGCCAGTGGCAACCCCGACGCAAACCCCAAGGGCAACATGATGCCGATGCGCCGGTTCGCAAGAGTCCGCAAGAGCGATGGGGTTTTCATCGAGCCCTGTCAGTATGCATGAGGGCGTAGCATATCACCGGAACTGAGGAGAGACTCAGGACAATCTCGAAATCGGTCGACAGGAAGAAGAAGGGAGTCGAACAGGCGGAAAATCATCCCCCTACGCAGGAGTGCACTGAGGCTCAGCAGGGTTGCCCGTTGAACGTGCAGGGCTTATACCGCGAGATGTCAAACTCCATGTTTTCTTGATAGACCCGTTCATTGCCATTCACTCCATCCTGTTCTGGATCGTTATACATTGTGTGGTTCCACCAATAGAACAAGGGATAGGCTTCAGTCTGGTACACCGGATTTCCATAGTTGCTCCGGGCATATTCGTGAACCAACCGGCCGGTGACATAGTCGACGTGGCCATCGTTATGGAGTGAATACAAGATTAAGAAGAGCCGAGCCTCGTGATCGTAGTGTTCGTCGATCCTTGTCGCAAGATCAGGTTCGATCGGAAGGTTGTCCTTCGTCCACCCTTCGGAGCCAGGGAGGAGGAAAAGAAAAAAGAACGTGACAATGAAAACTGCCAACGGGGAAGGTGTCACATCAGACTCACGATAAAGTGGGCAGGCAACAATGGGAAAGATCCTACCATGACCTCATAAGGCCTTCAACCAAGGACAAGTGCACAGGTGAAGTGCTTGCTGGCAGGCCGCGGAAAAACCTTTTCAGCAGAGCAGAAGCTCGATGGTCTGCTCGTTTTGGACAAGGGAAAAACAACCCTCCAGGAGAGCCGAGCGAGATTAGCGGGACGGGCGAAACGAGGTAGGAATTCAACTCTGTCCACGTCGCGCCTTTCTCGCCTCCTCTCGCGATTCATGCGCCACGGCCTGAGGCGCTGGCGAACTGTTTTAGCATCCTGCTGGAGCGCCTTGCTCCTGTCACAAGGATCTCCCTATAATGGCGCGGCTATGATGAAACGCACCGATACCATGAAGCTCACATCCACACCGACTCACGTGCATCTTGAAACCTTTGGCTGTCAGATGAACGAGTACGACTCGGAACTCATTCGCTCGCTGATGAAACAAGATGGATTTGTGTTTACCGACGAGCGAGAGCGCGCAGACGTCATTCTCATGAATACCTGTGCGATTCGCGAGAACGCACACAATAGAGTCTACAAACACCTATCTGAACTCAAGAAACTCAAACGACAACGCCCGTTGGTCGTGGGCGTCTTGGGGTGTATGGCGCAGAACCTGAAAGAGGAGCTGACAGACATTCAGCCGCTGGTCGATGTGCTGGCCGGCCCTGATGCCTATCGCCAGCTGCCGATGTTGATCCGCAATGCGATGCTCTCGCAAGAAGAGGGGTTGGATCAGAAGGGACTCGCCGTCGACCTCTCAGAATATGAAACCTATCACGATGTCATACCCGACCGACAGGACGGGGTGAACGCCTGGATCGCCGTCATGCGAGGTTGCGACAACTTCTGCAGTTTCTGTGTGGTCCCCTATACACGAGGGCGTGAGCGCTCCCGCGAGCCAGAAGGAATCGTCCAGGAAGCTCGCCGGATCGCCGAGCAAGGATTCAAGCAAATCACGCTCCTTGGGCAAAATGTCAATTCGTACCGATCCGGCGAGTGGGATTTTGCGCGATTAATCACCGCCGTCGCGGACGTGCCTGGTATCGAACGCGTGCGATTTACGTCCCCGCACCCTAAGGACTTTCCACTTTCATTATTAGACGTCGTCGTGTCCCACCCCAATATCTGCAAACAGATTCATTTGCCGCTTCAATCAGGCAGCGACCGTATGCTCGCCTTGATGAATCGCACTTATACGACTAAAGATTATCGTGCCTTGGTCGACCGTATCCGCACTCTGCGCTCTGACATCGTCCTAAGCACCGATATCATTTGTGGTTTCTGTGGGGAAAGCAACGAGGACTATGCCGCGACGTACCGGCTTGTCGAGGAAATGCGGTTTCACTCGGCCTTTATCTTTAAGTACTCTGAACGAAAGAACACCATCGCCGCGCGAAAGTATTCGGACGATGTTTCCGAGTTGGTAAAGACCGAGCGGGTGACGCGACTCTTTGACCTTCAACGGAACATTTCCTACGAGCGGAACCGGGAATACCTCAAGACCACCCTCCCCATCCTGGTCGAAGGGAATGCCAAAAGATCAGCCGCACAGGGCATGGGAAAAACCGATGGCAACATCACCGTCATCTGGGACAAATGCGCAGTGCCCTCTCAACCGGGAGACATGCTCTCCCTTGCCATCTACGATGCGTCGTCTACCACCTTATACGCAGAACGTCCGCCGATGAATTGAATCGTTCTTGCCCGCCCCCTATCTCTGGAAGCCATTTCGCAGGGTGTTGCTCCAAAAACGAACACTTTTGCACAAGATCTGTTTGCAAATCCCACCGCACCATGCGATTTTCTGAAAATAGCGGGGGCCTCATTTGCACCACGATTCGCAAGGGAGCCGGAGCCTTCCTATCCGGGATCCATGGACTAGCTCGACCTCTTGTTACGATATAGTGCAGCATTATCATACGCCTAGACTAATTGGCTCATCTGCTTGTCCTTGTCTCAATCTAGTCAGCCCATCCAGTAGCTCCCATAATCTCCTGATATCAGTCTAGTACGGCTTTGAGTCTGCCACACCGCTAGTAGGGGCATAATCTTTGCTTTGAAACCGAATCACCTACACTTAATTTCACACACTCACTCCTTGGAGACGAGGCATGATCGAGGATCAAGATCACAACGTGAAAGAAAAAGCAGATGCCTCCATGAGCCTGGAAACCATCATTGCGATGGGACTCTTCGGATGGCTTGCATTGAGCATGACACTGATGGGCCTAGGAGTCTGGTAATCCCCTAAACATACCGACCCTGCGTCTCACCACGGATGGTCACACACACCCGTTCTGAAAGAATAAGAAGGAGAGCCGTTATGAAGAGCTACCTCACGCTAATGAATGTGCAAAGTCCGATCATGCGGGGCCTTGTTGGGATCGCTGCTCTTGCCTTCGTCAGCACCGGATGCGCCAATGGGACATACCTCGCTCACAATGCGAAGGGCAGCGTTTACTTGGAAGAAGTGACTGATTGGTCGTTTGAAGCCAGCCATCCCGCCGTGATCGATCAACTTACCATCACAAAGATTGTGAAAGGGTTATATAGCAATGACAGTCAGAGCGGATCTTCGAGAATGTCCGCTGGTGGCGGCAAGCCGATGAGAATTTTCAGCGATGAGGATGCAGAGTTTCTCTCTCCCCTGCTCGCACAAGGCTTATCAAAGGCGAAGCCCGAACAGCTTGTTGGGTTCCGCGTATCCTCATCGGCAGGGTCAGGCTCTGAACCCACCACGGGCAGTATTTACGTGCAGAAGGGATCGATCTACTTGACCATTGGGAAGGGTGCCAAGCCGACAGGTTTCACACCTGAGTCGGCTGCACGCACCGAGCCAGCACCGGCCTATGCCGCCGGTGGCGCGGTCGGCGCCATGGCGATGATCATCGACTATCATGCACTGGCCAAGGCGCCGGTGCCTGCAGCCATGCCGATCGCAAAAGCCACGACAATCACTCCGATTGCACCCATGTTCGCGGCCGCTCCGACCAAAGCTCAGACGGTCTCTGACATTGCGGTCCAGCAGTCGGGAGAGGCCGATTTTATGGCTCAGAAACTCGGTGAGTTGGGGAAAGCAAGAGAGACGCTCGCCAAGAAGGATGCCGAAATCAATATGCTTCGCAAAGAATCTGAATGGATGAAGCGCGAGCTGCGGGAACGTGACGAAGAAATAAAAGCGATCAAGTCGACCAAGGTATCCGCTAAGCCGGCACCGAAGAAGAAACAGGCGCAGGCGACTCAGATCCGCAAGCCTGCCTCAGCCGACATTCAGTAACTCCGGCTGGAGCAAGACCACTTCACTGGACAGGGGCTGTCGGAAATTCATCCGGCAATAGCAGGCATACGTCACATAGGTATCTTGCAGACAGTACCGAGCCAACTCAAGCCCCTGTCCTTTTCCCCACATCTCAGCCACCTGCGATCCGCTTCCTGATTTAGTTTCGACATTCAATGCTCTCGCCAGCACGTCGAGTTTTACCCACCCACGCGTATCCCAATTGCTCCAGACCGCCATCGTGTCGTAGACCGGCTCCGTGCGGAACTTGGCGAGGTTGACGTCCAGGCTCGGCTTGACCTGGTGGATGATCGATCGCTTCTTAATGAACGGAAGGTCGAATCCCAGACCGTTATGAGTGATGAAGAGAGACGGACGGTTCTGAGCCAAACGGCTCCAGAATTGTCGCAGCAATTCCCGCTCATCCCCGCCATACCAGGCCACCGACCCACGCGGCTCGAGCTGGTCAGAAAATTCCAACAGCCCGATACAAACGATCCGACTGAACGTGCCGTCGAAGGCCGACTTGGCATATTGCTCATCTTCGACGCGTCGTTGGGCATCGGCAGCCCCTGCTGCGAACAAATCGTAGCCCTCGCTTGCTACCTCAGATTCGCCGCTTGACGGAAGCTTCCCCACCAGCCGCTCCCATTCCTCCCGAGGCGTTTGAATAGTCTCAATGTCCAGGACAACCTTCATGAAGCCTGCTCCATGGTCAGCCGCCGTAATGCCTCGATGATGGGACGGTCCGCTGGGGGAAACTCAAAGTCGCCCAACTCGTGCGGCCAGACCCATCGAATTTCCGCGCAGTCAATTGCTGTGGCGCGCCCGGTTTCGATCCTGCAACGGAAGAAATGCAGCTCCACAGTTTTCTCCACATACTCATGCCGAATAATCTGAAAGGGGATCGGTGCGTCGATACGAATACCCAGTTCCTCGAACAACTCCCGCCGCAGACATGCTTCTAATGTTTCGCCCGGCTCGCGCTTCCCGCCTGGAAATTCCCAGAAGCCCGCCAAATGCACGCCCGGTTTACGTCGGGCAATCAAGTAGCGGCCTTCACCATGAACAAGACCCGCAGCGACTTCAATGACCTTCATGCCGCTCCGGCGCTCCTCCCTACTTCTGATCGAAGGGGTACGTCTTGCAAAATGATTTCATCGGGCATTGCCCACAGGAGGGATTTCTCGCCGTGCAGCAGGTCGCCCCGAAGTCCATGATCGCCTGATTGAAGTCATAGCCCTTCCCTCTTGGAATTAAGGCTTCCGACAATTGCCAGAGCTTCGCCTTCTGCGTCTTGGGATCGCCCTTTGCCATGAACACCCGATGAAGGACTCGAATCACATTTGTATCCAGGATCGGCGCATCTTCGTTGAACGCGAACGACCGAATGGCACCGGCCGTGTAACGCCCGATTCCCTTGAACGACAGCAATTCCTCCGCATTGCTCGGAAGTTGGCCCCCATACCGCTCCACTGTTTCGCACGCGATACCATGTAGCCGCTCAGGTCGAATGTTATAACCCAGCGGGTACCAGGTCTTCTTCACATCGGAGACCGGAGCATCAGCCAACTCTTCAAAACTTGGATAGCGGTCCAGAAACTCGTGGTACTTCGGGATCACCCGATCGACCTGAGTCTGCTGCAGCATCACTTCAGAAACCAGAATGTGATAGGGGTCGGAGGTCTTTCGCCAAGGCAGATCCCGGCCATGCTTCTCGTACCACTTCAGCAAACGGGTTTGAAAACAGCGCTTCTTCGAGGCATCGAGGCCGGGGGACTTCTTCAAGCTCTTCTTCTTGTTCTTGCGCTGACCGGATGATCGAGAGCCAGAGGTGGTGGGCATTACAACGTCAATCCAATAGCGGCATTCTAGAAGTGCGTTTATCGAAAATCAAATGCAAATCAGGCAGAGCACGTGGTTCCAGTCGATCTACCAAGAGGCGCCGCTCCACGAGGCCACTCCTATGGCTACTTCGGAGGCTGCCCCGCTGTGATTGCCAAGACGGTCACGTCAAAGTGTAACGTCTTCCCTGCGAGCGGATGGTTAAAATCGAGCACCACAGTGTCCGCCTTGATTTCTTTCACCCGAGGGAATGCAGTGGATCCATCGGCAGCCTGTCCTTGGAGTTGGGCACCCACTTTCTGCGCCGCGGCCGGGATGAGTTCCTTCTTCACCTCTCGGATGGCTTGTGGATCAATCGGCCCATAGCCATCGGCTGGAGGGACAATGACGTGCTTGCGCTCCCCTTTCTTCATTCCCTCCATGGCCGTTTCTAGCCCGGGGACGATCTCATGCGCGCCCTGCGTATAGGTCATGGGTTCCTTGCCGACGTTGGATTCGAGCACGGACTGATCGTCGAGAGTCAACGTGTATTCCAACGAGACGGCACTCCCTATGGAAACTGTCGCGTTGTCGTCAGATTATGGAAGACTCGGCCCCGACCGGCGAACCCATGAAGGCCCAACAGAGCACGCAAGCAGAACAGACACCTCTCAGGAATGCCGATCGATTCATCGCTCGAATCCTCCATGCGGTTCGGCTGTGATCAGTGCGGCTGGAAAAGGTTGCGGGACGTGAAAAATACGGATACCGATCGATTCCAGCAATCAAAAATGACGAGGATTTTTATCACAGTCCGCATCCCCTTACCACTCTGCGCCAAGTCGATCGACAACGATTTGATGCACCACAGCTGATGGCCCGAGCCTGGCCAAGTAGATGGCAGTCTCGGCGATGTCATAGGGATCGATCTTCTCGTTCCGCAGTATCTCTTTGGACGAGGCGTCGATCAACTCATCGGCGACGCCGGCAGGACAAATCGCGCTCACCTTGATGTGAAAGGGGCGACCTTCATCGGCCAACGATTTCGTCAAAGCCATGACTCCATGTTTGGAAGCGCTATAGACTCCCGTTCCAGCCCAGGCCTGCAGTCCGGCAACACTCGACATATTAATGATCAAACCCCCGCCCTGCTTTTTCATCTGGGCGAATCCGGCCCGGCAACAGAAGAATGTTCCCCGGAGATTCACGTTCATAACCGAGTCGAATGCTTCGGTCGTCGTCTCCGCGAGCCTCCTGCCGCCGAAGATACCTGCATTGTTCACGAGAATATCCACCTGCCCGTATCGTGCCACCGTCTCCTCAATGAGCCGCTCGATCTGGCCCTCATCCGTCACGTCTGTCTGGATCGCCCAAGCTTCCCCGCCCTTTTGTTTGATCTGCGCCACGGTCTGCTCACAAAGCGCCATCCGTCTGGCCGTCACCACGACCGTCGCCCCTTCCTCTCCAAACCGTAGCGCGATAGCTTTTCCGATTCCGCTGCTGCTCCCGGTCACAATCGCGACTTTATGCGCAAGTCGATTCATGGCTGTATGTCCTCCCTGCCTTATTGGAACGCGAAATCTCCAAAGATCTCTATTTCTTTGACAACCACCCATTCACCGATTAGCCTTTGGGAAAGCGAAGGCCTAGTCAACGGGAGCGTCATTGCCGACGCTCTTTCGGACCGGATACCCTCTGAGGGCACCAAGATGACGGAGCAGAGGCAGCACGCTCGCTATCAGGTTGAATTCCCTGCAACGTTCGCAGGCGATCATGCCGGGTTAGGGATCGTATACAACCTCGGGATGGGTGGCTGCAAGGTCGTCAGCGATCTTGCAGTGAAGACTGGGGCCCTCCTCACAGTGCACCTTCAGATTCCCGAACAAACTCTTGCCATCACCATTCGAGCCGCCACAGTCCGGTGGAGCATGGAGTTGGAATTTGGGCTGGAATTTTTGGGCATGCAGGAGCTGGAGCGCACCCGCCTCGAGCAATTCCTGGCAACCCAAGTGAACATCGCCGCATAGGAGCCTCTCAGAGCACAGCTATGGTCACCAGAAAGCATCCCAGATTTCCCGTGTCACTCTCCAGCACTTTGGTGCACCAGAATCAATTCCGCCATGCCGGCTCCGTCCGAAACCTTTCTGCTAAGGGATGCCGCATAGACAGTATCATCAGCCCCTTTACCGGCATGCAGCTTGCCATGCAGTTGCATATTCCAGGTGAGCCCCAGCCGATCGTGATCGACAATGCCACCGTACGCTGGTCCGGTTCCGCCGGCATCGGTCTAGAGTTCCTGACGATAGCCCCATCACATCAAGACCGACTGGACCGCATGATCCAGCAACTCCAGCCTAAAACTGTGCCTCAGTAGGCGACCTTCTCTCTAGTTGCATTTTAGGTAGTCGCCTCCGTATCCTCCGTCTTCATGGACCTCTCCCGACTTTCCCAGGAACAATTCAAAGCACTCGTGCACGGCATCGTCGACGATCGCCTGCGCGAGTTACTGGGCGATCCTGACCTCGGGCTCCAGCTTGGCGATGGCCTGCGCGCCCGATTGAAAGAGTCATTGTCCAGTACGCAAAGGCTGTCCGGCGAGGAAATCGCCGATCAGCTCGGTCTACGCTGGTAAGGACGCCATGGCCTGGTATCGTCTCGCCTATCGCCCCGCCATCCTCCAAGACCTTGCGAGCCTTGAGCCGTCCCTGGCACAACGACTCTTGGACAAGACCAAATGGATCGCCTCCAACATCGATAACTTGCGTCACGAACCGATTGCACCGGACCTGCCGGGCCTTTCCAAATATGCGGTCGAGGACTGGCGGATTTTCTACTCCATTGACCAGGATGATCACCTCGTCGATATTCACCACATCGTTCGCCACAAAGAGCTCCGCTCATGATTGCCGTCACTGTTGCCGCCATCGCAAAGCTGAAAGCGATTCAAGTCAATCATCCCGAAGATCCGGTCGTGAGGATTTCCGTGCGCGACCTGGACGAGTCACGCTTAAGCTTCAGTATCACGTTGGACGCGACCACCGAGCCTGACGACGATGTTCAGCAAGTTGATGGTCTCACCATTGCGGTTGATCGGCGGAGTGCGCCACGAATGGAAGGCGTGACTGTCGACTACAGCGAAGCCGAGGGATTTCGCTTTCTACACGATGGCGAGGGCCGCAGCCTGCCGCTTCTCACGATTCCCACACTCAATTAATGTAGATATCCAGCAGGTCGCGGAAAACCCATTTCGGCAACTGAGAATTTGGGTGGCCAGCACGTCTAGAAGAAGTGGAGAACCGATTCGCAGGATACTCAAAAACGTCGTCCAGCAAGGCCGCAGCGAGCGAAGAGCCGATGTGTACCCTCTGGGGTATGTTTTGAGGATCTGAACGATGTAAGAACGAAGCTGGACGGACTTTTTCAGTATCCTGCTAGCCGTTAGGTGAGTCGGTCCGGCAACGTGGCAACATGCACCTGAAACTCACCCTGTGTCACATCGTCAACATAGCGACGAAGAGCATCCTTGACGACGGGAAACGCGATCTGGTCCCAGGGAATTGCCGAGAGTGAGAATAACTGCACCTCGAGGCTCTCTTCACCCGCCCCGAAATCCGGCGAGTGCATCGGTCCGCGGAATACCAGGTACGCCTGGCCGATGTGAGGGAGACTCAGGACCGCGAAGAGGCAGATACGCTCCACCTGAGCCTGGGCTTCCTCCAATGTCTCGCGAACGGCAGCCTGCTCGGTGCTCTCACCGATTTCCATGAAGCCGGCCGGAAAGGTCCAGAGACCGGACTTGGGTTCGATTGCACGCCGGCAGAGGAGAATTTGGTCGCCCCACTCCGGAATGCAACCTGCGACGATCTTCGGATTATGGTAATGAATGGTTTGGCATGAGTCGCAGACGAACCGCAGACGATTGTCGCCGGTGGGAATTTTCTTCGTAACAGACGTGCCGCAGACGCTGCAATAGTTCATAGGATAGTGACGCGTGATGAGAGATGCGTGACGAGCGAGAAAAAAAGGGCTCGCGTGTCTCGCCCTCCCGCACGTATCGCAAAGCGTGATATGAGCATGGATAGCACAAAACTACGGTTCTTTGCACCCTGCCCCCGCGGGCTGGAAGCGGTTCTCGAACAGGAACTCCACGACCTTGGCGTGCCTATGACCACGAAGACAGACGGCGGGATCGCCTTCCTGGCACCCTGGGCCACCATGTATTGGGTGAACCTCAAGAGTCACATTGCCAGCCGCGTACTCTGGGAAGTCGGACAGGCCCCCTATCGCTCGGAAGAGGATGTGTACCGCGCGGCCTATAGCCTCCCCTGGCCAGACTGGTTCACGTCGTCACAGACCATCAAGGTGAAAGTCAGTGCGCGCCGTTGTCCACTCACCAGCCTGGACTTCGTCACCCTCCGCGTGAAAGACGCAGTGTGCGATAAGTTTATGGCGGTGCGCCATAAGAGACCGAATGTGGATACGCATCACCCCAACCTTCGGATTGATGCCTTTCTCGATGAGTCAACGGTGACCTTCTACCTGGACACCTCCGGCGACCCGCTCTTTAAACGAGGTCATCGTGTCCTGTCCGTCGAGGCACCGCTGCGAGAAAATCTGGCGGCTGGCTTGCTGCGACTGGCCGGCTGGACTCCCAAAGAGGTGCTGCTCGACCCCATGTGCGGGGGCGGAACGATCCCTCTCGAAGCGGCGCTGATGGCGCGCCGGATCGCGCCAGGACAGTCCAGGTCATTCGCATTTGAGCGCTTGATTGTCCACGATCCCAAACGCTGGGGCCATCTGCGCGAAGCCTCCCGGCTGAAACAACTGGCAGAGGTGCCGGCTGCCATCTATGCCTCCGATCAGGATCCTGCCGCGGTCAAGATCGCCCAGCGAACGTTTCAGGGGGCAGGGGTCGCGGTCGATATCCGCCTGCGGCAGAGCAACGTGCTGGACCTCGAGGCTCCGGCTGAACAGGGCGTGATATTGATCAATCCCCCCTATGGAGTCCGGCTCAGCCGGCCCGAGGAACTTGATGCGTTCTATCCCCAGCTAGGCGACTGGTTGAAACAGCGATTCAGCGGATGGCGGGCCTATATCTTTACCGGCGATTTGCGGGTCCCCAAGTTGATCGGCCTCGCGCCATCGAAACGCATTCCACTCTTCAATGGCCCGCTGGAATGTCGCTTGTATGAATTTCAGATTGTGGCGGGATCGATGCGCAAGACGATTCCAGAACCCGATACCAAAGAGTGACGCCTTTCTCTATACTGGAGACACAGACCATGAATCGAGCCCTGCCGCTTCTCTCCAGTCTCCTCCTCCTCTTGTGGCTTCCCGGTTGTAGTGCCGTGCAAGGTTTCTTTGCGTTGATTGGCCCCCCTCCTACTGCCAGCAGCCACATACGCCAATCGGTGCTCGATCGGCTGGCCCCTGCCGTCCGCAAGGATTTCGAGCAACTCACCGGATCCCATCACACCGACCTGCTCACCGCGCATAAGGCGGTCGAGAAAATCCCGGCGCAATTCAAACGTCGCTTGGCGGTCAAGGCCCTCAAACAGCCCTGGGATGGTCTGACGGATTTGGAGCACCAGGGACTCTTACTGGCCGAAATGGCAGAAGGAGGGGCTGTCAATCTTCCGGCCCTCCTCGATGTCCTGGAAGCCGGCATGGACCGCACCTCCACCTTCTATAAGCCGGTTCCTCTCCCGACAAGCTCTTCACGCGAAGACCTCCTGGCCTTCATGGCCGGAAGCTTGGAGCAGGCATCGCTGCACCGGGACAAAGCGCTGACGAATCTGACCGAGACAGAACGGCACTTCCTGTTTCTACATGCACGATCGATGGCGGAACACTTCAGCCCGCAGATTTCGAGCCTTTCGGATCAGACGAGCGCACGAGTCAAAGCCGATCTCCGGTTTGCCGAACTACTTGAGGAACAGGTGGATTATGCCAGTCTCATTGCAGCGGCCCAAGTGCTCGCCCGCCTCGCCAATGAGCGCTGGCTTCACCAGGTCGCCGCGGCATGGACGAAACCCCTGCCAGCTTCCGACGTTCCTCCCGGCGTGACGGGCGACGTCCTCTTGGTCCAGGAGACATCCTACGGACTGATTGTCATTGGTGGCCCGGGACCGAATACCTATGAGTTGGATAAGCGGTTCGGTCTGGTTATCGATGTGGGCGGCAAGGATCTCTATCGTGGCACGATTGCCTCATCTGCAGACGAGGATCAAGGAAATGCCGTCGTCATCGATCTCAACGGAGACGATACCTATGACGGGGCTCCGCTCGGACTGGCAACCGGACGGCTGGGGGTAGGGCTGTTAATCGATCACGCCGGCGACGATGTCTACCAGCTCGGCATGGGATCGGGAGGCGCTGGATTCGGGGGACTCGGGATCTTGTTCGATGCGAAGGGCAACGATGTATATATGGGCAACCGCCTGACCCAGGGCGCGGCCATTGGAGGGCTCGGCCTCCTGCTCGATGCGGCAGGGAATGACCGCTATACGAGCCATGGATTCGCCATCGGATTCGGCGGCCCTTTGGGTGTCGGAGCCGTCATCGATATCACCGGTGACGACCACTATCAATGCGGTGGCACCTATCCCAGTGCCTACAATGCGCAGGATGCACCCACAGGGAAGCCGGGCGATCTCCTGTATCAGTACGACTGTTTCGGACTGGGTGCCGGGGCGGGACAACGGATCCTCACAAAGAAATCGGAGTGGCAAACCTACAACCTCGCCGGCGGCTGGGGACTCTTGCTGGATATCGAAGGCCGGGATCACTACGACAGCGCCAACTTCTCGCAGGGACAGGGCTACTTTTTCGGCGCAGGGATGAAGTTGGACTTGGACGGCGACGACGAGCACCAGGCCGCTCGCTTTGGGCATGGCGCGTCCGCCTATTTCGGAGTCGGGCTCTTCATCGATGATCATGGAGACGATCACTATGGCTCCTCCGGCCCCTTTAACAACGGCGGAGCTGCCTGGGACAGTAGCGTGAGCCTGATGATCGATGCCGGCAAGGGTCGCGACACCTATGCCTTCGACCGCTCGACCGGTCTTGGTCGAGCCGACCACTCAAGTTGGGGACTCTTCATCGACGAGGGAGGGGCAGACCAATACAACGCCAAATCAGGCTTCGGAGACTCCTCGGAGAAGAGTGTGGCCGGGTTCTTCGATCTCGAGGGCAGGGATTCCTATACACTACCACCTGATTCATCGATACCGCCCGATACTCGTCCCGGTAATGGAAGACTCCATTCCTCTCCTCAAGGTGGAGTCTTCGTCGATCGCTGAAGGGGCTAGATCACGGGTGATCCACGCGATTACCTATAGTTACAACGGCTCCTTCATCCCTCCCCTTGACTTGTGCTCTATGGAAGCTATCTACCGCTCTATATCATAACGCACATCTAGTGTCTTTTCACCGACCGAGCGAAGGGATGCTTCCCCATGAATAACGAGACACTGGCCGTAAAGCTACCGGTCCTCCCGATTAAGCGCACCGTACTGTTTCCTGGGATCATGATGCCCTTGACGGTCGGACGTGAACGATCGATCGCTGCCGTGGAGGCGGCGATGAAAACAGAAGATAAGACGATTCTGGTGGTCGCGCAGCGCGACCCCCTGACGGAAGAGCCGGGGCTCGAAGAGCTCTACACGATAGGCACTAAGGCCATCGTGAAACAGGTCGGGCGCTCAGAAGACGGCACGATCCATGCGCTCGTTCAGGGGCTCGAACGAGTTGCGTTGCTTAAAGTCGAACAGTCAAAGCCATTTCTTTTCGTTCAGGCTCGGCGACTCGATGGGCCGGCGGACCAAGGCACCGAGGTGCAGGCCCTCCATCGGGCCATCCAGGGATTGGTCACCGATCTTCCTCGATTGATTCAGGCCCCCGGTATTCAGGAAGCAGCGGCGGCCTTCAGTAACGAGGACAATCCTGTCGCCTTGGCCTATCGCGTGGCCTCGCTCCTCAATCTCACCGTGCAGGACGAGCAAAAGCTGCTCGAAAGCTCCTCCACGATCGAGCTGCTGCGATCACTATATGGATCGCTCTCGAAAGAAATTCAAATACTACAGCTGCGGGACAAGATCACCAGCGAGGCGCAAGCCAAGATCGGCAAGACCCAGCGCGAATATGTCCTGCGCGAACAATTGAAGGCGATTCAAGAGGAACTCGGCGAGGGCGAGGGAGAAGAGAACGAGATCACCGAGCTCAAGAAGCAGATTCAGGAAGCCGATCTTCCTGACCATGTGCGAAAGGAAGTTGAGCGGGAGGTGGCCAGATTGGCGAAGGTGCCACCCTCATCGCCTGACCATCAGGTCCTCAGGACCTATCTCGAACTGGTGCTTGAGCTCCCCTGGAAGAAGGCCTCGGAAGACCGTTTGGAGTTGAGCAAGGTTCGTCAGGTGCTGGAAGAGGACCACTACGGCATTAAAGAAGTGAAGGAGCGAATCGTCGAGCATCTGGCCGTGTTGAAATTGAATCCAACGGCCAAGGCGCCCATTCTCTGCCTGGTCGGACCACCGGGCGTCGGCAAGACCAGCCTGGGCCAATCGATTGCCAGAGCCATGGGACGGACCTTCGAACGGTTCAGCCTGGGCGGCGTGCATGATGAAGCGGAATTGCGCGGCCACCGCCGGACCTACGTCGGAGCCCTTCCTGGACGGATCATTCAGGCCATGCGTCGAGCCAACGTGAATAATCCCGTCTTGATGTTGGACGAGGTCGACAAGATGGGCCGCGACTTCCGTGGCGATCCGGCTGCAGCCTTATTGGAGGTCCTGGATCCGGCACAGAATCACACATTCCGTGACCATTATCTGGATCTGCCATTCGATCTCTCAAAGGTATTCTTCATTACGACCGCCAACACGCTGGATACGGTCAGCCAGCCGCTGCTCGACCGGATGGAAATCATCCGGCTCCAGGGCTACAGCGAACGGGAAAAGGCGGAGATTGCGCGTCGCTATCTCTGGCCGCGACGGCTCAAGGAGGCAGGCCTGGATGCCAGCCAAGCCCTACTCTCAGACGACGTATTGAACCTGGTGATCAGCCGCTATACCAGGGAAGCGGGGGTTCGCCAACTGGAACAGATGCTCGGTCGCCTGACCAGGAAGGTCGCGCTGACATTTGCGGAACTTCCGGAGGGCCAGGAACGGACCCCTGTCTCCATTCAACCGACTGTCCTTCCAGACTGGCTCGGCTCCGAGCGCTTCATGCCAGAAGAAGCGCGCAAGGCTATTACCTGCTGGCGTGGCCACGGGGCTCGCCTGGACTCCGAGTGGCGGGGATGTCCTCTATATCGAAACCACGCTGCTCCCAGGCAGCCACGAGCTGACGATCACCGGTCAGTTGGGAGACGTCATGCAGGAGTCTGCCAGGGCTGCGCGAAGCTACCTCTGGTCGCACGCGGAAAGCATGGGACTCGATATTTCCCGTTTCAAACGGAACGGGGTCCACATCCATGTGCCGTCCGGAGCCATCCCCAAAGATGGCCCTTCGGCCGGGATCACGATGGCCACGGCTCTTGCGTCTTCGTACATCGGGGAAGCAGTGCGGAGCGACACGGCCATGACCGGCGAGATCAGCCTGAGCGGATTAGTCCTTCCGGTCGGCGGGATCAAGGAAAAGGTGTTGGCCGCTCATCGCGCCGGCATCAAACGTGTGATTCTGCCCAAGTCCAACGAGAAGGACTTGAAAGAGGTGCCGCAAGAAGTGCGCGAGGATCTGACCTTCATCCTGGTGGAACGAATCGAGGAGGTCCTCCCCGCTGCCTTCAACCATGATACAGCGACTCACGGAAGCTTCCGCTTCGGAACGGGCATTGCCCCAGCCTCAGCGTAAACGGCGGGACTCCGGAACAGTATTCCGGAGTCCCTCGTTCGTCGTCATCCGCCTCGCAGGATGTTCAAACACCCGCCCAACCCTGGCGGATGTTCACTCTCCCACCCTGAGTCTGCCAAGACAGCGTCTTTACCCTGGGACGAGCCTTGCCCCAAGCAAGGCCGTAGCTCCTCGGCTGACCCTCGTTTCACGCCTCACGTTTTACGGTTCCTGCTCGTGCCTTGCTCCCCGAGCAATTGATATGTAAGGATACTTTCGGTTACTCGACTCATGTCGGGGACGACCCGACAAGAAAGGAGCTGAGATATGCCGCCAAAGATTGAGGTTGGTCCGATAGTCAAAGTCGTAAAGACTGACGAGGAGTGGAAGAAACTTCTCGCGCCGGAAGCCTACCGGGTGCTACGGCATGAGGATACCGAACGCCCCTATACCAACAACTTTCACGACAACAAAAAATCCGGTGTCTACTACTGCGCGGGATGCGACTTGCCTCTCTTTTCTTCGGAGCACAAGTTTGACAGCGGCACCGGTTGGCCCAGCTTTTGGCAACCGATCGCACCGGAGGTCGTCGGGACCACCACCGATTACAAACTGATTTTCCCAAGGACCGAGGTCCACTGTGCACGCTGCGAGGGGCATCAAGGACATATCTTCAAGGATGGCCCAAAACCGACGGGGCTACGATACTGCATCAATGGCGTCGCGTTGAAGTTCGTACCGGCCTAGCATAGGATGTGACGAAGAGTGAGAAACGCACAGGAAGGAACCTAGACTGTCGGATTGCAGGACCCGACCGCATCTCTTGAATCCGAGAAGGCGTCTCCCTCTGCTGCTCCCGCAGCTGATCCTCAAACGAGAGGTCTAATCATGCCATTCGCTCCTGTCGGGCTCCTGCTGGTCGCTTTCCTTGCAGTCATCGTCATCAAGCTGAGTTTCAAAGTCCTCCCTGAATACGAACGAGCCGTGATCTTCCGGCTCGGTCGCATTGCGAGAGGTCTCTATGGCGGCAACGGCCCAGGCCTCGTCATCATTGTGCCCCTCATCGATCGGTTGGTCCGCGTCAGTCTGCGAACCGTGGCTATGGACGTGCCGCCGCAAGACGTCATCACCAGGGATAACGTGTCCGTGAAGGTCAACGCCGTCATTTATTTCCGTGTCGTCGACCAGCAACGAGCGATTGTCCAGATTCAGGACTACCTCTATGCGACCTCAATGATGGCCCAGACCACGCTCCGCAGCGTCCTCGGCCAGAGTCAACTTGATGATCTGCTGGCCAAGCGGGAAGAGATCAATAGCAAGCTCCAGCTCATCCTTGACCAGCAGACAGAGCCTTGGGGCGTGAAGGTCTCGGCGGTCGAGGTGAAAAACGTGGACCTCGCCCAGGAGATGCAGCGCGTGATCGCCAAGCAGGCTGAAGCGGAACGTGAGCGGCGATCCAAAGTCATCCATGCGCAGGGTGAATTCGAGGCGTCGCAACGCCTGGCCGATGCCGCCGACGTGATCAGCCGGAATCCTGTCGCCTTGCAGCTCCGTTACCTGCAAACCCTGGTTGAAGTTGCCGCCGAGAAGAACTCCACGACGATCTTCCCAATCCCCATCGATACCATTGCCCCCTTCCTTAAGTACTGGAGCAATAAGGCAGAGCCGTAGGCTCATCTGCCACGGTCCCCCAGCCCTCCGGAGCATTTCCTATCGTCAGACAATTCTCATTCGATGGCAATCAGACAGGCGATAGAGGGGATCCGTCCATCATCGCACAGGCTTCGCCCTTTGAAGCAGCCAACGTGCAGCTTCACGTTGGCGCTGGTGATGGTTTCTTGGGGGTCGAGTTGGCCGGCTGCCGGCGCAGCCCGATGTTCAGCAGTTCCTGCAAGAGCGCGTCATAGGGATAGCCGGCTTTCGCGGCCGACTCCGCAAAGTCTTCGCCCTGCGCGATCTGGGGATTGGGATTGGCTTCCAGCACGTAGACGTGCCCCGCCGCGTCCAGGCGCACATCGATGCGGGCATAGCCGCTCAGGCCGAGGGCCCGATAGACCCGCTTCGCGAGCCGTTGCATCTCCGCGGCTTTCCCCTCCGGCAGCTGCTGGGCTTCGCCGGAGCGAATCCCGTACTTCTCTTGATACGCGCGGCTCCATTTGACCCGCTCGGTCGCGATCCGACTCGCGTCCTCCGGCAACTGGTCCAGCAGCAACTCCCACACCGGCAACACGTGCACCTGCCCGTTGCCCAGCACCCCGACATAGAGTTCGCGCCCTTCGATGTACTGCTCAATGAGGGCGCCGGTCCCGACGCTCGCGTGAATGAAGGCGACGCGCTCCTTGAGCTTGGCGTCGTCCTGAACAATGGAGGCCTGCGAGATCCCGAGCGACGCCTCTTCGGTCACCGATTTGACAATGAGCGGAAAGGCCAGCCACGCGGGCCGCTTGACCCGCCGCCCCTGCGGCACCACCATGAAGTCCGGGAACGGGATGCGATGGAACGAGAACAGCTTCTTGGCCAGGACCTTGTCGCGCGCCAGCATCAACCCCCGCGGGTTACAGCCGGTATAGGGCACGTGCAGCAGTTCCAGATAAGACACGACGTTCTGGTCGTACACCGCCACCCCGTCGAACTCTTCGAGCAGGTTGAAGGCGATGTGCGGCTTCCAGTCTTCGATGGCTGCGCGCAGCACCCCCAGATCGCTCTTGACCCCCAGCGGCTTGACGTCATGCCCGAGCTGGCGGAGCGTGGTGACCACATCGTATTCCGTCTTCCATGCGGCGTCGGTCACGTTCTGCCCGGGAGGGGGCGGCTCCGGCGGCACCAGATCGGCGTGCATCAGGACGAGGATCCGGAGCCGTTTCATAGCGCCACCTTATGCCGCCCGCTGCGCAGGTAGGTCATCGTGTGCACGGTCAGCAAAATCGTGAAATCCAGCTTCGCCTGCTCCTCCGCGCGCGGCAGGTGCAAGTGCAGCGCGCGGCAGCGCGCGATCATGTCCGCGAGCACCTGATCGATCGTGTATTGATATTCGCCGGTCCAGGCGGCCACTTTGCGGCGCACCTCTTTGCGGAACCGGCGCAAGAAGGTGGCGGCGGGCAGGTGCATGGCATGGGCCGGGGCGTCGGAGAACAGCCGCTTCAAGTCCGGATCGTAAAACGACGGCCGTTCCGTCCCATAGTGCTGCGCGCTTGCGCGCGTAATGCTCGCCCAGGGTCTTCGTCAGGGTGGGCAGCGGATCGACCTCCTCCTGCGTGACCACCGGGGGCGGCACCCCCGCCAGCTCGTGCATGAGCCCCGCGACATACTGCAGCTTCTTGAGCACCGGCCAGCCCTTGTAGCGCTCGGCCCAGGGCGCCTCGGGCGTGAGCCAGACCGCGAAGGTCTCGGCAAAGTCTTCATCCGGATGGCTTTGGGCATACCACACGTCGAGATGCCGCACGAAGCTCCGACTGTAGGGCCGGGGGCGGTAGTATTTGGGATAGGGCTCGGAGGAGCGCCCGAAGACCTGTTGCCGCCGGCGGAGCCGGCGGAGCCGATACGCGTTTTCCACCGCGTGGCCGGCCTCGTGCCGCAAGATGCGCATGCACCACTCGGGGGTCCCGCCCTCGACCTCGAGCATCTGGTCCAGCTCCAGTTTCGCGAGCCGCGGATGGGCCAGATAAAACGGCACGGCAATCCCCGGCACCCCGTCCGGCGTAAACCATTCGTTCGACAACCAGAAATGGGGCCGGAAGCAGAGCTGGCGGGCGGCGAGTTCGGCGTAGAGTTGCTGGATCTGGGCGGCCAGAAAGGGCCCGTCGAGGGTCACGCCGAGCTGATGCATGGGCAGGGCCAGCAGCTGCTCGTCCGTCCAGGCGACCCACACCGGCTCCGGGCGCTCAGCTGCGGTCATGACCGGTGCCTGTCCTCGGTGTATCGCTGCACGGACCCGCCATATACGTCACGGGGCATTGCACGGGGAAGTGACGGAACAGGAAGGGCATGGGGACCTCGCAGGGTAGCCCATTCTAGGGGGAGACTGAGGAAACCGCAAGACAGGGGAACTGAGAAATGCTCGTATTGATCGGCAGTAACTCGCGGAGGTCATATAGCTGCCACCCACGTGGGAATCATTGAAGGGGTCAGACCATTTACTTCGCCCGAGGCTCAAGCATCAATCGCGCTGGCGACCGGAACAGCCTCCGCACGCTTGAGAGTGAAGATAGTTGCTCACCCCATTTCATCGGCTCTTACCTTATATGCATACACCGAGCTCACGCGAGGTCATCCCAGATTGCTTGGAGACCGGAGGCGTAAAGTTCGCGGCACCGTGCTATTGTCAGATCGCCCACATATTGGAAATGCGGCAAATCCATAAAGGACTTCCAGTCACCGCCCCATTCGAGCCCGACCGATTTCCCAATCTCAGCAGAACGCTTCCAAGAAGGATGGGCGACATCCCAATCAGCCTTCCCCACCGAATCCAACACCACGATGTCAAAGGCCAGTCCGAAATTATGAAAGCTCTGGCCACCCTTTGCATTGGTGACAATGTACTGTTTCCCAAGGGGCGCTAGAGTGCGCCCCTTGGCATAGAGCGCATCCTGCTCCTCCCACGTCCGTAGTCCTTGCGTAATCAAAAGCGCGATCCCCTCATGGGCACAGAGCTCCACCATACAGCGGGCGCGAACGGCCTTGCCGGGAAACGCGGTCTCACCGTGCGTCTCCAACTCCAGTTGCCACTTGTACAGATGGTTGCGTCACAAGCCCAACTCACGGGCGACCGTCGCCGCGGGTCGGCCTGACGATTTCCACAGCCGGACCGCTTCGATTTTGAATTCTTTAGTGAACTGTTGCCGTTTCGCCATCAGACACCTCCCAGGGGCTATTGTCCCCTTTTTGAGGTGTCCACGAAAGTGGGGCTAGCTCAGCCTGTCCCCACGCCATAGCCAGAGGGTAACGTCCAGGATACTACCCTGCCTGGAGCTTGCCCCCAGGACCTAGCAGGATGCTGAAAGGATCGACCACTTGACGACATTACAGGGACAGGAGAGATCACAACAAAACCCCTAGGATGGAGGCTCCTATGTGCGCACCTTCGGTTTTTTTCGGTCGCAAGCTCGCGAGGCGGTTGATCCTTGTATCATTCCTGCTGTGCCCCTGGCCTGTCCTGGCTGAGGAAGGGCCGGCTCTGCCTCTTTCTAAGATCGCCCTCTATTCCAGCGGTGTCGGGTATTTTCAGCATGACGGGTCTCTCAAAGATCGCACGCAACTCGACCTCCGCTTCAATGTGTCGCAGATCAACGACATTCTGAAAAGCCTGGTCGTGCAGGATTTCAGTGGCGGCAAGGTCTCGACCGTCACCTATGGTTCTCGCGATCCCGTCACCAAGACGCTCGGCAGCTTCGGCATCAACCTGAACGGCAATCCTACCCTGGGACAAATTCTGACCCAAGTCCGCGGGGAACCGGTCGAAGTTGCAGCGCCGAATCCCATCGTCGGCACCTTGCTGGGCGTGGAAAAGAAAACGGAGTCTGTAGGCGAAGGGACGCAGCGCCGCGTCGTGGAACAGGAATATGTCACTCTCCTGACGGAGGAAGGGTTTCGTTCGCTGTCCCTGGCGAACGTGCAACGCATCCGATTGACAAATCCCGCCTTGAACGCCGAACTGAATCAGGCCCTCGCGGTCCTGGCTTCGAATCATGACGCACAAAAGAAAACGGTCTCGATTACCTTCGACGGAACGGGGAACCGTCAGGCTCGCGTCGCCTATGTGACGGAAACGCCCGTCTGGAAGACTTCCTATCGACTCGTCTTGGACAACGACAAAGCACCCTATCTGCAGGGTTGGGCAATCGTCGAAAATACTACGGAGCAGGATTGGCACAACGTGACCCTCTCGCTCGTATCGGGACGCCCCATTTCATTCACGATGGACCTGTATCAGCCACTATACAATCCCCGTCCAATGGTTCAGCCGGAGCTCTATGCCAACCTCCGACCTCAGACGTATGGCGATGCCATGGACGAACTTAAGCCGATGGCCGCCCCTCCCGCCTCCCGCAGCGACATGAAGAAAGAGCGCTTGCTTGGCAAGATGGCACAAGGTTTTGCCGGTGGCCGGGCCAATGCCCCGGCAGAAACGGCCGTCGCCGCCGAGATGGGAATGGGCAGCCTGGAAGAAAGCGTCGCCCCCATGGCCATGGCCCAAGACAAGGGCGAGCTGTTTGAATATAGGATCGAGGCTCCCGTGACCTTGGCGAAACATACGAGCGCGATGCTCCCGATCATCGGCCAGACCCTCCAAGGGCAGAAGGTCTCGGTCTACAATCAGGCCGTCCATGCCAAACATCCCTTGAACGGTTACCGCCTGAAGAATTCCTCGCCGCTCCATCTGATGCAAGGACCGATCACCCTCTTCGACAGTGGGAGCTACGCCGGGGACGCGCGAATCGAGGATCTGCCTCCTGGTCAGGATCGTCTGATCAGCTATGCCCTCGACCTCAAGACCGAAGTCGAGCAAAGATTCGAAGGCGGCACCCAAGAGCTGGTCACAGTCGCCCTCAAGAAAGGGACGATGCTCGTGTCCAGACGCAGGATCGAAGACCGGAACTACCTCATCAAGAATCGCGATGCCAAGACCAAATCGGTCTTGATTGAACAGCCCTATCGATCGGATTGGAAACTGATCGAACCAATGGAACCGACAGAACGGACGCGCGATCTCTATCGATTCGCCGTGCGGGTCGAACCAGGAAAAACGGCTTCGCTCCATGTAAAGGAATCCTTGCCCGTAGAGGAAACGGTACAGTTAATGGATTCAGGCATCGACCTCATGGCCTATTATGTTCGCGCCAAAGAAGTCAGCCCTAAAGTACGGGAGGCCCTCCAGCGGGTGGTCGCCCTCCGTGGCAAATTGGATGATGCGCGCTCCCAGCGGACGAGGCTGGAACAGCGCGTCGGTGAGATCACAGCCGAACATGGCCGCATTCGTGAGAACATGCAGCGGCTCCCGCAGAACTCCGATCTCTACACCCGCTACGTGAAAAAGCTGGATCAGCAAGAAACCGAGTTGGAGAAACTACGCAAAGAAATCGAGGTCTCGAAGAACAATGAAGACGAACAAAGACGGGAGCTGCAGAACTATGTGATGAATCTCGATGTGGCGTAATCCTGTCAGGAGAAGAATCGCCGGATCTCTTCTGGAGGTACGCAGCCGACGAGGAGATCACCATCCGGCGAGACAATGAGGGGAACCCCGGCCTGGCCTGTTCCATGCCAGGCCGCTTCCCATTCTTGAGCCACCCGGGGATTCTCGTGATTGATCGCACCCATGGTCTCCGGGGAGCCTCCTGCCTGCTCAACCAGTTGCCTGAGCACCGCCGGATCGGAAATGTCCCTGCCTTCACACCAGAAGGCCCGATACGTCTCACGCACAAACGTCATCCCATGCGATCGATCATGCCATAGCAGTGCCACCGCCTGCTCAATCGCCGGTTTCGTGTTGGGCTTACCAGGAGGGAGCGCAATGGGTAGACCTGGCGTCAGCCGCTGCACGACTGTCACTTCGTGGCGCAGCTCAGCGCCCAACGAACCCTCCCAGATTTTCATAGGACGAGGCAGATGCGGTGCATGTTGCACGCCTCGCCATTCACAGCGATCGATGAACTGCAGATCATGGAGCCGCTCGTGCAGGACATAACAGAACGGACAATTGAAATCGCTGTAGAGGGTGTAGGTGTCGCTCATGGGTTTACATCCTCGTCGTGACGGATCACCGTAGCGTATCTCTCGAGTGAAATTCCAATAGTTTGCTCCTATCGGTGCCATAGCCCAGCCTGGCAATCCGTCAAACTGGTATGGTATGTGAGCGCATGCCGACGCCAACCGTTCTCCTGCTCACTCCTCCGTTGACGCAGCTCAATACTCCCTACCCTGCCACCGCCTATCTCACGGGGTTTCTCCGTGGTCGCGGAATCGAGACCTCCCAGGCCGACCTCGGCATCGAAATGGTGCTCCGGCTCTTTTGTCGATCTGGACTCCAACCTGTGTTTGATCAGGTGCGCCAGCGCGAGGATGAATTGCCCGGAGAAGCCAGGCAGATGCTTGCGGTTGAGCCTGCCTATCTGAATGCAATTGAGCCGGTCATTGAATTTCTCCAGGGACGCAACCCCTCGTTGGCCTTGCTCCTCGCCCGTCCAGGGTTTCTTCCCCAAGGACCTCGGTTTGCCGGCCATAGAGGGAGCGCTGCCTTATCACGTGCCTTGTCGGAGCAGGATCGCGCTAAACGGTTCGCCACCTTGTATCTCGAAGACCTGTCCGACTTGATTCAGGCGACTGTCTCTCCCCATTTTGCCCTGAGCCGCTATGCCGAACATATCGCTAGAGCAGCCTCGTCGTTCGAGACTATCATCGACGCGATCGCGGTCCCTCCGACGCTGACGGATCAATTCATGCTCGAATCCTTGTGGGAGCATCTCGACCGCCTCAATCCATCCCTCGTTGCTCTCACCGTGCCCTTTCCCGGAAACCTCTACGGCGCGTTTCGCATCGCCCACTCGATCAAGAGTCGACGACCAGACATCACCATTGCCCTTGGCGGCGGGTATGCCAACACGGAACTTAGACGTCTGTCGGATGCCCGCCCGTTCGACTACGTCGATTACGTCACCCTCGACGACGGGGAACGGCCTCTGCTCTCGTTGATCGAACATCTGGCAGGGACCAGACCGCGCCGGCAACTCTGCCGAACGTTCTACCGAGAGAAGAATCGAGTGGCTTTCGCGAATGATGCGTCCGATCGGGACTTCAGCATGGACGAGGTCGGCTGTCCGACCTATAGCGGGCTCGCCTTGAGTCGCTACCTCACAATCTTGGACAGCACGAACCCGATGCATCGCCTCTGGTCAGAGGGCCATTGGAACAAACTGACGGTCGCCCACGGCTGTTATTGGAAGCAATGCACGTTCTGCGACGTCGGGCTCAACTATATCAGTCGCTATGAAATGACGCCGACCGATCGGCTCATCCAACAAATCGAGCAATTGATCGCCGAGACGGGCCGCCGGGGATTTCATTTTGTCGACGAGGCTGCGCCTCCCGCCGCGTTAAAAGCGCTCGCCTTGACCTTACTGGAACGGGGCATCACCATTTCATGGTGGGGCAATATCCGCTTTGAAGAGGCGTTCTCGCCGGACCTCTGCCGCCTTCTAGCCGCCTCCGGCTGCATCGCCGTGACGGCAGGACTCGAAGCGGCCTCGGACCGTCTGCTGGAGAAGATCAAGAAAGGGATTACCGTCGATCAGACCGCACTCGTGGCAGCTGCCTTCAAAGACGCAAGCATTCTCATTCATGCCTATCTTATGTACGGCTGCCCCTCTGAGACGGTTCAAGAAACGGTAGACTCGCTGGAACGAGTGCGCCAATTGGTGGCGGCAGACCTCATTCAATCTGCCTTTTGGCATCGCTTCACCGCCACGGCCCACAGTCCGATCGGGGTAAAGCCGGCTGCCCATGGTCTGCGCATCCTTGGGCCTGAGTTTCAGGGTTTTGCGGAGAATGACTTTCTACATGAGGATCAACGGGGCAAGACGCCGGAGTGGCTCGGTGAAGGGCTACGACGATCGATGCTCAATTACCTCGAAGGGAGCGGGCTCACACTCGACGTCCGTCAATGGTTCGACCATTCCGTGCCAAGGCCACGCGTCTCCTCCACGTGGGTGCGGCGTCTCCTCAAGAGAAGAACAGTTGAAGACGACCCACAGGCAGAACGGCGATTCGTCTGGCTAGGTGGGCAACCGGTCTGTGAACCGGTCGGAAGAAGAACGAGGGTCATTTTGCCGGGGCGTGCCAGCGATCACGCCGTCACCCTTCCTACACGACAGGCTCAGTGGCTTGACGATCTGATTCGACGATCCACACCCCACAACAGCCGATCCTGTCCCTACCCCCTGCTCCGGGAAACGAAGTCCACATTTTCAGGAACCACTCGGGAGTTCGAGACCTTACTTAGCAGTACCTCCTGGAAAAAGGTTCGCTCCGCCGGACTGCTGCTCGTATAGCTAATAGCCGTCCTAGTCGATCAGAACGACCCACGCAAGAGCGGCATTTCTCCGGAGGAAATTGAACCGGGAGGGTCTTATAAGTCGTCGCGGAATACGCTCTCCGAAAACAACAAGGGCAGGAGAGGCTCAAGGCCACTCCCGCCCTCATTTCGAATCAAGACGTTCGCTACTTGTTCGGCTGCGGGGTATAGCGCAGGTAGGGCTTCACGGTCTTGAAGCCCTTGGGGAAGAGGGTCTTTGCTTCAGCATCATTCACGGCCGGGGTAATGATGCAATCCTCTCCGTCCTTCCAGTTCGCTGGAGTGGCAACCTTGAACTTCGACGTCAGTTGGAGTGAATCGATGACTCGCAGAAGTTCATCGAAGTTCCGGCCACATGAAGCTGGATATGTCAAGGTCAGCTTTATCTTTTTATCCGGTCCGACGATGAACACTGAACGGACGGTCATGTTGTCCAGCGCGTTCGGATGGATCATGTCATACAGGGTTGCGACTTTCTTGTCCGGATCGGCGATGATTGGATAGTTCATCGTCGTCTTTTGCGTTTCATTGATATCGTTGATCCAGCCCTTGTGCGAATCCAGCGGATCGACGCTGATGGCAATGACTTTTACGCCCCGCTTCTTGAACTCCGGTGTTATCTTGGCCACGGTCCCCAATTCGGTGGTGCAGACCGGGGTGTAGTCCTTCGGGTGCGAGAAAAGAATCCCCCACCCTCCGCCCAACCATTCATGGAAATTGATGGTCCCTTCGGTAGTCTCGGCCGTAAAATTCGGTGCCTCATCTCCTAGTCGTAGTGCCATGGTAGCCTCCCATATTCAAGCCAATGACTCGACCTCGCTCATCGGCATACGATACTGTCCTTCTTGGACGAAGTGCAAGAGGGGATTTGTGGGACCGCATCATGACCACACAGTATCCGAACAGTCCGAAAGTCCGGCTGGGAAACATCGCCCATCTTGGACGAATCATCGACAAGAGTCGGATCCGTCATGCAGGCCTGATTCAAGACAATAACTATTTGGCCGTTGGCTTCGATCGCTATGTTCTCGATTTCCTCGAACTTCGGACCTCGAACCCTCGCCGTCTCGCTATTCCGATTTTCCTGTGGCCATCCTCATGATCCGGCCGTAATCGCGAGCCGACTCCTGACCTTCTCATTTCCGGACACAGTCGGATCAATTTCTTGCAGGAACACTCGCTCCTCTGCCAGCTTCCCTCCTTCAATCAACTGGTCGCGCACTTGCTCCGCCCGTTGGCGCGCCAGGATGCGTAACTCCCCTTCATCAACCGGAAGTGAGGCAGCCAGCTGCTGCTTCATCTCCTGCACGGTCAGAGGTTTTGATGGGGCACCAGCCGGTTGAGGAGGAGCAGAGCTCGCGAGCTGACTGCGCCGCTGCTCATACAACTCTGTCACGAGCCGTTGCTCGTCATCGATTGAGAGGGGCTCATCCTTGGCCGACGCCTTCCCTCGTTCACGCTGTCGCATGGCACGCAATTGTTCATTGAGTTTGTTTGCCCTCAGTGCCTCACGGTCACGAGCGGGATCAGCCGTCCCTGTAATGTCGAGCTTGAGGCCTGGACGTTCCTCAAGGGCCTTCGCCAGCACCTCGATCTTTTTCGTCTCTTCGCTTGCGACCGCCGCACTGCCCGGTTGAAACTCAATGAATTGCAACTCTTCCCCGTCTCCACCTCCTGGAATGAGCTTTCCCATCAAAGTGAAAGGCGAGGCAACGATTTTCGTGAGGAGATTGAGCAAGGTCGAGAGCACGACCTTTCCGTATTTGAAATCGGGATCGCCCAGATCGCCTCGAATCGGTAAATCGATTTCGATCCGTCCCTTCCGGTCCTGTAGTAAGGCCACCGCCAGCGGAACCGGGAGGGACGTGGCATCCGGACTGTTCGTCTTCTCTCCAAATGTGAGTTGATCGACGACGATGCTGTTTTCCGCTTCGAGTTGCTTCTGAGAGATCTTGTACTTGAGATTGAAAGATAACTTCCCCTTCGAAAGGTTATATCCCACATATTTCCCGCTATAGGGCCCACCCGTCGTCAGATCCATATTCTCGAACGTGATGACAAGATCGGTGAAGGCTTCTTCGCTCAGCGGATTGATCGTCCCGATAATCTTGAGCGGTGCAACCTTATCTACCCGGCCGGCCAAATCGACATCGGCCCGTGCAAGTTCCTTGGAGGACAACCCTTTGATCGTGCCGCTGAGGTCAGAGATCCCCATACGAACGGAAGGCTGAATATTCTCATCGCTGAACGTGGCTACAGCTTTTAGCAACTTCACTGTCCCGATGGTGACGGGAACAGGACCGGTCTTGGATTTCGACGAACGCTCAGGCGCCTGATCGGTTGAAGCCGAAGCCGGTTCAGCCGGAGCCAGCAGTCCGAAATTCAGCCTTCCATCGGACTGCAACGCGACGCGCACGGTGGGCTGTTGCACAGTGATCTCTTTGATCGAGACAGTGGTTGGCTCAACCGTGAGATGAACCTGAGCAAGGGCCAGGGTCTTCAATGAGGCCAGCTCATCGTCCTGACCACGAGTGGTGACGGAGAGAGCCGCCACGCTGGCATTCCCGTCGAACGATAGCAAAGGCGCTCGTGGGTGTTCGACCGCAAGATGGAGTGCCCCATCCACATTCACTGTGCCGAATTGCACATCGAGTCGTACTGCATTCTGGAAATAGGGCTGAAACGGTCTGATGGCGATGTCCTTCAGTCCAAGTTTCACATCTGCCTGAAAGGGGTTCGCCACCACCGTGCCGTCTATGTGAATTCGCCCTGCCCCATTCACGGACATGTCCACATTCAGAGGAAGAGGCCCTTTAAGAGGAAGACGAACATCGTTGGTACGGACCGAGAGCCTCCCGATCTCGATATGTGCCGGCGTCTCCCGCATCCGATCTTCGAAATCGATGGCATGATTCTCCAGCGCAATCTTTGTGAGCAGGATGGACCATGGTTTCTCGTCTTGCGCCGGTGACGGCTTGGACTCCGGGGCACGATCGGCCTTGGCCCCTTCCACCGGCGTAAACATCGTTTGATAGTTGACGGTCCCGTCCTGGTTTCTCCAAGCTTTCCAGCGAGCATCCCCCACCAGGATGCTGCCGACCGTCAGATCGCGCTTCGAGACATCGACCGCGACATCATCAACCTTGAGCACAGGCACGACGATGACCGGGTCGAGCCCGCCCGCTTCCGCGACTGCGAGATTGGCGACCTGTATCTGTGCCTGGGAGATTTGAAGGGTTGGGGGGCTTGCTTGCATGTCTACGGTATAGCCCCCGTTGACGGCCAACACCCCGTCGGTCAGTTCGAACTGAAACCGGTCGCCGAGATATTGCCACAGAGTGCGGAGCCTTACGCCGGACAACGACAGCTTGCCGACGGAACGAATCGGTTCAATCGATACCGTGCCTTCCCAGGCCAACGTTTCTCCCTTGCCAAGCTCGGCCGTGAACGCATAGGTGTTCTCACCGCCAGGCCTGGTATAAAAGTTCTTGAGCGCGATATGGATCGGGACAATATCGAGGGAAAACGGCTTCGGCTTTGATTCGTCCCGGAACTCGACCACGCCTTGGTCGATCTCGAACTGGCCGATCTGAACGGCAGGAATCTGGGCCTTCGGCTTGTCCGGTTGCGGCGTCGACTCATTCGGCTGTTCGGCAGCCGGCGGCACGAGATCGATCAGATTCAGACGTCCCTCTTTGGACACTTTGGCAGACACAAACGGAAGGGTAAGCCGAATCGTATCGAACACATAGGCCTGACGAATGAGGGAGCTTGCCTGAAGATTGACGAAGAACTCGTCGAAGCCGAGCAAGGCAGACTGATCCGACTCACGAATTTCGAAGCCAGTCACTCGAAGTGAGAGCACAAAAGGATTCAGCTCCACCTCTTTCACGAGCACCGGACGGTGGAGTCGCTCTGAAACAGCTGGAAGGACGAACGCCTTGATGACATAGGGCAGCAGGAAAAACCCTATGAGGCTGTACCCGACGAGGAGAATCAAAGTTATAGCGAGAAGACGGGAAGGGCGAAGCAACCAGCGCATGGATATCAGACCCTATGGTGCGCCCGGCTGGAATCGAACCAGCGACCCTCAGCTTAGAAGTTCGCTCCCGCCAGACGCGTGATAACAAGTTCAAGACCTTGGGTGTGCAGGATGAGGCAGAATGTATCGCTCTCTGACCCTCTTCACGCATGCCCCACGCACTATACTTTTCTTCGGAGTGACCCGCAAGTCTACTTAACTGTGGGTCATAGGGGAGCCCCGTCACGGCCTCTTCTTCTGCGCTCGGACCCGGCTGTTGATCGAGTCCCCGTGCCCCGCACCCTGTACGGCCGGCCCTCCCGCGCGTACCTTTCCGGCCAGCCTGGTGGACTCTTCCATCCAGTCGCGCCGCGGGTGGACCAGGTAAATGATTGATTTGCGGCTCCAGCTTGGATCTCCAGCGGGGCGTTATTCTTGCTCCCTCATTGGCCAGAATTTGTCTCCTGGACCAGCGTGACGAACGGGAGGATTCAAACATGGAACGACCGATGTCTACCTTCGACCACTATCAGCGCGGTCGTGTGCTCAAGCACTCCCACATGTTCGACGAGGCCCTCGAAGAGTTCCGACAGGCGGTCACTGACCCACTGTGGGCCGGGAAAGCCCGTGTGCAAATGGCCCTGTGCTTGCGGGCGACGGAGCGCTACGACGAAGCCGCCGCGGCATTCCGCCAAGCCCTGGAGTTATCCACGTTCTCCTCCGAAGAAACCACGCACATTCTGTATCTCCTGGGGCAGACGTTGGAGTCACTCGGCCGTTATGCGCAAGCGCTGGAGGCCTATGGCTGGGCCAGAAAAGAGGACCCTGGGTTCAAGGACGTGGCGCACCGGATTAAACATCTGCTCTCAGGGGGACGCGGCCCGCTCCCCCCGTATCAACAAGACGACCAGTCCTGGGTCCAACACATGCGCAGGCGGCAGCAGCAACTCACACCTCAGGTTCTGTCTCTGCTGGACCAGCTCTGGAAATCGATAGGCGGCTATGCGGAGAGGCTGGGAACCAATCGAGGGGGCCGAAGAGAAAGCCCCCGTGTCCGAGACGTGGGCGACCAGACTGGACAGCCGGAGCTCACGCCCACGCGAGGAAGTCTGTCGGCGTCACGGGGCCGGAGGATGGTCAAGCGTCAACATGCGCGTGTGCCCATCCACTGCCGCAGCCAATTTTCATCGAAGAGCCAGGGGATGGCCGGTGATGGAGTGCTGCGAGACCTCTCGCCCGGGGGCTGTCGTGTCACAAGTTCAATCGTCGTTCCCGTTGGAGCGGAGCTCGTGTGTTGGATCTTTCCGCAGAATGATGTTGACCCGTTTACCATCGAAGGCGCCACGGTACGCTGGAGGCACGCCAAGGAATTTGGGCTGGCCTTTACCAACGTCCGCCCGGGGGTGCAGCGGCAAATCGCGCAGCTGTGCGCACAGCCCATGTAGCGATGAGCTTGCGCCTCTCGGTCCTGGAAAGAACCAGCCCGGTCAGCTGAATGTAGGTTGCCTACGTCCGCACTGCGGACGCACTACGTTCTTCCTCTACGTTTATCTGTTCTTGTAATTAACTAAAAGTATGGTGCGCCCGGTTGGAATCGAACCAGCGACCCTCAGCTTAGAAGGCACCTTACCAGGCATAACGCCTGATGATGATCAACAGCGACAAACTAACTTTCCACCCAAGTAAACTCAAGGGGTTTGGACATTCGGCTTGTGACAGAGTTTGATTGTGGCTGATTGGTAATCGTGACCAAAACCGTGACCGAACCGTAACCAAAACCCTGACCAGAAACAGGGAAGCCATGACAATTTTTTCTCTGGCTTTTCTCTGATTAAATCACCCTTCCAATACGCACTGTTCCATTGTTAAAGGGTCTGGAATTCGCTCCGAGAAAACCCAGTCCCCAGTCTGTCTTGACACCCTCCCACGGTCGGCCTAGCCGTTCTGTTAATCCAAATCGAGTCATCGGAGACCTGAGCCGACCTGCCAAAATTTACGTGGGACAGTACACCGGCCCGCTTCTCTTATCCCTTGCGGGATGAGCCATGTTGCGTCTTGACGAGCGCGGAGATGACCTGAGTGAGTCGCTCGGTCACTTTCGGCTGGGGCTTGGCGAAGTCCACCCCGAACTCAGCTCCCTTGACCCATTGCACCACGGCGCGATCAATCAGCAACGGCTCCGGATCTCCCGGCACAAACATTTGCAGGGCGAGCACCATCCCGACCGAGACCGGTGCATTCCCGGTCATGTAGCTCCCGCTGAGCGAAAGATCTTTGATGATTCCTTCCCCGGCAATCCCGTCCCAAAGGTACCGCACCGGCACCAATTTTTTGAGCCGTTGATGCTTCCGCATGGCAAATCCGGCCATTCTGTCCCCTTTCTCTCTCGCTCACGCTTGCGTACCGAGCACGCCTCGGATGGTCGCGATCAAAACGTACTCCCTTACGGGCTTCTGGAGGTACGCGACTGCTCCGCACTCCCGGGCCCTTTGCTCCGTCACCTCAGGGTCTCGCACCGTCACCACAATCACCGGAATGGCCGACAGCAGCCGGTTCCCCTTCAGTCGTTCGAGGGCGACATAGCCTTCTCCCTCCGGCAGACCCAGATCCAACAGAATGACGTGCGACTGTTGCGTTCGGGCCTCGCTCAGGGCCTGCATCCCGTCAGCCGCCCAGATGGGTTAATAGTTTGAGGCTAGCTCAACGGCCGCACCATTGGCGGCGAGCCGCCAGCAACATCCCGGCAGCCTTACCGTCCAACGGCTTGGAGAAGAAATACCCTTGCCCATAAGCGCATTGCAGTGTCCTGAGCATGGTGAAGTGCTCCGCTGTCTCCACCCCTTCCGCAATCACTATTTTGCCCAAATTGTGCGCCATCGTCACGATGGTCCGCACGATTTCCGAACTCTCTTTGCTCACACCCATGCTACTGATGAACGATTGGTCAATCTTGAGGGTGTCCACGGGATAGTGCTGGAGAAAACTCAATGAGGAGTACCCTGTCCCGAAGTCATCCATACAGGTTTCGATCTGGCGGGCTTTGAGGTCGAACAGGAGAGCGGTCGCTAACTCGGGATTGTCCATCATCACCGATTCGGTGATCTCCAGCTTCAAGCTGGATGCCTCCAAGCCAGTCTCTTCAAGCGCGTGGTCGACGATCGTGAGCAGCTCCGAATGGGAGAACTGCCGACCCGACAGGTTCACACTCACGGTCAAGGGCCGGAGATCAAGAAATTCCATCTGCCAGGTCCGTAACTGCCGACAGGCCTCACGGAGTGCCCAATGTCCAATAGGGATTATGAGGCCCAGTTCTTCTGCGACATGAATGAACTCGTCCGGCACCACAGGGCCGCGTTCCGGGTGTTCCCAACGCAAGAGCGCCTCAAAGCCGGCAATCCGTCCGGTCCCCAGCGAGACGATCGGCTGGTAGCTCAGGTGAAATTCCTGGCGCTCCAAGGCACGGTGGAGCGCGGCTTCCAGTTGCAAGCGGGCCATCGCGTGGCTATGCATGGCCGTGTCGAACATGACGAAGCCGGCCTTGCCGAGTCCTTTGGCGCGACACATTGCGGCGCCCGCGTCACGCAGGACCTCGTCAGCCCGGTCATAGCCGGTCGTGCTGGACGTAATCCCGATACTTGCCGTCAGAAACACGTCGCGCCCATCCAGCGTGAAGGGTTGAGCAAGCTCGTGCTGAATACGGTTCGCGACGTGGGCCGTGTTATCCACCGTTTTGAGATTGTCGAGGAGCACCACGAACTCGCTTCCACCCAGACGGGCGACCGTATCGCCTGCCCGGACATGGCTGGCCAGTCGCAGGCCAACCTCGATCAGCAAGCGATCGCCGGCCGCATGTCCCAGACTGTCGTTGACGACATCGAACCCATCCAGGTTCAGAAAGCACACGGAAAAGGCGTAGGCGCTGTCTCGTTTGCGGCGCAGGACGATATGACCCAATCGTTCCAATAGTAAGGCCCGATTCGGGAGACCGGTCAGCGCATCGTGAAAGGCCTCATGGAGTAACCGTTCCTCCGCGTGGCGGTTCTCTTCTAGCAGGCGTTTCCGTTCCAACGCCTGGGCGACCGCTGATCCCAGGCGAGCCAGCCGGTCTTTGAGGAGGTAATCCGAGGCACCATCTCTCATGCATTGCACCGCCACATCCTCACCAATGTGGCCCGAGACAATGATGAACGGCATGTCGAGGCCACGTTCCTTCAGCAGCCGGAGCGCACGCCGAGCGTCGAACTGGGGCAGGGAGAAATCCGCGAGCACCACGTCAAGCCCTGGATCCAGCTGCGCGAGATAGGCGGGCTCGGTGTCGACAACCTGCCCCTGCGGGTCAAATCCCGCTTGCCGGAGGTGATCCAAGATCAGCTCGGCATCCAACGAACAATCTTCGAGAATCAACACTTGGAGGGGAATAGACATTCGTATTGTTCCCGCCTATCGAACACGCGGTATCGTCATCCAGATCATAGGACAACGCAGTGGTCCGGACCCCTGCTTGTCCCCTATTGGTCGAGGCTGGTTAAGCAGTAGCCAATACAGGCCCAAGGTGCATGCAGCTTCAGTGAATTGATCAAACTTGACTGGCTGGACACTGTCGCTGTTAACGCCGAGATCATATGTTCTGTGATATCTCTCTCCTCGTGCGACGAGGTCAGAGTCACGTACGGCTTGGTCCTGGTGCCTGGGTTGCTCGTGATGCGCTAGTTAGGGTTTCTGGAGCAAGTATGGACGCGAATTGCGTGCAGTCAAGAAAACCGTAGAAACCTGATGGGACACATCTTGTGCGATGGGTCGGCGGTCCCAGTTCAAGGGCCGAGTTAGTCTCTGTGAAAGAAATCCTCGGCCACCGGAGTATTCAGACAACCCTCCGATATAGCCACTTGGACCCAAAATATCTTCAGGAGGCGGTGAATCGAGGCAGTCTCTCGGGCTTGATTCATACCGTAACCAACCAGGAGGCGGAATGGAAAGAGAATATGCAACCTATTGACTATATGGTGCGCCCGGCTGGAATCGAACCAGCGACCCTCAGCTTAGAAGGCTGATGCTCTATCCGACTGAGCTACGGGCGCACTCTTATTTTTCAATCACTTACGCAGCAGGTAGTCTGCCATGGTCTCGGCTAGTGTTCCGGGCGTGTTCTCTTGGAGGTATTTGTGAACCTTCTGAGCCGCTTGCGTCAAGTCCCGCTCATCAATCGCATTGTACCGCTTCCACATCTTCTCTGACTTATGCCCGACGATCTTCATGGCTGTTGCCGTATCTACCCCTGCCCTTCGTAGGTTCGTTGAGGCGCAGTGGCGTAGGTCGTGGAATCGAAAATCTGTGATTCCAGCATCCTTCAGTGCAGTTTTGAACGACCGGCTGACACGCTGAAGCGGCCTACCCTCATAGGTGAATACGTGTCGGAAGGCGGCTTCGGTCGCCGCTGTCTCAAAGCTTCGAACCTTCGCCAGGCGTTGTAGTGTCGCCTTCACATCCGGCGTCATAGGCACCTGTCGAGCGGTCTTCGTCTTTGTGTCGAGAGAACGCAGAGTAATAAAGCCTCGCTTCACATCGACACGATCCCAAGTGAGGCCGACAATTTCACTGAACCGTTGCCCTAACTGGTAGGCAGTGAGAAGGACAGGCCGTAAGTGTGACTTGGCTGTCTGATACAGCTTGCTCCATTCCTCATCGCTCAACACTCTGTCGCGTTCGTTCTGCGGATTGGGCATCGGGACTTTCGATGCAGGGTTGCTCTGAAGCAATCCTCTCCGTATCGCCACGTTCAAGCAATGCTTCATGGCAATGTGATCGTGGTTGACCGTCTGCACACTCGCTGGATTCCCGTCTGGCTTCTTCCGCTGTGCTCTGAAGGCCTCGACATCCTCCGGCTTGATCTCCCCTAAAAGTTTTCCACCAAAGAAGGGAACAAGGTGTTTCTCTACACTGTGCAAGCGCCCAACGAATGAACGAAGAGTTTTCACTTCCTCAAGGTCAAGGTAGGCCTTGGCCCACTCCTTGAAGAGTATTGGCTTTGCCCGTTCGCTACTTTCCTGGCCGAGGAGTAGACGCGTCTTGATGGCCGACTCCATCTCACGTGCGACAGTCTTGTTCAGACAGCCGACCTTCCAGCGTTTCTTCCTCGCTCCTAGTACGCCACTCGCCAACACCAAGGACTTCCCGTCCTCGCTGTAGATCACACGGAACTCGACATAGTAGCTGTCAGATCGTTTGGTCAGTCCCATCTTTCTCTCCCTACTCGTCCATACGAGCTGTCAGAAGCTATGCCGCTGCTATCCGTGCCCTAAGGGATCGACTACACGCTCTTGCGCAGCGGGCCGCGCCTTGACGGTATGTTGGTCAATCCACCGGTCGAGATGTTCTTGCTTGAACTTCACTAACCGTCCGACCTTGACGAAACCCAGCTTCCGCGCAGACACCCAGCCATAAAGAGTCAATTTTGATATGCCGAGATACTCCGATGCCTCATCCATTGTCAAAAGCTTACTCATGTCCCTCCCGAAAATAAGAACGTCCGTTACCATCAATAACAATCCATCGCCCACGCATACCGGCGGAGTCTCACGACACCCCCATCCCCCCCTCTATGCGCCCGCTCTCCACCGCCGTCGGATTCGGAATGCACGCTCAGGGGCGCGAGTCGGCGCTGAAGAGCAGCGGCCAGGCC
>CAVREB010000015.1:0-469434 GCA_963720035.1 uncultured Nitrospiraceae bacterium | reverse complement strand
AGAATCAACGTTGAAAGTCTGGTTGCGGATTCGCGTAAATTTTGCCGTATTTCGCAGCAATCGGCATCCGCACGTGATTGATCTTCTTGATTATCCACGGTCGGATGAAATTCGAAACCCGTCACTCACCCCATATCCCTCGATTGCGTAAGTTGATGATCAAAGGTCTGGTCTCCCAATAAAGCCTTTGGGTTCATCGCTTTCTGCAGGCGAACCACGTTTATATCTCTTCGAAGTGTTTGATTATTTCCCGCCGTTCACCCGATCTGCTGACACAATTTCAGCACATCTTCATAGAAACAGAGATTACTGGTGTCGGGTGCAACTCGGTCTGACAAAATCCAACTCAATTTGACAACAGCACGTACATAAAAGAATGTTGGTGTCGCAGTTCTCACCTCCTTGTAGGCAGTCTCGACAATAGCATCGCCCTTGTCAGGACATCCTGGGTTCTACTTCCAGCCGGCTCACTACCTTGAGTCCAAAATGTCCTAATTCCAGTTTCTCTATCGACTCTCAAGAAGTCGACGCAGAGCCGTCCCTCGGCGACCGCTTCCTTCGCACGGTGATGTAACGGGAGCGACGGTGACGATCACGGCACCACGCGTCCGCACACCGTCACCGAGACGACCCATCGTCACGCTGCTTCGTCACCTGTCCTTAGTCCTCACATCGCCGCTTCCATAACCGTGCGGTACGCAAGGCAATTTGCCGACCTCCGATCCGTCTGGCGGCTGGAACGACCCATGCGATGCAGATCAGTGAGCGAGCAAGAAGGAGGTGAAGGCCATGATATCGACAACGGTGTTCTTCACGATCTTGTTTCCCTGGATGCTGGTGTCGGCAATCGTCCTGGATGTCGCCTGGCCGCGTCCCCACCATGGCGCCGCTAGCGGTCCATGACCGACGGAGGATGCATTGAAAGGGCGGTTCAGATGCTACGGATGACCATGAAAGATGAGGTGGACGGGAGTCGGCTCGTCATCGAGGGCCGGTTGACCGGGGTATGGGCGGATGAGGCCCAGCACTACTGGAAGAGGCTCCTGGCGACAAGGCTGGTTGTGGCCGTGGTTGATCTCCAAGACGTGATGGTGATCGATGCCGTCGGAAAGGCGCTCCTGCACGACATCCATCGCCGCGGCGTCCGGTTGGTGAGCAGAGGCTGCCTGATGAACAGCGTGGTGGCGGACATTACGCGGGACTGCCAACGCTCCGATGAGGGGCACGGAGGAGGAAAACATGATGTGGAATAGAATTCTGACACCCACAAGACCCGCGATCTGTTGGCTTGGATTACTGGCACTGACACTCATGGTCGGTTGCCGCGGAGAAGCTGGCTCGACGCCGGCTCCTGTCGCGCCGGAAGTCGAGGTCGCCCAGGTCGTTCAGCGAGACGTTCCGGTGTACCGTGAGTGGATCGGCACGACGGAAGGCATGGTCAACGCGCAGATACGCGCGCAGGTGACCGGCTATCTCCTTCGCCGCACATACACGGAAGGTGACTTCGTCAAGCAGGGGGACCCGCTGTTCGAGATCGATTCCCGACGGTTCCTTGCCGCGGTGACTCAGGCGAGAGGTGATCTGGCGAAGGCGAAGGCTCACATGGTCAAGACTGAGCTGGACGTGAGTGGATCGACCGCTCGCGAAAACCGGAGGGGTGAGCCAGAAGGAGCTGGACGATTCCATCCAGGCCCATGAGGAAGCCAAGGCCTCGGTCCTGTCGGCGAGTGCCGGGGTCGAGTCGGCCGAGATCAATCTCGGCTTTACGAGAATCACTGCGCCCATCGACGGCGTCGTCGGCGTGGCCAAGGCCCAAATCGGCAACCTTGTAGGCCCCAACGACGAGCTCACGTCCATGTCCACCCTCGATCCCATTCGGGTGTACGTCCCGATCAGTGAACAAGAGTACCTCCAATTCGCCGATCGGATTCAGCATGCGTACGATATCAAATTCCCCGATCCGGACAGCCCGAATCTGGAATTGATTCTCGCGGACGGCACCCGGTACCCCCACACGGGCAGGTTCTTTCTCGCCGATCGGCAGGTTGACGTGAGCACCGGGACGATTCGGGTCGCCCGCGGCGGCAATCCGGGGAATCGGCTCCGACCGGGGCAATACGCCAAATGGCGCACGGCGGTCCGAACGGCTCAGGGCGCCCTTCTTGTGCCGCAGCGAGCCGTCATGGAGCTGCAGGGCACTTCTCAGGTCGCCGTGGTCAAGCCAGACGGAGCCGTGGAGCTTCGTTCCGTCAAAGTCGGGGACCGGATCGGAAGTCTGTGGATCGTCGAGCAGGGACTCGGCAAGGACGAGCGCGTCGTCACAGTCGGCCTACAAAAGATCAAGGCGGGACTAGTCGTGAAAGCGAAGCTCACTCAGCCAGAGCCGAACGCAATCGAGACTGCATCAGCGGCTTCTCCATCGCCGAATAAACCATAGGAGGGCACCATGGCTCGCTTTTTCATCAACCGGCCGATCGTCGCGATGGTGATTGCCATCGTCATGACCATCCTTGGTGTCATCGCGATGGTCCAGCTCCCGACCGCCTTATTTCCGGACATTGCGCCTCCCGAAATTCTCCTGGAGGCGACGTACGTGGGCGCCGATGCCGTGTCCGTCGAATCCGTCGCCACTCCGATCGAGCAGATGATGAGCGGGGTGGACAACATGCTCTACATGTATTCGACGAACGCGAGCAACGGCAAGATGTCCCTGCGCGCCAGCTTCGACATCAACAGCAGGCCGAACGATGATCAAATCCTGGCGCAGATGCGTTACACGCAGGCCGAGGCACAGTTGCCTCAGGATGTGCGGAATTTCGGGGTCACGATTAAGAAATCGACGATGAGCCCGCTTGCAGTCTTCTGTCTGTACTCGCCCAACGGCACGTACAACGATGTCTTTTGTCCAACTATGCGTACGTCAACATCGTAATGATCCGATGACGCGCGTGCCCGGCATCGGTCAGGTGATGGTCTACGGCGCGGGGCAGTATGCGATGCGCTTCTGGGTCCGGCCGGACCATCTGGCCAAGCTCGGCATAACCGTGACCGAGGTCCTCAATGCCATTAAAGCGCAGAACACCGTCAATCCCGCCGGACAAGTCGGCATGGAGCCGGTGCCGTCCGGTCAGGCATTCACCTATGCCATCCGCGCCCAAGGCCGGTTGGAGTCCGAAGAAGAGTTCGGGAACATCGTGGTCGGCGCCAACGCCGATGGCTCGATTGTCCGATTGAAGGATGTCGCGCGCGTTGAGTTGGGTGCACAGGTGTACAACTACATCGGCCGCATGAACGGCAAGCCGGCCGCGATTATCGCGATCTATCAGCTTCCGGTATCGAACGCCATCCAGACTATGGACGGGGCGACCAAGTTGATGGAAGAGATGAAATCGCGCTTTCCGTCGGATCTCGACTATGTCACCGGCGCTCGATACGACGCAGGCCGTCCGGGAAGGCATTAAGGAGATCGTGCACACGCTCTGTGAAGCCCTCGGTCTGTGATCATTGTGGTTTACCTCTTTCTTCAAGGCTGGCGCGCCACCCTGATTCCCCTGCTCGCCGTGCCGGTTTCCCTCATCGGGACCTTCATGCTGTTCCCGATGCTCGGCTTCTCGATCAATACCTTGTCACTTTTCGGCCTCGTGCTGGCCATCGGCCTGGTGGTGGATGATGCCATCGTCGTGGTCGAGGCGGTCGAGCATCACATCGAGCATGGCCTCTCGCCGAAGGAGGCGAGCTTCAAGGCAATGGAACAGGTGTCGGGCCCGGTCATCGCGATCGCGCTGATCCTGGCCGCCGTATTCGTGCCCACTGCGTTCATTCCCGGCATCACGGGACGGCTCTATCAGCAATTCGCCGTGACGATCGCGCTGTCGGTCGTGATCTCCGCCTTCAACGCGCTCACCCTCAGCCCCGCGCTGTCCGCCTTGCTGCTGAAGCCGAAGCAGCCCGCCCGGGGTCCCGCTCGGATGGTTCTTCGGCTCGTTCAATCGATGGTTCACGCGGGCAACCGATGGCTATGTCGCGCCTCTCGCACCGGCTAATCCGCAAGGCCGCCTTCTCGATGCTGCTCTTGGTGGCCATCGGACTTAGCGGCGTCTGGATGGGTGCGACGTTGCCGACGGGATTTCTGCCGATTGAGGACCAGGGCTATGTCTTCTTGAACGCGCAGCTCCCGGATGCGTCCTCGCTGCAGCGAACGAACGAGGTCTCCAGGGAGATCGAGGCGATCCTCAAAGAGACGCCCGGCGTCCGCTATACCACGACCGTCGTCGGCCACAGTCTTTTGAGTAATGTGAGCACGACCTACAACGCCCTCTTCTTCATCTCACTCGATCCATGGCATGAGCGCAAAAACACAGACGAGCAGTTGCTGGCGATCTTCAAGAACGTCAACGCGCGGCTCGCCGGCTTGCCGGGGGCGCGGGCGTTTCTCTTCCCGCCGCCCGCCATTCCCGGCGTCGGAAGCTCGGGCGGCGTCTCGATGGTGCTGGAAGACCGCGCGTCGAAGGACATTGAGTTCCTGGCGGAGAACACGCAGAAATTCATCGAGGCGGCTAGCAAGCGTCCGGAGATCGGGATGATCGACACCACATTCATCCCGAGCGTCCCCCAGTTCTTCGCCAGGGTGGACCGCGACAAGGTGCTCAAGCAGGGCATTAATCTCGCGGACGTCTACCAGACGCTGCAGGCGTTCATGGGCGGCATCATGGTGAACTACTTCAACCGGTTCGGCCGAACCTGGCAGGTGTACATCGAGGCGGAAGGTGAATTTCGCGCGACCCCCAACTCTATCGGACAATTTTACATCAGAAACGGGAACGGCTATATGGTCCCCCTCTCGACCTTAGTGACGATAGAGAACGACCGCGGACCCGAGTTCACCATGCGCTTCAATGAATACCGGGCGGCGCAGATCCTCGCGTTGACCGCGCCCGGGTACAGCTCCAGTCAGGCGATGAAGGCGTTGGAAGAGGCGTTTGCCGCGTCGATGCCTCCAGAGATGGGCTTTGACTACATGGGGATGTCATTCCAGGAAAACGCGGCCGCCCAAGGCGTGCCGGCCGGCGTGATCTTCGGCTTCTCGCTGCTGTTTGTTCTTCCTCATTCTCGCGGCTCTGTATGAGAGCTGGGCGTTGCCCTTCAGCGTGTTGCTCGTCACGCCGATCGCCGTCTTCGGCGCGCTTCGCGGCGCTTTGGCTCCTGAAGCTATTGATGCCTGAGGCCAGCGAGAACGACGTGTTCACGCAGATCGGGCTTGTCATGCTGATCGGCCTGTCCGCGAAGAATGCGATTTTGATCGTGGAATTCGCCAAGGCCGAGGTTCAAGGAGGGAAGTCGCTCGTTGACGCGGCGCTGACCGGGGCGAAGGTTCGGCTCCGTCCGATTCTCATGACCGCCTTTGCATTTATTCTCGGTGTCGTCCCGCTCGTCCTCGCTACGGGCTCTGGCGCCCATGGGCGCGTGCTGCTCGGCCTGGCAGTCTTTGGCGGGATGCTGGCGTCCACAGTCATCGCCATCTTTCTCATCCCGGTTTCATTCTATGTCGTTGAGAGCCTGGCGCACGGACGCAAGCATGCCGGGCGCCCGGCGCCCGGCGTCCCACCATCCGATGCGCCGCACGGCGAAGATGGCAACGTTCACACGGAGAGACAGGAACTCGTCCACACTTGAACCGAGGAGGCGTTCTCATGCGCTGCCACACAATCATAAGCCTTGTCACGGTCTTTTCGCTCAGCGCGTGTATGATGGGACCGGACTATAAGAGGCCGGACATACCGCCTGCTGAAGCCTGGCGCCTCTCGCCGGGGACGTCCGAATCCATCGCGAATCTGCCCTGGTGGGACCTCCTACGCGACCAGACCTTGCAGGGCCTGATCCGAACGTCGCTCGCCGAAAATCTCGACCTACGCGTCGCCGTCGCGACGATCGAGCAGTACCAGGCGCAATTCACGATCGCTCAATTCGTACTGGCGCCATCAGTGAGCGCGACCGGCACAGGTGCCTACTTCCACAGTACGAGCAATGCAATCGGGATCCCGGGCCCCAGGTTCCGGCGTCATCTCCATTCCGTCAGGCCTCCGATCCGGGGGCACGGACTTCGGAAGCGAATTCAAAGGAGTCGGCGTGAGATGGGAGGTTGATGTATGGGGCCGCTGCAATCCGCAGATCGATTGAAGCTGCCCAAGCCCAGCTCCTTGGACAGATGGAGAACCAACGGACGATTGTCATCGGTTTGGTCAGCAATGTCGCCCAGGCGTACTTTGAGCTGCGCGCTTTGGACCTCCAGATCGAGATCACGAAGCGGACGCTCAAAGCCTGGGAGGAGAGCGTCGGGATCTCCCGAATCCGGTTCCAGCACGGCGACATTCTGAAGCTGGACCTCAACCAATTCGAGGCCGAACGGGCGAGCACGGCGGCGCAGCTCGCCGATCTCGAGCAGCAGGCGGTGCAGAAAGAGAATTTGCTCAGCGTGCTCCTCGGACACCGGCCGATGAGCATCCCGCGCGGTGCGAGCCTCACCGAGCAGATCATGCCACCAGAAGTCCCGGCCGGTCTTCCGTCGGATCTCCTCCAGCGGAGACCCGATATTTTGATGGCGGAGCAGGACTTGGCCGGCGCTACGGCGAATATCGGCGTTGCCGAGGCGCAGCGGTTTCCCGCTGTGTCGCTCACTGGCAATGCGGGGGTCTCCGCGCTTCAGCTAACCGGACTGGCAGCTCAGGGACCGTTCGGAACCTTTGGAGCCCTTGGGAGCATCAGCGCGCCACTCTTGAACGCGACCGCCTTGGGGTACCAGGTCAAGGCGACGGAAGCGAAGATGCGGCAGGCGCTCGCGGCCTATCAGCGCACGATACTCTCGGCGTTCCAGGACGTGGAGAATGCCCTGATTGCCGTGCAGAAGGCGCGTGAAAAACGGGCGGCCCAGGAGCAACAGGTGGAGGCCCTGCAGTCGGCGTTGAGCTTCGCGATGCAGCGTTACCAGGGCGGGCGGGCCAGTTATCTGGACGTGCTGACCGCCCAGCGCAATCTGTTCACGGCAGAGCTGGCGCGCGCCGACACGCGCCGCGCGCAGCTCACATCGATGGTCCAACTGTACAAAGCTTTGGGCGGAGGCTGGTCGCCGGACGAGCCGAGCCGTCCGGCGCGGCCGATCGCCGTCTCTCACTTGAACTGACAAAGGGGAGGTGCATCATGGCTGAAACCATCACAGGGACGCGGCAGAAAGCATTAGCCATCAATCTCGATCCCACGTCGTACGGCACGTTCGCGGAAATCGGCGGCGGGCAGGAGGTGGCTCGATGGTTCTTTTCCGTCGGAGGCGCGGCCGGAACGGTGGCCAAGACGATCTCGGCTTACGACATGGCGGTCAGCGACGCGCTCTACGGACCCACGAAGCGGTACGTCAGCCGCCAGCGCTTGGAAGCCATGCTCGACTTCGAGTTTCGTAAATTGCTGGAGCGTTTGGGTGTCAAGCGTGGTGACGCGACGCGATTTTTCGTCTTCGCCAACACGGTCGCCACGGCGAGCTACCGGCATCCCGGGAAGGGCCGCGGCTGGCTTGGCGTCCGATTCCAACGCACGGCACGCGAAGATCCATCGGACATCATCATTCACGCCCACCTCCTCGAATCGGCCGTCGGCCGTCAGCAGGAAGCGCTCGGCATGCTCGGCATCAATCTCCTTTATGGTGCCTTGTTCCGATGTGACGACCCAGTCGGCCTGATCACCACGCTGATGGACGACCTCTCGCGCGAGCGTATCGAGATCGACATGATCAAACTGACAGGCCCGGCGTTTCCGAACGTCGATAACCGGAGAATGAGCCTGATGCTGGTGGAGCGTCGGCTCACCGATGCCGCGATGTTCACCGCACATGGCGAGGTCGTGCAGCCATCGGAGATCCTGCACAACAAACCCATTCTCGTCGAGCGGGGCAGCTTCCGGCCCGCGACAAAGCTCACGGTCGACTTGCTGAATCGGGCGCTCGATCAATTCACCCAGCATCCGAGCCTCGCTGGGCAACGGCCTGTCGTGCTGGCCGAGATGACGCTGCGCTCGCTCGAGCCGGGGTCCGATGCCGACCATCGCGACTTCCTGGCCCGGGCGGAGATTCTTGCCGCGCTCGGCGTGGACGTGCTCATCTCACGGTTCGAGCCGTACTACGAGCTGGCCGAGTACCTTGCCGCGTACACCGACAAGCCGATCGGGTTGGCGGTCGGCATGCCCACGATCCGCCAGATTGCCGATGAACGGTACTACACGGATCTGCCCGGCGGCGTGCTCGAGTCAGCAGGACGCCTCTTTAGGCGGTCGGTCACGATGTACGTCTATCCGACGCGCGACCCCGTATCCGCTGACATTGCATCGGTGGACCGGGCGGTGATCCCGGCTCCTTGGCATCATCTGCGCACCCTCCTTCTGGACATGGGCCGCGTCGAGCCGATCCGCGGTTACGATGAAACGCTCCTGACAATCCAGACGCCCGACGTGCTGAGAAAAATCGAGTCGGGAGATCCGTCCTGGGAGGAGATGGTTCCGGGGACCGTGGCGGACATCATCAAGGCCAAGCATCTCTTCGGCTGGCGATCCGCTTCACAGATGTCGTCGCAACATGCCGCCGTGCCGGCATGAGGGCACGGGACACCGATTTTCTCTTTGCCGTCGCCGGCCTCTTGAGCACCAACCGTCCGTGCGCCATAATACGCGGCGATGGCTACCGATCTCCCACGCGACGGGGCGCTGCCGGAGCGTTACCGGACACTGTTTGAAGTGGCGGAAACAATCGCCACGCATCGCAATCTGGGCGAGGTCTGCTCCGATCTCGCCCGGCTCCTGCCCAAGGTCGTGCCGGTCAACTTCGTCGCTCTCGCGCTCTACAATCCCGCCTGCCACACCATGACGCTGCATAGCATTCAGGCAAACATACCAATCCAGTCGCCCGACGACGTGTATGAGCTGCCGGTCGACGAGACGCCGGCGGGCTATGTCTGGCGGACGCAAGAGCCGCTCTTCATCGCCGATATCATGGCTGAGCGCCGCTGGCCGACTATTGTCGCCAAAATGCAAAAGGACGGGTTGCAGTCGGTGTGCGGCTTTCCGCTGACGGTAGCCGGGCGCCGGCTCGGCACCATCGGATTTTGCAGCGTCCAGCAGGACGCCTATCACGAGGGCGACGTCGACTTTCTCTGCCACGTCGCCAAGCAGGTCGCCGTGGCGGTCGATAATGCGCTGGCCTACGAGGAAATCGCGCGGCTACGGGATAAAGTGACGAAGGAAAAGCTGTACCTTGAAGAAGAGATCAAGTCCGAATACGACGATATCGTCGGAGATAGCCGGTCACTGAAACGCGTCCTCAAACAGGTGGAAACGGTCGCAGGCACGGATTCCACGGTCCTCATCCTCGGGGAAACCGGCAGCGGCAAGGAGCTCGTGGCGCGCGCCGTCCATCATATGAGCGGGAGACGCGAACGGACATTCGTCAAGCTCAATTGCGCCGCGATTCCGACGGGACTCGTGGAGAGTGAGCTGTTTGGCCATGAAAAGGGCGCCTTCACCGGCGCCATAGCGACCAAGATTGGCCGCTTCGAGCTCGCCGATCATGGCACGCTGTTCCTCGATGAGGTCGGGGAAATTCCACTGGAACTACAAGTGAAGCTCCTCCGGGTGCTCCAGGAGCAGGAGTTCGAGCGGCTCGGCAGCACGAGGACGCTCCGCGTCGATGTCCGCCTGATCGCCGCGACGAACCGCGAATTGGAGCGCATGATGGAGGAGGGCAGGTTCCGCAGCGATCTCTATTATCGCCTCAAGGTCTTTCCGATCCGGGTGCCCGCCTTGCGCGAGCGGCCGGAGGACATCCCGATCCTCGTGCATCACTTTGCCCAGAAATTCGCGCAGCGCATGAAGAAGCGGATTGAAACGATCCCCTGCGAATCGATGACGGCCCTGCAGCAGTATCCGTGGCCGGGCAATGTCCGAGAGCTCGAAAATTTAATCGAGCGGGCGGTGATCCTGTCCCAGACCACGGACCTGGAGGTGCCGGTCTCGGAATTGAAGCGGTCGACAACCGCTGCCGATCGTGCCGCGGTCAGCCTTGAGGACGCTGAACGTCAGCACATTCTAAAAGCTTTGCATGAGGCGCGCTGGATCATCGGCGGCCGGTCCGGTGCGGCCGCGAAGCTGGGCATCAAACGCACGACCTTGAACTCGAAGATGCAGAAACTGGGTATTAGCCGCACGCAGTAGCGGAAAACATGCATGGCGCGATCCCGTCTCGGTTGACATGCAGGTCGTGGACGGTGGGCTTGCCGTGGCAGCCCCGCTATTGACCCAGCTGCCCGTGGCGAGCAAGAGCGCTGTGGCGTAATGGGCAGTGACCAGCCGGGAGTTTTTATACCACCTACCATGTGAGTCCTCAGCTCGCAAGCTGGATGGTTTCGGGAGCGGGTCGGCCTATGTCTATACCGTGAACTAGTAACGGCATAAGCCCTGCGGCACGGTTGCCAAGAAGAGGGCTCGTGCATTGACGGGTGCGGGTTGAAAAAGCAGGGCCAGTCCTGAGGCTAATTTGGCATCATGATGATCTGAGGGCCCGACCTTCGTTGAAGTGAAAATATTTTTAGAGCACCGTGGTCAAAATTGCAAAGTTCTCTCTATTTCACCAACCTTCAGATCCGCATCACACACGTTGAACCAAGCCAGCCATGCCTTTTCAGCGTTTCGTGCCCGTAATCGCACCGGCATCCGGTCGCACACGTGATGATCACTACTGATCCCTACAGTCCCTTATAGTCCTCTCCAGTCCTCACCTGCCTAATTTCTTTTTCTGTTCAGTTTCTCTACGCTCGTGATCATGCCGAGCAGGTGCAGATCTGATCACGTACGCGCGCTGCAACGTCTACATCTGCATACATAAGCATACATCTGCCTAATCCCCACGGCGGATTCGCTCGTGTAGGGTGGGTGAACTTGCTAACCAAGGAGGGTGCATGAAGACAACAGATCTGTCGATCAAAGAACTGGCGGCCTACCTCGGCGTGTCTACGGATACCATCCGGCGAGCGATTCGCAAAGGTGAGCTCGCCGCGACACGTGTGGGGACGGCGTACCGGTTCGATCTGCGTCAGGTCCGGGCACAGATGGAACGGAATGCCGTCGTCTATCTGCAGAGGAGAACAGCGGCGCGCGATTGCCGGCGGGAGCCGGCGGCGCGCAGAGCCCAACCGCCCCCGTCTGGTAACACGGGGGCACTACCCACAGGGATCGTTACAGGAGGTCTACGGATTCCATGAGTTCCCCCTTCACCCTCACCATTGATTGGCTCGCCTTCACTCTGCCGGCTGGTTCAGTCCAGGACACGATGCAGATGTTAGGCGGTGACTGGACCAAGAGCAACACCGGCTTTCGCGGCTATCCCGCGTCCTGGATCACCGCGAGTGCAAGCCGGGGGGTGGGCAAACTGGGAACTGGCGCACCCCGTGCTCCCCTCGAAGTGCATGTCGATCTCTCCGCTGGGATTGTCGCGCCGTGGCCGTCAGGGAAGGTTCGCACGGTCCTTCAATGGATCGTGAAGCAAGACGGCCACCTGACGCGCCTCGATTGTGCGCTCGATGATCGGAACAGTTGCGTTCCACTCTCGACAATCAGACAGGCCCTTGAAGCCGGTCAGTGTGTCACCCGAGCTGACCGTATGCAGCGCATTTCGTCCAGGTCCATCCATGAAGACACGCCCAGCGGAGAGACCATCTATGTCGGCAGTCCTCAGAGTCAAACCCTGCTTCGAGTCTATGACAAGCGCCTGGAGAGTCAGGCGAAACAGCGAGAGGATTGGCAAGACTACGGCATCCGGTGGGAGTTGGAGTTGAAAAAGGATCGCGCCCAGGTCTGTGGACAGGTATTGTCCCACCTGGAGGAAGCTGACTGGCTTGAATTCATGGTTGGGGTTTTGCGGGGCTATGTGGATTTTCGAGCGACGAGCCGTGACGAGGAGGACGAGTTTCGGTATCGAGCCCCGCTCCTCGACTGGTGGTTGCTGCTCACGGACGGGTTCAAGAAAGGTCGTCTTGTGGTGGAGAAGGAGGCCCAGACCCTCCCCAAGGTGAAGCGCTGGGTGAGTCAGTCTGTGGCCCCGATGCTGGCGGTCATCTATGCGGAACATCCCGGTGGGGCAGCCTGGTTAGAGAGGCAAATTCTCGCGGGCAAGCGCCGATGGAAACATAAGCATCGCGGGCTGCTGAAGAAAGAGACTCCATCGAATTCCATTAAGGACGCCGGCGGTGACGCGGGCGCACCGTTTCAGGGGGGTGAGGGGGTGTCGTAAGACTCCCCCTGCTCGTCATGAGGCATGCATCTTGCTCACGGTAAAAGATCTCTCAGCCCGGCTGAACATCAAGCCCTCCACGCTCTACCTCTGGGCGGCGCAAGGCAAGATTCCCTGTCGCAAGATTCACGGACTAATTCGGTTCGACCAGGAAGAGATTCATATTTGGTTAGCTTCCTTTACTCCTGCTCACGGTACAGCCGTCTTCTCCTTCCTCACCGCCTCAACCCCAAAGCGAGGTGGAGCGTCTCATTGCGGCTGCGAAACGAGACGTTTATACTCCGCCTCGGGAGACCAGACCCAGGGAAAAGAAAGGAGTATCCCCCGATGGGTCTGTATAAACGAGGCCCGGTCTGGTGGATGAGATTCACCTACAACGGTACGTTGACGCGGAAATCAACGGAAACTGTGGACCGGAAGTTAGCTGAACGGATTTACCATAGCGTCTTAGGGAAGATTGCGGAAGGCAAATGGTTTGATCGCTTACCCGGTGACGACACGACGTTTCGTGACATGATGGAGCGGTATTTGACAGAACACACGGATAGAAATAAGGCGCTGAGTTCTCAGCGTCGCGACCGTGGGATGAGGGACCGTCTGTCAGAGTTTTTTGGAGACATGACGCTGACCGCAATCAGGCCAAGGTTGATTGCTGACTACAAGTCCAAGCGACGTGTAGACGGCGTCTCTCCGAAAACCATCAATAACGAGCTGAACCTGATGAGCCACGCTTTTACCCTCTGTGTGAAAGAATGGGAGTGGGTCAGGGACAATCCTGTGAAGCGAGTGTCCAGAGAAAAGGTGCGGAATCACATGGCACGGTGGCTGACACTCGAGGAAGAAGAACGGTTACTCGCCGCTTCTCCTCCGTGGTTACAGCAGCTGATCGTGTTTGCCGTCAGCACCGGTCTCCGTCATCGGGAAGTGCTGCATCTCCAGTGGCCTGAAGTTGATTTTTCACGAAGGACCATCACGATCCTAGAGCAGAAAAACAAGAGCATCGATACGCTACCGTTAAATGTTCGAGCGCTTGACGTGTTGAAGGAGAGGGCGAAGGTTCGGCATCTCACGTCCAAGTATGTCTTCTTTACCGCCACAGGGAATGCCATCCTCATCAATAACGTGCTGCGAGGATTGTACGCGGCCATCGAGAAGGCGAACATTGGACACCTGCGCTTTCATGACCTTCGGCACACGTTTGCGACTCGCTTAGTCCAAGCCGGGGTGGATTTGTACACCGTGCAGAAGCTCGGTCGGTGGAAGACGCTTTCCATGGTCATGCGCTACGCGCATCATCACTCGGAAAGTCTAAGAGCGGGAGCAGAGGTGCTCGATAGAGTCACAAGACGCGAAAACACAACGGCAGCACAGTTACAAACAGGGGAGTTAGTGGCGGTATGCTAAGTGCCTGATTCTGCAAGAATAATTTAGCTGAAGCGGGGCAGAAAATCCCCACTTCGAAACCCGTCACTCACCCCATCATCAGCAATCGTCGCAGCCATATCTATCATCGCCCGGGCTGTCCGAACTGCAGCCAGGTTGCACCTCACAACCGAGTAGCGTTTGATGGCACGGCAGAAATGGAGGTGGCGGGTATCGCCGCAGAGAACGGCGCGTTCGGCGCGGATCAACAGCTATCACTGCGGATGTTACACAGCCTTACGTTGCGCCCGAGCCGCATTGTATATCCCGGACAGAAACCTCATCAATTGCCGCGACGTTTGTTTATCGAGCTTGAGAAACTCAACACCCAGTTGATGGCGTCGTACGACCCACCGAACGGCGACGGCAGGTATTTCCAATACCTCGGCCTGGTTTGGGAGCGTCAGGAACAATGTCAGTTGGTCGTCCGTCGTCACGAGGACATGGGTCTCGATCAGTGCACCGCGCATCGACAAATTGCGGACGACCCCGATTCCTTCAATTTCTAATCCTTCAGGGGTCAGCCCTAAGAACTGCACATCCAGGTTACCCTCGAAACGGGCTGAGCCTATCTTTTTTCTCTTGGACTTCAATGGTGTCTTCACCAGATCTCCCCTGTTACTACGGCTCTCGCCGCACGGATGGGCCGCCGGTCAAGCCGCTCCCTTTTCTCAAGTGTACCACCAACAAATCTACCACTGTGCGGCCAGAAGGGTAGACATGACAGGCGTACCTCCGACCGAGCACCCATAACCGGGTCCAGATCCGTCGGATGCAGTGTTTCTGAACCGTTATGTGGGTATCAGTTCCAGGTAGATTGGTTGAGTGTGCGTTGATAGAAAGGTTCTAAATTCGGCCACGAACTCACCCCATACCCCGGGCCGACCAATCCTTACATTTGTTGCGTTGATTTGTTGACGTCACGGTGCGCTCACGCCATCTTAAAGGAAAAGAATCTTGCCTTTGGAGAGGGAGTGAATGACGGACTTAAGGGAGGCGCGTGCCAAGGAAGCGATCGCCGACACTTGATTGGAGCTTACTCAGGCCGCACGGGTGGCTGAAGCGGAGCGGATGGACCTGTATTCGGAAGGGGGCGGAGAGGCCCATTCGGGCGCTCAAGTTTCTCCAAGACGTCTTGCTTGAGTCTGGTGGGTTCCTCGATCCGATTCTCTCGCTGGAACGTGCTCAACTCGGCGGACTTGCGGGCATTGAGTTCGACCATATCGACCTCATTCTTGACCAGGTGGGGCGTCAAAAACACCAATAGATTCAGTTTTTGCGACTGACGGGTTTGAGACTTGAAAAGCCAACCCAAGAGCGGGATATCACCGAGCAATGGGATTTTGTTCTCGGTGAGAAGTAGATTGTCCCGGACGAGTCCCCCGATAACTAGCGTCTGCCCATTTTGGGCGATCGCGGTGGTTTCCATTGAGCGCTTCGTGGTGGTGGGCCCTACCGGCACGCTAGAGGTTCCCGTGCCGATCGTCTGCGCCACGCCAGCCTCAATTGCAGAGATCTCCTGCTTGATTTCGAGACGAATCAGCTCGTCCTCCAAGACCTGCGGGGTAATCTCCAACGTCACTCCCACGTCCTTACGCTCGATAGTAACGAGGGTTCCCCCTGTGATGCCTTGGGCCTGTCCAGTCGGGAACGGGACATTCTCACCGACCACAATCTTGGCTTTCTGGTTATCGGCGGCCAGGATTTGTGGGGTGGAAAGGATGTTCGTATCAGTCAGGCTCATGAGGAATTGGAGGAAGGCTCGAACGTTTACTGTGTTCAAAACCGACAGCGCGCCGCCTGTTGCGGCCCCCCCCCCGACACCAGCAATCGTTTGGGCAAGGGTGGCAAGACTCTCCGGCTGGATATTGACGCCAGCGATTCCCTGAACAGACCCTGACTTTGCCACGCCAATAGCCTGTACGGGATCCACCCCGATCTGTTTGAGCCGGTCCACTTCGACTTCGAGGATGACTGCCTCGACAAAGACCTGCTTCCGTCGCGTATCCAAGTCTCGAATGACGGTCTGCAACTTGGTGTAGGCGCTCTTGGTCGAACTAATGATGATCGAGTTCGTGGCCTTGTCCGCAAAGACCTGGACGGGGGCTTCGAATTCGCTCAAGGGCCTGAATAGTGGCCGTGCGCCTGGTGCCGTCTGTGCGACTGTCTGTGATCGGGAGACGAGATTGGTCAGGATGGCGGCAAGGTCGGTCGCATTGGCGTGTTTGAGTTTGTAGACGAATGCCGCTCGCTCCGGAGGAAGATCCCCCATCGCCACGATCTGATTGACGTTTCCTTTCGGGACGACAGCCATACGACTGACTTCGAGCGCCGCCACGAACATGCTGTACGCTTGATCGTGCGTGACCTTGGTAGGGGAGTAGACAGTGATTTTCCCCCCCGCTTTTTTGACGACATCGTCCAAGACAAAGTTCTTGCCGGTCAACTCGCTGATGAAGCGAACAAAAACAGAGAGTTCGACATCGTTGAAGTCGAGGGAGACGCGTCCGGATGAGCCTCCTCCAGATTCGGCCCGCAGGGCGGGAGGAAGCAGAAATCCACTCAGGACTGCCAACAGGCAGACGAGAGAGGCCTGCCTGATCCACCTAAATTGTCCGATAGAGCAAAAATCCATGATTCACACACAATGTATGCGAAGGGACCGATCAACCCCCCCCCCAGACCACGTCGAGCATGAAAAGGGAATACAAGACGGTACCATAAGCTCGCCATCGACACAACCAAACTAGCTTGTCTGCTTCATGCAAGCTCCCTCCGCAACAACCGATCAGCACCAGATTTCTGCGACCAGACGACCGGCCTCGCCGCTTGTTTGCCCGACATCCTGTTGAAGAATGCCTCCCTTGTCTACTCAACCATGGTTCCTGCTTCGTAGGGCTCCCACAGAGAGGACCACCCACTTGTTTGAGTCTCCCCGTAGTTGTTTCGCGAAATGGCGCTCCCGACGGCGATTCTTGGCGGGCTTGTTCATTTTTGAAGAATGAGCGAGGAAGAGGAGGGGAGGGTCTCGACTAACAGCTTAATAATCAAGGATGTTCAAGTTCAGAGTGAAGCAAATGATGGCACTAGGATTGCACTTCTCCGTCCAGTTTGCCCCCTCAAGATCATGAGAAACCACACGGAAGCGAAATCTGGTGCAAAGTCGCCAGGGTAGCCACTTTGCATCTTTCGATGATCTGGTAAGGTTGTAACGTGCGGACCGACAAGAAACCCCCTCAAAAAGCTGACAAAAAGACTCCCTCCCGGGCACACAAACGGGGCGTTGTCGGCTACAGCAAGAAAAGCGCGCTTCTTGAGGAGGCCATTTCCCACATGAACGCCGGCAAGTATGGCCGGTCGTCTGCCTCCCTGAAAGAGCTTCTCACGCTTGACCCTCAGAACATGGAGGCCCGGCGGCTCTTTGCTACTCTGCATTTACGGCTCGGCAGTCTTGTCACGGCTCGGCAGGCATTTGAATCTCTCGCCAACGAAGCGATTGGGCGACAAGACTTCTGGTTGGCCGAATCGTTGTTAGGCGAATACTTGGCTGCCGGACCTCGTTGCGTCCCGTTCCTCGAACTCTTGGCCCATGTGCACGAGGAAAAGGGGGATACCTTGGCCGCGGTGGCCGAATTGGGCAAGGCAATTGACATTCTCATTGAGAGTCCAGACTCTGAAAATCCAAAGAAACCTTCTCAGCTCTATGCCAAAGTAAGAGAGCTTGCGCCGGCCAGCTCTGTGGCCTTTCAATTTGCCTCTCTCTTCGACATACAAACTGGTGATTTTCTCGGGCCTCATCCCGTGGCTCCTGCCGATGTGACTTCATCGGAAGTCGATGCCTCGCAGCCTAAGGATAAAATCCTCGTCACCACTGAAGAATCCAGGGGCTCTGAAGTGATGCCGTGGGAACAGTTTGATGGGGCTCCCCTGAGTCCCGAGGCTCCGCCACCCACTTCGTCGAATCCCGCCATCGAATCGCTCGATGTTCCAGACGTTTTTATAGACTCGGCACCGGTCGGCTCGGCTTCACAGAAACTGCAGATTCCGCCGTCTGAATCTACCGGGCCAATTTTGGAGGCCGAGTCCCTCAAGCAGGATATTCTGCCCTCGGTGTCGGACCTGCCGAGTGGGGAGGGGGAGCAGGCTGTCATTCCGATACTAGCCGAACCGCCGCTTCCGTCTAGTGAATATCGTGATGATGGAATGGGGGATCCGATTGTCGAACATTCGCCCTTTGTAGGTGAGGGAATTTCCCCTTGCTCCACAGAGGAGCGTACAGCGGACGTTGAGATCGCCGATACGTCTTCAGACGGATCCTCGAGAATATCCGCTCCCATGCCCTGGGAGCAGATAGAGAACACCACCATCAGGATTGAAGCGACGCCGCCATCGACGGCTCCGTTCACTCAATCGGAGAGAGCACCACTACTTGGCGGTGATTCCGATCTTGTCCCGTCCGCCCCCAATCAGTCTGAGTCGGTAGCAGAGCAGTTTGCGAATCCCCTTCCTGCGCCAGTCCTGTCGGAGGCGAGTGAGTCGATCCTTGCGGTGGATCCGCCGGCGAGCCCCGCGGTGATTCCAGAGCCTGAAGTTCCAGCCCCGTCCGTCGCCGATTCCTCTCCCACGGTCCCATTTTCATGGAACACTGTCTTCGACGGCGCATGGAAGTTTGCCGCAGGAACTTCGTCGTCTAGTTCGCCTGCCGCATTCTCCAAGCCGGATGCGATCTCACAGGATGCGAGAGAATTAGAATCAGTTCAACCAGAGCCGCAATCAGCGCACACTACCCGCTTCATTACATCAACTCCAGAACCGCCCTTCTCATCCAGCCATTTCGAGCCGTTGCCTGAGGCTCATCCTTCGATCTCGAGTGAAGTGAGTACATCGATTGCAGAAACAGAGACGATCAGAGAGTCCGATCTGCCACGGCCAGCTACGGTTCCTCTTCCGGAAGAACCCCTGCGGCCAGAGGAGCCACCGACTTTTTCCAGCGATGCCCCAGGCTTCCTTAAGGTGGACCTTCCAGTGCCGCCTCTGTCAGAGCCGGTCGAACCCGCTCGTGAATTTGAACCTGTTCCGTCCCCGTCTTCTCTGGAGCAGCAGTCCGCGGCGCCCTTTCCGGAATCCTCTGCTCCGGAACCTTCACTTTCAGCAGTGATCCCGGAAGCAATACCCGCGCTTGAACCAGTTTCCACAGAGCACAATGAAATACCCATTCCACTCTTCCAGGCCGCCGCGACTCCTCCGCTTTCCGCAGCGCCAAGTGATGCGCCACCAGCATCTCCCGCTTCGATGGATACCCTGTCGCATTGGAGCACTGGAGAAGCCGAGGTTCAGCCACATCGTCCGTCTGAAAAGAAACGAAATTGGGATAGGGAGAAGGGGGAGGCTACAGTCGTTCCGTCGACTCCGTCACCGCTGGTACAGGAATCTCCTGAAGTGGTTGCTGAGCTGTCGCGTAGTGGTGGGTGGGAATTGGCTCCCCCGGAGGCGGTAGCCCCTGTCGTTGACCAGGTGGCTCCCGTCGTGGAAAAGGTTGTCCTTCAGGAAGATACAAGACCGGAGTGGGTTCGGGCGAGTGAATCGATCTCGTTTGTGAATCTTCCCCCAGCGTCTTCGTCTTCCGCAACGTGGCAGGATTCCGGCATCGAATCACCACACTCGAAGCCAGACGCTACTCTCTCGGTCGCTGCGTCGGCCGTTGATGTCCTTTTTGACTCAATGGGGCAGAAAGGTCAGGTGCGCACGCAGGATCGATTGGCGTCGCCCAGACCGCGCCCTCGGTTTGCCGCGCGAGTGGCTCGGGTCCGCATCGGCATCTCGTCGTTTATCGGATCCTGTTTTTCGACGACGCGATCAATTGCCTTGTTGTGTTTGGGATTGGCGCTTTCCTGTGTTGCGCTGGTGGCGGTTGGTATAGGGGCGGTTGGACTGGCCTGGATGGTTATGGAAGCTCCCCCGTCGTCGGTCTATCACAACCTCACAAACAGTCCTCCACGGGCACTCACTGATTCAAGAAAAAACGGGTACCTCTTGCTGCTCGGCTTTGACGCTTCTGCGGAACGGGATCCGCTTCAAGCGGGTTACGAGCGCAAGGTGGAAGGGAGCGATCTCCAGGCTGCGAACGCCTGCATGGTTGGTGATGAAGGTAAAGGGATGACGATGGCTGGGGCCTCCGCCAACGTGGTCAGAGGATGGTTCACCAGTGCCGACCCGGCGGCCCAGCTGAAGCGGCAGGCTGAAGCCGTACGATCATGGGCGGCTCAAGAATCGGTTGGCCTCAGGCGTTACCAACAATGGCTTTCGCTGTCGTTTGAAGATATAGGATACGGACAAATCCTGAGCCCGAACTGCGCCCATATTCTTCTGGCCCATCGGTTATACCTGGCAGAAGGGTTTACTCAGGATCTCAGCACCGGTCTCGGACGACTTGAGACCGATATGGGATCCTGGCGCGCCGTGCTGGGACAGTCGAAGACGTTAATGGTGAAGATGTTGGCAGCGACCGCAGTCCAGGATGATGTCGCCATCGCGTCCGGGCTCTTGACCCGTCAGGATCTCGATGGGACAGCGATTGGTCGACTTGGTAAGATCGTTCGCCCCCTTGATCAAGTCGAGCTGTCCCTTCGATGGCCGATGCAGAGCCATTTCGTGTGGGCGACTAAGGTCGTGACGACCAGTCTGAAGACCGACAACTCCGGCGAGCGTCCTCTTTACGTTGCCCTGGCGGCGGCGATGCCCCTACCCGTGCAGCGGCGATCCAATGCCTATGCGGACTATTACGAGGCGGCGAGCAAAGCAGTGTCGGAAGGGCGCTACGCCAAGTTACCGAAACCGTCCAGCTTCATTCGGACTCCCGCTGTCAGCGCGGTGGACTACTTGGCGAATCCGATCGAGAATATCATCGGGATTGAGCCACTCCCCTCATGGGATCCATTTGTTGGGCGTATAGTGGAGACCGATGCACGGCTTCGCCTGGCGAGCCTGCAAGTCTGGATCAGACAAGGGCCACAAGAGGGGAATTTGCTCACGCGCCTCGCAAAGGCAGGACAGGCCCACTACGATCCCTTTACAGGTCTTCCTATGCTCGTCAATCAGCAGAAGGGCGTGATGTATAGTGTCGGGCAGGACGGCAAAGATCAAGAAGGTGATCCCCTGCGCGATGTCGTCGCGACAATTCCCACGACTCAATCGGTCGTGCTCGAGAGCAGCCGCTCCGTGTCCCCCCGCCGGTCCAAGTAATCCACCGTATTCCCTCTTGGCTTGACCGCAGGCCACCAGGTGAGCAATCGCGGGCATTCCACATCGCGCAGATCACCACTGGCAATACCGAAGAGGCGACGGGTCTCGTCCACGCTGCCAGATCAGCCGCGTCCCCATGACCAGCCACTTCATCCGGGCACTCTTCCTATCTCGATCTTCTCGGACGGCATAATCCTGGCCTCCTTGGTTGCTTGACACTGCCGGTGGTATTCCACAGAATCGCCTGCGCAGTGAAAGGGAGATCAGAAGTAATCCGGGAAGACAGATTCGGATACCCATTCCAAAGAATTCACACGTGAGGGAGATACGAAGACATGAAAAGCGAAATCTTATATCCAGGTGCGTTTCCGATGGTGCGGGTGGACCTGGCAGCGGGCGAGCATATCAAGGCCGAGTCGGGCGCGATGGTGGCTTGTTCACCGACCATCGACATTGAAAGCAAAATGGAAGGCGGCTTTCTCGGAGCCCTGTCGCGAAAGTTCCTGACGGGAGAAAAGTTCTTCTTCCAGACGCTGCGAGCCAGCCGTGGTCCCGGCGAAGTGTTGCTGGCTCCTACGGTACCGGGCGAAATTGTCATCTTGGAGCTTGATGGAGTGAGCGAGTACATGGTGCAGAAAGATGGCTTCCTCGCGGGTGCCGACGGGATCGTCATCGAAAGTAAAATGCAGAGCCTGAGCCGTGGATTACTGGGTGGGGAGGGTTTCTTTATTCTGAAAATAAGCGGGAAGGGGACGCTCGTTCTGAACAGCTTCGGGGCCATTCACAAGATCGAGCTGAAGCCTGATCAGGAATACATCGTAGACAACAGCCACCTGGTGGCCTGGTCCGCCACAACCTCCTACAACATCGAAAAAGCCACATCTGGTTGGGTCGCCAGCTTCACTTCCGGCGAAGGGTTTGTCTGTCGGTTCCGGGGGCCAGGACTCGTGTACATTCAAAGCCGGAACCCGGGCAGTTTCGGCGCGTGGATCAGACAGTTCATTCCCGTTTCCGAGTAGCGGATGCTGAAAACGCCCGCCGACTTCGTTCTCGGCTCGAAACAATCCTCAACGTACCGAGAGGGTACGACTGCGGTTCTTTCTCGCTTGCTTCCTTGTTGGCAGCCGTTTTGAGCATCCGTATGAAGACTTTCCACCTTCAATAAGTCAGTCGTCAATTAACCATGACTCACTTTTTACCCAACGCGCTCTGTTTTGGTAACGACTATCCCGGTAGCGGGTTGCCTTGCTTCGTGCAGGTCGATGGGGATGGGCTGACGATCTCCTTCGAATCTGAGGAAAGCGATGGTGCACGGGAGGTGGTGCCGTTTTCCACAATCACAGTCTCGGCAGGCGGGCTCGACCATGATCATCTCGTGGTGAAATGGACTAGCGTGCAAAGGGAACGGACGCTGTATCTCAAAAACCCGGACGTGATACGCGCCTTCCGCCAGGCGTCGCCGGATCATTTGAGCGCCCCCTTTGAACAAGCGGCCGAGCGGGTGCGCCAGGTGCGACATCGCCATCGAATCATGTGGGCTGCCGTTGCCGGCTCGATTCTGGCCGTGGTGCTGGGCCTGTGGTTTGGGGCCGATCTGTTGGTGGATCTTGCCGTGAGCCGGATTCCGGTGGAGTGGGAACTGAAGCTGGGGGAATCGGCCTATCGTGATTTTCTCACCCACCAGGAGGTGATGAAAGAAGGTCCCGCGGTCACAGCGCTCGGAGAGATGACACAACGGCTGACCGAGCAGATTCCGAATAATCCCTACAAGTTTGAAGTGACGGTGGTGAAGAGCGACGTCGTCAATGCCTTCGCGCTGCCTGGCGGCTATGTGGTGGTGTTCACCGGGCTCATGAAAAAAGCGGAAAGTGGGGAAGAAGTGGCGGGCGTGTTGAGCCACGAACTCAACCACGTGTTGCAGCGGCATGGACTTGAACGGATCGTCAAAAGTCTTGGGCTGATGACGGTGGTGGCTATTGTGCTCGGTGATCAGCAGGGCCTCGTCGGGATGATGAAACAGCTCGGCGTCGAACTGCTCACCCTCAAATTCGGCCGGGAGCAAGAGACCGAAGCCGATCTGACGGGATTGCAACTGCTCCAGCGGGCGAAGATCGATCCTTCAGGCATGATCCGATTTTTCGAACGGCTCTCAGAGAAAGACGAGGGTCGGGTGGAATGGCTCTCCACGCATCCGATGAGCACCGCACGAGCCGAACGATTGAAAAAGGAGCTCGCTTCGCTACCTCGACAGGAAATGGTACCCTTCTCATTTGAGTGGGCAGCAATACAAAGCGGGAACTGACTGAGTAGTGACTCGATCTCTGTGGTATTGCTGCTTCCAGCAAGGATAAGCCGCTGATTCAGGGTTTTAGCTTCTCTATAGAAGACAATTTCCCATCCGCACCGTAAGTGAGATGGTAAACGGCGAGCTTGTCTTTGAATGCAATTTCAGTTGGTGTGAATATGAGTTCGGCAAGAAAGAGCGTAAAAAAGTCGCCGGCGATGTAAAATAACGCAGTCAAGAATTTGATTCCGCCATGGTGTGCATCAGGATCTAGCACATACCGGTCATCGTATCCGCCATTTTCGAGTGTGGTGAAGTTGTCAGGTGGGCCGAGTTCAGTGATCACCACCGGTCGTTGAACGTTTAGCTGGATGACGTTGACATCGCCTTTGTAGCTGGAACGACTTGCTACCATCAAGACTGAGCAGCCTGAGGACAGAAGGCAGATCACCAGGATTGGAGCGACGAAATTGGCGTGCTTCAACAGGGGTTCCTCCTATTCTCACGACATTCGGAACGTTGGCTCGCACCGTAGAGGGTTACCCAACGCTCACGCCTAGGGGAAGCGGGTGTATGATTAGTGATTAGCGATTAGAACTTAATTGCTCTCTCGGTGAGGATAGCACAGAGCATCAAAAACACAAGAGCAACTTCTATCGAGCGCCGTTACAATACTTCCAATTAGGCATGGAAAGTCTTTACACCAGGGCATCCCTTCCTGCGCGCGTTTCACGTGGGGTGCACAGGATTGTAATCACTGAAATTGAAGGATGTGGATAATGCCGCCATCTGCTGGAAGATCACGGGAATGCAGAATCGGCGTGATAGCCGATACCCATGGCCTGTTCGATCCGGCGGTTCGACGACATTTTAAAGGGGTCGATCACATTCTCCACGCCGGGGACATTGGCGATCAGTCCGTGATCGAACAGCTGGAGCAGATCGCTCCTGTCACCGCCGTCTCCGGCAACGTCGACGATGATGGACAGAGCGGATTTCCGTCCGAGGCTGTGATCGAGCTGGCGGGCCTCCGCATCGCCATCCGTCACATTGTCTATGAAGGCGGGAAGCTTACGAAAGACGGGCGCGCCTTTTTGGATCGTCACCAGCCGGACATCTGCGTCTTTGGTCACACGCACCAGCCGAAGAATGTATGGCTAGGTGACACACTGCTGTTCAATCCAGGCTCGGCGGGGCCGAAGCGGTTCAGGCTTCCCCGAGGTATTGGTCTTCTATGTCTGCGCGACGCCGAAATAAAACCGCGTCTTATTTCCTTGCCTGACAAGGCCGAGCCTCACATTGTGGTGTAGACACCGGCGACAAGTTCATAGGCGGGAACAATCAGTTCAGCCCTATTGAGGTGTGAAAGACATCCCGAGGAGATGAATTTTGCGAGAGAAACAAGGAGGTGTTGATGATGAATCTGTGGAAGGGAGTGATCGCACTAGTTCTCGTGGGTGTCAGTCAAGCAGGGATTGTGATGGGGGAGGGAAATCCTGATACCGGTCCCGGCTGTGGGCTCGGCAAGAAGTTGTGGGAAGGCTGGAAAGGGCAAAAGCAGATTGCGCCGCAAATGCTCATGGCCAGCACCAATATGACCGGTAGCTACTCGTTTGCCATCAGCTCCGGCACTTCCGGCTGCAGCCATGATGGCAGAGTGTGGGATAGCGAGAAAGCGAGCCTGTTTATCGAGATCAATTATGCAAGCCTCGCAGAGGATATGGCCCGTGGAGGGGGGGAGCACCTTGCATCGGTAGCCACGCTCATGCATGTGCCGCTTGAATACCAGCAGGATTTTTTTACGATGGCTCAAGAGGGCTTTATATTCCTGGTCAAGCAGAGAGACGATGAGCCGGCCGCGATCCGGGAAGCTCTCGGGGAGACAATAACGGCTCATCCAGCTCTTGCGAAGCTATACGTTGGCCACTGATTATTCATGTCATTCTGCCCCAACATGCCGATCCAGTTCGGTTGAGGCGAGTTCGTCATTCGAATTGAACGAGGGCTTGCCGTTTAGGTTTAGAGGTTTTTCTGGTCAGGCTGTTTGCGTCGTTGTAATTTTACAGGGTTCTTAGCGTTGGACTATCAACTTCGTTCAATTCCATATTTCCAGGGAGGTGCTTCTATGCGCAATGGATTTCTTGCCATTCAGGTTGTCGTGGCATTATTTGCAGTCCAGGTGGGGGTCGCTGCAGCTGGTGGAATATCTGACACTGGACCAGGTTGCGGGCTGGGAAAGGTCGCATGGCAGGATGGCAAAGTTGACACGAATACAGTTGGAGCCCAACTCCTCATCTCAACCACAAACAACACCATCCTTCCCTGGCAGGCCTTCGGGATCACAACGGGAATATTCGGCTGCAGGAACAATGGCAAAGTTTGGGCCGAGCAAAAGGTGCACATGTTTGCCCAACTAAACGTCGAAAACCTGTCTCAGGAAATGGCTCAGGGGGGCGGTGAGCATTTGGGATCGATGGCTACGCTCATGGGCATACCGGTTGAGCACCAGGCAGAGTTCTTTGCGTTGACCCAGGAGCGCTACAGTTCCCTGGTGAATGCAGGTGAGGCCTCTCCGGTTGCGATGGTCAAGGCACTCAACGATGCAATCGCCACGCGTCCGGTGTTGGCAGAAGTGTCCACGCGATAAATTAGCTACGGGGCTCCGGCTTCACAGCCGGAGCCCCTCGCGTTTGCTCCTCGCCCAGCCCGAGTTGTTTTGCTTGCCTCGTTTAATTCGCAGCTGACACGTCCTCAGCATTCATCCCGTCATCGTGCATAGCCTCGCCGCGACCTTCCCAAAACTCTAGTCTGGTCATGCCCCTATTTTTGTTGTATATAGAGCGGAATTAGTGGGTTGGGTAAACCCATTACACATTCAAACACCAGGGGAGGGAGGTTTCTTTATGCGCAAAGGACTTCTGGCCATACAGAGCATCGTAGCATTGCTCGCTGTTCAAAGCGGGGTCGTTCTGGCCGGCGGGGTGTCAGACACCGGGCCCGGATGTGGGCTAGGGAAGGTGATGTGGGAGGGTAGCACGCACGCCAATACTGTTGGTGGCGAACTTCTGATTTCCACCACGAATAATACGATTCTCCCTTGGCAGGCCTTTGGAATCACGACCGGAAACTTTGGCTGTAAGAACAATGGCAAAATGTGGTCTCAGCAGAAAGTGGACATGTTTGCCACCGTCAACTTTGAAAACCTGTCACAGGAGATGGCGCAGGGGCAGGGCGAGCATCTGGCGTCGCTCGCGTCTCTCATGGGCGTGCCGGCCGGGCAGCAGGCTGAATTCTTTGCCATGACCCAGGATCGATACAATGCACTGGTGAAGACTGGTGAGGCCTCTCCGGTGGCGATGATCAAAGCAATCAATGATGCGATCGCCACGCATCCTGTATTGGCGCAGGCTCCCACACGTTAATTCAGTTACCGGGGCTCCGGCTGCGAAGCTGGAGCCACTCGTGTTTTCCAGCCTTGCAACTCTTCGTTCAGCTACTTATCGTTTTTCTTATCTCAGTTAACTCGCAGTTGCTTCTTGCGACTCCTCTCCCTGACTCGGACTATCGCACCGAACTCATTCAGCACGCGCTGGAGGCCAATCTGGCTTCCGAGAGGGAATGGCATCTCCTGTTGCACTACCGGGAAAACCTGTTCGGCGGCGTCACCAGCGAAGCGGATGATCCGCAGTTCTTCCTGTCTCCCAATGGCAGAACGGATCCGCAAGCGGAACTGGAAAGCACGATTTCATTTTTGTTCTCTGAAGAGCTGGTCGGAAGTTCCAAGCAGCCAGCCCAATGTGCGTTCATCGCCCGCTATCACTGGCTGAAAGAGCAGCTTGCCATCGACGAAACGAAACTTCCCCTTATTCACTGTGAACGGTTCGATATGTGGTTCAACGAACTCAATGCGGAGTCCGTCACGCTGATCTTCGCCTCAGCCTTCCTCGACAACCCAGCTTCAATGTTCGGGCATACGTTCTTGAGGGTTGACCAAAGAGGGCAAACTGACCAAACGCGTTTACTGGCGTACACCATTAACTATGCGGCGGAAGTCCCTCCCGATGCAGGCGCCTTGTATCCCATAAAAGGAATCTTCGGCGGATTCAAGGGCTACTTCACGACGCCGCCCTACTACCTCAAGGTGCAGGAGTATCGGGACATTGAGAATCGCGACATCTGGGAGTATCGCCTGCATTTCTCGGAGCATCAAGTACGGCGGTTGCTCGAACATGCCTGGGAATTGGGCAGCACGTATTTCGACTATTTTTTCTTCAAAGAGAATTGTTCGTATCACATTCTCTCTCTCTTTGAATACGCGGACCCGACTCTCCGTTTGACAGAACAGTTTCATGTGTGGACGGTCCCGGCTGACACTGTCCGGCTGATTGCGACCCAGCCGCGACTCGTGGAGGAGGTTGTCTACCGGCCTTCGAGACGGACGACGATCCGACGGAAATGGGAACGGCTCTCAGCACCCGAACGACGGATGGTGAAGGAGATCGTAAGTGATCGCACGAGCGGTTCGATTGAAGAGTTCAAAACTCTCTCGTCCAAGCAACAGGCATTTCTCTTGGATGTGGCATCGGACTATCTTCGATATCAGAGCGAGACGGATAAAAAACATGCTGGCCGATTATAAAGAGCGCAATCGAAAGGTGCTGGTTGAGCGAAGTGCGCTCAGAATACCCTCTGAAGACATAAAGATATTGCCATTCGCCGATCATCCGGACCTGGGACACAGCACCTCACGAGCGAGTGTGGGGGGCGGATGGCGCAACAATGACACTTTCGAGGAGGCCACGGTCCGTGCGGGGTACCATGACCTGCTCGATCCAGAAATCGGTCACACGCCCGATGCGCAGGTCGAAATTGCATCGCTCAGCGTGCGACATTACAACCGGGCCGATCAGACCAGGGTTGAGCGGGCCACGCTGGTCAATGTGATGTCGCTCACGCCGATGGACTCGCTGTTCCATTCCCCGTCCTGGATGATCAACGCCGGGATGAATACGATTCGATTCAACAACTGCCAGCTCTGCAGCAACGGCGTACTGAGCGGCGGCGTCGGCGCGGCGGTCGAATCGCACTGGCTCCGTCGGGAAGTGTTCTTTGCATTTGCCGAAGCCGAGGGAGACTACAGCAAGGCATACGAGGATCATTACCGCGTGGGGGGAGGCGGCACGGTGGGGCTATACGGCGATCTGACAGATCGCTGGCGGCTCATGGCATCGGGCTCCTATCTGCGCTTCGCCCTAGGGGACAAATCCGAAGACATTCGGTGGTTCGTCGGACAACGCTATACACTGGCCCAGAATTGGGCGCTCAGGCTGGAGTATAACCACCGCGATAACGATAACGATGTGCTGTTTTCGATACAGGCATTCTTTTAAAGTTCTCGCTCGCTGTTGCCAGTATCGGGGGGATGGCCTTAAGAATTGACACACCGAGTGCTACCCCGTATAGTCCCGCTTTGAAAATGCTCAGGGGAGGTTTGTCTGAGTCGCAGTCATCCATTAACTAACCCACTAAGGAGGGTATTATGAAGAGGATCATGACAGTTTTCACGCTTGGGAGCATTGCTCTGATTTATGGCACCCTGGTTGGCTGTATGCCCGTGGCCTCACCTCTGACCGGCATTATTTTTACTGAGGTGAAATGGGGTAATGAGGTAACGTCTGAGGCAGCAGCCACGAAAGAGGGGAAAGCGTGCGCCCAAACAATATTAGGCTGGGTCGCGACCGGTGACGCCAGCATCACCGCAGCCAAGGCGGCAGGAGGAGTGACGAAAGTGGCGCACGTCGATCACACCTCCCATAACATCCTTGGGATCGTCGCTGACTTTTGTACCATTGTGAAAGGCAGCTGATTTTCGAACGTCCACGATCGATGGGGCCTTTGGGGCGAAAGTCCCAGAGGCCCTTTTATTTTGGTCGGCGCTGCTGGACCACTGCGGTGAAGGGCAGACTCGAGATCTGGCCACTCCCCCTGATGCTCCAAGCTTTCCTCCCGTTGTCGCTTGCCCTCATGATTGTATTCATGCGAGCCGGCCTGGTTTCAGCCGCTGAGACCGCCGACGTCGATATTGGCCTGTACGCACTTGGTGCATTTCCATCAGATCAAGGCCTCTTTGCCCAAGGGAGCAACACCTCGGATACCAGGATTGCCAATGGAGTTGGAGCCGGAATCAAGGTCGCGGTGTTCCCGCACTATTTTGACAACCTCATCGGGATCGAGCTGGAGTCTTTCGGTCACGGGAGTGAGATCACATTTTCTTCGCCGACGAGCGCGGGGTCCCTTGCCAGTACAAACCTCTGGGTCTTTAATTCGATGGTGAATCTGATTCTTCGCTACCCCGGGAAGGCGCTTGTTCCTTACATCGGTATCGGGGGCGGTCTTTCGGATGGAATACTCACCCATGCTAACATTCCTGGTCGGTCGGACCAGGATTTTGGAGGGTCCTGGACGTTCGGCTATCAGTTCTTGGGCGGGGTGCAAGGCAATCTGACCGAAAAGGTGTTTCTCTTCAGCGAGTACAAGTACTTCTCGGCCAACTATCACTGGACGCAGCTCGCGCTTGATTTTCGCTCCCAGTACGCCTTGTTTGGCATCGGGCTGCGCTTTTAAGTCGTCGTTCTCCGAAGTAAGACACGATGGACATTCCTCGACCAATTTTTCATCTACCATCCCGATCCGTGGAAGGATCACGACTGGAAGGAACTGAGTGGCTTGCCGCTGGAAGACGTCTGGTTCACCGCCGCCGATGGGACGAAGCTGTTTGGCTGGCATGTGGAGAACCGCGCAACCTCAGCCGTGATTGTGTGGTGTCATGGGAACGCGGGGAACATCATCAACCGGCTGGAGAATCTGCGCGAACTCTATCGCCTCGGACTGTCGGTGTTCCTCTTCGACTATCGCGGCTATGGACGGAGCCAGGGGCGGCCGTCGGAAGAGGGGCTCTATCAGGATGCGCTGGGTGCCTACGACTACCTGACGCGAACCAGGATGATTCGCCCCGAACGCCTCATCATATTCGGGCGGTCGCTGGGTGCGGCTGTTGCGGGGGAACTTGCGGCACAGAAACCTGCCGCTGGCCTGATCCTCGAATCGGCATTTCCGTCGGTCGAGGCGGTGGCCAAATTCCATTACGGCGGGTTGCCGGTCCATTGGCTGCTTGGGGCAGACTTCAAATTGATCGATCGCCTTCCGCAGCTCTCGCTACCGAAGCTGATTATTCACGGTGACAAAGACGACATCATTCCGCCCGAATTGGGCCGGCAGGTCTTCGATGCAGCCAAGCCACCCAAATCTTTCTATCTCATCGAGGGCGCCGATCATAACAACACCTATCAGGTCGGGGGTACGGCCTACTTCCGACGATGGGCCGAGTTTGTTCAAACCGCCATCAGATCCTAGTCTGCGCTCAAGCAAAACCGGCAAGAGTTGTGGGAAAGGCGCGACAGGCGGGGTGAGGGTTCGCACGTCACGCAAGCCGCGCTCCTCGCACGCCACGCCAAAAAATTCTACAAGATTTGATTGGAGATCGCCCCGGCATTTGATAGAGTGCCGCGTCGGCTGAGCCGAAGGCCTGCTGAGAGGAGCAGCTGACCGGTGGTCGGAGGAGACGTCATCGTGGGTAATGTGGGTTAAGGAGGCTGGGTTGGTGGTTCCCTTTCGTCTGCTGGTGTTCAGTCTGCTGGGTTTCGTGATGATGCTTTCCACTGGCTGTGCGGGGAGAACCGGGACAGCGCAGCCACAGGGGGTGAGCGATACGCGGCCGGTCGCGGACAAGACTCCTGCGCCGGTTCCCTCGGCGCCGCAAGATACTGATTCTGCTCCGGACGACCTGCTCGATCCTTTTGCCGGGGCCCATGAGGTAGCCGGTGAGGAGTATGATCCCTGGGAACCGGTAAACGTCTACGTCTTCGAGTTCAACCGCCAGTTCGATCGGTTTCTGCTCAAGCCGGTCGCGCAGGGGTACAACTTCCTCCTGCCGGACTGGGTGCAGCTCAGTGTCAGCAATCTCTTTTACCACATCCGTTTCCCACAGCGCTTTTTGAACAATGTGTTTCAGGGCAAGTTCAAGGGGGCAGGTATCGAAGTGGGACGGTTACTCGTGAACAGCACGATCGGCGGGGCGGGGCTCATCGACGTGGCCAAGGATATGGGCTTGCAGACGCCCGAAGAGGATACGGGGCAAACACTTGGGTTTTATGGGGTCAAGCCGGGGCCCTATCTGATGTTGCCGCTGCTGCCTCCCTTTACCCTTAGGGACGCCATCGGCTACGGTGTCGACATCTTCTTGAACCCGATCAACTGGCTGGTCGCTCCGATCATCAAGATCAACAGCATCCCCTCACTCATCCCCCAGAAGAATGATTGGACGATCACCATAGTCCAAATCGGCGCCCGAGCCGGGGAGCTTGTGAATGAGCGCGCGCGAAACCTTGAAAAATTTGAGGGAGTCGAGGAAGCCACGCTCGATCTCTATACCTCCGTCCGCAATGCCTATCTGCAGAAGCGTGCAAGGGCGATCAGGGAATGAGCGAGGCACGGCTCGTTTAGTTCATCTTGTTGGTCTGGTCTGGTTTGGTTGGTATTGAACGAGAGAAATCAGATGAACCAAATAGACCGGATAGACGCATCTACTGGATCACGCCCAGTTCCCGACCAACGGTTGCGAAGGCGGCGCTGGCTCGCTTAAGCTGTTCGTGCGTATGGGCCGCCGACATCTGTACACGAATCCGTGCCTGGCCTTCCGGGACAACCGGGTAACTGAACCCCACGACATAGATCCCTTCCTCCAACAGCCGCTCTGCCATCCTGGTGGCGAGTGAGGCGTCACCCAACATGATCGGGATAATGGGATGCTCGCCGGGAATGAGACTGAATCCGAGGGCGGTGAGCTGCGCGCGGAAGAAGGCCGCGTTCTCGCGCAGCCTGGCCCGTAACTGGTCGCCTTGGGCCACGAGGATCACGGCCCGTCGAGCCGCCGCGGCGATGACCGGGGGCAGTGAATTCGAAAACAAGTAGGGTCGCGACCGCTGCCGCAACAGCTCGACGATTTCCTTTCGTCCGGACGTAAATCCGCCTGCCGCGCCGCCCAAAGTCTTGCCCAGCGTGCTGGTGACGATCTCGATCCGGTCCGCGACGCCGAAATGGTCCGGCGTGCCGCGCCCGTTACGTCCGAGCACACCGGTCGCGTGACTGTCGTCCACGATCACCGCTGCATCATACCGATCCGCCAGCTCGACGATCCGATCGAGTTTCGCGAGATCGCCATCCATGGAGAAGACCCCGTCCGTCGCGATCAGGCGAAGCCGGCAGGTTGCCGCGTCGCGCAGCTTGGCTTCCAGGTCTGCCATATCAGAGTGTGCGTAGCGGAGCCTGGTGGCCTTGCAGAGCCGGATGCCATCGATCAGGCTGGCGTGGTTCAAGGCGTCGCTGATGACTGCGTCTTGCTCGCCGAGTAGCACTTCAAAGAGCCCGCCGTTGGCGTCGAAGCAGGAACTATAGAGGATCGTGTCCTCGGTGCCGAGGAAGGTGCTGATCGTCTGCTCGAGTTGCTTGTGGAGATCCTGCGTGCCGCAGATGAACCGGACGGAGGCCATGCCGTAGCCATGCTCTTGCAGCCCGGCGGCGGCGGCCTGTCTGATGTCAGGGTGGTTGGCGAGTCCCAGATAGTTGTTGGCGCAGAGATTGAGGACTTCACCTTGCGCGACGCGAATCTCGGCCCCCTGCGGACCGAGGATCTGCCGCTCAGATTTGTAGAGGCCTGCCGTGCGGATTTCAGCGAGCCGCTCCGAAACAGTTTTCTTGAGTGAGTGGTAGGCCATCTTCTTAACTAAGCATACAGCCGTCAGTGATCAGCTATCAGCTTCGGATGGACGCACAGGGAGAACATTTCGCATGAAATCTGGCCTGATAGCTGAAGGCTGACCGCTGAAAGCTTTCTACGGAATCAAGACCACCTTCCCGCACTGGCCGGAATTGATCAACTCGAATCCCCGCGCGAAGTCTTTCATGGCAAAGGTATGGGTGATCACCGGCTTGATATTGAGTCCGGCCTGGAAGAGACCGGCCAAGCGATACCAGGTTTTGAAGAGTCGGCGGCCTGTAATGCCGTAGACGCGAATCCCCTTAAAAATAATGTCATTCGCGAGATCGCAATTGATCGGGCCGGTTGGAATGCCGAAAAGTGTCACGCGTCCGCCGTTCTTCACGGCACTGAATGCTTGATGCAATGCCGTGGGGTTCCCGGACATTTCGAGCGAGGCGTCGACGCCTTCGCCGTCGGTGATCTCGAGAATGGCGGCGGCGATGCGGTCCGCCGTCTCGCTCTTGGCGTTGAGCAGGTGATCGACACCGACCTGTTTGGCAAGGTCCAGGCGGTAGGCACTGACATCCGTGGCGATGATCATAGCGGCACCAGCCGTTCGTGCGACGGCGGCTGCGAACAGTCCGGTCGGACCACAGCCGGTGATCAAGACCGTCTGTCCGGTGAGATCTTCGACTAGGGCGGCGTCGACGGCGTTGCCGAGCGGTTCTTGGACGCAGGCGAGTTCCGGTGGAATGGCGGGCGAGGTCTTCCAGAGCACAGATTCAGGCAAGACGACATACTCCGCGAAGGACCCGTCACGATCGACCCCGAGGATGCGATAATTCTTGCACACATGCGCCTGTCCGGTCCGACACTGGAAGCATTGGCCACAGGTCAGGTGAGACTCCGCTGCGACATAGTCCCCGATCTTGACCAACGTGACCTCGGCCCCGATCTCCACCACTTCGCCGCACATTTCATGACCGATGATCCGGGGAGGATGGATACGGCTGTGGGCCCAAGGATCCCACTTATAAATATGGGCATCTGTCCCGCAGAGAGAGGTGGCTTTGACGCGGATGATTGCATCGGTGGGGCCCGGTCTCGGATCCGGCCTGTCGGTGGCGGTCAACCCTGGTTGCGCCGATGTCTTGACGAGCGCACGCATGGGCCCATTGTATACCAGGTATTCGATCCCGCCTACCCGGTTCACGAAAAAAACGGGTTGCGCCTTGGTCCGCGAGATCGGTAGGATGCGATCTATGAAGGCTCTGCACCACCGAGGCCTTGTGCTGTTGGCGGGGATCTGTTGTGTTGCACTCTTCTGTCCCGGCCTCATCTCACCCGCGTTCTCCGCATCATCGCCACAGACTGCCTCCTCCGTCCGGCCCCACGAAGCGGTGGGCGCAGTTCGAGTTGAGCCAGGCTGAGTCGATGGGGGATCCACAAACCGGCAAGCCCGTCACGCTGACGATTTTCCTAGGAGGCGTGACAGTTGGTACGACTCCGGTGGTGGCGACCTGTGAATCGATTGTGTTTCAAGCCCAAACGGTCACGCTTGAGCCGGATGCGGAGTCGATGGCGCTGAAGGGGACGGTGACGCTCGAGCCGATCCCGATGAGTCGGACCTCCGTGCCGCACAGGGCGGCGCGAATCCAAGTGACGTTCGCTCGATCCCGCCAGGACAAACTCGAACGTTTCATGCGGCGGATCGTGTATGTCACCATGGATCGTTCGGAGCCGGACAATGAGAATAGTGAGTCGCCGCCCGTTCGTCCGGAGGAATCGCAGGGCGAGGAAGTCATCTTAGATGAAGTGCAACCGGCCGTGGAGCCGGTCTCGACGGGCGCCTTAGCCGAAGAAGATCTGGTCCCGTTTGCATCCCCAGGGGAGGGGCAGGCGTACTGGCAGCATGTGAGTCAACTCATCAGCCGGAGTTGGGCCCGCCAGGTCCGCGGAATCCGGCATGCGCCAAGCAGCGAAACGGTGAAGGTCCGTTTCAAGATGTTTCCGAATGGCCGCGCCCAGCTGATTGAAATTGAGAAAGGCTCCGGCGCGCGCGAAATTGACGAAGCCGGAATTTATGCGGTGGTCAATGCCCAACCGTTCCTGCCGTTCCCCAGCGAGTTGGGGGAGGATGCGGTGGACGTGCATGTCCGGATGCGCACCGGTAGTCGGGTTCGGTCTCGCGAGGTGCAGTCGGTCGGGAATCCATCACATAGCAAGCCTGATGCGTCTGGCCAGCCTTCGAAGAAGTAAGTTGCAACCCATTCAGACCCCGTCTGCGATACGTGTGACCCAGGAGGAGTGATTCATGCTGAAGAGGAGAGGGCAAAGTTGGCGCGTGCTCTTGCTGCTTGGAGCGGCGGTCTGGTTCCCGTTGGTGGTTCACGCAGAACCAGCTCGTTGGAACGTGGACCCTGACCATTCGACGATCGAGTTTCGCGTCACCCACATGGTCGTGTCGAAGACTACGGGGCGGTTCATGGACTATGTCGGGTTTATCGACATGGATGCCGAAGCCGGCACAGTGAAGACCATTGAGGCTACGATCAAGACCGGGTCGGTGAATACGAATCACGAAAAACGGGATGCCCATTTGCGGAATGCCGACTTTTTCGACGTGGAACATTATCCGACGATGACCTTCAAGCTGAAGAGCTACAAGAAAACCGCAGAGGGCTATACGGCGGTGGGAGACCTCACGCTGCGCGGGGTGAGCAAGGAAATCACCCTGGTGGGTCACTATAACGGGGCGACGAAGGACCCCTCGGGCCATACCAGGGCCGGCTTCAACGCGGAGGGGAAACTCAACCGCAAAGACTTCGGCATGGTCTGGAACAAGACGTTGGATAGCGGCGGGCTCGTCGTCGGCGACGAGGTTCAGATCCGGCTCGATATTGAATGTATCAAGGAGAAATCCTAGCAGGATGCTGAAAAAGTCCGCCAGCATCGTTCGCGCATCGTGCAGACGCGCAACGTTAATGAGCGCCTCAGGATCGGAAGCCTGAGGAGCTTTGCCGGCGTTGATGCGTCATGAGCGAACGGCCCACACGAAGTCGGTTGCACCTCCTCGGGCCTTCACGCTGCGGCCTTGCTGGACAGCCTTTTGACATCCTGCATGGTTTCGGCCTGCTAGCGCGTTGTGTCGTCGACGGTTCATCTTCCTGAGAGCATTTCATGATGAAGGCGATGGTCTTGGCGCGCACAGCGGACGTGGGAACCGCCCCGCTGCAGCTTCGCGAGCTTCCAATGCCAGAGCCAGGCCCTGGGGAGGCCTTGGTTCGCATCACTGTTTGCGGGATCTGCCGGACGGATCTTCACGTCATCGAAGGCGAGTTGGCCAACCCCGCGCTTCCGCTCATTCCCGGCCACCAAGCCGTCGGGGTCGTCAGTCAGGTTGGCGCCGGCGTGAGTGAGCGGACGGTCGGCGAGCGAGTCGGCATCGCCTGGCTGCAGCACACGTGCGGCGTGTGTGAATTTTGTACGAACGGGCGCGAGAACCTGTGTGAGCGCGCCAGGTTTACCGGCTATCAGGTCGATGGCGGATACGCGGAGTATGCGCTCGTCCCGGCAGCATTTGCCTATCCGATTCCACCGGTCTTCAGTGATGAAGAAGCGGCCCCCCTCCTCTGTGCCGGGATCATCGGCTACCGCGCATTGCGCCTGAGTGGAATCCAGCCGGGCCAACGGCTCGGTCTCTATGGGTTTGGAGCGTCCGCTCACATTGCCATACAGATTGCTCGTCATTGGGGTTGTCAGGTCTATGTCAGTTCGTTGAAACCAGAGCATCAACGTCTTGCACGTGAGTTGGGCGCTGCATGGGTAGGCGGGGCGACCGAGAGGCCGCCGCACAAGCTCCACGGCTCGATTATCTTTGCGCCGGCCGGGGAATTGGTCCCGCTGGCCTTGCAAGCATTGGAGCGCGGCGGCACGCTCGCCCTCGCCGGTATTCACATGACGCCGATTCCCTCGCTCGATTACGATCGCGAGGTTTTTGGAGAGAAGGTCATTCGAAGCGTCACGGCCAATACGAAGCAGGACGGCCTCGATCTCCTGCGCGAGGCTGCTGCGATTCCCATCAAACCCCACACCCAGTCGTTTCCGCTCGCCGATGCCAATCGCGCTCTGCAAGAGTTGAAAGCCGGACGCTATTCAGGAGCCGGCGTGCTCGTCCTCTCGTAACCGACCAGAAGAAAGTGAGCATGGGCCTATGGTAGGATTTCCCGCGATGCGTCAGACCTGTCTCGTCCTCTGGATTGCTTGTAGCCTGCTGCTCGTCGGTCTGCCGGCCCGGGCGCTGGAGTTTACTGCGGATCAAGTGACGAAGATCGATGGCAAATCGCACAAAGCAAACATCTATTACCGCGATCAGATGTGGCGCATCGAACACCAATCGATGGGGCCGGTCAACGTAAGTATTGTGCGCAAGGACAAGCAGGTCGTCTGGTTGCTGCTCTCGCGGATGAAGCACTTCAAGACGATCCCCTATAGTCCGGAGCAGGATCTCAGGGTGAGCGAAAAGCTGGACGGAGAAGTGTCGCGGCAGGAGATCGGCACGGAAGTGCGCGAGGGGCATCCGACGATCCTGTACGAAGTCACCACGAAGCAAGGAGAGCACGTCGAGGTGTACTATCAGTGGATCGCCACGGATATTCATTTTCCGATGAAGCTGGCGAAGAAAGACGGGAGCTGGATCGTGGAATACCAACATGTGAAGCTGCGGTCTGTCTCAGACTACCTCTTCAACCTGCCGGTCAACTTTCAGCCGCTGGAAGATTTCGACAAACAGGGAACACCCGGGCAGACCGGGCCGGGGATGTAAGACAACAAGGAGGACGTGACGTGCGAGTTTTCGGAATCATCGCGGGCACTGTAATAACAGGACTGATGGCAATGGGCGGATTGGTTCACGCGTTGGACGTGGCCGACGTCGTCCGGGAATGGACCCCCGAAGGAAAGAAAATTGCCGCCGAGCGGGCGAAGTTGCCGGCTCACGACGAAATGGTCCTCGTTCCGGCTGGCTCGTTCATCATGGGGAGTGACAAGAAGGTGGATCGGAACTCCTATCAGGCGGAGTTCCCCCAGCGGAAGGTCTACCTTGACGCCTACGAGATCGACAAGTTCGAAGTGACCACCGTGCAGTATCTAAAGTACATCCTCGCCAAGGATCTGCCCCCGCTGATCGACTGGCAGTATGACGGCGGCAACTTCCAGGAGACCATGGTCAACCATCCGGTGATGCATGTGTCCTGGGATGATGCCGATGCCTATTGCAAGTGGGCGGGAAAGCGCCTGCCGACCTCGGCAGAGTGGGAAAAGGCCGCCCGGGGAGAGGATGGACGCATCTATCCCTGGGGGAATCAGCCGGCGGGATTAAGCCGGGCCAACTTCGGCCGCACAGGATTGTCCGGACCGGTCCGCGACCGGCCGGAGCGACTGCTGCTCTATCCGCCGATCGTCTCCGTGGACAAGTATGAGAACGCGGTGAGCCCTTACGGTGTCTATCAAATGTCCGGCAATGTGGCTGAATGGACCAACGATTGGTACGACCAGAACTATTACAAGACGGCGCCGGACCGGAATCCCAAGGGGCCGGAACGAGGGACACAAAAAGCCTTTCGTGGTGGCGGGTGGATCGACAGTACGCCCTCCGTGCGGCCTGCTCAACGAAATGGGGCTGATCCCAGCACGAAAATGAATTGGCTCGGTTTTCGCTGCGCGCGGGATGTGAAAGCAGCGGGAGAGACGCCGGAACTCAATCCTCCCCCCACTAGTCTACGCTGATTGTTTCTGTTGAAGCAGCGTGTGAACCTGCTCGCTGGTTTCTTTGACCAGGACTCCCATCTTCGGATGGGAGGGTTCGAAGTCGATGGGGAGATCGTGGTGGCGGAGGCATTCGCTGGCGGTGGGGCCGATGGAGGCTACGACCATCTTTCTGCAGGCCTCTTTGAACTGTGCGGTTGTGCCTTCCTGCTCGAGTAGCTGCATGACATGATCGATCTGCGCGGCGTTGGTGACCAGCATGACCTGAAAGTTCCCCGCAATGATCTCGCCGACCACCTGCCTCAACGGGCCTGTGTCTTCCGGGAGCCCCCAACGGTAAATGGGCACGGGAAAGACCTCTGCGCCACGTTGTCTCAGGGCATCCAGAAGTTGCGGATTGGACGCGCCATATTCTTGGACTGCGACGCGGAGACCCTTGACGGGACGGTATTCGTCGAGCGTGGAGACCACCTCTACCCAAGTGTTCGGTTCCGGCACGGTAATGTTCGGTTCCAGGTCGAGGGCCTTCTTCAGGGCCGCGACTGGTTTCGGCCCTCGCGTGACCACAAAGGTTTTCTTCAGCGCCTCGACCAGGTCGGTCAGGGGATAGCGAGTCTGGAGCAGGTCGAAGAGTATTGTGGTGCCGGTGCCGGTCAACAGAATCACAATGTCGATCTGGTCGAGGATGAGCTTGACGCCCAGGCGGAAGACGGCCCCATTCTCCTGGAGGGGAATCGGGAGTTCCCGTAAGGCCGGGGCCACAACCGGTGTTCCTCCGTTTCGTTCGATCAGCCGCGTCATTTCCTGCGCCATGCGACTTTCGAACGACACAACACGTAGGCGGTTAAAGTCGGTAGGTACCGTCGGCGGAGGCGGAGGTTCCTGGGTGGGTGACTGGGTGGTTAGGGAGTCAGGTGTCGCCGCGTCTGGTGCGCCACAATTCGACAGAATGGCGAGGATCTCTGCTGCTTCGTCCAGTAGTTGATGTACTGGCGCTTGCTCTCCGAGGTCTGCCGTGCGGAGGAGATCGAGCCAAAATACGGCGTCATCGGCGTCCGCGGTCGCGATGGTGAGCTTAGCTTGCCGCTCCTCGTCCGATTGTGCGCGTGCGACCGCGCGACAACTTGCAGCCAGTACGGTCGCCGTCTTTACCAGCTGCGGTTCAATGGCGGTGGTATCTGCGGTTTTTGGAAGAGCGCCGAACAGTTTGAGCACGCCGATGGCAAAATGCTTGGTTTTGGCCCTGAGTTGGTCTGTCTGATCCGACCCGGTCATGGGATTGTTCTACCATGCAGGCGAGACAGATCTTCAGCGCAAACGACTATTTCGCATCGAGGGCGCAACGGAAGCCCGTCGATTCGTTCCGAATCGTCGGATCGCTGTCCACGCGGGTAAAGATGCGAACCGTGGGGGTCTCGTTCTGCCATCCTGCACCCCGAATGACTTTCTTGATACCGTTCTCAGGGCCTTTGGGATTCTTCGCCGGGCTCTTCTCGTAGTACCGGGCATCGTACCAGTCGTTGACCCATTCCCAGACGTTGCCGGCCATGTCGTAGGCGCCGAACGGGCTCTTGCCCAATTCATAGCTCCCGACGGGCATGAGGGTCTTCTCGCCGACCCACTGTTGATTGAAGTTGAGATGTTTCACTGTAGGCTCGACATTGCCCCAGGGGAATCGTCGATCGGCAGTGCCCTTTGCCGCCTTTTCCCATTCGGCTTCGGTCGGCAATCGTTTGCCCGCCCACTTGCAATAGGCCTCGGCGTCAAACCAATCCACATTGATGACGGGCCGGTCGGTCAGTGATTCAGCGATGGTGTCTCCCTGCCAGAGGTTTCGAGTCGGGTTCTTGGGATTTTGTGGGACACGATGGCCTGTGGCTTTGACGAATTCCAGATAGCGACCGTTTGTCATTTCGAATTTGTCGATAAAAAAGGTGTCCACAAACACGTCATGGCGTGGATATTCATCCCGTCCACCATCCCGGTCTCCGTGCGGGACCCCCATCGGGAACGAGCCGCCAGGGACCACGACCATCGGCGCACCGTCATTGCCCATTGGTGGCGTGAGCCGGGCCTGAGGCGGTTGGTCGGCTGCGAAGAGCGGGGACATGTTAAGCAGGACACAGAGCATAGTCGAAACAAGCAATGGTCGGACAGACATCGTGGCGGATTCCTTGTTCAAGATCGGAAGCGTGGGTATCGTACCATAGCCAGAAGAGGAAGCGCAGCCGTCCGATTGTGCGCCGAGCTCCTTGGATTTTTAATTGACGGAGCCGAGGTGGCTCCCTACTATACGGGCACCATTGAGGCTGACCATGAGTACTCCGTTGCATCGAGGATTACGCCACGTGGCGATGCGCGTCACGAATCTCGCGCGCTCTCGCACGTTCTATGAAGAGTTGTTGGGGATGGAGGTGGTATGGGAGCCCGACCCCGACAATGTGTATTTCAGCTCCGGATCGGACAATCTTGCCTTACACCAGATTGCGCCGTCTGAGATCGCTTCGTATCAACCCTTGACGGGTCAATTGTTGGACCACGTCGGCGTGATCCTTGAGAGCCCTGAAGCAGTCGACCGGATGTATCGGGAGGTCGAACCTCGTTTGCAGCAGCTAGGCGGGCAGGTCGTAAAAGCGCCGAAGCAGCATCGCGACGGCAGCTATTCCTTTTACTTTTCCGATCCCGATGGGAATGTCATCCAAGCGTTGTACGAACCCACGATCAGTAAACTAGAATTCACACGTAAGGGGTGAGGGGTGAAGCGATCCCCTTTCGCCTGACGCCTCACGCCTAACGATCATGAAGATCTGGGACAGTCTGCCGAAAAATCAGTATCTCAGCCTCGTGCCCTGGAGTTGGGTTCAATTGGAGAGCGCCGACCCTCCAGGGCCCTTCCCCTTTGTTGCAGGGGTGGCCCCCGAAGTCGTCGCGAGTCTCCATGAAGCTCACGGCCTCCTCTCCAGCGCGATCGATACAGCCATCAGCGATGTCTTTTCCAAGCGGGCCCCGGTCGACGACCCCGATCGTCAGCGGCGACTGGAAGATGCCTATGCGGAGGTAATCAGCGCTCATCCTTATCTGCAGCAGCACATTCGTTGTGGGCGAAAGCCGGACGGCACGTTTCAATGGGAGTTTCCGACCGATCCCACCAAGTCCGCGACGGTCACCAACGGCGGGCTCCGGATCTTTCATTCCGTGAAGAGGCAGGCGATCCCGATCGGGTTCGACCAGCGACAGTTGGGGCCGCTGGTGGGAAAGGTCCTGGGGTGTTTGGACGGCACTCATAAGACCGACGAAATCAAAACGGTGGTGGCGACCTCGGGGCGAGATGGAGAACGTCTGCTTACGCGACTGATCGAATCCCTTCACCAGCATGAGTGTTTGGTCGGCTCGAGCACCTCCTCCGTCAGATCCCGCTGGTTCGAGACAGTGCAAGATAAAGACACGGTCCATCTTGGCCATGCCGCGTTGCTGTATCGGCAACGGGACCAAGCGCTGTTGTTCGATCCCTGGCTGCTCCCCTGGTTTGCAGAATCCTCCATCCCGTCGCTCTGGGGATCGTTGTTGCCCAAGCCGGCTGCCGTCTTCTTGACTCATGATCACGACGATCATGTGGATCCGCGGACGCTCTTGCACTTGCCCAAGGACACGCCGATCATCGTACCGAGCCGAAGGAATCGGCGTACGCTCTCCTACGATTATCTGTCGCTCTTGCGAGAACTTGGCTTTGGCCGCGTGATTGAATTGGCGCATGGAGAAAGTTGGGCCTTCGAAGGAGGGGCCGTGTACTCCGTGCCGTTCTACGGCGAAGATCCCTGCGATCTGGAGATGCCGCGCAACTGTTATCTCATTGCCGATCGTGGCTATAACGTGCTCGTGCATGCGGACAGCGGGCCGACAAATAGCGGCAAGTCGGCCCTCAAGGACGGAGTGATCCAGTCACTCGTGCAGAAGCATGGGCCGATCCCGCTGGTGTTTGCCTCACAACAACAACTGCTCGAAGTTCGTGGCCACGCGGCCCACGCACCCTTGTCGCATCCTGGGAAATGGCTCGACGTGGGAGAAAACGGCTATCTCACGAATGCGTACCTTGCCGATGTGTGTGTGGCGGCGCAGGCCAAGCTCTTCGTGTCGTATGCCACCGGCGGCGCGGATTGGTATCCGGACCATCTCTCGTTCATGTTCAGCCAACGGAATCCCGCGCGCACAGCCCTGCTGACGGCCCACTGGGAACGGCCGGAAATCCTCAAAGAACTTCTCGTCAAGAATGGATGCGGGTATCATTACGGTCATGCGTTGGATCTGTTTCGTCGTACGACTGACGGGCCGGTGGAACCGCTGACGACCGGGGAAGCTCTGACGCCCCTCTCGCTCTACCGGCTTGACCACGGCGATCCTCCGTTCATGAAAGCCAGTAGCCGCACCACACCATCTCGATAACTCGACAAGGACCAACTATGACCACGCGCAACACACCGCAAGCCCCCATCCTCGTCACCGGTGTCGCCGGATTCATCGGCTTTCATACAGCGACCAGATTGCTGGAGCGAGGCGAGCGGGTGATCGGACTCGATAATGTCAACGACTACTACGACGTGCGACTGAAGAAGGCGCGGCTGGCGAAACTGAAACCTTTCAAGCAATTCACCTTCACCAAGACCGATCTGGCCGACCGAGTGAAGATGCGACGGCTGTTTGCCACGCAGCCGATTGCGAAGGTGGTCCATCTGGCGGCCCAAGCCGGCGTGCGCTATTCGCTGGTGAACCCGCATGCCTATACGGACAGCAACATCGAAGGGTTTATGAACATTCTGGAAGGCTGCCGGCACGCGAAGGTGAAGCACCTCGTCTACGCCTCGTCGAGTTCCGTCTACGGTGGCAATACTCAGATGCCGTTTTCGATTCATGACAACGTGGATCATCCGGTCTCTCTCTACGCGGCCAGCAAGAAGGCCAACGAACTCATGGCCCATTGCTATGCACATCTCTATCGGATTCCCTGCACAGGCTTGCGGTTCTTTACAGTCTATGGGCCCTGGGGAAGACCCGATATGGCCCTGTTCATTTTCACGAAGGCGATCCTGGAGGGGAAGCCAATTGAGGTCTACAACCACGGAAAGATGCGCCGCGACTTTACCTACATCGATGATATTGTCGAAGGAGTGATCCGGACCCTCGATCATCCGGCTACGCCAAACCCGGCCTGGTCCAGTGACAGACCCGATCCAGGAACCAGTTCAGCGCCGGCCAGGATTTACAATATCGGCAATCATCAGCCAGTCGAGCTGTTGCGTTTTATCGAGGTGTTGGAACAGGCGATTGGGAAACATGCCAAGAAGAAATTGTTGCCCATCCAGCCAGGTGACGTGCCTGCCACCTATGCCGACATCGAAGACCTGTCACGGGATGTCGGGTTCAAGCCAGCGACAACTATTGAGGTGGGGATTCCCCGGTTCGTGCAGTGGTATCGGGAGTTCTATAAAAAATGAGGGGTGCCAAGCCCTCAGATAGCCTGGCACCCCCGGTCTCTCGCCCTGGACTGACTCCTTACTGACAGCCGACCGGTACGAATCCTGTCCCGAACATTCTCGATAGAGTGTGGAACCGCGCGTTGTCGTAGAACGAATAGCTCGGGCCCCTCTGGTTTCTTCCAGAAAGATCTCCGCCATACGAGGGATCTGTCCCGTAAAAGAACCCGCCACGGGTTTTCTGATTGAGGTGGAGCCACTCTCCATACATGGAGCAGACTTCAGCTTGAATGGACCCGGACGAGGCAATGCTGGCTTGCCAATCTTTGGCCCAATCGGGGACGATCTGTCCTCCGCCGGTCATACCAGCCTGATTGCGGTCTGGGTACGGAGGAGTATCGTAGTGAGGAGCCATGGCTACGCTGGGGCGATAGGTTGGCATGTCATCCAGCGAGGGCACGACCGACAGAGGCTTCAGGGTCATCAGGTTGCAACCGGGCAGGTCCTTATTCGTATACAGAATGCTCCCGTCTGCCTGATGGCATTCGCGCATCTGCAACGGATCGAAGGTGATCGTGGTGTCGGAGAATGCCGACGTTGAGGAGAGGGCGAGGAACGTTGCGGCGGTCATGAGCACGCGGGCGGGCTGCATAAAACACCTCCCCTGAGACAGTGGAACAGACAGGGTTTGCATTATCGTTCACCTTTTGTAAATTATACTCACCGATAGTGTTGACAAGCTATTCCACCGGAGAGAAGGCCGTCTATTCATCTTTCGAGGGGGGTCTTGCTACCGACGGGGGACCTGGCCAGATGGCTCACCTGGCCGATTAGTCGCGAGTAACGGCTCAATCGATTCGGGACGCACACCTTTCAAATTCGGCAGCACAAGATCAGCTTCGGATAGTTGGTCGGGAGGATAGGTGGTGGCCAGGGCGAGGACCCTCATGCCGGACGCCTTTGCTGCGCGGATGCCGGCTCGGGAATCCTCCACCACCACACATTGCGCCGCGGTGAGCAGCGGCGGGCGGGGATCCACTGCGGTCAATCGTTTGAGAGTCGCATGATAGATGGCCGGATCGGGCTTGCCGGTGGCGACGTCGTCTGCCGACACAACCACCACGAAGTCCCGCTCGATCGCGGTCCCACGCAGTACATGGTCGATTTGTTCCCGCCTGCCTCCTGTGGCAATCGCTAATCGATATCGCGCCCCGGCGCGCTTCACGAACTCGACGATGCCGGGGAAGAGCGCCGGTTTGTGGATGGCCTGGTACTCCCGGAAGAGCGTCGCTTTCCGGTCCATCATCGCCCGCAGCAGCTCTCGATCACAAGTGCCGTCGCGTGTTGCGAGGAGCGCCGCTGCACAGGTGCGTTCATCCATGCCCAGGTAGGTGCCGTAGTAGTCATCCTTCGTGAGCGAGAGGCCGTGCTCAGCCAACGCCTGCTGGAAGCAGCGCAGATGCGGCGTCTCGTCGTCGGCGATGACGCCGTTGAAGTCGAATATTATGGCACGGATCATGGTCTGGCCTCGCTCGTTCGTCTCGTGAAGCCACTGTAGCGAAACGGTTTCCGTTGAACAAGCAGCTTTGCCTTGTTCCATCCTCGCTGCTGGGGTATTCTCCGCCCCAGGTTTACTGGCCCTATCTTTCTATGACTGACTACGGCGTGCTTGCAAATCTGCTCGTGATCTTCACGGTGTCGATCGCCGTCGTGTTCGTATTCCACCAGTTCCGGCTTCCCTCGATCGCGGGGTTCTTGGTGGCCGGCGCACTCATCGGCCCCCACGGGTTGAACCTCATCTCGGACATCGGCACGGTCCAAGTGTTGGCGGAAATCGGGGTCGTCCTGCTCCTCTTCACCATCGGCATCGAATTCTCGTTGGTGCAAATGGCCTCCTTACGCCGACTCATGTTTCTGGCTGCACCGATCCAGGTCGGCGGCGTGCTGTTGATCGCGTGGCTCGGGGCGATGCTCGTCGGACTGTCCTGGCGGCAGGGGTTATTCTGGGGATTCCTCTTCTCCCTGAGCAGCACGGCGATCGTGTTGAAGACCTTGGCCGAACGGGGGGACAGCGACTCGATCCATGGCCGAGCCACGATCGGGATTCTCGTCTTTCAGGATTTGGCCGTCGTACCCATGATGCTGCTGACGCCGATTCTTGCCAGCCAATCGGATGGAGGCGGGATTGCGATTCTGCTCACCTTGGGGGAGTCGATTCTTGTCGTCGCGCTCGTCATTGTAGCCGCCTGGTATCTGGTCCCTAAGCTGTTGGAACATATCGTACGCAGCCGCAGCCGCGAGCTGTTCTTGCTCACGATCATCGTCCTCTGTCTCGGCATCGCATGGCTCACCTCGCTCGGCGGTCTCTCGTTGGCGTTGGGCGCATTCATCGCCGGGTTGGTCATTTCTGAATCGGAGTACAGCCATCAGGCCATGGCCGAAGTGCTGCCGTTCCGCGACAGTTTCAATAGTCTCTTCTTCGTGTCGATCGGCATCCTCATGGACTGGCGGGTGTTGCTGAATCATCCGCTGCCGGTGGCCGGACTACTGGTGACGATTCTGTTGGTGAAGTTTGTTACCGGGGCTGGAGCGGTCTTGTTGGCGGAGGTCCCTCCACGTTCGGCGATTATGGTGGGCATCGCCCTGGCCCAGGTCGGGGAGTTTAGTTTCTTGCTGGCGCAGCAAGGGCAGGAGACCGGTTTCCTGCGGGGCGATCCGTATCAGATCTTTCTTGCGGTTTCGGTGCTCTCAATGATCGTGACGCCCTTTCTCATGCAGTGGTCGCCGCACCTGGCCCGCCGTGTGGAAGCGTGGCAGCGGCTTCGTCATTGGCTACCTCGTCGTACCACCGCCCACGTCCTGCAGACCGAAGGGAAGCAGATTCGGATGAAGGACCACGTCATTATTGTGGGGTATGGGTTGAACGGGAGGAATCTCGCTCGCGTCCTCGGCGACACGGAGATCCCGTACCTGGCCTTGGATCTCGACGGTGATACCGTCAGCCGCGAAGCAAAACACGGGGTGCCCGTCTATTACGGTGATGCCACGAATCCGAATGTGTTGCGGCACATGAGGATCGAGGACGCGAAGGTGCTGGTGGTCGCCATCTCGGATCCGTTTATCACCCGGCGGACCGTGCAGATCGCCAAGGGACTAAATCCCAAACTCCATGTCGTTGTGCGGACTCGCTATTTGCGCGAATTGGAGGAACTGCACCAGCTCGGCGCGGATGATGTGGTGCCGGAGGAATTCGAAACCTCCATCGAGATCTTTGCCTTGGTGCTCCGCACCTACAAACTGCCGCATGACTATGTGATGCAAAAGGCTGAACAAGTTCGCCGTGAGGGGTACGCTTTGCTTCGTCGCAGCGAATTGCCGGAACTCGCGCATCATCTTCGTGGCGGGACCTTGACCGATGCAGAAGTCGAAACCTGCCGCATCGACGACGATTCGCCTGCACGGGGGAAGACCTTGGCTGAGCTTTCTCTCCGTCCCCGCACTGGCGCTTCGGTGATCGCCTGGACTCGTGCCGGGGTGACGCAATCGAATCCTTCTGAGAAGACTCGGTTGATGATGGGCGATATTGTGGTACTACTCGGTTCGCGCGCCCAGATTCGGCAGGCGATGGGACTTATAGTGCAGATGGGTGCGAAATGATCCGCTACCGTCCTGCCGTCGTCATGAGCTGGTAAGCTTCGTTCAAGGTTGTCACTTCGAGAACTTTGATGTTCCATTCGGCTGCCAGTTGGGAGAGATCCCAGTCAGCCGTGTATAGTTGCCCGCGAGGCACCAGTATGGTCTTAAACTGTGCGCGGCCCGCCGCTTCGACTTTGACGGGGAGTGCGGCAACCGGCTCGATCTGACCGTCCGGCATGATTTTCCCGGTCAGGGCGACGTCTGGGTTGACGTCGTCGCCTCGCCAGGCTGCCACGATGCCGACCGCGACGGCGCTGCTGGCGCTCGTTCCCTCGGTCAACGCATTGTATGACCGGTTCTTGATCGTGACGACCCACTCTCGTCCGTCCTCTCCCACTTCTTTCGTGGCAGCAGCGACGGCTTGCCTGACGCCTTCTTTCCAATCCTCGCTGACGATTGACCCGCCGCCCAGGTTAATCTCATTGAATTGGATTGTCGGTCCCTCTTGTTGTTGAGGATCTTCGTCGATTTGGAGGACGATGTAGTGGACGATTCCAGTCTGTCCTTCTGCGACCACACCCAGTGCCGGCACCGTTGCAAGACGATGGCTGTTTGCTGACCAGAGCGGGAAGGCATGCGTGCAAAGCATGATCGCCGAGAGAAGAAGAATAAGACGAGGTATCTTCCGAGTCGCGCTCCTGCCTGTCAGGGTCCTGGGTGCGCGTAACTCCTCCGTAGGAGCATCACCAGTTCTTTGAGTGGATGGTCGAGGGCTATCCAGTTTGCACCGATGCGAGATGTGCGGCTCTCAACTTGTCGTAGTGCCATTCATTATAGCCGGCGTATCGGCATCGTCAATGTGAATCATCCGATAGGGAGAAAAGGGGAGCGGCAGCGGCCCGCTCGGTCTTCCACTGCGCGCGTCCAACGAGCACATTTTTCGATCTTCCCAATCATTTCCTGAGGCACCTATGCCGGTCCGACTGCGGCCGTCGAGCGAGGCCCTTCTGAGGGCGCGCGCTCCGGGAGCACGGGACCGGCGTAGGTGCCTCAGCCCCCACCTTCCTTGACAAGAAAAAGAAGCGGGGACTATAGTCAAAATCCCATTGAAATTGCCGTATTCATGCGGACCTGACAGGAAAGAGGGCGTCATGACAATCACGCAGATGGATCCAGCTGTGGCGTTGGCCGACTTACGGACTTCCAAGCCTGACAAGGTGACGATCGTGCTGCTGAGCGGCGACATGGACCGAGCGATGGCGGCGTTCATCATCGCCACCGGGGCCGCCGCCATGGGGATGCAGGTCACCGTCTTTTTCACCTTCTGGGGTCTCAATACCATTCGCCGGAAAGGCGCGGCCAGCTCTGCCAAGGACTGGCTTCGTCGAATGTTCGGCCTGCTGAATAAAGGGGGCGCAGACAGCCTTCCCCTCTCGCGGTTCCATTTCTGGGGGCTGGGCACGAAGATGATGCAAAAGGTCATGAAGCAGAACCGGATGCCGGGTGTGCCGGAACTCATGGAGACGGCGCTGGACCTTGGGGTTCGCTTTATTGCCTGCACGACGACCATGGGGCTGATGGGAATCTCGAAAGATACGCTCATCGAGGGTATCGATCAGTTCGCAGGTGTGACGACTTACCTCGCGGAAGCGAGACAGGGCAGTGTGAACTTGTTTATTTGAGCGAGCGAGACAAGTGCGAAGGGCATGAAAGGCGAGACCTGTAGTGACCAAATCGCCTGAGTCCCGCGCCTCTTTTGTGGAGTAAAGAAATGATTCAAGCCGATGTGAAGCTCGATACACTCGGGTACTTTTGCCCGATGCCGATTATCATGACCTTGAAGAAGATCAAGGATCTGACGTTGGGGCAGGTCCTTGAAGTCGTCTCAGACGACGAAGGTATCAAGAAGGACATGCCGGCCTGGTGCGACACGACCGGCCATCAGATGGTAGGGCTGGAAGAAGAACAGACGAAGTCGGGAACGATCTATAAAGCGTTTGTGAAAAAGACGAAGTAACCGCACAGACACGGACTTAGTCGAGAGAGAGAAGCCGGAGGGATGATGATCAGACCTCCGGCTTCGTTGTTTTAGTTTTTGAGAGGGCAATAATATCCGTGGACCGAATCGTCGAATGTGTGCCGAACTTCAGTGAAGGACGAAACCAGACGACGGTGCGTGCGCTGGTGAATGCCGTGGAGTCGGTGCCAGGGGTCTGGCTGTTGGACCAGTCGATGGATCGAGACCACCATCGCTCAGTCCTGAGCTTTGCCGGAGAACCGGACGCAGTCGCTGAAGCGGCCTTTCGCGCCATTCGCATGGCGACCGATCTCATCGATCTTCGGAAGCACAAGGGCGTCCATCCGCGGGTGGGGGCAACGGATGTCGTTCCCTTCGTGCCGGTGCACGGCACGACGATGCAGGATTGTATCCGTCTGGCGAAGCGATTGGGGCAACGGGTAGGGACAGAGCTGGAAATCCCGGTGTTCCTCTACGAACAAGCGGCCACGCACCGTGATCATGCCCCACTCGAATCGGTTCGTCGAGGAGGGCTTCAAGGCCTCGCCTTCCGCATGGCCTCCGATCCGGACTGGGCACCGGATTTTGGTCCCCCTCAACTCCATACGACAGCCGGTGCCATGGTGATCGGCGCGCGACCTCCTTTGATCGCCTTCAATGTGAATCTCCGCTCGACGGATCTGGCGCTGGCCCGATCCATCGCGAAGGACATACGCCAATCGAACGGAGGGCTGCCCCATCTCAAAGCAATCGGGGTGGAGTTGGCCAGTCGAAAACTGGTTCAGGTCGCCATGAATCTGACCGATTACATCGTCACACCTCTGCATGTTGCATTTGAAGCGGTCCGAACCCGCGCAGCCGAGCAAGGCGTGGCGGTAGCGGGGAGCGAGGTGATCGGGCTCGTGCCCCAAGCGGCGCTGGTTCAGGCAGCCGCTCATAGCCTGGTGCTCGAACAGTTCGATCCCACGCAGGTGCTGGAGAGCGAGATTGGAGAGTCGGCTGTTAAGTGAGTCGGCACGACATGCCCCGTCTCGCGAACAGGAGCCGGTTGATCTGCAAGCGCAATCGCTGGCGGACTTTTTGGATGCTGTGGCCCGGGCGACTCCGATTCCGGCCGGCGGCACGGTGGCGGCCTTGGTGGGAGCCCTCGCGGCGTCGTTGGGGATCATGGGTGCGCGACTCAGCCAGCAACGAGGAGTGGAACATCGGCTGAGCGAGATCGACCGGCGGCTTCGCGAGCTGATGCAAGCGGATGGCGATGCCTATCAGCAGATTTATCCGGGCCACGAGGCTCGCGAAGACAGACCGGACCCGTCCCGCCGTCTTGTCGTCCGCGCTCCATCTGGCGACGGAGATCCCGCTTGAAATCGCCGAACAGGCGACGGAGGCTGGAGCCCTTCTTCATGCCTGTTCGGCAGAGGTGAAGCCACGCGTTCGGTCTGATCTAACCGTTGGACTGGTGCTGGCGATCGCCGCGGCCGATGCGGGACGTCATACGGTCGAAGAAAACATAAACATTCAACAGCAATCAACGACTTAAGTCCTCTCTTCTCGATCGGATTCAGCAAATGACAAACCGTCTTGAGGAACTCAGGGGGCTATGTTACACTGCGCCCCTTGGTCAGGGTCGGGCTGGCACGAGAAAAAAACCTGTACAGGCATCGCCTGGGAAAGTAGATAGACGGGAAGAATGGAAATCAAAGTCTTCAATAATAACGTCGAGAAAGCCCTCAAAGTTGCGAAGAAAAAGCTCGCGGGGGAAGGACTCTTCCGCGAACTGAAGCGTCGGCGGTTTTACGAGAAGCCGAGTGTCAGGAAGAAAGCCAAGGAACGCGAGGCGCAGCGGCGGCGTCAAAAGTGGTTGGCAAAGCGTAAGCCAGAGTAAGCGTCCTTCCACGGGCTCGCCCGTTCGGTTGATCGCATCTCTCACAAGGCCTCCGTATCCCTTCCTTGTCCATGCGCCAGGATCAGATCTACTGCTGCGCTTCGAATCGTGAAGCGCGAGATTCGGCAGTGGGAGGAGCCGGTCCTCGGCGTGGTGGCGCGCGAGTCGAACCGGGACCCATTTCGCATCCTCATTTCCTGTCTCCTCAGCCTCCGGACCAAAGACAAGACGACGAGTGAAGCCAGTACCAGACTGTTCGCGCTGGCGCATCAGCCAGCCACGATGCTGACCCTCCCGCTCCAGAAGATCGAACGCGCCATCTATCCCGTCGGGTTCTACCGGACGAAAGCCAAATCCATTCATGCAATTTGCCGGCGCCTTCTGGACGTCTATGGAGGAACGGTTCCCGACTCCATCGAGGAGCTGGTCACTCTGTCAGGGGTCGGCCGGAAAACGGCAAATCTGGTGGTGACGGTCGGGTATGGCAAGCCTGGCATCTGCGTGGATATCCATGTGCATCGGATCAGTAATCGCTGGGGCTACGTCAAGACGAAGACGCCGGAGGAAACTGAGCAGGTGCTACGCCGGAAATTGCCAAAGCCGCATTGGATCACCTTCAACGATCTACTTGTTCCCTACGGGCAGAACCTCTGCCAACCAGTCTCGCCGTTCTGCAGTCAGTGCAAACTCACCGAATACTGCGACCGGGTCGGAGTGACGCGCTCGCGATGAGCGAGCGCAGCGACACGTCGCGGATGGGGAGCGAAGCAGCGAGAGGCAAGTCGCGCCTGGCGAACTTTTCACGCGAGTCTCGCGCCAGCATCCCACTAGATGAACAGCTTCGTTTCCGCGTCGGAGGTGAGAGCGATAATGGCAGGTAGCCCCATGACTTCGTCGACGTTCTTTTCGACGATGGCACTATCCACGCCCATATATTCCAGGCCGGCACTGCAGGCGATCAGACGAAACTTTCCGACGTGTTTTGCGTCCTGAAACATCTCGGAAATCTTCGGGACTTTCTTCTCTTTCAACAGACGAGCGACTTCGTCTGCCGATGAGGCATATTCCGGTGGAAAGTCGATCACGTCGATCCTTCCCTCGGCCAGCTTCTTGATCGTCCAGAACAATAAGATCACGATCACGTCCTTTCCCATTGCCGCGGCCGTGAGCCCCAGGGTTGCGACCTGGTGCAGCGTATCGTAAGTGGCGTGATGGGCGAAGATGACGAACTTGGGTTGAGGTGGCATATTGGCGGCTACTTCTGTGAGACGCGTGCTTTGACGCTGTTTACATAATCAGTGATGGCTGCATCGACTTCGCCCGCGGTCATGGGACGGTCATGCGTTTCACTCTCGTCCACGAGATACGTATCGTGGTCTTTTTCCTGCCGCAGGACCACGGAATTCTCAGGCGTCACCTCGATCAGCATGAACCACTCGCGTGCCCCCTGCGTGATGACGACCTCCTTGCCCAGGCCTTTCTTCGTAATTTCGATATGAAGATCATCGGATGCGCAGACGGAGGAGGGAATCGTAAGGAGTCCCACGCCAAGGAACGCGATCCCGAGCAAGGTGCTGATCCGAAGTGTGAGGGGCGAGCGAAGCGACATAACAATGAGATTATAGCCCGTTGAGAAACCTGCCGTAAACCGTCGATGCCGCTCGGTCGTTGGCTTGAGTGCCCCCAGGTCGCATGTTAGGATGCGCGTCCCATGGATGGTTTACTCGCAACAGTCCAGCAATGGATTCCGGTCGATGTGCTCATCGGTCTCACCGTGATCTCGGTCATCGGCTTTATCGGTTCCTTGATTGCCATCCCGCTGATTCTGGTCCGCTTGCCTGCCGACTATTTTGACACCCGTGCTCCCCGCCATTGGATGAAAGACCATCATCCCGTGCTGCGCCTGTTGGGGGTGGTCGTCAAGAACGTCGCTGGCGTCGTGTTTTTCTTGGTCGGCTTTGCCATGCTCTTTTTGCCGGGGCAGGGCCTGCTGACTATGCTAATCGGGGTTTCGCTCATAGATTTCCCCAGAAAGCGTCAGCTAGAGGCCAAAATGGTCGGCCAGCCGACCCTGTTGGGCGTCATTAATGCCATGCGCCACAAGTTTGATAAACCACCGCTGACACTGGCTCCCGATCCCTAACGCCGATTCTCAACACCATGACGAGCACCGAGTCCAGCCGCAAGACGCTCTACCTGATCGACGGGAGCGCCTATATCTATCGTGCATTCTTCGCCCTGCCGGCGATGAATAATTCCAGAGGCCTCCAGACCAACGCCATCCTCGGCTTCACGACGATGTTGCTGAAGATTATTCGCGAGAAGAAGCCGGATGGTCTTGTTGTGGCGTTTGACGAAAAAGGTCCGACGTTGCGCCACGCGGAATTCAAGGCCTACAAGGCGCAGCGGCCGCCGATGCCGGAAGGCATGAGCGCCCAGATTCCCTACATCCATCGCGTGGTGGATGCCCTCAACATTCCCGCTGTCCGGCAATCCGGCCACGAGGCGGACGATTTGATCGGCACGCTGGCGCTCCAGGCCGAACGGGCCGGGTTTGACGTCGTCATCGTCACCGGCGACAAGGACATGTTCCAGCTCCTGACGCCCCACGTGCGCATCTACGATCCGGTGAAAGACAAGTGGTTCGGCGAAGCGGAATGCGTAGAACGCTTTGGTGTGGAGCCGGCACGCGTCGTGGAGATTATGGGGCTCATGGGCGATGCGACGGACAATATTCCCGGCGTAAAGGGCATCGGTGAGAAGACGGCGATGAAGCTGATCACCCAATTCGGCACGATTGAAGAGCTCTTGCGCCGTGTAGAGGAGGTCACGCCGCCCCGGATAAAAGCCCTGTTGATCGACCAGGCCGAGAACGCCCGCCTCAGCCGACGGCTGGCAATTATCCAGCTGGATAGTCCCGTGGCATTCGATCCCGAGACCTATCACATTAAGCCGCCACATCAGGACCAGCTTACCGATCTATTGCGCGAGCTGGAGTTCACCTCACTCCTCAAATCCTTTCAGCCATCGTTCAAACAAGCTGAGAAGGATGTTGTTGAGACGCAGCTCGTTCAGGATGAACCGTCCGCGCAGCGATTTGTGGAGGGATTGCCGAAGGGCGGCGTCCTTGGCCTTCAGTGTCTGCTCTCCCCTGGGCCAGGGGTGCAGGCGGATGTGCAGGGGATGGCTCTGTCTTCCGGAGACAAGACCGCGTTCATTCCGCTCGACGTCCGTACCTACATGAGGCCCATCACGGCGTTGCTGCACGACTCCACGAGAACCAAGGTTGTCCATGACCTGAAGGCGACCTTGCTGGTGTTCCACCGCATTGGAGTGACCCTCGCAGGCCCGTATCTGGACACGATGGTGGCGGACTATCTGCTCAATCCCAACCGCCGCGATCACCATCTTGAAACCATCGCGCTGGAAGTGCTGGACCATCGGCTTGGGACCGGGCATAAAAACAGCGCCGCTCCGCAATCCCTTTTCGACGAGGTCACAGGCTCACGAGAGGAGGCAGCGGAGGTCGCGTCGGTGCTGGCCAAGCTCGCCCAGCCCATGACGGAGCGGCTGTCGGAACAGGGAAGCCTCACGCTCTTCACCAACGTTGAAATGCCGCTGGTGCCGGTGTTGGCCGAGATCGAGCGGAACGGATTCTTACTGGATGTCGAGGGCCTGCACCGGCTCAGCAAAGAGTTAGAGCGAGATCTCGATAAGATGATCGAGACGATCGAAGGATTGGCCGGCGGGGAGTTCAACATCAATTCGCCAAAGCAGCTCGCCACAGTGCTCTTCGAGAAGCTGGGACTCAAACCGATCAGAAAAACCAAGACCGGCTACTCGACCGATGAAGACACGCTGACGCAGCTCGCCACACAACACGAATTGCCAGCGCAGATTGTGAACTATCGGAGCCTCAGCAAGCTTAAATCGACTTACGTGGATGCACTACCAGAACTGGTGAATCCGGAGACCAAGCGGCTCCATACATCGCTCAATCAGACCGTCGCAGCGACCGGACGGCTCTCCTCTACCGAGCCGAATTTGCAAAATATTCCGGTGAAGGGTGAGTACGGATTGCGGATCAGAGAAGCATTTATCGCACCGGCCGGCCACACCTTACTCTGCGCCGACTACAGCCAGATCGAGCCACGTATCCTCGCGCACCTGTCGCAAGATCCGCGTTTGCTCGCCGTGTTTGCGAGGGGGGAGGACATCCACATGGCGACGGCCATGGAGATTTTCGCTCTGCCCTCCAGTCAGATCACGAGAGACATGCGACGCGTGGCCAAGACGGTCGTCTTCGGCATTGTGTATGGGATCAGTCCGTTCGGCCTGGCCTCGAATATCGGCGTGTCGCAGGCGGACGCGAAGAAGTACATCGAGACGTTCTTTGAGAAGTTTTCGGCAGTGCGCGCGTTGATGGACCGGAATATCGAAGAAGGCAAAACGAAGGGCTACACGACCACGATCCTCGGCCGGCGGCGTCCGATTCCCGAGTTGCAGAGCGGCGATCCGGTGCAGCGTGGATTCGGCGAACGCATGGCCGTGAACAGCCCGATTCAAGGCTCCGCCGCGGACCTCATCAAAGTGGCGATGATCAATGTGAACAACGCGCTGCACCATGAGCTGCCGCATACTAAAATGATTCTCCAAGTTCACGACGAGTTAATTTTCGAAGTGCCGGAGAAGGAATTGGACGAGGCGAAGCAACTCGTGAAGACAGAGATGGAAGCGACGGGGAAGAAGATGGGATTGTCGGTGCCCTTAAAAGTCGATCTAGGAACAGGCCACAACTGGCGAGTGGCGCATCCGTAAATAGTGAACAAAGCGAGGTGAGAGATGCAGAGCGCATGTCGTTCGGGGGCGTGGTTGATAGCGGGAGTCAGTCTTTGTGCGTTGGGGTTCCTGCTTGTGACGTGGCAGCCGTTTGCAGCGAAGGCGCAAGAGCCGAAACGGTTTCAGTACAAGATCGTTGAGGTGCTTCCGGACACCCAGAATATGCAAACCACGCTGAACGAGTTTGGGGCAAACGGGTGGGAATTGGTGACGGTGTCGATGGGGAATATGACGGAGCCGAGGCTGATCTTTAAGAAGTGAGAGAAGGGGATGGAGGCTGATGATCTTCTGTGCTCGCGCAACGCGCGGCCTCGGAAGGCCCTCGTTGGACGCGCGCAGTGGAAGATCAATCAGCCCCCATCCCTGAAGAGATAGCGAGCGAGCTTGGAGGGATCATTCGTACGATAAAAGCGTTGAGCGCTCGATGCGCGCAGTAAAGGACAGTCTGGCTGCTCCCGATGAAGGATGATGGTGGTGGATAGGACCAGTGGGAAGAATTTCGTTCGACGGCCGCAGTCGGAATCACCTCATTGACCCGCGCGAGGGGAGAGAGGGAGGAATCGGCACGAACTGGCGAATGGCGCACACGCAGCGCTATGGGTGCAAGCGCGGTTGCACCCGACATTGTTTCACGCTGATGGCCACTGATACGCAATCAGCGTGTGCACGATGTCATGACGCATTCAATCGTAACTTTCATCTCCAATGCCTTTGAAAAGGTTTTCCATCAGCATCTGATTTTCAAGGTCGATTGCAAGACCACCCAGACCAGGGAAAAGTGTCTGATAAGCTGATGTTCATACGTTGAAGCCTCGGTCAGCCAATAGGTACGCAAGGGTTTATCACAAGCAATCACTATCTTGAACAGGTTCTTAGGCCCTTCGTTATTCCTATCCAAAGATCTTAGATTCTCCATGAAACCCCGCGTGGCATCTAATGGCATGAGGAACAGTCCCTGTTGTGCTTGGAGTCTCTTATTCAACCGGAATGCATTCACTGGCCAGACTCCTCTCTTTCCCTTAAGACGAAAAATGAAATCAAACTCGGCCTCTGAATTTGATCCGTCATTGTGAAGAATTTCTGAGAGTTTGGGCGTCCGTTCCTCAACGCGCTCCTTCCACCAATCCACATTCAGCGCCCAAATCGCGCAATTGTTTCCATCCTTAGCCTTTGCAATCGCGAAGAAAATAGCGATCCAGAATGAGTAGGTCCAATCCAAGAGCCTCGTTGGGCCGCCGTGATGGCGCAATAGAGCAAGCCACTCCATCCAATTGGTCTTGTCTGGCGGTTGAGAGAGAAACATGGGAGCAATACGCTGAAACTGGCGAAGGAGTCGCTTTTCCCACTTTCGCGCATCTTCTAGGGACCTTCGCCCGTCTTTTAAAAAATATCCATGTTGTCTGTAGATGGCCCTTTCTAATGAGGACGTAAGACACCAAGTACTGTCCTCCTGTGCTCTGAAGATCCACCGATTTCCCCAAAGGCTAGGTTCACAGTTCTTATAGAAATTTAGAAGTTCATCCCAAGTGCTAATGGGTTCACTCGGCTTCACCGCGTACAATGGCTCACTACAGCATTCACCAGGGACGCACTTAAGTTTAAGTTCCTCTTTTGCCATGAGTCGCTCCTTTAGCGCCAGAAACCGTATGCTTGCCTCTAGGAGATCGTCAATGTTACATGAGGAACTGGTGCCGATGGTGCCAAACGTACCCCACCCGCCACAAGTCACACCCACGTTGGGTCATGGTTCCCTTCACCATTTGCTGGCGGATTGATCGTTCTCGTGTCCTGAGTGAGGGGTTCTTGAGGACTCTTAATCAGCGGCCTTTCTGCCATTCACTCCTTGAGCTGCAACCGTTGGTCATCTAGGTGAAGAATAAAAATTGGCAGGAGCCAGAACGAACTGCATTGCCAGATCGCGCTATCTAATCTCGTAGGTTTTGTGATTCCCCCTACTAATCATCGGCGCTCCTATCTATTAGGTGGTTAGCACTTAATCCCTCGCCCCCTTGACAGCCCTTGTCGCGGTATGTAACATTTTGTGACATGACGGCTAAGCAGTTCAAACAGGTGCGGATTCGGTTGGGGTACACGCAGGCGAAGCTGGCGGAGGTGCTGCAGCTGAGCCGGATGACGATCAGCCGCTATGAGGCCGGCACCTGGGAGGTGCCCTTGGCGGTCGAGATGGCGTTGGACCAGTTAGGGTCGGCGCAGATTCCTATGTTGGGGATGGTGGCGGCCGGGGCGCCGATCGAACCGATCTCGCAAGCTGAACTGGTCGCGGTGCTGCCGCCGTTGCTGCGAGGGGGAGAGACCTTCGCGTTGCGTGTCAAAGGCGAGTCGATGAAGGACGACGGTATTTTCCCCGGCGATTTGGTGGTGGTGCGGAAGCAGGGTACCGCGCGGAACGGGCAGACGGTGGTGGCCTTAGTCAACAATGAAGCGACGATCAAGAAGTACTACCGCAAGGACGGTCGGATCGAACTGCATCCGGCGAATGCAGCGATGAAGCCGATCATCGTGTCGTCAGAGGACGAGTTTTGCATTCAGGGAATTGTCGCAGGCGTGATCCGCCACTTCAACGAATCGTGAGGTGTTCTATGGCTCAGGTACAGCAACAGGCGATGGAGTTTCCGTTTCGCACAGAGGGTGGTAGTGCGGTCATCGATGCGCCTCGCCATCTGTTGGCGGCGTTGCGGCGGAGTGCGGTGTCGACCGATCAGCCGAAGGGGTTGGTGCTGTTGTCCGGACCGTCGGCAGTCTATCGATTGGGCCTCTGTGCCGCGGTCGATCGCGCGTTGGCCGGCGAACCGGTGTTGTATCTGGCCGGCGCCAATGTCTTCGACCCGTTCTTAGTGGGGCGGCTGGCTCGGGCAAGTCGGGTGGCGCCGGCTCACGTGCTCCAACAGATTCACGTCTCACGGGCCTTCACCTGTCATCAGATGGTCCGGCTGGTTACGGATTGTCTCCCGTCGGCGTTACGCACCTATGATGCGCGATTCGTCATTCTCGCCGGTCCGCTCGACACGTTGTACGATCAGTCGGTGCCGGAGCCTGAAGCGATGCGCCTCTTTCGTGCCATGACGGAGGCCCTGCAGCACATGGCCGACCAGGATGTGCAAGTGCTGTGCGTGAGCCCGCTCGCGCCGCCTGAATCAGGCGGACGCAGTCGCTTTGTGGCGGCGCTCCGTGCGCAGGCGCGTCGGGCGATCGACCTGTGCGAGGCCGAGGATGGGCTGTGGCTCCAGGAAGAGGGAGGGCCTGAGCCCAGACGCTGGATGATTCCGCGTCTGCTCTGGAATCGGTTGTAAGCATGGGGCGCACGCTTGCCACGTTCACGCAATTGGTCCAGCAGGAAATCGACTCGTGGAGCCGCTACCGGCGTGCGTTGCGGGGTGAGGATCAGCAGGCGCTCGATGTGTTGTTTGCCGCCGCCCGCCACCATGCGTCGGCCGGCGCCTATCTCGCGCGTGAGACACCGTTCGAGGTGATGCTGCTGTCCATGTTGATTGAACAACAGAAATACGTCGTCGCGTTGCAACAGAAAGTGATGACCCTTGAAACCCGCCTGCCCCACGACTCGACTCAAGGGATGGCTTCTTGATGTGTACCCGGCACAAGAGGGCATGGTCGTCTGGCTCCTCGGCGAGGACGGTCGCCGCATCAGGGCCATCGATCCCTTTGTGCCGACCTGTTACCTGGTGGCTTCGCCGTCCATCCGTGAGCAGGTGTCCCGGTTACTCCGCTGCGCTTCCTGTCGTATCAGCACCAGAGAGGTGGAGCGATACGAACTCGGCGCGCCTCGTCCGATCCCGGTGCTGGAAGTCTCGGTTCACGCTCCCGCGCAGTTCTCGTTCCTCACGCAACAGCTGATCCGCGCCTGTCCCGACGCGCAGTTCTTTCACGTGGATGTGTCGCTGCCACAGCGCTACTTTTACGACCGGGAACTCTTTCCTCTCGTCCATTGCGAGGCGGACCTCACAGCCGAAGGCCGGATTCAGTCGATTCAGGCGCTGGAGTCGCCCTGGGACACGGACTATGGTTTCCCACCGCTCACGATCATGGAGCTGTCGCCGGATAGTCTGTCGCCTAACCCGAATCATGGCGGGCGTGGTTCGCTCGTGGTGCGGATGGACGGGGAAGAACGTGTGTTGGAAGGCGATGATGCCGATGTGATCCAGCGCCTCAACCAGCTGCTCGTGCGAGAGGACCCCGATATTCTCTTGACGGACTGGGGCGATTCCTATCTTCTGCCGCGTCTCATGAGCATGGCGGATCGGCTGCGCATGCCGCTCGCGCTCAATCGCGATCCCCATCGAGCCATCGGCGCCAGAAAACCCCATTCGTATTTTTCGTACGGCCGCATCCTGTCCCATGCCGGGGCCCGCACCCTGTCGGGACGGTTGCACCTCGATCGGCACAATTCCTTTGCGCTGGCGGAGATGGGCCTGGCCGGGCTCATCGAGCAGGCCCGTGTCGCGAAGGTCGATCTGCAACAGATGGCTCGCACGACGACAGGGACGGGGATCACCTCGATGCAGCTCGAAACGGCTTGTCGCGACGGGCTGCTGATTCCCTATCGGAAGCAGGAGCCGGAAGCCTTCAAAACCGCGCTCGAGTTGCTGCAGACCGATCAGGGCGGATTGGTCTTCGCGCCGATCATCGGCTATCACGAACAGGTCGGTGAGCTGGATTTTTCCTCGATGTATCCCTCCATCATGACGCGTTTCAACATCTCACCCGAGACGGTCAATTGCCGGTGCTGCCGCGATGATCCGACTGCGCGGGTGCCGGAGATCGGCCATCACACCTGCCGCCATCGCCAGGGATTGGTGCCTCGCACGCTGGCCCCGTTACTCGACAAGCGCGCGCGGTACAAACGGCTCATGGCCATGGCGACACAGCCGGCGGCGCGGGCCGTGCTCGATCAACGGCAAACGGCGCTCAAGTGGCTGCTCGTCGTCTCGTTCGGTTATTTGGGGTACAAGAATGCCCGGTTCGGTCGGATTGAAGCGCACGAGTCCGTGACCGCCTACAGCCGTGATATTTTGCTGCAGGCGAAAGAGATTGCGGAGCGTCGTGGCTATCGCATGCTCCACGCGATTGTCGATTCGCTCTGGCTCGTCAAACCAGGCGCGGTTAGGGCAGACTACGACAGGCTCGCGCAGGCGATCGCCGAGCGGACGGGGCTCTCGATCGGCGTGGAAGGGCTCTATCACTGGATTGGGTTTCTTCCGTCACGGGTCAATCCGCTCATGCCGGTGCCGAATCAGTTCGTGGGCCTCTTTGATCATGGCGCCATGAAAATCCGCGGCATCGAAATCCGTCGCAGCGATGCCCCGCTCCTCGTCAAGCGGGCACAGGCGGAGGTATTGCGTTGTCTGAGTGAGGCACGAACACTGGCCGAGTTGCGTGAACAGATTCCACAGGCATTGGAGATCGTCCGTGTCTATCGGCGCTATCTTCAAGATGGTCTCGCCACCGTTGAGGAACTGGCCATCACGAAATCGCTCTCGAAAGAGCCGCAGGCCTATCTCCATCAGACCTTGTCGATGGTTGCCGCACAGGAACTTTTGGCTCGGGGCGTTCCACTTCAAGCGGGGGACACGATTCACTACATCATTACGGATGCCGATGCGGCCTATCCGCCAGACCGGGCGCGCGCGGTGGCCGGACTCGATGGGAGCTGGAGCTGCGATGTCTCGGCCTATGACAACCTGCTTCTGAAGGCGGCACTTGTGCTGTTGACGCCCTTAGGCGTGACGGCGATCTTGCTGAACGAATCTACCAATCCTACCAGCCGCGCTACGCAGGGTTTGGTCGATGGCAGTCAAGCCAGCCTGTCATGGGAAGAGTAGCCGTCCGTTCAAACCTGTCCAGACCGTCGGGCCTTGCCTGCGGGTAGAGATTACCGAGAGCCGGTTTGTGCGGGGTTAGCCATGGCACCCATCTTGCGGAATCCCTTGGGTTCCATGTGTAGGAGAGGGCGTAATATGAAAATGAAAAGGGGGATCCGATGGCACCAGTGTTGGAACTCGATCGGCAGACAGCCTCGTTTGTGCTGCAACTCGAAGAACAACGGAAACTCGAAAAGACTCTTTTGGTCGAACGGGTCCGCGGAACGAAGGAAGGGCTGGAGTCGGTCTTCAACGACATCAAGAGCCGTGTGGCGGTGCTGGAGAAGCTGAACGGGTCGGCGCGTGCCAGCTGTATTGCGCCGATCGGCTGGAGCAAGCTGATCTTTACCGGAGCGGATAGTGTCTCGGCGCCGAATACCATCGGATTTGGCGATCGGGATGAAACGCTGTGCAAGCTCGATCAAATCAAATACCTCGAAGATACGCACTATCTCCGTCTTGCCGCGAATCCCCACTTCGTGGAGCATGTGTTGCCGAATAAATCGGTTCAGGCGCGCGTCGGGGCGAACCCTTCGCTCTGGGATACGCTCGGGTATGTCCACGCTGGCTACAGGACCCTGCTGCAGATTCCCCCCTCGTTGGAACCGACGACGGTCTCGATCATGTCGCGGGTGAACACGCTGTTTAATTGGGTTGAAACGAACGCGGTCGGAGACGAGTGGTACGCCCATGTGTCGGCTGCCGCGCGACTGTGGGTGACCTATGATGGCGAGTTTCGTCAGGTGCCGCCCGCCCAGTTCGTGAATCTTCTTGCCTCGCCAAAACAATTGCGGACGCATCAGGACATTGCATCATGCGCGCCGAGCGCGGCATTGACGCTACAAGTCTCTGCCTCGGCCGGCAGCGGCACGACGATCAGCGTGTACGAATCCATCGAACTCGTTGCCACCACGCCGAACGGCCATGCCTACCTTGACGGCATATTTTCCTGGGAACCTCTTGCGGTGCAGCTGCGCAGAAGGTTGACGGAGCGTGTCGATGGAGGGGTGACGCGTTACGGGACTGAGTAGAAAGCCTGCACGATTTCAGTCGTGTTGAAGAGCATCGTGTTGAGGCGCGTATATACCGCGTGGCCGAAGTAGTGGTCGCGCACATTCGTTGACCCGGTGGAATCTTTGTAGTCGGCGAGAATCCCCAGCCCCTCACTCGGGATACGGACGGCACGGCGGGCACATTCGAGCCATCGTTCGAATCCATCAAACGGCTCCACGAGTTCCCACAGGGCTTTATTGGCCGCCTTGGCCGCCTCGGTCGTCGGCACGGCATCGCTGCTGGCCACGGCCAATTCCTGGACATAATCTCCGCCCCACGCGATCGGCATTTCCATCGTGATCTGGGGCAACTCCATCTTCGAAAGCCAGGTCTTTCCATCCGTCCGAAGATTTCGATGGTTGACGATGTGCAGCAATTTCCCCAATCCTGACGGATCCCATCCGTAGCGTACCGGCATGCCAAACGTCACGACATCCAGCGTCGCCCCATTGAGGAGGGTGCCATTCGACAGCAACGGAGCGACATGTTGGATCGTCGAGGTAATGTCTGGTCGATTGACCTGCGAGGCAGAATCCAACAAGAGGTCGAGCAGCCGAGTCCGGCTACTGGTCGAGGCCACACATAAGAGGTTCGAGACGAGGGCGAGGACTAACCCGGCCTGCCCATGAGCCTGCACGAGGATCCGATCTCCTTGGCCCAGCTTGTGGGTCTCGCTCCAGTCGCGCAAACTGTCCGAGCATCGAGATGGCCGCCATGGCACGGCCCAGGTGATGGTGTTCACAGGACCAAAGTTCGCGGATGCAATGAATCGGACGATCCAGGCCTCGGTTGAGCGACTGTCTCATCAGTTCCACGTAAGCGTTTGTGAAATTTCCGGCATCCCCGATCTGCTCATCGAGTAACCTCTTGGTGGCGTCATCATTTGCGAGCGGCGGCTTCAACCCGCCCGGGAGCGGTGAGATGCCATTACTGCTGTCGCGCATCAGAGCCAATAAGGCATCGAGGCCTGTCACGCCTCGTGAGTAACCACGTTTGAGCCCGCCCAATTCATCCAACCGTTGTGCTCCGAAGACATCGGTCCCCATGATGGAGCCGTGCAGCAAGACGATCACGCGGACACCAGTCTGCGACAGGCGTTTGCCGAGTGTGGCCATCGTTTCCTGCCCGGAAGGCGATTCTGGCAGGACAGTCGGGGTAACCTCACGAACGGAGAGTCGCTCGCCAGGATTTTTCCGGGACATTTCGTCGTACTGGAAACTATTTTCAATTGGCATAGGAGAGTTACATACCCGATGTTGGTGATGGACTGCAACGGAAGATCACAAGGGGAATGGCTTATCGAATGACCGCTGGGGTGGGTTCGAGGCGGTCGGGTGCTGGTTTGGGCTGGATCTGGCTCTTGGGCATGACGGCGGTCGCGCTGCACGTCTTGCCGTCCTCGTCGATCTGGCGATCCACGATCTTTACGTCTTGGAGATATTCCTGGACGATTTCTTCCCTGGTGAGTTCGATGTCCTGTTCCGCCTCTCGTCCAGTCCGCTCGCGAGTCCGGTCGACCATGTGCTCCTTGACCATCACACGAATTTGCTTCGCGAGATCAGTTCGGGCCGAGAGTTCCGACACCCGCTGGCAGACCATCTTGCCTTTACTCAGATCCCCCTGGCCTTTTCCGATGAGATACTGTTCCGTGGGGTAGTGGCCACCGTTTTCGGCGACGGTGGTTTTGGCGCCCGCTTGTTCGTTCGTCTTGCCGCCTCGTTCGGTCTGTTGTAGTTGTTGGAATGACTGCGCGGCATGTTGGCTGACCGGAGGCGATCCATCGCCTGACTCAGCCAACGTGACGTCCGCCGGCCACAAGCAGGATAGGGCAACCAGGCCGCAAGAAATGGATGCGAAGACCATTCTGTCATTCACGAGTTACCTCCCCCTCCCTCTGCCGCCCCCATGGCCACCGCCCCCGCGCCCTCCACCTCCCTGCGTGCGAGGCGCAATCTGATAATAGGGGACCCGTGGGACCTGGTTCGGGGTTGGCGGATGGATCTGGTTGATAGTCGGTGGAAGCCGACTCGTCACCGGAGGCTGTCCGGTTTGTGATTGCTGCAGCATAAATTGCTGGAGCGCACGCGCTGATCGTGAATCCGGCGGTGCACCGTTGGATGGCGGCAACAACGGATTCAACTGATGGATGTCCGTCAAGGTCCGCGCGCCCGACTGGGGTATCGATTGGGCTGCCGGTGGTTGATTGCCGATCTGCGGCGGAGCTGTTGGGGTGGTATGGGAGATCTCGTTCAGCGTCAACGGAACCGGTCGCGATCCAGGTTGGTGGGGCACGATCTGTTGGCTCGGCATGGTCGACTGCGTTGTTCCCGGCGCAGGGGGAACGGGTGGTTGTGGCGGTGCCGGCGGCTGTCTCGTGGTAATCACTTGTTGCGCTACTAGGACATGCGGGCTTGCGGGATATAAGCCGCGTGCGGCGTCCAGGAGCGCCTGGGTCTGGGCCAGGCCCACCCAGGGATAGGGATAGACAGCCGGCGAAACGAGCACCCAATCCGTCCAGGCCTGCGAGACCATGGCGTTGGATTGCACCCGATTCAAGATGTCTTGGCGTTGCTGGGAGGCCTGCAGTGCCTGCTCTACGGTCGAGGCGTTTGCCAGTGCTTGATTCGCCGCGTCGAGGTCCTGCTGCAGTTGATCATTTTCCTGTCGAAGCGCGACGAGTTGATGCCGGGCGTCCTCATTCTCCCGCAAGGCCGCGATGGCATGGCCCACTTCTTCCGTATCGATCTGGGCCACAAGATCCGTATTGACAACGATGGTGTCGCCATCAAGCGTCGTGGTGGTGTCTTGTGCCAGGACAAGCACCAAACCAGCGGTATAGGTTCGAATCTCGTCTTTTGTCACATCCAGACCGTCCACGATCGTGACACTTTCGAGATAGGTCGCGACCTGTTCCAGGGCATTTCGTTTGGCTGCTTCTGTGGCCAGGCGGATGGCGTCTTCTCTGGTGTCACGGTCTCCCATCCGGTGTTCCCCCTGGGTGGTCACGATTCGGACCTCTGCCAGAGTCTCTGACGGCCAAACCGACAGGATAACGAACAGTGCAAGAAGGCTCAGGCCCGACGGTGTGATGCGAGGGAACGCCCCGCGAGTGGCAGTATGCGGAGTAGAGGTCTGTGGCATCGCCCTCACCTTCTGGATAGGACTGACGCGCCAGGGGCCGATTCGTTGACACCCACGGGGCTGGCAATAAGGATAGCACCGACATCGACCGTTGTGCCAGGAGCATTCCCAGTCGCATGAATCCATATGAATCATGCGGGTGAGGCCTTGCCTCCCTTGCCTTGGCCGAAAACGCCATGATAGCTTAGAAGTTCCCTGGAATAGAAAGGACTGATCTGTGAACATGTCACTCAGCCTCAATCGCGGATGGTCGTTTCGGATACTGGCCGCCTCATTTTTTTCTCTCTACTTGCTGCTCCAGAGCGGGGCGGCGGTTGCTGCTACAGCGGCGACGGGGGAGGCTCCTGCCTCAACGGCTCCGACCGAACACGTGATTCTCTTCGTCCTCGAAGGATTCGGCCAGGACTCCTTGAAGGGCGGCACGATGCCGACCCTCAGCCGGTTGATCAAGGAAGGGTCTGTCACCTGGTCTGCCACGGCGGTCAAGCCTGCGTTACGGCTGCCGACGATGGCGTCATTGATTACGGGGATGCCGGTCGAGAAACACGGCATTACCTGGAACACCTTTGAATTCAGCCGCGGTTATCCACGCGCCCCGAGCGTGTTCGACTATCTCGATTTGAGCGGGGGGCGCGACAGCGCGATTTTCCTCATGGACGAGTCGCTCTATCAGTTGGCGAGACCTGAGCCCTACACGGATTACCAGATGTGCGGGCCTCTGAAGCCTGAGTGCAGCACGGATCGGATCGTGTCCTACATCCGTCAATACTTCAAGAAAGCGACCAGCGGCCATGGCTACGGGCATGCCATCCTTTCGCTGCCGCATTTCCTGGTCGTGCATCTTCCTGAGGCTGGTCGAGTGGGCGCGTCCAAAGGTTGGAGTTCGAAGGAGTACCGTGAAGCCCTTCGCACAGTGGATAAGGCCATCAACTCCGTGTTGGACATCTATAAAGAGCAGGGGCTGACCAAGGGGACGACCCTGTTCGTGACGTCGCTCAGTGCCGAAGGCAGAGATGCGGGCCAGGAACAGGCTGACGCGGCCATTCCGATGGTTCCGTGGATCGCCTCGGGGGTGGGGATTAAACATGGTTACGCGATTCACCAGCCGGTCTCCATTTTAGATACAGGCGCGACGGTGATGCGGACGTTGGGATTACAGACCCATACCGAATGGGAGAGTCATGCCGTGGAAGAAATCTTTCAGGCTGCCTTTGTCGCGGCCCCACGGGGATCCTTGGAATAAGTCACATGATGCAGAGTGTTAAACGGTACATGATCCGTTGTCTGGTCGGAGGGCTGCTGGGCTCTGCCGCGACTGTCATCTCGGCGGCCGCGGCCGGTCCGCCGGCTGCCTATACCCAGGAACATGCGATTACGATCGACGCCACCACCATTAATCCTCAGACCTGGTGGCATGTGCCCGGCGTCACCCCGTCCATCTATGCCTCGGACCCCGAGTCCATGGATGCCTACAAGACGACCGAGTCCCGTGCCCTCAAACTGAAACCGGGCAAATATAAATTTGGGAGCTTTACGTTTGATTTTCCGTTCACGGTGAACTTGGATGGGAAGTTGGAGTATGCCCAGTCGCTCGACCAATGTGTGGAGGGACGAGGGACCCAGACCTTAACCATCCGCTGCAGCCGGACCTATCCGCACGGCGGCCAGCGCGATAACTACTATCAGTAGAGGAGCGGTACCAATGGCCCAGGCGCTTGATGATCTGTTAGAAGCACTCGAAGATGTCGACGACGCGACCCGCGAGGAGGCGTCCAAGGCACTCGCCGAACTTGCCGACCCCACCACGTTGGACGCGCTGGTCGGTGCCTGCGGAGACGAATATTGGACTGTGCGGGCCCATGCTGGCTGGGGCGTGGCCAGGATCGGCGGGGCCAAAGCGGTGGAAGCGCTCATCGTCCTGTTTAACGATTCCATCATGGATGTGCGAAACGATGCCGTGGCGGCCATGGCCTCGATGGGAGCCGCAGTCGTTGATCGTCTGATCACCGCATTGAAGGATGAGCGGTGGCGTGTCCGTGAACATGCCGCGAAAACCTGTGGGGAAATAAAGGATCGGCAAGCCGTCGAAGCCCTCATGCTCGTCTGTCGAGATCGCGATGGCGCCGTGAAGAGTGCGGCGGCAGAGGCGCTGGGCAAGATCGGCGATCCGAGGGCGATCCCAGTCCTGATCAAACTCTTCCGTGATCCTTCGAAAACGGTGCGAGAAACAGCCGGGACCGCACTCATCTCTATCGGCCAGCCTTCCGTCGATCCGCTGATGGAGTGTCTCAAGGATAAAGATTTTGTGGTCCGATGCCACGCCGCCCGTGCACTCGGTGGGATGACCACCGACTATCAAATCGGCCGAACCTGGGTGCGGGATTCCAAAGTCGTCGACGTCCTGATTGCCGCTCTGAAAGATCCGGATCGGGCCGTCCGCGAAGATGCCACGATCGCCCTGGGTCAGATCGGCGATCCACGGGCCATCGATGCCTTGATCGAGGCGATGAAGGATGGCGTGGTGAAACGGCATGCCATTGCGTCGCTCGGCATGATCGGCGATCCTCGTGCCTTGCCTCCGGTGCTGGATGCGTTGAAGGGGAAGGGCATCCGACAGGATGGGACCCCGACCCCGGGCTGTATCGTCAGCGAAGACGCCTTCATCAAGGAAGCGGCGGCGACGGCGCTCGGCCAGTTCCGTGATCCGCGCGTCATTCCCGACTTGATCATGCTGTTGAAGGACGGCGTCTTGCGCGAAAAGGCCAGTGCCGCCCTGGCCACCATCGGTGATACGGCGATCGAGCCGTTGATTGCCTTTCTGTATGATCCGAAAGCGTCCGAAGTCATCGCAGAAGGGGAGCGGGTGCTTTCCTACGCGTCGGTCCGACTCACGGCGAAAGATGCCTTGCGGCAATTGACGCTTGAGACACTTGAAAAATTGGGCTGGATGCCGGCGCCGGAAGACATCACCGTCAATTCGAGCGTGGTCGACAATGCCCGGGTGGACATGCCCCTTGGCGACACAGGCCGATTTGGTCCTTCAGGGGATTTTGCCCAAAACGGGGCTAGCAGGCTGCGGGAACAACATGGCTGACGCGGTAGCCGAACAGATCGCTGCTCTCAAGGACGAGGATTGGGCGATTCGCGAAGAGGCCGCCACTATGCTGGGCACGCTTCGGGATCCGAGGGCTGTGGCGCCGTTGGTCTCCGTGCTTCGTGACGGCGATCGCGCGGTTCGCGATGCGGCGATCGGTGCCCTCTTGGCCATCGGAGAGCCGGCTGTGACGACGCTCGGCGCCTGCCTCTCCGATCCGGTGCTCACGGTTCAGGAGTTGGCCTCGTCGGTATTGGCCACCATTGCCGATGCGCGAGTTCTCACCCCGCTGATGGCAGCGCTCAAGAGTCCCGACTGGATCGTGCGGATGCACGCGGCCAAGGCGTTGGGTCGGATTAAAGACCCTGGAGCGGTGGCGTCGCTGGTGCCGCTCCTACAAGATTCGGTGAAGGCCGTACGCGAGGAGACATCGACCGCCCTCGCGGCCATAGGGGAAGCGGCGCTATCGTCGATCCTTGCCGCCCTGACCCATGCTGAATGGCTGGTGCGGCTGCATGCGGTAGAGGCCCTGGGGAAAACGAGGTCTCCGGAGGCTGTGGACCCGCTGCTGTCGGTGCTCTTCAACGATCGGGACAGGGCGGTTCGTGAGGACGCAGTCCGCGCGCTTGGTCAGATCGGGGATGCACGTGCGGTGGAGTTCCTCGTGACGGCGATGAAAGAGCCGGGGCTGCGGCCGCTGGCGGTTGAAGCGCTAGGTCGGATTGGCGATCGTTGCGCTGTGCCGGTGCTGATCGACTGTCCTCGAGGGAGTGGACCGACCGGAGGCCTCGCGACCGATCGACGGCTGCGGCGATCAGTGGGATGAGGAAATGCTGACGTTGAGTGCGGCCGTCCGAGCGTTGGGCGCGATCCGAGACGAGGCGGCCGTGCCGTCGCTCATGAAGGCGCTGCGCTATACGGTGACGCGAGCGGAAGCAGCCGACGCTCTGACTCGATTCGGTCGCTGCCGTGATTGCGCCGCTTGCTGGCTGTGCTGGCACGCGAGTCGGATGACAACATCCGTTACCATGTCAAAGACGCGCTGGGCAAAGTGGGCTGGCGGGCTGGTCGTATCTAGCAGACTGCAGAAAACTATGTCGAAGGAAAGTATTGAAACGCTGGTTTCCGAGCTCATCCATGAAGAGGACTGGCGACGGATGCGGGCGACAGCAGCTTGTCTGTCAGGCGGACCACGCGCAGTCCAGACATTGGTGCAGGTGTTGGAGACTGGCTCGCCGGCGTTGAAAGCCGAGGCTGCGGCCATGCTGGCTCGTGTGAACGATCCCCAGGCCGGCGTGCCGTTGGTCGGGTTACTCCGCGACGAGGATGAGGCCGTCCGCAAGGCTGGCGCGTCAGCCTTGGAACATATGGCGGGGGTGCTTGACGAGACGACCGCAGCGGCGCTGACCTCGTTGCTCTATGCTTCGAAGGAGGAGGGGATTCGCCTGGTGGCCTCGCAGTTGTTGGGGGTCATTCCGAATGCGATCGCACCGCTGAGCGAGATGTTGACCCATCAGGACCCAGAGGCGCAGATCATGGCTGCGACGATGCTGGAGCATCTGCTCGATCCCCGTTCGGCGGACGCGTTCATCAATGCCATGGGGCAGCCGGCCGTTCGCGACATTGCCGTGCGGACGCTCAAGAAGTTGAGCGCCATTCGTGAGCGCATCAACGAGGTGTTTGACGAGCTTCGCGCGATTGAGGAGTTGAGCGAACGGGAAGAGGCTCGCATGAGCACCGTGATCAATCTTCTGGCCATCGGGCGTCCGAGCGTGGAGATTTTGATCGAGTATCTGGAAGATGACGATTGGGTGGTGCGCGAAGCAGCCGCCGACTTGCTGGGAAAGATCGGCGATGTCCGCGCGGTCGAGCCCTTGATGGAGCGGTTGCGGGTCGATAAAGATACGGGTGTGAAGGAACTGGCGATGAAATCATTGGGTTTGATCGGCGATGCCAGGCCTGCCCAACTCTATATCGAGGCCATTCCCATTCGTCCCCTGCGGGTCTATGCCATGGAAGCCTTGGCCAAAGTGAAAGATGTGGATGTGTTGCGGCCGCACAAGGAGCTGTTCGATCGGTTGAGGACGGACCGAGACGGCTTGGTCGCCTACAATGCCGGGTTGATCGCCGACAAACTGGAAGCGCTCGAAGGGACGCCTATCGAGAGTCAGGGAGGGCAGGACGACGATGAGTGACGATGTGCAGGCTGAACGGATCGAACAACTGATCGGAGCCCTTCGGGACGACAATGAAGCGCTCCGCAATCATGCGATTGCCAGTTTGAGTCAGGTGGGTGAGGACGCAGTGGGGCCGCTGATCGGGCTCATGGCGGACGAAGATGTCCTGATTCGGGAAGCGGCGACCAGCGCCATCGTGCGGATCGGTCCGTCCGTCGTCGATCCGTTGATCGAGGCGTTGGAGGACGATGAATGGGCGATTCGCGAGCAGGCTGCGTCGGGATTGGGCAAGCTGAAGGACCCGCGGGGCGTCGACCCTCTCGTGAAGGCGCTCAAGGACAAAGATGGTGCGGTGCGAACCGCTGCCGTGTGGGCGCTTGAGCGTGTCGGCGATGCGCGCGCGGTGCCTGGGTTGATCGAGGCGCTGACCGATAATACGGTGCGTGAGGACGTGGCGCGTGTGCTGAAAAAGATCGGCGATGCGCGGGCCGTGGATGCCTTGATCGACGGGCTTCTGGGCAATAATTGGATGGTGCGGCGCCATGCGGCCGAAGCCTTGGGCAAGATCGGCGATGCCCGCGGAGTCGGCCCTTTGATCGAATCGCTCAAGGATGAAGACTGGCTTGTGCGGCGGAATGCGGCGGAGTCGCTCGCGCGGCTCGGGGCGAAGCAGGCCATCGACCCCTTGCTTCCGCTGCTCGAAGATGAGAATACGATGGTGCAGGAAACGGTAGAAGGTGTGTTGGCGAGTCTCGGATGGAAAGCGAAGCCGTAATCTTTATTTCGACGTAAAGGATACACATCATGGCGGATGAAGCTCCTCCAAAGCTTATTCAGATCGGTCCGAAGGGCGGCGCGAAGAAGGACGGATTCAATCTCGTCACGGAACGAGTCGTCGCGGTGAACCCTGAGGCGAAACAACTTGAAGTCGAACTGTTGGCCTACGACGGTAAGACGGTCGTGCTGGACGTCGATGACGAGGCGCTTGAAGAGCTGAAGCAGCTCAAGGTGGGGGACGGTGCCACGATCCGCGTCGTCGAAGAAGGCGGGCGGACGGATCGCCAAGAGCTTTCGGATTCGTGCGAAGGATCCCAATGCGGCGCGAGCTGACGCGATGCTCATGGATCTCAAGGACAGCCACTGGCTCAATCGAAAGTATGCGGCTGAAGTGCTGGGTGAGCTGAAAGAAGTTCGCGCCGTGCGGCCGTTGGTCGATGCGTTGGCGGACGAAGTCGGCGATGTCCGGCAGCGCGCCTATGATTCCTTGATCAAGATCGGCGGCCCAGCGGTGTCGTCGCTCGTGCCCTTGCTGGTTTCGGAGGAAGATGAGCTCAGGCAATCCGTGACGGAAATCATCCGTAAAATCGGAAAGCCCGCCGTCGAGCCGTTGGCCACGGCGCTTGCCGAGGCCGACGACCGACTGAAGACGCGGGTGATGAAGGTGTTGGACCGGATGGGCTACAAACCGAAAGTCAAAGATGAGGCCAAGGCCGAAGCGCCGCGACTCACGTAACGACCGCTGTTACTTGGCTTGGGAGGGAGCCTTACTGGGCCTCCCAACCGAAATGTGACGGAAACCAAAAGCTGCGACCCGGTCTGGCTCATAGACATTGCGCAAGTCGAAGAAGATGGGCTGGCGCAATGCGGTTTTCAGTTTATCGAAGTCGAGGTTCCTGAACTCGTTCCATTCGGTCATGAGGATCAACGCGTCCGCTCCCTGTGCAGTTTCATAGGCATCCTTGCAGGGGATGAGGCCGGGGATCATACGACAGGCCTCTTCCAGCGCGGCGGGATCGTAGGTGCGAACCGTGGCGCCCTGTTTCATGAGTTCCTGCGCAATCGCCAGGGCCGGCGCATCCCGTAGGTCGTTCGTATTGGGCTTGAAGGACAACCCTAACATCGCGAACGTCTTTCCCTTGAGTTCCCCGACCGAATCCTTGATCTTTTCAACCATCCTGGCGCGTTGCTGTTCGTTGACTAGGGCGGCGGCGCCGGCGATCTGCATGGGATAGCCGACTCGTTCACCCGTCTGTACAAGAGCGGCCAGATCCTTCGGGAAGCACGATCCACCGAACCCCGGTCCTGCGTGGAGAAACTTCGATCCGATCCGGTTGTCGAGCCCCATCCCTTTCGCCACCATCTGCACGTCGGCGCCGACCCGTTCACAGACTGTCGCAATTTCATTGATGAACGAAATTTTGGTGGCAAGGAAGGCGTTGGAGGCGTACTTGATCATCTCGGCAGTCGGGATGTCAGTCACGACGAACGGAGTTTCGATGAGGTACAGCGGACGATAGAGATCCTTCATGATCGCAATCGCCTGCTCGCTGTCTGCGCCGATGACGACCCGGTTCGGTCGCATAAAATCTTCGATGGCGGACCCTTCACGTAGAAACTCCGGGTTGGAGACAATGTCGAACCGGAACTTGCCTGCTTGATTGGCGTTGATCACCTCACGCAGCTTCTCCCCGGTTCCCACCGGGACGGTCGACTTGGTGACGATGACCTTGTACCCGGTCATGGTTCTGGCGATGCCGCGGCCGACTTCTTCTACGTACGAGAGATCAGCTGATCCGTCCGGTCGCGGCGGGGTTCCGACCGCAATGAAGATGACGAGGGCCTTGTCGACGGCTTTGGCGACGTCGGTGGTAAAGCTGATCCGGTTCTCTCGAATTCCTTTGGCGACGAGCTCCGTGATCCCCGGCTCATAGAAAGGCACATCGCCCTTCTCAAGCCTGGCGATCCGTTTGGCGTCGGTATCCATGCAGGTCACGCTGACACCGAACTCCGAAAAACAGGCTCCTGTTACCAACCCGACATAGCCGGTTCCAATCACACTGATATGCATGAGTCTTTCTCCTCCTGTAGCCAAGAACGATCTGGGCCGAGTATAGCAACGGTATTTGGGGCGAGCAACGAAGTTATGAAAAGTCGTGTTCATCGGGAGGAGCCCCGCTCGTTGACAGGTGCACGAGGGCTGAGTACTATTTGCTCCCTCCATCGGACGGAGCTTGTCGTATGGCAATACAGAGTGGACCTCTTCAGAGACCTCTCGCCGTGATGATGTGCCGGACCTTGTACACGATCAGTCCGGACGCGACGCTGTTCGAGGCGGCCCGGCTGATGCGTGACGCGAAGGTCGGCGCATTGCTGGTGCGCGAGGGTGGCCGCTACAGTGGTCTAGTCAGCGAATCGGACTTGGTTCGCAAGGGGATGGCTGAATCGCGTCCGGCACAAGAGACGTTGGTCCGTGCCGTCATGAGCAGCCCACTGTTGTCGATCGATAGTGCGAGTTCAGCCCATGAGGCGAGCGACAAAATGGCGGAACATGGGATTCGGCATCTGGCGGTCTCCGACGACGGGGAGATCATCGGGATCATCTCCGTCCGCGATCTCTTACGCTACTTCAAAAACTGGGGCGGTCTGTGATTCCGTGGGAGCGTGGGGCAGCGCCGGATCGATTGCGTACCATGTGTGATGCTTCTGCATGAGGTTTGTGAACCGGCCGACTCATACCCCTCGATGGTTTCTTCTGATGACGGCGCTTGCGACCGGTGCGGTGGTCATGGCGCTCGAAATTTTGGGAAGCCGGCTCTTGGCTCCCGTCTTCGGAAACTCACTGTTTGTCTGGGGCGCATTGATCGGAGTGATTCTTGCCGCCATGAGTGGCGGGTATGCGTTTGGCGGCTGGGTCTCCGACCGTTACCCCGGTGCACAGGTGCTCGCAGGCTCTGCTGCTTGTTCTCCGGAGCCTGGACGTTTCTTATCGCGTGGCTTGGCCAGCCGGTGCTCTTTATGGTGGCGGCGGCGATCGAGGATCCTCGGTGGGGCCCCTGTGTCGCCGCGGCGCTGCTCCTGGGGCCGCCGGCCTTTGGCTTGAGCGGCGTGCTGCCGGCTATGTTGCGATTGGCCGTGTCAGACCTTGAGTATTTCGGGCGGCATACCGGTCGGATGATCGCACTCTCGACGATGGGGAGCTTGGCGGGAACCTGGGGGACGGCATTTTTCTTTCTGTCCTGGATCGGTAGTCAGGCGCTCGTTGCGTGGCTCGGCGCCATTCAAGTAGGGCTTGGCCTGTGTTGGTTGATCAGCGGGACGACCGCGCGGCCTTTGGTGATTGGAATCCTCATCCTCTGCGTCGGAGGTCTGGGGGCCGGTGCGTTGTCTCCGATTCAGAAGTTAAAGGCGCCGGTCTATCAGGAAGACAGCCCCTATCAACAAGTCCGAATTCGAGATGACGACCTCTTCCGCTACCTCGTGTTGGATCGGACGTTCCATGCGGTCATGTGGAAGGCGGATCCAGTCACGCTGTTTCTCCCCTATAGCCAATTGATGGTCGCGTCGCTGGCCTTGGTGCAAGAGCCGAAACGAGGCCTGATTCTTGGTCACGGAGGCGGATCGTTGGCGAAGTGGCTCGCCCATCGATGGCCTGAACTCGAGATTGGATGTGGTCGAGTTCGATCCCGTGGTCGTCCGCATGGCCGAGGAGTATTTCTCCTATCAGCCTCCTCCCCAGCATCACGTGCACGTCCGGGACGCCCGGGTCTTTCTGAATTCCACGGAGCAGACCTATGACTTCATTTGGGTTGATGCGTTCGCCCGACACATGATTCCGTTTCACCTGACCACCGTGGAGTTCTTTGCAGAATTGCGTGCCCATCTGGCGCCGAACGGAATCCTGGCAGTGAATTTGGCCTCGTCTGGCGAGGGAGGAGATCTGTTGCGGGCCAATGCGGTCGTGCAGACGATGAGACGGTCTTTTCCCAACGTCGAGTCCTTTGCGGTCAAGGGGCCATGGAAGTCTGCTCAGACGCGATCGGAGAATCTGATTTTTTTTGCCGGTGCGCCGCTCGAACAGCACACGTTCTCTACCATTGTGGCCAATGTGAACAGATTGGTTGAGCAACAGCGTCTTCCTTTCGAAGCCATTGCCTTGCTGGGTGCCCATCGCACGCAACCCTGGGAGGCAGGTGTCGTGTTAACTGACGACTACGCGCCGTACGATCTCTTGATCGGGTCCACGGTCCAAGAGGTGCCGCCTGAGACGGGGGCTGCGCACTAAGTTATTGAAATAATTGTAACTAGCCTGTTGATGCGAGCGTCTGCATGGAAGGTGCACTTCAGGAAAGGGCTAGATTAACATTCTTGCTTCCGTTTTCGTCGCTGTGCTATAAGGTTGCCTCTCGAAGAGAATACATGCTGTTACGATATGATTGGCACAGGCAGAGAAGTAGTTGTCAGCAAGGTCAAGGCTACCAGCGCTTGGCGGTAGTTATTTACCAACCTAATCACATCTCTTCTTCTTTTTTAAGGAGGTAGGTCATGGGCAAGACGATGTTAGGGGTCTTCTTCGGCCTCGTGATGGTCGTGGCTGGGGCGTCTGCTGCATTTGCTCTTCAGGCAGGCGGAGTTGAAATCGGGGACTTGGAGACTGGGTCCGTTGTAGGCCACTCGTTCAAAGAATTGGACGTGGATGCAGAGCTCTACGCTATCGAAGTTGGTAATATGAAGGGCTGGTATCCGCCGGTCACCGTGATCGATTTCAAGGTACGGCCCGGACGCCCGGTTCTCATAAAAGTCACGAACAATTCCACTGGTGAACATGGTTTCTTCTTGACCGATCCGACGATTGGCGCGGCCCCGACTGCGTTGCAAGCAAAGTTGGTCCTGAAGCCTGGGGAAACGAAATACATTGGTATCCCCACCAGTGACCTCTTCTATGCCACGCAGGGAAATACGCTGAAGTATCGCTGCCACCTCCATCCGGCTCACGTCGGTGGCACACTCGTCATGATCAAGTAGCTTGATCGCACGATAGGTGAAACACAACGCCCCCGTGGCTTTCCAGCGACGGGGGCGTTGTGTTTCATGACGAGTTCTCGTTCTCGCCCCTAAGCCTCTTCTTCAGGCTGACAACTGGCCCCTGGTTCAAGTGGGACGTTCTGAACACCCTTGAGTTCTCCTGCCACGATCAAGAGCAAGAACCGGCTGAGTGTCGGCTCCGTCTCGCGCCGTTCGTTCACGATGGTGTGTACGTCCACGATCATTTCATCCCCGTCCCACCGGGTCTCATTGATCACCCAATAGTGGCCGGTCGCATCGGGGAACTGTCGAGCCACAAACGTTTCGATGATGGTCCCCACGTCGCCGGTATTGGCCTGCGCTAGCATAGGTATTGTGAGGATTCCGCAGAGCGCGCCAATGATGACCCACTGATGCCGCATGTTTCACCTCCATGAGAAGGGCGAGAAAACACGGGCGGCTCCATCGAGACAAGAGGGAGCCGGGCGGTCACTCAACATGTGAGTTAATTCTACTCCTGGGCAGGGGCGGAAATCTATGAAAGGGGCGGTTGTGGACATGACCGCAAAAACAGGAAGGCCCTGCTTCTCATGAGAAAAGCAGGGCACTTCGTTGTTGGACTAAGAGCGATGAGATGATTAGTTGCGCACGCCGCTCCAGACTTTCGCCGCATCGATCGTCTTATCCGGATTAAGCGTCCTCGCCTTTTCAAGCAGAACTTCCGTCGTTTCGGGATAAATAGGGTCAGCAATGCAGCAATTATCGACCGGGCAGACCGCGGCGCACTGCGGTTCGTCGAAGTGTCCGACGCACTCGGTACAGCGGTCGTGCGTAATCACATAAATACTATCGCCGACTCCCTGGCCATCGCCTACATGATTGCCCTTCGTTTCCGCGTCGCTGCGAGTTTCAAAGATCGCCTCGTTCGGACATTCGGGCAGGCAGGCCCCACAGGAGATACATTCATCGGTAATCAGCAGCGCCATGACCCTCGCCTCCTTCTCACTACAACAATAGAAGAGACACCCACGGTTGACAAATCCGCCCCGTCACGACCATTATGCGTGCCGCGACCTGAAGGCCATTCTAGTCTGCTGCTCTTTTCCAAGTCAACAGAACGGCGCCTGCTCAGAAGGCCTAGATTCCCTGTATTAATGGGCCTTTGGGCCCAGGGAATCATCGCGAGTCGTAAGATGGAATTTCTATGGCCGCCCCACCGGTTAGCGATCGGGAACTGAAGAAGAAGCGCATCATCACGCTCGTCCTCATGGCGATTTTCTTGATGAGCGCCTCGTTCTTTCTCATCGATCGAAAAGAGGAGACCACCATTATCGTCTCCTTTCCGAACGGCCGTGAGCTCGCGACTGAAGTGGCGGATACGCCGGAGAAGCTGCTTTTCGGTCTCGCCTTTCGCGAGACGTTGCCAGCGAATAGTGGAATGCTTTATATCTTCGAGTCAACCGGCCAAAACCATATCTGGACGAAGGAGTATCGGTTTCCGGTGGACATGATGTGGATTGATGAAAGCCATCATATTGTGGGGCTCAAGGAAAATGTCATTCCCTGCCGGGAAGATGATTGCCCCAAGTATAGTTCCTCTCCCGACGCGGTCCGCTATGCGATCCAAACAGAAGCGGGCTTCATCAAGCGGGAAGGGATCACCATAGGGCTAGAGTTAAAATATACGCTTCGGATGTAATGCGAGCAGCTTGGTGGAAGGTATGGAGAGAGGTGTTGGTGCAGCATGCTAGAGGGGTTTCAATCCGTCGCCCGCGTCGAGGAACTACCGCCCGGGCAAGCAAAAGCCGTCATGGTGAACAATCGAGAGATTGCACTCTTCAATATCGACGGGACGTATTTTGCCATCCATAATCTTTGTCCCCATGAGGGCGGTCCTTTGTGTGAAGGGCGGGTGAAGGGTTTTGTCGTGGCCTGTCCGTGGCACGATCTGGCATTCGACATTCGCAACGGGCAAGGGACGGACGGGGGTGGATACTGTGTGGGAAGTTATGATGTGCGGGTGGAAGACGCGGAGATTTTTGTCGGGCCTCGGCGAAAACCATAGCATGATCAGGCGAATAATTAAGGAGCGGGTTTACGAGTAATGGACGATGAGTACGACATCCATCCACGACCATGACGGCGCTACGCACTCGGATGGGGCCAAGGCTATTGAGACAACCCTTGAGCATCCCATCCAGATTCATCTCTGGGAAGACCGAACGCGAGGGGAGATCTGGGTTCCGACCTATGATCCTACGGGGCTCACGTTGCTGGCCGACGACTACCTTCGCATTGCCGGGAATAATGCGGTCGACAATGGGCAGCGGACTTTCGAGTTTAAAGCGGTCAGGCCGGGAACCCATCGCGTGCTGTTTGAAAAACGCATGGGGTGGAAATTCACCGCCGAGGATCGGCGTGTCTTTGACGTGACAGCCTCTGATTCCTCGTCTCGGAGGAGTGCGTAATCGTGCCGGATGTGGCCTTCGTCAATGGAATGTTTGTGCCGCTGGCCGAGGCAAAGGTATCGATCGAAGATCGAGGTTTTCAGTTCGGCGATGGCGTCTATGAAGTGATGCGCACGTACAAGGGACATCCGTTCGCACTCGATGCCCATCTGGCTCGACTCGAGCGTAGCGCCACAGCGCTTGATCTGACGCAACCCCATTCCCGCACTGAATGGACCCGCCATGTCTTAGAAGGGATCAAACGGGCTGCCTATCCTGAGGCCAAAATTTACATTCAGCTCACTAGGGGTGTCGCTCCCCGCGACCACACCTACTCAGCTGAATTGGCGCCCACGGTTGTCATGACGGTTCGTGAGTTCCACCCACTCGACAGGTCAGTACAAGCTGCTGGCGTAGAGGCGATGACGACCGAAGACATCCGATGGGGTCGTTGCGATATCAAGAGCGTGAATCTTTTGGCTAATGTGCTCGCGCGCCAGCAGGCCAAACAGGCCCAGGTCTTCGAAGCCATTCTGGTCAAAGAGGGATTGGTTACTGAAGGAGCCGTCAGCAATGTGATGGTGGTCCGGGACGGGGCGGTGATGACGGCCCCGGAAGGGCCGCGCATTTTGTCCGGGGTCACGAGGGCCGTCGTGTTGGGGGTGGCTCGAAACGAGGGCCTGCCGATTCAGGAACGCTTTATCTCGCAAGCGGAACTGTGTGGCGCTGACGAAGTTTTTCTCACGGGAACCACGGTCGAGGTCTTAGCCGTCGTTCGGGTGGATGGAAAGGTCATTAAGGATGGGCTGCCCGGACCGATCACTCGACGACTCGCCGAAGGCTTCATGAGGCTGGTCGGCTAGCCCCTTGCTTTGGTATAGGGGGCATGCTATGGTCCCCAGACTGGAAGTGGGCTCAGGCCCACTTTTTTGTTTGAACTCTTGAATGAGCTATCCAAAGAAGCAGGGCTAGGGGTGTCGGTGAAGGAGTCCCGACCGGTCGTCGATCGCATCAGCGAAGTGGTATCGCCCATTCTCTGGGCATTGGGCTTAGAATTGGTCGACGTCGTGTGTGTGGGGCAAGGTGCACGGTCAGTCGTTCGCGTGTACATCGATAAGTCGGGCGGCGTTACGGTAGACGATTGTGGGCGCGCACATCTCGCGATCGGTCCGGCCTTGGATGTGGCTGATCCGTTCCCCCATACCTATACGCTGGAAGTCTCCTCGCCCGGGCTGGATCGGGCCTTCAAACGGATTCAGGATTACCGCCGGGCAGTGGGGAAGCAAGTGAGCGTGAAGCTCAGGCAACCGATCGACGGAGAGTGGCGTGTGGTCGGGCTGTTGACGGATGTGAATGAACAGGGAATCACGGTCGTGGCGAGCGATTTGCGTCCTGAGCGGACGGTCATCCTTGAGTTCGGCTCGATTGCGGAAGCGCGTCGTGTCGTCACCTTTTAGGCCGTACCGGAGTCGATCACAGCGGTATCAAGCATACCGCCTGCATGGAGTGTGGCTGCAGGGTTAGTCGTTGGAGAGTGAGCTATGAATCGAGAATTGATTTCAGTCATCGACGAACTCGGTCGGCAAAAGGGTATTGAGAAGAGCCGAGTGATCGGGGCGATCGAAGCGGCCCTTCAAATGGCTGCCAAGAAGCGTTTCGGGCAGGCTGAGAATATTCAAGTCGAGATCGACTCCAAGACCGGTGAGATCTCAGTCGTGTCGAAGAAGACCATTGTCGCTGCGGTCACCAATCCGAAAACCGAGGTCTCGCTTCAGGAAGCCCGCCAGTTCGACAGCGAGGCAGAGGTCGGCGACGAGATCGGGTCGGTCATCGAGATGAGCGACTTGGGACGGATCGCCGCGCAAACCGCCAAGCAAGTAATCTTTCAGAAGGTCCGTGAGGCCGAATGGGAAGCGGTTCAAAAAGAATACTCTACGAGGCAGGGAGATCTGGTCAACGGCATCATTCTCGGGATGGAGCGCCGGAACTATCTGGTGGATCTTGGTAAGACCGAGGCGGTGCTGCCGATTCAGGAGCAGATTCCGCGGGAAACCTATCGCCGCGGTGATCGGGTGAAGGCCATGCTCTTGGAAGTGCGCCGGACTCCGAAGGACGTCCAGGTCATTTTGACGCGGAGTCACCCGCAGTTTGTCTCGAAACTCTTTGAGCTGGAAGTGCCTGAAGTGCTCGAGAAAATCGTCGAAATCAAGTCCATTGTACGGGAGCCTGGCGATCGGACGAAGATTGCCGTGACGTCTCGCGAGAAAGCGGTCGATCCGGTCGGGGCCTGTGTGGGGATTAAAGGTTCGCGGGTTCAAGCGGTTGTTCGCGAGCTGCGCGGAGAGAAAATCGACATCATTACCTGGACCTCCGACCCACGCGTCTTCATCGCGGAGGCCTTGAACCCTGCGAGCATTGAAAAGGTCGGCGTCGATGAGGAGAAGAAGTCGGCGTTGGTCGTGGTTGCGGATTCCCAGCTGTCCCTAGCGATCGGGAAGAATGGCCAGAATGTGCGCTTGGCTGCCCGTTTGACCGGCTGGAAGATCGACATTATCAGCGCGACGGAATACGAAAAGGAAAAGGCCGAGCGGGATAAAGATATCAAGGCGGCGTTGGCGGAGGAAACCGAGGCGATGCATCAGCAAGAAGAAGCCCGGGAACAGGAATTAAAAGCCCGAGCAGAGTCGGAGTTGGATGCCAGGTAAAAAAGAACAGGTGTCAAATCCTCATGCGCGTTTACGAATTGGCTAAGCAGCTAGGGATGGAAAACCGTGAACTCATTCCGGAATTGAAGCGGATGGGCATCACTGTCGCATCGCACAGTAGTGCGTTGGATGACGAGGTAGCGCAGAAGGCGTTGGAGAAGCTCAGCCAGAAAGTCAAGGCTCCCGCGAAAACGACGGGCAGGGAGGCTGATGCAGGTCGGGGCGAGCGGAGCAAGACCGCTGCTCCGGTGGCGGAGGAATCCTCTAAGTCCGACAAACGCCGCATTCTGATCAAGCGCAAGCACACCGAAGAGGCTCCATCGGATGAGGTCGCGCCCCTGCCTGCAGTTGAACCAGTCGCCACAAGCGGAGAGGTTGTCGATACCCATGTAGTCAGCCCGCCTTCGTCGCATCCCCAACCTGAGAGGTCAGCCGCTGCGCACGTTGACCTGGCGGTGACGCCTTCTATAGGAATTACGGTCGTTCCGGCTCCAATTTCCGCCGTCAAGCCCGCCGTCGCGCCAAGCCTCGATCTGATCGCAGGGAAAAAGAAAACCCTCTCGCTTGAAGAGATTCAAGCCGAGGGTTTGAAAGAGAAGGCAAAGAAAGCTCGTAAGCCAGGCCGTACGCGGGAAGAAGAAGAACTTCGGCTTCGTGAGGATGCGGCCCGCTGGCAGGATCTTCGCGCCATTCCACTGCACCAGCGCCGTGACGACCGCAGCAGGCACGTGCATCACGCCACGCCGGGGGAAGTCACCAAGCCAAGGAGGAAGGGCTTCAAGCTCACGCCCGGCATGACAGTGAAAGAATTTGCCGAGTTGATCGGGCAGCGCCCTGCCGACATCATGCGCAAGCTGATGGACATGGGTCAGATGCTCACGTTCAATCAGACGATGAACGTCGATGCGGCCCTGATTATTGCGGAGGAAAACGGCGTCAAGATCGATGTGTCGCTGGAGAAGGCTGGAGAAGAATTGCTGGACGAAGCCGCGCAGACGGAGGAAGAGGCCCAGCTCGAACCGCGGCCCCCGGTTGTGACGATCATGGGCCATGTCGACCATGGCAAGACCTCGCTGCTCGATGCCATCAGGCAAACGAAGGTGGCGGAAGGCGAGGCCGGTGGGATTACTCAGCATATCGGCGCCTACACGGTTGCGGTACGAGGGAAGCAGGTGACGTTCCTGGACACGCCGGGCCACGAAGCCTTCACCGCCATGCGAGGTCGTGGCGCCAAGATTACCGATATCGTGATCCTGGTTGTGGCAGCAGACGATGGAGTGATGCCGCAGACGATCGAAGCGATTAATCACGCCAAAGCCGCGTCCGTTCCGATCATTGTGGCAATCAACAAGATCGACAAGCCTGGCGCCAATTCCGATCGTGTAAAAAATGCCCTTTCTGAACATGGACTCATTTCCGAGTCCTGGGGCGGTGACACGATCATGGTTGAGGTCTCGGCCAAAGAGAAGACTGGCCTGGACACCTTGCTAGAGATGATTCTTCTGCAATCCGAAGTGCTGGAGCTCAAGGCCGACCCGCATCGCTTGGCTAAGGGTGTTGTGGTGGAAGCCAAGCTGGAGCGAGGACGTGGCCCGATTGCGACGGTGCTGGTTCAGAGCGGGACGCTTCGCGTCGGCGATGTGTTCGTCGTCGGGATTTTCAGTGGGAAAGTTCGCGCGCTGATTACGCATACGGGAGCAAAGGTGCAAGAGGCCGGTCCCTCTATTCCGGTAGAAGTGGCTGGGCTTCCTGGTGTGCCGTCTGCGGGCGATGTGTTTCAGGTCGTCAGGGACGAGCGGGTCGCGCGAGAGATTGCAGAAGATCGAGCTCGTAAGCAGCGAACGGCTGATTTGTCTGGGTCAGCGAAGGTCACACTCGACGACTTGTTTGCCAAGATTAAGGAAGGGTCTGTCAAGGAGCTGGCACTGGTGATCAAGTCTGACGTCCAGGGGTCGGCTGAAGCGCTCACGGCCGGCGTCGAAAAACTTGCGACCGCCGCGGTCAAGCTGCGCGTCATTCACAGCGGCGTCGGCGGCATCACGGAATCCGACGTGTTGCTGGCTGCTGCATCGAACGCCATTGTTATCGGGTTCAATGTCAGGCCGGAGCCGAAGGCCGCTGACCTGGCCGAACAGCAGGGCGTCGACATCCGCCTGTACACCATTATTTATGATGCGATGGCCGAGATTAAGGCCGCGATGGAAGGACTGCTCGAACCGACGCTCAAGGAACGGACATTGGGTCGTGCCGAGGTCCGACAGGTCTTCACGGTGTCTAAAGCGGGCGTCATTGCGGGGGCCTATGTGGTGGACGGCACGATTACCCGTGCGGCTGTTGGAGTTCGGGTGCTTCGCGACAACGTAGTGGTCTACGAAGGGAAGCTCGGATCGTTGCGCCGCTTCAAGGACGACGTCCGTGAAGTGCAGCAGGGCTATGAATGCGGGATCAGCGTCGAGAATTTCAACGATGTCAAGGCCGGGGACATCATCGAAGCCTATGCGGTCGATAAAATTGCCGCAAAGCTCTAAGGCGTGAGTCTGCCCTGTGGGTATCATCGTCGGACTTTGTACGGTCGAGCTGTTCCTCCCCGAGAGTCAGTCGTTGAAGGACAAGCGGCACGTGCTGTTGAGTCTCAAAGATCGATTGCGGGAGAAGTTCAATCTCTCCGTAGCCGAGGTTGATGGACAGGATCTGTGGCAGAAGGCCGTATTGGGACTTGCCTGCGTGGCCAACGAAGGACGATACGTCAATCGAGTCTGTGACCAGGCGCTGAACCTAATTCGGAGCGTCCCGGCGGTGGAAATCGTCCAGTCTCGGGTGGAATTGTTGTGACGGCGGCATGCCCTGGTGGAGTGCACGGTGGCCAAGACGGGATATCATCGAGCCGATCGTGTGGCCGATCAAATCCGCATGGAAGTGGCCGATATCCTCATGCGGAAGATCAAGGATCCGCGCGTGCAGTCCGTGACCGTGACCGATGTCAAGCTGACCAGTGATCTGCGGATCGCCCGCGTGTTTGTGACGACAATGAGCACGGAAGAAGAAGAGCGGAACGTCTTCGCCGGGCTGGAGCAAGCCAGCGGGTTTGTGCGCGGTGAGCTGGGTCGTCGACTCTCGCTCCGGTATCTGCCGGAGATCGTCTTTGCCAGGGATGTCAGCGGGCCGAGAGGCGATCGCGTGTTGAAGTTGCTGGACGAGCTCCACGTCAAAACGGAGGCCGAGGGCGGGTCGTCCGAAGAAAAGACGAGTTCGTAGCATCGGAGACGTGATGATGGATCTCGCACAGAACTGTGCCGTCGTCGACGGCGTGCTGACAATCAAGAAGGAAGCGGGTTGGACTTCCCACGATGTCGTAGCGAAGGTGCGGCATCTTCTCGGCGGAATTAAGGTCGGTCATGCCGGGACCCTCGATCCTGCCGCAACGGGAGTTTTGCCCGTGCTCATCGGGCGGGGAACCCGTATTGCTGAATATCTTGTTGAGTGGGATAAAGAATATCGTGCCATGCTTCGCCTCGGCGAAACCACTGACACGCAGGATGCGACGGGAACGGTCCTGGCGAGCCAGGCGACAGATCAGGTGACATCAGAGGCGATTCATGAGGCGGTCGGTCGATTCCGCGGGCCGATTGAGCAAGTTCCTCCGATGTATTCAGCGTTGAAAGTCGCAGGGGTTCCGCTCTATAAATCTGCTCGCGCGGGCAAAACGATTGCACGGGATGCGCGAACCATCGTCATCCATACCCTTGAGGTGCTGGCGATTCAGGGACGGGATGTGACGTTGCGCATCGTCTGCTCCAAAGGGACCTATGTGCGGACGCTTTGTGCCGACATTGGGGAAGCCTTAGGTGTCGGCGGCCACATGTCGGCGTTAGAGCGAACGAGAGTGGGGCCCTTGACGATCGGCCTAGCGCTGACAGTTGATGAGCTGGTTACCCGTCATGCCCTTGGTCGGTTGGGAGACAATCTGTTGTCGCTGGATTTGGCGTTGGACCGATTTGCGATTGCGGTGGTGGATGAACAGACCGCCGACCGCGTAGGACACGGAGCTCCGGTGCCTGCGGCCAAGATCCTTCGTTGGGAGGGAGCGGCCCATAGCGAGCGCATACCAAACGCGCCGGTCCGTATCCATGATACCGACGGACGTTTATTGGCGATCGGGAAGTGTCCGGAGACTTCGGGAGATGCGCTCAAGGTTGAGAAAGTGTTGATCGATCAGGACGTGTGATCCTCCGTTGCGGATGAAGGAAAGGAACAGGAAGGAAGGAACCCATGGCATTACTCAAAGAAGTAAAAACTGAGTTAATCAAGCAGTATCGGCAGCATGAGACGGATTCCGGCTCGCCGGAAGTCCAGATCGCGGTGTTGACTAACCGGATCACGTATTTGACGGAACATTTTAAGCTCCACAAGAAAGATCATCACTCGCGGCGTGGCCTGCTCCTCTTGGTCGGGCGTCGTCGTCGTTTGCTCGACTATCTTCGCGGCGTCAGCGATGCACGGTATCGTGCAGTGATCGAACGATTGGGCATCAGAAAGTAGTATCCCGTCTCGCTGTCGCGCCAGGGGGCGCAACAGCGAGCAGTAGTCGTCAGTCACACAGGTGAACACGGACAGAGGCTGGAGTGTTTCGTCTCGCTCGAGTCTCTCTCTGTGGGCATCTGTGGGGCCTAACCAGAGGAGACTCAGATGGTACACACAGTTGAAATAGAGGTTGCCGGTCGCACGCTGCGACTCGAGACCGGTCGTGTAGCGCGACAAGCGGACGGGTCGATTTGGGCCACATACGGTGACACAGTCGTGTTGGCAACGGCCGTCGCGTCACAGGTCGCCAAGCCGGGCATCGATTTTCTTCCCCTCACGGTCGATTATCAGGAAAAATCCTTCGCAGCCGGGAAGATTCCCGGCGGGTATTTCAAGCGGGAAGCGCGTCCATCGGAAAAGGCTGTGCTGACCAGCCGGCTGATCGATCGACCACTCCGGCCGCTCTTTCCTGAGGGCTATTACTTCGAGACCCAAGTCATCGCTTCAGTCCTCTCAGCGGATCAGACCGGCTCGTCCGACATCCTCGCCATTATCGCCTCCTCGGCTGCCCTTACCGTCTCGAATATTCCGTTCGACAATCCTATCGCAGGTGTGAGGATCGGTCGGTTAGACGGTAAGCTCGTGGTCAATCCAGATCTTGAGACGGTGGCGAAGAGCGAGCTGCAACTTGTCGTGGCGGGGACGGCTGATGCGGTCATGATGGTCGAAGCAGGGGCGAACGAACTGTCCGAAGCCATCATGCTCGAGGCGATCGAACTCGCCCATGCCGAAATCAAGAAGATTGTGGCCAAGATTCGCGAACTGCAAACCGTTGCCGGCAAGCCCAAGCGGAAGGTGGCGAAGGAGCAGATCGATTCCGCGCTCGCCGCTCAAGTGAAGGCTCTGGTGGCGCAAGGGATCCGCGATGCCATCATGATTCCGAACAAAGCGGCCAGGCAGGAGCGCTTGGACGAGGTCAAGAACGACGCTGTCCAAAAACTCAAGAACGCGGACGATCCGAATCGGGAGCGGCACGTCAAGTTGGTGTTCCATGAACTGGAATATACGGAAGTCCGGAACATGATCCTGGAAAAAGGGTCGCGAGCGGATGGACGTGGCCCGACTGATATTCGTCCGATCACCTGCGAAGTCAGCGCTCTGCCTCGGACACACGGCTCCGCGATCTTCACCAGGGGCGAGACCCAAAGTTTGGCCGTGGTCACTTTGGGGACTTCGGACGACGAACAGCGGATCGATGCGTTGGAAGGGGAGTACATGAGGACGTTCATGCTCCATTACAATTTTCCTCCGTTCAGCGTCGGCGAGGCGCGGCCGCTTCGCTCGCCGGGACGCCGGGAAGTGGGCCATGGTGCCTTGGCGGAACGGGCGTTGGCCCCGGTGGTTCCCAGCAAGGAAGCGTTCCCCTATACGCTTCGCATCGTGTCCGATATCCTCGAGTCCAACGGGTCCTCTTCGATGGCGACCGTTTGTGGCGGGAGTCTTGCCATGATGGATGCCGGCGTGCCGATCAGAGAAGCCGTTGCCGGGATTGCGATGGGATTGATCAAGGAAGGCGATCGGGTCATGATCCTCTCCGATATTCTCGGGCTGGAGGATCACCTGGGCGACATGGACTTTAAGGTCTGCGGCACCAAGCAGGGCGTGACGGCATTGCAGATGGATATCAAGATCGGCGGCATTACGTCGGCCCTGATGCAGAAGGCCTTGGAACAGGCCAAAGCCGGCCGGTTGCACATTTTGAATTGTATGGAGAAGGCGCTCCAAGCGCCAAGAACCACCCTGTCGGCCTATGCGCCACGGATCTTCACGATGAAGGTAAAGCAGGACAAGATCCGCGAGATCATCGGTCCGGGCGGCAAAACGATCCGCGGCATCATTGCGGATTGCGGGGTCAAGATTAATGTCGACGACAGCGGAACCGTGACGATTGCGTCGGTTGACGGAGCCTCAGCCGAGAAGGCCAAAGAGATGATCAGTCGGATTACCGAAGAGGTCGAGATCGGGAAGATCTACATGGGCACGGTTCGGAAAATCATGGACTTCGGCGCCTTTGTCGAGGTCCTGCCGGGAACCGATGGGCTGGTGCACATCTCGCAGTTGGCACACCATCGAGTCCAGGCAGTGTCCGACGAGGTGAAGGAAGGCGATCAAATCCTGGTGAAGGTCCTGGAAGTAGATCGGCAAGGAAAGATCCGCCTCAGTCGCAAGGAAGCTATGCCGGCTCCGACCGGGGCTGGTGCGCCGGATCCGTCCGCCAGGTAGCTGCCTTGTATCGCAAGCTCGTCCTGGACAACGGGGTGCGGGTGGTGACCGAACGGATGCCGACGCTCAAGTCGGTCACCGTCGGCGTGTGGGTCAACGCCGGGTCGCGGGACGAGCAGCCTTCCCAGGCAGGATATTCCCACTTCATCGAACATATGCTCTTCAAAGGAACGCGTGCGCGTTCCTCCGCCGAAATTTCGCGCGAAATCGACGCGCTTGGCGGAGAGATGAATGCCTTCACCTCGCGTGAGACGACGACCTATTACGTGAAGGTGTTGGATCAGCAGTTGCAGCGAGCGGTCGAACTCCTCTCCGATCTGTTTCACCATTCCCGTTTCGCACCTAAAGAAATTGAAAAAGAAAAACAGGTCGTCCTGGAAGAAATTCGCATGGTCCTGGACGATCCGGAAGATCTCGTGCAAGAGCTTCACTCGGGTCAAATTCTGGGGCGTCACCCGCTCGGCCGCCCTATTCTGGGTCGGGAGAAGACGATTAGAGGGCTGCGACGTCAGGACCTGCTGAACTATGTTGAGACCTTCTACGATCCGGGGCAGACCGTGGTGTCGATTGCGGGGAACTTCGATCCGGCCCATCTTGATCCGATGGTCGCACGTTATTTCGGCAAAGGCCGAGTAGGAAAGGCGAACCAGGCCAATGGCCGCCGCCCTCCTGACGTGCACAGTGGCGTCTTGATGAGGAAGAAGCGATTGGAGCAGGTGCATCTGTGCCTCGGGCTCAAAGGCATCGCTGCTGGCCACAAGGATCGGTATGCACTGTATGCGCTCAACAGCGTGTTGGGCGGAAGTGTGAGTTCGCGACTGTTCCAGGAAATACGAGAGAAACGGGGGCTCGCCTACTCGATTTACTCCTTCTTGTCCGGCTATTCGGATGGCGGCATGATCACTGTATATGCGGCGACGAGGCCGAAAGAGGTGGATCGCGTCGTGGATCTCGTCTGCCGAGAGATCCGGAGGATCGGCAACAAAAGCGTCGAACGGAAAGAACTTGAGCGGGCGAAGACTCAGATGAAGGGCAGCCTGATGCTGAGCTTGGAGAGTTCCCACAGCCGCATGAGCAAGTTGGCGAAGGATGAACTCACGCATGGTCGACACATATCACTGGAAGACATGCTGGTTCATATCGATCGCGTGAACGAGGAGCAGGTCTTCAACGTGGGCCGCCAATTTTTCAACCTGGACTCCCTCGCGATCACCGGGCTCGGGCCTCTCGCCTCGCGCAGTCTGCAGGCCTATAGATGAGAATTCTCTAATAGAAACTCATCTGGCGCTCAAAAGTAGATCAAATAATGCTCGACATGGCTACGAGTAACGCATTGATTATTTTATGTTTTTATCAATATTCTCAAAGCTATCCACAGGGCAAACAATTTCTTGACACGGTTTCATGATTTCAGTACCATGACCGAACTTTTTGACAACGATTCTCAATCAAAGGGACGCAGCCAGAAGAAGAGCAAAGGAGGTGGCCGAAATACCTTCACTCGTGGCCGTATGATCCCGGAAACTGTTTCGTAACTTTCATCGTCCTTAAAACAACTAAGTGTCCATCGGTTATTTTGGTTGTTATATTTTATGAAGGAGGGACTAGGTATGAAAAGGGTCGTACTTATAGCCGCCGTTGCCGTGCTCTCCGGAATCGGCTTTCTAACGGCTGAGTTCGCCGTTGCTGCCGATGCACCTGGGGCTGCTGGTGCAACTGACAACATCGTCGGTGGGAAGCCCATGAAGGGTGAGGTCACCAAGACTTTGAAGGGTCGTGTCTGGTCACAGTGGGCCGACAATCCAGATGGAGAGTTGCTTTTCGGGATTCAATATTGGAACACCGGTGAGCCGGCTTCAGGAACCCCGAACGGCCGTTCGTCTTCCGATCTCGATGTGAAACCGCCGGATCCATTGTTCACCTGCTGCGGCTGGGGCTTTGTCGGTGGAACGGACAAGAACAATCCCTATTCCGGTTGGTACCATGCCGCCACGACTGTGCGGTTGGCTGTGAAGGATAAGGCCCTCATGGACCAGATCATCAAGGCCTCCCAGGAACTCGTCGCTATGGAAGTGAGCCTGGATGGTCGGACGATCACCGGCTTTAAGGTTATTAAGTAATCGACCTTGACAAGCTTTCATTCTTTCATGCTGTTGAAGGAGGACGCGATTATGAAGTTTCATACGAAAGGCTGGGCCGTGATGGCCGCCCTAGCGCTGGTGGTCTCTGTGGCCTCCACCGCACTGGCAATTGAATCATTCCAGGAGCGTTTCGAGTGGGGAGATCTGAGCAAGCCGACGACCTTGCAGGGTCGAGTGATCGTGCTCGATCACTACGATGAGGCGGTCTGGATTAACGTCGCCGTGTTCGGCGGCAACGCTGAAAGCGGCCTCTTCTGGCAGAAGATTCACCCGGGCAAGACCCTGAAGTTCTACGCCGACAAGGGAGCATGGGAGGAGCTGAAGAAGATGGGCCGTCCCCATGCAGGACCGGCTGCCGCGAAGGAAGTGCCACCGTCCAGCACGACCGACTTGATCGAGTTTACCGTGACAGAACCGGAGCAGAATCACCGCGTAATTTCCTCGGTCAAGAAGCTTCCGGAAGTGGCCGGTTCCATGGGGAAGACGCTCAGTATCTCTGCGCTTCGCTTGAAGGAGTGCGCAGGGAAGAACGAAGGCGAGGCAGGTTGTGCAGCAGCCAAGCAGGGCTTGAACACTTCTCCGAAGGGAGAGGGGACCGTGGCCATGCAGTATGATGTGTTGCTCCCAGGTGGTCAGCCCGTTGCAGGGCTCATCCCCTGGACCGCGCAGTACAACACGGGCGCCAAGGGCGCTGCTCCGAGCCCTGCTCATTGAACTGAGTCAGTGCCTGCTTGTAACGGCGGCATCTCCGAAAGGGGATGCCGCCTTTTTATTTTCCGCGATCGTCTTGGCCGGTCGGGCCGATCCGGCGCTGGAGATCAGCGAGGCGATTGAGCGCATCGAGCGGCGTCATGGAGAAGAGGTCGATTTGTTTCATCTCCTCGATGATCGGATGAGGCTGGGGGAGCGAGTCCCGTGTTGGTTCTTTTTCCAAAGATATGGATGCGCCTTCGATGTTGGTATCCGGTTGTTCCAGCTGGGCCAGGACTTGTTGCGCCCGAGCGATAACCGATGGTGGGAGTCCCGCCAGTTTGGCGACATGAATCCCGTAACTTCTGTCTGCGCCGCCCGGCACAATCTTACGCAAGAAGACCACGTCTCCATCTCGTTCTTGGACCGCCACGCAATAGTTTCTGATCCCCTCCCGTAATCCTTCCAGTTGCGTCATCTCGTGATAGTGAGTGGCGAACAATGTCCTGGCTCCCACATGCCGGCGGTCTTGGATATGTTCCGCAATGGCCCAGGCGATGCTCAGTCCATCGTACGTGCTAGTCCCTCGGCCGATCTCATCCAAGAGAATCAGGCTGCGGGCGGTCGCGCAGTTCAAGATGTGAGCCGATTCGATCATCTCCACCATGAAGGTGCTCTGTCCTGCGGCCAAATTGTCCGAGGCTCCGACACGCGTGAAAATTCGATCGACCAGTCCGATGCGGGCCTCGGTCGCCGGCACGAAGCTCCCGATTTGCGCCAAGAGTACGATTAGCGCGACCTGGCGGAGATAGGTGCTTTTTCCAGCCATATTAGGCCCGGTGAGGATGATAAGTCGGTTGCCTTCACAGTCGAGGGCCGTGTCGTTGGGTACGAAGGTCAGATCACTGTTGAGTTGCTCCACCACAGGGTGCCGGCCGCCTCGAATGAGGATGGCGCTGCTCTCGTCGACGAGAGGTTTGACATAGCGATGCAGCGCGGCGGTCTCGGCTAGGCCGGCGAGGACGTCGAGCAACGCGACGGTCTGGGCCATGGCTTGGAGCCGGGGCACCTCGTTCGCCAAGCGTACGCGCAATTGTTCGAACAGGTCCTGCTCGAGCGCCAGCAGTTTTGTTTCGGCCCCCATGACACGCTCTTCCAGCTCTTTCAACTCCGGCGTCATGAACCGTTCGGCATTGACCAGCGTCTGCTTGCGAATGTAATCAGGCGGGACTCGTGCGAGGTTTGTCTTGGTAATTTCGATGTAGTAGCCGAATACCTGATTGTAGCGAACCTTCAACGAGTCGATCCCCGTTCGCTCACGTTCTTTGGCTTCCAACGAGGCGATCCAGCCCTTGCCTTCCGTGCTCGCCTTGCGCAGTTCATCGACCCCGGCATGGTATCCTTCCCGAATGATGCCGCCGTCACGGAGCGACATCGGGGCATCCGGCTTGATGGCCTGCTCAATCGGGTCATGCACATCGCGACAGTCGTCCCACGACTCGCGGACACCGGCCAGCAACGAGGCGTGGAACGGTTGGATGTGGGACCGTAACTCTGGCAGGGCGCTCACGGACTGTTTCAATGCGAGTAACTCGCGAGGTCCTGCGACGCCGAGTGTCACGCGGCTGCTCAAACGGGCGATATCTTGCACATCGCGGAGGGTGGTCCGGAGCGAGACGCGTTGTTGAATCAGGTCTTTCAACTCGCCGACCGCTTCGAGCCGAGCGTCAATGGCGCTACGATCGAGGAGCGGCCTGACGAGCCAATCGCGTAACAAGCGGCTGCCCATGGCCGTCGCGGTGCGGTCCAACACAGACAAAACTGTTGGCTGATCCTGTCCCGATCGGTGCTCACCGGCTCCCAATGGTCGCACGAGTTCGAGATTGCGAATCGTGGCGCTATCGAGATGCATGGCGTCGCCACTCCAGCGTGTCTGCAGGCGGCGGAGATGGGCGAGGGAGGCGGTTGGCTGGGTTTCACGAAAATATCGCAGGACCGCTCCGGCAGCTCCGATCCCGGCGGTCAGCCCGCGACAGCCGAATCCGTCGAGCGAGTACACGGCAAACTGTGTCTGGAGTAGTTCTGCGGCTTCTTTGGGATTGAAGAAGGCCGAGGGCTGTGCGCAGAGGCGTGGCCCACGCAGGCGAGCCAGGCAGAATCCGGCATTCGTGTTGGAATCTGGGTGAAGTACTTCCCGCGGTTCCAACCGAGCCAGTTCATCCATGAGCTGGATTTCCGCCTGTGCCCCTTGAAATTCCGTAATCCAGAACTCCCCCGTGGAGACATCCACACAGGCTAGACCAATGACGGATTGTCCCTTGGCAGAGGGAGCCGTGGTGCCGGAGAAGGCGACGGCGACCAGGAAATGTGATTCGCCCGGAGAGAGGAATTCAGTATCGACCAACGTGCCAGGGGTATAGAGACGGACGACTTCGCGGCGCACAAGACCTTTCGCGAGTTTTGGGTCTTCCACCTGTTCGCAGAGTGCCACGGTACGCCCTGCCTTGAGGAGCTTCGCGATATAGCCCTGCGCGGCATGGTACGGCACACCACACAACGGAATTGGGTTGATGCTGGATTTGTCGCGAGAGGTGAGGGCAATAGAGAGCAGCCTGGAGGCGATTTGCGCATCCTCGTAAAACATTTCGTAGAAGTCGCCGACGCGGAACAACAGAACGGCGTCAGGATAGCCGCGCTTGATTTCGCGGTATTGCCGCATCAACGGAGAGGCGTCTGCGTCACTCATCGCGCCGGTCTCGATGTGGTTCGCCTGTCAGGGCGGGGGAAAGACGTCCGGTGACTTTTTCGAGCGAGTGGCGTAATCGTTCCAAGTCCACCTCAGCTTCTTGCAGCGCTTTGGTTTTTCGACGGAGTTCGATCCGGCCCCGCACCCATGGGGGGAAGAGAAGAATGCCGGAGACCAGCAGCCCTACCGCGAACCCCGTGAGGATGGGTTTATAGATCGGCGTCGAGGCTTCGAGCAGACCAAAGAAATACCGGAGCGTGACTTCCTGTTCCTGGTTTTGAAGGAAAAATGCCAGGGAGAGGAGTAGAAGGACTCCGACCAGAATCAGCCTAATCATGACCTCGTTGTCCCCTTCTTGTCCGAGACTCGGTGCGGTGACGCTTGATGTGCCCCGCGCGGTTTGCTGTGCTGCCTGCGCGCGCGTGCGAGGAATTCGTCAGACGTCGGCCCCGTCGCCCTTAACTGAATCGTCCGGCTCTGCGCGGTACGATGGCTCAGTGAAATCTCGATCCGGTCTTGCGGCAGCAGGGCAAGGCCCTTGTCGGCCCATTCTATTGCCGTCACGGTCTGGCCGGAGAAGTATTCGATTAAGCCTGTTGATTCGAGCTCGCGGAGTGAGCTGATTCGATACAAATCCATGTGGGCCAGCGGCAGGCGCCCTTGGTATTCGTGAATCACAACAAATGTCGGGCTGGTCACTGCCGTCGGCGATGCACCCAGACCCTGCGCGATACCGCGAACGAGCGCCGTCTTGCCGGCTCCGAGCGGTCCGTAGAGCGCGATCGTTTCTCCCCCGCGAAGCGCGCGGCCGAGCACTTGGCCTAACCGGTCGGTGTGCTGGTGCGATCGGGACACGAGCTCCCACGGCAGGCTCGACGTGGCGCTGCGGCGAGCGGCAGGCTGTTTCGTCTTGGCTGGCCGGGTGACGTTAGGTCGTTTTAGTCCGCTGGAGCGCATAAGGAATCTGAGCAATCAGGTCACTCGCGAGCATTCCGGCCTGTCCGAGGTGTTGGGCGGCCAAGTCGCCGGCTGACCCATGAAAATAGGTTGCGGCACAGGCGGCGTCCCATGCGGGGACTCCTTGCGCCAGTAAGCCGACGATCATGCCGGTCAATACATCACCGGTTCCGGCAGTGGCCATGCCTGGATTACCGGTCGGGCAAATGGCGACAAGCCCATCGGGGCGGGCGATGACGGTTCTTGCGCCTTTCAAAACGACGAACACACCGCGTTCTCGGGCAAACCGTCTGGCCGTACCGATTCGGTCTGCGTTGACGCTCTGCGTGGTGGCGTCGACTTCGAGCCGAGCCATCTCGCCGGGGTGCGGGGTGAGAATGGGCGGAATTTTACATTCGGTCAACAACGATGCCCGTCCGGCCAACGCGTTCAATGCATCGGCATCGAGGACGGAAGGTCGATCCAGATGTTTCATGAGCGACTGCACGAGTTCGACGGTCTCGTGATGTGTGGAGAGACCAGGACCGATGGCGATCGCCGTGCGGCCCTGAATAAAAGCTAAGACACGATCGAGCCCTGAGCGGGCCAGTGTGCGCGCCTTCGTTTCAGGGAGAGGCATTGTCATCGCTTCCAGCAACTTTGCTTCCAGCACATCGTTAACGCTGCTGGGGGTGGCCACGGTCACCAGGCCGGCTCCAACGCGGAGTGCCGCCCGGGCCGCTAATGCCGCTGCGCCGGTTTTCCCTACGGACCCTGCAATAATCCCCGCATGGCCAAAGGTGCCTTTATGGGCGGAGAGTCGGCGCTCCGGGAGGGTCTTAAAGGCGCTGTCGCTTGTCAGGAGCAGCGTCCGGCTCTCGATATCGTCCACGTAGTCGGGGGGAATGCCGATATCGGCGACGCGGATTGCACCAGCCTGGTCAATTCCTGCATCGACATAGAGGCCGAGTTTCGGGAGGCCACATGTAACGGTTAACGTGGCGCGGACTGCTCGTCCTAGGATGGCGCCGTTGTCGGCATGGAGGCCGGACGGGATATCAACCGCGATGACTGGTTTCCCTGCCCCGTTGATGAGTTCGATGGCCTCAAGATAGGTTCCGGTCACTTCGGAGGACAATCCAGTTCCGAGGAGCGCATCGACGAGGATGTCGCTGGAGGCGAGGAGAGTCCGAACCTGGTCAGCAGACCGGAATCGAACAACCGCTGCTCGTCCCGCAACCCGAACAAGACGACGATACATGACCGCAGTATCGCGACTCAGGTCGGTGATCGGTGTGAGGAGCACCACATGAACCCGAGCACGTCGGCGGTGCAACAGGCGGGCCACCACCAATCCGTCTCCTCCGTTGTTCCCTTTTCCGCAGAGGATGGCAATGGTCTTGCCTCGTACTGGTCCACAGTGCTCCTCCAGATGCCTGACAATTCCCTCGCCGGCTCGTTCCATCAAAACGGCACTGGGGACATGCGCTTCAGTGATCGTGCGGCGATCGAGTGTCTGCATCTCGGTTCCCGTCACGATCTTCATCGGTGGCCTTGCGTGCGGGATCGATACCTCATGAGGGATCGGGTGACCGCGGGGAGGAGAAATATCTTTTCGCTACGTCGCAATGTCATGACAAGGGCGAATCGCGTTGTCCATGGAGGAACGCAGGGTGCCGCACCGGCACGATGGGTTAACTCAGCAACGCTTTCATTTCCCTGACGGCCTGCTCGAGGCCCACCAGAACCGCTCGGGCAATGATGCTGTGACCGATGTTGTATTCGACGATTTCAGGAATGTGCAGCAATCGCGTCACGTTGCGATAATCTAACCCGTGCCCGGCGTTGACGCCCATTCCCAGCTTGTACGAGAGTTTCGCGGCCTGCGTAATAGCCTCCACTTCCGCATCGGCTTCTTTCGAGCGTCGGGCATTCGCATAGCGGCCGGTATGGAGCTCAACGAAATCCGCTAAGACTCTGTGCGCGGCTTTGACCTGGGCCAAATCCGGTTCGATGAAGAGACTGACGGGAATACCGCCATCGTGGAGCAGGGTCACGACCTGCTGGATACGATCTTTGTGGGCGGCCACGTCCAGGCCGCCTTCAGTCGTGAGTTCCTGACGCTGTTCCGGGACGAGCGTGACCATGTCCGGTTTTATGGTCAGGGCAATTTTGGCCATCGTCTCATCGGCGGCCATCTCCAGATCGAGCTTGGTACGGATGAGTTCCCGCAAGAGGCGCAGATCGCGGTCTTGAATATGCCGCCGATCTTCTCTGAGATGGACGACAATACCGTCGGCGCCCGCCAATTCTACCAGCACGGAAGCGGCAAGAGGGTCCGGGTCAATTCCACCACGGGCCTGTCGCAATGTGGCCACATGGTCGATGTTCACCCCAAGTCGTGGCACGGATCCTCCGTCCTGGCTATGTGGAGCAAGGAGAAAATGAGTCGCGTGATGAGTGCGAAAGGCGTTCCATTTGTAACAGAAATTGACCGGGATGGGCAAGGACTGGGAGGGGGAGGTGGTGCTGGGCTACCTCAGTCAGTCTGAAGGGTTGGAATGTCGAACCCCACAGAATCACGGCATAATTTGACTCGACGCGCTCCCCGCCATTAGAATAGGCCCCCTGACAGGGAAGCGGGTAGTTTCTTCACGCCTTCTTGAGCAGGTGAATTATTAACAGGGGACGCGATGGGACTGGGCGACGGGTTTTATCGTATCAAACGGCTACCGCCCTATGTCTTCGCCCAGGTACAGAGCCTCAAGCTCGAGGCTCGTCAACAAGGCGAAGACATTATCGATTTCGGAATGGGAAATCCTGACCAACCAACGCCAAGCCATATCGTCGAAAAGATGATCGAGGCGGCGCGGAAGGGGAAAAATCATCGCTATTCGGCCTCGCGCGGGATTACCAAACTGCGGCATGCGATCGCTGGTTGGTATAAGCGGAATTACAACGTCGATCTGGATCCTGAGACCGAGACCATCGTGACGATCGGTTCCAAAGAAGGGTTGGCACATTTGGCACTGGCCTTGATCGGGCCCGGCGACGTTGTCCTGACGCCGACGCCGACCTATCCCATTCATATGTACAGCTTCATCATTGCAGGGGGAGAAGTCCGCGGGATCGAGTTGCGTCAAGACAGTGACTTCTTCGACGACTTACAAAGGGTCTATCGCCAGACCTTCCCGCGGCCTAAGATCTTGGTCATCAATTTCCCCCATAATCCCACCACCGCCGTGGTGGATCTGGATTTTTTCAAGAAAATAGTCGCCTTTGCCAAAGAGCACAACGTGATTGTCATTCATGACCTGGCTTACGCGGACTTGGTGTTCGACGGATATAAGGCACCAAGCTTCCTGCAGGTTCCCGGGGCCAAAGATGTTGGCGTAGAGTTCTACACCCTCTCCAAGGCGTATAATATGCCCGGTTGGCGCGTGGGCTTCTGTTGCGGCAACCGCGAGGTCGTTGGAGCCCTGGCGAAGATCAAGAGTTACCTCGACTACGGTATTTTCCAGCCCTTGCAGATCGCCAGCGTCATCGCCCTCAACGGGCCGCAGGACTGTGTCAAAGAGACTGTGATGCGCTACCAGAAGCGTCGTGATGTGTTGGTGAGCGGACTAAATCGCATCGGGTGGCAGGTGAAAAAGCCTGTGGCGACCATGTTTGTCTGGGCCAGGATTCCGCTGCCCTATCGGTCGAAGGGGTCGTTGGAGTTTTCGAAGCTCCTGCTCCGCGAGGCTAAAGTGGCCGTATCTCCCGGGATCGGGTTTGGTGAAGGCGGGGACGAATATGTGCGTTTCGGCCTCGTGGAAAATGAACATCGCACGAGGCAGGCCGTTCGAGGCATTCGCAAAGCTCTGAAGTTCGAGGGATCGGAAGAATGATCTCGCGTGTGGGCGTTGGCATCATTGGATTCGGAACGGTCGGGACGGGAGTCGCGAAGATTCTCTTGGAGAATGCCGCCTTGATCAGCCGCCGGGTTGGTGTGCCGATCGAACTCGTTCGGATTGCGGACCTCGATGTGACACGTGACCGAGGTCTTACCCTGCCACCCGGCCTGCTCACGACCGATGCGAAGGAGATTCTTACCGATCCGTCGATCGACATCGTCGTTGAGTTGATCGGGGGCTACGATTTTGCCAAACGCATCATCCTGGAGGCCATTTCGGCCGGCAAACATGTCGTCACTGCCAACAAGGCCTTGCTCGCGTTACAAGGAGAGGAAATATTTGCCGCGGCTTCCCGCAAGGGAGTCGACCTGGGTTTCGAAGCGAGCGTGGGAGGGGGGATTCCCGTCATCCTGGCATTGAGGGAAGGACTGGCGGCCAATACCATCCAATCGATTTATGGGATCATCAACGGGACGGCCAATTACATTCTCTCGCGCATGACCCATGAAGGCCAGAGTTTTGAGACGGTATTGGACGAAGCGAAGCAGGCCGGTTATGCCGAAGCGGATCCGACATTCGATGTGGCCGGTATTGATTCGGCGCACAAGCTGGCGATCCTGGCGGCTCTGGCCTATGGAACACCGGTCAATTTTAAAGATGTGTATACCGAGGGGATTACCCACATTACGCCGCTCGACATCGCGTACGCCAAAGAGTTCGGTTGTACGATCAAGCTGTTGGGCATTGCCAAGCTGGTTGGCAACGAAGTCGAAGCCCGAGTGCATCCCACGATGCTGCCTTCCTCGTCTCCGATCGCCCAAGTCGAAGGAGTCTACAACGCGATTCAATTCGTCGGCGATGCCGTGGGCGATGTGGTGCTCTATGGCCGGGGCGCGGGGGCCATGCCGGCCGGCAGTGCGGTGGTCAGCGATCTCATCGCCATCGCGCGCAATCTGTTGAAAGGCGCGGTTGGGCGAGTGCCGCCCGCCTCGTTCCAGCAGGACCAGCGTCGTCCGCTTCGTATGCGGCCGATGGAAGAAATCAGCTCGCTCTATTACCTCCGCTTTATGGTGTTGGACCGGCCCGGTGTCTTGTCGCAGATTGCAGGGGAATTGGGCCGGTGCGGCATCAGTATCTCGTCCGTCCTCCAACAGGGACGACGCGAAGGGCAGACGGTTTCAGTCGTGATCAAGACCCATACCGCCACGGAGCGCGATGTTCAAATAGCATTGCGAGCAATCAATAGCATGGCTTTCATCTCCGAGCCCACCACCTTGATCCGGATCGAGGGCAAGGACGAGTAATGCGATGAATCGCTGGCGTGGTGTGATCGAAGCATATCGGAAGTTCCTGCCGGTGACCGACCGTACCCCCGTGGTGACGCTCGGTGAAGGCAACACTCCGCTCATCAGAGCGACGAGGCTGGCCAAGCAGATCGCTCCCGGCATCGATCTCTATCTCAAATTCGAAGGCATGAATCCGACGGGATCGTTCAAGGATCGCGGCATGACGATGGCCATTTCAAAAGCCGTCGAATCCGGTGCGCAGGCGGTGATTTGCGCCTCCACGGGGAATACGTCTGCCTCTGCCGCAGCCTATGGTGCGCGGGCTGGGTTGGCGGTCTATGTGTTGATCCCTGCCGGGAAGATTGCGATGGGCAAACTGTCCCAGGCCATGATGCACCAAGCCACGGTCATACAGATCGAAGGAAATTTTGACCAGGCCTTGACCATCGTGAAGGAATTGTCGGCGTCCCACCACATCGAGCTGGTCAACTCGCTCAACCCCTATCGGATCGAGGGGCAGAAAACCGCCGCGATGGAGGTCTGCGATCAACTTGGCGATGCTCCGACCGTTCATGTGCTGCCGGTTGGGAATGCCGGCAACATTACCGCCTATTGGAAGGGGTATCAGGAATACCGTGCGGCCAATCAATCCACGAGGCTCCCACGCATGATGGGGTTTCAGGCATCCGGTGCGGCGCCCATTGTGCTTGGCCACATTGTGGAGAATCCGCAGACAGTGGCCACCGCGATTCGGATCGGCAATCCGGCCAGCTGGCAGTCAGCATTGAATGCCGTGAAGGAATCATCGGGGGCGATCGATTCGGTCACGGATGAGGAAATCCTCCAGGCCTATAGGGCGGTGGCAGCGACGGAAGGAGTCTTCTGCGAGCCGGCGTCTGCTGCGTCGGTTGCCGGCGTCATGAAGTTGAGCAAACAGGGCGGGCTTCACGAAGGCGAGACCGTGGTCTGCACCTTGACCGGCCATGGATTGAAAGATGCTGATACGGCGATCAGTGTATCGGTCCAACCGAAAACCGTTAGAGCGACGCGGGAGGATGTCGCTCGTCTTTTAAGGGTGTAGACACAATGAGCGCAGGGCTTCGATGAAATATGTGATTCTCCATGCCGATGGGATGGCAGCCCATCCCCGGCAGGAATTGGGCGGACGGACTCCTCTTCAAGCGGCTTCGACCCCTCACCTCGATCGCCTCGCACAAGACGGGGAGCTTGGGCTCCTGGCCGCGGCGCCTGAGAACGTGCGACAGGGAAGCGGTCTGATGGGAACCACCATCCTCGGATACGACCCCAAGAAATACTACCAAGGTCCTGGTCCGCTCGAAGCGGCGAGTCTGGGCGTCGCCGTCGGGGAGCACGATGTAGTCTATCGTTGTACCATGGTCACGTTGCGGGCAAACGCCCAGTCCGGGAGTAAAGGTGGATTGAACGATATCAAGAAGCTGGGGCCGCACGTGGTGATGGACGATGCGACCGCCGGCCTGATTTCGACAGAAGAGGCCCGCGAATTGATCGAGGCGATCAATGAACAGCTCGGGTCGGAGATGATTCAGTTCTATCTCGGGTTAGGCCACCGCCATCTCATGGTGTGGGTCAACGGGAAGTCGCGAGCGGTCTGTCAGGATCCGCAATCGTTAGTCGGTCGACCGATCATGGATGCGTTGCCGACGGGAGACGGATCCGACATTCTCTGGAAACTCATGGACGCCTCGTTTCAGATTCTGCGCGATCATTCCCTCAACGATGAACGTAGTAAAGCGGGGCAGAAGCCGGCCAATTGTCTCTGGCTCTGGGGCCAAGGCCGGACCGTTTTCTGGCCAAGCTTCTCTGAACGATTTAAGACAGCCGGTGTGGTGGTCTCGCAGAGCGATGTCCATCGTGGACTCGGCATCATGGCCGGGCTCGAAGCGGCGGATGGCGTGCGATTGGCCGGTGCGGATCTTCGTGCCCAAGCGGCGATCGCCCTGGAAGAACTGAAGAAAAAAGATTTTGCATACGTGCATGTGGATTTGCCGGACGAGGTGCTCTACGGGTCAGACGCAGCGGCCAAGGTGAAGGGTATCGAAGCGGTTGATCGCGAACTGGTAGGGCCGCTGCTCGAAGGGCTGGCTAAATCGGGCTCCTATCGTATTGTGGCCTTCTGCGATTCGGGCAACGTACATCATGGACAGGCGGCGGAGAGTCCGGGGTTCTTCGCTTATCGTGACAGTGCCGCAGCCCCCTCTGCCGGGGCCGGACGAAGATTTACCGAGGCCGATGCTCAGGCCTCGACTCTGCCCCCTCGTGATGCGACGAAGTTCGTCGTGCGACTTTTCGCAAAAGGATCCTGACGGTCGTGGCGCTGATTGTCCAGAAATATGGGGGGACATCCGTGGGCACGATCGAGCGGATCCACTGCGTGGCCGATCGCGTCGAGAGGGCCCACAAGGAAGGACATCGCGTCGTGGTAGTCCTGTCCGCGATGAGCGGAGAAACGGATCGGTTGCTTCGGTTGGCGCATGACGTGACATCCCTCCCGGATGATCGCGAACTCGATATGCTCCTGTCGACCGGAGAGCGGGTGACCATCGCCTTGTTGGCGATGGCCTTGCGGGCCCGTGGGCTCGATGCTCGATCTTTTACGGGACGCCAAGTCGGGATCATGACCGACAGTGCCCATACGAAGGCGCGTATTACCAAGGTGAGTGCCGATCGAATCCGCGAGGCCCTGCTCAACGGGGTCATTCCAGTGGTCGCCGGCTTTCAAGGGATCAATGAACAGTCGGATGTCACGACGTTGGGCCGAGGAGGTTCCGATCTCACCGCGGTCGCACTAGCGGCGGCGCTGAAGGCTGATCGGTGTATCATTTTTACCGACGTCGATGGCGTCTACACATCGGACCCCAACATTGTGCCGGCGGCTCGACGCATCGACAAGATTTCCTATGAGGAAATGCTGGAAATGGCCAGTCTAGGTGCTAAAGTGCTGCAGAGCCGGTCGGTCGAATTTTCCGCGAAGTTCAATGTGCCGGTGGAGGTGACCTCCAGCTTCAAAGAAGGAAAGGGGACGCTCGTGACGCGTGAAGATGAGGATATGGAGGCGGTCGCGGTGTCGGGAGTCACCGGCGATCGGAATCAGGCCAAAATCACGATCGTGGGTGTGCCGGACAAACCAGGTATTGCATCGAAACTCTTCGGGCCGGTGGCCAAGGCCAATATCAATGTCGATATGATCATCCAGAATATGAGTCAGTCGGGCATGACCGATATTTCCTTCACGATTCCACGGGCGGACGTCAAGAAAGCCCTGCCGCTGATTCAGGACGTGGCGAAGGGTATTGATGCGAAATCTGTTGCCGTGACCGAGGCGATTGCAAAGGTCTCGCTGGTCGGCGTCGGGATGCGTTCCCATTCGGGAGTCGCCGCCAAGATGTTCGAGGTCTTGGCGCGGGAAGGCGTGAATATCCTCATGATCAGCACATCGGAGATCAAGATCTCCTGTGTCATCGATGAAAAGTATAGTGAACTCGCGATGCGTTCGCTTCATTCCGCATTCGGATTGGACCAGCCGTCGGCAGAGGACCGAGCCGCGAAGTAACGAATTTCCGATGATGTGAGCCTCGACAGGCTCGTCCTGCTCCTGGTACTCTTTTTCTATGGCTCGAAAAGCACCCAAGTCACGATCCTCGCAAGGCAAGCCGGTCGGTTCTCCCTTGCCCGACAAGCTCCCTTCTGCCGCCAAGCCGGCGGTATTAGAAATCTATGACACAACCTTACGCGATGGAGCCCAGGCCGAGGATGTCAGTTTCTCGGCTGAGGACAAGGTTCGAGTCGCGCAACAATTGGATGGGTTGGGCGTACAGTTCATCGAAGGCGGGTGGCCCGGAGCGAATCCCAAAGACATAGAGTTCTTTAGGATGATCAAGACTATACCGTTGCAGACAGCGACGGTCGTGGCGTTCGGGTCGACCAGAAAAGCCAGCAATGCGGTGCAGAACGACTCGAATATCAAATCGTTGCTGGATGCCGAGACCAAGATTATCACGCTCTTCGGGAAAAGCTGGTCACTGCACGTTACCGACGCGCTCGGTATTTCCCTCGCGAAAAATCTCGAACTCATCGGCGATTCCGTGGCCCATCTCCGCTCAAAAGGTCGGAGGCTATTCTACGATGCAGAACATTTTTTCGATGGGTATAAGACGAATCCGGACTACGCACTCGAGACCATTCGCCAAGCTGTGGCAGCCGGCGCTGAACGGGTGATTCTCTGCGATACCAATGGCGGGACGATGCCCTGGGAAATCAAAGAGATCTGCCAGATCGTTCGGCGGGAATGTGCGGTGCCCTTGGGGATTCACGCTCACAACGATTGTGAGATGGCCGTGGCGAATTCGCTGGTGGCGATCGAGACCGGCGTAGTGCAGGTGCAGGGAACTATAAATGGGATTGGCGAGCGGTGCGGCAATGCCAATCTCTGTTCGATCATTCCCAATCTTGAACTGAAGATGAAGCGTCCGGTGTTGAGGGACCGATTGAGCCATCTCAAGCGGGTTTCTGGTTTCGTGACCGAAATCGCGAACCTCATGCCTAATACGCATCAGCCCTATGTGGGAGATTCGGCGTTTGCCCATAAGGGTGGGGTCCATATCCATGCTGTCCTAAAGAATCCCGCGACTTATGAACATGTGATTCCTGGGTTAGTCGGGAACCGTCAGCGCATGTTGGTATCAGATGCGGCAGGTCGGAGTGGGTTGCTGGAGAAGGTCGAGGCCTACGGGATTAAATTGGACAAGGATCACGCCAAGTTGCAGGAATTGATGGATACGCTGAAGGAGCGTGAAGGCCAGGGCTACCAATTTGAAGCGGCGGAAGGCTCCTTCGAGTTGCTCATGCGGAAAGCGATGGGAACCCACAAGCCGTCCTTCCAACTCCTAGGATTTCGAGTGGTTGTCGAGAAAAAGCAGGACCAGGGAGCCATGTTGTCGGAGGCCACGGTCATGGTGAAGGTCGGCGACGTGGTGGAACATGCGGCAGCGGCCGGAGCTGGTCCGGTCAATGCGCTCGACCATGCGTTGCGGAAAGCCTTGGAAAAGTTCTATCCCCAGCTCCGAGAAGTCAAACTGCTCGACTATAAAGTGCGGGTGCTGTCGGCCAATCGTGGGACTGAGTCCAAGGTCCGGGTGTTGATCGAATCAGGTGATCATAAGGATAAATGGGGCACCGTCGGCGTATCTGAGAACATTATGGAGGCGAGCTGGCAAGCGCTGGCTGACAGCATCGAATATAAGTTACTTGCCAAAGACTGATAAGTAAGGTTGATTTTGCATATTTGTCCTTGACAGCCTCCGTAACCTCACGTAACTTATAGCGAAACTGCCCAATGGGCGAGTCGGGCTTGAGAGCCGGCCGTTCGAGAGGCTTGTAGAGGCATCGGAGGGGAAAGCATGAGGAAGGCGGATATCGCGAACGAAATCTACAAGCAGGTCGGTATTTCGAAGAACGAGGCTGCAGATATTGTCGAACTTGTGTTGAACATGCTGAAAGAGGTGCTGCATAAGGGAGAGTCGGTCAAGATTGCCGGATTTGGAAACTTTGTAGTACGCAGTAAAGGGGCACGGAAGGGCCGGAATCCTCGGACCGGCGAAGAAATCGGGATCACGCCCCGTCGCGTTGTGACCTTTCGTCCCAGTCAAGTGTTTAAGAAATACGTCAATTCATAGACGCGTTCACTCACCTTAACTTATCCCACCACGAGGACCGGTCATGGGGAACGAGCCCAGGCTGGGCAGCAAGGTTTTTTATAAAATCGGCGAAGTCAGCCAGATCGCCAAGCTACCAGCGTACGTGCTGCGATTCTGGGAATCAGAATTCCCGTTTCTCAAGCCGAAGAAAAGTCGTGGGAATCAGCGGCTCTATGTCAGACGTGAAATCGAAACGGTGTTGGAGATCAAGCGGATGCTCTACGAAGAGGGGCATACCCTCGCAGGCGTTAAACGATATTGGGCCAGGCGAGGCCGAGTGGCAAGCCAGAAGGTACGACCCAAAGAGCTCGCGCAGAAGCTGCGAGGGAATCTTCAGGCGATTCTCAAAATCTTGGAGTCGCATTCAAACTGACAACCGTCCCGATTCGTCTCTTCCAAGCCGGTTGCATTCCAGCCGCCTCCAGGGAGACAATGGCACAGAGGGTAAGAATTGAATAGAGCGTGTCGGGGCGTGGCGCAGCCCGGTAGCGTACTCGCTTGGGGTGCGAGTGGTCGGCCGTTCAAATCGGCTCGCCCCGACCAAATATATCGTGAAGGGTAAGGGTTCAGGCGTGGCAGGAGACGTCGGACAGATCTCCTGGCTTATCGCCTGAGCCAACACCGATCGAAGAAGCTGCCGCCGGCAGCTTTTTTTGTTTCTGACGGACCTATGCGCATTTTGGTCACCAACGATGATGGGATTCACTCGCCTGGGTTGACCGCGCTCGCTAAAGCCTTGTCGAAAGTAGGCGAGGTGTGGGTGGTCGCGCCGGATCGTGAGCGGACTGCGGTGGCGCATGCCGTGACGCTTCATAAGCCGCTGCGAGCGCAGCAGCTTGGAAAGCGGATGTATGCCATCAACGGAACGCCGGTCGATTGTGTGAATCTGGCCGTGTTGAAGCTTCTGCCTGCACCGCCCGATCTCCTCGTGTCAGGAATCAATAAAGGCGTGAATCTCGGCGACGACGTGTTGTATTCCGGAACGGTTTCGGCAGCGATGGAAGGGACGATCCTCGGTGTTCCCTCCATGGCTGTGTCACAAGAGGGGCAGGAACATTTTTATTTCGATGCCGGGGCTCGGTATGCCGTTCGTATCGCTCGTCTGATCCTGAAAGAAGGGTTGCCGGACGAAACATTGGTAAATCTGAATATTCCAAACCGGCCGTTCGGGTCCATCACCGGAGTCCGAGTCACCTGTCTCAGCCGAAGACGCTTCGACAATCCGATCATTGAAAAGGTCGATCCGCATGGCCAGACCTATTATTGGATTGCCGGAACCCGTGTGTCGTGGAGCCGAAGCAAGGATGCCGACCATGAGGCGCTTGAGCAAGGAGCAGTCTCGCTCACGCCCATTCACCTCGATACGACCAATCACGCGGTGTTGGATCGATTCCGGAAATGGGAAACGGTGCGTCCACCAGGGGAGCGTCGGGTGACTGGATCGTCGAAGTTGAAGAACAAGAAAAGGAGCTAGGGTGATGTGGGGAATCTGATCGAAGCGATCATTACGGAGCTCAGCCGGTTTGTCGTGTCGATGATCTCGATGTTCGGCTACACCGGCATTTTCCTCACCATGGCCATTGAAAGCGCCTGCATTCCCTTGCCCAGCGAGATCATCATGCCCTTTGCCGGGTATCTCGTGACGACGGGACAGTTTACGATGCTCGGCGTGACATTGGCCGGCGCCATTGGGAACGTCGCGGGTTCGATTGTGGCCTACTACGTCGGTGTATGGGGCGGCCGGCCATTTGTCGAACGGTATGGGCCGTACTTCTTGGTTTCGCACCACGATCTCGACGTGGCCGATCGATGGTTTGCGAAATACGGCGAGGCAGCTGTCTTCTTCAGCCGGATGCTTCCGGTGGTGCGGACGTTTATTTCATTGCCGGCGGGAGTTGCGCGGATGAATTTCCCGCGGTTCGTGCTGTTCACCTTTGTCGGAGCCTTGCCCTGGTGCTACCTCCTGGCCTACATCGGTGTGAAGATGGGCGAACGGTGGGACCAGTTGCGGGACTATTTCCATCAATTCGATATCGCGATCGGCATCGTGCTTGCCATCACGGTGGGCTATTTTCTCTGGTCCCATTGGCCGAAGCGACGCATCACTCCGGAGTTGTAACCAGCCCATGCTCTCGATCTACAACACGCTTACGGGGAAAAAGGAGCCGTTCCACTCGCTCCAGCCGAAGACCGTCCGGATGTATGTCTGCGGCGTGACCGTCTACGACTACTGCCATATCGGCCATGCGCGCAGCGCGCTCGTGTTCGATGTGATCAGGCGGTATCTCGAGTTCAGCGGTTACCAGGTTGATTTCGTCAAGAACTTCACCGACGTGGATGACAAGATCATCAAGCGGGCGAACGAACAGGGCGTCAGCTGCGACACCATCACAGCGAAATATATCCAAGCCTACTACGAAGACATGAAGAAATTGGGTGTTCGGCAGGCATCCATCGAACCCAAGGCTACCGAACACATTGCCGACATCATCCGCTTGACCGAGACCTTGGTGAAGAAGGGTTTGGCCTATCAAGTGGATGGAGATGTGTATTTTGAAGTGGGCAAATATTCTGGATACGGGCGCCTCTCAAAGCGGCGGTTGGACGACATGCAGGCCGGCGCACGCGTGGACGTGGATGAACGAAAGCGCCACCCGATGGACTTCGCCCTGTGGAAGAGCAGCAAGCCCGATGAACCTTCATGGGACAGTCCCTGGGGCCTTGGGCGGCCCGGGTGGCACATCGAATGCTCGGCTATGTCCATGAAACATCTCGGTGAAACGTTCGACATCCACGGCGGGGGGATGGATCTCATTTTCCCTCACCACGAAAACGAAATCGCCCAGTCCTGTGGCGCCACCGGCAAAGAATTTGCGCGTTACTGGGTTCACAACGGATTCGTGCAGATCAACCAGGAGAAGATGTCCAAGTCCCTGGGGAACTTCTTTACGATCCGAGAGATCTTCGAGAAGTCTGAATGGCCTGAGGCAGAAACCGGAGAGATGCTACGCTATTTCCTGCTCGGGACCCATTACCGTAGCCCGTTGGATTTTTCCGACAAGAGTTTAGAGGAAGCGAAGAATGCGTTGAATGGGTTCTACGATCTGTTTAAGAGGCTGGAGGAATCAAGCCAGAATATTTTGGTTGATGCAAAGCTCAGTCCAGCGATCGAGCAATGCAGAGTGAGAGTTTCGGCAGCTATGGACGACGATTTTAATACTCCGGTAGCGACTTGCGGCGCTCCAGAAGCTGCGAAACGATGTGAATAAGCTAGTCGACCAGGGTCTTTCGACAGAGGCACGAAGGATGCCAGAGAGGCATTTCAGTCACTGGCAAATAACCTGGGTCTGTTTCAGTTGGAGAATTGGCAATTCAAACGGAACATAGTCTTAAAGGCTGAGCCAGGCAGCTATCAAATATCAGGAGCTCCGAGGACGATAGAGTCTTAAGGTTGCCGAACGCAATGAAGCCAGAAAACAGAAAGACTTCAAGAAGGCCGACGAGATTCGTCAGTTCCTCGCGTCCCACGGCATCGTCATCGAGGACAAGCCCGATGGCACCAGCCGGTGGAAGCGATAGTCAGCCGGAACTGATTTATGGGTTGCATGCCGTGCGCGAAGCCTTGCGCGCCGGTTCGCGTCCGCTTCAGCGGCTGCTCATGCTGCGGACCGATCGGCAATTTGCCGATCTCGTGCAGCTGGCGAAGGCGCAGCGAGTCCCTGTTCACATCGAACCTCCACCTGCCTTCGATCGATTAGTTCCGACCGGAAACCATCAGGGCGTGATCGCCCTCATCGCTGCCAAATCCTACGACACGACAGAGCAGATTCTGGATCGGGCGAAGACACGAGGTGAGAAGCCTTTCCTTGTGCTTCTGGATGGGGTCGAAGATCCTCACAATTTAGGAGCGGTCTTGCGGACAGCTGAAGCTGCGGGTGTCCATGGAGTCTTCATCCCGGAACGCCGTGCCGTTGGTCTGACATCGGTGGTGGCGAAAGTATCAGCCGGGGCGCTCGATCACATCTCCGTCGGGCGCGTAAGCAATCTGATTCGTCTGATTCAAGATCTCAAAGAAGCAGGACTGTGGATCTACGGCGTGGACCCGTCGGCGGAGAAGCTCCATACAGACATCGACATGACGGGGCCGATCGCGCTGGTGCTTGGAGGTGAAGGGGAAGGTATCCGCCCTGGTGTGTTGGGGGAGTGCGACGACCGCATCAGAATTCCGATGCAGGGCCGCGTACAATCGCTAAATGTCTCAGCGGCAGCAGCCGTTACGATGTTCGAAGTGGTCCGCCAGCGACGCAGGGGCGTCGTGCCAGCGGCGCAGCCTACCGAATCCTGATCGTCCCGTCTTGGATCGCGGTTTTAAGCAGCTGAGCGGTGTTCGACACGCGCATCTTTTTCATCATGTTGGCCCGATGCGCCTCGACGGTCTTGACGCTGATCTTGAGTCGTTGACCGATTTCCTTGTTTTTAAACCCGGCCCAAATCAGTTCAAGGATCTCCTGCTCCCGACTGGTGAGCGATTCAGGCCGCTTCTTGCGGGGTGGCGGGACGAGGTTAGCCAGGGAAGGTTTGGATTTCGACTTCGTCTTTGCAGTCCGTGCTATCCGTGCCATGATCTTGTTCTCCTTTGACGAATAAAATATTACGGTATCGTTCAACTCGACGGAGAAACGTGCAAGGACAAACCCTCGCTACGCAGGCAGCGAATTATAGGAACTCTCTTGCCGTAAGTAAACTGCAGGAGATTGGCCCTAGTGAAACTGCTTAGCGTATTTCATTTGGCATGCGAAGTGACTCGGGTATTCCGTGCCGGTGCCTGGTGCTGGGTCGATTATGCATGAATGGTCTCTCTATCTTGTGGTCGGCATCCTAGGCGCGCTGATCGGCAGTTTTCTCAACGTCTGCATCTTCAGACTGCCCAGAGGCGAGTCGATCGTCTGGCCCGGTTCCCATTGCCCCTCGTGCGCTCACCCCATCGAGTTCTACGACAATATTCCTTTGCTTAGCTACCTATGGCTTGGTGGACGCTGTCGGGCTTGCCGCGCGCGAATTTCAATACGCTATCCCCTCGTTGAAGCCACCAATGCGCTTGGCTATCTCGCCATCCTGTGGTCCTTCGGTCCCAACTGGGCGGCCGCCCTCTATGCCCTGTTGTTTTCGGCGTTGCTCGTGGTGACGGGAACGGATCTCACTCATAAGATGATTCCCAACGTCATTACTGTTCCTGGCGTTGTCATCGGACTTCTTGGCGCGGCAACTGTCTTGCCGGTGGGTTTTATCAATGCGGTGCTTGGCATTGCCATTGGAGGAGGCATTCTCTGGCTCCTGGCCTGGTTGAGCCCCTATCTCTTCGGCAAGGAGGGAATGGGAGGAGGCGATATTAAGCTACTGGCCATGATCGGTTCGTTTCTCGGCTGGAAGCCTGCGCTCCTCACCATCATGATTGGTTCGCTCACCGGTTCAGTCATCGGCATCAGTTTGATCGCTCTACGTATCATCAAACGTGATGACTATATCCCCTTTGGCCCCTTCCTTGTGTTGGGAGCCCTCCTCTCCATGTTTTTCGCCCAGCCGCTCCTCGATTGGTATCAAGGTCTCCTCGGCCCCGGCTACTGACACTTTCCCTGTATCTCTTTGGGCGAATCCCTGTATCTAAATAGTAAGGCGCCTCTTTAGTCTTCCTCTTCTTTCTTGGCCAGTGCGCAGACCTGCTCCACCTCCATCTTTCCTCGGTACAGCATGAAACCGCGCGGACTTGCGAAGTATTCCGCCCCCGCTCCTCACAAGGCATTCAGTCATTTGGATGCGGACCGGCGTGGGCACGGGTCTTGGAGACCACGTTCTTCGTTCTAAGGGGAACTTGCCTGCGAGCGGGGGCCATGCAGAGAGAATCACAGGTACAGGAACAAGGCTGGAGTCTGACGGAGCTCCTCATTGTATTGGCGATCATAGGCATCATGTGTGTTTTGGCCGTGCCGAGTTATCAGACATTGACCGCAAGGGGCCAGGCGCGCAGCGCCACCGTAGAGATTGCTTCGGAGCTCCGGCTCGCCAGACAACTGGCTATGGCCAGGCGAGAGCGCCTTCGGGTCGTATTCGATCGTGAGAGCCGCACGATCACCCTCCGACGTGCGGATGCCGAGGGCATCCTGCACGTCTATCAGTATGAGGACAAAGGGGTGGTAGTGGAGGAGCCAACCGCTGGCCCTGAACTCCTGTTTCATCCCAGCGGTCGGTCGGCGACCCCTACAACCATTCGCGTGCGAGACAGTCAGGGCCGGGAAACCACATTCACCGTGAGCATCACTGGAAGAGTGTCCGTCTCATGAGACGGGATCGATTATTTCATGCAGAGGGCGGAGCCAGTTTTGCTGAAGTGCTCGTGGCCATGGGGCTCACGTTGATCGGCCTCGTCGGGGCGATGGGAGCGTTTGAGGCAGCAGAACGGAGTCTTCGAGCGGGCATGTTGGCAATGCGTGCCCTGGCGATGGCGGAATCGCGGATTGAGGCCAAGAGAGCTGCGCGATGGGATCGTCTCTTGCTGGATGATCTGAATCATGATGGTGTTCCGGACCTTGCCATGCGTGACGACGGAGTAGGCGGCGATGTGCTGGCCGGTGATGGCGTGTACTCCGGGAGTTGGGACCAGGATGGCGTCCAACTCATCTGGACGGTAACGCCGAGCCGTTCCGGTTCGCTGTCGGCCTCAGGGCATGTCCTGATTGAGGCTCGCGCAGTCTACGCAGCCGGAGAGGGGCAGCGTGAAGTGAGAATCAGTACCCTGCGGGCTAATCCAGTGTTCGTTGGGAGCCAGTAACGTGTCGTCACTCGGATTAGACAAAGTTCGGACAAGACGGCATACAAGAGGCACGCACCACAATATATGGATGGAGGCAGGAACCAGCCTGACCGAGCTGATGTTTGCCATGGCGGCCGGACTGGTCATCTTGGGCGCCACGCTTCAGGCCCTCTCCTATTTCCAGCAACAGTTCATGAGGCAACAGCGTGAGGTCGCTCAACAGCAAGACCTTCGCCTTGGATTGGAAGTTCTTGAGCAGGAATTGCGGCTCGCAGGGTCCGGCTCTCTCACCGCGGCGGATTCGCACTCAGTGGAGTTTTCGGCGAATCTGCAAGGCCTCTCGACGACGGTCACGGCAGAGGTGGCGATCGGCCAAACGGCTCTGCCGGTCGAAGACGGGCGGGGGTGGGATGATCGGAAAACCATTGTTGTCTGTTGGGCTGAACAGTGCGAGACGCTTGCCCTGGCTCGTGATGGACAACGACGCCTGCTCACGGTGACGCAGCCACTGACAAGGGCGATTCCATCTGGGGCATTTGTCTTTCTCCTGAATCATGTCCGCTACTACAGCCGTCCTGATGACCAGGGTGTGCTTAGGTTGCTGCGACAGGTCGATGGCGGCGCGAGTGTCCTGGTCGGAGATATCAAGGAGGCGCGGTTCTCCTACTGGGATGAAAACGGGCAGGCCGTGACACAACCGGCGCTCGTCAGACTAGTCGTCGTTGAAGTGAAGATGTCCGATCAAGAAATTCGCACGGTCCGAGAAATTAGTCTCAGGACATGACGGAGGCACCTCCAATAAGAATGGGAGAGAGGATATGGCTATGGGAGAACGGCGCGCGTCAGAATTCATGAATCATTGCGAAGAGGGTCACGTGCTCCTCGCGGCGCTCATGCTGATCTTCCTGCTTGGGATCGCCAGCATGACGTCTCTCTATCTGGCAGGTCAGGATAGACCGGGTGTCAGCGCCATGATAGAGGACAACGTCGCGCAACAGCTGGCCGACGGTGCGGCGGATGTTGTGATGAGTTGGTTTCACGATCCCTCAGCCACTCCAACGGCCATTGCCGGACTGCTCGCCAAGCGTCAAGGAGACCTTGCGAACGGGCCGTCGTTTTTCGACGCGGCCGGCCGCTCGCAATTTATCGGAACCGCCGATCGGCCAGATGTCTTTCTCAGCGCATCGAACCCCACGGACGATCGGGTCTTGAATCAGGCTCCCAACGGCCTGTTGACGTCGATGCGAGGTCTCGGCCGCATGCTAAGCGTGAAGCTCTATGGTCCGCTCCAGCCGGGATTGCTCGGCACGCTCGAAGTGACGGCCACAACGGTTGATAGCAGGCCGGTCGCACGAACGGTTCAGCTTCAGCTTGGGGCTCTGTCGATTCCCGCGGTTCGCGCGGCAGTACAAGTCGGACAGTCGCTCGGAACCATGCAGCCCGGTGGTGAATCTCCCGTGCTTGTGCATTGGGGAGATCAGCGAGTGACGGGAGACCTTTCAGTCAAGCGAGTCGAGGACCTTGTGATCAAGAGCAATGCGGCCCCGCTCACAAGCCAGTCCTATGACCAGATGATTCAGGCGCAGGATCGCTGGACGGAATATTGGATTGGCGGGGCAGTCACGGTGGCATCGCCGCCACCAGGTCAAGGTGCGAATCCTCCGCTTCCTGAAAACGTGCACCTGAACCAATATTCGACGCCTGGCGTGAGGCTCGATCAGTGGGACTACGACTCGCTCAAGAAGATCGCGCTGCGCTGGGGGACCTATTATCGACTTGATCAATTTGGGCAACTCCATCCGCAGGGGGCTCCGGATTCGGATCAGGGAGTCACGCCTGCGGCCGCGCTGGAATCTCAGGCCATCGGAGACCATCGTGGATTGGTCTTCATCGACACAATCGATGGGCAACCGCCGCGTGTCGATAATATGGGAACGCTGGTACTGGATACGGACTACGTCGAAGGACTGCTGGTCGTGCAAGGACATGTGGTGTTAAGGCCCCGTGCAGTAGGGAAATCTGTTCCGGTCCTCAGTCCATCTCAGCCGGGGACACAGTCGCTCGGGACAAGGGTGCCGGTGCAATTGTCCGGCATCCACGTCAACGGCCTGCTATCTGCGGCGGGTGCGATTAGGATTGAACGACCCGCTCGCCTGTACGGGGCGATGATCGCAGGACAGAGCGTGACCTCGATTGGAACCGGTACCGTTATCGAGGTCTGGTACAACGCCGATTTGGCGCAGGGACTGTATCGAGGGGTTCCCGTTGTCTATCGAGCGCCGGGAACCTGGATGGCGAAGTACTAGACGCTGAACACTGGGACGAGGCATTGGATATGACCGTCGAGACCGACATCCTGAGCGGAGGAAGGGCGGGTAAGACGGAGGGGAGCGATGGGCTCTCCAAGAAGGGGAACCGTGGGGCAAAACCGTCTCGCGCCATCGAGCAGAACGTGCTGGATACGCTGGTCTATCGCGGGATCATCAGTCAGGACGACGTACTGGCGGCGGTCGACGATTCGAAGGATGGCAGCCTCGATCTCGAAACCGTACTTCTCGACCGTTATCGCGTTCCGAAGGAGGCCTTAGGGTCCGCCCTGAGCGACTACTATCAATGTCCGTACCTGCCGTATGACGAACGAACGGTTATCGATGCCGACCAGCTGAAAACGCTCAACCTCGATTATCTCAAGAAGAATCTCTGGCTACCGATCGCGCGTCGAGGCTCACTGATCGACGTGCTCACCAGCGATCCGCACGATCTCGATAAGTGCTGGGACGTAAGGCGCACATTTCCTGGAATGACCATTCGCTATGCCGTAGGTCTGCGCCGGGACATCGAGCAATTTCTCCATCTGGCGACAGGGCAGGGAACGAGCGGATCCATCGGGGCGATTCTCGGTGAGTTGGTCAATGAAATCCATCTTGAGCCTACCATCGTTCCCGTATCCGGCGGGATTGACGAGAACGACTCAGCCATTGTGCGGCTGACCAACCAAGTGATCCTCGAAGCCGACCGCCTCGGCGCGTCGGACATTCACATCGAACCATATGCGGATCGTAAAGACATGGCCGTGCGTCTGCGCGTCGACGGTACTTGTTTCACCTACATGAAGATCCCCGCTGCCTATCGACGTGCTGTCGTGTCGCGCATCAAGGTCATGGCCAACCTCGACATCGCCGAACGACGCAAACCCCAAGACGGCAAGATCCGGTACCGGTTGGCGCAGGACCGAGAGATCGAATTACGAGTCGCGACCCTGCCCACATCAGGGCACGACGAAGATGTGGTACTACGCCTCCTGACTGCCAAGCACCCGATGTCCCTTGAGGGAATGGAATTTGCCCCCGCCACCTTGCAGGCCATTCAAGCCATCGCGGAGAAACCGCACGGGATCATCCTGTGCGTCGGACCGACTGGGTCCGGCAAAACGACGACCTTGCACGCCATCCTCAAGCACATCAATACCGACGAACGAAAGATTTGGACGGCTGAAGATCCCGTTGAAATTACCCAGGAGGGTCTCCGCCAGGTCCAGGTCCATCCGAAGATCGATTTGACCTTCGCGACCGCGATGAGGGCGTTTCTGCGTGCCGACCCTGACGTCATCATGATCGGTGAGATGCGGGACAAAGAAACGGCCGACATCGCCATCGAGGCTTCACTCACGGGCCACTTGGTGCTCAGTACCCTCCATACGAACAGTGCGGTCGAAACGGTGATCCGTTTGTTGGATCTCGGGTGTAACTCGTTCAACTTTGCCGACGCCATGTTGGGAGTGCTCGCCCAACGCCTATGCAAACGGACTTGCATCCAGTGTAAAGAGACCTATCATCCTAGTCGACAGGAGTATGACGAACTGATGCAGGGATACGGCACGCAGGATTGGCCCGCACTCGGCATCGAGTACAGTTCCGACTGGAGCCTCTATCGTGGACGAGGCTGCGAGACCTGTAACCGAACCGGCTTCAAGGGGCGAGTGCCCTTGCACGAACTGTTAAGAGGATCGGAAGAATTGAAGCGGCTTATCCAATCCAAAGCCAGGACCGGTGACATGCTAAGCCTTGCAAGGAAAGAAGGAATGTCGACCCTGGTCCAAGACGGGATACAAAAAGTCCTGCGCGGAGAGACCACCTATCAGCAGGTCAGGGCCGTAGCAATGAAATGAGGGGGGATTCTCACCCAGAAACCACAGCCAAACGGTCATACTATTCACAGTACAGAGTGCAATCACCAACTTTAATAAGTATAAGCAGATCGGGTCCGCGCTTCACTGAAAGAACGTTTCTCGACGGGTACAATTTTAACCTGCATGCGACCCGAAGGCTCTCACCCCGAGTACTCCTGACTGCTTCCAATGTTCACTCCGCTTCCCTGCAGGCGGTCTATCCCACGATAGGGCGGCACAAAATGTGCGCCCGCTGCGCCGCAAATTGTCGATCTCCAGCCAAAGTGAGCCCAATTCTGCTCCTCAACAAGTCGCAGGATAGATTTAAAATCAATGAGTTGAGCTTCTAAGGCCAAGAGGGATGATCGGCATGCCAATTGCTCAATTGGCGGCCAGCTATGGGTGTATCTAATAAGACAAGACGTGATGGGACCCTATCACGTCAGACAGGGTTTACGTTGATCGAGGTCCTAATCGCCGTGGCGATCATCGGGATCGCGGCCACGATAGCCATGCCGAATTTCACGCGGATGTACACAGACTATCAAGCGAGAGTCACAGCCTCCGAGATCACTCGCCATCTTGTGCTGGTTCGTACCAGAGCGATGACGTCGAACCAGACTCTATCCGTCAATATCGTACTTGTGAATGGGGGTGTCCAGATAACCACCACCAATCTCGCCAATGCTCAGGCCCTCCAAATGAATAGGATTGAGGCAGTACAGATGACGACATTGGCCTTTAACAACGGTGGCATTCTCCCCAATGGCGGCGTCGTCCAGTTTAACTCCTATGGGCTCAGGACGAGTGTGCCTGGTACGGGAGTACAGACGATCACGGTCGGAGGGGCTATCGCAGGGGCTCCTACGCAACAATACCTCATTAATATCGCGCCGAACGGAACCAGCGGGCTTGTGAGGTTGTGAGGTGTGCTGCGATGGGCGACGTCATGCACGATAGCAACAGCATAATGACCAGGCGGATTCGACGAGAGCAGGGGTTCACGCTCATCGAGGCGATGTTGTCGTCGGCCATTCTTGCCATTGGGTTGCTCGGCTTAGCAGGGATGACGACTCTGTCGTTCACTCGGAACAGCGACGGTAATGAAGTGACAATCGCCACGAACCTTGCGGCGGAGCTCGTCGAACGGATGCAATTCAATCGTCGGAACCTCGTGAACGGCTATAACGGAATCAATTTGACCTCAGTGAATCCTGCGCTCTGTACCCAGAATTTGCTGACTCAGCCGGTGGCGAGAGGAGATTGCCTGCAGTGGCAAGCCCGTCTGTTTGCAGCGGGGTTGGCAGGGGTTCAAGCCCAGGTAGCAGTGGCGGCCGTAGGGCCGGTGGGACTCAATCAAAACAACATTAACGTGACGGTCACTTGGATAGGATCAAGTCGGAACACAATAAACGGAGGGTCGGCAGCCTGGGCACCAGGGACCAAACAAGTCCTGTTGAACACGATGATCGCGCCAGAGTGAGAAACCGACTGGGAAAGGGGCGGACGCACGATATGAGATCGCAGGACAAGATAGATGAGCAGGGGTTCACACTTGTCGAGATCATGGTGGCGACCGCGGTGACCTCCGTGATCGTGTTAGCCGGCATGACTGCGCTGACGATGACAGGCAAAGCCGTGCGGGCCAATGAGCAAATTTCCGATGCCCAACAGAACGCGCGTATGGCCATGGAGATGATCACCCACGACATCAAGATGGCGGGTTTTGGGCCGGCCATTGATCCCTCAAAGAATCCGCCCCCGGTCGGGAACTGTGGAATTGGCGGGACCCCAGTGCCGATTCTCCCGGGGGATAACAATCCAACCGTCGGGGTGCCTGATACAGGGCCGGATCAAATCTCGCTTGTGGTGCCTCTCACGTTTTATGGCGCGCCTGGTGTTCCGGGTGTTCCGCCAGCATGGCAGACCACCGCTCCACTCGGTATAGGCGGACTGGGCTTTGCAAATGTACCGATCAACGCAGCCATCCTTCCCAATATGACCGCAGCGGGGTTCGGTGCCAATTCCTTTATTTCGCTCGGCGGCGTCCTCGAGGCTCAGGTGCAGGGCGCGGCTGCGCCAATCATACTGACGGTTCCCGATCCTGGACCAACACAGATTCCGACGGGGACCCAGATCTTTATCCTTCAGTGCATCACCTATCAAGTTATTCCTCAGCTTGCCGGTGGCGCACGAGGCGCAGACCTCAACAACATCTGCGGCGGCAATGCTCCCTGCCTGGTCCGAGGGGTCGCAAATGCCACAGTCGCCAGCTTTGGGCGCGTTCTGCCGAACTGCAATGTCCTGAACAGCCCTTGTTTACCGATCGTCAACGGGATCGAGGATATCCAGTTCGCTTATGCCTGCGATGGTTGTCTGGTGCCGGCAGCCGGCCTTTCCGAACCAGATGGTCGGTTAGACGACGTGAGCCTGAATCTGATCTTCGACCAGGCGGATTTCATCTCAAATCAGATCTGGAACGCCCCGCCCATGTCGCCGTCCGCCATCAAGATGGTTCAAGTCACGATCGTGGCCCGGCAACAGTCGGCAGATACCGGGCTCGGAGAAGGGAACTCACAGGCAGGAGCGGGAACCTTGTCCACGACTTTTCTTACGGTCGATGACCATGCCCATGCCAACGGCGTCTTCCTGGCCGGCGATACGGGAGCCCAGATCCCTCCCTATGCATCGGTACGTCGGCGGGTGGTGACCAGGACCGTGGAGACGAGAAATGCGAGACCGTGGTCCTGACCTGAAAGGAAGACGATGATGAATGAGCGGCACAATTGGTCTCAAGTAAGAGGCGAGCGGGGGGTGAGTCTGATCACCGTCATGATGGTGCTCTTCATCATGACCCTGATGGGGATCTCGATCCTCGCCATCACGGGATTTGAGCGGCAGATTGCCGGTTCCGTCAGTTCCAACGAAGCCTCGACGGACGCGGCTGAGTCTTGTGTGAGCACCGGCGCGAATGTGCTCCAGCAGACTCTGCAAGCCCATACCGTAACCCCGGCAGTGCTCTCCAACGCGGTTCCTCCTGGGCCGGTGCCGTTCACGAATCTCGCTGTGTTGAATGGCGAGATGATCACCGATGGAGGCAACCCGGACTTCGCGGTTGGAGCGGGCTCTGTGCCGAACCTGGCGATGACGGTAGGCAATTACCAGGTGTTCGGAGATATCGATCGACTATATCTCAAATGCGAGGCCGGCAGTTGTGTTGACGACGGCAGCGGGACCCCGCCGCAGATCGATATCTATTATCAAATCACCTGCGTGGCGCAAAACCTGGCTACGGGGATCACCAGTCAAGTTGGAGCGCTGTACGCCTGCCACAATACCGGCTCGTTTTGTCAGCCGAGGCCCTACTAGACCTACGGCTGCTCGATGAGGAGGAGCACCATGATGAACGACGCTCGCATTCAAGGAAAGCAGAAGGGCCGCCACCGAGGTAGCCAAGTGAGTGGGTATCGCCAGTTGTTAATGCGCGCCGGGATAACGGTGCTGGCAGTGATCTGCCTATCCGTCATGACCGTCGGGCTCACGCCGGCCGAGGACCAGCCCCTTCCCACAATGAAGCTCAGCTATCAAAACGGTGCTATCACCGCCATCTATGAGAAGACGCTCGACATCGATAGGCGGACCTATGGCTTGGTGCCGGATGTCGTCATGCTTGACGACCATGGAAGAGTGTTGGATCCCGCTCGTCTGGTGGTGACTGCCGAGGTGAAGTTTCACGTCAAAAAAGAGCAAAGCAATATGATCGACAAGATGATCGTGACGCTCCCCAGGTAACAAGGAAACGGTGGATTCGATGTATTGCGCAACAAGAACGGAGGGTGCCATGAAGAGCCGGAATATCGCCACTCGTGGAACCATTATGCTGGCGTTGGTGGGTTGTCTCGTCGGGCCCAGTGCGCTGCAGGCCCAAACGATGGACCAGTACTATGCCGTGCCGCCCTTCGTCAGCGACCAAGTCGCGCCCAACATTATGCTGCTGCTCGATAACTCGGGCAGTATGAGTGACCTGGCTTGTGACCGCACCGACGACGGAGACTGTCTCGATGTGGGTGACCTTGTGTTCACGAATACGACCAGTTATTCGGGCTACTTCGATTCTCTGACCTGTTACACCTACAATACGACCGACACGCGCTTCGTGGTCAGTACGGTGAGGGCCCTTGTGGCAACCCCTGGCAACTTGGCAATAGCTTGTTCTCCGACTGAATGGGACGGCAACTTTTTGAACTTCGCGACCTTCAGACGGTTCGATGCGCTCAAGAGAGCGATGACCGGTGGCGACTGTTTCGTCGTTCGTGCCGCGGACGGGACCTGTCCGACGAATGGGACTCCCGCGCTGAAGACGGTCGTGGCCCAGGCGTTAGGAGTCAACACCCAGCAAGCGAAAATTGGCTACAATGCCGGAGTCGGCGCCAATACCTATGTGGGAAGAATTCCCTCAGCCGACAGAACGGGTAACCCCGCAACTATTTATATCGGCACCGACGCCGCCTATTTCTGTGTCGACAACGACAACTCGTTTAATAGCAACTGCGGAGATGCCTACAGTGTAAGAAAGTATCAGCTTAAGTTCGGGCTCAGTGCCGAGCCAACGGGGGTCATCCAGCAGATTGGTTCCCAGGCGCGGTTTGGGCTGTTTGAGTTCAAACCGGCCGGCGACGGAGCCAGGATGCTCGTGGGCCTCGGGTCTCGCCAATCGATCGATTTTTCCGGATCGACCGTGGAGACCTTCACCACCAATACGGCGGCCATGGTGGATGCGGTCGGGGAGTCGTTTCCCTCGACCTGGACGCCTCTGTCCGAGTCTTTGTATGAAACGGCCCGCTATATTGCACAGATCAATTCCACGTACCTGGCCGGTTCCTATGTCTTTCCTATTGCCTTTGCCGGAGGCATCTCCAACGGCGTCCCTTTTGCGACTGCAGGGGTGGGTTCAATAGGAGCGCCTGAGATCAGCGCGCTGACCGGCGCCGAAACCTGCACGGCCGGGGCCGGCTATATCACCAACGCCTGCGGACGGGATCCGTACTTTTTCGGGAGCAACCACACGCCCGCTTGGGCGACGACGTCCACGCAAGTACGCTGCTGTAAAACGTTCGTCATCATCGTGACGGACGGGGAACCGACACAGGATACCAATATTCCAGCAGGGATCCAGGATTACGCACACGGACACCATGGGGTTCACTGTACGGGAGCGGATGTGAGCAGTCCTACGGCTCCCATCAATGCGACCTGTAACGCCAATCAGCTCACGACCGCTCCCTATCTGATCGGCACAAGTCCTGCCGCCACTGGGACCTCAGGCGAGCACAAGACGGACTATGCGAACAGTGGGAACCACTATCTGGATGACGTGGCCTATTGGGCCCACACGAATGACCTCCGGCCCTGTACCGCAGCCGGGGGTGATGGGACGATAGCGGTCCTTAACGTGACAGGCCATTGTCTGCAGGGGCTCCAAAATATTTCGGTCTACACGTTTTTCGCCTTCGGCAACATCGCGGGCAGAGAACTCTTGATGCACGCCGCCCAGCTGGGCGGGTTCGAGGACAGCAACAACAATAACATCCCGGACCTGGTGACTGAGTGGGACAAGGTCATCAATGCGACCGGCGCGCCGGGATCGGATGGAATCCCCGATAACTACTTCGAATCCTCCAACGTGGACGACTTACAAGATAGGCTGATGGCGACCATCACGGCAATCTTGCGGAAGAGTTCGTCCGGAACGGCCATTTCCGTCTTAGCCACCTCTGCCAGCGGTGAGGGGAGTGTCTATCAAGCCTACTTCTACACCAGCAACGTCGGGCAGGGTGGAGCCAATGTGAGGTGGACCGGGTATGCGCAGGGACTGTTCATCGACCATCTGGGGAACTTCCGAGAAGATACGGATCAGGACGGAAGATTAATCTATAAAAACGACTTAATTGTTACGACCCGATACGATAACAATCCGGCCAGCCTTACCTTTGGAACAGTGTTGGTCGACAAGTTCGCGGATCTCAACGAAGACGGAAGCGCCGACAGTGCGACGCCGACAATCGCGGGTCTGGGGCTGAAAGACATTCTTCCCTTCTGGGAAGGAGGCAATCGGCTGGCCAACATCGCTTCCACGTCGAGAAACCTGATTACATGGGTGGACTCCGACAATAACGGACTCGTGGGGGCGGGCGAGCAGATGCAATTCAGCACCGCGAATTCTGGAACGTTGGGTCAGTACCTGCGGGCCGGAGCCGCGCCCTATACGGCGAATAACATCATCAATTTCATTCGCGGGGACGAGATCGCGGGGCTTCGCACGCGCATGTTGGAAGTGCCGATCGGCAGCGGCACCTACAAAGTGTGGAAGTTGGGCGACCCAATTCACTCGACGCCCACCATTGTGGCTGCGCCGCGCGCGAACTACGATATCATTTATGGAGATGCGACCTACACGGACTTCTTTACACGATGGAAAGATCGCCGTGAAGTCGTGTACGTCGGTGCGAACGACGGGATGTTGCACGCCTTCAACGGCGGGTTCTACAACAAGAGCGACGACCCTTGCACGGCGGGCGTGACAGAACATGGCTACTATACGAAAAACCTCTTTGCACCGAACGCTTCCTGCCCAAAAAATGATGCGGGCGGGATTCCGTTGGGCGACGAGCTCTGGGGATTCATCCCCTATCAACTCCTGCCGCAGTTGCAGTGGTTGACGAGGGCCGATTACACCCATGTGTACTATGTGGACCTTAAGTCCACGGTGTCGGATGTGCGGATCTTCCCCGTGGACGCAGACCATCCGAACGGCTGGGGCACAGTTCTGATCGGGGGGTTCCGCATGGGAGGGAGCTGTAATCACTGTGCTCCCGGTACGGGCGCTCCTCCGATGACGGTCAATATCAGCGGGACGAATCGCGACTTCTACAGCGCGTACTTTGTGCTCGATATCACCAATCCGGATGTCGACCCCAAACTCCTCTGGAGCTTCAGCGATGTCGGGTTGGGGCTCACGACCGCGGCTCCGGCGGTGATGCGGGTGAGCCCGACCGCGGATTTGAAGACCAATAATGCTAACGCGAAGTGGATGGTCCTGTTCGGCTCAGGCCCGAACAGCTATGCGGCAGATTTGCCGCCCGCTCCGGTGCAAACAGCCACGCTGTATGCTGTGGACTTGAAGGTCGGGCCTGGGGCCGGGAACTCGCAGGTGACCAAGATGCCAGTTGGCTCCTGGCAGTCGTTTGTCGGAAACATTGCGGCGCTGGATAGGGACTTCGACTACCGGCACGACGTCGCCTATTTCGGGCGCACGCTCAATGACGGAACTATGCCCTATCGGGGCAAGATGTACCGGTTGACTACGAGCGGTTGTACGAATGCCCCTTGCAGCACCTCGACCTGGGGCGTTGCCAATGGAGTCAACCGAGCACCGACGGAGATACTCGATACCTTCAATGACTACAATGCAGTGAGCGGAGTCACGGTAGAAATGGGGCCCATGACGGCTGCACCGTCTGTGACGATCGATGATGCGAATAAGGTCTGGGTCTTTTTCGGAACAGGCCGATACTTGAGTAATTCCGACAAGACCGACACGGCGCAACAGTACCTGTTCGGAATTAAAGATAACGTGATGAACTCGGGGTGTACCCAGACAGATACCGTAAACTGCAATAACGTTAATCTGGTGAACACCACGAATGCGGTGGTCTGTGTCGTCTGTTCGTCCGGGACGAACCAAATGACCGACCCTAACAATCCTGGCGTCACTGCTGTTACCTCGGGAGCGAACTCGATGGCGGGGTTGATCCAGAGCAAGGACGGATGGTACGTCAAGCTGGCGACTGCGGCCGGCACAGCGGCAGAGCGGTCGGTGTCCAGTCCCGTGGTGATTGCTGGGGCGATATTTTTCCCGACGCTCATTCCCACGAATGATTTCTGCGCTTCGACGGGGACGAGCTATCTCTACGCGTTGTATTACAAGACCGGGTCGGCCTACTCGTCTCCGATCATCGGGACCAGCGCCTCCGGTGCGAATACGAACGCCAATACCAGGGTCCTTCTTGGTGATGGAGTGGCCTCGCAAGTGGCTATCCATATCGACGGAACCGGGACCTCGAGTGGTGCCACTGGAGGCGGCCCAGGCGGGCCGCCGATCAAGGCCTGTGCCCAGATGAGCACGGGGGCCGCCAAGTGTCAGGATGCAAGTGGGCCGAATCCTCCCTGGAGCCGGTATATGTCTTGGGTGCGTCAGCGAGGCTGAGTGAAGGCTGAAAAGAGCCGGGTGGGACCAGCGTCTTGGTCCCTCCCGGCTCGACCAGCAGAGGTGAGGTCGTGTTGAGCAACGAACTGGATCGTCACGTCGAGTGATGTATACAAGATTCTTTCCATCGCTATGTGTTGTTCTTCCCCTCCTCTTCGTCGGGTGCAAGGCGAGCTCTACCCCGGGCGACGGGTCCTCCTCTCCAAGCGCTGCCCATCCAGAGCACGTTGCAACAATCCGTTTAGCGACAATTATTCCGGACCCCATGACGCTGAACGAGACGATCAAGGTCATGATCGAGACCGATGGTGAGCGGTCCGATTTGGCCGGATTTCTGTACCAGTGGAAGGTCAACGGTTACCCCCTCCAAGATCAGACGGGAGCCACGTTGGCACCGAGTATGTTAAAGCGCGGTGACCGTGTGTCGGTCGACCTTGTGCCCACAAACGGCACGGTTCAAGGAACTCGTTACCAGGCTGGTCCCGTGGTGGTCGGCAATACTCCCCCTGTCGTCGCCCATATCTCTATCGAGCGGCCGGCTGACCCGCATGCGCCGGTCTTTGCAAAGTTGGAGGCAGTCGATGCAGATCAGGACGAGATGCAGTTCGACTTTCGTTGGTGGCGGAACAGCAAAGTGGTGAAACAGGGGCCGGAAGAGACGTTGGATACCACGGGATTTCAGGCCAAAGACACGCTTGAAGTGGAAGTGACCCCGCGGGACCACTCGTCTGTCGGAAAGCCGGTTCGTTCTGAAGGGGTCTATGTCGGCAATAGTCCTCCGAAGATCGTCTCTGCCCCTGCGGCGTTCACTGGCCGCGAACGGTACGAGTATACGGTGAAAGCTATCGATGCGGACGGCGACCCGCTCAGTTTCCTACTGGAAGTGGCCCCACCGGGGATGGCAATTGACAAAGACACAGGGCGTCTCGTCTGGCAGATTCCCCCGGACCAACTCGGCAACCACCGAGTGCGCATCGTCGCTGAAGATGGGCAAGGGGGAAAAGCCTTTCAGGAATTCGACTTCACCCTCCCTGCTCCTGGCAAGCCTGCGAAACCAGAAGGTGCGTAAGGCTGCCCCCGCAGCGTTTCTTTTACTTCTGCTTGTCACACCCTCCTTGGTTTGTTAGAATCACCTCACTACCGCCGCATGGAGGGAGAACGCCTTAGCGCTTGTGCGTAAACTTAAACTGAGAGAAGGCACCAATACCTCCGTTCTGTTCGGTCATCACGACCGGCACCTCAAGCTGATCGAAGAAGACCTCGGTGTGCGCCTCTCGGCGCGCGGCGAAGAACTCACCCTCGACGGCACGGCAGACGCCACTCGTCACGCAGAACGTATCCTCACCGAACTCGCCACCCTCGCCAACGACGGGATGGTGCTCCAGCCAGACGACATAACCCATGCCTTGAGCGCGCTCCGGCAGAGCCCCGAGACTCCGATCAAGGAACTCCTTTCCAACGCCTCAGCCATTGTCACCAAGAAACGCTTCGTCGCGCCAAAGACGCCGACGCAAAAAGTCTACATCGAAGCCATCGAGACGCACGACATCGTAATCGGTATCGGCCCGGCCGGTACGGGTAAGACCTATCTGGCGATGGCGATGGCGGTGAGCGCGTTGATGAAGAAAGAAGTGAGCCGCATCATTCTCGCGCGGCCGGCTGTTGAGGCGGGCGAGAAGCTCGGCTTTTTGCCAGGCGATATGTATGCCAAGGTGAATCCCTATCTCCGGCCTCTGTACGATGCGCTGTTCGACATGATGGATATGGAACGGGCTGCGCGCGCGATCGAGCGGGGCGATATTGAAATTGCGCCACTCGGCTTTATGCGAGGCCGCACGTTAAACGATTCGTTCGTCATTCTCGACGAAGCGCAGAATGCCACGGCGGAGCAGATGAAGATGTTTCTCACGCGACTCGGGTTCCATTCGAAGGTGGTTGTCACTGGTGATATTACCCAGGTGGATCTGCCGCCCGAACGGGTCTCCGGCCTTATTGAGGTGCGGGAGATTCTGCGCGACGTCGAGGGGATCGAATTCGTCTACTTCGACGAGCGCGACGTGGTCCGTCACAAGTTGGTGCAGGACATTATCAAAGCCTACGATCAGCATCAGAACCCCAATCAGTCTTCCGGTTCCTCATCCGGCGCGACGGGACGCCGACCGTCGCCGGTGCCGCACAATAAGCAGCCGAAGCCTTCCACCCCTTCTTCCCCGCTCACGGACTCCTGGGGCCAGTCGCATTAATGCCGGTCCACATGCAGAGTTACGTTCGACGTGTGACGTTTGACCAGGCGCGCCTGGATCGACTGGCACGGTCGATTCTTTCCGATGTCGGGGAAGCGTCGGCGGAACTGGGCATCCTGTTCGTGGGTGATCAGCGGATGCGGAGTCTCAATCGTCAGTATCGGGGTAAGGATCGCACGACCGACGTGCTGGCCTTTGCCATGCGGGAGGCGCCCCATTCCTCCGCGGGCCTGCTTGGAGATGTGGTGATTGCCGTGCCAAGGGCAGTCCGCCAAGCGAAACAGGGACAACGATCGCTGGATGAGGAGCTGACGGTGCTCTTAGTCCACGGCATTCTACATCTCTGCGGCTACGATCATGAGCGGGGTGAGAAGGAAGCGCGCCGTATGCATCGACGAGAACGGATGATTTTGCGGTCGATCGGGTCGTGGCCGAAGCGAGTGATGGGAACGCGTCACATATCACACAGCGGGCATCACGAGTAGATCTAGTATGGGATGGCTGCAGCGACTGAATGACGGGCTTACCAAAACACGCGGTGTCATTCGCGGGTCCTTGGATCGGCTGCTTGGCCGTGCGGCGGATCCTGCCCTCTTGGAGGAATTCGAAGAAGCGCTCATTGCTTCCGATCTCGGTGCTCGCGTCGTGGATCGCGTGATGGAGCGCCTCAAGAAGCAGCTTCAAGGGACCGATGCTTCGCAGGCGGGGCAGGTACAGAAAGTGTTGCGAGACACCTTGCTCGACGTGCTGACGCCGGTGCAAGGGCCGCTGCTGGAATCCCTGCTCGCGAAAGGCCCAAAGCCGTTCGTCATTCTGGCGGTGGGCGTGAACGGTGTAGGCAAGACCACCACGATCGCCAAGATCGCGCAACGGCTCGTGCAGGTAGGGAAGAGGCCGTTGCTGGTGGCAGGCGATACCTTTCGCGCAGCGGCAATCGATCAGCTGCAAGTCTGGGCCGACCGAGTCGGCGTCGACATTATCCGTCACCGCCATGGAGCCGATCCAGCCGCCGTGGCGTTCGATGGGATTGCTGCAGCGAAAGCCCGGCAGGTGGACGTGGTCCTGATCGATACAGCCGGCCGGCTGCACACGAAATCGAATCTCATGGACGAACTCCGCAAGATCACGCGCGTCATCGCGCAGGAATGTCCTGGTGCACCGCATGAAGTGCTCCTCGTGTTGGACGCCACGGTCGGGCAGAACGCGCTGTCCCAAGCCCGTCAATTCCACCAGGCGGTCGGCGTCACCGGGTTGGTTCTGACGAAGCTCGACGGCACCGCTCGCGGAGGGATCGTCGTCGCGATCGCCGAGGAACTGAAGTTGCCCGTGAGGCTGATCGGAGTCGGAGAGTCGGTGGAGGATCTGCAAGATTTTCAGAGCGATGCTTTCGTGGACGCGCTTCTCGGGACATCGGTGCTGCCCTCTGCCTAGCAGGATGCGGAAACAGTCCGCCAGCGTTATCTGGAGACCCGCCTTTTTGAGAATCCGTGTAACCCTCGGTGAGATTCCGTCATTTTCTTCTTAGCCAGCATCGCCTGTGTTAGGCTGAATTTGCGAATTATCTCGACGCGGCGCGTGACACATTCCTGCCGGTGAGGCTGAGGCATGATCAAGATTTTGGTAATCGACGATGATCGCATGAACTGCGAACTGATCCAGTCCGTCTTCACCCGACATGGGTATCAGGTGCTGTCGGCGACGAGCGGGATCGAAGGTCTGACCCTCTTCCGCCAGCACGCTCCGCGGGTCACCATTCTTGATCTTCGCATGCCGGAAATGGATGGGCTGACCGTCCTCAAAGAAATCCGTGCCTACGATCCCCATGCGCCGGTGATCATCCTGGGCGGAGGAGCGACCGAGGTGCAGGAAAATCAAGCGCGCGGGTTGCGCGTCACCGATTTTATCCGAAAGGGACTGTCGCTCGATGTGCTGGTCGAATGTGTCAACCGGGTGGTGCAGCTTCCGGCTAAATCTGTTCCTGCTATGCCGGGGATGGCGGGCAGCACAGCCGTGGCCGATACAGGGGAAACGATCCTCGTCGTCGATGACGAGCCGTTGGTCCGTGACCTACTCGTCCAGTTTCTCAGTCTGCGCGGTTATCGGGCTCTCGGCGTGAAAGATGGCGCTGAGGCCCTCTCGATGGTGGAGCAAGCGCCGCCCGACCTGATTCTTCTCGATCTGCTCATGCCCGGCATGGATGGTGTCGATGTGCTCCGGCAACTCCGCCAACGGGAATACCGCGGCGGGGTGATCCTCATCACCGGGAGTCACGACGAAGGGCTCCTCGACGAAGCCTGGGCTATGGGGCCGCAAGAGGTCATCGGGAAGCCGATCGACCTGGAGCAATTACTGACGTCCATTCAGCTTGTGCTCGTCTGTCGCGAATGCTAAAACCCTTCCGATGCCAATCGGAAGTAGGATCGTCTCTTTCCCCTGTCTCGTTCTCCTCGCGCTCCTCAGCCACGGGGCTCTCGATATAGCCTGCGCAGCTGACCCAGTCCTGCCGCGAGTCATCATCCGGCATCACGATTTATTCGTGCAGCTCGTCCCCGAGCAACATGCGCTCATCGCCAAGGACCGGCTGACCCTTGAGGTGCCGCAGTCGCAGACTCCGATCCGTTTCTCCCTCGCCCCCACGCTCCAGATCGACCACATTGCACTCGTGCAAGAATCGGCCGGGAAGGAGGGCTCGATTCACGATGTCCCGTTTGAACTCGACCATGGCTCCGCGCCGGGATCGGCGCAGGAGGTCAGCATTCCCGCGCAGGTTGTAACTGCCGGACCGGTGACGCTGGATGTGCACTACCATGGCGTCATCAACGATCCGCCGCGAGATCCGCGCCATCTTCGTTTTGTGACGCCCAGCGAGACCGCCGGATATATTGGGCCTGAAGGCGTCTATGTGAGCAGCGAGAGCCACTGGTATCCGGATGTTCCGGAATCACTGAGCACCTATACGCTGCTTGTTGCTGTGCCAACAGGTTGGACTGTCTTGACCCAAGGGAAGGCCGGCGAATCGCGCGCCTGTCCCGTCGGGCTCTGTCTCAGCGATCGGATGGAGATGACGGAATGGGCCGTGACCCAGCCAAGCGAGGCCGTCACGCTCGTGGCGAATAAATTTGTCACATCGGCTCGCGACTGGACGGCCAAGACTGGTCAGAGGATTCGGCTCTCGACCTATCTATTCCCCGATGATGCGCATCTGGCGGATGAATATCTCGATGCCACTGTTCGTTACCTGGACGCCTATATCCCCCTGCTGGGCCCCTATCCGTTCGAGAAGTTTGCCGTGGTGGAGAATTTCTTTGCGAGCGGGCTCGGCATGCCCTCATTCACCTTACTGGGGAGCGGCGTCATCAAGCGGCATTATGTCCAACCCTACGCGCTCGGTCATGAGATCGTGCACTCATGGATAGGCAATGCAGTGTTCAATCGCGTCGATCGCGGGAATTGGGTGGAAGGTCTGACGACCTATCTGGCCAATTATTACTGGCACGAACTGACGGGAGATCATGCGCAGGCGCGGGACCAGCGCCGTCTGATGGTGCAGGGCTACAGTCTCCACGTGACACCGGAGCGGGACTATCCGGTCGCGCGATTCACGCAAAAACAGGATGAGCATGACAATGCTATCGGCTATCAAAAGGCTGCCATACTGTTTCACCTCCTGCGGCAGGAGGTGGGAGAGGAGCCGTTCTGGCGGGCGCTGAAGAGCTTGGTGGCGCAGTATCGCGGCAAACATGCGGAATGGGCAGATCTCGAGCGGGTCTTTGCAGAAGAGAGCCGTCAGGATCTCCGGTGGTTTTTTGCGCAATGGGTGGAACAGGATGGGGCGCCGGTGCTGTCGTTATCGGAGGCCGTCGCCCGTCCGTTGGCGGAAGAGTCTGCGCAGACCTTTCAGCTAGAGGCCAGGATCGTCCAATCGAACAAGCCCTTTCGTCTTCCCCTTCAACTGCTGATTCGCATGGAGGGCGACCGTGAGCAGATTCTGACTGTGCCGCTGCGTTCGCTGCGCGAGACGATCTCCACGACCTTGCCCGCGCGACCGATCACGATTGATCTCGATCCCGAGTTCATGACCTTCCGACGGATCGCCCGGCAATCGTTGCCGCCGGTGCTCAATCACTATGTCACCGATCGGCGGCGATCGGTGCTAAGGGCGTTTACGGATGAGCCGGACCATCCTTCGCCGTTTCGGGACGTGATCACGCGCATCGAAGCCCAGGAGCAGCAGAAACCGATCGGCGAGCGAACTGTGATCGCTTCGATGACTCAGGATGGGCTGTTGCCTCAGGAAGGTTCGGTGTTAGTATTGGGCAGCCCGGAGTCCCGTTCAAAAATTCAATCGATCCTGGCCAGGCACTGCGGTGAGCGCGTGATCCTGGACGACAGGGGTGTCACGGTGATGGGGACGGCGCACGAAGGGCCTGGGCTGGCCCTGCTGGTCAGTTGCCACTTGGTCGATCGTCCAGGCAGCGTGGTGACGGTGCTATATGCGGCCACGCAACAGGCCGTGGCGAAGGTGGCGCGGCTGCTCTTTTTTTACGGGTGGAATAGTTTCGTGTTGTTCAAAGATGGAGCAGTGGTCGTCCGGGGGGACTGGCCACTCGCGAGTGATCGTACGGAGGTGCGTCTCGATGCGAGCAATCCCATTCGGTAAGTGGTGCATGATCGGGCTCGTCTGTCTGTTGCTGGGTGAGCAGGCGGGACAGGCAGAGGGCCTTGCGCCGAAGGCTCGGGCGGTTCCCGCGCACCAGGCTGAGCGACATCTGAAGAATATTCGCCAGCTGACGGTGGGCCGGCAGAATGCCGAAGCCTACTTTTCTTTCAGCGGGAACAAATTGATTTTCCAATCCACGAACAATTGGATGAAAGATACCTACGCGGCCACGCTCAAACCGGCCGACGCCGGGCTGGGTTGTTATCAGATGTACGTGATGGATCTGGAGAGTGACACCGTTCGATTGGTGAGCACCGGCACGGGCGCCACTACGTGTGGATACTTTTTCCCGGGCGATCGCCGAGTACTCTATTCATCGACCTATGCATCGGGGCCGAATTGTCCTCCGAAGCCGAAGCGGGAGGGGGCCTATCGCTGGGCCTTGGACGACTACGATCTCTATGCCGTACGGATTGATGGTCAGGAGATGCAGCGGCTGACCTCCACGCCAGGCTATGATGCGGAAGCGACCGTGTCGCCGGACGGCAAGACGATCGTCTGGACGTCCGTCAAAGACGGGGACCTGGATCTCTATGCCATGAATCTCGATGGCTCGAAGCCCCGGCGGCTGACGAACGAGATCGGCTACGACGGCGGGGCCTTCTTCTCGCCGGACAGCAAGCGCATCGTCTATCGGGCGTCGCATCCGACCGATCAGGCGGAGATTGATAAGTACAAGGACTTGCTCAACCAGCGGCTGGTGGAGCCGGGGCAACTAGAAATTTTCGTGATGAATGCGGATGGAAGCGGCAAGCGACAGGTCACGTCGAACGGCGCCTCGAATTTCTCGCCGTTCTATTTTCCCGATGGCAAGAGGATCATCTTCTCGTCGAATATTGAAACGAAAGGCGAAGGAGGCCGACCAAGCTTTCATCTCTATGCGATCGGTGAGGACGGCCAAGGCCTCGAGCGGCTTACGTTCGATGGACAATTCAACAGTTTCCCCATGTTCTCGCCGGATGGTACCAGCCTGGTCTGGGTGTCGGATCGCCAGGCCAAGACGCCTGGTGAGTTCAATGTCTTTCTCGCCGACTGGGTGCCGTGACTCTGTCGGGCGAGGGGCGAGGGGCAAGTGGCCAAAGGCAAGAGGGCCGGGCCCTGGCGCTGCTCCTCTCCGTCTGCGCGCTCATCCTTACGTTCGTCGGGTTGTCTGAGTGGGATGTTCCTCTGACCAGGTTGGTCCGTTCCCTCAACGATATTCACGTCGACCACCTCGCCAATCCCTGGCTGGCTCAGTTCAGCGATATCGGTGACCGCCTCGGCAAGGGGGAGTCTCTGGTGATCCTGAGCCTCGTGCTGCTAGCGGTCGGGTACGGATTGAAACATCAGCAGTGGAAGGACGCCGGCTGGCAGACCCTCGTCGCGCACGGTCTCGCCGGGTTGACCGCCAACATTTTGAAACATGTGATTGGCCGAGCTCGCCCCAAGTTCATGCATGCCGGCAACCTCGAGTTTTCCCCGGCAGGCGGGAGCGGATGGGACTCGTTCCCGTCCGGGCATGCGGCGGCAGCGATCGCTGTCGCAACCGTGCTGGCAGCAAAGTTCCCGCGAGCGAGATGGCCCATTCTCGCTGCGGCAGTGGCCATTGCCGCCAGTCGGATTTTCCGCGGATCTCATTATCTGACCGACGTGGCCGGAGGAGCAGCGCTCGGTTGTGTCATGGGAGTGATTGCAGCCCATCCCTGGCGCGAATGGCGCTCATCGGCTGGAATGGCTGTCTGTCGGATGACGCCCTTCTTTGTCGCGACGCTCGCGCTCGTCTGGACGATCGTGCATCTCCCGTCAGTGACCTGGCCGTTTCAACAGCTCTTGTGGGGCGGCCTGTTGCTCACCCTGGCGGGACTCGTGGGCCATATCTTGTGGACGGTGCAGTCGTCATGGTGCCCGGCTTGGCTGTCTGGACCGCTGACTCGCGGTCTCGTGGGACTGGGGCTAGGGATGACGACCGGCTCTCTGTTTGTCACGACCGATCGTGCTGCTCGTCTGTATTGCCCATTGGTTGGATGGTTCCCATGGTCGGCCCGAGTCCATGGTGGATGGTCATGTGGGGTTATGGGCGACCATGACAGAGGGCCTGTTCGTCGTGGCTATGCTGCTGGTGCTGGTGGCGAGCTATGCCCTGAAAGGCATCGTGCCGATGTAGTCTGGTTTCTCTGGTTTGTGTTGTTTGTTTGGTTGAACCAGACCAACCAGACAGACGAAACAGACCAGATGAACCGCTCAATGGCCGAGAATGGTGGGCGGAGGTGGCGGGGTACCTTCCGGAATCGCTACCATCGGCTGGTTGGCCAGCAGCACGTAGCCGTAGCGTTTGAGAATGGGGACCAGTGTGACTGCCTCTGCCGGCAATTTCGACTGCGCACTTTCCTGCAATAGGATTATCACTCTCTTCGGCTCTTTCAGGGCCGCCCGTATCTTGTCCTCCTCCCCAATGGGCACGAAGAGCGTCTTGCGTTTCGCGTAAAAAACGGACGACGGTCTCGTGGTCCCATAGGCAATGAATTGATCCTGAGGATCCAGGTTCAGTCCCGCGGCATAGGCGAGTTCCTGCGGGGGCGCGATCACATATCGATTGATCTGTGGGGTCACGATCACGATGACGATCAGAACCAGACTGGCCAAGGTCCCTCCCGCCGCCCAGAACGCTCCGCCGCGCCGTTCCTCGTTTAAACCAAGATATCCCACTAACGCCATCCCGAGTAATAGTACGGTCGCTGCCAGATAGGGACCGCTGCCGAGACCCACCTGTCCGGCCAAGGGGAATTCCCGCACCATCTTGGAGGCGTAGGTTGCGTAGAGCGTGGGCAGGCAGGCAAAGCCGATCGCCAAGAGATATCCCATCCCCATCATGAGGTGAATGGAGCCTCGAATCCCTTTCGTGGTGGGATCTATCAGACAGCGCGACCAGTACGAGGCAGTCAACAGGGCGGCAGCGGGAAACAAGGGGCCGATATAGTGGGGCAGGCGGGTCGAAGAGGCAGTGAAAAACACGAAGACGCCCACGACCCACAGCGCCGCAAAGAGGTCGAGTTCGGACATCCCTGTGGGATCTGGCTGAGTGCGTGCACGACGTAGGTGGTACCAATCTTTGAGCGTTCGATAGAGCGGGACAGGAAGGAGCGCGCTCCAAGGAAAGAAGCCTAAGAGCAGGACCGGGAGATAGAAGAAGATGGTCCCGTGGTGTCCTTCCATCGGGCTCAGGAATCGCCCGATCGTATTGGCCTTGGCGCCGGAGGCGTAGGCCTCGCCATGGACGAGGAACATGGCGGCATACCAGGGCGCGGCCAGCAGAATGAACAGCAGTATGCCCGCAAGGGGAACCCCCTTCTGCCAATAGTCCCGCCACCGGCGCGTCCAGGTGAGGTAGAGTGCCGCCACGATGAGGGGTACGGCGAACCCGACCGGTCCCTTTGTCAGGGTGGCGAGAGCCATACCGATGTAGAAGACCCAGATCCATCGGCGTACGCCGCCTTCTCCATGCAGCCCCAGCCACAATCCATACAGCGATGCGGTGGTGAAAAAAATCAAGACACTGTCGGTCAGCGCCATGCGCCCGAGCCCAAGAATTTCCAGGTTGAGCAAGAGCATCAAGGCGCCGAAGAGCGCGATCGAACGATCGCGCTGGTGCGCAAGAAACAGGTAGTGGATGAGGATCAAGCCCACACCGAAGAGGGCTGAGGGGAACCGTGCAGCGAACTCGTTGACGCCGAACAGGCGATAGGACTGATCCATCAACCAATAGAGAAAGACCGGTTTCGCGACGCGCAGATCGCCGTTGAACGTCGGCGTCAATCGGTCTCCCGATTCGAACATTTCGCGCCCGGCCTCGGCGTTCCTCCCCTCGTCACGGTCGGTCAACCCCATGTCGCCGAGCCCCAGGAAGAACAGCAGCCCCGACAGAGCCAGGAGTGCGAGGAGGAGCAGGGCGTGGTGAGAGCGGTCGTTAGTGGTCATAGGATCGTTAGGCTCGCGGGTCGACTGAAGCAGATGAGGGTATCGGATTCCTGGCAGTCATGACTGTGGAGAGGATGGGCCGGCGAGATGCTTCGCCTGGTTTGCACGAGAGATGAGGATCAGATTGCGAATGTAGACCACGGCTCCGATGCTCTGGCCGGCGATGAACACCGGATCTTTCCGATAGAGCGCATAGGCCAACGTGATGAGCCCACCGATCAGACTCATGTACCAAAAGGCGATGGGGACCTGACTCTCCGCCTTTCGTTCAGAAGCAATCCATTGGATGACCCAGCGGCCGAAGAACAGCCCTTGGCCGAGGAATCCGATGGCGAGCCAGATAGTTTCGGTGGTGGTCATAAGAGTGTGTTTGGTTTGGCGTGTTTTTCTGGTTCGTTTCGTGAGCGATCAGTCATGCCGACGAACCACATACACCAGACAAACATCTATTTCCTGAACTTGTACTTCAGCACCCGTCCCTGCATCCAGCGCACGGCGAGCAGGTCGTATAGGCTTTTGAAGAGGCGGTTGCCCACACCGTATTTTGACAGGCCATGCGCGCGTGGGTAATGGCGCACCGGCACTTCTGTGACCGTGAAGCCGTGCATCAGTGCCAACGCGGGGAAAAATCGATGCATGCCGTTGAAGAGCTGCAGTTTGTCCACGACGGCACGCCGGAAGATCTTCAACGAGCAACCGGTATCGTGAACCCGATCGCCCGTGACCGCGTTGCGCACCGCGTTGGCAATTCTCGATGACAGCGTTCGCACGAGACTGTCATGCCGGTTTGTCCTCCATCCGCACACGACATCGAATGTCTTCACATGGGGAAGCAACGTGCCGATATCAGCCGGGTCGTTCTGGAGGTCGCCGTCGATTGTGATGACCAGGTCGCCGGCCGAGTGTTTGAATCCCGCGTCGAATGCCGATGATTGTCCGTAATTGCGATCGAAATGAAAGACCCGTACCAATGGATAGTCCGTGGCCAGCCGATCGAGCACGTCCGAACTGCCGTCCGTGCTGCCGTCGTCGATGAAGAGGATTTCGAAGGGAGCCGAGCGCGATTCGTCACAGGCCTCCAAGGCCTTGAGCAATTGCTCAGTCAAGGGAACGAGATTGTCTCGCTCATCCTTGATGGGGACGATGACGGAAGCCCATGGATGGGATGGCACGGTCATGCGGGGTAGATATTCCTGGGGCAGAAGGGGAGCCACACAATCACGCCGGCATTCTACAGAATGCCGGGAAGAGCGTCAAACCATGTGCGCAGTCTGCGCGACGGTCGAGAATAACAGGAACAGCGAGATGGGCGAGACATGCGGGCCAGCCGATTCCGCAGGTTCATCGAGTCTTGCCAGTCTCGCCTCTCTCGCACATTCCCGCTACTGTTCTGACGCCGCCGCGACCGTGAACCGCATCGTGCCCATCAGACTCATCTCGCTGACCTGCTCTCCCACGTGAATTTCCACCCTGTATCGGCCGGGTTTCCACGCGCCCTGTGGGGGGGAGAGCGTGAGGTAGCCGCTTTCGTCTTCGAGCGCAATATGCATGGCATCTTGTCCGATCATCACGGTGGGATCGAGGCCGGCTACCGCTTCCGGGAAGCAGCGTCCGAACACCTGGAACCCCTGATAATGCTGATGGAGGTGGAAGACGATGAAGACGGCCGGGGTATCGGGACGGAACCGGTCGGTCGGATTCACCGGCACGATCTCATGTGTGCGGCGAAAGCCGAGTTCCTCGTCATATCCTTCCGCTGTCGTAATGGTGAGGAACAGGCCTTGTGGCGGGGCGTCGAAGTCGTAAGGGATGACGTCCTGGGGGCGATTCTGAAAGTCCTGGATCGGGGGATTCTTGGTGATCGGCAGCTCCGCCGCCCGGGCCGAGGTTCCCGCAAGGCCGCAGAAGATTATGAATAGTGCGATGAAAAGGGTGGGCATGGCTGTTTTCGTACACCGGTCGATAGGAGCTGTCAAGGTAACGAACCTGAGGTGAGAGGCCAGAGGCAAGGGGCGAGAGGCGCGGAAGAGGCGGTTGCGACTAAATTTCCGGTTCTGCTAGAATCCGTTTCCTTTGACGAAGCCCGTCTGGCGAGGGATACGAGGCAGTGGGCAAGAAGGGATTTAAGGATCTACTCGTGTGGCAGACGGCAAAGGACTTGGCGGTGAGAGTGTATCGCATATCGGAAAGCCAAGAGCTCAAGAAAGACTTCGGCCTTTGCGATCAGATTCGGCGGAGTGCCGTCAGTGTCGCGAGCAATCTGGCTGAGGGAGATGAGCGTAGCTCGGATCGAGACTCGGGGCGCTTCTTTTACATGGCGAAGGGTTCGGTTGCTGAAGTGCGGACGCAAATCCAAATCGCTTGCGAAACTGGCTATCTAAGGAAACTGGAGTACGACAGCCTTGAAGCGGAGTATGAACAGCTAGCTAAGATGATTGGGAGTCTCATCAGGGCTCGGAGCCAAGCCCCTAGCCATTAACCAACCCTTTGCCCCTAGCCTGGATTTATTTATGTTGCAGGACGCAGACGCCTTACCTCAGCTCATCGGCGACTATAAGCCGGTCGATCAGTGGCAAGTCCACATCAATACGCTCTTCTACCGCTTCCGAGGCAATCAGATCCGTAGCTTCTACCAAACGTTTGCCTCAGCCGACTATCGGCTGGCCCATGCCCTCGCAGCGGACTATTACGCTCGCGTCGTACGACGCGAGAAGGCACGAGGCGAGGGGCATGAGGCTAGAGATAAAAGCAAAGACTCTCCGACCCCTTGCCCCTTGCCTCTAGCCCCTAGCCTGGTTGTGCACGAGTGGGGCCCAGGCAACGGCAACCTCGCCGCCTGTTTTCTGAGCCATCTCAAGGTTCTCGATAAAGCCGGAGCGATCTATCCCCGCATTCGATATGTGCTGGTCGATTGGGAGCAAGCAGTGCTCGATGCAGCCCTGGCTCACCCGGAGCTCGCGTCCCACCGCGACTTGGTCGAGACGCATCGGGGGACCGTGGACCGGCTCGACGGTGTCGCGGATGGCAGCGTGGATCGCATCATCTGTAACGAACTGTGGAACGATCTCCCGACGAAACTGATGTCGCGCCAGGCAAACGAGATTGAAGAAGAGTTCCTGCGACCGAACTTAAGCGAAGCCTTGCATGCGAAAATTTCTGACTGGGCGGCCTTTGTCCGGGCGTTTGACTCCATGGATATGGAGGCGCTTAAGGGTTTTCCCCCGTTCCTCGACGACCTGGTGTGGGAGCGTGAGTATCGGACGGTCGAATGGAAAGAGGTCCCCTACCGGAAGACGATTACGGAATTCCTTAAGCGAATCGATGAGCAAGTAGTCGTTCCCGTCAATCTGGGGGCCTATGCCACGATCAAGGAAGCCAAGCGCCTGTTGGCTTCCGATGCGATCGGGTTCAGCAGTTTCGATGCGGGCACGGCTGATATGAAGGTGCTGAACGATCCGGAGAAGCCCTGCTATGGCCAATTCGGGGGGCAACAGAGTTTCATGGTCAACTTTGCGTTGGCTGAAGCGGTCGCCAAGCAGTTGGAGGCCGGCACGATGACAATAGAAAGCCAGCGTGAGTTCGTGGGGCGCAGCTTAGGAACCAACGTCTTGACCCTTATGGATCTCATCGCCACCCATCCTTCCGCCGGTACGAGAATGGCGCCGTGGGAACAGGACCGTCTGATGCTCAAGACCCTTCGCGCATTGAACGAGACCTATCGGAGCCCCTATGCGCGCCATCTGGAGTTCCCCATTTCGTTGGAGATGCCGCCGGATGAGCGTGAATCGCTCCAGGCCCTCGTGCATTCTCTGAAACCGACAGGCATGCCGGACACCGTCGCCTATCTCACAGAGGAAGAGTTGACGCTGGCCTCGAAGGACCTCGAAGATATCGGCTACGATCCCCAGTCGTTCATGATTGCCTTGACCGCACCACCGAGCCCGGTGGATTACTTTCACGCCTTCGTCCGACCTCGCTGATCCTTCCAGGCTGAACGGCCTGATTACGTACTTTCCTCTTGACTAATCCCTTGTTCTTATATAGCCTTCCCCCCGTTTGGGGAATGTCCCCCACCTTTAGGCTGGTTCAGCGCCGCAGGGCGAGCTGGCCTGGGTGGGACAAGAAAAGAAAGCGAGTCATTGATGTTTGGATCATTCGGATGGATGGAATTGGTACTGATTCTGATCATTGTTTTGATCATTTTCGGCGCGGGGAAGATTCCGCAGTTGGGCGAGGGGCTGGGGAAGGCCATTAAAGGATTCAAGAAGAGCGTCAACGAGGCCGATGCCATCGACGTGACGCCTCCTCCGTCCGATGCGCCTGAAGCGCCGCCGACTCAGATCGCGCAAGCCCAGGCCGCCCCGCCGGCCAATGCGCCGGTGCAATCAGGGCAGCAGGTCAAGCAAGGGTAGCAACGGTTGGGCGAGAGACAAGAGGCGAGAGGCTATGGGCTGTGAGGGTGTGGGACGAGACAGTGAGCATGATGAGATCTTCCGAACCCCTTGCCCTTTGCCTCACGCCCTTTGCCGAGGTCTAAAAGATGTTCGGATTGGGCGCCGGCGAAATTCTCATCATTTTGGTGATCGGGTTCTTGCTGTTCGGCCCCAAGCAGTTGCCTGAAGTCGGTCGCCAGATTGGGAAAGCGGTCAAGGGGTTCAAGGAAACGGCGGAAGACCTACGGAAGTCGGTCGAGCCGGAAATCAACATGATCCAGCAGGAAGTCAAGATGGTCGAGCAGGACTTTCAATCCTCGATCAAAGACGCAGAAGAGCAGATCAACTCCGCGACAACACCTAGCGAGAAACAGGCTGATTCAAAGGGGTCAGGGAATCAGGCGTGAAGAGTGAGCGAGAGAGACGAACCCTGGGTCGGAGCGCCTTCTGTCAGATATCGAAGAAAAGCTTGTCAGAAAAGGCATGTTGAGGAAGGATGGGGCCAGGCACAAGGGCCTCAGGACAGAAACGAGAAGAAGAGAGTGGGGCAATGATGGGGCGGGCGGTTGGATGTCAAGTCGGCGGCCTGAAGGAAGGCGCGAGGCAAGTGGCGAAAGGCAAGGGGACCATTCCTCTAGCCTCAAGCCTCGAACCCCGTGCCTGCTGTGAAGCCGTTATCCAATTCACAGGAGGGACGTTATGAGAATCATCAGACAGACAGGGTGGGCCGGTATAGCCACCTTCTTTAGTGCGGCCGTCATGGCAGCGGGGATGTCATTCGTGACTGCCCCGGCGCAAGCCGCGTTTGAATTGCCGGAGGGTGAGAAGATCACCAACGTCCCGGCCATCCCCCGCGCGATTCCGCAGAAGGAAGCGTACGAACTCTACGACCCGAAGATCGGAAAGAATTTCGACATCAAGAACTTCTGGGTACGCGCCGATCTCCGCGTGAGGCCGGAAATGCGGACCGGTATCTGCTTCGGTGGAGGCGCGGGAGCTACCTGTAATACGTTCAATAATAATGCAAATGCTGGCAAAGCCCAAAATGACCAATACACTCAGCAGATGACAAGGTTGGGCATCGGGTATGACCTTTCGCCTGACGTGAATTTCTACATGGAGATCATCCAGTCGTCCGTTTGGGGCGCCAACACTGGTCCGGGTGGAAATGAGTTGAACCATAACGGTGACAACAGAGGTGTCAACGGTAACGGAGGCGTGTTGGGAGTCCGGGCTGCCTACATGTTGGTCCGGAACTTTGCCGGCATACAGGGATTCAGCGTGAAGGCCGGTCGTCAATATATAGTGTTCGGTAACCACTCCCTGTTCGGCCACTTCGACTGGGCCAATACGGGATTTTCCCATGACGGTATCATGTTGCAGTACAGCACTAAGGCCTTTGAAAGCTACCTCGGCTGGTTCCGGTCGGCAGAGGGTGATCTCGCGCAGGCTGCTCCAACCGGCGGTACTGCCGCCAACGTGACGGGCGGCGCACCGGGGCAACAGGGAGCCAGCGCGGATGCCAACATGGTGATCTTCTACAACCAGATCAAATCGGTGCCCGGCTTCCTGATCGAACCCTACTATGTCCTCTACTCGAACGGAGCCCCTAGTAGTAACGTAGGAGCTCAAACGCTCGGGACGCCAAAGTCCCAGAACCAGACCCGTCACACGATCGGAAACCGGATCGAGATGCGCAAGGGCAACTTTGACGCAATTAACGAATTGGTCTACCAGTTCGGTGCCATGGGGGGGACTAATAGCGGTGGGAATGCTGGCTCAGCCGCGGCGACCAACGAAAAGAATATTCACATCAACGCCTTTGCAACCAGAAACTGGCTCGGCTATACCCATTACCAGTCAGCCTGGAAGCCGCGGTTGGCCGTCAATTTCGACTATGCCACGGGCGACGGTCGCGCGAATTGCACGCTCGCCGGCAGCGTCACAGGCTGTAAGACGGGCAACACGTTTGAAAACCTGTTCCCGACAAACCATATCCACATGGGCTACATGGATGTCCAGTCCTGGAAGAACATGATGAGCCCCTCGGTGAACCTCCAATTCCGTCCGAGCAAGGATGATCACGTCGAATTCTGGGCCACCAGCCTGAATCTGGCGAATAAGGCAGACAACTGGTACCGTGGCTCACAGGGTGTCTATGTCTTTTCGAAGGCTGGTAACACCAAGAGCCACATCGGCGACGAATTGGACGTTGCTTACACGCACATGTTCATGGACGGGAAGCTGGCATTCCAGACAGCCTGGGGTTACCTGTGGTCCGGTGGCTACATCCAGCAGAATCTGAACACAAGCACCAACCAACAATGGGCCTATGCCCAGTTGTGGATCAATTTCTAGGAAGAAGGCACGAAGTATAAGGCAAAGGGCGAGAGGATCTCTCGGCCCTGCCAAGAAAGAAAGCCCCGCTGGGAGATCCCCGGCGGGGCTTCTTTTTGCTCCGTTGTCAGTTGTCAGTCGGCATGTAGCATAGCTTGTCACTGTCCAATCCATGCAGTACACTTGCAAGCATCACGCATCAGCTGGTCTTCCAGAGCAACAGGAGAAATTGTCATGAAGCTCCACGTACTTATTGAACAAGATGAAGCCGGATACTATGTGGCTGAAGTGCCGGCCTTGCCGGGCTGCTTGTCTCAAGGCAAGACTCATGAAGAAGCCCTGGCCAATGTGAAGGAGGCCATCGCGGGCTGGCTGGAGACCATTGAAGGCAAGGCGGAGCTGGATCTGAACCGGAGCGTCGAGGTCATGGTCTGATGGGAGCGTCCCTCCGGCTCTGTTTCGGTGCCGAGGCGGTCCAGAAGTTTCGATGAGCCGGTTGGACAGTGGCGCGGCAACGCGGGTCTCATGTGATGATGGTCAAGTCCGGATACGAATATACCCTCTCGATTCCCCAGCACGAAGAACTCGGTCCTGGCCTTCTCAGAAAGCTGATTCGTCAGGCAGGAGTGACTGTAGAGGAATTTAATCGCCTTTAGCTCGCTGAGCTTCGCGCCGTCGATCCGAATGTCTAAGGTAGGCTGATGCTCCGCAAGGTTATTGGGTTTTTCCTCTCACCATCCGAGACCTATTCCTTCAGAAGCTGATTGCTGACGGTTGAGAGCTGATGGCCACAGGTCGGCTGATCCGACTTGCCCGCAGTGGGTCAGTCGTCTATACTCTGTTCGCTCTCACACTTCACCACCAACCTTCTTTCTGATTAGCCTCACCGTGGATGATCTGACCAGACAGCTCAGCGAACAGTTCGGCTTCGCGAAGTTTCGTCCCGGCCAGGAGGAGGTCATTCGCGCGGTGCTGGCCGGGCGCGATGCCATGACGGTCATGCCGACCGGGCAGGGCAAATCGCTCTGCTATCAATTGCCTGCGACCCTCTTGCCAGGGTTGACCCTGGTCATTTCTCCGCTCATCGCCTTGATGCAAGATCAGGTGGCTGGTTTGAAGCAGCGAAACATCAAAGCGGCTGCGTTCCACTCTGGTCTCACCGGGTTTGAAAAGAACCGCGTGATTCAGGATCTCAATCAGAAGCGTCTTCAGTTGCTCTATCTGGCGCCGGAACGGATGCAGCATGAGGGGTTTCTCCAGCTCTTGCGGTCGCTCTGGGTCTCCCTGCTGGTGGTCGACGAAGCTCATTGCATCTCCCAGTGGGGCCACGATTTCAGGCCAGATTATCTTAAAATCGGCCGCCTCCGTCAGGAACTCACCAATCCTCCCTGTCTCGCCCTGACCGCCACTGCCACGACCCGCGTTCAGATTGATCTGTGCAAACGGTTGTCGCTCCGCGATCCATTCCGATTGGTCTCGGGCTTCCGTCGGCCCAATCTCTCCTTGTCTGTCCGTCTCTGTCAGTCCCGCCAGGAGAAACTGGCGACGTTGGAGCGTCTGGTTCGCGATACGGAGAAAGGCACGATCCTGGTCTATTGCGCGACGCGCCGTGCAGTCGAAGAGGTGGCGGAATGGCTGGGACAGTCTCACCAGTCGGTCGGCTACTACCATGCAGGTCTCTCGGATGAGGAGCGGCGACTCGTGCATAACGACTTTCGCCGCGGGACTGTCAGGATTCTGGCCGCAACGAATGCCTTCGGCATGGGCATCGATAAGTCGGATGTCCGGCTGCTCGTCCATTTCGATATTCCGGGAAGTGTGGAGGCCTATTACCAGGAGGTCGGGCGGGCCGGGCGAGACGGACAGCCAGCTGACTGCGTCTTATTGTTCCAGGAGCGGGATCTGGCCACGCAGGAATACTTCATTCAGCTGGCGTCAAAAGATCCCGAAGGCTCAGATCGCGCAGCGCGGATGAGGACGCTACTCCAAGAAATGCTTGGGTACGTGTCGGTATCCACCTGCCGGCAACTCGCGATTCTTGACTACTTCAGCGATGAAGCCGAGCGGGCCTTGGGTCCCTGCGGCCTTTGCGATCGCTGTGTTGCTCCGCGGCAGCAGGCGAGCAGGGAGGTCCCCTGCGATGACATTGCTTCCGCGAAGGCTGTCCTAGAGACTGTGTCCTGGTGCGGGGGGCGGTTCGGTGTGAGTCGCATCGTCGAGATTCTCCGCGGAAGCCGCTCGAAAGCGTTGTTGGCATTTGGCGGGGAAGGCTGTCCGACCTACGGGATTTGTCGTGCGCTCTCGAAGCCATCCGTGACTGGTCTCGTGAAGAGCCTGATCGACTCTGGGTATCTTCAGGTCGAAGGAACGGAATATCCCACTCTCGATGTGACGAGCAAAGGACAGGAGGTCCTGCGAGGGATCAGCGTAGTAACTTTGAAGGATGCGGAGGAGCGCCGGCGAGATGTCCCGGTGAAGAAGCCGTCCCGCGAGAGGGCCACGTCTGTGGTCGCCTCGCGAGCATCGCCGGAGGACCAGCAGATCTTTGAACGGCTCCGGCAACTCCGCACGGAGCTTGCCGAGGAAGAGAACGTCGCGCCCTTCGTGATTTTTCACGACAAGACGTTGAAAGCCATTGCCAGCTACAAGCCTGTGACGCCCGCTGCCCTGCTGGAGATTCCCGGTATCGGCGACCTCAAGGCGGAACGTTACGGCCGGCGCGTGCTGGCAGTGGTCAACGGAGAGTAAAGAGCCATCAGCTCTCAGCTCTCAGCTGTCAGCTTCTGAATAAGAGAGGTCAGCATTCGTTTCACGTCTGTGACTTGTTTGAAGAGCTGTTGGCTGACGGATTTATTGATGTAGCACAGGTCGGTTGAAAGGATAATATGGTATTCAAGTTCACTTGCCGAGCCGAGCGCAATTCTTAAGAATCGAGCCAATTCTGGTTCGCCGCTCCTTCCACAACCCTCTGCAATATTCGCTGGTATTGACACTGCGGCGCGTCTTAGCTGACTGGTGAGGCCAAACAGTTCCTGTTGGGGGAAATTCGCCGTTGCTTTATAGATTGCCAAACTTAATCCGTGAGCTTTTTCCCAAACTTTGAGCTGCCTGAAGTCCCGCATCTGCAGTTGCCTACCTCTCAAGCTGAAAGCTGATCGCTGACAGCTGAAAGCTATTTGAAATTTCCTGCCTGTGCGAAGCGCGCTTGCAGCTCCCCGTACGTCTTCGTCACAGGAAACTGCGGGAACTCCTTGGGAAGGTGATCGGGCGGACAGAAAAAGAACCCAGCGTGGGCTTCTCCTAACATAGCTGTGTCGTTGTAGGCATCACCTGCTGCCAGGACATGAAAGTTGAGGGACTTCAGCGCCGCCACCGAATGTTTCTTCTGATTCTGCATCCTCATGTGGTAATTGACGATGCGGCCGGATTGATCGATCTCCAGCTGGTTGCAAAAGAGCGTCGGGAATCCCAGCTGGCGCATCAGCGGTTGGGCGAACTGGTAGAACGTATCAGACAAGATGATCACCTGGCATCGTTCGCGGAGCCAGGCCACAAAGTCGTTGGCCCCTTCCAGCGGGCCCATCTTGTCGATGACTCTTTGTATATCGTGAATGGTGAGCTTGTGCTGATCCAGAATGGCCAGCCTTCGTTTCATCAAGGCATCGTAATCCGGCATCTCGCGGGTGGTGACTTTCAATTCGTCGATGCCGGTCTTGAGCGCGACGTTGATCCAGATTTCCGGCACCAACACTCCTTCGAGATCCAAGCAAACGATTACGGGTTTTTGCATTTCTTTTCCCTCTTGTTCTGTTTGTGTTGAATCGACCTCAGGCTTGTGGCGAGGGGTGAGAGGCTAGAGGTGGGGACGAGGATCCGTTTCGTTGCCCGGTACCCCTTGCCCCTCGCCTCTCGCCCCACGCCTATTTGTGAACTCCTGGCTTAGAAACCGCCACATGTTGTCGAGGACCTGGTCCAAGAGGGATGAGCCGGGCCAGGTCCGTCGGGATTCCTCTTCATGCCGCTCGGCCCACTCCAAGGCCATCGGGAGCGGGATGAGCCGAGGAGGAGAGCTGGTCAAGGTTCCCCAGACCAATCCCAGGATGGAACCAATTCGCATCGAGACCGGCAGGGGCGTGACAGGATTCTGCACCAGATCCTGACAGAGTTCCGCCGGCGAGGTGACGAGGAGCTCACGGCAGGCGGCCGGTCTTGCCTCGTAAATCGAACACATTTCATTCTCCAAATAGGGACAGGGGATTCTCAATGCATAGTAGGACCGGTTGATCGGGTCGAGTTCTTCATCCGGCACCGGCCGGGAGGCCTCTGCCACGTCGTTGAGCCGATCCCACAGACCCTCTCGCTTGCAAGCGATCCTTCGTGTCGCTGAGGCGCTTCAGCAGATGGGTTCGCCGATCCTTCGGCAGCTGCTCCACATACTCTCGCAGTGCGAACGCTTCCGGCGCGGAGAGCGGAACCAGCATGCGGCAACAGGCGGCGCAACCCATCCGGCAGGAGATGGTTTGGCCTGCTTCGATGGCGTGCCGGACTTCCAGCTGTGCGGCCTCCTCCCCCAGGCGGCGCGAGACCGGGACAATCGCCGTGATGGGGATAAATCCCGTCGGTACGTCGATGGCCGTGGTCAGCCGCCCGGCAGGAGTGTTCAGCGCCACCTCAAATCGTTCGACCATAAAAATTCTTCGCCTCGAACTATTTTCTTGTCGGCATCATAGAGAACCGTTCAGCGGCTGGTCAACCGCGTCGCTCGCCGTTCAGCACGTCGCGCCGGTTCTTGCTCCCTCTTCAACACATCCGCATAATGTGGGCAAAGGAGAATCGGAATGGCTCTGTCCGGTCACGTAGTGGGTTTGCTCAAAGAGTACATGAGGGATCTGGTCGAGCAGGCAAAGCAAGAGACGGCAGCCCATGCATCCTTTGGCTTTTCCGCCACGCCTTATGGGTCGGATCAGGCCCTGTCGGACTTGTTGGCCATTCTGGACGATCGCATCGAATCCGAAGGGATGCAAGTCGGATTGCCGGACGGGTTTCTCCACCAGATGTGGGGGCTCTGCAACGACGCCCGTGCCCAGGTGACGGAACGTGTGTGGTTGGATATGAACAGCAGCGATCAGCCTGCGTCGAAATCCAGGGTTCGAGAGCTGACCTATCGCGCGCTGCTCGACGTTCTCGAGGCTCCGAGCTAGGAGGAGCGATCAATGAAGTGTGCAAGCATGTCCGGTGGCCCCGGGGTGCTGTTGCTCGGTCTTCTGCTCGGTTGGCCAACGGGAGCGGCTGAGACGGTTGGTCGTGTGACGGAGCCGGAGGTCGATCTCGTGCCGGTAGTTGTCCAAGGTCTTCAGTCGCCGCTCTATCTGACTCATGCAGGCGATGGCTCCGGGCAGCTCTTCGTCGTCGAGCAGCCTGGAACGATTCGGGTCATCGCGCAGGGCATCCTTCAGGATAAGCCGTTTCTCGACATCACGAATCGAATCTTGTCGGGGGGAGAGCGCGGGTTGCTCGGGCTGGCGTTTCACCCGAATCACCGGACGAACGGGCGATTTATTGTGAACTATACGAGGCGCGATGATGGCGCCACAGTCCTCGCCGAGTATCGTCGGCAGGGCCTGAGTCTCCAGGCCTCGACTGAGGAACGAACGCTGATGGTCGTGCCTCAGCCCTATGCGAATCACAATGGGGGGATGGTGGCATTTGGACCGGATGGGTTTCTGTACATCGGTCGCGGCGACGGCGGGTCACGCGGCGACCCACAGAATCGCGCACAGAATCCGGCGGAGCTGCTGGGGAAGATTCTCCGCATTGATGTGGACGGTGCGCCGCCCTATGCCATTCCATCGGACAATCCGTTTGCGCACGAGGGTGGCCGTCCTGAAATCTTCGCCTATGGAGTTCGGAATCCCTGGCGATTCTCCTTCGATCGCGAAACGGGAGCGCTTTGGCTAGCCGACGTCGGACAGGACAAGTGGGAAGAGATCGATCTCGTCACGCGAGGGGGCAACTATGGCTGGCATATCATGGAGGGAACCCATTGCTTCCTCCCGGAGAAGGACTGTCACGTTGAGGGGCTGATCATGCCGGTTTTCGAGTATGGCCATGACCAAGGCCGATGCTCAATCACGGGAGGCTATGTCTATCGAGGCAAGAATCTTCCAGCGCTCCAGGGGAGCTACCTGTTCGGGGACTACTGCAGCGGAGAGCTCTTTGTTGCTTCGGTTGGGAGCGGCTTGGCCGCAGGCAGTGAGCCACGCGTGCTGCGAAAGACCGGAATGAGGATTTCTTCGTTCGGCGAAGACGAAGCGGGCGAAGTTTATGTGGTCGATCACAGAGGAGGCCTCTACCGTCTCGGCCCTTCTCCTGCACCGCCTGGTCCTTAGCAGGAGGCTCAATGGGCGGACTTTATCAGCATCCTTTAGAGTTTCCCTGCCAGCCAATAGATCACCATGCCGGCTATCTCCGAAACGGCTTCCGTGGTGTGGTGTAACGCGGTTTCGTTCGGCAAGAAATCAAACAGGTCGCTGTCGTCCCAGCTCTCTTGCGGCAGGTGTCGTGCGACATAATCGCAGGGGGCCGGCGTGACGCGGAAGCCCTGTTTGGTGAACACCGGGACGGCACGTGGCAGATGGCTGGCTGAGCTGACGAGGAGAATCGCGGAAGGTCCGAGCAGCTGCTTGGTCCCAGTTGCGTTCTCATAGGTGTTTCTCGCTTCTGTATCGATTTTAATGGCGGACATGGGAACGCCGAGGCGAACCGCCCATCGTTTCATTTCGACCGCTTCTTGGGGGCCCGTACCGAAGATCCGGCCGTCTCCCCCTGTCAGCACCAACGTGGGGGCATAGCCCTGCTGGTAGAGGTCCACGCCGCAGGTTGTTCGATTTCTAGAATAGGACGACGGCTCTGTGGTTGGTCGAAGCGAGCCCTTCTCATTGATGCCTCCCCCCAAGACGACGATCGCATCAAAGCGATCGGATTGCGTCAGCTGTGGCGGTTGGTACCAGGATTCGAGCGAGCCGATCAGCGGGTAGGCGATCAACGGACTGGAGATCGTCACGAGGAGGAGAAGGGAGGACAGGACGAGCAGGCGCACCCACCGCAGGCGTTTCGGCGAGACAGGGAAGAGGGCCAAGACCGTCGCCGCGCTGAGCAGCAGCACCACCCACGTCAGTGGATAGAGGCCGTACTTGACGAACTTATACAGACCGAAGAAGAATGGAGTCAGTTCCATCGGCAGACCTCAATCGAAAACGAGGCATCGCCGACAGCATACACGGGGCGAGCCGAATGACCAAGCAGGAAGAGGTGGGGCGATGACACAAGGGCGCCGCTATTGGCTGATGAAATCGGAACCACGCGTCTTTTCGATCGAAGATCTTGCGCGATCTCCAAAGCGGACCACCTGTTGGGATGGCGTGCGGAACTACCAGGCGCGCAACTTCATGCGTGCGATGGCTGTCGGCGACCAGGTTCTCTTTTACCATAGTAGTGCCGAGCCGCCGGCCGTGGTGGGGATTGCAGAGGTCGTGCGTCCTGCCTACCCGGACAAGACGCAGTTCGACAAATCCAGCCATCACTATGACCCAGCCAGCGTTCCCTCTGCTCCAAGGTGGGATATGGTGGACATCCGGTATCGCCAGACGTTCAAGACCAGTCTGCCGCTCGACCGACTGAAGCAGGAACCTAAACTGAAGGACATGGTCTTGGTACGAAAAGGTTCTCGCCTCTCGGTCCAGCCTGTGACAGAGGCGGAATGGGCTGTGGTGCTGAAGCTTGCCGGGGCCAAGATCAGTTAACGGAACAACGAGCAGGGTATGAAAAAACTATTGTGGCATAGTGGAAAAATTCGATGGGAAGGATGTCTCGGTGAACAGGATAAAACTTCGCAGGATGCTCAAAAAGTTCGTCCAGCAAGGCCGCAGGCGAGTCGAAACCGGAGGCGTACCCTCAGGGGTACGTTGAGGATTTCGATGAGCCGAGAACGAAGCAGGCGGACTTTTTCAGCATCCTGCTAGGTCTTGGCTTTTCCGTTATCAAGATGCCGGTGCTGCCAGTCCAGCCATGCATGGCCCAGTTCATGAGCCAGAATGTACCGCCGCCTTGTCAGAGGTAATCGCTTGCGAAGATAAATGGTCTTGGTGGCGTCGTCCCAGATGCCATCGGCGTTGGGGTCCCGACTGTCCATCTCCGAATCGGAAATCTGGCGTACGGAGATCCGGTAGCCGAAGGGGAGCACGACTCGAGAAGGCATGCGCAACATTACCATTACCTCTGCTCCTGCTAGGTTGTTAGCCTATCACAAACTCTTCCCCCGCTTCACGGCTGATATTAGTAGAAAAATCAACGACTTAGACTCCTTTATCTCTCAAGTCTTTGGTGACATCACCGGTCTGCTCTTGTCGAAATGTCCAGACTATTCAGGGTCTGTCCTGGTCTCCATCCCTCTAGTCAATGTCGGTTTCTCATGCGAGCGGCAAGACCTTCGCTGCCTCCTGGCGCGCGCGAACCAGCAACCAATGTCACCGAAAACGAGATGTTCATTGGTGGCCTGAGGCAGGATATACTAGATATTAATATTAGGTGAGGCCTGCCATGCATCGTGTGCTCGTCCTAGGTGCTGGAAAGATCGGATCTCTGGTAGCCTGTCTCCTGGCAGAAAGTGGGGACTACGAAGTTTATCTTGGTGACACTAGCCTCGACGCCTCCAAGCGGTTAGTCGAAGACCTCGGTCTTTCGCGAGTGACGCCCTCGCTCCTCGACGTCCGGCATCCCGACTCCATCAGTGCCCATCTGACAGCGCATCGATTCGATGCGGTCCTGTCGAGCCTCCCGTATTTCTGCAACCCCATCGTAGCCGGATTGGCTCGGGAACACCGGCTTCACTATTTTGACCTCACGGAGGACATCGAGGTCACAAGTCAGGTCAAAGTCCTGAGCACCGATTCACCGCAAGCCTTTGTGCCGCAATGCGGTCTGGCCCCCGGTTTTATCAGCATTGTGACGCACGACTTGATCACCCATTTCGATACGGTGGATACAGTCAAAATGCGGGTCGGAGCCTTGCCGGTTCATCCCAGTAATGCCCTCAAGTATTCGCTGACCTGGTCCACCGATGGGCTGATCAACGAGTACGGCAACATCTGTTACGGAATTGAGGGAGGAGAGAAGGTGCCCCTCCAGCCTCTCGAAGGCTATGAGACGATCGAGGTGGATGGACTCTTGTACGAAGCATTCAACACGTCCGGAGGATTAGGAACATTGGCGGATACCTATGCAGGGAAAGTTCTGACCATGAACTACAAGACGCTACGGTATCCGGGCCATTGCGAGAAGATTCACCTCTTGATGAAAGATCTCAAGTTGAATGAGGATCGTGAGACGCTCAAGCGAATCCTCGAACAGGCGGTTCCCCAGACATTACAAGATGTCGTGCTGATCTATGCTTCGGTGACGGGAACGAGGGAAGGCACCTTGTTCGAGGAGAACTACGTGAAGAAGATCTATCCCCAATGCATTAAAGGGAAACTGTGGTCCGCCATTCAAGTGACCACCGCCTCGAGCCTCTGTGCCGTTGCCGATCTCGTGCTCCAGGCTCCGGAGCGATACAAGGGATTCGTGACTCAAGAATCGTTCCTGCTCCAAGATTTCCTCGCGAACCGGTTTGGAGCCTGTTTTCGATGAAGCAACCGTTGGAGATTGTCAAAGAATTGGGGCTCGGTGAGGTGAATCCAGGGGCCAGCACGGGAGCCGGCTGGTGGTCGTCCGCATCCGCCGCTGACCGGCTCGAGTCCGTGAATCCTGCTACGGGAGAAGTGATCGCCAGGGTGACTCAAGCAACGGCGGCTGACTATGAGCAGGTGATAGGAGACGCGCAGCGATCGTTCGCACAATGGCGCCTGGTGCCGGCGCCGAAGCGGGGCGAGGTGATCCGTTTGATCGGCCAAGCCCTCCGGGAGAAGAAAGATGCGCTGGGCAGCCTCGTGTCGATGGAGGTCGGCAAAATCAAAGCTGAGGGTGACGGCGAGGTGCAAGAGATGATCGACATGGCCGACTTCGCGGTCGGCCAATCGCGCATGTTGTATGGACAGACCATGCATTCTGAACGGGGCAGCCATCGCATGTACGAACAGTGGCATCCCCTTGGGCCGATCGGCGTCATTACGGCCTTCAATTTTCCTGTGGCAGTCTGGGCCTGGAATGCCTTCATCGCGGCGATCGCCGGGGATTCCACGATCTGGAAGCCCTCGCCGAAAGCGCCTCTCTGCGCGATTGCAATCCAGCGGATCTGCAATCATGTCATGGAGCAGCAGGGGTTAGCGGGAATATTTTCGCTCTTCATCACGGATCGTACTGATCTGGCCGAGACGATGGTGCGGGATGGCAGGCTCCCCTTAATCTCGTTCACCGGGTCGGTTCCGGTCGGTCGGCAAGTCGCACAAGTAGTGGGCGAACGCCTCGGACGGACGCTGTTGGAACTCAGCGGCAACAACGCCGTCATCGTCGACGAAACCGCCGATCTGGATCTGGCGATACGGGCCATCCTGTTCGGCGCAGTCGGCACAGCCGGCCAGCGCTGCACGACCACGCGACGGCTCTTTGTGCAGGAAACGAGGTATGGTGAATTGGTGTCCCGCCTGCTATCGGCCTACAAACAGGTGCAGATCGGCGATCCGCTCAAGCCTGGCGTGCTGATGGGGCCCCTGATCGATCAGGCAGCAGTGCACAGGTATCGAGAGGCCATCGAGGAGATCCAGAAGGAAGGGGGAGAGATTCTCTGCGGCGGTCGTGTGCTTGCCGGGCCAGGCTATTTTGTCGAGCCGACGATCGTGTTGGGGGAGAACCGGTGGCCTGTCGTGCAGCGGGAAACCTTTGCTCCGATTCTCTACCTCATGACGTATAAGACGATCGATGAAGCAATCGCGATGCAGAACGATGTGCCGCAAGGCCTCTCTTCAGCGTTCTTCACCAACCACATCAGACATAGCGAGCAGTTTCTTTCTGCAGCCGGAAGTGATTGCGGGATCGCCAATATCAATATCGGAACCTCCGGTGCTGAAATCGGCGGCGCCTTCGGCGGAGAAAAAACTACCGGCGGAGGACGCGAGGCCGGATCTGATGCCTGGAAAGCCTACATGCGGCGGCAGACGAACACGATCAACTGGGGGAGCGATGTGCCGTTGGCCCAAGGCATTCAGTTCGGCTCATAGCAGGCTGTTGAAAAAGTCCGCCAGCTTCGTTCTCGCGTCGCTCAGAGGCTCAACGTATGGAAAGAGATTCTCAGAGGCCAGAAGGACTGAAGGGGTTTTTCCGTTCGCCAAGACCCATTGCAAGGGCGAACGGCCCACACGAAGTGCGGTATGTACCTCCTCGCCTCTTCGCTCGCTGCGGCCTTGCTGGGGACAAGGCGCGTCTCGGCGCGCCAGGGTTGGGTGGGTGAGAAGTCTGGCCTTTTTGAACAGCCTGCGGAGCTGTGGGGGACCGTCCGTGACCACTTGCCCCCACGTTTCACTGGATCCAGAATCGTTTTTCAACATCCTGCGGATAGTGTCCGTGCCTGAACAACAAGGAGCGTGGACCATGGAACCAGGCGATAGAGTTGGATGCACTGATCGCCAGAATGATTGAGGACTATGTGTCGCGTAATCGGGCAGCCAAGGTGCTGCGGCACTCGCTGGACGAAGCGGGAGTCGGCTTCTATCCGGTCGCGGACCATCTGACGCTGCGGACGCTGAATATCGACCGGCGTGCGGAGGAATTCACGAGGCTCGGGTATGGGTACAGCGAAACGATCGAGTATGAAGATTGGTACGCGAAGGTCTATCGGAAGGTCGGGTACCCGGCGCTCTTCGTGGATCAAGCCTATCCCGATGATCGGGGCCGCACCAGCATCATCCCTGGTTGGGTCAAGACATTCGGCGATCAGGTGTTCCATCATGTGGCGGTGCGGGTGGAAGACATCGAGCGGGCGATTGAACGGTTGAAGGCACAAGGGGTGGTCTTTACCGGCCAGATCGTCGGTGCCCGCGGTGGGCAGTTACGGCAAATCTTCACGGTGCCGGAAATGGTGGACGGTCAGCCTTTTTCCGTGTTGGAACTCGCGGAGCGCCACAGAGGATACCAGGGGTTCTCGCCTCCTCAGGCAGACAGTTTGATGAAATCCACTGTGGTCCGGTAGTTCTCTGCTCAAACAAATGGGTCTGTGGTATGTTCCGGCGAAATGCAGTCAGATGGGATCCTGATTGACTTGAGCCGTGGAGGAATGATCATGACGAAAAAGAGAGCGTTGGTAGCCAGCCTGGTTGGGCTGATGGTCTCCGCAGTAGGGCTCTTTGCCTTCGACGATCTGAAGTCGGCGCAGGCGTCACCCTCCGGCTATGCACCGCACGGAACTGTGACGATCGATGGGGTGACGGTCCCTGAAATCGGCCCGCTCCCGACGTCGATTCCGATTCCCTCCACGAATCTGAACTACCAGGCGAAAGTCGAGCTCGGCAAGCAACTCTACTTTGACGGCCGTCTGTCGAAGAGTGGCGCGATCTCCTGTGCCTTCTGTCATAACCCCGGGACAGGATTTGCCGATCCGCGCCAAACGTCCATCGGGACCGGAGGCGGTGTGGGTGGGCGTCAGGCGCCTACTGTCTATAATACGGCATTCAATCACTTGCAATTCTGGGATGGCCGTGCTCGCTCGCTGGAAGAGCAGGCCATCGGGCCGATCCAGAATCCGATCGAGATGGGAGAAACGCACGAGAACGTCGTGAGGAAGCTCGGCAAGCTCAAGGGCTACCAGCAGCAGTTTCGAGCCGTCTTCGGGACCGAGGTGAATCTGCAAGGGATTGCCGAGGCGATCGCCGCCTATGAGCGCACCGTCATTTCAACGAATTCCTCCTTCGACAAGTACGTTGCCGGTGACACCAAAGCCATGGATGAAGCAGCTGTGCGAGGTATGGCGCTGTTCAAGGGCAAGGCCCGCTGCGTCCTCTGTCACAACGGGCCGAACTTCACCGACAACCAGTTCCACAATCTTGGGGTCCCTCAAGTAGGACCGCTGAAGGAAGACCTGGGCCGCTACAATGTCACCAAGGCGGAGAAGGACAAGGCTGCTTTTAAGACGCCGACGCTACGGAGCATTACCGAGACCGCTCCCTATATGCATGACGGCGCATTGAAGACTCTCGAAGAAGCGGTGGATTTTCTCAACGCTGGAGGCGGAGCCAGTCCGAATCTGAGCACGCTCGTAAAACCGCTCAACCTGACCCCCGAAGAGAAAACCGATCTCGTGGCTTTCTTGAAGGCTCTGACCGGAGAGCCGATACCATTTCAGCTTCCCAAACTCCCTAAAAATTAGTTGAATCCTTTCGAAACCACGCGTCTCCTACAATCAGTCGGATGAGGAGGGTTTTTGTCGGCCTAGATGAACTAGGTGCGGACCCTCGTATCTCAACCTAAATTTCAGGAGGTCGCTGTGATGAGAAAAGAACTGCTAGCCGTTGTCGCGGTTGCTGCCATCGGATTTAGCGGAGTCGCTCTCCAAAAGGCAGTCAGCGGGGAACCCACAAGCCCTAACCTCGGATATGATATCCACGTGCAGGCGCCACACATGATGCCGGACGGCACGCCGGGCGGGCCGTTCCATCACTATTGCAAGGGGATTTCAGACAAAATCCTGCAGTGCTTGCTCTTTGAGTCTACGGATCCCAAGGCGCCGCTGGTGGCCATCGAGTACTTCGTCTCCAAAGATTTAACCAGAAAGATGCCGTCCATTCAGTGGCATCGGTTCTTCCATGATCACAAGGTTGAAATTGCCACGGGCCGCGTTCAGGTTCTCGACCTGCCGCCTGACCAGGCTGCCAAAGTAGCAGAAGCAGCCTCGAAGACAGACGGTGTGATCTATCATCTGTGGCAGAAGGGGCTGGAGTTTCCCGACGGGTCGGTCAGCTTCCCGCAGTCACTGGGACATGAGTTCCCCGGGCATGCCCAGCCGCCAGCGAAGCACATGCCTTGAAGGACATGTGTGATGAGGGATGACTGGATCAGGACAGGCTTCGAGGAGGACAGCGGGGCTTGTCCCGGTCCATCGTTCCGTCACACTGGAACGACGGGGGGAACATTGAGTCGTCAGCGAGTCTTCGTGGCGCTCTGGATGATACTCCAGGGGGCGGTGGCGGCCTCGGCTTTCGGAGCCGATGCCGAGGTGTTGAAACCGCGGGTGTTGCCAGATCAGATCGAAGAAGCCAAGACCTGGAAGAATCCATTCGAGGCGACTGCGGACAACATCGAAAAAGGGAAGGTCCTCTTTTACGGGAAGGCCTTCTGCGTCACCTGCCACGGCAAGGATGGGAAGGGGTTCGGGGACATTCCAGGTCTCGTCGGCAAGCTGCCACGGAATTTCACTGACAAAGTGTGGCAGGCAGCGAGAACGGACGGCGAACTCATCTGGATCCTCAGGAACGGCAGTCCTGGGACAGACATGGCCTCGTTCATCCCACTGATCCTCACCGAAGAAGAAGCCTGGCACGTGCTGCTCTACGTGCGGTCATTCGGTCAACAATAATCGGGCCTTCATGGCCCGATTCTCTTGCTTCACCAGTCTCTTGTTCTTCCTGGGCCTCTTGGCACTGGTTTGTTTCCCGCTCAGCGTCATGGCGCAGTGGCCGTGAGAGGCAAGCTTTCGTACACCGATGGTGTAAGCAATTTTTCCGCGGTCCGCCGCCTGAAATTCAGCGAAAACCCGAGCCAACCATCCGGCCTTCCGAGGCAGCTGTTCGATATCATCGGACCCTGCCGAGAGAGATGGCTACTTCGTTGGAGCCAAATCAGCCGAGTATTGCGTGCCCTCCTTCGTCGCTCCCTCGACCCTTAGCATCCGCCGAGTCCCATCCTCGTAGAGCGTGACCAAGGCCCATCCTCGCTCGGTCTCCGTCCTGAGCTTGCCATCGATGAGTGTCAATGTCCCCTTCCCGTGGAAAATGCCGATCATTCGAATGCTCACAAACTCATACCCTCCGTCGTCGCGGATCGTCAACGTCACCCAATCATCATCTCTTAACGGGGGTATCGCCTTCAATATTCCGGCCCACTTCCCCGCCGCACTCTTGAATGTCGAAACGGAAACCTGGGTTGACGGGGGAGGCGGCAGCGGTTCGACTGGCGCGCATCCGATAAACCCGGTGACTCCCCACACCAGCATCCCATAGCACAGAGCACGAAGCCGCTCTTTCATCATCGTCTCCTCTTTTGCATCAGCGTTCCGTGAACACCATATGCCCGTTCACGAGCCACTTATCTACATCACTCGCCCCCATGCTGTCCATGTGATATCGGCTGCGCGGCACGCGAGACGATCAGATACTTGCGGTCGACTCGTAGGTTCCGTACGATGCGCGCCATGAACCGCCGATGGATAGTAACGACGATCGCCATTCTTGCTCTTGCGGCGGGGGCACTGTCGTTTCTCGTGTGGGAACGGCCCACGCGTGATCGCGAGAAACCGGATGAACAAGGCAAGGGTGCAGACCCGCTAGCATTCCCGGCCGCCTATGTCGGCAGACAGACCTGTGCCGGCTGCCACCAGCGGGAACATGATCTCTGGACAGGCTCACATCATGATCTAGCGATGCAAGTGGCCGATGAGACGACCGTCCTGGGGAACTTCCACAACGCGACGATCACGCATTTCGGAATCACGTCGACCTTTTATACGCGAGGCGGGAAGTTCTACGTCCGCACCGAGGGGCCTGATGGCGCACTAGAAGAATATGAAGTCTTGTATACGTTCGGAGTCGCGCCGCTTCAGCAATACCTGGTCGAACTCTCCGGCGGCCGCTACCAAGCGCTCAGTCTTGCGTGGGACAGCCGTCCGAAGGGGCAGGGAGGGCAGCGGTGGTTTCATCTGTATCCTCATGAAAAAATCGCGCATGGCGACGAACTCCACTGGACGGGGCGCAATCAGAACTGGAATTTTATGTGCGCCGATTGTCATTCGACCTATCTTCAGAAGAAGTACGATCTGAAGCAGGATGCCTATCAGACAACCTGGTCGGAGATGGACGTGTCCTGCGAGGCCTGTCACGGCCCTGGCTCCCGTCACGTGCAATGGGCCACGTCCGGAGCCTATCGCAATGAGACACGCAAGCCTGGTTCGAACGGATTCCTGGTGCAGTTGCGCGAACCTGAACCGCCGGTTTGGGCAGCAGATCCTGAAAAAGGGACGGCCAAGCGACTCACGCTGCGCGTCTCACATGACGAAATCGAAACCTGTGCGCAGTGCCACTCGCGTCGGGCCGTGCTTCGAGACGCGAAGGACCCGGGCCGCCCGTTCCTGGATTCCTATCTGCCAGTGCTCCTCGAGCCGAACCTGTACCACGCTGATGGACAGATTGACGGGGAGGTCTATGAGTACGGGTCCTTTCTTCAGAGCAAGATGTACCGGGCCGGAGTTACCTGCAGCGACTGCCACGAGCCTCACAGTCTGAAAATCCGCGCGCCAGGGAACGCCCTCTGCACCCGTTGTCATGCCGCCGAGCGGTTCGACCGGCCAGAGCACTCATTCCACAAACCGGCTTCGACCGGCGCCCGGTGCGTCGCCTGTCATATGCCGGAGAAGGCTTACATGGTGATCGACCAGCGGCGCGACCACAGCATTCGCATTCCGCGACCGGATCTCACGGTGCAGCAAGGAACGCCGAATGCCTGCACGCAATGTCATCGAAACAAGTCTGCCCAATGGGCTGCCGGGGCCATCGCAAAATGGAATGGCCAGGAACGCCGGCAAGAGCTTCATTACGGGCAGAACCTGTATGCAGGGCAGGAGCATGAAGCTGGAGCATCCGGGCAGCTGGCGTCACTGGCCCGTGACAAGACTCAACCGGGGATCGTTCGCGCGACCGGCCTCAGCCTCCTGCGCGAGCATGCCGATCGTCCATCGCTGGAGGCGATTCGGCAGGGACTCTTCGATAGTGACCCGCTCGTTCGAATCGGCGCCCTCAGGGGGCTTGAATCGCTCGTTCCGGCTGAGCGGATGGAGCCGGCGGAGGCATCACTCAGCGATCCCCTTCGTGCCGTCCGTCTTGAAGCGGCGCGGGTCCTGGCCCCTGTACCACGGACGGACCTGACGGCGGCGCAGCACATCGCGCTCAACCGGGCGACGACGGAATACATCGATGCGCAACTGGCCAACGTCGAACGCCCGGAAGCCCACGTGAACCTGGGCACTCTCTACATGGAGCTGGGGAAATTGTCAGAAGCACAAGAATCCTATCGGACGGCGTTGCGGCTTGCCCCCGCCCATGTCTCGGCGCTGGTGAATCTTGCCGATCTCTACCGACTGCAACAGAAAGATGAACAGGGCGAGCCGCTGCTACGCCAGGCCGCGCGAGTCGCGCCGGATAATCCGGACGTCCAGCAGGCCCTCGGGTTCCTCTTGGTTCGGCAGGGCAGGCGGGCCGAGGCGTTGAGCCTGTTCGAGAAAGCCGCACGACTGAGGCCGCAGGATCCTTCTTATAGTTATATCTATGGACTTGCGCTCAACTCATCCGGTAAGACACCACAAGCCCTCACCGTTCTGGAAGCCGCGCACCTCCGCCATCCGAAGAATGGCCAGATCCTCCAGGCACTCGCAACCATCAATCGGGATATCGGGCGGCGCGACGATGCCATTCGCTATGCGGAGCAACTGGTCGCCCTCGCGCCGGAAGAGCCGGAAGCCCGGCAGTTATTGGAGTACCTGCGTTCGTCCAGGCAGGCGCAATAGGAGGAGCGGCGCTGGTAGTCGGCAGTGCATCGTGAGGTTCGCCGGCTGAGACAGGCGAAAAGAAATCCCTGCCCTTGATTACAATGAGGGCACGATAAGGGCGACAGGTCAGGCAATTCGCTAGCTCTCGAGTTCCTTCAGGCGGGTGCGTGCTCGTTCCATTCGTTGGTGGGTGTCGGGAGTATCGTTCTCCTTGGCCAAATAGTCGCGCAACGCCGCTGCCGCTTCCTTGCGCTGTCCCTTCTGCGCCAAGACCTCTCCCAGCGCATAGAAGCCTGGCGCATAGTCCTGCCGCAGATTGACGAGCACCCGGTATTGCTCGAGGGCCGCATCCAACTCGCCTTTGGCTTGGAGGGCCACGCCCAGATTATACCGGGCGCGCGCGCGTTCCGGCTGCAAGCTGAGCAGATGACGGTACATCGCAATCGCCCCGTCGAGATCTCCGTTCGCCTGCAACGCCGCGCCCAGGTTGAGCAACGCGGCAGCGTTATTCGGCTGGAGGCGGAGCACGGTCCGATACTCCGCAATCGCGCCGGTGAGATCACCCTTTTCCTGGAGCGCGTCGGCAAGACTCTGGTGCGCGTTCACGTAATCGGGCTCGAGCTTGATCGAGTCACGGAACGCGGCGATGGCTCCATCGAGATCGCGGGCGTCACGCCGCGCGATTCCCAGATTGTAATGGGCTTTGACGTGGTCTGGCTTGAGAGAGATCGCGGTCTGGTACTCGGCGATCGCACCCTTGAAATCGCCCGTCGCTTGTAAGGCGATGCCCAGGTTGTTGTGGGCCCCTATGTGAGCCGGTTGGAGCCGGATGGTAGTCCGATACTCCGCAATGGCGCCCACGAGATCGCCTTTCGTGTGGAGCGCAGTGCCGAGACTGTAATGGGCGTTGACGTTGTCGGGCTGCACCCGGACCGCTTCGCGGTACTGCTCAATCGCCTCATCGATTTGACCTTGGCCCTGCAGAAGAATGCCTAAATTATTCCGGGCGCTCACGTCGTTTGGCTGTACCCTGATCGCTTCGCGATATTCCGCAATGGCGCCGGCCAGATCTCCTTTCGCCTTCAACGCGATCGCCAGATTGTAGTGGATGCTGGGATGGTCGGGATCTAGCCGGAGTGCCGTGCGGTAGGCTTCGACCGCTGCATCAAGGTTCCCCTTCGCTTTCAGTGCGTTGCCGAGGTTCCCGTAGACGTCCGGTTCATCCGGTGTCAGCTTCAGGACCGCGCGGTACTGCGCAATGGCGCTGTCCAAATCGCCTTTGGCCTGGAGGGCCACTCCCAGGTTATACATCGCTTCCGGAAAGTCTGGCTTGAGTTTCAAAGCCTCGCGATAATTTTGAATGGCACCGTCCAGGTCTCCTTTGCTCTGCTGCACGATGCCCATATCGTTATAGGCTGTCGCGTCCATGAGGAGTGCGTCGGAGTTGGTGGGGAGCGACCAGAGACACAGTCCGAGCAGGAAGCAGAAGGCCGACAGACTGAAATCTACATCGCGTCGTACGACTTGCGAGTACTGGCATCGTCTCTCTCCCAGGGACCCTCGCGGATTGGCAACCGATCGTGTGAAGCGGTGCTGGATCGAGCACGGAGCACGTGCTGCAGAATACACCGAAGGCGAACGGGAAATCGAGCGCGCGCCCGGCGCCAGCCGTTCATCTATTGCGATTGCCTTATGCCCATGGTATCCGTCATCTATTTCTATCGAACTGTATGGTCGGCCTCGTCACCGCACATGAGACGCAATCCCTCGCCTCCTAGCAGACAGAACGGCCGGCTGGCTGCAGTGAGCCTGGGAATCCTCCTCCTCTCCTACATGACAACGTGGCCGGTACTGGCTCAGGACCTGGAGCTCGACCTGCCAGAGGAATCAGGCCCGGCAGTCGTTCACCCGGCGCAGCCGTCCGCAGGGAAGCCGGAGGGAAAAGTGCCGCAGGAGGAGGAACCGGTAGCCGAAGCGGCACGAGAGGCGCCGCAGGAAACCCCTCAGGTGCAATACGAGCGGCGCCCCGAGAAAGGCGTGCTCGGCAACCTCTCCGACCGTCTCCTGAACATCCTCTCGGGGGACAACGGTACAAACCGGACTGCGGTCATCGGTCGTTTTCAAATCTCGGGGGAATACCGTGAGCGGCGAGACGGCTCCACCCAGCTGGCGAATGTGGAGCGGGTTGATATTCCATTGGGAGACCGAATGATCTTCCGGACGGACGTCCCCTTTTTACGCATAGACCCGCAGGTGTCTGGAAGCACGTCCCTGTCAGGTCTCGGCGATATCTCGGCGAGACTTGGAGGCCAGGTATGGACCAGGCCTGCGTTCACCGCGTTCCTCGAAGGCCAGGTGGTGTTTCCCACGGCGAGCGACTCGAACCTGGGAGGAGGCAAATACCAGTTCATCCCAGGGCTGACGTTCTCCATTCCGATTCGACGCCTGGATACTGTGTTTATTCCGGTGGTGCAGCAAACGGTCTCCTTTGGGGGGGATCCGAGCCAGACCGATTTGAATTTCACGAAGCTTAGCCTGGAGTTTACGACACCATGGGCCAACAACCTTTGGTGGACGTCGATCGAACCAGATCTGTATGTGGATTGGAACCAAAAAGGCAAAACCGCAATGAACCTGGAGTTCGAAGTGGGGAGAAGACTGGGTGATCACTTCCGTGTGTGGTTCCGCCCGGCAGTGGGATTGTGGGGCACCGGCGTTCCCGGGGCCTATGACTGGTTTACGCAATTTGGTATTCGGTATATGTTCTGAGTCTGCGCTGTCTGTGCAAGAACTCAGGAGGAGGGAGACAGAAGATGAACATCAGATGTCTGATCGTAGGAGCTGGCGGTGGGGCTGCTCGCCGCGGGAGGTTGTGCGGGGGGGCCGAAGGTGGTCACAGATTTCGATCCGTCCGCCGAGTTCTCCGCGTTTCGCACCTATGCCTTCGCGGGGCTGACGGACCGGAATCAGGGCGGGGTGTTGGATAATTCGCTCATGCAGAAGCGGATCGAAGAAATGGTCGGCCGGGAGCTCACCGCCAAGGGACTCCGGCAAGTCGGCATGGAGGACCGTTCCGACCTGCTGGTGCATTTTTGGGTCGGTGTGAAGGACAAACAACAAGTCGTGGACACTGGCCCCACGGGGGGAGCCTATGGTGGCAGGTACGGGTGGCGTACCGGCTATTATGGTGGTGGCGTGACCACGTATGACTATCAGGAAGGCACCTTGATCGTGGATCTCGTTGAGTCGTCGAAAAAGGAGTTGGTGTGGCGGGCCACGATCGTGGGAACGTTGGGGGCCAATCCGGAGGAAAATCTTGAAGTGGCCGACAAGGGAGTCGCCAAGGCGTTCGAAGCCTATCCTCCGGCCAAGAAGAAGTGATCGGATCGTGCACGTCAGCCGAGAGAAGATGAGTGATACGTTCACGCGGTTCAGGCATGATTCAGTCTGGATTCGGTTGAAGAGAGGGCTGCGATGCAGAGCCATTTCGTTCGAGGCCGGGGCCTGTTCACGATCCTCCTGTTGCCGGTGAGTTCGCTCGCGATGAACGTCAGATTCTTGATCGCAGCGCTGGCGTTGGGGTTGCTCGCCGCCGGAGGCTGTGCTGGGCCGAAGGTGTTCATAGATTTCGATCCGTCCGCCGAGTTCTCTGCGTTTCGCACCTTTGCTCTCGCGGGGCCGACAGACAGAGATCAGGGCGGGCCGTTGGACGATTCACTCTTGCGGAAGCGGATCGAAGAGATGGTCGTCCGGCAACTCACTGCCAAGGGACTCCGGCAAGTCGGCGTGGAAGACCGTTCCGACCTGCTCGTAGACTTTTGGGTCGGTGTGAAAGACAAGCAACGTGTCGAGAGCAAGGGCATGGCAGGGGGAGCCTATGGTGGCAGGTACGGGTCTGGTGCCGGCTATTCCGGTGGGACCTATGAGTACCGGGAAGGCACCTTGATCGTGGATTTGGCTGAGTCGTCGAAAAAGGAGTTGGTGTGGCGGTCCACAATCGTGGCAATATTGCGGGGCAGTCCGGAGGAGAATCTCGAACTGGCCGACAAGGGAGTCGCCAAGGCGTTCGAGGACTATCCTCCGGTCAAAAAGAAGTGACCGGATCGTGGCGGTAGGCGGTCATGTCATCACATATGACCGGGGCATCCTTCCAGGGAGAAATGTGAGATGACGAATGAGAGACGGCGGCCAGGTGGATCGGCGTCGAGCCGATCGTTCAAGTGGCGGAGAGTCGCACTGGCCGTGTGTGGCTGCATTGGTCTCGGACTAGTCTGTCTTTCTCCTGCCAGGGCAGGCGATGTCAGGGAGCAACAGCAGCTGGTTGATAAGGCCAAGCTTACCTTTGAACGGTTCCAGGATGATCCGAGGAATGTATCCAAGTATCGAGCTGCGGCGAAGGACGTGAAAGCAATCTTCATTGTCCCGCAACTCCTGCGCGGAGCATTCGTGGTGGGCGGGTCGGGCGGCAGTGGCGTCCTCCTGGCGCGGGATTTCGTCAAGGGCGGGTGGTCTCCACCGGCCTTCTATACGATGAGTGCCGCCAGTGTTGGCCTCCAGATCGGGGCGGACGCCTCGGAGGTGGTGCTCGTGGTGCAGACCTTCTCCGGCCTGGATCGGTTCCATGGAACGGGGACCGTCAAGCTGGGCGTCGATAGCGGCCTCTCGGTTGGTAGCTTCGGTGAAGGAGGGACTGCCGGTCTTGATGTGGTCTCGATTACCTGGTCCAAAGGCGCGTTTCTCGGAATGTCACTCGAAGGGTTCAGTATCAGCGCGTCACCAGGAGCAAACGAGACGTACTACGGCAGAGCCGTAGAACCGGAACAGATTCTCGCCAATGGTCCGATCACCAACCCCGGGGCCGATGAGCTGCGAGCCGCTGTGGACCGCGCCACCAGATAGCGTTCCGCATCCATCAATCACGTTTCATTGAAAGGGAGGAATGCAGCATGAACCAGGCAGAGAACCGGAGGGTGTCACGCCTCGGGCTGCTGCTGGTCGTCGTCCTCCTAGGCGCGACAGCCGCATCCATGGCGACGCCGGCGAGCGCGGCTGATGTTGCCGAGCAACAACGGCTCGTGGACAAGGCGAGGCTCACGCTGATGGCCTTTGCCGCCGATCCAGGCCTGCAAGCGGCGCTGCGCGAATGGTCACCTGAGACCAGAGCCCTCTTCATCGTGCCGCAATTCCTCAGGGGCGCGTTCGTGTTCGGCGGTGCAGGCGGCAGCGGCCTGCTGCTGGTGCGCGATGAGAAGACCGGAAACTGGGGCGACCCGGTGTTTTACACCATCGGGTCTGCAAGCTTCGGCTTGCAAATCGGGGGAGATGTGTCGGAGATCGTCCTGCTGGTAAGGACTCCCAAAGGCCTGGAGGAGTTCTACCGTTCCGACTTCAAGCTCGGCGCCAACGCGGGAATGGCAGTCGGACCGGTTGGTGAAGGGGCCGCCGTACAGGGCCTCGCGGCGGACATTATCGCCTATGCCAGGAACCAGGGTGTGTTCGCCGGCATCGCAATCAATGGCGCCTTCGTGGCCGTGGCGGATGAGGCCAACGAGGCGTACTACGGAAGACCGGTGAGACCGACCGATATCGCGGTCAAACAGACCGCCTACAATCCTCAATCGCTCGACCTGCGCAACACGGCGACGACGGTGATGAAGTAGCGCAAGTCCGAGGGGGAGAATGTCGCGCTGACACGACAGGAGGAGGTTTCATTCGCATGAGCACCATCCAGCACGATCTTGCACGCACGACGCTCGCGGTGCTCTTCATCGTCGGGCTCATTGCCGCTTCGTTGTGGATCTTGTGGCCGTTCCTGCTAGCGCTGATTTGGGCGACGATGATCGTCGTCGCGACGTGGCCGATCATGCTGCGCGTGGAGAAGATATTGTGGGGTCGGCGGTCGCTCGCCGTAACAGTGATGACTCTGGCTATGCTGCTGGTGTTCGTCATTCCCTTCTCGTTCGCGATCGGCACGATCGTCGCCAACGCCGCCGAAATCGCCGGGTGGGCCGGTTCCCTTGGCGGGATCACATTGCCTGCGCCCCCCGACTGGTTGCAGGGGGTGCCGCTCGTCGGCCGAAAAGCCTCGTCCGCCTGGCGCGAGTTCGCCGCCTCCGGGCCGGAAGATCTCAGTATGAAACTCGCCCCCTATGCGCGGGAGGTAGGCGGGTGGCTTCTGGTACAGGTGGGCAGCTTTGGCGCGATGACCGTCAAATTCCTGCTCGCGGTGGTCATAGCCGCGATACTCTTCGCCCACGGCGAGACCGCTGCCATGGGTGCCCGTCGATTTGGCCAACGGCTGGCCGGCGCGCAGGGGGATCACGTGGTCCTCATCGCCGGGCAGGCGATTCGTGGCGTCGCGCTTGGCGTGGTGGTAACCGCGTTTGTCCAATCTGTCATGGGCGGCATCGGCCTCGTCGTCGCGGGCGTGCCGTTTTCCGCAATTCTGACGGCCATCATGTTCCTCCTCGCGCTCGCACAGATCGGGGCCGTCCCGGTATTGGTCGTCGCAATCATATGGCTCTATTGGAAGGGAGCAGTGGGCTGGGCGATCGCGCTGCTCGTCTGGTCTCTCGTGGTCGGCAGCCTCGATAACGTCCTGCGTCCGATCCTGATCAAGAAGGGAGCAGATCTGCCGTTGCTCCTCATCCTGGCGGGAGTCCTCGGCGGCTTGCTGGCGTTGGGCCTTCTCGGCATCTTCGTCGGCCCGGTGGTGCTCGCGGTGGCCTACATGCTGCTCGGAGCGTGGGTGCGTCAGGAGTTGGTGGAAGAGGCGTAAAGCCGGCGAGCAGGCGGTTAAAAACAATTCTGGGCCCAGGGAAACGTAGGGCTGCCTCCCGCTTACTCGGACGAGTAGCAACACTTCCGTCGCGCGCTGACCCTTCGGAAATGTACTGCGTTTACTTCACTGTGTACCCTTTGCCTTCCATGCAGGCTCCAAAAGCTCGCTGGTAGCCTTCCACGCTCGCTTCCTGCTGTTTCGCCGCTTGCTGCTGAGCCGCCTCTTGCTGTTTTTCCCCTTTGCGTTTCTTGTGAGCGCCGGCTGCCGCACCGACCCCGGCGCCGACCGCCGCGCCCTTTCCGGCGTCTCCGCCGATAGCTCCACCGATGGCTCCTACCGCCGCGCCCTTTGCAGCTCCGGAGGCAGCTCCACCCTTGGGAGCGGGTGCGGCGGCCTGTTCGACCGGCTTGTTCGGGTCGAAACCTGTCTGCTCTTTGGCCCATTTATAACAGGTAAACTCGTCCTGTTCCTGCTGCTCCTTGGTCTGCCCACTCTTGGGAAACACGAATTGTTCTGCTGCCACCGCGAGGCCGGTGCTGACTGCAATGAACGCGCCCACCATGACCGCTGCCAGTATGCGTTTCATGCCACACCTCCAATTGATAATGTTGCGCACTGTGTACTGTGTATTGACCACTTGTTGATGCAAACGTGACATCGTTTCCATACTCTACTGGTGAGAAAAACGATTGGGTTCTGCGATCACACAACGGATGAATAAGAACTATGCCCGAACTCTCATCGCATCGCAAGGCGTCCGCGGACAAGGAACCTCAGGCGTTCTACCTGAGACTGCTCACAGGCATGAAGCGAATGGAATGCGGGAGAGGTCCGATCTCCAAGCCGCCTGTCTCTCCGGCAGCTCTGGGGCGTTGGCATGCCGCGTACTGAATTTCTGAGCCGCCCTCTCGACTTATCCACCCCTTGTCCTTAGAATGACTGCCGGTGCTGATGAGTCATACCGTGCCACTCGTCACTGAGTGTATGTACTGCCGCGTTCACAGCATCTCACGCTACTCACATCGGTTGATGGCAGATTTACAGAACAGCAGAGCCACCGGCTACTTGGGCAGGACCGCCGGATGAACCATATGACTATGACTGCTTTGTTTAGGAGGAAAGATATGAAGATGTTTGGGAAGAATGGCTGGATGTGTAGGCTCCATGGGCGTCCCTGGCTCCTCTCGTGCCTGCTGCTGACGAGCCTGCAGGCCACGGCTTGCTCGATCAATCCGGTCAGCGGAATGCCCGAGGTCACACTCATCTCGGTTGAACAGGAGAAGAAGATTGGAGCGGAGGAGGCCAAGAAGGTCGAGGCAGAGATGGGCTTGCTCGACGACGCGCAATTCCTCCCGTACCTGGATGCGCTCGGCCAGCGGCTGGCGAAGGAGTCTCCGCGCCAGGACGTGACGCACCAGTTCCACATCGCGGATATGGCGGAGCCGAACGCCTTCGCCCTTCCCGGGGGCTACGTCTATGTGACTCGTGGATTGCTCGCCCTGGTGAATTCCGAAGATGAACTTGCGGGCGTGGTGGGACATGAGATCGGTCACGTCGCTGCGCGGCACACAGTACAAAAGATTTCCAAGCAGGGTCCCTTTGCGGTGGTCTTCGGGATTGCGTCCGGGATTACGGGGCTGTTCGTTCCAGTGGCGGGAAATATCATAGGGGGAGTCGGCGATCTGACGCAGGGCCTGCTCTTTTCACCGTACAGCCGCAGCCAGGAAACTGAGGCGGATCGAGTGGGACAGGAGATGGCGGCGAAGGCCGGGTGGGACCCAGCCGCCTTGTCCGCCTTCTCTGAGTACGCTCGAACGCGAAGTCGATCTCATGAGTAAGGAATCGCGAAAGCCCAGTTTTTTTGACTCTCACCCCGCGACACCCGATCGAGTGAAAAAGACCGCGGAGCATGCCAGGGGACTGAAACGTGCGGATCGGGCGCCGATCAGTGCCACGCACGAAGCGTTTCTCGCTCGCCTGGACGGCATGGTGTACGGCCAGCGGGCCGCAAACGGTATGTTTGATGGTCCCACGTTCCTGCATCCCGACATGAACTTCCACGTACAGTTTCCGGAGAAATGGCAGCACGAGAATACGCCGCAGAAGATCGTGGCGGCAGCCCCGAGTGGAGATGCAGCCGTACTCGTGGGGGCCGTGGCGGAAGGGTCCGATCCCCTGGATGGCGCGCGCGAACTCGAGAAAAAGACCAAGATCGGACGTCGTCGCCAAGACCGAGAAGGTAACCATCGGAGATCTCTCTGCTGCCCACACGCAAATCAAGGCGGACGGCAACGTGACGATTGACATCACCTGGATCGCGCATGGCGGGCTCATCTATCAGGTGGTCGGCCTGGCCCCAACCAGGCAGTTCGACACCCTGCAGGCCCTGTTCCATTCAGTCGCCTACAGTTTCAGGCCGCTGTCGGCATCCGAACGTGCCGGGATCAAGGAGAAGCGTATCCGTCTAGTGAAGGCACGGGCGGGAGAGTCGATCGAGGCTCTGGCAACTCGCACTAATTCGGCCTGGAAGAAGGAACAGATTGCGGTCATGAACAATCTCGCGGTAGGGGACCAGCTCAAGGAAGGGCAGCTCATGAAGGTGGCCATCGCCGAACAGTATGAATCGAAGAAGACCCGGTAGCACGGAGGGCACGGTAACTTCGGTGCCACGGAGGCACGGGAGACCTCACGAAGAAGGGCTCCGCGACCGCCACGATTGGCGTGCTTCGGACGCAGCTCTATTTGATTGACTAGATAGAGAAGAGAGCCGGTTCTTTGTTCACAATCACATCACACAAAGGAGGATTCTGCTGACATCATTGTCGATTGACCAGGAAGAGAAGAGTGCCGGGTTCGTTGTTCTTAATCACATCACACCAAGGAGGATTCTGATGAAGTCTTTTATGAGAGTTATCGTAGCGGGAATGTTTCTGTTTGCCGTACCGGCGTTCGCCCAAACTGGGAGCAGTGCCGACACCAACATGGAAATCCTCATGCAGAAGCTCAAGGCGGACAAGAAGTTGCTGGTCGCCAGCAACATGGAGCTCACCGACGCGGAAAGCAAGGCCTTTTGGCCCTTGTACGACTCGTACCAGAAGGATCTTCAGCATGTGAACGAGCGGCTTGGCAAGGTCATCTCTGAGTACGCTGATGCCTACAACCAAGGCAAGGGCACAATCTCAAACGACTTAGCGAAGAAGTTGATCCATGAAGCGATTTCAGCGGATGAGGAAGAGTTAAAAATGAAGCACGCCATTGCAGACAAGGTCGGCAAAGTGCTGCCGGCCGCCAAAATGGCGCGGTATATCCAGATCGAAAACAAAATCCGTGCGGTCATCAAGATGGAACTCGCGAGACAGATTCCGTTGGTGTACTAGCAGACGGACCGACCTGGCGGGGTGCCTTATCTAGGCGACCCCGCCAGCCCAGGCGGGTCGCTCGTTTCGGATCCAGGGAGGAAACCATGAGACAGCGAATCGCGCCTTTCTCGCACGTCTCGCGCTTCAAGCGGCACGGCCTGTGTCCGCTGGCGGACTTGTTCAGCATCCTGCAATCATCCAGCTAGCATCCGAAGAGAATAGTATTCGCTGAGGTGGGATCGGGTGAGAACATTACGAGACATGGCTCATGCCTAGTCCGGGACAGATCTTAAGTGGGAAGGATGTTCGTGCGCCGAAGAAGGTCTGACGGTCTGGAGCGCTGTCTTGGTTGGGTGCTTGTCTCGGTGCTCCTGGTTGCCTGCTCGGTGACCAAAGAGCGGGAAGCACTTCCGCCCCCACCGGCGCCTGGTCCGCTCGGATGGGAAGTTCCTCCCCCGCTATCGGCACAAGCGCTGCTGCCACCGGAATGGCTCAAGGGGCCACACCACCTGGTCCAGGACGATGTCGAGAACGATGGTGCCCAGCACCATTTTGTTGTCACCTCAGACTTCGGGGCGTTTCCCGCCACCGGCTCGTCCATGCTTCGAACTCGGGTCGTGGAAAGCGAGGCCATTGCGGCGTTGAAGGATACGCGCAAATCGGACGTGTTCGCCGATGCGCTCAAGTTTCAGCTTCTCCATCCCTTGCGGGGCGTGAAGATGCTGATCATGGACCCTGTCCGCCTCGGAAGCAGTGTTGCCGGGGGAGTTCTTGAGTTTCTCGCCATGCCCGGACGCGCTATCAAATTGGAATGGAGCGATCGGGAAGATTCTGTGACAAAGTCAACGATTGGTTTTTCGTATCTGAAGCGAAAACTCGCGTTTCAGTTCGGGGTGGATCCCTATTCGTCCAATGCCGTGCTGCAGGACGAACTGAACGAATTGACCTGGATCGCTTTCACCGCCGATTTGGCCCCTCAGTTCGGGTATCTCTTTATGCCTGCATCCGCCATCCTCTGGATGAGCTTTAGCGCGACCCGCTGGACCTCGTACCTCGATGAGCAAGTCCGCGACTATTCACCGAGCGATCTGCGTGCCCGCGACCGGGACAAATTGGACAAGATGGGAGTCAGTGAGGAGGACATCCACCGGTTCTTCCTCAATCCGCTCTATTCCCCGCGACACTCGACCATCATCACGACGGCGCTCGATGAACTGACCGGTGTCGAAGACCGTGCGGCGTTCCTCGAGGTGGCGAGTGAAGCGAACTCCGAGGAACTGGTCCTGTTTTACGAGCACGTGGCGGAGATGATGCGCGGCTACCACGAGCACGTGGGCGCCGTTGACCGGCTGCTTTCGATGCCGCGTGTCCCGGCTCTCTATACCAAGGACCGGGCCCTTGTCGTGATGTTACCCGTCGATTACCTTTTTTGGACCTCGCGTGTCGCTCGTGTCGCACAGGCCTTGACGGCCAATGTGCCCAGTCGACCTCGTGTCGCCCGGCGCGAACTCTGGATCGCCGGGAACGTCTCGCCTCGCGCCAGACAGGAACTCGAAGCGCTGGGGTGGACCGTGCATGCGCAGGTACTCGCACAGCTGAATCCTCCGGCGTGAGGTGAGGAACGCTCCATGACCCACGTTGGAATGAGACGGGTGATGTCGTGCGCAATTGGGATGCTCGCGAGATCTGTCTTCGCCGGTGGGACCAGGTGAGGACATCACGAGATACTCTCGCGTGGGGATGCGCCTGGCTTCTGGTGGCCATGGGATTGTTCACGGCCTGCCCCTTCGCAGCGCTGGCACAAGAAACACTGCCCGAGCCACCGGTGAGGAGTGAGCCTGAATCAGCCCCGAAGGTGGAGATGGACAGCCCCGCAGAAGAGCCAGAAGCTGTGCCCGAGAAGCGCCGCTTGTTCAAAAGGGTGGGACCTCAGCCAGTGACGCCGGAGCAGCAGGAAGAAGCGGAGCGTCTCAGAAAATTGGGCGCCAAGTACGGGACCGACCCCACGGCCATCGTGGGACGACTGCAGCTGTCATCCCAATACCTCGACCTCCCTCAGGGGGCGCGAGCCGCCGCAACCGTGGCCCGTGTCGATCTGCCGTTCCGGAAAGACTTCCTGCTCCGGGTGGATGAGCCGTTCGTGCAATGGAACGATCCGAATCGTCCCGGCACTACCAGCGCGCAAGGCTCCAGCGATCTTGCCGTCACGGCCGCGTGGCGTGCCTATAACACCCCAGAATATGCGTTACTCGTCGGCGTGGTCTCGACCATGCCAACCGCCGCTCTGCCAGACATTGGGCACCGGCAAGTATACGGTCGGCCCGACCATCGCCACGGCCCGGTTTGTCCCCCGATGGGATTCCTTCCTGATTGGGTTGTTCACGCAACAATTTTCCGTCGGCGGTGATCCTGCTCGAATGCCCGTGAATCTTTCGAAGCTAGCAGGGCAAGTCAATTCGTTTTGGGGCGAGAAGTGGTGGAGCATTGTGAATGCTGTGTGGCAGGTCGATTGGGAACGGAGCGCGAAAAGCAGTATGACTCTTGAACTCGAAGTCGGTCGGAGTCGTGGTGGGACGATTGGGGGTGTTCGTACGGCCGGGCGTCGGAATTTGGGGACAGAGTCTTCCCGGTGCGTATGACTGGAATGTCGAGGCGCGGCATTCGCTACATATTCCCGAGTTTCTAGCCTGCGCCAGATCATGCACTCGTTCATTCAGAACACGGGCCCCTGTCATCCAGACTCATGACGGGCTGGGCAGCCCCTCGCGAATCCGCTGGGAGAAGTCGGGGGCCGTGCCGGCAGCCTTCGCCTTCTCGGTGATATCGCTCTTTGCCTTCAGTTCCGGAAACGGCATGCTGGTATCGATCCGTCCCCGTTCATACCCCATCTCATCGAGACGACCGTTCAGCAGGAACCGCAAGTCCCAAGGCCGTATCTCCCCGATATGCTGGCCGTGGTGGCGGATCGAGGTCGTGCAGTTATAGATCAAAGTGTTGTACCACTGCGGCTGGTCCGCCAGACCATTGATCTCCTTGAAATAATCGAGCAACAGCGCTCGCGCACGCTCCGGAGGCACCCGTATCCGATAGAGGTAAGTGCGCGCTCCAGGGTACTTCGTCCGTATACCGATCACGTCGCGCTCGTCCGCCACCACGTAGTACAACTCGAACTGGCGGAAGAACCCGCGGAGCACGTCGTAGGACTCACCCTTCTCCTTGCGGGTCTCGATCGAGATGGCGAGTGGCGGCGCGTCCTCGAACTCCCAGCTTGCGATGGTGTGAGCGATGAGCGTGGGCCCCCAGAACGAGAGAAACATGTCGAAACTGCGGACCCGGTCCAGATCGTAGGTGCGCGTCTCCCACCGTTCTGTATAGTCTGTCTCGCTCCGGTACTCGAAGTTGCGCACGTTTTCGATCGTCATGCGGTTTCCCACGATCGTGGCACGGGGAAGCCGGGCCACATCGGGGGTCCAGTCGCGGTCGTTACGCGGCGCAATCTGACTCCACCACGCCACGACCAGCAGCAACCCGCTCGCGACCAGCAGCAACGCACGGGAAAAGGGACGGAACAGGATCAGCACCGTCATACAGCCGGCAACGAACGTGATAGAGAGGATCGCGGCCAGCCAGGGAGTCGACGGGCCGTCGATCCACAGCGCGAGCCCCGCCCAGGCGATGCCCATCACGACCAGCGGCCAGGCCAGCAGCCTTGATAATCAAACTTCCTCGCCGGGTTCTTGTCCTACTCACGGTCTCCTCTTATACCGGTCCTGGCCACCGATGCCGACAGGGATGGAAGGTGAACGGATCTCTCCGGCCGGAGGATGGTCTCCCGCATGATGCGCCGACTGACGGCGATGGCAGTGTACTCGGAGGTGTGTTGACAGGTCAATCGAGAGCGGGCACCATGGCGCCCGCTCATATTTTTCAGTAGGTGGCAAGTTCCAGTCGGCTCGCGTATAGGGCTCGCCACGAGCTGGAATCGCAAAGTGCCCGGAACAACGTCTGTCTCGGCTGCAATGCGCGTCGATGCGTCAGCTAGCAAGGCCAGGCCGCATTGAGCACAGCCACAGGTCGGGGTCGAACCTCTGACGGGAGAGTGAGACAATGAGGCAACAAGCAGGTTCCGATCCTAGCAGTTCATGGAGAGATCCGCATTGGTCTGTTGCTGCCGGTCGCGTGGGTTTTCGACGGAATCCGCGAGACCGCAGTTGGTCCATCCTCCTCTGGCCCTGTGTCTGGTCCTGGCGGCTTGCGCAGGTCCGGTGGAAGCGGTCCGGGCTGATCCCAAGGACGTCCGGAACGATCTCGCGCGGAGCGCCGTCTCGACGGGGAACCGAGTTGGCCGACGCGCAATGCGCTCTTCGAGCACGGCCTCTTCGACACGTTCGAGAAGAACCCGGAGCCCACCATCACCGCATTGCACCGGATCATGGTCGAGGAACGTGGTGATCCCGACCTCCTCTTTGCCTTCGCAGAGCTCTCCTTCCTCCATGGGCAGAAGGTCGAGAAGCCGGAGTACGATCTGGCAGCTGCCGTCTACGCGTACGCCTTCCTGTTTCCGGAGGGAACCGGCCTGGTCCCCGGGCGGTTCGATCCTCGCCTGAGGATTGCCGCCGATCTGTACAACTGGGCGCTGACGAGCGCGTTCGCGTCCGAGGACGGGGTGGAGGTCCTCCCGCGAGGCGGGACGTTCAACCTGCCCTTCGGAGAAATCGAAGTGGCCTTCGATCCCGCCGCCGTGCGTGCTGGAGATCGCGAGCTGTATCGGTTCATTCCCAGTTCGGAACTGAAAGTACAAGGTCTGGCGATGCGGTATCGCACGGCGGGCCTCGGCGTTCCGCTTGCTGCGCCCACGAAACTCATCGACGCCTCAAAACCGGGCCGGGATCTGGTGGCCCCGCGGCTCAAGGTGCCGCTGACCCTTCTGCTCCGGATTCCCGGGGCCCGACAGGGTCTCGTGCAGGGACGCCCGCTGACCGGGACGATCGAGCTGCACCTGGCCTGGGACAAGGAGTCGGTCGCGATCGCCGGCGAGGAGGTTCCGCTCGAGAACCAACCGTCGGCGGCGCTGGCGCTGACGTTCACCGACGTCCCGATCATGGACCTCGAACTCCTCCGGTTCTTAGGCCGGCTCACTGGGGCCGGAAGGAGCGGCCTCCGCTCGTCTCCGCCTCGGCCTATCATCCTGGGCTCATCCCGGTGGTCTTCGTGCACGGCACGACGTCCAGCCCGGTCCGCTGGGGGGAGATGTTCAACCGTCTTCTCGGCGACCACGAACTCCGGAGCCGCTATCAGTTCTGGTTCTTCCAGTACGATTCCGGCAATCCGATCGCGCTGTCCGCGCTCCACCTGCGCGAGGCCCTGACCGCGGCGGTGGCGCGGCTGGATCCCGAAGGGAAGGACCCGGCTCTGCGCCGGATGGTGCTGATCGGGCACAGCCAGGGAGGCCTCCTGGTCAAAATGCAGGCCATCAGCACCGGGGATCGCCTCTGGAACGCCGTGAGTCGCAAGCCGCTCCAGGAGCTGCATCTGTCGGACGCGACCCGCGAACTGCTCCAGAAGGGTTGTTCGTCGAGCCGCTGCCCGAAGTCTCTCGCGTGGTGTTCATTTGCACCCCGCATCGCGGCAGCTTCGTTGCGGGGTATAAATTTCTCGGCAACGTCATTCATCGGCTCATGACCCCGTCCCCCATCACCCCCGAGGTGGGCGCTGACATCTTCAAGAATCGGGACGCTCTTGTGGGTCTTCCGGTCGTCCCGACAGCCGTCGACAACATGTCGCCGAACCATCCCTTCATCCAGGGCCTGCAGAAAATTCCCGTCGCCTCGTCGATCAAGGCCCATTCGATCATCGCGGTCGAAGGGGACGGGCCGATCGAACAGGGCAAAGACGGCGTCGTGGCAGTACTCGAGCGCCCACATCGACGGAGTCGAGTCGGAGCTGGTCGTGCGGTCGAGCCATTCCACGCAGGGGAAGCCCGAGACCATCGAGGAGGTGCGCCGTATTCTCCTGCTGCATGCGGACCTGAAGTGACCAGGGGGTTGTCGACCTGCTTCTGAGTACTGTCCCCGTTTCCTTGCTGATCAGTTCAGGCCGGAATTCATAGAGGTGCAGAATCCCTGGAACCGGCGGCGGAGTCCTCGATGATCAGTCAAGAATGAGAACAGAGGTACGTGCCGGTTTTTTTACATCGGTTTCGTCACGAACTCACCGGGCTCTTCTTCTGGGTTGTGATGGCGGCAGATAGCGGTCGAATCAGGATGGTCCTGTTGTGAAAGGACTATCGCGAGGAGGCCGCGGGTGTTGCGGGCGCCCCGGGGATGTTCCCTCCGAGATCCCGCACCAATTTCTGAAATTCCGGGCGGCTGTAGAGGATCCTCTTCCCGACCTCGCGCAGCCGATCCACATCGGCATCCGGAAGATTGAAACTGGTGGGAAGATCCAGGAAGCCTTGCTGCTCGTTGGCATCCGGCAGTCCCTTGAAGGTGACCTCCACGACATAGTAATCGAGCGGCTCACTGCCTGGCTGGGTGGACCGACGTTGCTCGGACCATTCCTTGACCATCGTGCGCAAGAGCGCCGTTGACTCGTACGTGTAGTTATTGATCATTGCGGTCAGCGCCACATCGGTCACGTCGGTAAACCCGGGATCTTCTTCCAACAAGCTGAAGTGCTTCGTCGAGTGCTTGGTTTCGGCGTTGACGATGAGGAAGGCCACACGCCGGACATGCTCCAGGCCGCGCGTCTTCAGTACAGCGGCGACGTCGTCGTTGGCCATGAAGAGGTCCATATACCCCCGCACTCCGAGGTTATCGCTGAACACGCCGTCCACCAGATGAATGAACGGTTTGTCGTTCCAGTTTCGATACACTTGGGCCTGCATCGCAAAACGATAGGCCCGGCTCCTGAAATCCGGAGCGGCAAGCGCCCTGGTCATCCATTCCTCTTCTTGAAAACCGCATTGTCCTGTGTAGTTCCGGAGCGTGATGGCACCGAGCGCGCCTGGGACCGAGGACGAAGCTGCCGTCGCCCTGGCGAGCGGGAAGGCTGCGAGGTCGGAACATATAAGACCAAATTGGAGTGGTGAAAAAGTAAAGTAATACCCGTCCGTGATGTCGGTTGCCTGGATGACAAGCCCCGGCCCTTTCCGCGGATCGATATCTTTGAAGGTCGCTCCGTGAAAGAGGTGGTCGTCGAGATATTCAGCTTCGAGGTCGCTCTTGCTGAAGTAGGCTGACGCAACCCGGATCATGTTGATGGGATTGATCAAGCGTCCGATCAGACCCCAGGTCACATTGCGGTAAAGGAAATTCTCTTTAAAATCCTTGAACCCCCCGTCGCCTTTGAGGGCAAAGTAGGCAGCAACGATGCTGCCCCCTGAAACCCCCGTGACCACATCCACTTCCTGCGCCAGATTATGACTGGTGCGGTCAGAGGCGAGGGGACTGTTGGACGGAGCGGGGACTTCAATTTGAGCCAATGCTTCCAACACTCCATAGCCCAGCGCGGCCGCTCTGGTTCCACCGCCGGAAAATGACACGACGAGAAGCAGGTCGTCCGATCGAGTCGGAGAATTCACCATCGCTCCCATGGTCAAGCGGGGCGGTTCGTACTTCTCCAGCTTCGGATTGATCGGGTAGTGAGCGCAGCCTCCCATCAAGAGGGCGAGCAGGACCAGGCGTGCAATCATCTTTCTTGTCGTCGTTCTGTTCCCTGTCATGAGCGCACCGCCTCTCCTTGATACACAGCCTTCTGCCTCACAGACTGGAACGGGCCGATGGCCGCCAGTGGTTTGCTAAGTAATGCCGGCGATTCAGCCGGAGGGCGTCAGGATAGCACCGCTCAAGAACGCCACACAACAGATGGTCGCTGGCTCTTGAGAGAATCCTCCTGCACAATCCAGCATGGATGCCGGAATCAGCAGAAGGGAATCCATTGGAAGAGATCTCCGAGAGCGGCTAAAGCCCTCTCTCGATAGTATTTGACGCTAGTAAGCTATTCGAGTAACACTGGCGCGGCCTAGTTCCACAAATGGCTGCGAGTTCGAACGGATATCCACAGTCGGCCGCGGACGGACCTGGGCCCTGTTGCCGTTTTCATTCGGCCTTGCTATGAATAATCACACATCAACAGAAGGAGGGTTCTAGAATGAAGAGAACGATCTCTGCATTTTTGGCCATCAGTGTTCTGGCCATAGCCGGTTGCGTGACTTCAGGCACACACGAGCAAACCGTCGCGGAACTCGAGCAGTCACGCAAGGCCTCTGCGAAGACCATGGCAGACTTCGACGCCTATAAGAAACAGTCGACGGCCAAGATCGCGGGGCTAGAAGAGGAGAAGACCAAACTCTCCAACGAGCTGCTTGCCTCGGAGACATCCACTACGAAAATTCAACGCGAGCTGGATCAGGCCAGGAGCAATCTGGACACGACATTGGCCAGCCGGAAGGCAATGGAAGATGATGTACGAAAGATCCGGTCCGAAACGTCAGGCATGCAGCGGCTGAACGAAGAACTCCGGCGGGAGCGCGATCAGCTGCAAACGAAGTCTGACGAGTTGGAAAAGTCCCTCGCTGTCAGCAAGCAGGATTTCGACACGAGGCTGCAGGCTGAGCAGGCTACTGTGGCGGCGCTCCAAAATGACAAGCAACTCCTGATCACGAGAGCCACGACCGCGACGGATGAGCTTGCCAAGACGCAGAAGAGGCTGGGTGAGCTGGAAACTGACGCATCTCGGGCCAAAGATCTTGAACAGCGTCTCTCGCAACGCGACATCGAGGTCGGAAGATTGACTCAAGGCGGGGAGACCCTGGCTGCCGAAAAGCAGACCTTGGCCGCCGAGAAGGAGCGACTCGAGAAGGAACGGGCTGCGAAAGAGGCGGAAATCGCGCGCCTCACGAAAACACAAGAAGATTTGACCAAGTCGCTGCAGGCTCAGATCGACAAAGGCGATATCAAGATCAAGCAGGTGCGCGATCGGCTGACGATCAACATGGTCGAGAAGGTGCTCTTTAATTCGGGACAAGCCCAGGTGAAGCCCGAGGGGCTGAAGGTGTTAAAGCAGGTGGCCGATGTGCTCAAGACCGTGAATGACAAGCAGATCCGGATCGAAGGCCACACCGACAATGTCCCGATCGGGGGCAAGCTCCAGCAGAAGTTCCCGACCAACTGGGAGCTGTCCACAGCGCGGGCAACGAACGTGGTGCGTTATTTCATTGAAAAGGGCGGGGTGAACCGCGAGAACTTTGAGGCGGTGGGCTATGCGGATACGAGGCCTGTGGCGGACAACGAGACCGACGAAGGACGCACAGAGAATCGCCGTATCGAGATCGTGCTCTTTCCGAAAGATCTCAGCTCGATCGTTGGCGATATCAAGTCGTAAACTCAGCATGCCGGCGCCCGCCGCGACTGCGGCGGGCGCATCCTCACATCATTCCTCATGTTCGCGGGTCGTGCTGCACCGCCGGAGCGGAGCCGCCCTTTCGACCACAACGAGCAACCCATCTTCCTGACAGGACCGGGCAAAGATTCCGGTGGCACGCCACCGAAAAGTATTTTATTTTAGCCCGACAATTCGCGTTCCGCTGTAGCCGTTCGCTAGCTTCTTATCATGAATCTCAATCCGTGAATTGCACATTCGCAGCCGAACCGGAATGTCAAGAGTTCACTTGGGAATTACTGAACATGTGGCTAATGTGTGGCTGATCTCTCGAGGCTTCGGCAGGTGACAGTCCGAGTCAGCTTTGATTGATACAACTGGACCGAGGAGGATGTCTGCGCGCGCTGTCCTCGGTGTATCCGCCGTTATGCTCAGTCATGAGGCATACGATGGCCGGGGACAAATGGACTTTACCTTTTGATAGCGCACAGTGTTATATTGCTTCCCCATGCTACGCTGGCGATCATTTCCTCGAAGAGATGCGCTGACATCGTGGGGATTGTGTCTCCTCGTGCTCTGTGTCGCGCCCTATCTCCTTGATGTCGCCATCTGTGAAGAGTCCTCTGCCTCGCCGCTGCATCAACCGGCGCTGGTGGATGGGGAAGAAGTCGAGCCGTCTCACGCCACCGCCGTGTTCCTCTCGCATGATGACCAGACTCAGAGTCTCATCGTGGGGTCGGGCAACGGTGGCGATCAGGGGCCTCTGGTCGATTCAGTTCCACTCACGCCTCCGAATAGCTCTGCCGTCGTCTCGCTGACGTCTCGACCGCCGCCATTCTCCTAGTCCGTCTCCGTTCAATCCAGTACTCACCAGGCCGAAACGGATAGTGCTGCCCCGTGAGCATCGTGTGTCTGAGCCGTTACGACTGAGGGGAGAAATCAAAGGAGAGAACCAGAGTGCAGGCAAAGATTCTTGTCGTTGATGATGCGGTCGACAGCTGGACGTTACTCAGCTCGATCTTACGCACCCATCACTATCAGCCTTTTTGGGCGGCTGACGGCATCCAGGCCCTGAGCGCGGCCCGAAAGCACCAACCTCACGTCATTCTGTTGGATCTGGGTCTGCCGGGGGGAGACGGCTTTGTCGTCCTCGAACGACTGAAGGGGAACCGGCTGCTGTCAGCCATTCCGGTGATTGTGGTGACGGTGCGAGACCCTGAGGAAGCGGAACAAAAGGCACGGGAGTACGGAGCGGTCGCATTCCTTCAGAAGCCCGTGAAGGGGGACGCATTGATCGCGACCATTCGGGGAGTGCTCGGTAAGCAAGAGTGAGTGAGAGAGAAAGGAGACAGAATGGCCGGGTTCAAAATTCGGAAGCATTACCGACTCAAGAAATTTGTGCCGGTGCGGTACTTGGGGGATGGGATTGCCGGTGAAGGAATGATCGAAGATCTTTCACTGAGCGGAAGTTACATGACCGGGAATCCACCGGTCTCCGTCGGGATGGAGCTCTCCCTGCAAATGTTTGTACCGGGAGACCCGGAGCCGTTGCTGATTGATCGCGCCATCGTGCAATGGGTCAAGGGGGCTGAATTCGGGGTGGACTTTGGTACGCCCCCGCCGAAGGTGGCCGAGCGAATCACACAGGTCATCTCCGCGCTGGCCAAGACAGAACATGGCTCATCCCGCAAGGGATAAGAGAAGCGGACCGGTGTACTGCCCCTCTTAAATTTTGGCAGGTCGACTCAGGTCTCGGATCACTCCATTTACATTAACTGAACGGCTTGGCCGTGCGTGGAGAGGTGTCAAGACAGACCGTGGGCCGGGTTTTTGCGGTGCGAATTGCATATTCGCAGCCTTGCCCTAACTCGTTGCAGTAGCGAGACTATTTTTTAACCTGTGGCTCAAGTGTGACACAACACTCCCTGATCCATGAACACCATCATCTAGTCGGATCCGTGCTATCTGAGAGATCCCATCGCAGGTGAGTGGGGGGTCCACTGACACAGGGTTGCGAGCTACTAGACGGCCATGGCCGATGAGCTTATGATTTCGACCCTCAGGCAGCCGCAAAAGTTGCCTCCAAGACGAACATCCAACCGTTTCAGGAGGACAGAAGCATGAGAACCTGTCTCGTGACGACACTGTGTCGCGCCGCTATCCCGGTTATGTTGGCCGCATCGATGCTCGACACCGCGGCCCTGGCCGGCGAACTGGCGGGCGTAACGCTGCCTGATACGCTCAAGTCCGGCGAGATGACCCTGAAGCTGAACGGTTTGGGCCTAAGGAAAAAGTCCCTGTTCAAGGTTTACGTGGGCGGGCTCTACCTCGAATCGCCCTCGAAGGATGCAGGCGCGATCCTGGCGACCGACCAGGCGAAAGCCATCCGTATGCATTTCCTGCGCGACCTGACGAAGGCGCAGCTCGTGGAGGCCTTCCAGGGAGGCTTCGAGGCGAACGCGAAGGACAAGACCGGACAGAAGGCCGCGTTCGACAAGATGCTCGCGCTCGTCCCCGATGTGAAGGAAGGCGACACGCTGACGTTTACCTACCTGCCGGGAAAGGGCACGACGCTGCAGGTCGGGAACAAGGAGGTGGGCGTCTTCGAGGGGAAGGGCTTCGGCGACGCCGTCTTATCAATCTTCCTGGGACCGAAGCCACCCTCAGAGGACCTGAAGAAGGGCATGCTCGGCATGTGAAGGAGTGAGTTGTATCTATTCGTTTCATTCTTTCGGAACATTTTTAGCCCAAACTTGGCACAGAGCGTTTGACAGCTTGATGCAACGAGCGGCGTAGGTTCCAGAGAAGTCGGTGGCCCGTGTAGGGATCAAACTGATGGTTCGCTGATTGGCTGTCAGCAGGCTATCTATTATGGGAACGTGCCCGCTCCATTGGATGGCAGCACCATGAAAGACCCCTCGGCGTCGTCATCCCAGCCGAGCCGCTCTCGGTGGCAGACGATCGTCGTCGGCGCCGGGCTTATACTAGTCATCGCCCTCGCGATTTTGTTGAGCAGATCCCTGCCGCCGGGCACAGTGGTGATCGCCACCGATCTGGAAGGTGGAATCTATAGCCAGATTGCTCAGCGTTACCAACAGATCTTCGCACGTCACGGCGTACGACTTGAGCTGTTGGCGACCAATGGCTCGGTCGAGAACGTGAAGCACCTACGCGACCCGCGCGGCGGAGTCAGCGTTGCATTCGTGGAGGGCGGGGTGACCAGCACGGCGGAAGCGCCGGAGTTGGTTTCGCTCGGCACGCTGTTCTACGAGCCGTTCTGGCTTTTCTCCCGCATTCCACGACCGGATCAGCCTCGCAGGTTTGGCGAAGGCCAACGAATGTCGCTCGGCATCCCGGGAAGCGGAACATACAAGCACGGGCGCGAACTGGCGACTGCGGTCGGCATGGACCTGAGTCGGGCACAGGTGCGCGACCTCGATGCAGTCCAGGCGGGAGAAGCGTTGATGAGGGGAGAGGTAGACGTGATTGGAATCATGCTGCCCTTGGAAGCGCCGATCGTGCACCAGCTGTTTGTGGACGAGTCCATACAAGCATTCGACTGGCCGCGCGCAGACGCGCATGTGGCGCTGCGCCCGTATCTGAGCAAGCTGGTGCTCCCTCGCGGCGTCGCCGACCTCCCGCGCGACCGGCCAGCCAAAGACCTCACGGTGGTTGCGACCAAGACCAGCCTGGTGGTGCGCAGGGATCTGCATCCTGCAATCCAGTACTTGCTCCTCGATGCAGCCTCGGAGGTGCACGGAGCGCCAGGAGTATTCAATAAGGCGGGCCAGTTCCCTGCCGCTGAGCCCATCGACCTGCCGCTGAGTACGTTCGCGCACGAGTATTACCGCAGCGGGCAGCCGTTTCTTCAGCGCCACCTGCCGTTTTGGCTGGCTGCGTACACATCGCCGCTGCTGATGGTGCTGATTCCGGTAGTCGGCCTCCTCTATCCGCTGCTCCGCCTGGCGCCCGCGTTGTACGGCTGGTACGTACACCGCGGTATCTTTCGCCTCTACAGTGAGCTCAAGTTTCTGGAGGCGGAATTGGAGGTCGGCGTATCCGATACCACCGCCGGAGCGTTGTCCGAGCGCCTAGATCGGCTCGAAGATCGCGCTGATCATCTGCGAGTGCCGATTGCGCACATGCATATGCTCTACACGTTGAAGCATCATATCAGCCTGGTGCGGCAGCGCTTGCGAGACAAGGAGCCCGGTCACGACCCCCGAAGCGCCAGCGGTCGTAAAACAGTCGTATAGCAGAGCGATTTCCCGCTCGTTCTAACGGCTTCTGTTCCCCCACTCCCACGGCGACACTGGGCGCGGATCAGCGGACAAGATCCTGTCGAATGCCAGCTAGACGCGCCAATACTTCCTGCCTATACTTCGCCGTACACTCATATAAGCAGAACTGCTGAAGGTCGAGCGGGATCTTTCCGGTGCCTATGACCGGAATATTGCGGTCGACATTCGCCATATGCTCCCGAGTTTCTCGGTTGGTGCCGACACAGCGTGGTGGAAGAGTTGGCGCCAGATGCGTAGAATGGCTCGGGCCTCAACGCATCATTCCTTATTCGTCGAGGGTCTTGCACGATGATCACTGATCTTCCTACCGGAAAACGCGTCCGTTCAGGCACCTCGTGCCTGTGGACGATCGGGCTCCTGCTCTGTATCGTGACAGCGACAGGATGTCCCCGCATGGTGTCTCTGGATTATCAGCCGACCAATTCGCTCAAAGGGCAAGGAACGGTCGGGATCGCGCCGTTCCGGTATCAAGCATTCGATGAGCATCGTGTGCGCCAGCGTCAAGTTGAAACCAACCCGTCGGCAAAAACCGATTTATTTCTTAGCCAGGAAATCGGCCGGTTCTTCTCGGAAGCGCTCCGGCTGGAACTGAACCGGTCGGGATACAACATGAACGATTCGAGCGACCACATCGTGTCCGGCACCATCACGCGATTCTATATCGACTGGAGAAGCGAAGGGGACCGATCGTTCGAACTGGCTGCGGACTATACCGTTCAGTCCGGCGAACGTACCCTTTTCTCCTGGCACTGTACCTCGGTTCAGAAGGGGCCGAATATGCTGGCTGAAGACGGGATCTTGATTCGCAAGGGAACGGCCGACTGCATGCGCCGATTTATCGAAGCCGCTCAGGACGCGAAAGTCCTCTGATGGTACGGCCGCCAGGCTCCTGCTCTGTTCGGTTAAAGTTCGTGGAGCACCCGTTCGCCTTCGTTGACGCCATGCCTGTGCATGGGTAGAGTACGACTCCCTTTTCCTGCAACCTCCGAGAGAGTGGAGCGGTATGCCGGCCCTTGCGCAGCTGACTCGATCGCCTGACTGGACCAGAGTCGGACTGTCCGTCGGCCAGTTCGCGATCTGGATGCTGATTCTCTCCCTCCCTTGTCAGGCACAGATGCCGATTCGCGTGCCGGATCTCCCCGGGCTCAACCGCACAGAGTCTGCCAAACAGAAAGCTCCATCCTCTGAGCAGCCGACGCCAGAAACGGCAATGGCCGAGCTCCGGAAGAAACTCTCCGCCGCCGAGGCCGAGCTCAATGAAGTAAGCGCATCGGGGGCACTGGGAAAGGGTGCTCCTCTCGAGGTGCCCCACAATGAATTGGTGGAACGACGGTCACTCCTGCAACAGCTGGTTCGAGCCTATGAACGACAAATTGAGGACTCGGAAAAGCTCGAGCAAGCCCGCCAGCGACGCAGGAAGGTGGAACGCGCCAGCAGTGAATGGAAGGGGTTCCCGACCCCGCCCCCCTACTCGATTCTCTTAGTGGACGACTTGCGAGACTCCGCCCAATCGGCACGACGCGCAGTTGATAACGCACAGGCCAGACTGGCGTTGACTGAACGCATGGCTCAACGCAACAAGGCTTTGCTCAACACCACCGACGAGCGCCTGCGCCAGGCTTCCGAGGAACTGGAAAGTGCGCGCGATCCGGTTCGGGCGGCCGGACTCGCGTGGAAGCGCGACCTCTGGCGCTTGCGCAACCGCGTGGCTGCCGCTACCGCCACGATGACGGATATGGCGAGAAAACAGGACGAGGAAGAACTGGCTGAAACGCGTCAGCAACTGGCCTTCATCGAACGTCAGCTCGCCGTCGGGGTTCAACAGTTCGAGTTTACTCAACAAGACCTCGACAAGATCCTCAAACAGCTGGAGAGCGAGAAACAGTCGCTGGAGGCCGAAATCGATCGCATGATCGGCGAAGAGTTCACCCGACGACGCGCGCTGGAGGGGGCGGAAGGTCGCCTCCTCGACGCACGCAACCGGCCGGGTCAGCCATCGGGGACGACGGCCGCTCGCACGATGAGACTGGAAGAAACCGTCGAAGCCAAGCGGCTAGAGTTAGATAACCTCAACCTTCAGTTGGATGTCTTGCGGCTGATGGTTGAAGGCACCGATCGAGAGCATCGTCTCTGGGTCGCTCGTTTCTCCAGTCTCAATGTCCATGATCCGGTGGCCGCTCGAGACGCCTATCTTAAGCTCGAACCCTCGCTGCAATTGGTTCAGGGCTGGAGGCAGTATATTCATCAGCAGATCGACATTGTTTCCGGCCAGATCAGCCAGCAGGAAAGAAGGGTGAAAGACGCAGCTCCCGGTTCCGATCTCACCCAATTGCGGGACATTCTCCAGGCCTACCGCCAGCGTGAGAGCATCTATCGGCGCGCGCTCCTACACACCGACAGGCTCGTAAGGTTTCTCGAACGCTGGAAGTCCGAGTTCGAAGGACAGCGCGCAGTGATGCCGGTCTCCGCGCGTATGCAGGAGTGGATAGGGATCACCTGGGCGTCGGTTCTGCAAATGTGGAACTTCGAGTTGTTTGCCGCCGAGGACACGATCGAGGTGGATGGCCAGCAGATCACCGGACGTCGCAGCGTGACCGTGGGGAAAACCGTCCGGGCGTTGGCCATCCTCTTATTCGGCTATTGGGCCGGTGTGATCCTCGCCAGGCTGGCGCAACGAGTGGCGGTCACGCGCTACGGCATGGATCCGAATCTGGCCAATATCCTGCGCCAGTGGATGATGGTCCTGCTGGTGGCGATCCTTCTTACCTTCAGCCTGAATTGGGTGAAGATCCCGCTCACAATCTTCGCCTTCCTCGGCGGAGCGCTGGCCATTGGAATCGGGTTCGGGACGCAGAATCTATTGAAAAACTTCATGAGCGGTATTCTGCTGCTCATTGAGCGTCCGATACGCGTCGGGGACTTGATTGAAATCGACGGCGTGCGCGGGAGAGTCACCGGCATCGGATTTCGTTCCTCGACGATCCGCGATGGCAACGGCATGGAGTTGTTCGTCCCGAACAGCAATCTCCTTGAGCGGAATCTCAGCAACTGGACCTACTCCAGCCGGAAAACCCGCTTCTCGCTCGAGGTCGGGGTGGCATACGGATCGCCGACCGGACGTGTCCGTGAGCTGTTGACGGAAGCGGCGGAACGCCACGGCCTGGTCCTCAAGGATCCTGGACCGCAGGTCCTGTTCACAGACTTCGGCGACAACGCCTTGAAGTTTACGTTGCAATATTGGCTGGAGGTCACACCGGCCACCGATGCAGCCTCGGTGGCCAGCGATCTCCGGTTCATCATTGAAAAACATTTCGCCGAGGCGGGGATTATTTTCGCCTTCCCGCAGCGCGACGTCCACCTCAATGCCAGCCAGCCGATACAGGTGCTGGTGCGAAGGGACACACAAGACGATGCCCATTCCATGGTGGCCGAGGAACGCGAACCAAAAGAGTGGGAGGGACGGTCGTGAATGCCGGGGTCATCACTGGTCCCAGCAGTTTTTCCCGCCAGTTTGAGGACCTCTACACATCATATCTTTATAAAGGAAGGGCCAGGGGAGGGAGACGCGCCCAATGACGAATCTCAAGAACTGATCGACGATCCATTCCGGATCCGGAACTGGGCAGACCTTGGGTAAACAAAAACATATGCGACCCGTCGGACAGAATCAGCCGCCGGCTTCGAGGCCCAACCGGGTTCGATGGGTCGTGGTCGCGGTCGTAGGGATTGTCGCTGTGGTGGCTCTCGTCCTGCTGCGCCCGTCGCCCGGCCCCTCGCCCGATTCACCGGCAGCAGTGGTGTCGGCTCCGTCGATGCAGCAGGTCAGTCCGGATCGTCTGGCTGGCCGCTGGTTGCGCTCCGATGGCGGGTATGTTCTGGAGATTCGTCGCGCGGAACCGGATGGCCGGCTCGATGCGGCCTATCTCAATCCCCGTTCAATTCACGTCGCACGCTCTGAGTGGCGCCGCGAGGGTGATAGCCTCACGGTGTTGATCGAGCTGCGGGACGTCAACTATCCAGGCTCGACCTACAGACTCGCATTTACTCCTGGATCAGACCGCTTGGACGGCTCGTATTTTCAGGCTGTCGAGCATCAAACCTTCGACGTGATGTTTGTGAGGCAATAATGATGTTCAACAGGTTCACTCCCGTGCTGTTCGCCGCCGGGTTGTTTCTCGGCATGCTCTTGCTCCAGGAAGTCGGCCGGCGCATCGGCGTCCGCCGGAGGGCGAAGGATCCGGAGGGAGTAGGTGCCGGCACTGGCACGATAGAAACCGCCGTCTTCGCGCTGTTGGGGTTGCTGATTGCCTTCACCTTCTCGGGGGCGGCCTCGCGGTTCGACGGGCGTCGGCAACTCGTCGCCCAGGAAGCTAATGCGATCGGCACGGCCTATCTCAGATTGGACTTGCTGGCCCCCGACGCTCGGTCGGCGCTACGCCAGCGTTTCGGCCAATATCTGGACTCCCGGCTCGCAGTCTACAAGAAGCTACCCGACATGGAGGCTGCAGAGCAGGAATGGGCCAGGGGCGTGGCGCTGGAGGGCGAGATTTGGAGCCGGGCAGTCGTGGCCTGCCGGTCTCACTCCGATTCACCCCCTTGCCTGTTGCTTCTCCCTGCGCTGAACGAGATGATCGACATCACTACGACCAGGAAGATGTCCATGATGATACACCCGCCGTCGATCATCTTCGTGCTGCTGTTCGGACTCGGGCTCGGCTGTTCGCTCGTGGCCGGCTACGGTATGGCCGGGAGCACACAGCGGAGTTGGATCCACATGATTGTGTTTGCAGCCATGACGGCCGTCACCGTATATGTCATCCTTGACGTCGAGTATCCGCGGTTTGGTCTGATCCGGGTGGACGCGGCTGATCAGGTCTTAGTCGAACTGCGGGAGAGCATGAAGTGATCGATCGGAATGTCATCGACGACTCAGCCACCGGACGGCTCGCGGCAGTCACGTTTCTCTTGCTCACCATCGCAGTTCCGTTCGGAAATATGATGGCATGGGCGGATGGTGAACTCCGCGAGGCCCTGCGCAACATGACCTATCCCTCTGAGTGGACGCGCAGCGGCCAGGCGCCGCTCGTCGGTGGCGTCTACGAGGAACCGGCGGCCCCTGGCTCGGCCTCTAAAATTGTGATCCGGTTGACCGACTTCCTGGCGGTCGGCAGAATCGGCGATCAGACGATGGCGGCGCTCGTAATCGTGACGGATCCGGCCGGCAGCGGAGTATTTTCCGATCTGTACCTCGTGCGGCAACAGGAGAATCGCTGGGAGATGGTGGATCATGCGCAGCTCGGCGATCGCATTCGCGTGAACAAGATCGAGGTTGAGCGGGGGCTCATCGGACTCGACCTGACCGTCCATGGTCCGCGCGATGGGACCTGTTGCCCGACCGAGCGCAGCAGGGTTCACTATGCGTTGCAGGGCGAGCGGCTGGTGAAGGCCAGTGAACCTGAACAGAAACCCTCGATCCCCATCGAAGGACAGGTCTGGGCATGGCAACATACCGTTCGTGTCGACGGGACCAGGACAACGCCGACGGAGCCCGGTCACTATACCCTGCGTCTCGGGCCTGACGGGCACCTCGATGTCCGGGCCGACTGCAATCGGGCCGGAGGGAGTTATCGAGTGAAGGTGTCGAGCCTGACGCTGTCCGTGACTCATTCGACCATGGCAGCCTGTCCGCCTGAGTCGCTGGACAGACAGTTTCTAGCCGATCTGGCATCGGTCAGCGCCTGGCGTCTGGAAAACAGCAATCTGCACGTGGATCTTACTGGTGGCGGGACGATGGTATTCACGGCAGCGGGAAGGTGATCTTGTCTGTATGAAATGCGCGCATGTTGTGGTAGAGCAATCGAGATGAGAACGTTGTCGGCGTATGAGATCATCAATCGGCGCTGGCCTCCTGCTGCTGTTCATAAGCGCGGCGGGCTGCAGCAGTACGATCTATAACTGGCAGGTTCGCACGAATTCTACGCCGGTCTCTCCGTCGTTTGATCAGCTACCAGTCGACCAGAAGCCGGTGGCGATTTTGCCGGCACTGTCGATGCCTGCCCTCCGTGGGACAGAAGTGGGCTTGTCACACATTCTTGCCGAAATTCTCAAGAAACTGGTTCCCAACTGGAAAGTGGTGGACGAGCAAGCAACCCTCACTGGTATCAATCAGAACGGATTGGGGACGGAATATACCAGGATGCGGAGGGATGCTGAAGAAACCCATCTTCTGGATCGCGAACCGCTCAGGAAAATCGGCGCCGCGCTCAAGGTGCGCTACATCTTCCAGCCTCGCCTGGCATCCTTCACACAAACCATGACGCTGCGTTGGAAAATTCCGGGATTTGAGTTCCGGGTCGCGGAGACCCGTTCAAGCGTGATGCGAGTCTCGCTGCAGTTATGGGAGGCAGAGAGCGGCGAATTGATCTGGTCCTCTGCGGCTGAAACGGACATGGCAAGTGAAGTGATAACGCAGGACCCGGTGTTTCTGGAGGATGTCGCTCGTGTGACGTTGGGTGGCCTCGTCGCGGACTTCCTCAACAGGCGGACAGCCTCAAAATATACCCCCCTGAATGAGACCCTCAACCAAATGATCGGCTCGTCCACCCCGGAGGAGCAGAAGAATGGCAGCAAGGGGAGAGAGGCCAAAGAGAAATAGCGTCATGCGGAACTGACCGCTCTCATTCGACGCTGTGCTGTACGATCTCCGACGCATGCCGTCCTGTTGCATTTGGCGACAATCGCTCTCAGTCACTTATCCTATAAGGCCATAACACGATTGTGGAGGAGAACGGAACCCGTCATCTTCGGCACTGTCAGCGATAGCACTAGAGGGCTCCCGCTTCAGGGGGCGCAACCAGCTAGAGGGTCATGAATCATGATTGCTACATTCCTGCTCTTGTTTAAGTTCGGATACGACATCGTCAGACGTTTGATCCATGATGCCTATTTCAGGGCTTTGGGCACCGCGATGCTGATGATGCTTCTGGTCGGCACACTATTCTTCTGGCTGGCCGAAGGGCGGACGTTTCTCCAGGCCCTGGCCTATTCGGCGGCGACGATGGCAATGAATTCTCCCTACGGTATCGGCTGGGGACCCAAGACGACCGGAGGCGTTCTCTTCAACATCATGTACCTCTTCTTCAGCGTTGGGCTCTTCCTTCTCTTCGTGCTCGAAGCCGGTAAGACCATGGTCCGATCGCATGAGGAGTTATTTAAAAAGATGGCTGAGCGGAATGCGCTGAAGCGCACAAAGAAGCAGGCCGACGCGGAGATCCTCCCATGAGCGATAACCTTCCCGTCGCCTGGCTCGCGGACCGACCCGAAGAGCTGACCTTCGCCAAGTTGTTCGCGACCTCCTAACAGGGTGCGGCCCGGACATGCACGGGAACCGATGACCCTCAGGCCTTCGACGTGTTATACATCAAAGCTCTTGCCGCGCCGTTCATAGCCAACACGACGTCTGACACAATCATGGCGGAAGACGACGACGACTGCGAGGATCTCTTGGCCCGGTTCACCAAGGCTGTAAAGAAGCGAAAGGATTCCACGCATGACAACACCAGTCGCGCCGCTCACTGAACGTCGGGCATGGAAGGCGCTCACCGCGCACCATAAGACAATCAGCGAACTGCATCTGCGCAAGCTTTTTGCGGATGATCCCGACGCGCGGCGAGCGCATGACGGCTGAGGCGGCGGGCCTCTACCTGGATTACTCGAAGAATCGCCTCACCGACGAAACCCTCACGCTCCTCCTGCAACTCGCGGAGGAATCCTGCCTGCGCGAACGGATCGATGCCATGTTCGGCGGTGAGAAAATCAATCTCACGGAAAACCGCGCCGTCTTACACATGGCCCTGCGTGCCCCACGAGGGGCGACTTTCGTCGTTGATGGTGAGAACGTCGTGCCCCAGGTCCACGCGGTCCTCGACAAGATGGCCGATTTTGCCGACCGCATCCGGAACGGAGAGTGGAAAGGTCACAGGGGCAAACGTATCCGCAATATCGTGAACATCGGCATCGGCGGCTCCGACCTGGGACCTGTGATGGCGTATGAGGCGCTCAAGCACTATAGCGACCGGGGCCTGACTTTCCGTTTCGTGTCCAACATCGACGGCACCGACTTCGCGGAGGCGGTCCGCGATCTCGACCCGGCAGAAACGCTTTTCATTGTCTCGTCGAAGACCTTCACGACACTGGAGACGATGACGAACGCGCACAGCGCGCGAGCCTGGTTGCTCGCAGGTCTCGGTGGCGACCCCGCATCGGTCGCAAAACACTTCGTCGCGGTCTCGACGAACGCGGCGGAGGTGACGAAGTTCGGCATCGACCAAGCCAATATGTTCGGGTTCTGGGACTGGGTCGGCGGGCGCTATTCCATGGACTCAGCGATCGGCCTTTCGACGATGCTGGCCATCGGGCCGGAACACTTCCGTGCGATGCTGGACGGGTTTTACCAAATGGATGAGCACTTCCGCACCGCGCCCTTCGCACAGAACCTACCGGTCCTCATGGGTCTGCTCGCCCTTTGGAACAACAACTTCTTCGGGGCGCAGACCGTTGCGGTCCTTCCGTATGAGCAGTACTTGAAGAGATTCCCGGCCTACCTCCAGCAGTTGACGATGGAGAGCAACGGAAAGCGGGTGACGCTTGATGGAGTTGAGGTGGCATATCAGACCGGCCCTATCTACTGGGGTGAGCCTGGCACCAACGGTCAACATTCTTTCTATCAGTTGATCCATCAAGGCACCAGACTCATTCCGTCCGATTTTATTGCGTTTCACCAGTCGCTCAATCCACTCGGCCGTCACCACGACATGCTGCTGGCGAATGTCTTCGCCCAGACCGAGGCGCTCGCATTCGGCAAGACTGCGGAGCAGGTCAAGCAGGAGGGAACGCCTGATTGGCTGGTGCCTCACCGAGTGTTCGAGGGCAACCGGCCGTCAAACACCATTCTCGCGGAGCGGCTCACGCCCGAGACGCTCGGCAAGCTGGTGGCCCTCTACGAGCACTGTGTCTTTACCCAGGGGGTGATCTGGAACATCGATTCATTCGACCAGTGGGGCGTTGAGCTGGGCAAAGTACTCGCCCAGCGGATTGTCCCGGAACTTGAGAACAAGGCGGAGCCCAAACTCGGCCACGATAGTTCAACGAACAACCTGATCCGTCGCTACCGGACACACAAGCAGTCTTCGTAATGCCTGTCGGGCTTCTCAGTACCGAATAATCAGTTCATAGGAGGAACTTCATCATGCAGCTCGGAATGATCGGACTAGGCCGGATGGGCGCGAATATGGTGAAGCGGCTGCTCAAGGGCGGTCATCAGTGTGTGGTCTACGACATGTCACAAAAAGCAGTCACGGAGTTGGTTCAGGAGAAAGCCGTCGGGGCCTCGTCGCTCGCCGACCTCGTGAAGAACATGCAGAAACCGCGAGCAGTCTGGCTGATGGTTCCCGCGGCGGTCACGGACAAGACCATCGCCGCCCTGCTGCCGCATCTCGAAGCGGGCGACATCCTCATCGACGGCGGCAATTCGTACTACATCGATGATCTCCGGCGCGCGAAAGAACTCGCTCGGAAGAAGATTCACTATGTCGATGTCGGCACGAGCGGCGGCGTATGGGGGTTCGAACGAGGGTACTGCATGATGATCGGGGGCGAGAAGGACGTGGTCAAACGCCTCGATCCCATCTTCGCGACGCTGGCTCCCGGCAAGGGCGACATCCCCCGCACCCCGGGACGCGAAAAGATCGCCGGCACCGCCGAACAGGGCTACCTGCACTGCGGGCCCAACGGCGCCGGCCATTTCGTCAAGATGGTGCATAACGGGATCGAGTATGGCCTCATGGCCGCCTACGCCGAGGGAATGGGTGTGCTCCATGACGCCAACATCGGCAAGCACGAACACGAAGTCGACGCGGAGACCACGCCGCTGCGCGATCCCGAGCACTACCAGTACGATTTCAATCTGCCCGACATTGCTGAAGTCTGGCGGCGCGGCAGCGTCGTCGCATCGTGGTTGTTGGATCTGACGGCGACGGCCTTGTCGGAGGATCCCAAGCTATCACAATTTTCCGGTCGGGTGTCTGATTCAGGCGAAGGACGGTGGACGATCAAGGCTGCCATCGACGAGGCCGTGCCGGTGCCGGTGCTCTCGACCGCGTTGTATCAGCGGTTCAGCTCGCGAGGCGAAGCGGACTACCAGGACAAGCTGCTGTCGGCGATGCGATTCCAGTTCGGCGGCCACCGCGAAAAACCGGCGAAGTAAGGAGAATCCGACCTTCCGATGGCTGGCATAATCCGGTCGTGACCGGTGAATCAGAATTGAAGACAGTTTCATGAAAATCGAAGTGCTGGACAACGCCGATTCAGTCGCGCGAGAGGCAGCCGCCATCATCGCAGCGGAGGCTCGAGCCTCCGTGGCCGCGCGCGGCCGGTTTGTCATGGCTGTCAGCGGCGGCCGGACGCCCTGGATGATGCTGCGCGCTCTGTCGACTCAGGACGTGCCGTGGGACAAGGTCCACGTCTTTCAAGTGGACGAACGTGTCGCCCCCGCTGGTCACCCTGATCGCAACCTCACGCATCTGCGCGCGAGTCTGCTTGAGCACGCGCCGCTGTCTGCCGACCACATCCATGCCATGCCGGTGGAAGTCTCCGATTTGGAAGCGGCTGCCGCACAATATGCCGTGACACTTCAAGACATCGCCGGCTCGCCCCCGGTGCTTGATCTGGTCCATCTCGGTCTCGGGTCTGACGGCCACACGGCCTCGCTGGTACCGGGCGACTCTGTGCTCGACGCGAGCGACAGCGATGTCGCGCTGACAGGGAGCTACCAGGGACGGCGGCGGATGACGTTAACCATTCCGATGCTCAACCGCTCCCGGCGCATATTGTGGCTCGTTACCGGCGACGAGAAGGCCGGCATGCTTGTGCGCTTGCGCGACGGCGATCCATCCATCCCGGCCGGGCGGGTCCGACAGGACTGCGCCAGCGTGCTGGCTGATCGCCAGGCGGCTAGGCAGTTGGGAATGCAGTAGGTGCAAGCCCTCCGGTTGAGCAGGCGGCGGACAGGAACAAGTGGATGTGTCCCTGTGACAGTACTGCCACAGGGGGCTGGATGTAGGCCGCCTTCATGCGGCCCGCAGCGGTGAAAAGAGTTTTACGGAGGTTCGTGCCATGACGAGCATTGCCGCGTCGGCACAGACTTCAGAGGAATGAAATGGCGCGTAATAAGGCAGGAGTGGAGGTAAACAAATGAAGGTCATCTTCGTCGGTCGATCGTTAACCGACGGTGGGCGACATCGAGGATTCTACGGGATGCGGCGAGGGACAGAAAGGGTGGTGTTCAATGGAGCGGAAGTTTGGTGCCAGGAAAGTGCTCCTGTACGTCGTGATCGGAGTTTCGGTATCGGTTGGCCTCCTGATCACATTCGCATGGTTCAGGCCAACCCCGGTGTATACATTAGCGGCGGCCGAGCATCCGGATTGCCTGACGCCGGCTCCGGATCGAGAGGTGCTCATTGGTCTCGCCGTGTCGGGAGGCGGGAGCCGGGCGGCGCTGTTCGCGGCCGGCGCCATGGAGGCTCTGGCCAAGATTCGAGTCGGGCCTGAGCAGCGATCGTTGCTGGAGCAGGTCTCCTATATCTCCAGTGTGTCAGGCGGCAGCATGGCCTCCGGTTACTACGTCACGCGCAAGCCGTCGCATGCCGTCCCGATGCTCACACAGGATGGGGCCATGACGCAGGAGTACCAGGACTTTTTCGGCCGCTTCAAGGAGGACATGAAGGCTGACGTGGAGGGCAAACTGCTCAGGCGGCAAATCTTTCGGAACCGCTGGTTCAATCCGGCCTGGACCGCCTGGTCTCTGGCCGAAATCCTGGACGAATTGTTCCTGGGCGGCATGACGTTCAGGGACTTGGCGCGCCGGGAAGCGCAAGGCGATAGCCCCCACTTACTCGTCAATACGACTCTCTACAATAGCGGGCGCCGGTTTGTCTTGAGCACGCTGCCCAGGGAATCGCTGCGGTATGATCCCTTTCTCGATTTGAATCGCATCCCGGGACTACGCAAGCTTGACGAGGAAAGCGAACGGCTGCTCCGGTCACGCTGGGAGTCGTTGATATCTGTTAAGCCTGAAGACCTCAAGCTGGACATTTGCCGTATCAGGGTGGCCGGTGCGGTCGTCGGCTCGATGTCGTTTCCCCCTGTGGTGGGGCCGATCAGCTTTCGTGTGGAAGGGCAGGACCAGTATTGGCACGTCGGTGACGGAGGACTGTCCGACAACACCGGAGGCGAATCGCTTCTCATGGTCTCTTTGGCAAAGCTGCAAGAGGGAAAGACCCGGCGCACCCTCATCATTTCGTTGGATAGCTCCTTCCCCTTCGATATCGGCGGTGAAGAATTGAGCCATCGGGCGGAAGGGTTCTCGCTCTTCAGCCAGGACTTCTCGCGGATTCCGAGCATCATGGAGGAGCGCGCGACGGCCTACCGATCCTGGTTCCTCAGAGTCGCACAGCGGCAGGGGCTCCTGCCGGATCCGAGCCGTCTCGGGTATATCACGCTCCGGCACACGGACACGGAATGGAAGGCGGACCTGAGCGATATGCCGGATTCCTGCCGCAAGGAAGAAGTCAAAATGAAGGTGCCGAGGGAAGTCATCCGGCGCCTCGCCGGCGTCGCGACCAGGCTCTGGTTGGCATCTCCCTGTGACCGCGATCTCACCCTCGCCGCGGCCGCTAAGGTGGTTGCCCAGAATGAGGCGAAGATCAAGAAATTCCTGGAAGCCCCATGCAAGGGCTCACATTTGCAATCCAGTCGGCGCGTTGATGCAGGCTCTTTACGAAAGGAGTGCTCTTCATGACACGACGAATCAGTGACCGAATACATGGACTGCATCTGACAGCCGCGCTTGTGGGGACGATGGTTGGCTTGGGTGCATAGCTGTCCAGCCACTCGATAGCGCTGCGCCATGATCGGCGATGTCTGCTCGAGTAGCCGTTGCACGTTGTACAAATCCATTCCGTTCCGGACCATTCGCGTGGTGCAGGATTGAGCAGACGCGTTTCCTCGTGCGTGGGGCATTTTGCCTTCCCTGTCTGCCGGCGCTCTGTCGCGTTCCTCCACAGTCGCTTACACACCCATCCCAGTCGTCGACGGATTAAGTACGTAAGTCATGGAATTCACACGCCTAAGTATTTGTCTGGTCCATGCTCTTTCCACCTGACCGTATGTCACAGCTTTTGCTAAATAGAAAGTCGAATCACCGTTTGGTCCGACCAACGAAGAGAAAGTGCTGATGGAAATTCGCGATGAGCTGAAGGTGCCCCTTGAATTGGCAGCCCCGTATCGGTACCTTTCCTAGCGGCGGGAGGGGGGATCGTTCACTATAAGCCCGCAAGGCCTCGTTCCGAATGAAGGGAGCTATCATGAGGGGAATCAAGACAGCGATTCTGACAGTGAGCCTGCTGGCTTTCGCCGGCAATGCAGGAGCCGTCGAGTTGGGTGCGATCTGCTGCGACGGCGGCTATGAATACCGCCACCCGAGCGCCTGGGAAAAAGAACAGCAGCGGTTGAAGGATGAGCTGGCGGCAGCACAGAAGCAGCTGGCCGATCGGGATCGGGAAGTGGCGGCCCTTCGATCTGGCGCGGGTGACTCGTCGAAACTCGCGAGCCAATTGTCGTCTACCCAAGGAGAGCTGGCTCAGGCGAAGGCACGTAACAGCGATCTTGAAAAGTCCCTCGCGGCAGCAGGAGCCGGGGCTGCGGCAAGCCAGGTAGCATCGGGCGACAGCGACAGGCTTGCCGCCGAGTTGGCCGCGGCCAACAATGATAAGGCCAGATTAGCCGCGGAACTCGCCGCCCTGAAAGGAAGCGCGGGCGACAAAGACAAGCTCGCCGATGAATTGGCCGCCTCCAATCGTCGCAATGCCGACCTCGAAAAGCAGTTGGCCGATCGGGACAAGGAACTGGCCGGCCTCCGCGGCGAGCTCTCCACCGAGATGGCGAAACTGAAAGAAGCCCAACGTGGTCTCATCAAGGCGCTGCGGCCTCAGATCGAGAAGGGCACCATCATGGTCGATCTGAACAATGAGCGCCTCCTGATCAACCTGGCCTCCGGTTATCTGTTCGGAACGGGCGAGGATACACTGAAGGCGGCGGGCGCCAATGCGCTGAAGCAAGTCGGCGCGGTCTTGAAGGATTTCCCCGAGTACAAGGTGGCGGTGGACGGTCACACAGACAATGTGCCGATTCAGGGCGCCCTGAAGAAGAAGTTCCCCACGAACAAGGAACTCTCTGAAGCCCGTGCGGCCAATGCGGCCAAAGCTCTGGCCGAAGGTGGCCTTGCTAACGCAACGACGACCGGGTATGCCGACAGCAAGCCGGTTGAACCGAACACCACCGCGGCTGGTCGGGCCAAGAACCGCCGCGTCGAAGTTCGCGTCACGAAGTAGGAGACAGGGTTCAGCTCATTGGGCGGGGGCAGTGGGTCCCCACTCCCCTGCCCATCGCGATGGCGCTATGGGAAAAGTGGAGAGCCGATAGACAGTCTGCTCGGCAATGAACAGCGAAGGGAGAACACCGCATGAACCGGTCCTTCACACTAGCCTCGTACATGATGATGTTGTCGCTCGTCGCGGCAGGCTGTGCCGCAGAACCCATTTCCCGTAACGGTGGGTATGAATATCGGCATGCCGGACAGGCGGCTGAACAATCCAAACTCGACGAGCGCGACGCCAAAATCGCGATGCTGGAAGGAGAACGCCGCAGGCAGGCAGAGTCGATAGCGCAACTGCAGAGTCAGGTGCAGGATCTCGAAGGCAAACTCGCCGCGCAGGAGGTCAAACCGATAGCGCCTGTGACGCCGGTCGTCCAGGCTCAGCAAGGACTCGTGAGGGCGCTACGACCCGAAATCGAGAAGGGTGATATCACGGTGGACCTGAACAGTGAACGTCTCTTGATCAAGCTGGCATCGGCGTACTTGTTCAGTTCCGGTCAGGATGAGTTGAAGCCGGTGGGAGTCGATGCATTAACGCGCATCGGGGAGGTCCTCAAGGATTACCAGCAATATAAGATAGAGGTCGCCGGCCATACCGACAACGTGCCGATCGGCACCAACCTCCAACAGAAATTTGCAGACAATCAGGCATTGTCGACGGCGCGCGCCAAGCAAGGCGCGCGCGTCCTCCAAAACGCCGGGGTTAATCCGTCCACGCTCACTGCCCATGGGTATGGCGACACTCGACCGCTCGCAACGAACGCCGACGAAGATGGTCGGCGCAAGAACCGGCGCGTGGAGATTCGTGTCACGAAGTAGGAGAGTGTGTCCGCGATCGGGCTGATAAGGAAGAGGCTGGCCGCGGATAGATTGAGGACGCCTGGCGGGTCAGAATTGATTCCGTCGTCGCCCTGCCGGGACCATCGTCAACCGTTCCGCCTGACCGGGAAGCGAAAGCTTAAGCCGGTTTCGAACCATGACTCACACATGCGTATCCGTTCCTTGTCACGTGAGAAAGGAGCTCTATGAAGACCGCTGAACATCTCCGGCTCGAAGAAGCCCGCAAGAAGGAAAAGCTGTGGAAAAAATGGGGCCCCTACCTGACCGAGCGGCAATGGGGAACCGTTCGAGAGGATTACAGCGACAACGGTGACGCCTGGAATTTCTTCACCCACGATCAGGCCCGTTCGCGGGCCTACCGCTGGGGCGAGGATGGTCTGGGGGGCATCTGCGACGAAAAGCAGCGGCTCTGTTTTGCACTCGCCCTCTGGAACGGGAAGGACCCGATCCTCAAGGAACGTCTCTTCGGCCTCACGAACAGCGAAGGCAACCACGGCGAGGACGTCAAAGAATATTACTTCTACATCGACAGCACGCCGACGCACTCTTACATGAAGTACCTCTACAAGTACCCGCAGGCGGCCTTCCCCTATGCTGAACTGGTGAACACGAACCGCCTACGTTCCCGCAACGAGATGGAGTACGAGCTGCTCGATACGGGCGTCTTTAAACAAGATCGCTACTTTGACGTCTTCGTGGAATATGCCAAGGACGGCCCGGAAGATATTCTGGTGCAGATTACTGCAATTAACCGGGGGCCGGAGAAGGCCGAGCTGCACCTGTTGCCGACTCTGTGGTTCCGCAACGACTGGGCATCATGGATTGCCGGACCTGCCCGGAAACCGATCCTCAAGCAGAGCCAGGGACCGGCCGGCACGAGTGCCATAGTGGCGCAGCATTCTACGCTGGGCACGTTGCACCTCTACTGCGACGGCGAGGTGCCGCTGCTGTTTGCCGAGAATGAAACGAACAACGCCCGGCTCTTTCCTCAATACCCGAACGCCAGTCCGTACGTCAAAGACGGCATCAATAACTATGTCGTGCAGGCTCAAAAGAACGCAGTGAATCCTGGCAAGACCGGGACGAAGGCCTCGGCGCACTACCGGCAGATGGTAGGGCCAGGCCAGTCGATGACCCTGCGCCTGCGCCTCACCGGTCAGGGCCCCGCTCGAGCAGGGCAAGGATAAGAAAGGGGCGGTTGTCCCGTTCGGGCCGGCCTTTGCGGAGACCTTCGCGGCCCGCTTGAAGGAGGCGGACGAGTTCTACCGTTCCGTCACCCCGCCTTCCGTCTCCCCGGACGCAGCCAACGTGATGCGCCAGGCCCTCGCCGGCATGCTCTGGTCCAAGCAGTACTATTACTTCGATGGCGATCGTTGGCTGTTGGAGCACAACTCCAACCCCCTCCATGCCGGATATCATGCTGCCCGGAATTCGGAGTGGTTCCACATGATCAACGAGGACATCATCTCGATGCCGGACAAGTGGGAGTATCCCTGGTACGCGGCCTGGGACCTGGCCTTCCACACGCTGCCGCTCTCGATCGTCGACCCCGACTTCGCGAAGCAGCAGATGCACCTGATGTTTCACGGGCTCTACCTGCACCCCAACGGGCAGATTCCCGCCTACGAATGGAACTTCAGCGACGTGAACCCTCCGGTCCACGCCTTTGCGACCCTGTTCCTCCACCGCACTGAGCAGGCCTTGCGCCGCGAGACGGACGTCGAATTTCCTCCGAGCGGCCTTCAACAAGCTCTTGCTGAACTTCACCTGGTGGGTAAACCGCAAGGACCGGTTCGGCAAGAACGTGTTCGAGGGAGGGTTCCTCGGCCTCGACAACATCGGCGTCTTTGACCGCAGCGCCCCATTGCCCACCGGCGGCCACCTCGAGCAGGCGGACGGCACGGCCTGGATGGCCCTGTTCAGTCAGAACATGGTCGAACTTGCGTTGGAACTTGTGACCCATGACCCCACCTACGAAGACATGGTGACAAAATTCATCGAACACTTCCTCTATATCGCCGCGGGTATGAACAAGCCAGGCCCGGAGGGCATGTGGGACGAGGAGGACGGTTTCTACTACGACATGCTGCGGCTGCCGGACGGCAGCGCCCAGCGACTTCGCGTAAGGTCGATGGTGGGGCTGCTGCCCTTGTGTGCCACCACGGTGATCGAGAGCTGGCAGCGCGAACTCATTCCGGAGGCGACCGCCGCGTTTCACGCCCGCCTACGCCAGATGCCTGAGCTGCTCAAGACCATACACCCCACCGGCCCGGGCATTTTGGGGTAACCGAGCGGGGGATCTTTGCCCTGCTCACTCCAGAGCGGCTCCGCCGGATCCTCTCGAAGATGCTCGACGAGAATGAGTTCCTGAGCCCCTACGGCATCCGTGCGCTCTCCAAGTTTCACGAGAAGAACCCCTATATCTTCCACGTGGGCGGTCAGGAGTATCGGGTGGACTACCTGCCGGCCGAGTCCAACAGCGGCATGTTCGGCGGCAACTCCAACTGGCGAGGACCGGTCTGGATGCCGGTGAATGTCATGATCATTCGGGCGCTGCTGAATTTCCATCTCTACTATGGCGACAATTTCAAAATTGAATGCCCCACCGGGTCCGGCAAGATGATGAACCTCTTCGAGGTCTCCAAGGAGATCGCGGATCGGCTGAGCCGGATCTTCCTTCGGGACGAGCGTGGCCGACGTCCTGTGTTTGGAGGCACGGAGAAGTTCCAATCCGATCCCCACTGGCGGGATCTCCTTCTGTTCTATGAATACTTTCACGGCGACAACGGAGCGGGACTGGGCGCGAGCCATCAGACCGGCTGGACCGGGTGCGTGGCGAAACTCATCCAGCTCTACGGCCTCCTGGATGCCAAGAAGGCATTGGAAGGGGGCAAGAAGGCTGCGTTCAAGAAAGGTGACGTATGAACGGCTGGCGGAAATATCCGGTCATCTATGAGATCAACACCTGGGTCTGGCTGGGTGAGTTGAGTCGGACACAGCGGAAGCCCGTGACCCTTGCCACGGTTCCCGATCAGGAATGGGATGCCCTTGCCGCTCACGGCTTTGATGCGGTCTGGTTCATGGGCGTGTGGGAGACGGAGCCCTGCCGGCATCGCGATCTCGATGAAGAACGAGGGGCTGCTTACGGATTTCCGCCGGGCCCTCCCTGACTTTTCGCCGGAGGACAATGTCGGTTCGCCCTATTGCGTGCGCCGCTACGTCGTGGATCAGCACCTGGGAGGGCCGGCAGGGCTTGCCGCCGCCAGAACGATGCTGGCCGACCGGGGCCTGCGACTGATCCTGGATTTCGTCCCGAATCACGTGGCGCCGGATCATCCCTGGGTCACGGAGCATCCGGACTATTTTGTTCAGGGCAGCAGCGACGATCTGGCCCAGAAGCCGGGCGAATTTTTCCAGGCCGGCGGCAAGGTCCTGGCCCTGGGGAGAGATCCGTTCTTTGCGCCCTGGTCTGATGTGGTGCAGCTCAATGGCTTTCATCCGGGATTGCGCAAGGCGATCATCGAGACCGTGGGATCGATTGCCGGGCAATGCGACGGCATGCGCTGCGATATGGCGATGCTGCTCATGACGCCCATTTTCGAGCGCACGTGGGGGCCGCGCGCCGGGCCGCGTCCGGAGAAAGAATACTGGTCGGAAGTGATTCAGGGGGTGCGGAAGCGTTACCCCGACGTGCTCTTCATGGCTGAGGCCTATTGGGACAAGGAATGGGAGCTGCAGCAACAGGGGTTCAATTTCTGTTACGACAAGCGGCTGTACGATCGCCTTGAGCATGATCCGGCCGAGACCGTACGACTGCATCTTTGTGCCGATCTGCCCTACCAGGAGAAGCTCGTTCGCTTCATCGAGAACCACGACGAACCGCGCGCCGCCGCGACGTTTGCGGACCAGAAGGCGCTGGCTGCTGCGGTGACGTTCGCGACCCTGCCGGGCGCCATACTGTTTCACGAAGGGCAATTCGAGGGACGCCGAGTCAGACTCCCGGTGTTCCTGCGCCGCCGTCCCGATGAAATCGCGGACCGGAATCTTCAGGGATTCTACAGATCACTCCTTCAAACCCTTCGCAGCGCAGACTTCAGGGACGGGGAGTGGAAACTGTGCGAACGGACCGGCTGGCCGGACAACAACAGTTACTTGAATGTGGTCGCCTGGTGCTGGCAGAAAGGGGCCGATCGCCACTTGATCGTTGTCAATCTTTCAGAGGTCCGTTCCCAGACGCAGGTCAGATTGCCATGGGGCGATCTCGCGGGCCGTTCCTGGCGGTTGACCGATCAGTTGCAGAGGACGGTCTATGATCGAGCGGGTGACGAACTGCAATCATCGGGCTTGTACGTGGACCTGGAACCCTGGGGCTATCACGTCTTCAAGGTGAGCATCGGGACCTGAGTCGCGTAAACCGGAGGCACACATGGTTTCTTCCAAGAGAGTTCAATGGCTTGGTTTCTTTCTCAGCTCGATCATCCTTGCGGGCTGTGCGGAATTTGCCCTACCCGATGAGAAGAGTCTGTTATTCCCCAACCTTCAAAGGTCTGAAGTCGTCGGCATTGTGGCGGGATTCGGAACGACCTTTGCCGCCCTGCCGGATTTGATCGCAATGCTCAAGCGGAGGTCAAGCAAAGGCATGAATCCGAGAATGGCTGCCATTATGGGTGTGTTCCAAATTCTATGGGTCTACTATGGGCTGTTGATCGTCTCAAGGCCGGTTATTGTCTGGAATATCGTCGCGGTGTTGATCAATTTCCTCACGGTGGGAGCGTTTTTTTACTTTGTCCGCAAGGAGAAGAATGCGCTGGCGTGAAGCATAGAGGCAACGGATCAAGACCCAATGCCACCTACCCGGAAGCCACAGTCCTTGTGCTCGCCGCAACATTCACACCTAAGAAATCCCTCGCCGTTTTGATACTGCGCTCGTTCGGCGTCATCCGGGTGACCCTCGAATCGAAGACGTTTTCATTCTTCAGGCTGCTCCGGGTGTCCGATGTGTCGTGACGTCCGAACAGTGGCTTGCATTTTTGGAGAGCACAATCTATCGTGCGAGGCCTGATGTCGAAAGACACCCCATCTGCTTCGAACTCTTCCACCTCGTTTGCGCTGTTCGACGGCGGTCCGATCTACCGCCTTGAGGAAAAACTCTCTCTGGTGCGGGACGGGCGGCGGCGTCGCGGCTATTGGGTACTGATCGCCTTGCTGGTCTGCTGGGTCCCGTTGCTGCTCCTTTCGGCAGCGCAGGGCCTGGCCATCGGACCAACCCGTCTGGAATCCTTCCTGATGGATTTCGCCATCAATGTGCGACTATTGGTCACAGTACCGGTTTTTCTGTTGGGTGAGGCGATTTGTAGGGCGCAACTCATCAAGGTGGTCCAGCAATTTCTCGACGCGGGCCTGGTGAAGGACGAGTCCCGCGCGCAGTTCGGCGCCACGGTACGGGACACAGTCAGCCTGAGCCGTTCCGGATGGACGGATGCGGTGCTGGTGGGCCTGGCTTATCTCCATAGTGCCGCCACCTTGGTAGTGCTTCTGTTCGAACTGCAGGACTCGACGTGGCGGGTCCCGATGAGAGACGGACATGCCGTCCTCTCGCTGGCGGGACTGTGGTTCTTCCTGGTGGCCTTCCCGTTCTACTCGTTTTTGATGTGGCGGTGGTTGTTGCGCATCGCGTTATGGTGGCGGTTTCTGTGGCAGGTCTCAGGGCTCAACTTGCGGCTCAGCTCCGCCCATCGGGACGGCGCAGGCGGGTTGGAATTTCTCAGTAACTCCGTGGGAGCGTTTGCCCCGTTCGTGTTCGGAGTCACTTCGTTCGCCGCTGCCATCATTGCCGACTTCGTTGTGTACGAAGGAGACAAGCCGCTTCAATACCAATGGCACGTCGTCGGCCTCGTGGTCCTCCTGCTCATTCTGATCGCGGGACCATGCTTGTTCTTTTTGCGGTCACTCTATAATGCCAGAGAAGAAGACATCTTCCGGTATGGAGCGTTGGCCAGCCGCCAGATCCAGCATATTGAAGACAAGTGGCTTCCCGGAGGGACCTGTGCGGGAGGACAGCGAATCGAGCATGCCCGACTTTCGTTCCATCACACATCTCGGACATTCAGTAACCGCGGTGCACAAGATGTCACTCATCCCGGTGAATAAAGAGGATATCCTTCTGCTCGTGGTCATCGCCTTGCTTCCCTTCATTCCGGTGCTTGCCACGCAGATTCCGATCGGGGAGATGTTTTCTGTGCTTCTGAAGGTGCTGGCGTAATGAGTCCCACATGTTGACCGGGATAAACAGGAAAGTTGCGGCATCGTCCCAAACTTCTCTCAGCCGCTGAAGTCGTCAATCGGTTGCAGCACAAACAAGTCGAAGCCAGCCTGACGGGCAGCGCCGTCAGGCTGGCTTCGACTGAGATGAGCGCCAAGGATTTGGACGGTGTCTCGCTCCACCGATAACTACTAAGGGGCCGGTCGTGCCGGAGCAGCTGGAGCTGCAGCAGGTGCCGCTGCCGCTGGCTTTGCTGGTGCCGCTGGCATCGCGGGCTTCATGGCGGCATCGAACTCTTCTTCCTTAATTTCCTTCACATCTGAGGATTGCAACGTCACCTTGCTGCCGGTCTTTGCATCCTTGAACTTCACAGCTCCGGCCTTTCCGGCGTCTTCAACCTTGTCCGTGTAATAACTTTTCCCAGTCGCTGGGTCTGTAACCCTGTAGTAATTGCTGCTGCATCCGGCTGTCAGAAAGGCCAGGACCATAATTGAGGCGAGAGAGACTGATTTCATGATGCTTCTCCTTTTCATCCGGGTTATGTGATGTGCCCTGCGTCACAGGCAGGACCGATCGGCGCTTGTCTAGTTTGGTGAACTTCTCCTCTTCATCCAGGAATGTGAGCACATCGTCATTGCCTGCTGGCCGAACTGCAGGCCGAACTAATCGACCACGGCATTGTATTCGTCGACCGTCTTGCCGTCAATCCGAAAACGCGCCTCCCGTTGAAGTTGGTGCTCTGAGCAAGATCCATCCTGTTGCATTTGGCGACAGTCGCTCTTAGCGACCTGTCCTATCAGGCCACAGCACTATGGGGCTCTCCCATCAACGTACCTAGGGCCTTACGCTTAACCCCGCGTTACTTGGCATACTTGGTTCTTTCTTTGTGATGCGGCAAAATGGTACTCAATATGCACCGGATTCCGGGTGCGTGCGCGCGGGCGCAGGCTGTTTTGCGCTCCTACGTCGAGCGCAGGATCAAGGATCATTATTCAATCACAAGGAGGATTCCATGGCTCGCTTACTCCCGAAGCGCCTATTCATTACAAGACGCCTGCCGCTGATGGCAGCGGTCCTGTTCGGAACGATAGTCGCGGCCAGCGCCACGTCCGCCTTGGCCGCCGATGCCGCGGAACAGCAACAACTTGTGGATAAGGCCAAGATGACGGTCGAGACCTTTATTTCTGACCCTAGCGTGGGGCCGGTGATCCGCGACATGAAGGGCGAGACCAAAGCCTTGTTCATCGTGCCGCAATTCTTGCGGGGCGCCTTCGTGTTTGGCGGGGCGGGCGGCAGCGGAGTGCTGATCGTCCGCGACGAGAAGACCAAGAAATGGTCCGAGCCCGCGTTCTACACCATCGGCTCTGCCAGCTTCGGCCTGCAAATCGGGGGCGACGTGTCGGAGATGATCTTCGTGGTGCGGAACCAGAAGGGAGTGGAAGAGTTTTATCGCACCGATTTTAAACTCGGGGCTGACGTCAGCATGGCGGTGGGACCGGTGGGCGAAGGGACGTCTGCGAAAGGGCTTACAGCGGATCTCGTCGCCTATGCCAAAAAGAAGGGGATCTTTGCCGGGATTGCCGCGGACGGCTCCATCATTGCAGTGTCGGATGATTCCAATCATGCATATTACGGCAAACCTGTGCGCCCGACGGACATCATCGTCAACCACAGTGTCAGCAATCCGAAATCAGCCGACCTGCGCAACGCGGTGGCCAAGTTGATGCAGTAACAGCAGGCGTCTCCTCTGTTTCTCTAAGGCGGGATGCATGCGTTGATCGATCATTTAAGCTGTGGATAGGGAAGGAGGGCGAGCAATGGTGAGAAAAAAGATTCTTGCAAACGTGGTCATGGCCATTGCATCGCTCCTTCCTGCCGTAGTGCAGGCCGGCGGCCTTTCCCTCTATGAGATTGCGACGTCGGATGTTGGCCTGGCGAGTGCCGGCTGGGCGGCGCGAGCCCAGGATCCCTCCACGCTCTTGAAGAATCCCGCCGGCATGAGCCTCCTGGAGGGCAATCAGTTTCAGGGCGGAGCGCAACTGCTGCAGGGGGGCATTGCCTTCAGCCCCAGTGCCGGAACGACCGTGGACGGGAACAGCGGCGGTACTCCTGTCGGCGTCCTGCCGGCTTTGAGCATGTTCTACGTCCATGGTCTCGGCCAGGACTTCAAGGTGGGACTCGGCGTCTTCTCGAATTTCGGACTCGGCATGAGTTACGACTCCGGCTGGGTCGGCCGTTACTATACGCAGAATAACACCCTGCTCGGCCTCAGCATCATGCCGGCGACTCAGCTATCGCATCAACGAGCAATGGTCGATCGGCGTGGCGGCCAATGTCATGATCGGCTACCTGAACTACAGCGCCGCCATCAATAACCGGGATACAATCCTTAACCCGAACGCGCCTGATGGGCAAATGGCCATGAACGACACCACCGTCGGAGCGGGCGGAAATCTCGGGCTGCTCTACGAACCGAAGAAGGGCACCAGATTCGGCGTCACCTACTACTCCCAGGTACATCTCGGCTTTGGAGCCACCCCGTCCTTCACGGGCTTATCCGGTCGTATCGGGACCGCCCTGCAAAGCCGCGGACTCTTGAACAAGGAGCTGGATCTGGGAATGACCGTGCCGCAATCGGTGATGGTGAGCTCGTACCACGAGTTCACGGATCGATGGGCCATGATGCTGGATTTCGGCTGGCAGGACTGGAGCCAGTTCGGCAAGGTAGAAGTCGGCGTGACGGGGGACCCGGCCAACCCTAGTACGATGAGCACGACAACCAACCTGAACTACCAGGATACCTACCATGTGGCACTAGGAAACCGGTATCGCATTAATCCCGCCTGGCTCATCAACAGCGGCTTTGCCTGGGACAGCTCGATGACCAAGAACCAGAACTATACCGTGGGGCTGCCGATCGGGGCAGCCTACCGGTTCGGACTCGGCGCAGAATGGCAGGCGAGTCCCACGCTGAACGTGGCCTTCAGCTACGAACTGGCCTATGGCGGCGATCTGCCGGTGAACCAGAACCGGGGGCCCTTGGCCGGCGCGGTGGTCGGGCAGTTTCCCAGCAGCTACATAAACTTCTTTCAAGTGAGTTTCATCTGGGGATCGGCAGCAAAGGGATAGGGAACAAGATCATGAGGTATTGGGAGGCCCGTTATCATGCGGTAATGTCACCTAACAACATTCGGATATCCGCGGCACTCTGTCTTGTCCTTGGGCTCACGGCATCGGGATGCGTGGCCGCGCCTGTGTACATGTTCAAACCGCGGTTGAGCCGCCGGATTGTTTGCAGCCGGCTCCTGAGCGCGAGGTCCTTGTCGGTCTCTCCGTGTCCGGGGGCGGGAGTCGAGCTGCTCTGTATGCGGCCACCGCCTTCGAGGAGCTGAGTAAACTGCGGGTCGGTCCCGAACAGCGTTCGTTGCTCGAGCAGGTCTCGTACATCTCCAGTGTGTCGGGTGGAAGCCTGGCCTCCGCCTATTACAACGTGATGAAGCCCCTACGCGAAGTGCCGATGCTGACGCCGGACGGTCAGCAGACAGAGGAGTACAAGAAGTTTTTTGCCGGTTTCAAGGAGGCCATGGTAAGCGACTTTGAGGGGCCGCTGCTCGCGCAGAATCTTTGGTCTCTGCGGATGGCCAATCCAGCCTGGACGGCCGTGTCGCTCGCCGAAATCCTGAATTATGACTATTTCAAGAGATTCACGTTTCGAGAGCTCGCCCAGCGGCAAGCTCGTGGCGACAGCCCGTATCACCTGATCAATACCACGCTCTATAACGACGGGCACAGGCTGGTGTTGAGTTCACTCGAGCGCGATGCACTGCGGTACGACTTCATTCGCGATCTCCAGCAGAAGCCCGGATGGGAGAACGTGACTCCGGAGGCCGAGCAGATTCTGCGCGCACGCTGGGAAGACTTGCAGAGTCGCACGCCCCAGGATTTGAAACTTGACCAGTGTGGGATGAATGTCGCCGCTGCCGTGGCGGCCTCCATGTCCTTTCCCCCCATCATCGGACCGATTACGGTGGGCATCGAAGGGGAAGACCAGTACTGGCACATCGGGGATGGCGGTATGTCCGACAATACCGGCAACGAGTCCCTCATTATGGTGTTTTTCAAGCAGCTGCAGGAGCGGCGGGCCAAGCGCGCCGTGATCCTGTCGTTCGACAGCTCGTTTCCGTTCGATATCGGGGGCAAATTGCTCAACCATCGAAGAGAAGGGTTTACCTTCTTCGACGCGGACTATTCGCGGATTCCGAGCATCATGGAAGAACGCTCCCTGGCCTATCGTGCCCTCTTTTTCCGGGTGGCCCAGCAGCAGCAACTGCTGCCGGGTCCACTTGAGATCGTGTTGATCGGACTCCGGCACACGGACGCCCAGTGGACGGATGACCTGAGCGAGCTGCCCGAGTCCTGTAAGAAAGAAGGCGTGAAATGGAAGTCTCCGCGCGACGTCTCCGAGCATGTGGCCGGGGTTGTGACGCGCCTCTTTTTGAAATCCACCTGCGACCGCGATCTGGTTGTCCTGGCGGCCCAAAAAGTGATCGCTCAGAACGAACCAGCGATCAGGAAGGCGATGGAGAAGTGAGCCTGCAACGGGCCCTGCGGTTCCAGATCCAGTTCTTGTTCCCGAAATAATGTGCTGCGGCGCGCGGAGTCAGACAAAGAATTCTGAGGCACAAGGGACTGTAGAGATGAAGACCATGCTCAGGGTCATAGGGGTTTTGGCAGTGACCATCGCGCCCAACAGTCTCACCGTGCTCAACGATGACATTCTCGTTATGCCGAGAACAAGTTCGAAGAGAGGAGAGAGACAATGAGACGAAACACAAGGTCGGTTGTGTTCACCATCATGCTGATGGGGTTGTCAGTAGCGATGGCAGTTGGAGGTGTATTCTGTCCAAGGCAGCGGACAAGCTGGATCGGACGGTGTTGCCGATTCCGGAACCGAAGCGCCCGGCGATCACCACGTTCGACGCCCGCAAGGCGACGGCCCCGCCGCGCTTCGAGATCAAGGCGCCGGCTAATGCCCCGAACGTACTCCTCGTCCTGATCGACGACATGGGGTTCGGCATGTCCAGCGCGTTCGGCGGTCCCATTCACATGCCGACCGTTGAACGACTGGCCAACGAGGGTCTCCGCTACAACCACTTCCATACGACCGCGCTCTGCTCGCCGACCACGGACGGCGTTGCTGAGCGGCCGCAACCACCACATGAACAACATGGGCGCGATCACCGAGATTGCGACATGCGTTTCCCGGCAACACGGGCCAGCGCCCCAACAACGTGGCGCCGCTCGCCGAGATGCTGCGGCTGAACGGCTACAGCACCAGCTTCTTCGGCAAGAACCACGAGACCGCGGCCTGGGAGGTCAGCCCCTCCGGTCCGACCGATCGCTGGCCGACCCGCTCCGGCTTCGACAAGTTCTACGGTTTCATCGGCGGGCGAGACCAACCAGTGGGCGCCGCTGCTCTACGACGGATTGACGCAGATCGAGCTGCCGAAAGATCCGAACTACCATTTGATGACCGACATGACCAACCAGGCGATCCATTGGATGCGCTACCAGAAATCGCTCACGCCGGACAAGCCGTTCTTCATGTATTTCGCCCCTGGGGCCACCCATGCGCCCGCATCATGTTCCGAAGGAATGGATCGCGAAGTACAAGGGCAAGTTCGATGGAGGGTGGGACACATTCCGCGAAGAAACCCTGGCCCGGCAGATCAAGCTGGGCGTCGTGCCTCCTGGGACGAAGCTCGCACCCAAACCGGACGCGATCAAGGATTGGGACACGCTCTCGGCTGACGAGAAGAAACTGTTTAGCCGTCAGATGGAGATCTTCGCCGGCTTCGGCGAGTATGCGGACACGGAGATCGGCCGGCTGATCCAGGCCGTCGAGCAGACCGGCCAAATGGACAACACGCTGATTTTCTACATCGTCGGCGACAACGGCACGAGCGCCGAAGGCGGGATGAACGGGCTGTTCAACGAGATGACCTACTTCAACGGCGTGCACGAAACGCGTCGCAGAACATCCTGAAACATTACGACGAGCTCGGCGGGCCGATGTCGTATCCCCACATGGCCGCCGGTTGGGCCGTGGCGGGCGATACGCCCGTTCACCTGGACGAAGCAGGTCGCCTCGAACTTTGGCGGTACCCGCAACGGCATGGTCATTCACTGGCCCAAGCGCATCAAGGCGAAGGGCGAGGTGCGCGCGCAGTTCCATCATGTCATCGATATTGCGCCGACGGTGCTGGAAGCCGCAGGGTTGCCGGAGCCGAAAATCGTGAATGGGACCAAGCAGGCCCCGATCGAAGGGGTGAGCATGGTCTATACGTTTGGCGATGCCAAGGCGAAGAGCCGGCACCAGGTGCAGTACTTCGAGATTCTGGGCAACCGCGGCATCTACGCGGACGGCTGGTTTGCCGGAACCATTCACACGGGCTCCGTGGGAATTCAAGCCGCGCGGCCTCCTGAGGATGACAAGTGGGAACTGTACGAACACGAAGACGATTTCAGCCTGGCGAACGATCTGGCCCCCAAGAATCCGGCGAAGCTCAAGGAACTCCAAGCCCTCTTCCTGAAGGAAGCGGTCAAGTACCACGTGTTGCCGATCGACGATCGCGGTACTTGAGCGCTTTAACGCTGCCACGGCCGGACGGCCCGACCTGATGGCGGGTCGCACATCACTGACGGTCTACGAGGGAATGACCGGGATGTCGGAGAACGTCTTCATCAACACGAAGAACCGGTCGCACACGATCACCGCTGAAGTGGAAATTCCCGCAAGGAGGCGCCAACGGCGTCCTCCTGGCGCAGGCCGGACGGTTCGGCGGATGGAGCCTTTACCTGAAGGACGGCAAGCCGGTTTATACCTACAACTTTGTCGGTCTGCAGGGGTTCACCATCGCGGGGCCTGAGCCGCTTGCAGCAGGCAAGGCGACGATTCGTTATGAGTTTGTCTCAGACGGCGGAGGGATGGGCAAGGGCGGTATCGGCATGATCTTCGTCAACGGAGGAAAAGTCGCCGAAGGACGGATCGAGCAGACGCAGTGCTGCGCCTTCTCGGCCGACGAGGGCGCCGACGTGGGCGTGGACGAGGGTACGCCGGTCACGGAAGATTACAAGGAGCGCGACAACAAATTCACCGGCAAGATCCACAGCGTCACGATCGACCTGAAAGAGATGAAGGCGGCCGCACGCCGAGGCGGAGCAACAGGCTGTCCGCGAGGCCCGCGCACGTAGGACCGTGGCGGAGTAATTAAGGGTTGATGAATTGCCTCACCCCACTTTCGCTATGGCGATAATTCCTAGTTGCCGGTCGAGTCGAGCTTAACGACCAGGAGTCAGGGAGATGTTGCCATTGCAGTACTGGAAAACGGGCACAGTCTCGATCGGTCGTGATCCATTCCGCGCCACTCTCGATGGCGAGCGCGGCCGCCGCATCCGGTCAGTCGAAGAATCATAAGGCGGTTTCCGCGAACAGGCTGCCGCAGGTCCCAAACTGAAGCATGACCGGTCATGGATAATGGAACTTCTCGTGTGACATACTCCGCTGCTATGAGACCGCTCACGACAACTCTACTCCTGTGCCTCATGATGGCGGCCGGTATTGGCTGTAAGCAGGAGGCGTCATCCACTTCCTCCCAATCCGCCCCTGAAGTCGAAGTCGTGGAAGTGGTACAGAAGGACGTGCCGATTTACTCGGAGTGGGTCGGCACGACGGAAGGGTCGGTCAATGCCAAGATTCGCGCGCAGGTATCCGGCTATCTGGTCAAACGGCCCTACGCCGAAGGATCGTTCGTCAAGAAGGGCGAGCTCTTGTTCGAGCTGGACCCCAGCAAGTTCAAGGCGGCACTGGATCAGGCTCAGGGAGATCTGGCGAAGGCGCAGGCTCTATTCTTGAAGACGAAGCTGGATGTGGAGCGTGATACCCCACTGGCCAAACAGGGAGCCATCAGCCGGAAGGAATTGGACGATTCCGTTCAGGCGTACGCAGCTGCGAAAGGCTCGGTTGCTGCCGCCAAAGCCTCGGTGGAACAGGCGAAGTTTAATCTCGGTTGGACCAGGATCACGGCGCCTATCGATGGAGTGGTAGGCATCGCCAACGCGCAGATCGGTGACCTAATCGATGCCAACACGGAGTTGACGTCGATGTCCACGCTCGACCCGCTGCGGGTGTATTTCCCCGTCAGCGAACAGGAGTACCTCAGGGCGGCCGAGAAAATTCAGCAAGCGTACAGTATGCCGCCTGAAGACCAGAAAGCCCGCCTCACTCTGACTCTCAGCGACGGCTCGATCTATCCGCACCAGGGAAAATTTTTTCTTGCCGACCGACAGGTCGATGTAAAGACCGGCACGATTCGAGTCGCGGCGATCTTCCCCAACCCCGGCAACCTCCTCCGCCCAGGTCAATACGCGCGCGTCCGCGCCGTGACCAAGACGCACGCAGGGGCCCTCCTCGTGCCGCAACGCGCTGTCTCGGAGCTGCAGGGCAACTATCAGGTGGCTGTGGTCAAACCCGATAGTACCGTGGAGCTCCGTCCGGTACAGGTCGGGGAGCGCATCGGGTCCATGTGGATCATCAGTCGGGGATTACAGCCTGGCGAACGAGTTGTGGTGGAGGGGCTTCAGAAACTGAAGGCGGGGATGACGGTCACTCCTGCACCTTACGCCAAGCAGCCAGCGACCGAACCGAGCTGAGGCAGAATCAACGCTCCCACCCGGTGCGCGCGCGCCGCCCGTTGGCGTGCCCGGCCGTCGGAATAGGCCATGGCCAGATTCTTCATCAATCGTCCGATCGTCGCGATGGTGATTTCGATCATCATGGTGATCCTCGGCGTCATCGCGATGGTGCAGCTTCCGATCGCGCAGTTTCCCGACATCGCGCCGCCTGAAATTCAGCTGCAAGCCACCTACGTCGGGGCTGATGCGGTCAGCCTGGAAAAGTCGGTTGCCACTCCCATCGAGCAGATGATGAGCGGGGTGGACAACATGATCTACATGTACTCGGTCAACGCGAGCAACGGGCAGATGACGCTGCGGGTGGATTTCGACATCAACACCAGGCCCAACGACGATCAGATCCTGGCGCAGATGCGCTATACCCAGTCCGAATCCCAATTGCCCCAGGACGTGCGGAACTTCGGGGTCACGATCAAGAAATCCACGACCAGTCCACTCGCACTGTTCTCGCTGTACTCCCCAAACGGCACCTACGACGAAGTCTTCCTGGCCAACTATGCCTACGTCAACATCAATGATCCCATGACCCGTGTGCCGGGCCTTGGCCAAGTGACAATCTTTGGGGCGGGCCAGTATGCGATGCGTTTTTGGGTGCGGCCCGATCAGCTTGCCAAGCTGGGGATCACCGTGACCGAGATTTTGAACGCCATTAAGGCCCAGAACACCGTGAATCCCGCCGGCCAGGTCGGCGCCGAGCCTGTGCCGCAGGGACAGGAGTTTACCTACACCGTTCGCGCGCAGGGTCGCTTGGAGACGACAGAAGAATTCGAGAATATCGTGATCCGGGCCAACCCGGATGGCTCCATGGTTCGATTGAAAGATGTGGCCAGGGCTCAGCTCGGTGCACAGATGTACAACATCATAGGCCGGATGAATGGAAAACCGGCGGCGATCATTGCCATCTATCAGCTCCCGGGATCCAACGCGATCCAGACCATGGATGCTGCGCAAAAACTTATGGAGGAGATGAAGTCGCGGTTCCCGGAGGACCTCGATTATGTGACCTCGCTCGATTCGACGCAGGCCGTGCGAGAGGGTATCAACGAGATCGTGCATACGCTCTTTGAAGCGCTGGTTCTCGTCATCCTGGTCGTCTACCTATTTCTCCAGGGCTGGCGGGCCACGTTGATCCCGCTGCTGGCCGTACCGGTCTCGCTGGTGGGCACGTTCACGCTGTTCCCGATGCTCGGTTTTTCCATCAACACGCTCTCCCTCTTCGGGCTGGTGCTGGCTATCGGCTTGGTCGTGGACGACGCCATCGTCGTGGTCGAGGCGGTCGAGCACCATATCGACCATGGCCTGTCGCCGAAGGAGGCGAGTCTCAAGGCCATGGAGCAAGTGTCCGGGCCTGTAGTGGCGATTGCACTCATCCTGGCAGCCGTCTTCATTCCGACGGCGTTTATTCCCGGCATCACCGGCCGCTTATATCAACAATTTGCCGTTACCATCGCCCTGTCCGTGGTCATCTCGGCCTTCAACGCCCTCACCCTCAGCCCCGCCCTCTCGGCCCTCTTACTCCGACCGAAGAAACCGGCGAGAGGCCCGTTGGGACTTTTCTTCGGCTGGTTTAATAAATGGTTCGGGCGTGCGACCGATGGCTACGTGAGTCTCTGCGGCCGTCTCATTCGGAAGGCCGGCCTCTCGATGCTCTTTCTTCTCGGAGTCGCTGTCGTGTCCGGCTGGCTGGGGGGGCAATTGCCGACCGGCTTCCTTCCGATCGAGGACCAGGGCTTTGTGTACCTGAATGTCCAGCTCCCTGAGGCTTCCTCTCTCCAGCGGACGGACCAGTTGACCAGAGAGATTGAGGCCATTTTAAAAAACACGCCGGGCATCAGATATGCCACCAGCGTCATCGGCTACAGCCTGTTGAGCACGGTGAGCACGACCTACAATGCGTTCTTATTCGTCACGCTCGAGCCCTGGGCGGAACGGAAAAAACCTGAGGAGCAGCTCCTGCCGATTTTCAAGAATGTGAACAACCGGCTTGCCGAACTCCCGGGGGCTAAAGCCTTTCTGTTTCCGCCGCCCGCGATTCCAGGGGTTGGGACGTCCGGCGGCGTGACCATGATCCTGGAAGACCGCTCCGGAAAGGATATCCGTTTCCTGGCAGACAATACCCAGAAGTTCATGGAGGCTGCCCGAAAGCGTCCTGAAATTTCGAGAATCGATACGACTTTCATCCCCGATGTGCCGCAAGTATTCGCCAGGGTGGATCGCGACAAAGTGCTCAAGCAGGGAGTGAACCTCTCAGATGTGTACCAGACGCTGCAGGCCTTTATGGGCGGCGTAATGGTCAATTACTTCAACCGTTTCGGTCGCACCTGGCAGGTGTATGTGCAGGCAGAAGGGGAATTCCGCACGAAAGCCGAAAACGTCGGGCAATTCTACGTCCGCAACAACTCCGGGGATATGGTCCCGCTATCGGCGCTGGTGGCGATGGACACCTACAATGGTCCCGAGTTCACGATGCGCTACAACGAGTACCGCTCCGCGCAGCTGCTTGTGGGAGCGGCGACCGGCTACAGTTCCGGCCAGGCGATGAAGGCGTTGGAGGAAGTCTTTGCGCAGACGATGCCGGCCGGTATGGGGTTCGATTATATGGGCATGTCGTTCCAGGAAAAAGTGGCTGCCGAAGGCGTGCCGGCCAGTGTGATTTTCGGGTTCTCTCTGCTGTTCGTGTTCCTGATTCTCGCGGCGCAGTATGAGAGCTGGGCCTTGCCCTTCAGTGTGCTTCTCGTCACGCCGATCGCCGTCTTTGGCGCGTTCGGTGCCCTGTGGCTTCTCAAACTTGTGGCGCCTCAGGCCAGTGAGAACGACGTGTTCACTCAAATAGGCCTGGTCATGTTGATCGGGCTGTCCGCCAAGAACGCGATCCTCATCGTGGAGTTTGCGAAAGTCGAGTTTGAAGGAGGGAAGTCCATCACGGACGCCGCCCTGGCTGCAGCCCAGGTGCGGCTCCGGCCTATCCTCATGACCGCTTTCGCATTCATCCTCGGCGTCATGCCCCTCGTGTTCGCAACGGGAGCCGGGGCACATGGCCGAGTCCTCCTTGGTCTCGCCGTGTTCGGCGGCATGCTGGCCGCGAGCGTGATCGCGATCTTCCTCATCCCGGTCTCGTTTGCTTTTGTGGAGAACCTCGTGCATCGCGGCGAACCACACGCGAAACCGACGCCTGGCGCACCTGTTCCAGGGGGGCCGAAGGGATCGGGCGACGGGCAGCCGTCCCAGCCGATCCCGCAGCCGACACTGTCGCCGACCCATGCTCGTGAGAGTGCGGGTTACGGAGGAGGGCACTGAGATGGATTGGGAGCGAGACTCGCAGGAGGAGCGGGAAAAACGTGAAAGGCGGGAGATGCAACAAACAGGGGAGCGACGAGGAGATCTTGCCCGTCCCGCCTTTTTCGCAGGTCTCGCATTTCTCGCGGCGATGCTGGGCGCCTGCAAGATGGGCCCCGATTATGTTCGTCCTGAAACTCCGACTGCCGACTCGTGGCGCGTGGCGAGTTCGACGGCGGAATCCATCGCAAATCTCTCGTGGTGGGAGCTCCTCAAGGACAAAGAACTGCAGAACTTGATCCGAATCGCGCTCGCAGAAAATCAAGATGTGCGTACGGCGGTCTCGACGGTCGAGGAATATCGCGCGCAGCTCGTCATGACTCAATTTGATCTGGCTCCGTCGTTGTCCTACGGCGGCACAGCCTTTCTCTATCAAACGTCGGGCAATGCCACGACCATTCCTGGCGGAGGGGGAGCCATCGTCATTCCCGGTCAACAGGGCGGTTCGGGGGGTACGACCTTTTCGAACACCGTCGGCTTCGGCAGTCTGAAATGGGAACTCGATCTATGGGGTCGTCTCCGGCGCGCGGTTGAAGCATCGGAGGCGCAACTGTTTGCCCAGGAGGACAATCAGCGGGCGGTGATCCTGGGCCTGGTCGGCAGCGTCAGCGAAGCCTATTTTTCACTCCGCTCGCTGGACCTGCAGGTAGATATCACCAAACGCACGCTGAAATCGTGGGAAGAATCCGTTCGGCTGTCGCAGCTTCGCTACAAACAGGGGTACATTCCCAAGCTGGATCTGGATCGGTTCGAAGCAGAACGGGCGGGCACAGCGGCAAAACTCGCCGACCTCGAAAAGCAGGTGGTGCAGAAGGAAAATCAACTCAACGCCCTGTTGGGGCGCAAACCAGCCACGATTACTCGTGGGTTGATTCTGACGGAACAGCCGATGCCTCCTGATGTGCCGGCCGGTCTGCCGTCGGAGTTATTGCAGCGACGTCCGGACCTTCTGCAGGCGGAGCAGATGCTCGTGGCAGCGACGGCCGGCATCGGCGTGGCACAGGCGCAGCGCTTTCCTCAACTCGCCCTGACCGGGGCGATCGGTGGAGCGAACGCACAACTCTCCGGGTCATCGATCGGTCCGCTTTTTATTCAAAACATCAGCGCGTCGCTGGTTGGTCCCTTGTTGAACGCGACGGCGCTGGGTTACCAAGTGACGGTGAATGAAACGAGGGCCAAGCAGGCGGCGCTCCAGTATGAGAAGGCCGTCGTGAACGCATTCAGGGAAGTCGAAGATGCCCTCATTGCCGTGCAAAAAACTCGTGAGCAACGGGACGCCCAGGAGCAGCAAGTGACGGCGTTGCAATCTGCCCTGCATTTCGCCGATCAACGATATCAAGGAGGGCGGGCCAGCTATCTGGACGTGTTGACGTCGCAGCGTAGTCTGTTTGAGGCCGAGCTCGAACTCGCGAAAACCCGTCGGGTTCAACTGGTGTCGGTCGTCCAGCTCTATAAAGCGTTGGGCGGCGGATGGGCTCCGGATGGCCCGGCGGAACCCCGCGAGGCTTCCATGCCGGCGGGCCCCAGCGCTGGGCCACAGGAACCTGCCGCGATCTCCCATTGATAGCGGCTCGCCGGCGCGGTGGGGGGACAGGTGGTCCGTATCGCCGTTGCCTGACGAACGTAGAATCGCTTCTTGTCATTGGTCGGCCGTCCGCGTTTCCCGAAGCTTCCGGCCTTCACATGAAGCTTCTGGAACGGCATTCCGGCGCGACAGGGGCATGCCGACCCAGAGGATCGACTCATGCCCTGCCGGTTCCTGTGCAGTCGTTCGGATTGAGGGACATCAACGAGTAGATGTCTGACTGGTCGGGTCAGCGATCTTAGAAGGGTTATTTCAAGGCTTCAGCGCCACCGACAATATCCATGAGTTCCTTGGTGATGACCCCTTGCCTGGTCTTGTTATAGTAAGTCGTCAGACTCTTGATGAGTTCACCTGCGTTCCGCGTGGCGCCGTCCATTGCCGCCATGCGGGCACCCTGCTCGGCGGCCGAAGATTCCAGCAGCACACGGTACGCCTGGACGTGGAAGTTACGGTGCAGAAGCTGCTCAAGCAGTTCGTCCTCACTCGGTTCGTACTGATAGCCTCCTGGGACTGTCTCCGTTGGCTGGTCAAGATCCTTCCTATCGGAGATCTCAACGACCCAGTCGATCGGAAGGAGCCGTTCGACAACCACCCGTTGCTGCAAGGGCGGATTTGAATTCATTGTAGATGATATAGACCGCATCGATACTCCCTGCCACGTACTCCTCGAGCGCCGGGAATTCTTCTCCCATTACCATCCCGTGTTCGAACGTCAATTTATCGAAGATGTCCACCACTTCCCGACGCACCTTCCAACCGCGTCTCCTGAAAAAGTCGCGACCTTTCCGACCGACCACCGCCACCTCAACCTGCACGCCGCGGGACTCAAGTCCCTTCAGTGCAGTGAGCGCCGTGCGGAGAATGTTGGCGTTGAACGCCCCGCATAATCCGCGGTCGCTCGTCACGACCGTCACAACAACATTACGGTGCTCGCCTTCCCGCTTACGGAGCAACGGGTGAAGGTCTCGGTTGACCCGCAAGCTGAGGTTGCGGATGGTATCCCGCATCTTCAGGGCGTAGGGTCGTGCTGCGAGAATGCGGTTCTGCGTGCGTTTGAGTTTTGCCGCCGCGACCATTTTCATGGCCTTCGTGATTTTCTGGGTTTTCTTAACGGAGGCGATCTTTCGTCTGACGGATTGAAGGCTAGGCATGGCGGTTGTACCTACATGTTCATCGAAGAGGATTCTTCGTAGTGGCTGAGTGCCAGTTGGAAACGGACGCTATCATCACAGTCGAGGCACGTCAAGTTTGGCGGATTCCGTCATTCATATCCGATGCCCTGCTTAGCCGATGAGCAGGGTCATGTGCCCCGTTCATGCGCGACTACGGAGGCAAATCTTTCCCGGAACCCCTCGGCTGTGAGACCGACCACCGCGGCACAGCGAGTGAGCGGAGTTCTTGGTCGGATTCGCGCGCGCGGTCTTAAGGATCGATCCTCCGCGAAAATGAAGTCGGCTGGCTTGTTCGATGGTCAGCGACTTGACCTTGCTCACGTCGCCCTGCATGATCCATGCGGCAAGAATCAGTGAGGATGAATCACGACTGGCTGCCTATGTGGTTGCAGCGGATGAAGAAACCTGGATCGCCAGGGAGAGGGTGAGGTGTGTGCGAGGCCTACGTTCATAGGCCACCGGGGCGTTGACCGCTTTCGAGCGCGGGCTGCCATAGAAAAGGAGTGATCATGGGAACACCGTTATCGGAGAAGGAACTCAAGTTGATGGATGCCTATTGGCGCGCCGCAAACTATCTTTCGGTGGGGCAGATTTATCTATATGACAACCCCTTGCTGAAAAAGCCGTTGAAGAAAGAGCACATCAAACCCCGCCTGCTCGGTCATTGGGGCACCACACCGGGGCTGAATTTCATCTATGTCCATCTGAATCGAGCCATCAAGCAACGGGACCTGAGCATGATTTACATCACGGGCCCCGGGCATGGGGGACCCGGGCTGGTCGCGAATGCCTATCTTGAGAGCACGTACAGCGAAGTCTATCCGAACATTTCACAGGACGAAGAGGGCATGAAGCGGTTGTTCACACAGTTTTCGTTTCCCGGAGGCATCCCCAGCCACGTCGCACCCGAAACACCCGGATCAATCCACGAAGGCGGCGAACTGGGTTACGCCGTTTCGCACGCCTACGGGGCCGCGTATGACAATCCCGACCTGATCGTGGCCTGTGTGGTCGGCGATGGTGAGGCGGAGACCGGACCGCTGGCGACGTCCTGGCATTCCAACAAGTTTCTCAATCCTGCTTCCGATGGAGCCGTGCTGCCTATTCTGCACCTGAACGGATACAAAATCGCCAATCCCTGCGTGCTGGCCCGCATCAGTCACGAGGAATTGGATCAGCTGTTTCGGGTTACGGGTACACACCTCATTTCGTGGAGGGACACGAGCCGGGCAAGATGCATCAGCTCATGGCCGCCACAATCGATACCTGCTTTGACGAAATACGCCGCATCCAAAATCAGGCGAGGAAGAACGGTGTGAAGGACAGACCTCGCTGGCCGATAGATTATTCTCCGTTCGCCTAAAGGGTGGACCTGCCCGAAGGAGATCGACGGCAAACGGACCGAGGACTACTGGCGGAGCCATCAGGTGCCGATGGGCGAAATGCACGAAAAGCCCAGGCATGTGAAGATTCTTGAGAAATGGATGAAGAGCTACAAGCCGGAGGAGCTGTTTGATAAGACCGGGCGATTAAGATCCGATCTGATTGACCTCGCGCCAAAGGGTGAGCGTCGTATGAGCGCCAATCCACACGCCAACGGCGGCCTGCTGCTCAGGGATCTGCGTTTACCGGACTTCCGCGACTATGCCGTCAAGGTGACGAAACCCGGCGCCGTCACAGGCGAGTCCACTCGGTATATGGGAAAGTTTCTGCGCGACACGATGAAACTGAACATGGGAAGCCGGAACTTCCGTCTCTTCAGTCCGGACGAGAACAACTCAAACCGCTGGCAGGACGCCTTGGAGGTCACCAATCGCGCCTGGATGGCGGAGCGCTACCCGTATGACGATCACTTGGCTCCGGATGGACGCGTGATGGAAATGCTCAGTGAGCACCAATGCCAGGGCTGGCTGGAAGGGTATCTCTTAACCGGCCGGCACGGGTTCTTCTCCTGTTATGAGGCATTCATTCACATCATCGATTCGATGTTCAATCAGCACGCGAAGTGGCTGAAGGTCTGTCATGACATTCCCTGGCGGCGACCGATTGCCTCGCTCAACTATCTGCTGAGCTCCCATGTCTGGCGGCAGGATAACAACGGATTCAGCCACCAGGATCCCGGCTTCATCGATCACGTCGTGAACAAGAAAGCGGAGGTCGTGCGCGTGTATCTCCCGCCGGACGCAAACACGCTCCTGTCTGTCACCGATCACTGCCTGCGCAGCCGCAATTACGTGAATGTTATCGTCGCCGGCAAGCAACCGGCCCCGCAATGGTTGACGATGGACGAGGCGATCAAGCACTGCACCGCCGGCATCGGCATCTGGGAGTGGGCCAGCAATGACAAGGGGGGAGATCCCGATGTCGTCATGGCCTGCTGCGGAGACGTGCCTACGCTGGAGACGCTGGCCGCCGTGGATCTCTTTCGTCAGTATCTCCCGGCGCTGAAGATTCGCGTCATCAACGTCGTCAACCTGATGAAACTGCAGCCACAGAGCGAGCACCCGCATGGTCTCTCAGACCGGGACTTCGATGCGCTCTTCACCAAGGACAAGCCGATTATATTCGCCTTCCACGGCTACCCGTGGTTGATCCATCGGCTCACATACCGGCGGACGAACCATAAGAACCTGCACGTACGCGGCTACAAAGAGGAGGGGACGACGAGTACACCGTTCGACATGGTTGTGATGAATGATCTTGACCGGTTTCACCTCTTCGGCGACGTGATTGACCGGCTGCCGGAGCTTGGGTCCCGCGCCGCCTATGCCAAGCAGGCGATTCGCGACAAACTGTTGGAGCACAAACAATACATCGCCCGTTATGGCGTGGACATGCCCGAGATCGCCGACTGGCAATGGGGGCGGCGTGCGCCGTCGAAGCGGCGAAGGGACTCTACGGAAGCGGACAACCTGTAAGGAGAAGGCGAGTGAGTAGGCCTGATGGATGGGCGAAAAAGGCCATCAACAATGTCGCCAGATCCGGGAAGTTTTCTAGCGACCGAACTATTGCAGCGTACGCAGCCGACATTTAGAACGTGACGCCGTGCCCGGTGCCGTAACCATGGGCGCCGCAATCATATTCGCGATCGCGAGCGGAAACATCAGTGCAATCGAGTCACTGGCGAAAAGACCGACGGCCGTTCGAATCGGAACACATTCTTTTGAGTGCGTGTGCTGCGAGGAATTACTAAAGGAGGAAGTGCGATGTCTAAGGTGCAGAAAAATGAAGGCGGGGCAAAGCTGAAACGCAAGCAGTATGAGGAGCAGTTGCGCAGGCTTCAGGCCGAACTCTGCATCCTCCAGGACTGGGTGAAACACAAAGGCCTGCGGGTCATCGTGGTGTTTGAGGGGCGCGACGGCGCCGGCAAGGGAGGCACGATTCGCGCCATCACCGAACGCGTCAGCCCGCGCGTGTTCCGCCTGGTGGCGTTGCCCGCGCCTTCCGACCGCGAGAAGACCCAGATGTATATTCAGCGGTACATGCAGCACTTTCCGGCGGCCGGCGAGATCGTGATTTTCGACCGCAGCTGGTACAACCGTGCCGGGGTCGAATACGTCATGGGCTTTTGCACCAAGGAACAACATGCCCGGTTCCTCGAACTCTGTCCGGTGTTCGAAAAGTACGTCGTTGACGCTGGGATTATCCTGATCAAGTACTGGCTCGAAGTGAGCAATGAGGAGCAGGAACGTCGCTTCGAAGCCCGCATCGAAGATCCGTTGCGCCAGTGGAAGCTCAGTCCAGTCGATCTTCCGTCTCGTGAGAAGTGGTACGAGTACTCGCGTGCCCGGGACATGATGCTCAAAGCGACGGACACAAAACATGCACCCTGGTATATCGTTCGTTCGGACGACAAGAAACGCGCGCGCCTGAACTGTATCAGCCATCTGTTGAGGTTGATTCCCTACAAGCGGATGTCGCGCGGGAAAGTGACGCTACCCAAACGATCGAGCAAACACAAATACGATGACCAGGCGACGTTGAAGGGCAGGACCTTCATTCCGGAGAAATATTGAAATGATTGCGCTCCCGCTGATGATGTCACGCGGAGCGATCGGGCAAGCCCCGACGCCCGGATGGGCACAGTACCTCGGAAACACAACGCTCTGAACCTCAGCTCGCTGGAACGTTTTGCAGGAGGGATGCGATTTGATGATGGAGTGCGTTATGGAAGCCACGATTCAGCGGATGGAATAAGTGAGGTAACGGGTGCGCGTCGCTATCGGGTCCGATCATGCAGGTTTTCACTCTGCAATTGAACGAGTTCCGTCTTGCGGCGGGGAACGAGCAGCATCCGTTCATCAAGGGGCCAGGGGACCGATGTTCTGCTCTATATGGGTTGGGACAGGCGTGCAGTGTCTGGACCGGCAACAAGTTCATCAGCAAGAGCCACAGCGTCGCGATCGATCTGAAAGAGATGAAGGCGGCGAACGCCGAGGCGGAGCATCAGGCCCTGCGCGAGGCCCGCGCGCCCAAGAAAATGTCGGAGTGATCGAGTGGGGTGAGTAGGGACGAGGCGCTCTCGCATCGCGGGAACGCCTCGTGTTATCGCGAAGGGGAGCCGGATGTCGCTGAGACTCTTGCTGACAATCTCTGGTGCTCTTGAAGTGCTCGTGGGAGTGCTGGCGCTGATCAGTCCGGCACCGGTGGTCTCGTTGCTGCTTGGAGTGCCGACTGACTCGCTCGCAACAGTCCTGGCGCGACTCTTCGGCGCGGGAGTGTCCGCGCTGGGGCTGGCCTGCTTGAAAGCCCGCAACGATGTCGGGAGTCCTGCCGGTCTAGCGGTGAGCCGTCGGGATTACCTCCTACAACGTATTGGCAGCCGTGGTCCTTATATGGGCTGCGGCAGGACTGGGCCTTGGCGGTATGTTGCTGTGGTCTGCGGGGATAGGCCATGCGGTGCTCGGCGCGTTGTTCGTGGCGGGCCTGGTGGGAACGAGACGATAACCGAAGAGTGCGTGGGTCGATCAGGCGTCGCGACGCTGCGTGTGGATCGGCACCGGCCTCTGCTCGCCGATGTCGAAGCACTAGGTGGTTCCCGGGGTGACGTGGTGGCGGAGACTATGAGAGCATGACACATACAATTATGAAGGAGGGCACAATGAAGAGACTCATACCTGCGATCGGGCTCGCTCTGTTCATGGCAGTCGCGTTCGTGGCCGGCTCCGCCGTCGGCGCCGACAAGAAGCCCAACATCCTCATCATCTGGGGCGATGACATCGGCTACTGGAATGTCAGCGCCTACAACCAGGGCATGATGGGCTACAAGACGCCGAACATCGACCGCATCGCCAAGGAAGGCGCGCTGTTCACCGACTGGTACGGCCAGCAGAGTTGCACCGCCGGCCGCGCCGCGCTTCATCACCGGCCAGAGTCGGTTTCCGCACCGGCCTGCTCAAGGTCGGCCTGCCGGGCGCGAAGGAAGGGCTGCAGGCGCGCGATGTGACGCATCGCCGAGCTGCTCAAGGCGCAGGGCTACATGACCGCCCAGTTCGGCAAGAACCACCTCGGCGACCGCGATGAGCACCTGCCCACCGCGCATGGTTTCGACGAGTTCATGGGCTCGCTCTACCACCTCAACGCCGAGGAAGAGCCGGAGAATGCGGACTACTTCAAAGATCCCGAATTGATCAAGAAGTACAACACGCGCGGCGTGATCCACACCTGGGCGAATCCGGACGGCACGCAGAAGATCGAGAGCACCGGGCCGCTCACCAAGAAGCGCATGGAGACGATTGACGAGGAAGTCACCAAGGCCTCGCTGGATTATCTCGAGCGCGCGAAGAAGGCGGACAAGCCGTTCTTCCTCTGGTGGAATTCGACCCGGATGCATATCTTTACGCACCTGAAGAAGGAAAGCGAAGGCAAAACCGGGCTCGGCATCTATCCCGACGGCATGGTCGAGCACGACACGATGGTCGGACAGCTTCTTGACAAGCTCAAGGAGCTGGGCCTCGACGAGAACACCATCGTCATGTACTCCACCGACAACGGCGCCGAGTCGTTTAGCTGGCCCGATGGCGGCACGACGCCGTTCCGTGGCGAGAAAGCGACCAACTGGGAAGGCGGCTACCGCGTGCCGACTGCCATCCGCTGGCCCGGCGTCATCAAGCCCGGCACCGTCCACAACGACATCTTCGCCCATGAAGACATGCTCCCCACGCTGCTCGCCGCCGCCGGTGTGCCGGACGTGAAGGAGCAGCTGCTGAAAGGTATGAAAGTCGGCGACAAGACCTTCAAGGTGCATCTCGATGGCTACAACATCACCGATGCCCTGGCCGGCAAAGCGCCCAGTCCGCGTCACGAGTTCTTCTACTTCAACGACGACGGCTCGCTGGTGGGGTTGCGCTACAACCAGTGGAAGCTCGTGTTTGCCGAGCAACGCGCTCATGGCTTCGATGTCTGGCAGGAACCGTTTGTCACGCTGCGGGTGCCGAAGCTCTTCAACCTTCGCTCCGATCCGTTCGAACAGGCCGACCACATCGGCATGGACTACAATCATTGGAGGATTGAGCGTATCTTCCTACTCGTGCCGGCGCAGCAATACGTCGGGAAATTCCTGGCCACATTTAAGGAATTTCCGCCCAGCCAGAAAGTCGGCAGCTTCTCGCTCGACCAGGTACTGGAAACGCTCCAGCAGAGCGGTAGTAAGTAACGCGCGCAGGATGAACAGTTGAGAATCGATTCGACGGGCCGCACCAGTCGCAACGGCCGGTGGGGCCCAGTCATAAGCACCCGGCGACGGAAGACCATGATGAAGATCCCCTGTGTCAACAACCTTGTGGCCGTCGCGCTCGCCCTCGCCGTCTTCGTCCTGAGCGGATTCGGCGGGTCCAGCCCAGAGATTCCCAAACCCAACGATTCCTTGGCTCCGCCGCCTCCCGTCCCTTCTGTCGAGGAGTCCGTGGTGCATCTTCATGTGAGCCTCACCTTGAACGACCTGGCCTCCGCCGCCGACGAGGCGTTTCCGCATGAGGGGGCGAAGGAGGAGGTCTGGCAGGATGGCGGTACGCTCGCCGGCCATGGTCCCTATCAATATTTCTATCGGTTCGTCCGAGGACCGCTTCATGTGCGGATGGTCGGGGATCGGCTGGCGATCGAGTATCCGGAATTCCGGTATCGTCTGGCGATCAAGCTAACCAGATCCGAAGGCGAGGTCCTCGTCGGTTCGTGCGGGTATGACGACGATCCGCCGAAGCGGCTACGGCTGACGGCCAACTCACGCGTGGGTTGGTCGGAGGTCTGGACGCTCAAGTCCGAGACATCATTCGACCCTCCAAGCTTTCTTGATCCCTGCCGGCTGACCAGCCAGAACATCGACGGGACGCAGATCGTCCAATCGTTACTGGATGCCAAGCTGCGGGGGCTGGCCTCCGCGATCGATGCGAAGTTGCGTGAGAGAACCGCTTCGAAAGAACGCGCCAGGTCGGTTTGGCAGAAGCTACAAGAAGCGACGGCTCTGACTCCCAACCTCTGGCTGACCCTCAATCCCACCGGCGCTCAGGTTGGCCCCGTCGGTGCAGAGGGAGAGCAGCTGATCCAATCGTCCGTACATCTGTTGCTCCGGCCGGCAGTCAGACTCGGTGCTCAGCCAGCTGTCGACAACCACCCTCTTCCCTCGCTCGAGTTGACTCCTCACACAGGGGACGGGTTTCATCTTGCGCTGCCGATCCTTGCCGAGTATCCGGCGATCAATCGCCTGCTCGCCCAGCAGTTGGTAGGGAACGAGATCCCAAACTCGGTCGGCGACCCGCTGAAGATCGTGTCAGCCCGGCTCTACGGGAGCGGCGCCAACCTGATCTTGGAGTTGGGGATGAGCGGCGGCATCAATGGCATCCTCTATGCCATTGGAACGCCCGTGCTCGATACCAAGACGAACATGCTCCGGTTCGAGCAATTCAATTTCACAGTGGAGACGAAGAATGTGTTGCTTAATGCAGCCAATTGGATGGTGCACGACGATCTCTTGTCGCGACTGGAGCCGGAGACGCGCATCGACCTCTCGGAGCAAGTGGACACATTGCGGGGCCGGCTTGCCCACGCGTTGACGCGGCAAGTGGCTCCCGAGACATGGCTGGAAGGATCCGTGACCAGCCTTCAGCCGCGCGCCATCTATCCCGTGCCGGGCGGGGTCGAGATTCAGGTGCTTGCAGAGGGATCGTTGCAGCTCTCCGTCCGTTGATCTGGTCTTCGCCCACCACAGTAAATAAGACGCGCAGGCGGTCTCTGCTCCTTGACGGCTGGAGGCCTTCTCGCTATGCTTTGCCACGCTCAAGTGACTGGTCTGGTGTCCCGGCTCGGCGGCAAGTCCAAATCAAGGAGATATTTATGCGGCAAGCTGAAGTCATTAGGTCAGCACGTTGGTCCTTCACTCGGTTCCACGGGTTGCCGCTCCTGGCCGTTCTCGCCCTGGGCCTGCTCGGTGCGATCCCTTCGGTCGGTCTGCGCCGAGGAGACGACGCCTTCCGAAATGACTGACAAGTTGATGCTTCGCGGCGGCTGGGCCTACGTCTGGGGGGCCACCGCAAACGTATCCGTTGGTGGCCCTGCCTTAGGCGTTGGCGCGAATATTGACCTCACCAATACCTTGGGTGTGAACAGCAGCACCGATGCCTTCCGACTCGATGGCCTCTATCGGTTCAATGACCGTCATGCCGATTGGACTGTCCTGGTATCGGGTCGGGTTGAGCGGGGACAAATCGATCAACCAGGATATTCTCATCAGGGACCAAACTGTTAAGGCCGGTGCGGCGACCCAAACCAGCCTGAGCTTCAATATCTACCGGTTGCTCTACAACTACTCTTTTTACCGGAACGAGAAAGTGGAGTTGGCGGTGTCGCCAGGGCTCTACATGATGAAGACAAATTTTAATTTTGCAGCGCAGGGCAATATAACGACCTCGGGGGGAGCCGGAGTAGTGAACTCAACGGTCGTGAACGAGCAACTGACCCTTCCGCTTCCGTCGATCGGGCTCGTCGCGAATTACAACATCACGCCCAAGTTACAATTTCAGAGCCGCTATGACTTTTTCTACCTTTCCGTAGGCGATTACACGGGATCGATGTTTGAGTTCTATGCCGGGCTTGAGTATCGGTTCTTCCAACACTTCGCGATGGGCGCCGCGTTCGACCGGCTGACTGCCGGGTTGAAGGGGAACGGAGATCAAGCGTTTAACGTCAACTTCGGTTATAACCTGGCCTACATCTACGCGACCCTCTACGCATTCTAGGAGCTTCCCGCTGAGCCAGATCTGAGGACCGTCCGTAAGAGCCTCGCTCCGTTCATGAGCGGATCGAACCGCAACCAGGTTCTGGAGCCGTAGGATAAGTGCATGCATGTCACTGAGACGGTTGGGGCTGGCGGTCACGTTGCTGTTGGCTGCCGCTGCTCCGGCGATGGCCGACTGGTCTGTGACCGCTGGCGGTAATCTGTTTTACACCGACGACGTCGCCCTGTTCTCTGCCACGCGCCGTTTGAATATGCACGGCGATCCGACCCAGCCGGCTTTGGATACCTCGCTCACCGGGAAGGGCTCGGACATGGTGTTCGAGCCGGACCTCCTCGTCTCCAAAACGTTCACCTCGTCCTGGGGACAGACAGAGCTCTCCGTCAAGGCCCAGGGGTTCATCTTTACTGTGAATCCACAGTTCAACCAGGCGAGCGCCGGGCTGGAACTGTTGCAATCGTTCACGCCGGACACGGCGATCAGGCTGCGGTACTACACCGCCCCCGATCAACTTCTGGGTGAAAACGAAGATCGCCTGACCGGTACCCTTACAGATGAGCGCGTCACCTCTCACATCGGATCGCTCCGGTTCGAGCAACGCCTCTCCGAGAACTGGGAAGTGCGACTCCTGGGCCGCGTCGGGGTCCGCTTGTACAACCAGGCTTTCTCGCAACGGGATACGACCTTCTGGACGATCGGCCCCCACCTGGTCTGGCGCGTGAGGGAGGGCGTGAAATTGATCCTGGGCTACCACTACGAGCGTGGCGTTGCCGATGGGCGGAGTCAGCCGCAGTTGAAAGACGACGTGTCCTACATCAACAACTATGTGACCGCCGGAGTCGAAGCGGAGCTGACGCGGCGTCTCTCACTTGAGTTGGGGATGCATTTTGAGCGCAATGATTGGACGAGCAGCCTTGTCGGAGATCCACGGAACGGCGGGCATGAGACGGTCGTCCAGGGTGAGATGATGTTCCGGTACAGCCTCACGGAACAACTCGGCCTGACGGCAGGTTTTCAGCGTGGGCATCGCAATCAGAGTTTCGAACAGGAGGTCGTTTACAACACGAACGTGTCTGTGGGGGCCACCTATCGGTTCTGAGATCGGCTGCGTGCCTCCCGGACTCCCGTTGATCCAGAGGAGTCGCCGGTAGCTCCATCGTGATTCATGACTTCCCGATCGTTCTTGTGCTAGAAGGTGTTCGACTGAAACAGGAGGAGCCCCATGAGCAAGACGTCTCTGAATGTACCGATTCTGCAGCATGTATTTCATCCCTCCGACTTTAGCCCAGCCAGCGAGACCGCATTTGCCCATGCGCTCAAGGCCGCGCTGATCGCCAAGGCCACGCTCACCATTTTCCACGTGTCCCCCGACCGGAAGGAGAATTGGACGGAGTTTCCCGGCGTGAGGCAGACACTGGAGCGGTGGGGAATCCTGCCGAAGGACAGCCCCAGGTCTGCCGTGCCTGAGCTGGGCATCAAGGTCAAGAAAGTCGTTGCTCAGGACAAGGATCCGGTGAAAGCGGTTCTGGGGTTTCTTGATCACCATCCCAGCGACCTGATTGTCCTCGCCACGCAACAGGACAAAGGGCGAGTCCAGTGGCTGGAGAATTCCGTCGCCCAACCTGTGGCCAGGAAATCGCGTCAGATGACGCTCTTCATTCCCGCAGGCGTGGAGGGGTTTATCTCGTTGAAGGACGGCTCCGTGTCGCTCAAGAACATCTTGATTCCGGTCGCGCCGGTTCCGAAGGCACAGCCCTCGATCCAGGCCGCCGTCCGGCTCGCGCAGCGGCTCAACTGCCCCGCCGGTCAGTTCACCATCCTTTATGTGGGTGACGAGAGCGAAATGCCGGAGGTCAGCTGTCCGGAGGTGCCAGGATGGGACTGGACGAAGATGTCGCAGAAGGGCGACATCACGCAGGTGATTCTACAGACCGCTCGCGGGATGGAGGCCGATCTCATCGTCATGTCCACCGAGGGGCGAAACGGCTTTCTCGACGCATTGCGGGGCAGCCACACTGAACAAGTGCTCCGGCATTGTGCCTGTCCGTTGCTGGCTATTCCGGCTGATGGGTGGGTCTCGTCCGTGCTGTAGACGACATCGGATTGAGCGCGACCGCGACCATTGGTCCGCCACACGGATGAGAGCCTCATGCTTCAGCACGGTGCATCACCTGGTTTTGGTTTCTCCGGTCTTCAGGGAGGTCGCGTCTAAATGAATCAGCCGGAATCACAGGCCGATGACCTGAGATTTTCACTGGTCCGTGGGGACCCGTGGTTTCGTATTCAACGTGCGATCGGGCTCATTCCCTCCACCGGACTGGGCATTGTTCGGCGCTGCCTCGTGTTTGCGCTGGTCACGTGGCTTCCGATCGCCATCTGGGCCCTGCTCTGGCAGCGGGCATTTCCCGGAGAGATCGAGGAGCCGTTGCTCCGACACTTCGGGGTGCACGTGCGTTGTCTCCTCGCCATTCCGTTGTTCGTAATTGCCGGGGCGGCGGGCGATCTCATTCCGCAGCGGCTCGTTCCGTATTTCGTCAGCTCGGGACTTGTGGCGGATGAGGTCAGGCCGCGGTTCGTTCAGATCCTGCGGGCCGTTGAACGGTTGCGCGATGCCTGGCCGGTGTGGGCCGGGATGTTGGCCTTCACGCTGATCTTCGTGACGGTCGAACATGACCCAGCGCATCTGCACGAGCTGATATGGGCAAGCGCGGGCAGCACAGGGAGTGCCTGGTTGGGGTTCGGGGCATGGTGGTATCTGTTCGTAGTGCGGCCGGTGTTTATCATGCTGTTATTGGCGTGGTTGTGGCGTCTTGTGGTTTGTGCCGTCTTGCTGTGGCGGATTTCCCGCCTGCCTCTCCAGCTGGTTCCCACTCATCCGGATCGGGCAGGGGGTCTGGGCTTCCTGGAAGAAATGCCATTCATCTTTACTCCGGTGGTCTTCGCCATGTCGGCAGTCATTGCGTCTCGTTGGGGGCACGAGGTTCTGTATCACGACCTGGACGTGCATTCGCTCATGATTCCGGTCGCGCTGTTCGTCGTCGCGATGCTGGTGCTGTACCTGGGGCCTCTCGCGTCATTTCTCCGCAGTTTGCGACATCTCAAGCGGCAGGGTCTGCTGGAGTATGGTGCCCTCGTGGGCCGGCACGGCCGTCTGGTCAGGAGGCGATGGATTGCACAGGAACCGGTTGCTGAGTCGCCGTTGCTCCAGGCGGCCGAACTGGGCCCCGTGATTGATACCGTGTCCATGTATGAAGTGGTCGCTGACATCCGTCCAAGCCCGATCGGGAAGCGGTCGCTGCTGGCCATTGCCTTGCCGGCGTTGCTCCCGATGATTCCCGTGTTTGCGATTCAAATACCAGTGAAGGAGATGCTGCTGAAGCTGCTCAAGGCGCTGATCTGAGCAGGAACATCTGCTGTCTGTAACGGAGGAACGGGCGCATGAGCCCCGAGAGAAGAGGACGACTTGTGGCCGCCGCAGCGACGACCTTGTGGGTCACCCTTCTCCTGTTGGCCTTCGGTTGCGCGCACCGCGAGGAGCGCTCGCTACTAGCCAGAACCGCTTCAACAGAACCAGTGATTGCACCGCTGCCGGCGACCTTTGTTGGTGACCTGCCCTGTGCAGACTGCTCTGGACAGAGACTCACCGTGACTCTTCGCCCCGGCGGATTCTTTCTCTTGCGACAGACCTATGTCGGTGTCGCGGCCGGGAAGGACGAGCACGTCTATGAGCTCGGCCGGTGGGTGATCTCTGAGGATCGCACCAGACTCATTCTGCAGAGCGGCGCCGAGGCACCTCGCCAATTTACCATCAAAGACACCGACAGGCTCCGCCTGCTCGGCAATGACGGTCAGGAAATCAGGTCTCGCCTCAATTACGACCTCGTCCGATCCGATAGAGTCGATCCCATCGACGACGCGATTCGCCTCCGCGGCATGTTCAGTTATCTGGCTGATGCCGCGTCGTTCACTGAGTGCCGGACGGGCAAGCGGTTTCCGGTTGCACAGGAAGGGGATTACCTTGCCCTGGAGCGGGCGTACCTGGGCGCGCGACAGACTCCCGGTGAACCGCTGCTCGTCACGCTGGTTGGACGCTTGACGACCCGTCCGGTCGGGGAGGGTGAGGCGCTGAAGGATGCGACGGTGGTCGAACGTTTCGACCGTGTCTGGCCCGGTGAGACCTGCGCGCGTCAGGCGTTCAGCAAAGCCTCGCTAACGAACACCTATTGGCGGCCGGTCGAGATCGCGGGGAAACCGCTGACTATGGCAGCAGACCAACGCGAGCCGCATCTTATGCTGGTGCCCGCAGAGAACAAGCTACGGGGCTTCGCCGGCTGCAACCAATTCATGGGCCGCTATGAGGTCAAGGAGAACAGTGTGCGCTTCACGGGCGTCGCCACGACCAGGAAATTCTGCGAGGGGGCGATGGATCAGGAGCAGGAGTTCCTGCGCGCTCTCGAAGCGACCGCGAGCTTCCAGATCGTCGGAGAAGCGTTGGACCTGTACGACGCCGACAGCAAGCTCCTCGCGCGATTCGAGTCGCGGTATCTGAAGTAACCCGATCTCTACAAGGTGCAGCAGTTATTCTGGCATAAGTCGCCGATCATGATGTCACGCTATGCGCACCATTCTGTATTAACTGCCCGCTGCCTGTATCTTCACCTCAACCGAGTGTTCTCGACGGTCGTCCACAAGAGGAATGACCTTATCGTGCTGCTCAACGCCATCGACGGTCACGCTCGTCTCGCCATTCTCGCCTCTGACTTGTACGACAGCGATATGGTAAAAAGTTTCCCGGTATCGGTAGTGCAACGTGAATCCCTTCCAATCCGCAGGGAGGCACGGAGCAACGCGTAGCTTGTCTACTTCCAGCCTCAACCCAAGCAGTGATTCTACGATAAGCCGGTACATCCAGCCGGCCGAGCCCGTGTACCACGTCCATCCACCGCGGCCGGTGTGCGGTGAGACCGCGTAGACGTCAGCCGCGACGACGTACGGTTCTACCTTGTAGGTCGCGATCCCCTCCGGAGATCTCGCATGGTTGACCGGGTTGATCATGGCCAACAGTTCCCACGCGCGCCGTCTGTCTCCCAATGAAGCGAACGCCATCGCCGCCCAGATCGCCGCATGCGTATACTGCCCACCATTTTCTCGCACCCCCGGGACATAACCTTTGATATAGCCGGGATTCAAATTTGACTTGTCGAACGGCGGATCCAACAGTTGGATCAGCGCATGGTCCCGGCGAACGAGCCGCCGATCCACCGCGTCCATGGCCATGCGCGAGCGCGTGGCATTCCCCGCCCCTGAGAGAACAGACCAGCTTTGCGCAATCGAATCGATCTGGCATTCGGGATTGCTCGCGGACCCAAGCGGCGAGCCATCATCAAAATAGGCACGGAGATACCACTCTTTATCCCAGCCATGCTGCTCGATATTCTGACGCACGTCAGCCGCCTCTTTCTGGCAACGTTCGGCGAAGGACAGGTCACCATGCAGGCGTGCAACCTTAGTGAACTGCATGAGCACGTCATATAGGAAAAATCCCAACCAGACGCTCTCGCCTCTGCCTTGTTTGCCAACCATGTCCATGCCGTCGTTCCAGTCACCGGAGCCGATAAGTGGGAGGCCGTGCTCCCCGCGTGTGAGGCCTTTCAGAATGGCTCGCACACAGTGTTCGTACAAACTGGCCGCTCTTTCAGACCGGCCTGGTAGATCGTAGTACGAGTCTTCCTCCTGGTTGACCGGGCGGCCTTCGACGAAGTGGATGGGTTCATCATCCAAGACCCCGATGTCACCTGTGCTCAGCACGTAGCGGCATGTCGCCAGGGGCAGCCAGAGGTAATCATCCGAACAGCGCGTACGCACGCCCCGGCCTGAGGGGGGATGCCACCAGTGTTGGACATCGCCTTCCTGAAACTGTCGGGCTGCGCAAAGAAGGAGGTGCTCGCGCACAAGGTGCGGCTCGGTATGGATGAGCGCCATCGCATCTTGAAGTTGATCGCGGAAACCGAAGGCGCCTCCCGATTGATAGTATCCGCTCCGCGCCCACAGACGGCACGCGAGCGTTTGGTACAGAAGCCAGCCGTTGGTCAGTACGTTCAGTGACTGGTCCGGCGTCTCCACATGCACAGCGCCAAGTGTGTGCTTCCAGTACTGCCAGACCATTTCGAGCGCGCTGCGCGCCGCAGCAGATCCCCTGAAGCGGCGGACCAGGTTCCGGGCATCTTCGGCATCTCGCCCGACGCCGAGCCTGAAGATGATCTCACGCTCTTGCCCGTCGGCCAACTCGAATGGAACGTGGATTGCGCCGCAGGGATCGAGCCCGGCTCCCACTTTGCCCGACAGCCGCAACCGGGTCATCGCGGCCGGACTGCGAAGTGTGCCGTTGCGCCCAATGAACTCAGTCCGGTCACCACTGATGGTCCGAGTCGTCTCGTCCACGTCAAAGAAGGCAGTCCGGCCGGCGAACTCCGTGTGATAGGGATTTCGCGCGAAGAGGGCACCGCTCTTGGGGTCCAGTTCGGTCACGACATGCATCGCCGATTTTGGCCGTAGATCTGCCAGCACCCATTCCACGTAAGCCGTCGCAGACAGCTTGCGCGATCGGCCCGACTCGTTCCGCACCTTGAGCACCATGAGCTTAATCGCTGCATCCAGCGCCACGTACACCCACAGCTCTGAGCGGATGCCGCGCTCCGTATGCTCGAAGACGCTATAGCCGAAACCGTGCCGGCTGACGTACGGTGTCGCCCCGCGGCTGGGCAGCGGCGTGGGGGACCAGAAGTGGCCTCTCTCTTCGTCGCGGAGATACAAGCCTTCTCCGCTCGCATCGCTCACCGGGTCGTTGTGCCACGGAGTGAGGCGGAATTCGTGGGCGTTCTCGCTCCAGGTATAGGCCTGGCCGTTCTCCGAGATGACGGTGCCAAAGTTCGGATTCGCCAGGACATTTACCCACGGTGCCGGCGTCACCTGCCCCTGCGCGGTCGTGATGACATACTCGCGGCCATCAGGCGTGAATCCTCCCAGCCCGTTGAAAAAGGTGAGATCGTGGCGCGGCAGGGCAGCGGATGGCAAGGGCTCGGCGCGGCGGGTTCTGGTTGGCGTCAGGCGCGGCACGGTTACTTCCGCATGGCCGCGACGGGTGATCTGGTCCGCCAGCGATCCCCGCCTGTCGGTGATGATGGCGCGAGCGACCGATTGGAGCAGAACGCGGTCCTCGGTCGATATCTGGTCCGCGGGACGCACGAAGATGCCGCCCGGTCGATCCATCACGTGTGTTTCGAGACCCGCGGCAATCAGCCCCATGATTTGTTCGTGGAGTTGTTGCCGGTAACCGGCGTGATCTTCGTTCCAGATCACCAGATCGACAGCCAACCCCTTGGAGCGCCAGTATGCGTGGGCCTGTACGAGCTGGCGCACCAGATCGATATTGGCCGGATCTCCGATCTGCAGCAGCACAATCGGCAGATCGCCTGAAATAGCATAGCCCCAGAGCCCTGATTGCCCGCGGCGGTTTTTGATCAGATCGCCCGGGTCAGCCCGCAGGGAAGGATTGGCGTAGAGGACAGAGTTGGCCAGGCGGCCATAGAGTTGCGCGTCGGCCTCGGTCGCGTTCAGCTGCCGCATGACCACCTGGCTATGGGTCCAGGCCAGGTCGAAGACACGATCAGCGAGGCGCCGATCGTGGTATTTCTCGATCAGGCCCAGGCAGACATCGCGGCTGTCGCCGATGCCGGACACCATATCAATCGTGGCCGATTCTTCCGGACCGAGCGTGATCCGACAACGGATGGCGACAATCGGATCGAGCACGGAGCCTTCGTTACCTGAAAGCGCCGCCGCGTGCGTCCCTTGTCGCGCGCCGGAGCCGCTCACGGCTTGTGGATCGGCGGCGGTGTGGCCGCGGCCGATGAACTGTAGACGGTCCGTCTCGTAGGACATCGTCTCGATGTCTGCTCCATGCACGGCCATGAGATGCCACATCCATGGCGAGTGCTCGTCGAGGGAGCGGGGCCGGCGTGTACACAGGATCGCTTGCCGTTCGCGAATGATCTCGGTCTGAACAAAGAGATTGCTGAACGCCGGATGCAGCGTGTCCGCGGCGGAGGATGCGAGCACGACTTCCGCGTAACTCGTGATCTCGATCGTTCGGCTGGTCCGCGAACCGTTGGTGATGCGGGTTCGACGCAGTTCGATATCATCTTCCGGCGACACCACGATCTCGGTATATGTCTCGAAATCGAAATCACGGCGGCGAAACTCCGCCCGTCCCTCAGAAAAGATGACTTCGTAGTTCTTCGGCGGTTTTAACGTCGGCTGGTAGGCCGTTGACCAGAACTCCCCGCTCGCTAAATCGTGGATGTAACAGAACGTGCCCCAGTTGTCGCAGGTACTGTCTTCGCGCCAGCGTGTGACGGCCATGTCCTTCCAACGGCTGTACCCACCTCCCGCGTTCGTGATCATCACGTGGTATCGTCCGTTCGACAATAACTGGACTTCCGGAATCGGCGTGTGAGGGCTGCTGACCCGGCGCACCGGCTGCTCCCATCCACTGGCAGTTGTCTGGACGTCGGATAACTCGGCGGTGTGCGAATAGAATGCCGTGGCTTTTGGAATCCGCTCCTGAAGCAACAGCGTGGTCGCCTGGAACAACGGATCCGACTCGAATCGTTTCTGCATCGGACGGTCCAGGAGCAGATAGGCCAGAGACAGGAGGCTCATGCCCTCGTGATGGGCCATATAGGACCGAACCACCGCACTCGATTGTCCGCGTGGGAGCCGGGAAGGCGTATAGTCGATGGCTTCATAGAGTCCGAATTGTCCTTCAAACCCTTCAGCCGCGAGCCGCTGCAGATTCAGGCATGCCTCTTCGGGCGCCACCATCAGCGCGAGTGTCGAGGCATAGGGTGCAATGACCACATCATCGGCAAGCCCACGTTTGAGTCCCAGGCCGGGCACGCCAAATGCGCGGTATTGGTAGTTGAGATGCACATCGATCGTGTTGTAGCCGGACTCCGAAACCCCCCACGGGACGCCGCGCTGTTTTCCATACTCGATCTGCCTCTCCACCGCCGCCTTGCAGGTCTGGTCGAGCAGTGTGTTGTCGTAGGTCGGCATCACCAACAGCGGCATGAGGTACTCGAACATCGACCCGCTCCACGAGATGAGTACCGGCCCGCCACCGGCGGTTGTGAGGAGACGCCCGAGAGCAAACCAACTCTCCTGCGGCAGTTGTCCCTGTGCAATCGCCACGAAATTGCACAATCTCGCTTCCGAAGCCAGCAGATCGTAGTAACTCAAGTCCCGCCGGCGCTCGCCGACGTTGTAGCCGATCGCCAGCAGATGACAGCTTTTGTCGAACAGGAAATCGTATTCTACGCTGGCGAAGTGACTGGCTTGACGTGCCAGTCCTTCAACGGCTGCGATTCTTTCTCTGGCGCGCTGGCTGGCTTTCCCAATGAGCCGTTGAAGGCCATCAATCCACGTACGCTCCTCGGGTATCGTCTCTGAGCCCAACCGATGTTCGATTGCCGGCAGACAGGCCGCGTCAAGTCGTGCCAATTCACGCAGCGTGGGGATCTCATCGATGTCGCCACATTCGCTGAGCCTATTCTGTGAGGCTGACAGCAATGCCCAGGGAGCGAGAAACATTAGATCAGCGAGGGCGTCTTGGCATTGTCGGGCGAGTGCGCGCGCCCACCAGGTCGCTTGGCTTTCGGGGGCAGTCTTCAAGCTAGCGAGCGCCTCCTCGGCGGTTGTCGCCAGCCGGTCAAGGCAGAGCCGTGCCGTCGTGAGCGTGGTCGGCCGGGACTCGCAGGCAGAGTCCAGTTGCTTCTGAAATTGAGCGAGTTGGGCCGGAGAGGTTTCCTCTACAGCATCCTCGAGGACCCTGAGTGTGTCGCTGAGCCCCTCAAAGAATCGTGTCCCCAGGATCTTCTGATCAGGGAGTGCGAGCAGACCAGGCCGCAATGTCAGCAGATGGCCCGCAAGGTTCCCGCTGTCCACCGTCGACACGTAGGTCGGCAGCAACGGTTTCAGAGATTGCGTGTCGTACCAGTTGTAGAAGTGACCCCGGTGCCGTTCCAACGCTTCCATCGTGTGGAGCGCATTCGTCGTGCGTTCGATGAGTTGTCCGGCCGACATGTAGCCGAAGTCGTATGCGGACAAATTCGCGAGCAGCGCGAGTCCCATATTAGTCGGCGACGTGCGATGCGCGACCGTCGCAACGGGATGCTCCTGATAATTGTCCGGTGGAAGCCAATGATCGTCCGGACCGACGAACTGTTCGAAGAACGCCCAGGTCTTTCGGGCAAGCTTCCGGAGAAAGATCGTCTGGTCGTCCGTCAGATACGCCTCGCGCCGAGTGATAGGTTGGCTGATCAACCACGCGATAGCGGGGGAGGTGAACCAGAGACTCAAAATGGGCATCGCCACATCTAACGCGCCCGGCTCCGACAGCGTCAGATAGACCACTGCGGCAGTGGAAAGAACGGGTCCGATCCACATCGTCCGACAGTAAGCGACGAGGTCTGTGCGGCGATTGCGATCCGGGTGGCTTGACGGATTCCATTCGAGCAGTCGTGTACGCGTGACCAACATGCGCCAGATCGTGCGCACAATCGCATCCAAACTGTAGAACGCCTCGTAGGGAAGGAACGCGACCGTCAATACCGTCTGAAGGACGTGGCGGCCTGCCGAGCGTAGCGCGGCGGCGAAATGCTGCTCCGCCAACACATCTTCGGGCTTCTGACACAGATCAAGAATAGAGGCAAGCAACGGAGGAATCAGGATGATTCCGATCACCGCCAGGGTCCACAACCAGAACGGCGACAAGACAGTCCAGCCCAGCAGCAACAGGATGGTCAAGGCCGAAGGCACGAGACTACGCCGAAGGTTGTCGAAGAGCTTCCATCGAGACAGCCCGGAGAGTGGATTCTTCTGGCGCTGTGCGCCAGGGCCCGGAACGCGCGGCAGCAGCCACCCTGCAAGCTGCCAATCCCCACGGATCCACCGGTGCCGCCGGCTCACGTCCACGCTGTAGGAAGAGGGATTCTCCTCGAACAACTGCACATCGCTCAACAGGCCAGCCCGCGCGTAGCACCCTTCCAGAAGATCGTGGCTGAGAATCCGGTTCTCGGGACAGCGACCCTCGAGTGCGCGTTCGAACGCGTCCACCTCATAGATCCCCTTGCCGATGAACGAGCCTTCGCTGAACAGGTCCTGGTACACATCCGAGACGGCGCGCGTGTAGGGATCGATGCCAGAATCGCTCCCGTTAAGTTGCGCATAGTGCGACCGGTTCGTGCCTGGGAGGCTCACGGCGACGCGTGGCTGCAGGATGCCGTATCCTTCGCAGATCCGCTGTTTGGCTTCGTCGTACCGCGCACGGTTCAACGGGTGCGCCATCGTGCCCACAAACTGCCACGCTGCATCACGCGGCAGTTGTGTATCCGTGTCCAGGGTGATCACGTACTTCACGGTCGACAACACGGCCGTCTCGCCGACGACGAGTGAGAAGCGATCCCCTGCTCCACTCAGTGCCCCGCCTCGCAGCAGCGCATTCAAATCCCCAAGCTTGCCTCGTTTCCTTTCGTACCCCATCCAGACCCGCTCCCCGGGATTCCACCGGCGGGGGCGATGAAACAGAAAGAACGCATCGCCGGTCGCCTCTCTGTACTTTTCGTTCAGTTCTTCGATCCTCCTCTGGGCCAGCCGCAACAGGGGCTCGTCTTCCGGAAGCGTTTCCTCGTGCGCGTCTCGAAAATCGGTCAACAGGCCGAAGTGCAGGCGGGCGTCTCTATTGGCCAGGAACCGGACTTCGAGCGCCTCGGTCAGCTCGTCGATGTTTTCAACGCTGCTCAGCATCGTCGGGACCACGACCAGCGCGCGCGATTCCGGGGGGATGCCCTCGGAGAAGTCCATTCGCGGCAGCGCATGCGGCGTCACCAACACTGTCGCGAGCCAGTTCACCAGCGCGACCGCCAGTTGACTTGTACAGAGCAGGGACAGGAGGCCGACCAGCGCGAGTAACCAACCATCCACATCCTCGGCATAGGCCTGTGCCATCAAGCCTCCGGTGAAGACCCCCGTCATCAAGACGATCGTGCCGACATAGAGGAGCAACGGAAACCGGCCGATCGTTCGCTGAAGAGCCTCAGTTCCGGAGAGCCGCACCTCGGCCGTTCGTTCGAGCTGTGGCACTCCCTTGTCGATCAGGTAAAAACCAACATGGGTTTCTCGACCGTCGCCGCCGTTCCCGCTTGCCCCCTGCTGCGCCAGGTGGATCGCGTGGCGGGCCACTTCGCTTTCCGAGAGCCGGCTGCTCCTCGCCATCCTCTCCACCACGTGGCGGTAGTGATCACGGGTGGCAAAATCCATCTTGCCGTAGGTTGCAGCGGGATCCTCACGCAGCGTCTGCTCGACCACGCTCATCGTCTCAACGAACGTGCGCCAGTCCATCGCGCCCAGAAACCGGAGACTGCCGATGCTGTTGCTGATGGAGACCTGGTCGACAGCCTGCTGTTGGTTTTCCGATTGCACCGACTGCTCAATCGTCAGGCCGGACTCGGAGAGCCGCTGCTCGATCCAGGTGAGCGGCAATGCCAACGCGGGGCTCTGTCCTTGCAACCGGCGCGCGAACTCCGCCACAAACGCACTCGCCATCGGCGGGCTCGACCGCGCCATGTCCGCGATCACCAGAATCAGACTCTTCGGATCCTTCTCGGCGATCTCCATCATCTGATCCGCCCAGTAGTCGGCGCGATTGCGGTCGATCCGATGGGCGGCCATCCGCGTTGCTGCGCGCCGGAGATTCTCGATCAGCGCCAGGCGGAGCATGATAGGGATGGCCCATAATTCGCCTAACGTGAGGCCGGTGATCGTCTGGTAGGCGGCAACGAAACTGCGGAGGCTTCCCGGATCGACTCGTCCATCGCCGTGCGAGATCGTTTCGAGCGCGATGTCATATACGCGTGGAAGCCCGGGCGATGAGCCATTCAATAAGCGAGGCAGCTCCCGGCTGTACCCCTTGGGCAAATGTCTCTTGGCCATGCGAATCTGTTCTTCGATGAGATAGAAGTTATCGAGCAGCCATTCACCGGCCGGCGTAATCCGGCGGTTCGCCTTCACCGCCTCTGCCAACAGGTCGCGGACTCCGATCAGGACGTCTTCATTCTCAGCCAGCCTGGCCAGCAACTGGTCCGGAGCCTGGCTCGGACTCAACTGGTGCAGGCCAGCCAGTGTCTTGCCGTGTTGCTCCATTTGATCGGCGTTGAAGAGCTCTGAGCGCAGCGGTGGTTCGCCACCGGCGTACTGTTCTGCCACGTCGTTTTCAGGGTAACTTGCCCTCAGATGGAGCAAGCTACCGAGATTGATCTTGCTGCTTACCTTCATGTACGAGGTCTCTTTCTTAGCAGAATGCTGAAAAAGGCCGTCAGCAGCGTTCTCGCATCGTTCAGACCCTCAACGTACCAAAGGAGATTCTCGGAGGCCGGAATCACTGAAGGGGATTTTCCGTTCGCCGGGACCCATTGCAAGGGCGAACGGCCCACACGAAGTGCGGTTTGTACCTCCCCGGCCCTTCACTCGCTGCGGCCTTGCTGGACAGCCTTGTTGAGCATCCTGCGGGAGTGTACTCCTGTTGTGCTACTCGTGCCTGCCATCGAATTTCTAGCGTGCAAAATGGGACTTCCGCCTCCTCTTAGAGGCGAGGTCTCGCGAACCAGTTTACAACCAGGGTGACGGCTGTGGATTGCCTCTCTTCGGCGTTTCTTGCTTAGGGCAACGGTCGGATCGAGACAAAAGACCCAAGGCTAACGTGTGTGTCGACGTCCAATGCGAAACAGAAAATCGAGCGCTGGCGGGTAGACTGGAATGAACAGCTGCTGCCCCGCTCCCTTGGACAGTTGATCCTGGCGAAACTTGCCCAGCGGCAGATTCAAGCCGGACCGTAGGAAGTCAAGAATTTCCCGTTCGCTGTGGCCCGGTATGAGAGGAGGTCTCATACATGTATCTGACGGATCGGAGCTGTGTGACAGCGCGTAACTATATCAGTTCAGAGACGCAAAATCTTCGCTCAACTCTACCCAACCAGACGGATGGCAATCTGGTCAAAATTGCTCAGTTTGATGGATGCAGAGGCAGGCAACGTCACGCTCGCCATGCGCCTCATGAAAGAGAAGCTAGTCGTGGAGGACGATATTGAGGAGGGAACTATGCACGTGCAACCCGTCGTCGTAGTGAACGAAGCCCATCTTGCGGAACCTATTCATGAAGAAACTGAGTCGTGATGGGGCAGTTTCCTCAACACTTACAACACGGTTTCATTGAGACGCCGAGCCATGGCTGTACCCCTAAGGCTCATTGACCGTTCCTTGACACCACACAGAGGGAGTTGGTAGAAGGACTCGGCCCAAGGGTGCGAGCGGGCCGGTCCGAACGGGAGGAACCGATCCGTGTCTGATGCATCACCTCTGGAAGCGGAAGTTGCGAAACTCATTGTGCAGACGCTCACTCTAAAGGTTGATCCTGCACAGATTCAGCCAGAGGAAGCTCTCTTCGGTAACGGCCTGGGCCTTGATTCGATTGACGCGCTCGAGCTGTCTCTCGCGATTTCTCAATCCTATGGGCATCAGATACGCTCAGATGATCCAGAAACTGTCGCCACCTTCGCCTCGCTCCGTTCGCTCTGTCAGTCGATCGAGAAACATCGCACGAAATAGCAGCATGTGGCTCTATGAACACCGCCGCGTTGCTCGGCCCCTACCGCGCTGACAGAGTGTTGGCCTGGGAGAACGGCCACCCGATTACCTATGGCCGTTTTCTTTCAGATGTGGGAGCCCTCGCCGACCTGCTTCCTGAAAAATCCACGGTCATTAACCTGGCTGAAGACCGCTATCGGTTTCTGGTCGGGTTCGCCGCTGCCTTGGTCCGAGGACAGACTACGCTGCTCCCTCCTAGTCGTGCGCCTGGCGCCCTGGCACAGATAGCTCGAGAATATGGCGCCAGCTATTGCCTTGTCGATGGCACGGAAAAGGTCGAGCAACTTCCCTCCTATCAGATCTCAACGGGAACAGGGAGTTCGACCGACAGTGCGAAGGTTCCCAGGATCCCCGTTGATCACCCAGCCCTGGTGGCCTTTACATCAGGCAGCACGGGGTGCCCTCAGCCAAATTCTAAAACCTGGGGCTCCTTAGTCGCAGTCGCTCGGAGTACGGGAACCCGGCTGGGTCTCAAGACTTCCGATCATATGACCGTGGTGGCGACTGTTCCTCATCAGCACATGTACGGGCTCGAAGCCTCTATCATGCTCCCCATCCAACATGGGATGGCGTTCTATGTGGGACGGCCGCTGTTCCCTGAAGATGTGCGGTTAGCTTTGGAGGAAGTTCCTTCGCCGCGCATGCTGGTCACCACACCCTTACATATCCGGGCTTGCGTCACGGCGCACTCGCGGCTGCCACACGTGGAGTGCATTCTCTCCGCGACCGCGCCCCTTCCGATCTCGTTGGCGCAACAAGCCGAGACGTTGTTCCAAACCAGTGTCTATGAGGTGTACGGGTTCACGGAGGCGGGGAGTGTCGCGACAAGACGGACTGTCGCCGAGAACGCCTGGCACGTGTTGGATGGCATCACGCTGCATCAGGAATCAGCCGGGTGCTCACTGCGGGCGCCATATTTGTGTGGGCCGATCTCCTTTCCAGATCTGGTGTCGCTGCAAGAGCCACATCGGTTCCTGTTGCATGGACGTGGCACGGATCTGGTGAACATCGGCGGACACCGGGGTTCGTTAAGCGACCTGAACCAGAAACTGAACGAGATCGAGGGGGTGGAGGATGGAGTGTTTTTCCTCCCGGATGAAACGGGCACCTCAGTCACGCGTCTGATCGCCTTCGTTGTTGCGCCTGGAAAGGCGGCCGAGCACATTCTGTCGGCGCTTCGAACAGTCATTGATCCTATGTTTCTCCCCAGACCGCTGCACCTGGTTCCCGCCCTTCCCCGCAACGAAACCGGCAAGCTCACGCGAGAGGCCTTGCTCGGACTGCTGCAAGAGCTTCGCAATGAGGAGCGGCATGGGACCTGAGCGGATCGTCACAATCGGTGCGGACCATCCATCATTGGCCGGGCACTTTCCTGGTCATCCTGTGGTCCCTGGCGTCGTGGTGCTGGGAGAAATCATGAACGCCATCCGCGAGATGACCGAAGAGCACATCGAGTTTGTGGGCATGCCGTCGGCGAAGTTCATGTCGCCTCTGAACCCTGGAGAGCCTCTCACGATCAGGTTGGAGCAGCAGGGCGACGGGGCAACTGAGTTCACATGCACAACCGGGTCTCGGCTCATTGCGAGTGGCTGCCTGCGATACCGGACCGGCGTCGATGATTCCACGGGTGATACGTGACGGTGGGGTGGTTGCGACAACGCGAACGCGGCAGCCGAATCTTGTCGCGACTCATGATCTGGATGGCGTTATCCGTCGGACGTCCAGCCGCGCGTGCCTGGCTCTATCCGATCTGCGTCTACTACCTAATATGTTCAAGGCAAGCAAGTCGCGCCATCCGACCCTACTTGATTCGAGCGCTGGGACGCCCGATCAGCTGGCGTGATTTGTATAGACAGTATCATTGTTTCGCGTCGACGCTCCTTGATCGTGTCTATCTCTTGGCCGGACAAGGCAGCCGCTTCGACATCGATATACGGGGACTCGACTTGCTCAAGAACCGCGTGGCTCGTGGCCGGGGATGTATCCTGCTCGGTTCGCATCTGGGGAGCTTCGAGATCGTGCGTGCCATCGGGCTGACCCAGCAGGATGTCGAAATCAAGGTCCTGATGCACGAGCAGCATACACCGATGATCCGTGACCTCTTCCGTGACTTGAACCCTGCGGTCGCCGATGCAGTGATACAGACCGGCTCGCCGAACACGATGCTGCAAGTCAAAGAATGTCTGGACCGCGGAGGGGTGGTGGGCATTCTCGCGGATCGTCTCCTGAAGCAGGATCAGGCCACAGCCTGCAAGTTCTTCGGCAAGCTTGCAAGATTCCCCGCCGGAACCATGTGGCTCGCGAGCATCTTAAAGGTGCCGGTCATTCTCTTCTTCGGGCTCTACCGCGGAGGGCAATCGCTACGAGGTCCATTTCGAGTTGTTCGCCGAAGAGATGACGATCGACCGACGGCATCGAGACCAGGAGGTTCAGCAATGGACCCAGCGCTACGCCGACCGCCTGGAACATCACTGCCGCCTGGCAGCCGACAACTGGTTCAACTTTTATGACTTTTGGGAAGAGCAACGCTAGCTGGTCGTTGAGACTGCCTGCCCTGTTCCTCATCTGGTTGTTTTTGCTTGGTCCTGCGCCGATGTCCGTGGCCCAGACGTCGCCACAGTCCGAGCGCGAGGCAGGATCAACCGGCTGGAATGTGGAACAGCTCATGGAGAGCCTTGCGAAGAACCGGCAAGCGGAAGTACGGTTTGAAGAGACCGCATTTTCGAGCCTGCTCACCCAACCGTTGAAGACCCAAGGCATCTTGCGTTTCACTCCTCCGACGGGACTCGAGAAACATATTACCGCTCCTTACGACGAACGCTACCTCGTTGAAGGCGATACGGTCCGTCTTCGAGAGTAAGACGAAGGGTACGAACCGGACCCTATCATTGCACGACTACCCTGCGCTGCGGGCATTTATAGAGGCCTTTCGGTCGACGCTCGCCAATGATGTCATCACCCTGAGGCGTTTCTATAGCGTGACGCTGCAGGGTGAGCCACGACGATGGGTCTTGATTCTGCGTCCACTGGACAAAGCCGTGCAGGAACTGGTGGAGTCCATTCGGTTCTCCGGAGAAGGAGAGCAAATCAGTAGCATTGAGATCCTGGCACCGGACGGAGATCGGTCTGTCATGGTCATCACAACGGGCGCACAGTGACCAGAAGATCCTGGATCACACTTCTGATCTGGTGCATGGTGCTGGGGTTCGGAGCATGGTTCGTGGCTACGCGTACGCACGTGGAGACCGAACTCTCCCGCTTGTTGCCGGAGGGTGCCACACCGACAGAACGCCTGCTACTCACTGAACTGCGAACAGGCGCGACCGGGCGGCTCATCCTTCTGGCTCTGGAGGGAGAGGATGCCGATCTACTGGCAGGGGCCAGCAAACAGTTGGCGGCCTGGATGCGCGAAAGTGGTGCGTTCCAATATGTCGGCAATGGGGAGCAAGCCTGGACAAAGGAGGAGCGGGAACGTCTCTTTCAGCATCGGTACGTGCTCAGCCCAGGCGTGCAGGAGTCAACGTTCAGCCGGGATCATCTCCGCGACTCCCTTGAGCTGCGGCTGAGCGACCTCGCTTCTCCCTTGTCACCGATGGTCAAGGAATTGATCCCGGCCGATCCCACCGGCGAGTTCATGAAGATCCTTCAAGCCTGGATGACCTGGACGGCTCCGACGAGACACCAAGGAGTGTGGTTCTCGTCGGACCTGCGGCGCGCGTTGCTCTTGGCGGAGACGCAAGCGGCCGGTTTTGATATGGAGTCCCAGGAACAACTACAAGGGCAAATCAGAGAGGTCGTTCAGACGGGTCGCCGGAGTTCCCACCGGTGCCGCTCCCGTTCATTTGGTGATGACGGGACCCAGCGTCATTGCCGTTGAGATGCAGCAGACCATCCAACACGATGTGTGGTGGTTGTCCTTGTGCGCGACGTTGCTGGTCACAACGTTTCTCTTCGTCAGCTATGGATCAGTCTCTGTTCTTGCTCTCAGCCTCCTTCCCTTGACGAGCGCGATCCTGGCCGGGATCGCAGTCGTGGATCTTGCGTTCGGATTCATCCACGGCATGACCTTGGCGTTTGGGATTACGTTGCTCGGCGTCGTGGACGATTATCCCATCCATCTGTTCAGCCATCTCACCAGGGAGAGCCGGGCGCCGGCCGTGATGAAAGAGATCTGGCCGACGATGCGCCTCGGAGTCGTGGCGACGGCTCTTGGGTTCTCTGCATTACTCCTGAGCGGGTTCCCCGGCCTGTCGCAACTGGGGCTGTTCGCGATGGTCGGCTTGTTCACGGCCGCATGCGTGACCCGTTGGGTCCTTCCCCACATCGTTCCCGTAGGATTTCACACGAGGCGCGAAGGGCTGCATGTCGCACAGTGGGTCGATGCGCTGACAAGGGCACGACTCGTGGTCCCGCTGCTGGTGGTCCTTGCCATCGGCTCCTTCATCTGGTCGGATACGCCACTGTGGGAGCAGGACATTGCCAATCTGAGCCCGATCTCGACTGAGAAGAAAGAGCGGGATCAAGCCCTTCGCAATGAACTCGGGGTACCGGATGTCCGGGACCTCATCGTGGTGGAGGGCTCAAGCGAAGAAGAGGTCCTCCAACGGAGTGAGACGTTGGCGCTGGCGTTGGACCCACTCGTGAGCAAAAGGGGAACTGGCGGGATACGACCTCGCTGCTCGCTACCTGCCCAGTCGCAAGACGCAGCAGGCGCGCCAGGCATCGTTGCCTGATCGCGAGACCTTGGAGCGGAATCTCACATCAGCCATGAAGGGCTTGCCTTTCAAGCCCGGCCTGTTTCAGCCGTTCCTGGACGCAACAGAGAAAGCCAAGACGCAGGAGCCGGTCGACATGCAGACGTTCCACGGGACGGCGTTGGGGCTCAAACTGAACTCGCTCCTGTTCATGCATGAGGGACGTTGGGCCGCGGTCGTGCCGTTGCGTGGCGTCACTGACAAACAGAAGTTCCGGGAACTTCTGACGCCATGGAGCGAACAAGAGGTTACCTATTTGGATCTGAAGGAAGAATCGAACCGAATGGTCAGCTCGTACCGGAATGAGACGCTGCGACTCTTGGGATGGGGGGTCCTGTCTATCGGTCTCGTGCTGCTTGTCGGGCTCCGCGCTCCCGTCACCGTCCTGCGAGTGATGCTTCCAATCGGCAGCGCCATTGTGGTGGTGGCTGCCTCGCTACACGCGTTAGGCGAACGGTTTTCGCTGTTCCACTTGGCGTCCTTTCTGCTGGTCATCGGCCTCGGGTTGGACTATGCTTTGTTTTTCAACCGGAGACATGGGACCCCGGCGGAGCGAGGACGCACCGTCTATGGCCTGGTCGTATGCAGCACGACCACGATCTTGGTATTCGGAGTGCTGGCCCTCTCACAGATCCCCGTGCTCCGCGCCATCGGAATGACCACGGCCTTGGGATCGCTGGCCTGTCTGGTCTTTGCCGCGTTCCTAGCTGAGTCGCCTGAGAAACCACCTCTTCTCGCCGGGACTTCCTCCAAGTGAGCAGTATTGAACAGATGGTCTCTCCGCGACCTGTTAATTCTCTTCCTGGCGGGCTTGATCGACCGCGTGGAGGAGCGTCTGCAATGGCTCAGGGATCTGGTTGATGTGCAAACAGAGGAAGACGAATCCCACCTCGTTGAGGATCGCCGCCGGCATGCAGTCCCACAAGATCGACCAGTCGGGGCAAGAGTGATGGCCCCGCTCATTCTCACCCGCTATACCGTCGTCTCAGCGCTGGGGAAAGGCCTCGATGAGACCTATCGGGCATTGCGGAATCGACGTTCCGGGTTGCGGCCCTGCGACTTCGAAGATGTGGGGATCACCACCTACATCGGCCGGGTCGATGATGTGGAGAATGTGTCAATCGGCGGTGGTTCAGCATCAACGGAATTGGAGCAGTTCGACTGCCGGAATAACCGGCTCGCGCTCCTCGGGCTCCAGCAGGATGGGTTCATCCAAGCCGCAATAGAGGCCCGGGAGCGCTACGGCGCCCACCGCGTGGCGGTGATCCTCGGTTCGAGCACATCGGGCATCCTGGAGACGGAACATGCGTATTGCCACCGTGACCCGGCCACCGGTGCCTTGCCGTCGTCGTACCTGACGTCCCATCGATATACCCATAACATGTTTTCGGCCGCGCATTTCGTGCGCACATACCTGGGGCTGCGGGGACCGGCGATGGTCATCTCCACGGCCTGCTCGTCCAGCGCGAAGGCGTTTGCCTCGGCGGCACGATTCATCGAGGCCGGATTCTGCGATGCGGCGGTAGTCGGCGGCGTGGATAGCCTCTGTCTGACGATTCTGTACGGATTCGCATCGTTGGAGCTGATGTCGCGCGGTCCCTGCCGTCCATGCGACGAGGATCGCGACGGACTGACGTTGGGCGAATCGGCCGGCTTTGCGTTACTGGAAAAATCCGAGCATGCGGGTCAGCCTGGGGCGGTGGCCTTATTGGGCTACGGGGAGAGTTGCGACGGGTATCATATGTCGCATCCCCATCCGGAAGGGACCGGGGCGATCAGCGCGATGCAAGCGGCCTTGCTGCGGAGCGGGCTCACCCCCGGGGACATCGACTACATTCATCTGCACGGTACCGCGACCAGGGCGAACGACAGCATTGAAGATACAAGCCGTCTACTCGGTGTTTGGTCCCTCGACCCCCTGCAGCTCGACCAAGGGGTGGACGGGACATACATTGGGGGCAGCGGGAGTCACGGGAGCGGTGATTGCCGCGATGTGCCTCACGCGCAGTTTTGTTCCCGGGACACTGAATACGACTCGAATCGATCCCAACTTGAGAAGTCACGTGCTGCTGGAGAATCGGGAGCAGCCGGTTCGGCGGGTGTTGAGCAATAGCTTTGGGTTTGGCGGCAATAACTGCAGCCTGATTTTCGGGACTGTCTGATGACATTGTATGTAAACGGGATCGGCACGTTGGGACCGGGGCTCGCAGGTTGGGCGGGAAGCCGGGCCGTGCTGGCAGGCGAGAGCCCTTCTTCTGAAGCCGCCCCGCCGGAGCCGAGCGCAAGCGTGCTTCCGCCGAACGAACGAAGGCGCAGCAGCGAGACTGTGCGCTGGGCTGTCCATGTGGCTCAGGAGGCCATACAGCAGGCTGAGGCCGATGCGCGCGAGGTGGCGTCCGTCTTCGCGTCCTCCGACGGCGAGACCGATGTCCTGGATCGTCTCTGCACGGCGCTCGCCACGCCGCAACGGACGATTTCGCCCACGCTGTTCCACCACTCCGTCCATAATGCCGCGTCCGGCTACTGGGGCATCGCCACGGGCTCACAGCAATCGTCAACCGTGCTGGCTTGTTATGATTCTTCCTTCTGTGCCGCCTTGCTGGAGGCGGCCGCCTATGTGCACATCGAGGAGAGGCCTGTACTCCTGGTGGCCTATGATCTTCCGCCTCCCCCTCCTCTCTATGCTGCGCGACCCCTGCGAGGAGGATTCGCAGCCGCTCTGTTGTTGACGCGAACTCCCGCGCCGCACAACCTCGCCCAGCTCGATCTCGCTCTTTCCAATGACCTCTCTGAGGAAGCGACGAGCATGGACGATGCACGACTGGAAGCTCTTCGGAGCGGGAATCAAGCCGCGCGGTCGTTACCGCTTCTGGCCGCCATCGCGAGGCAGCGCGTCACACTCGGTCCGTCTTGAGTATCTAGAAGACCAACACCTGTTGATCCGGGTCATGCCATGCCGATCATCAGCAAAGCCGCTCTCTGCCGATTGATTCCGCATCAAGGCACGATGTGCCTGTTGGATACGGTCGAGCAGTGGGATGACACCAGCATTACGTGTACGACTGCGTCGCATCGTGACGCGACGAATCCTCTCCGGCGAGACAACCAATTGGAGGCGATCTGCGGACTGGAGTATGCGGCACAGGCGATGGCGGTGCATGTCGGGCTTCTGGAGCAGGGGAAGGAGCGTCGACTCGCCGTGGGATACCTGGGAGCAGTAAAGAATCTGATGCTTCGGGCCACTCGTCTGGACGACGTGAAGGGAGACTTGACGGTTCAGGCGACCCGTTTAGTCGGCGAGGTAGGCAGCTTCATCTATGCCTTTCGAGTGTCGGCTGAGCGACAAGAGTTGCTGGATGGGCGCGCATCCATATTCCTCAAGTACCTCGACCACCAATCATGAAGCGAGCCTTGGTCACAGGCGGCAGCGGTCAAATCGGCGCCGCGATCAGCCGACAACTGGCGCAGGAGCGCCTGCACGTCATCGTCCATGCGCATCGCAATCGCGCTGCGGCTGAAGAGGTGACCAATCAGATCATCGGAGCAGGCGGATCGGCCAGCGTGGCCTGCTTCGATGTCAGCGATGCCCAGGCCACCCAACGTGCCCTGGCGCAGATTCTGGAAGCCGGTCCGATCCAGGTGCTCGTGAACAATGCAGGCGTCTACGACGATGCCCCGATGGCGGGCATGCGGGCGGACCAATGGAGCCACGTGATCGCTGTCTCGCTGGGCGGCTTTTTCAACGTGACTCAGCCGTTGCTCCTTCCGATGATCGGCACGCGGTGGGGACGGATCATCACGATTTCGTCGATCTCGGCCCAGCTCGGCAATCGAGGCCAGACGAATTACGCAGCGGCCAAAGCGGGGCTCCACGGCGCCTCCAAATCGCTTGCACGGGAGGTCGCCTCCCGTGGCGTGACCGTCAATGTGGTTGCGCTGGGTTTTATCGAATCGCGGATGGTCGAGCAGAGTTGCAAACCGGAAAAGATCGAGGCCCTTGTACCGATGAAGCGAGCCGGCACGCCTCAAGAGGTGGCGTACCTGGTCGGATTCCTGGCCTCCGAGAAGGCCGACTATATCTCCGGCCAAGTGATCGGTCTCAATGGGGGGATGGCGTGAACGCCCATTCACATTCGGGGGGCAACGTCCTGGCCGGGTACTGGGTTGTGATCCCCGCCTATAACGAAGCCGCAACGATTAGGGACGTGGCATCGCGGGCGGTCCGACAGATCGAGAACGTGATCGTCGTGGACGATGGGTCTACCGATGGCACGGCAGAAGCCCTGGTTGGTTTGCCCGTGGCCCTGTTGCGAAATCCCACGAACTGTGGGAAGGCCGCCAGCCTGTGGCGTGGCTTTCAGCAGGCATTGGCTGCCGGAGCCTCCGGCGTCGTGACTCTGGACGGCGATGGCCAGCATGCGCCGGAAGACATTCCAAGATTGCTCGCTGAAGCTGCCTTACATCCTGATCATGTGATCATCGGTGCACGCCGTCGAGATCAGCGACGCGCGGTCTTCTGGCGCTATGTCGCGAACCGTGTGGCTGATTTCTGGATCTCCTGGGCCGCGGGCTATTCATTTGCAGATAGTCAGTCAGGCTTTCGTGTCTATCCCGCATCACTGTTGAGTCGTGTGAAGATCAAACATGGAAAAGTCAGGAGCTTCGTCTTCGAAAGCGAAATTCTGATCGAGGCCACGCGCTCAGGATATCGAAGCCTGGCGGTTCCCATTGAAGCCCTGCGCCGTCCCGGAGCGCGACCGAGTTATTTTCGGCCGGTGCTCGATATCGTCCGCATCACCTGCATGGTGGGGTGGAAACTCATGTCCAGGGGCATGTACCCGATCGGACTCTACCGCTCGCTCTTTGGACAGACCTCTCGCCGGTCGAGCGAGTATCACGGTGCTGAGGAGGTCGCGCCAGCTCGATCCGCACAACCCGCACCTCTGAGTTGCGGAACCCGAAGCCAGGTCGAGGAGAATGAAGAGGCTCTCCGGCAGAAAATGAAATGCGGTTGAGGTACCGGTTCGAGACAGCCATTATCCACGTCAGCCCCGTACCTTCCCAGCCACGCTCACCCTGGTGACCTCGTCTTATGTCGGAATCTTTGCTGCGGCCGGTCTGAGCCATCCTCGCATTGATGATGGTGCGCTCTATCGATGGAGCATTGGTGCGTGAGGTTGGCGTGACGAAGACGATATAGTGGAAGTGGGGGTAAATCAATAATACAGGTGGAGGCCGAGTCCGATCCAAGTCGTATTTTGAGTATAAAATTGTCCGTTGGGTGAGGGTCCGGCAAAATACTCCACCAGCAGCTGCAGCTTGCGCTCTCCGATCCGCGCCTCCTCGAATTGAAGTCCCGCCATGGCGGAGGTGGCGACCCTCCAATCACTTCTCGCGTTGGCCTGGAAATCTGCATATGCGACCGGACGAATCTTGCCGCTCCACAAGGTCCAGGGGCTGCTGAGTTCAGTTCCCCATTCGCTCGTGCCGGGTTTCAGACCCTTCGGGTCTGTGTCCACCAACGTCCCGACGCCTCCATAGACACGGAGCCAGGCGAACAGCTCATAGGACAATTTCATGTCGATTTCTTCAAAGCTCAAATTGATTCTCTTGACCTGAGACTGGCTGTTGAGGATGAATTCATCACCCAGGTGTGAACTCTGATGGTGGACGCGGAGGAAGCCTGAAAACGCACCGGTGCGGTAGCTGGCGAGCAAGCCGGCAAAATAGTCGGCGTTGACGAGGTCTTTCGATCCGGATGGGGCGTTCATATTGAATACACTGAAGACTCCGGCCTGGAGCGCGACCTCCCATTGGCCATTGAAAGGAGCCGAGTTACGATAGATGGCAAACGTTTCACCAAAATTGGCTGAGCCGGTATGCTCCGGCTCCGTGCCCGATGTAACTTTACGGGACGCTATGGAGAAATGCGGCCATCGCGGGTCGGCATGGAACGGAGCCACGAGGAGACCGTGAGGAAGGAATTTTGACTCGGGCTTGACGAGCTCTTGCGGAATGGGAACCGGCTCAAGGACATCGGTGTAAGCCTCGCCCTCTTGGATCTCCACCCGCACGACACCGGGAATGCCTTCCAACGCCGTCTTGACTTTTGTTCGGTCGACCGTACCGAGCGACTCGGCCTTGACCATCACGACGCCCCCCTGCACATGCAAAGACGCCTTGGTTGCCTCAAATTCGTGTCGGAGGACAGCGGCGGCGTACCCGGCGATGTAGACATCGTCAACCGCGATCGTTTCCGACACGATCCCTAGGATGAGACAGAGCGCGAAAACCAGGCCCCCCGTCGCGATGCTCACGGAGCGTACAACGGAGAACCGGCGGACAGGCACGGAGTCTTTTTTGCCAAGAGTTTCAGCCATGACAGAGTTTCCCACAAGCAACGAAAGTTAGAGCCGCACTGCGGAATTGAGATCTGGCCTGAGTGCGCGATGCGCGTCTCTTTTCGGCCTCTCTTGCAGGGCATCTTCGAATCGGTGCTAGCACATGCCAGGTAGCTTGAGGACACGACCCTGAATCGAATTTACCGAGGAGGTTCAATTCGAGCAGAAAGGGAGCCGTCTCTTTCTCGATACAGCACTGAGGTCGAACCGACCTGGTTTGTAGGCGGCAGTATGCCGAGAAGACAGCCTGCGGTCTGGTCAAAAGTGCTCACATCTGAAGACTCGACGATGCGCGTGGCTTGACGCTCCCCCCGCGTGTTGGTCATCAGAGAGAAAGGGAAAGAGCCGTGCGGACGATCGTGAGGAGGGAACTGTGTGCGCGCAATCTGGAATTGTAGGCAAGAAGGCCCAGCGTCCTGACTGTATTCATGAAGAAACTGACTATTGACCGAGTAGCGGTCGCGTATCCGCTCGAGCGGTTCATGCTATGAAGCAAGCGCCTTGTCAAACGAGTCCGCAAACAAAGTAGGGGAATATCCTTGCCGCATCATGTGTTCAACAAACCCGTCAAGGAGGGAGAAGTTCTCCGGTGTCATGCCCTGCATATTCCATTTGGACATGTTGTGCGGGAAAGATTGCCGATTCGCATGCACGAATTCGTAGGGGTGGCAATAGAACACCAGCCGTGAAGCACGTCGGGAGATCCGGCGGACCATCCACTTCATCACCGGCAGGCCGAGCACCCTGAGCGTGGCCATATTGATGGGGAACAGGAACGCTGACGGGGCCATTTCGATGATCGAACTGTATCCCGGCAGGCTCAGGTGGCATGACGAGAGGCGGTACGGCTCACTCGGAGCAAGAAAGTATTTCAGGTAGTGCACGCGGCCGAAGCCGCAATCAAATCGCCTTGCCGGAACAGATGAATCGTAGCGATATCCCTCGTCTTCGAGCGCGCGCAAGGTCGTTTCGCTGATCCACAAGCTCGGTGCGCGGAAGACCACGGGACGAACCCCTGAGGCTTTCTCCACGGCCTCCGTGGCCAGTCGGATCCATTCTCGCTGCTGGTCATAACTGGCTGACCTGAAATCCTCGTCTTGCTCGAGGCCACCGTGTTCCCACCCATGCGTGCCGAGTTCGTGCCCTCGCCGCCGGCAATCTCTGATCAGATCCGCATAGGTTTCCGCAAACCGCCCGGCAACAAAAATCGTCGCCTTGAGCTTCCATCGATCACAGAAATCCAGCAAGCCCTCCAGCCCGACCTCGGACCCAGGGACCCAGTCAACATCGATGGTGAAGTGCCACTGTCAGGCTGGTTTGTGCGCGCATATGGTGGAGGCGTAGCGATCCATCCGACTGCACAGAGGGAGCTTGTGACGAAGCCCAGTGCTTATTTTGTTTTTCCAGTTCCTCGATCTGCTCGCGCATCTCGGTCTTCGCTGTGTCTGACGCGTTGTTCGCCTTCGTCTTCAATTTGTCTATCTTGGCTTGCATCTCATCCAGCTCAGCCGTATTTTTTAAAGAAGGTCTCTTTCTTCTATCCTCTATATTCCTGGGCCATGTCGGGCGCCTCCTTGGACTCCTTCCTGGCGTCCTCAGTTGTGACCTGGCATTTGTGCCGGCCACCACGCCGGCAGACGAGCAGGATCTCGTCCACGTTTGCGACGTCGATCAGGCCAGACGTCCAGGCGAGGCGCCTCTGCATGAACAGCCCGAGGGGTAGAAAGAGTCCGTTGTACCAGCGCATCGCCTGTACCCGCTGGTGAGTCAGGCCCCACACGGCGAAGTCGAGAAACCAGCCGCTCCGGGGCTGCATGCCGAAGGCCACGCTCTGCTCGAGCACGAAGGAATGCTCTCCGAGGATGGCCAGGAGATCGTCGGGGTCGTAGCGTCGAACATGACCCACGAGGGCGTCGAAGGCGCTCCAGCGAGCGGGATGCAGGGGCACCGAGAAGATGACCGTCGCATCGTCCTTCGCGACCCGGCCAAGCTCGCGGAAAGCCTGCCGATCATCCTCGATGTGTTCGACGATGTCGAAGGCGCAGACCAGGTCAAAACTGCGGTCGGGAAATGGCAGCGCGGTAATTTCGCCGAGCATCGCAAGACCGCCACGGGCCTTCAGGCTGGAGAGAGCCGGCCGGCTGATGTCGACGAAGGACGTGCCAGCAATGGGGAGTCTCGGACGAAGACCCGGGCCGATTTCGAGTCGCGTCGGTGCCGAGGCGGCGAGTGCGGAGAGGAGTGGCCAGGTGTTGAAGCGCTGCGGCGGAACCACGTAACTCGCCGACCAGAGCGCGTCGTAGAAGTCTCGGTTGACGTCAACGGCTCGGCGCATCGAGTCCTGCGCACCTCCTGCCGGCATGGCGCCAGCAAAGCCAGGGGCCGCGATCCCCGCAATACCGTCCCGAACGAAATTACGCTCGGTTGAAACTATTCGGCTCATGCTGGGATGCCACAGATTGTTGGAGACGAACAGGGGGCCGTGACACCCTTTGTCGCACGTCGATGGTATTTTCTTGACCCAGGATGCCCTCAACTTCCAGGAGCAACTCGCTTCGGCACATCTCTCCTTGAAGGTACAGAATCTGAGTATGGGAAGGCAGCTGCTCCTTGAGGATATCGCGGATCGTTGCGAAGTGTTCCGGGTGTCGAATGTAAATCTTGAAAAGGGCCTGCCCATACCACTGGCCGCGAGCGATTCCGTGGAGTTGCTCAGTGTGTATGATCAGTGCGTTGAGGTTGCGGATTATTTCCAGGGTCTGTTTATGAGGCTTGCCGATGTGCTCACTCACATGACCGACCACGCTTGCCGTGCCGGCGATGAGCAAGTGGGACCCGGAGATGGATGGCCGCAGGGTGGCTCTTGCGAACGAAGGGCTGCGCGGACCATAGACAGGAGGATACTCGTACGCGCTCACCTGCCGAGGATTCTCGACGTGCGTTCCTGGCTGCCTAGACGCCAGGAAATGGATTTTCAGCGGGCCAGACATCGTCCCAACGGCAGTCCCCGCAGGCAGGGTTCGAGGAAAGTCTGAAAGGCCCTCGGCCAGGGCCTGGTGCCGGCCGGCGCAAAAGCGCTGGTACCGTTCCAGACCGTTGGATTCACGGTTGATGTGGGGGAAATAATTCCACACCCGCAACAAATGAGGATAGCCCAGGGCACGGGCCTGGACGAGCAGGCGTCGATAGGCGTTGTAGGTCAGGGTATCCAGCAGCGCGCCCGGGCGTTCGTCCATGTGCAACGAGCCAAAGAGCACCTCATCGTTCATTGCGCAGTGGATACCCTCGGTCTGGTGATAGGTGACCGGCAGGGTGCTCGTCCACACCTCGGCCAACGGAGGCCCGTTGAATTGCGGCAGATCGAGGCAGACAACCGGACAGGCAGCTAAGCCACTAGGCCCCCCGGGACTCCGGTCATGCCGGACGATACCCAGGAAGCTGGATGGCGAGGCCATCAGAAGTGTTTCGAGCCTTGCAGTCTCCACGTACCCCGTGCGGAGAGCCTGGGCATGGGACCGCGGGATACGTTGAGCAGACGTCACCGCCGGCGTCCCAACACCCCGCTCCACCACGCACTGGTTTGACTTGGTTTGGCTCACAGCACTGATCTCCACTATGGTTGACGCTGCAACGAAGCCACCGAGTTCGCTGCGTCAGTCTTGACCTCGGTCACCTTTGCCGCTTCTTCAGAGGTAGCCGTGAAACCGGGCCTGCTCAATGTACCCTGTGCTAGGGAAGAAGCGCATCTCCCGCTACGTTCGAGTACACCGGGGTGAAAATGAACCCCAAGATCGGAGGGAAATACCACATGACCGTCTCGTCTGATTGCACGATCCGCACCTTCGTTGCACCGACTTTTTTGGCCTCATCGGCGAAACTCTGGACTGTCGCGTTCAGTGAGGCGTCTCCCCACATCGGTTTGACCACGAACAGATTAACCGCGAAGTTCCTCGTGTTGATGTGCGTCAGCTTGTCGCCGTCCACTCCTTTTATGCCGCGCAAATCACCAGCGGTGTTGGATATGGTGCAGCCGGCGCCAACTCCCATGACAAGCACGAGCATCGCCATAGCGGAATATCTCATAGTTTCCTCCTGTGGATGGACACACGCTTATTCGTGTGTAAAATCGGATTGAATCTATCCAATAGACAGACTGCAATCTGTGCAAAATTGCTCACATTTGAAGAATGCATCCGAGGGGCAGTTTAGCGATCACCCGGCTCGAAATCAATGATGCTTCATGAAAGGCAAACTTAATCGTCGGCCCTGCTGGCTGTCTTGTCTAATCCCTACCCAAGCTTCTCTAGAGGGACCTGAGATACTCGAAATGATCGCCCCATAGCTCGTCAGTCAGCCTCGATGAGAAGTGTTTATTGTAGGCGTCTGCTATTTTGTATCGCCGGGCTGATATGTCTCGCCGATTACTCTGCGGAATGACCACTGGGGATGCCCGCAGTGGTCATTCCAGAATTCCACAAACAACAGGGAGATCTAGAACTCCAAACTCAATAACCGCCCCATCGTCATTAGTTTTTCTTCATTTCTTTTGTTGACTCTTCGGCAGCCTTGCTCGTTTCCCCAAGTTTCTCTGCAGCAATAGCCGCTCCACCCCCGTGAGTCTTTTCGACGTTTCGTTCCAGGTCTTGTTGAGTGACGGGCTGGGGTTTCTCCTTTTTCATGTCCGCCACTTCGCCGCTTCGTGTACCGGGACCAGATCCGCCAGAACCAACGGTGCCTCCGCTCGCAGTGCCTCGTTGAATCTCCGTTGGCACATTGTCTTTGGGATTATCCGAGGTCCCGGGCTGAACGCCAAGGATCTCAGCAAAGGCTCCCGTTGCCAGTAACAGGCTCACACAAGCGACACCACTTAGTACCTTGTAACTGTTCATCACAAACCTCCTTTGAAGTGCAAGCATCAGTGTGCAATGCAGTTCATGTTGAAGCAGGAAGATGTCCTGCGTTGGTGGATAGAACTTCTTGCCGAATTTCAACGCTAACATCTGCATGATTTACAGACTGGTCAATAGTGCACAAGTCGCAGATTTTATAGGCCGTCAAATATAGAGGGCATGTGTTAGTTCGAGAGAGTGAGAACGCTCCGGCGTGGGGTTGCGCCAGAAAAACTCCAATGTCCAGGGAAAGGGTCAGGCTATCTCGAACAGCTTGTCAGTCGCTTTGGCAGCTACTCTACCGATGTCCTCTCGGTTTTCGACGTGCGCGTTCCCTCTATCGACGGCCGTGTCCGAGACTCCGCGGCCCTATTCCAGCAGGTGATCCGTGGTTTAGGCCGGATGCCCACGGAACATGCACGAAGCTGTGAATCCGATTGAGGCACGAGGAGGAGCTGAGTCTCAATTCAGAAAACCAAATAACCACAGGATGACGACCACCGATGCGGGCACCCCTAACATCCACATGATGATTCCTATTCCCATGGCATGTCTCCCTTTCTTACGATGACCTCAAGGTCTTTTCCCGGTCCAGCCCCACGACTGTTTTGCTCTTGGTTTCAGTCCTGAAAAAGATGCAGGGTACTCTGTGCGTTTTGTCGAAGGATTGAATTGGATTGCAAGACAGCTGCAGATGTAAATCTCAACTCACCGTGAGCGCTGCGCCCAGCTGAGTCTGTGCAAAAGTGTTCAAATTGCTTCTGTCACGCCACACAATTGCCATGTGAGAGGATAGACGAGGGGGGAAATGGGAGGCTGGTCCACATTGCTCGGTCTTGAAGAGGTAGGGCAGGTTAGTCACGGTTATCCACCCGACATTACCGTCGCGTAATGGAAGGGAAGCTAGTCGTGGAGGACAATTGTGAGGAGGGAACTGTGCACGTGTAACCCGTCGTCATAGTGTATGAAGCCCAGCTTGCGGAACCTATTCATGAAGAAACTGACGCGGGAACGCGTGGTGCCGATCATCTCGGCGAGCGTTTCCTGGCTAATCTTCGGCATGAGCGCCTCCGCCTGGCCTTCTTTCCCAAAATGGGCCATTAACAGCAGAGCCCGCGCAGGCCGTGGCAGGTTATCCGTGAGGGCGTCTATTATTTTGCCTTCTCCTTCATGGCATTCACTTCGCCTTTGGCTCGTTCGCCTTGACCCTTCGCCTTTCCTTTTGTCCGCTCCATTTCCGCGGTAGCCTTGTTGCCCTTCACATCTTCGACGGCGCCTTTCGCCTCCCCCTTGACCTCCTCGGTGGTCGCCTTGGTCTCTCCTTTCATCTTCTCCATCGTTGCGGTTGTCTCGCCCGCGTAGGATGGAACGACAACCCCGAAGAGTGCCAACATGCCTATGGCAACCCCGAGATGAACACTCTTCATGACGCGACCTCCTTTTTTTTGAAGTGACGAACCATTCTGGCACTGTTTCACGCCGTATAACCGCGATACCGCTCGTTGCGCAAGGCCACCGTGCATTTCCCAAACCGCTCGCTCACAGCATACCCGCCAGCCGGATCGCCGCGAGCAACAGGCCTAGCACCATGAGCCACGCGACCCGCTCAATTGCCACGTCATTTTTTGACAGGTGGGGCATCTTGCAGTACTCGCGCATGCGCTCCTGCGAGGTCACTCCATCCACGAGGCACAGGTGGGTTTCGTTTGTCTCCTTCGCGTCAGCCACCTCACGCGCTGTCTGAGCCAACAGGGTTTCAACAGCCATATGAGCCATATGCTACCTCTTTCTTTCCTTGTTCATTCACCAGGCACCAGCCCCGCGGCGAGGGGCGGAACGGGGGAGAGATCAATGAAACTTGGCAGACTTGTCAAGGTGATTGACCAGAACTGGTTCGGACCCACGATCCCGGTCTCCCTACTTGGCCCACTCCTCACCTAATCCTCAATAGTGATCCGCATTCATGGCAAACCCAGGGCTACGCTGAAGCAACACAGGGAAAGTATATAAGGGCTGGCCAGAGGGAGGGCTATGGCACCGGAAACTGTTCGAAGCCCTTGGCGGTGACCGCCTTCTGTTCCATTTTCTTGACCAGCCCGACATACGTGACGTCACGAATAATACTGGTGAATTGTGCGCGGTAATTGCTCACGATACTGGCCCCGTCGATGATGACATCATAGACCCGCCATTCGTGCGCACGGTGAATGAGCCGAAAGTCGATCGGCGTGTTGAGCTTCCGTCCGTTCAATTGTGCTCTGACTTCGGCAAAGGCATTTTCTCGAAATTCCCCCAGGAAGATCACCTGTTCGTCGAAGCGTTCGGTGATGCGGCCCGCAAATGCGTCTCGAAGGAGTTGCACGAAGAGGTCGACGAATTCGTGCTGGTCCCGAGGGGAGAGCGTGGGCCAGGGGGCTCCCAGCGCACGTCTCGCCATTTCCTCGTAATCCACGCGATGTTTGATGATTTCTTCGACTTCATGACGCCGTTCTTTGGCCTGTTCTGGTTGCTTCAAGTGGTCGTCATTGAGCACGTGCTTCAGATCAATGATCGTGCTCTTCACGGCCTCGGTGGCGCTCGGTTCGATCCCGTTCGGTGCGGCAGTGGACAGGTGGCCCTCGCTCAGCACCATGACGCCAATCAGCGTGACCATTCCGACTCTACTGACCCATACGTGTCTCATGGTGTTTTCCTGTATGTGGTGCGAGAACTGGACCTCCCGCGAGGCTACCGTCAGTGTCTCAGTGACCTGAGCTGCCCTCATTCTATCCATGACCTGGGTGAGACACTCCGGACAGTAGGTGTGAGTAAGGAGGCAATCGGTCGGATTGACGCCATGTGTCTGTTGATATGTCCGCTGCGTGACCCAGTGCTCACCATGAAGGGAAGAGCTGGTCTCGTCTCGAATGAGGCGGCAGACACAACAGACGGGGAGCAGCGCCGTCTCTCTCCTCGAGGCGAACGGGGCTTCAGGAGTTATCTGAGCGACCAGGGTTTCAATAGCCATACGCGACCTCCGTCTTTCATGATCTGCTCCGCTACTCCATGATGTTCGCCACGGGCCTTCGCCGCGTCAGTCCCATGATGGATCGCCTGTTGGCTATAGCCATGCGCGAGGTGGGCATGGTGCGCCGCCTTTTCGTGATACTCCCCGGCTTTCTTGTGATGGTCTGCGGCTTGTTGTGCCATGGGCTCCGCCTGTGAATTGTTCGCTGCAGTATGCCGAAAAGACAGCATGCGGTCTGGTCACAATTGCTCAGTTTGGAAATATTATTCGAGAAGGAAAAGAAGTACGTTGGGGGCAGGAAGGGACGGCGTGTTAGCGAGATCGAAATGAGTGTGCGAGACTTGAAGTAGAGAGTACCTTCCGTCTGCTTGTCGTGCAGTAATGAAGCTTCGAATGAAGCATGCGCGGTCAGGGGGGCGAAACTGAACCGCTGAGGTAGGCCAGGCGGATCTCAGGCAACGTCCGCTCAGCGAGCGAGCGCAGTTCCTCTAAGGTATGTAAAAGCAATGTGCCGGTCGCTCCAGTCACTCCTACATGGCCCGTCCTTATTGCGGAATAGGACTGGAGGGCGATATCGACTAGACGTCGATGATCGAGCGAATAATAATGCAGGCGTTGTTGCAAGGTTTCCGCCTGGTCATTGATTAAGACCTGGTGAGCAGATCCAAAAGCCGTGACGGCGTCGGCAATCGCATTGTCGAGGCAACGGTTGAGCGTGCGAAATTCCGCTGTAGAGATTTCCCGGTCCTGTTCACCGGCTAACTGGGTGACGGATTGGCACACATCGCCATAATCGTGGACGACCTGGTCGATGGAATATCCGAGTCGGAGTAAATCAGCGCCGTGCACGGCCGCGGCGCGACCGATCTCCGTATGAGCTGGCGTTGGCGTGGTCTCGACATTATCAACGTGAGGTGTGGTTTGTTCGAGACGAAGGGTCTCGACGAGCTGTTGCAGGAAGAGCGGGACACCATGATCGAGTGCGATGGGACTCTCGGAGGGCGCGAACCGTTTCGCCGCATTGTTCCTGCAACGCGTGATCAACTCTGTACGGTTCGAAGTCAAGAACTCGTGGAACATGCTAGAATGGTACTCGATTGTTTCTTGGGTGTCTGATCACAATTGCTCAGATTGGAAATATTATTCGAGAAGGAAAAGGAGTACGTTGGGGGCAGGAAGTCTGACGTGTTGGCGAGTTCTCTTTTCCGGTGCTAGTCACGGGTCCATTCCACACATCCGATTTTGGTCACGGCTACAGGGTAGCCACCCCACACAACTCTCGGCCACGAGAAACTAGAGAACCTCTCGATAAGTTGCGCAAACGCCAGCGCCTGCGCAAGGTCCGTGAGGGTGTAGAGCCGCTCCACATGCCCTTACCCCTTGAGTTTCCAGTCTCAGCAGGAGTTGCTTCAATAACTCCTGCTCGCGGGGAGCCCCATCGACGGCACACTGCCTCCATCCCTACAGTTCTTTTCTGCCAGTTTCATCGGAATCTCCCCTCGATTGTTTTCGCTGGCGCGTTCACTTATTGAGGAGGCGTGGTTGGATTACTCGTTTGATCAGTGGGTGGACCACTTGCCCCCTCAGTAGTCGTCGTAGTACTGGTGGTGGTCGACGTTGAGCTTCTCGGACTACTTGGTTTAACACTAGTTTGATCACTGGTATGGCCACTGGTTTGTTCACTGGTACTGCCCCTGTTTTGCTCACTGGTTTGACCAGCGGCCTGGCCGCCCTGTCCTCCAACCTTGATTACTCCCTGAATGTTGATATCGCCAGTCGTCTTGGCTGATTCCATCCTGACGATATACCGGAAATAGCCGGGATCTCGGAAACAGACGCTGGCGGTTTCGTTCTTGCCCAGTTGGGCTGTATCGCTCGGTGTCATCCACCCACCCACATTATTCTTGCATGACAACTGCTTGTCCAACATAGCGTCGAGAAAGATGACTCGCACAGGTTGGGTCCTTTTGTTGACCCACCGAACTTCATCGCCTGTATTGACAACTATTTCTCTTGACGACAGGTCATCCCCAATAAGGATGTCTTTGACGTCTCCGGTCCTCGTCACCGTGGGCATGCCCTGACAGCCCAGCACGAACACTAACGCAACTCCTAGATAGCGGATCGGGTTCATGGAAGTACCTCCTTGTTAAAGTCTCGAATTCATCAACTGCATTTCCATCAGTTCGTTTCTGACGGTCACAACACTCAGGCTATTACGTGGTCAATCGGCGAGGGCTTGATGACGCGGGTTAAGTGGAATGCTACGCCTATGAAGAGATGCTTATCTGATCAATACAGCTCACTTTGGAAACATTGATGAAGCAGGCAATATGACGCCTCCCATGCGCGAAGATTCGGTTGGAGGACGGGCGCCTAGTCGTGGAGGATGATATTGAGGAGAGAACTGTGCACGTGCAACCCGCCGTCGTCACGGTGAAGGAAGCCCATCTTGCTGAACCTATTCATGAAGAAACTGACGCGGGAGCGCGTGGTGCCGATCATCTCAGCAAGCGTTTCCTGGCTGATCTTCGGAATGACCGTCTCCGGCTTGCCTTCTTTTCCGAAGTGGGCCATTAAGAGGAGGATCCGCGCCAGCCGCTTCTCGCTGGAATTGAAGAGTTGATCAATCAAGTCCTCTTGGATGCGAATGCTGTGCGCCAGCAGATAGGACATGAAGAACTCGGCGAAGGCCGGCTCGTCGCGGAGCACACGGATCATCGCGTCTTTGTCAAGACGCACGAGCGTGGCGTCATCGAATACGGTCGCGGTGGCCATGCTCAACAGATGCCCGGCAAGGCAGGACTCCCCAAAGAAGCTGCCGCGCTCCAGAAGGGCCACGACGGCTTCTTTGCCTTGTTGGGACACGACGGTGAGCTTGACCTGGCCGGCCTGAATGTAGAAGACGGCATCCGCTGCATCCCCTTGCGAAAAGATCAGTTTGATGCTTGCGGGCCTGCAGCAGCGTTTTGCCCTGACCAACTTTTCCGAGAAAGGTTTGGGGATCAAACGGCTTGGTTCGTTTGGGGGTCACAGGCTTCCTCTCAATCAATGCACTCCGCGCGAACACGATCCGCCGTGCACCAGAAGCACGTCTACACCAGTACTCGCGCAAATTCTTGTTTGATGAACCGATAGCAATCGCAGGAAGACGCTTCGAGTCCCTTCCAGTCGAGTACGGTGATCTGGTTGCGACTGGTTCTTGATCAGGCCGGCTTTTTCGAGCGCTCTCGTGACGATGTTCACTCTGGCACGGCTCACGCCTAACATGCTCGATAGGAACTCCTGCGTGAAGGCAAACACATCCACATTCGTTCGGTCATGCATCATGAGCAGCCATCGGGTATATCGCTCTTCTACTGAATGTAAGCTATTGCACCCCCCGGAACGAGCGATTTGCATGAGAAGAGCGTGTGTGTAGCGACGCAGGATTGTGTCGAAGTGTTCGTCACTCTTCGCCGCCTCTTTAAAATCTTCGACGCTCATCCGCAGGGCTTCACCGGAGACCTGCGTGATCGCAAGGGCTACCGCCTCATCTATTCCCAAATAGGGTGTGATCCCAAGCACACCTTCATTCCCCACGGTGGCAATTTCGATGGTCGCTCCATTCTTCATCTCCGTCATCATGGAAATGACACAGGTCAGCGGGAAATACACCGAGGTAATGGGCTCCCCCGGGTGATACAGAATGTCCTTCACTGAAAGCGAGACTCGTTGCGTTTTGGCGACGAGCCGTTCCCCGCTCCCCCCTGCTAACGCGCCGAGCAGCCCATTAAGGGATTCGTCGTCCACCCCACCCTTACGCAAAACCACCTCCGTTCTGGAAGCGCTTAAAAGGCATTTCGCAAGTATTCACAATCAGATGCGCGGAACTCGGGGAGATATCCGCTCCCGATCGAGCCGGTTCCATGCGAGCTGCGATCCTACAAGAACCCGCGCTCGACCGTCTGTCACCAACGTGACACTCCGGAAGACAACAGGGTGATACCTGAGAGTGCTGACCCCTGCGCGTACGAATGCCGCTGGCAGGAAACCTCGTGTCGACTTGGTGACCTGCCACAGTATGCCGTGCCATGAGTCTTTGATGCCCAGAATGATCTTGATAGATGATGCCGCGACCTTTCTATAGGGAACCGGGGAGAGAACTAGACATGTATCTCTACTTGTAAAAGCAATGATCATGAAAAAACGTGTGGGTGTTGTCAATCAGGAGGCGACCACGCTGACATCTCTTGAGAACGAGAGTATTCGGTGAGTGAGCCCCATTTCTCATCTCACGGACCCGCTATTTCTGCTGTGGGAGGACGTCATTTCTATTAGTGCTGTTGTCTCGTTCAATCTTGCACGCACCGTTCTCACAGGTCTTCGCTTTTGCTTGCTGTCTCTCAGTACAAGACTTTTTGTCCTCTGCGCTGATGGCATTCTCGAGGCATTGCTTAAGTTGTTCCTGTGCGGCCTTGAGACAGTCTGCGCAAAGGCTTTGTGCATAGACCGGAGGGCCAAGAAACAGGAGTGGGAACAACGCGAATGCGAGTATTACGTTCATAACAGGACCTCCGTAAGCAGCGCCGAGGAAATATTCGCAGTGTGCCGATGATTTTTCGCGTCGGCTGGCCAAGTTCCTCTAGATAACAGGCCAACGATCATTCAAATTGTCCACCTCGACGGGCATCACGGTGATTCGTGGTTTGTTATTTTCACCACGGCCTCACCAAAGGCATGAAGAACAAGGACAATTGAGGGCAGTACCTACGCACAACACAATGCTTTGTCACTTAGGATCATCTGCAACACGATGCACTACATTTCCATCGGTTCTATCCTGACAGTCACAACGTTCACACTCATGAGTTGATCAATTCGCGTAGACTTGATGACGCATTATCAATTGAACGTTACGTCTCTGGAGGGGTGGCAGTCTGTTCACAATAGCTCAAGTTTGAGGAATTGATCAGGGGCGGAAGCCTGCCACTGCCGCTGCGTGAAATCTACGATGCTAATTGAGAGATTGCTAGTCGTGCAGGACAATATTGAGGAGTGAACTGTGCACTTCGATTGTGCCGTTGTAGCTAATGAAGCCCATGTTTCTGAATTTATTCAGGAATGCACTGACTCGCGACCGCGTGGTGCCGATCATGTTGGCCAGCGTGTCCTGGCTGATCTTCGGAATGAGCCCCTCAGGCTTGCCCTCTTTCCCATAGTGGGCCAGCAACAGGAGGATCCGCGCCAGCCGCTTCTCGGCCGAATTGAAGAGATGATCAACTAAGTCCTCTTGGATGCGCACATTGCGAGACAGCAAGTAGGCCATAAACAGGTCGGAGAAGCTGGGTTCATCGTGGAGCACCTGAATCATGGCCGCCTTGTCGATGCGCACGATCATGGACGCGTCAATTGCTGTGGCGGTCGCCATGCATACGAGCTGCCCGGCAAGGGACCCTTCCCCGAAAAAATCTCCGTGATCCAGAATCCGCGACGACGGCTTCTTTGCCCTGCTGAGAGACCACGGTAAGCTTGATCCCGCCCGTCTTGACATAAAACACGGCATCGGCCGCATCCCCTTGCGAAAAAATCCGCTGCTCCATTAGGGGCCTGCTACGTCGTCTTGCCGTTGCCAACTTTGGCAAGAAAGGTCTGGGGATTGAACGGTGTGGCTAGTTTTCTGGCCGCGGGCTTTCTTATTTTCTTGTCAGGAAGGAGTCCGACGACAGTGCCTGTTTTTGTTCGCGATGTCGTTCGCAGTCTGATCATACTTGCTCCAAGTCCTCTTTGCGGTTCTTGGCTCCCATGGTCAGCGGCACTATTCCGTCGACCATGCCAACCATCAAGAATATCGCAAGAACACCAAGCCCTCGCCGTCCTAGTGAATGCCTCGCTATCATCCCTATTGCTTCCTCGTTCAACGTGAGATCGGTTTTCAAGAACTTCCGCCGGCGACTTCCCAGTTGGTCCAGGACGCTTGGGTACTGGTCATGAGGTCCCGAACCTCGGCCGTTCACGGCTTCAAAATGTTGATCCATTTTTAGGATAACGGTTCAATCATGTATAGTCTGATCACAATTGCTCAGTTTGGAAGAAAAGAGAGCGACCGCTTATCTCTGCCCTTTCACAACGATCCGCATGAATAAGGAAACCTGTGCGTGCAAGCCACGGTCGTAGTCAATGAGCCCGACTTTCAGGACTTGTTCGTGAAGAAACTAGCCGCATGAGCGTCTGGCTCCTATTTCGTGCCAGCCAACGTTATCTTGAAGAAATTTTCTTGTCTTCGGACTTTGTCAGCAAGCGGGGGCTCACAAGTTCGATTCGCATGATCGGCCCCATGAGTTGCAAGGGCCCTTCAAATTGCACGAAACTCGGCACCTCATCGGCCAGGATCCAACAGTCATAGTGAAACTGGGCCGGGATCTGGCCGGTGGCCTTGCCGAGCAACTCCCGAATCATTCCGATGTCCGGCTTGAAGACGTACTGCACCGCCTTATGTGACAGGTCGCCTACGCGGACGGTGTGCTCACCCATTAGAAAGCAGCTCCAGTTTGATGACCTCTGGCCTCGGCGTGAAGGCGAGAAAGTTCACCGTTTCACTGGCGCCTTTCGGCAGGTTCAGCAACATCGTGACAAAGATGCCGTTGTACACATCCTTGGGCAGAGTAAACGCTCCGGTCAGCACCTCCTCCTTCCCATCCTCCCCTGTTTTTGAGCGAACCTTGTATTCCGCCGTACTGCGGTCTATCGAGACCTCGATCTGGTCCGGAAACGACGGACCGCGCTGGACCAGGTGATAGCGGAGCATCGTAAACACACGCTGCTGCGAGAAGGTCACTTTTTCATCGTGTAGAGAGCCGTCCTTGAAATTGAAGATCAACTGGCTTTCGACCAGATCTCCCTCTTTAACGACCTGAGTCATCTCACCCTGGCCAATGATCTCCCCGGCAAGCGACCGCACGAGAAGAAAGCCGTGCGCCATGCCCTCCGGAAACCGCACCGCGACAGGCGCGGCGTCTGCAGATGAGCACACGAGCGCGGCGAGCGCCATGAGGACCGCGAGGCCGGTGCTAGCCCCACGACGGCCCGCCACAGTGTGCAGACGACACCACATCGTATGGAGAGGCTCCTTCATTTTTTCAGTAATTCAGCCAAGGGATGGAGTTCTTCTATGTGCTGGGAGACCACCTTCACAATGCCAATGATGGGAATCGCGAGCAACAGACCCCATACCCCCCAGAGCCATCCCCAGAAGAGCAACGAAATAAATATCGCCACTGCATTCATTTTCGCGATTTGGCCGGTCATCCAGGTGACGACAAATATGCCAACGAAGGTGGCGATCGCCAGCGAACTGCCCGACACCACCAGCGCCATCCAGAAAGACTCAAATTGCATGAAGCCCACCATTCCCGTTGCGACCGCGATCAGTGCGGGCCCTAAGTAAGGAATCACGTGAAGGACACCCGCAGCGATCGCCCATCCGCCGGCATTGTCCAAGCCGATCCACCGGAACACGGTCCAGGTCAGGAGTGCCAGAAGCACGTTGGCAACCAACAGCGTGAACATATAACGCTGGATGGATACGTCGATGTCGTCCAAAATGTGCACCGTGATCTTCTTGTCCGACAGCGATGGGCCAGTCAAACGCACCAACTTACGTTTGAACGTGTCGCCGGCCAGTAACAGAAAGAAAACCAAAATAACCACCATGGCCGATTGGCTGATAAATCCGAACATTCCCATGGAACCTGCCATCAAGTAGTCGCCCAGCTTGAATGTGGGCTGGTCGATGACGATGTGGGTCGCAGGCTGCTTGGGTTCCGAGTGGATATCCGCCGCCTGGCTGGTAGCCTTATCGAGCTCGCGCGCGGCGGCTTGGACTTTCTGCATGGTATTGGGCTGCCCCTCCCGCATGCTGCGGAGCGCGACAGACAATTTGCTGGCCGCTGCGGGTAACTGATCGAGGATGGTCTGTATCTGGCCGCGCAGCGAGATCGTCACAAACGCGCCCCCACACAGGACAACCAGCATGACAATGCTGGTACCCACCACCCGAGGGATCTTAATCCGCTCCAGCCACACCACGAGAGGATTGAGGGTGTACGCAATGATGATTCCGAGCAGGAGCGGTATGAAAAACTTCTCTGCCCACTGCAGCGCAAATACCACGACGATTGTCGTCACAATGGCTAATGCCAGGCCTCGCACGTCTATCGACACGCGGTCGGTACGATGAGCAGGGTCCGGCAACGATGTGCTCTCTATCGGAGGGCATGCTCCTGCTGAACTGGCCGGCATACTCTGCGGTTCAAAATTCACATCTGCTGCAGGTTTCACGGCAATACCGTCCATAGCGTATGATCCTTGGAATGCAGCCTTCTGGGCTCAGACTGACGGCGAGAGCGTGCCTCACAGAGGGTTCGCTACACTCTGCCTAGAAGATCGGTGGCGGTCTGGTCAAAAGTGCTCAGATTGGAAGAATTGATGAGGCCGGCCGCGTGACGCTGCCTCTGCGCGAAGATCCGCAAGAAGGGATGTGGAGGGCATTCCTCCCACGCCATTCCATCTCCACTGCGCATCCGGCGACGGCTGTAGGGATGTTATTGTTTGGCGGTCCGGGAAGAGGACACCAGCGTCTGGACGAGACGACGCATGAGCACCGCCAAGGGTCGGAGGGCCTTCTGGCTCTTCTCCTGTCCCGTGTCTTGGCCCGTCTGTGCGGCTCGCATATCTCGCAGATCATAGGCCACCATCCGCTCACCTTGGGATCCTCCGGCTCTGCTGGTTCCCAGAGATCCACACGCGAGCCCGCTACTTCAAAGCGCTGGTGCTCATTGAAGACCCGCTCTACGTCCTCGGAACGGGCCATGTGCACGACCCCGAGACCGAGAGAATGGCCACACTCATCCCTCAGCACTTGCGCGAGCACCACCGTTCCAAACGGGGTGAAGGCCTGACGAAGCTTGTCATCGGTGCAAAAGTAGGACAGTCCACTGACATGTATATGGGTACTCATGTCGAACCCTCCTGGTGGGAAACAGGTCATCGAGTACATCTTTCAATTATGCCTGTACGATCATTGGCTGTCTGGTCACAATTGCTCATATTGTGATGATTCTGAAGGAGTTTCATCGGAGGATATTTCACGCGCCCGATCGAATCCAGTGACGCGTCATGATGTGCGGTTATGGAGTTACGGTGGCACGGCTCATTCGTTTCTCCACCTAGATTCCATATTGGCCAGTTGCCTCCTTACCAGTCCCAGATCTGTTCTCTCCCGCCGAAGCATCTCGATCTGTGAATGGACGTCTGCCAGAATACGGTCGATCTTCTCGACCGTGATCGTGAGCCCGACCGGTTTCCGGTGAAGTTGTCTCCCAGCCTTCCTCACGGTTCATCAAGCCCACCGATATCTGGGGTAGACCGGATATGTCGTTGTTTTTTGGTTCCATCATCGACTCCTCCTGAATTCTTGAATTGTTTTTGTCTCACGGGCGGCTTGCGAAAGAGATGTTCATCAGTCCGTCCCCGTCGCGTCTACCTCGGTTTCGTTTCGCCTGATCCTGCTGCCTTTATGCAGCCGTTCCGGTACAGCACTGCAGGGCCTGCTTCAGCTCTACAGGGTCTACGGGTTTGACCAGGCAGGCCCGCGCCCCTGCCGCCAGGGCCTGGGCCGTCACCTGGCTGCTGGTGTGGCTCGTCAGCATGACCACTGAAACAGACGGATGTCGCTCTTGGATGTACTGCAAGACCGTCAAGCCGGTGATCCCTGGCATCATGTAATCAAGCAGCACAACGTCATAGTCGGCATGCTCGAGCCTGGTCAGACCGTCCCAACCATTCTCGGCAGTGTCCACGGTGTGCCCGGCACTTTCCAGTCGCATCTTCAGCAAGCTCAGGAGGGCAGCATCATCGTCGACCACGAGAAAATGTTTTGACATCATGGGCCTTCCTTTCTAAGAATCACCCCCTCGTATTCAATAGAGGGATCGTGATGGACCGGGCACTTGCCAGTCACGCGCATCGGATACGTCGTCTTGTGGCCGGCCTCGTTCTACGCTTTCGGAGACGGCGGAACGGATATTGGAATGGAAGGCCGGCTTCTAATGGCTTTGTCTTCCCCCTGAAGGCCGATCTCCTCCAGAACGATCACGATGCGTGAGTGGTCGTGAGAATCACGATCCGCGATCCCGAATCCGCGAATCGTGATGTTGCGCGCCACGTCAAATACGGCGCCCTCCAATTCGAACGATCCCCAGATGTTGGCCTCTTTGCGTTGGGCCAGAGTCATGAGGATCGCAGTTCGGAGTTCCTGCACCGATGCCACAGGGATATCGTTGGTTAGTCCGATCTCCCTCTGATCGAGGTGGCCCGTCAACTCCATGGCCCGGCGATTCATATGCAGCAACTGCTGCCTGTGCGAAAAGATCAGAATGCCTGGTAGCGAGCGCTCAGAAGCACTCCTCTCCACCGGTTTAAGGGAGGATAATCTCTGGCCATGCCGAAGGTATGATCCCTGGCGATATCGGCTCGCGGTTCCTTGTTTCATCATTAACTGCCTCCTCGGGTTGTAAGTGGAGGTCGAGAGTGTCGTACGTAGCGCTCCCTCCATGTCGTTGCGGCCTGTGAGATGACTGCTCGATGGAGGTTCTGCCCAGACATGTTCCGCAGGTCGAGGCTGCATGAGGACGTGCGGGCAAATCGGCTGAAGAAACCCCCTCGAAAGGACGAACCGGAGGGATTAAGCGGCGGGTCACAACCGCCGGGGGACCTTCCGTTCATATGGAGCCGCATCTTTCTGGGTGAAGTCTCAGGAACACGACCTCTCCATTCCTGACCATCCCGTGAGGCGCCGACCGTTTTACCGAAGGAGGGTGGAGGTGATTGGCCCGGACTACGGAGTCCCCGATATACCCACAATTGATGCAACGTGTGACCAGGCACATGCGGCCCGTTTCCTCTCTCAGGTCGTCGATGGTTTCACGGACGAGCAGTCCACTGCAGCGTTGGCAGAGCATAGGTCCTCCTTCTACTGTCTTTGTCGCTCATACGAGACTCCCGCAACTGTCGCGGGTTCGACCCGCCGATGATCTGGACGTGCCGACATCAGAACCTCAGCACTTAACTGGGTAGTGTGGTGATGACCCAGGCTAGAAATCCGCCAAATGCCAACACCGCACCAGCAAAAGCGATCGTATCGAGTTTTTTCTTGGTCCTCGGTCTCATAGCGGTCTCCTCTGACTACACGGTGTGCCGCATCGACACTCGCGCCCCTGTCATTGAACATGTTTATTCCTGTCGCCGCTTCAGGCGACTGGTTGCTCCCACATTGGCGACCTTGTCCGGGCTTCCTCCCACGGTCCGCATTCGACCATGGTTTGGGCGCAGGTCTGGCACAGATGCGGCCCCTGGGCTTTCGCGGTGGAGCACACCTCCAGATCCGCTGAACCGCATTCACAGCAGAAGATCAGATCTATCCGGGAGAGGTCTTGGGACAAGCGAGCCACTCGGCAGGTCATGATGTCGCCTCCTTTTGGTCTTAAGACAGACGGCGAGTGTGAGCGACAGTATGCCGAGAAGGCAGATGGCTGTCTGTTCACAATTGCTCAAGTTGGAAGAATTAGAGCCGCTCAGGTGAGTGATGCTAAGTTTGCACCGCCGCTGAGGCGGCCCAACCCGATCACACGCGGGTCAATTCCTCAGATCTCATTCGGCCAACATTCGCGGGGCGGGTTAGGGGTGGGTCAGATAGAGTTGGCAAAGCAAGCGAACCGAGGTAGCCGGAAAAGTCGTGAAACTCCTGTCGCTCAGGTACTAACGTGAGGGTGTCAGCACTGTTCCCAGACAAAAGTGCCCACTCGGCAGCCTTCTGCACAAGCTCCTCGGCATTGAGCCCATAGGTTTGGCACATCGTAATCGAACAGGCGGGCAACACCACTGTAATGGTTGAGCAATAGGGCCCGTAGGTCAGCACATACTCATGCACGAGCCGAAAAACCAGCTCAACCCCACCGGCAGCTACCATACCGATATGCCCGCAGGCGGGACAGCGGAAGCAACGCAGGCCGGTCGCAGAATTGCCCCCCGCATTATAGCGACTGGTTTCTGGTTGCATCTCTCGGCGGCAGAGTGCGAGGGGGCAGATCAGAGAACCCATAACAGCGGCTGGACGGAGCATCGCGTTCATATTCTAATCACCCAAGTTCGCTCGATAGAAATCATAGCGCTAGTCTGCCAGGAAGACAGATTGCAGTCTGTTCACAATTGCTCAGGTTGGTAGGCCGATGGATGCTGGATCCGGAGTCCATATTGTGAGCAATAGTGAGCAGACTGCAAGAGATGCGGTTGCTAGGTTAGAGCACGGCTGGTCGTTGTGCGCATGATACTTGGTCAATCACATTCTGAAACGGAGGTGACACGTGAGCACCATACTCCTCGTCATTCTGATCCTACTCCTTGTCGGCGCGTTGCCGACCTGGCCTCACAGCGCGAACTGGGGGTACGGTCCGAGCGGCGGGCTCGGCCTGGTCCTGTTGGTCTTGGTCATTCTATTGCTGACTGGTCGGCTGTAACGTTTCCACCGCCAGCATCCTAGCCGCCTGAAGGGCGCTCACGTAAGCGGAGGGAGAATTTGTATGACTCGGACTCCACACATGCTGATCGCTGTCGCTGTCTCCATCTTTTTCACCATCGGCTGTAAATCGAATCCCCAGACTACCGGGCACTATATCGACGATACGGGCATCACGACATCAGTCAAGACGCATCTTGCAACGGACGGTCCGCTCAAGACGATGACGCAAATAAGTGTCAAGACCGTCGAGAATACCGTCTATCTCACCGGCGTGGCCGCGACGCCGCAAGACAAGAATCGGGCGGAGGAGATTGCGCGCCAAGTGGAGGGGGTTCACACGGTCGTGAATAACATCACCGTTCAACCATAAGTCTGTGTCTGGATACAGACCCAGCGCCCGACACCACGGGGCGATCGCCTACTGGTGGATATATGAGCATCGCGGCGCTCAGGCCGCCTATCTGCTCCGCGCATCGATAGGCGAACCTCGCCGGCAACTGCTGGCCTTCCTCTTTGAAGCTAAAGAGGGCTCGTTCAGGACATTAGTCAGGAGAACGGGCCTAGTTGTTCTACACACAATCATGCCAGTCCAACCACATACCGCTTTGTTCCTGAATTGAAGCAGCCCATCCGTGCCGAGCTCTCCGGTGTCGAACGCCTCGATCCGCACGCTGAACCTCTTTCGGCTACGCCAAGGTGTTACCGGATCAATTGTTGCCACATGAGCAATTTTGATCAGACCGCTACTGATCTTCTAGCCATACTGGTCATCGAAGGGGAGGTTGGGGAGGACAGGGCCAGATCGATAAGAAAACCAAAACATCGTATCTAACAGGGGAGGGAAACATCATGAACGCGGATCAACTCAAAGGGAAATGGATGCAGTTCAAAGGGGAACTGAAACAGAAGTATGGCAAGTTCACCGATGATGATTTAAGGCAGATCGAAGGCAATTACGACAAGTTCGTCGGCAAGGTTCAGGAGCGATATGGCGATAAAAAGGATGAGCTCATGAAGTGGGCTGACCAGTGGCATCAGAAGTCGGCTCCGGACGCTACCAAGGCAAAGACGCACTGACGGGAAGTCATCAAGAAGAGAGAGATGGGTCACTGGGTAATTTTACATTTCAGTTAAGGAGAAGACCATGAACACACGTTATGTACTGACACTCTGCACGGCTCTGGTTGTCGGTGGGGCATTCATCACCGGATCAGTGACAGCCGGGGACAAGACCACGGAGAAGACGCCGATCAACGACACATGGATCACGGCGAAAACCAAGATCGCCCTTGCCGCCGATGGTCGGGTCAAAGGGCGGCAGATCGAGGTCGAGACCACGCAGGGCGTCGTGATGCTCCGCGGCAAGGTCGATTCCGATGCGGCCAAGCATGCGGCGGGGGACATCACCAAAATGCTCGATGGCGTCAAGACGGTGAAGAACGACCTCGAGGTCGTCGCTCCGTCCAAACGCGAGGCAGTCGAGGAGAAGGATGAGGCAGTTACGGCACGCGTGAAGGAGCACTTCGCGAAGGACGCACATCTGAAGAAAGCCGATATTGCTGTTCAGACTAATGCAGGGGTCGTCTCGCTCACGGGCGAGGTCAAGGACATCATGACGAGTGCCAATGCGTCCTGGACTGCTTGGTTCGTAACGGGCGTGAAGTCTGTGAAGAACGATCTCACGGTGAAAGAGAAGGCCTAAGGCTCTGGGAAACGCCTCGCTCGTTTTGGTTCGAAACGAATGAGTCAGCGCAATCGCATGCAGCATAATCACTTACAAGGAGGTTCCATCATGAAGAAGCTCATCGGTCTGTTCATGTTCGCAATGACCCTCAGTGCCGGGATTGTATCCCTCTCATACGCGGCTGGTGAAATGGCCGCACCAGGTGAAATGGCCGCACCAAAGACCCAGAGAGTCACAGGGGACCTGCTGAAAATTGAGGGAGAGTTTTACACGGTGCACGATACGGCTGGCCACGAAGTCAGCCTGCATGTAGACAAGACCACGAAGCTGGAAGGTGGTCCATTCAAGACCGGCGACAAGCTTGAGGTCGAGGCCACGGAAAAGAACCACGCAGTGTCCGTGAGACACATACAGCCAAAGATGTAGGTTCTGGGCTACGAAGGTAGAAGAAGTTCAGGCGCAGAGATTGGGCAAGTCCTCAGGGCTGGCCCAATCCGTTCAAGAAGGGTTGCCTCCCAGTTAGTGGCCATTTATTGGGGAACTTTCGGGAAGAGTACCGAACGTGCTTATCCCACCGTTACCTGCTGGTCAACTTGGCCAGCACAATGACGGGGTTTAGGGCCACGACGACCGTCGTCAAGGCACACATTTATCAAGAAGGAGGGACGGTCAATGGCAGATAACAGAGGCTGTTCATTGGGAGCGGTGGGATTAGCGTTTGTGGGCGGAGGATTGGTGGGAGCCGCGATGGCGTTGTTGCTGGCGCCGCAGTCGGGTCGAGCGACACGGGGGCAGATGCGATGGTATGCGCGGCGAGCCGAAGAGCAGGTCCATGAGCTGGCCGATACGGCCACCCAGGCGTTGGATCAGGCGGTGGACAAGGGCCGGGAGTTCATGAAAGACAAACAGGCGGTCCTGACCGAGGCGTTCGAGGCCGGACGCGCTGCTATGTCACGGGAGCGTGAGCGGTTGTCTGGCGAGAAAAAGGCCTGACGGCGGAGTGCAAAGTCACAGATAAAAGCCGCGGGGCGAACGAGCGAAAAAAGGAGACAAGAGATGAGTACCCTTATAATCGTCCTACTGGTGTTGTTGCTCGTTGGCGCACTGCCCACTTGGCCGCACAGCGCCGACTGGGGATATTTCCCCAGCGGGGGACTGAGCGTAATTCTTCTGGTCCTGGTCATCCTGGCCCTGACCGGTCGGCTCGGCCGGCGCACTTAGCTGAGGGGCCAGTGATGGGTGTCAGAGCCCTTGGGCAGCTCCCGTCGGTCGCACGGGGACTGGCACCGCGTGGAAGAAGCAGACTGTGTGACCTTACGCGAAAGGACATGATCATGAAAACAGCCACAATTCTCGGCATCGCCCTCATCATGCTTGGTATCGTGGCGTTCGCCTACCACGGTATCACCTACACGACCCGCGAAAAAGTGATCGACCTCGGCCCTCTCCAAGCCACAGTCGACAAAAAGGAGACCATTCCGCTGACGCCCCTTGTCGGAGGATTGGCTCTGGTCGGAGGCATTGTCCTGCTGATCAGAGGAGCCAGGACACTGTAGCTAGGCGACGAGCTTCTTGCCGGCTACGGTTCACATCATGAGATCAGTTCTTCCTCGGCGCCTTGCCCACGCGGCCACACTGCGCCACCTGGGGATGTTACCCCAGCGGTAGGTTGGGCTTACTCCTCCCCTGATCCTGCTCATGCTAGTCCTGACTGGGCGACTCTGAAGATCGGCTCAGTGAGGTGTACGCAAGGGCTTTCAGCGGATCTTGGGGAAAGATCTCAACAACGTGGTGATAGGACACCCCCCTCATCGTGACCTCGCGCTTAAGACCTCCTTCGCTGAGCGAAGCAAAAGATCATGGCGCCATTGATGGACGTTGAGATTGGGGAGCACATGGCCACATACGTCCAAGACTCTGATAAATCTCTCGTGGTAATCCAGGTTGAGTCTGACCATCCACCACGAGCGGTCACACATGGTCTGGCGCTACGACTGTCAGGGCTTTGCTCAGAAACTGCGGTGCAGACTAAATCTATTGGGAGATTGGGTCAGCATGAATGTGACCCAGTCTTGTCCGATGCTATTCCATGGCGCTTTTCAATTGGTCGGCGGCAACCAGTAGTCGAGGCATACGCGGTCCCGGAGGGCCGGTTTGGCAACGGGTCGGGGGTCAGCGGAACCCGGCATGCCGGCGAGTTCCTTTGGGCGCTCCTCATCGGTGCGCTCGCCCTCGCCCTCGTGATGCCGGGTGCGGGCTTCGCACAGGAGCGCACCCCCACCGACGCGCCCACATCGTCGGCACCGCCGCAGGCCGCTCCCATCGGCCCGCCCGCTCCCGAAGCGCCGAGGCAGATTCTGAACTGGGAGACGGGGGCCGGCAGGAGCTACGTCATCCCGGCCGTCGAGCTTATCGGGTACCTCTTGCTGTTGAATCAGTTTGACCGGTACTTCGTCGAACCGGAGGAAATATACCGTACCGGCACCAAGTCATTCCGGACGAACTTGACCGATTCCAAGTGGGTGGTCGACACCGACCCGTTCGCCACGAACCAGTTCCTGCATCCGTATGGGGGATCGATCTACTACGGATTCGCGCGATCGACCGGCCTCAACTTCTGGGAATCGTTCGGGTATGCCGCCGTCGGCAGCTTTCTCTGGGAGATCGGGGGCGAAACCGGGCCGCCCTCCATTAACGACCAGATCACGACTCCTATCGCTGGAAGTTTCTTGGGCGAACCGCTGTTCCGGATGGCCAGCCTGTTGCTCGAGAGCGACGACGGCCCGCCCGGGTTCTGGCGCGAGCTGGGCGCGGCGGTGATCTCGCCGCCCACCGGCTTCAACCGCCTCGTCTTCGGCAACCGGTTCGACGCCGTGTTCCCGAGCCACGATCCGGCCATCGCCACGCGGTTTCAGCTCGGCACGAGCGTGAACACGCGCTTGACGGGCCAGGGCCGTCTCGAGCTTCAGAGCAGAATGAAGCGACCGCGGACTTCCAATGGCCTACGGGCTGCCCCGGGAAACCCGGCTATCAGCTACACACGCCCGTTCGATTACTTCAACTTCCAATTCACCGCCGTCCACCGCCAACATCCTTCGAGAACATCATCACCCGGGGCCTCCTCTGTCGGAGCGCCGTACGGAGCAGGCGACTCCTATCGCGGGGTGTGGGGCCTTTACGGAACCTACGACTACATCGCACCGCAGATCTTCCGCATCTCGAGTACGGCCCTCTCGCTCGGTACGACCGCCCAGTGGTGGCTCGCGCGCGCGGTGGCGCTCCAGGGCACGGCCCTCGGCGGCGTCGGCTACGGCGCTGCGGGCACCATCCACGGCTCGGGTGAACGCGACTATCACTACGGCGCCACCCCGCAGGGGCTCCTCGAGCTCCGTCTCATCCTCGGCGACAGGGCCATGTTCAACGTGACAGCGCACGAGTACTATCGTCAGCGGCCTGGGGTCCACCGAGCAGTCGGGGATCGGAGACACATCGCCCGCGGGACGGCGTCGTTCACCGTGCGCATTTACGACCGTCATGCCATCGCGCTCAAGTACGTCGCGTCGCAACGGGATGCGCACTATTCCGACCTGCCCGACAGGCACCAGACAGTGGGAACCGCTACCATCGCTTACACCTTCCTCGGAAGCACCGGGTTCGGTGCCGTCGATTGGCGCTAGTGCCGCCGATGGCTGCTGAACCGAATAACGGCTTCCAGGCCTAGAAATAGATGAGCTCCTCGAAGGGGATGTAACGGAACGGGGTATGGTTCCTGCCCAAGCTGATGGTCACCTCACCTATAAGAATAGCTCTTAAGTGGTCGAGATCTCCTCCTTTCGGCCAGGTCCAATTTGACAGTCTTTTCGGAGTAACAGTGAGTCACATATGCGTGCTCTGCCGCACAGGATTATTTGGGACGCCCATCGCACAACCAGAACTGAAGAGGGTTTATCCATTCGGCGCCATGAACGGGCTATACACCCAGACTCATGGGCCTGCCCCCTATTGAAAAACCCCCAACACGAAAGGAAATGGCGCCGGGTGAGTTCAGGCAAGAGTTAAAAAAAAGCTCAGAGAAAGAGAGGACGAGGCAGGATAGAAGGCGAACGACTTTTCAGTGCTGCCTTCCAAGCCAGGAGGCCCTTTTCGAGGAGCGGCCGTCAAAGGCTGTCGACGCATCACCGACGGAACGATCGGTGCCGACCTGTTCTGATCTGGTCGGTTTCTCCGTTATAGCCAGCCTTTATCCGGGAGCCGCCCGAAGATACCGGGAAGTTAACAGGATCTTTCCTCCGGCGATGCTACTTCACAAATAAAAGATTTCGAGCCACAAACTGTCTTTCCATTAGCTATTATGCTGGTGTTCGGCACGTTGTAGTTACAGACACCGCCTGATCCGATGAAGTATTCCTTGAACAAATCAATAAGGTGGCGAGTACAGCAAGCATGGCGAAGGTATAGGGGTGCCAACTAAACAGCAAATCATATCTCTGCTTCCCGAGCACTTCGCGATTGAATACGAGCGCCAACATCACATAGACCACCATGAGCCATGCGGCTGATTTATCCAGTCCTCTGCCGCGGTGACTCTCAACGACAATCACGTAGAGCCCCGGCACCATCCATACCAAGTGTTGCATCCACGTCGAGGGCGACAGTAGCAAGGCAAGGATTAGGAGGGCGCTGCTTTCACGAAGCCAAGCAAGATCGCCTGGCGGTACATCGGGTCGTTGCCAATACCATCCACACCACCCCAACAAGACCAGAGTTGCACCGAGCGTGACCGCTTTTGCCACAGAAGGTGTGAGATTTAACACTGGAACGTACCCCGGATCAGTAGTCCGCCGCAGGTCGGTATCCTGAAACGTCACAAGGTACCGACTCAGGGCCGGCTTCAGCGCCTGATTTTGAATTCGTGCGTGGTCCTGTTCTACGAAAGGAATCGGTTGCCCAATAAAGGCCTCACCTGCCACCCGTAGCCACTCCCGCTCCTGCTGCCACCAGCTTGCCGGGCCCATCCAGGCCATTGGCAGTATGATCCAGAAAGCAGTTGCGATCCCAAGGAGTCCTACCAGCCTCCATTGGCGTTTCAAGAGAAGAAAGGGGAAAAACAGTGCTGCGGTCACTTTTACCGCGATGACCAGACCAAGGCATGTTACGCCGACTTTGTCATACCTTTTCGAGATGAAATAAAAGCCTCCTGTGATGAGAGCGAGCAAGACGAGATGTGGGCCGCCATCATCGAGATCTTTTAGGATGAACGGAAATGCCAACGCCAGCGTGACCACACTCGTGGCAAAACCTGCTGCCTTCCATTCTTGCTGCTGCCCTTGCGTCAGGCGTTGCAAGAGGAAGAACGTCAGCCATGTGCAGGCAACCGCAACAGTGAACCGTAAGGTGAATGCCGTCGTGCGATCAAAGAGGGCAAGAGGAGAGAAGTACATTGCCGCAATGGGCATATAGGGATAACAAAAATTATCGCTGTAAAGATACTCTCCAGCCAAAAATCGTCTGCCGACCTCCCGTTGTACATCAAAGTCGATGTAATGCTCTTTTCGGACGTAAAGCGCAATGAACCAGTGAATAACCGGGGCAACAAACGCAGCAAAGAAGAACACACGTTTGACCCAAGGATAACGCAAGTACTCTTCAATTCTCGTGATCAGTGTGCCTGGCATAACACGAAAACCAGGATCGAAAAGTTGTCAATCCACAACCTTGTGTTTTTGAACCTATTGAAGGATGTGCCGAAGGGAGCGAAAAATCAATACGGACGCTGGTCAGGAGCCACAGAACAGGACATTGCTGCTTGTCTGGGGCACTCGACGACGGTTCTCGTGAAACGGTACGCACATCGCAGTCCTTCTCACCTGAAAGGTGTGGTGGAACGAGTATCCGCCTTTAGGCAGACCAACACGGCGCCGAAGCAGAGTTATGCCCCGGAGTACCGTCTGGATACCCCTGTCGACAGTTCAACTTCAGTTGGAACCGTGATTCGGGGATCTTGGTGACTCGCCGGTAAGGATCTAAGTGCTTGAAGATTTGGTGGGCCGTGTAGGGGTCGAACCTACGGTCCGCTGATTAAGAGTGCTGCTTGTGGGGGTTGCTCAAGTCATTGATGATTGGGCAATCCCCTTCTCTTTCCGTACTAGGAGCACAGTTGGTGAATCAGCTCACTTTGTTCCTCGTCAGTTGAATTCTGCCAGGTTTGTCGCTCTTCTTTACACCGTAATAACACCTCCCCCTCAATCGGCAGACCCCCACCCCTTGGGCTTTTGGGACTCCTACCCGAAATGCGCCACGGGGACAAAAGGGAGGACCACCCCCATCGCATAGATAGAGGGTACCGCTAGGGGACCCGCGTGGATTCTAGCTGTACCCGTGACCGATTCCAGGTATGATGCTCGCCGAAACGTCGCGTTGAACCCTAGCCAGGAGAAGAACACATGACAACTTGTCTCCATGGATTGATGCGTAGGAAGCGGAATCTCTTCGTTGGGGCAGCCCTCGGACTGCTGATCGCATTGACGGGGAACCCTGCGATCGCTCAGGAAATATCTGAAACCAGCCCTCAAGGGGCGGGGCTACAAGCAGCAAGCTGGCTCGCCACCATTCCGTATGGTACCGTGAAGGTCGTGTACTCTCTCGTCGGGGGCATCGTGGGTGGCCTCACTTGGGCTTTGACTGGAGGAAACACGGAGATTGCAAAGGCGGTCTGGATTCCTTCTATGACCGGTCATTACATCGTGCAGCCTGAGAACCTCACCGGGGACAAGCCCCTCCACTTCATGGGCGTGTCATCAGAGAAGCCCCAGCCAGAACTTTCTACCAGTAGGTAAAGGGTTCGAGGTATCCGCCACTCATACCCTTGCGTCCCGCCTCACCTTGCGATAGACCCAAGGCGGGACAGGAGCAGGATCAACCCACAAGCCTTTCTTCGCCTCTCGCGCTTCCTTCTCCAACCCTTCAAGTACCGTATCTCCAGCCGCATACTTCCGATACCACCAGCACCACGCCTCCGCGACTAGTATGGTTGTTGCCCATCCATCAATGGGGTTCAGCCTTTTAACCCCTGATCTGGATCGCATCATCGTGCCGTTTTCTGGGGAAATAAAGGTGGCTATGGTAGGGTAGTCGAAGCTTGTGCGCTACGATGCTTCCTCCTTTTGGTCCGACCCTACGGGGTGGGTCGGAGCCGCTTAAGGGGGCGATATTATGGTTGCCCACTCTTTCGAGGCACTACTATCAGGTCTATCCTTCTAGCCACACTGAGGTAGGTTCATTAGGGAGCATTTTTTGAGGAGGGCAAGCGGCCCGACCGGCGACCCGCCCGGGCGCGATCAGGCATGAGCTTCAAGGGAGATCTGATGAAGAAACGGTTTAACTGTAGGAGAAGAAAGATAGGGTCGGTCCGCTTCGAGGTTAACCTGGATGTGCAGTTCTCAGGCCAGAACCCTGAAGGAAGAGAATTTGAAGGAATAGGAGTCATCCGCAATTTGGCGATGTGCGGTGCCCTAATTGAGACTTATGCACAGGTGAAGGCGGATGACCAATTGAATCTCTTCTTGACGCTTCCAAACCGAGCCGAATTCTTAGAAATACCCGCCGTCGCCGTGCGGTGGGTACGAGGTCATCAAGTGGGTGTTGAGTTTCTCAAGGTGGATGCCGAAACGGTTCGGCAATTAATGAAGTATCTGTCCGGTATACACATTGCGGCTCAGGGGCAAAGTGAGACTGCGTAACTTCCACAGTGACGCCTGTTGATGTGTGCCGAAACTCGTTCATAATGTCGTAGAGGTCTTGCCCGGTGCTTAGGTCCTTCCGTTCCAATGCTTCCCCAATAGCGGCGATTTCCCACATAATTGGAGAGGATCGCTTCTTCGATGGACATGCTCTCGCGTTTGGGGTGGTCGTTGCTCATTCGATGCTCTCAAAGGAATCCTGTTCTAGTCGTTTGATTACCTGCTCCACCAGACTATGCATCTGCGTGTCAGCCACCAAGGTTTCCAGGCCGTACTCCTGGCCCCGGACCCACCGCACGATCGCAACAGCCACAAAGAGGCTTGGTCGGTTCGGCAAGTTGACGGTCAAGGGACAAGTCTGCCCGACTCGCAGCGGCACATTGCCGGAGAGATGCCAGCCATTCACCGAAAGATTCCAGACAATACCTTGGCCCTCAGACAGACCCGCGTGGTAGGTCACAGGGGAACAGAGAGGAAAGCGACGGAAGGCGCGAATCGAGAAAGGCATGAAAGCCTCGCAGGGGGCGTATTGTAGGAGGGGAACGAGCAAACTGCAAGGCGGGACGAGGGGAATTGGTTGTATATCGGCCCAGCAAAATGCCGGGTGAGTCTCTAGTGACTTCCCGGCCCAGATGATGGAGGAATCGGCCCGCGCCAGTGACCATTCAGATCGGCGACTAGTTCATCGTGGTGGAACTGCCCGAGATGGGGAGAGATACAGTCAGCCTGGTCAAAGAGGCTGTGGCGGAGAATCGGCGGGCTTATGTGCTGGTCAACAATCGGTCAGAGGGGAATGCACCGATCACGGTGCAAGCATTGTCAGATTCGCTACGAGGGTGACTTTCTTTTCTTGATGATGTGATCGTTCAAGTCTTTTGTTCCTTTTTCAATCGTGTGATGAGGTGGTTCAATCGTTCCTGTTGAGGAGGAGCCACGGTGACGAACCCCACCCCAATTTTGCGCCCACGGTTCCAACACACCGCCGCCTTTTCAATGCTGATCAGCGAATCCTCGCCAGGCAGGTGAAGGCCCAGGGCCAAGTGAATGCCAGTGTAAACCTGACTGTCGGACTCGATGTGGCAGCCACCCTCTGACAGGTTCACAATCGTACCGACAGATTCACCGAGCGTTGGCCCAGAGAACACAGTGTGAAAATGCACAGGAAAGCGTTGGTGACGGCGGAGTTCCATGGAGCCTCCTAGTCGGATTGAGGGTTGTTTCCTTCTCTGACGGGATCGTTATTAGACGAGAGGCACATAGTGCGAGCTTTTCACAGGGTCTTAGATTCGACCGGATTGCCGAGGTTTCGGGTGTACGATCTTCGGCATACCTTTGCCTCCTTGCTCCTCTCGTCAAATGTCCCGCTGCTCTATGTCAGCCAGTAATTGGGACACTCAAAACCCACCATCACGCTCAAATTCTATGCACGGTGGATTCCAAGTGGACCAGTCCATCGCGTCAACGTTTTGGATACCGCTAACATTGTATTAACACTTGCCACGTCTAGCGGCGTAACGGTTGACTCTGTGCTTGTGTAAGTGGTTGAAGAATTTGGTGGGCCGTGTAGGGGTCGAACCTACGGCCCGCTGATTAAGAGTCAGCTGCTCTACCAACTGAGCTAACGGCCCACCGGGTATGTGTATGGCGGATATCTATGTGCGGCTACTGTCCCCTGCCTGTTTGCTGGTGCGCCTGACAGGATTTGAACCTGTGGCCCTCAGCTCCGGAGGCTGATGCTCTATCCAGCTGAGCTACAGGCGCTCCCGCAACCAAGGTTGGTGACAGTAGCACAGGGTTTTAGCCTCTGTCTAGCGGTACGCTTACGAACCTTTTACCTTGCGTCCTGCTAAGAATCCGTAGGGCAGGAATACTTCTTCTTCCGTTGATTTGGTGGCCTGCCGAAGCGTATCCAGGGAGGCGGCTTCCTCCTGCGCCAAGCGGTCTTCTTCCTCTCGAAATGAAGAGCGGAGACGCACGATTGGGATGAAGGTTTGGACTTCGCAGGCGCCCTGGGCCAGACCGCGATCTTCTGTCGGGATGCCCATCGATCGGCAGACCAGGGGGCGGTGACGGTAGACGCCACAGCTACCGTCAGCCTCTAGCGCCGGACAGGGATGATTATGAAATTCTGTGACCAGCCGGTCGATTTCTTGATCGGACCAATTGTCGAGCAGATCGGTTTGGATCAGTTGTGGAAAGGCGGCCTCCATTGCGGCGGTCTGTTCGATGGCACGCTGTTCGATACGATGGCGCTGATCCGGCGGAAGACCGGCGAGTCCCTGTCGGAGGGTGTGGACGTCGAGGAGGGTGATCGGGAAGGGGCCGATGCAACAGCTGGTGCAGCCGAGTCGACAGGGAACTTCACCGAGCAAGGCGGCGGTTGCCCGCTGGAACCAGTGGTCAGTTTTTTGGTACAGCGGAATAGGGTTGGGCGGAGTTGGACCTGCCACGGTCGCTCATTCCACTTTGACGGAGAGGTCGACGATGAGATCGCCTTTTGGCGAGTAGAAACCCTGGTCATCAATCTGGACGATTCCGTTGCACTGGTCCTGGTAGAACTCCAAGATCCACCCGTTGAAGTCATAGCCCTCATCGGTCATATCATTCTGCGCGAACCGGGTCGTGAGCACAAACCGCGCTCGCTCCACGTACGTGCGCACAATTCCTGCCTCGATATCGTCGTGAGCGGAGAGGAGGTCTAAAAACTGCTCCTTCTCTTTGTCGAACACGTCTTGATAGGTGCCTCGATCCCGGACACAGAACACCTGAATCGGTTTCCGGTCGCGATCGTAACCGAGCGTCACCTGGACCCAGGCCCATTCATCCAGCATGGCTTCGTCCATGTCAGGCGGAGCAATCGGCGTCTGGCCACGTGACTTGAGAAATTCCAGGAGCAAACGAAGAGGAGGTGAATTTTCTTTCTGACAAAATACGCGAGAATAGTGGAACTGCTCTGCCTGCGCAGCGTCGGCCGGTTGGGCGGTCGACGGCAGAATCGGTAGTTCTTTTCCCATGCTAGCGACTCCGAGGGTACGGCAACATTGACTCACGAATGCTATCCAAGCCTGTACTGTACGCTGGCTGGTCTCAAAACTGCAAGAGACGCTGCAGGCGTTTCCCTACGCCTGGCCTGTGTTTTTCCGGTTGACAGCCTTCAATCGCTTGGATAGACTCCCGCTGGTTTTCGTGACATTGAGCACCACGACTATTTGTTCACGAATCTGAAGCGAGTCTGAGTAGAGTCAAGAAGGGGCGAGTTTGTTGTCTTTCACCATCTTTGTTTTTTAAGGAGGTTGCTCGTATGGCTAAACCAATGACCAAGTCGCAAATTGCTGAGCACATGGCCCAGAAGACCGGGCTGACCAAGAAGGCGTCCGTTCAGCTCATGGACGACTTTGCCGCCTTGGCCTACAAGGAAGCAAAGAACGTGTTCGTGATCCCTGGGATCGGGAAGCTCGTATTGGCGAACCGCAAGGCCCGCATGGGACGGAATCCACAGACCGGTGAGCCGATCAAGATCCCGGCCAAGCGTGTGGTCAAGTTCCGCGTGGCCAAGGCCGCCAAGGACGCGATCCTCGGGAAGAAGTAAGCGCAGACCGTTCGGCGCAGATCGTACGTGACGCGCCTTCTTCCGGCTTTATTCACGCCGCATGAAGAACCACAGGGCCGGCTCCCCGAGAGGGGCGCCGGCCCTGTACTTTTGTGGCCTCGTTACAGCGAAGGACCGAGCCCGGTTCCGCCCATGCCGTCATGCCCCACCAGCCTGATCGCGTCGCCGTCTTGAACCAGTGAGTCCTCGCTGGCGATCTTCTTATTGATGGTCACCAGCACTTTCTTCTCGCGAATGAGTTGGAGGAGATGGCGCAACTGAATGCCCTGCCGCTGGATTACCCGGCGGACGGACATGGGGGACGGAACTTCACAGGCGAGGTCCCGTTCCCCATCGGCGGTCTGCAGTTGACCCATCAAAGAAATGGTAATCATGGTCGGACACTCCTCATCTTCAGTCGCGACATCCGCCTGAGCGGCGGGGGCATTGTGGCCCGTTGACTCCGTGCCGGTTGCCATCGATAATGCCCGGCCATGCCGTCGTTGGATATCCAGAATCCCGGGATGCCGGATTTGCAATTCGTCCTGTTCGTGTCGGCCCTCTGCACGGCTGATCTCACGACAATCAATGTTCCGTCGGAACTCCGAGCCACTATTTTCGACCGCTGCTGGGCGCTCATTCACACCGAGGCGCCGCCGACTGATCCCAAGGAGCGTGTACTCGATCTTCGCGAGGGCACAGAATTGACGCTGGAGGCCTGTCTGTCCACGATCCGGACATTGCTGACGGACGCTGGCATTCGTACCCTCATCTGGGACCATCCGGTGAGTGAGCCGACCCGCGAGAGCACTCCGGCCGCGAAGCCATTAATAGATCGGCTTGGGCAATTGTACCCTGATCCTCCTGAGATCGTCGATCCAGAAAAACCGCCGTCCGGTTGATGGGCCTGGTCTTGCCAGATTGCGATATCACGATAAGACGGCGAAGCGAGCGACAGACAAGAGGACGAAGAGGAGCATTGTGCAGGTCACGACAACTGACATCCCAGGAGTATTCCTGATTGAACCGGATGTCTTCCGCGATCCACGGGGGCTCTTTCTCGAAACGTACCATGCGCGTCGATACGCGGACGCCGGTATTCCCGGCCCCTTTGTCCAGGATAACTATTCTCAGTCTCTGCGGGGCACGTTGCGCGGACTCCACTATCAAGAGCCGCACGCTCAGGGGAAGCTTGTGATGGTGACGGAAGGAGCCGTCTACGATGTCGTGGTGGATATCCGAAAGGGGTCGCCGAGCTTTGGAGGATGGTATGGAGTCGAGCTCTCGGCGGAGAATCGGCGCCAGGTCTATGTGCCGCAAGGTTGTGCACATGGATTCTGCGTGACCAGCGACCGCGCCTCGTTCTTGTATAAGTGCACGGACTATTATGCGCCGGGCGACGAGCGGGGAATCATCTGGAACGATCCGGCCCTTGCCATTCCCTGGCCGGTTGCGACACCCATCTTGTCCGCCAAGGACCGGGCATACAAATCCTTGGCCGAGATGGAACCGGCGTTGCCACGGTATCGACCGGTCGGATGAGAAACTGCTGCGGCCCATTGATCCAGCGAGGATGGCTATGTTATTCACCGAGGGCATAGTGATACGATTCCGGTGACGGCACGATTACTTAGCATATGAAGGAGGACGCAATGGGGAAAAGTTTGAAGGGAACGAAGAGCCACGACAATCTCAAGGGTGCATTTGCCGGCGAGTCCCAGGCCAATCGGCGCTATCTCTATTTCGCCCGGAGGGCGGACATCGAGGGCTTTCCCGATATCGGAGGCTTGTTCCGTGATACCTCCGAGGCGGAAACAGGCCACGCGTTCGGGCACCTGGATTTCTTGAAGGAAGTCGGTGATCCGGCGACCGGGGTGCCGATCGGCAATACCGAAGCCAATCTGAAGTCGGCGATCGAAGGCGAAACCTACGAGTACACACAGATGTATCCCGGTATGGCCAAAACGGCTCGGGACGAGGGATTTCCTGAACTGGCCGAATGGTTCGAGACGCTCGCCAAGGCGGAGCGGTCTCACGCGAATCGCTTCACGAAGGGACTCGACAGCCTGAAGCAGCTCTAGGTCCGTACTCTGCCTGACGTCACAAAGGGTGGGCTGGGGATGACCCAGCTCACCCTTTGTGCGTTCCGATCTTGTATTCGCAAGACCTCACAGGAGACAATAAGCACTGTGAATGGTCTGAGCCTGATCAATCCCATCGATCCCGCGCAGCTCCAGAAAGAGACGCAGCGCATTTTTGAAGTCTGCGATGGCTGCCGGCGCTGCTTCAATCTTTGTCCCTCGTTCAACACGTTGCTGGACGGCATCGACCGTTATGAGGGCGATGTCGCCAAGCTCACGCCCACCGACCACCATCGGGTCGTCGATGAATGCTATTACTGTAAACTCTGCTACAACCACTGTCCCTATACGCCGCCGCATCAATATGCCCTGGATTTCCCCCGCTTGATGATCGCGTGGAAGAAGCATCTGGCAACGACGCGCGGGGTGGGCTGGCGTGATTGGTTGTTGATCAAGACGGATGTGATCGGCACCCTCGGGAGTCTGCTGGCGCCGGTTGCCAATTGGCTGTTGGGCCTCCGGTCCCTTCGTGGGCTGATGGAATCGTGGGTTGGCGTGCATCGGGAACGACAGGTCCTGCACTTTTCGCAGGAAACCTTTACCCATTGGTGGGTGCGTCGAGGGGCGGCACAGGTTCCCGCCTCCGCGTCGCGGAAGGTCGCGCTCTTCGGGAGCTGTCTGGTCAACTATCAAGCGACCGATGTCGGGAAAGCGACGATTCAAGTCCTCGAAAAGAACGGCGTGCATGTCGTGATCCCCGAACAGCGTTGTTGCGGTATGCCCTCGTTTGATATCGGCGATACGGCGGCGATTCAGAAGTCCGCCTCGGCGAATGTCGCGTCATTTTTGCCGTGGGTGGAGCAAGGCTACGAGATCGTCGTGCCGGTGCCCAGTTGCAGCTTGATGTGGAAGCGGGAATATCCCGAGATCGTCGGCGGTGATGAGGTACGGCGCGTGGCGGAACGGACGTTCGATGTCTGTGAGTATCTCATGAAGTTGAAGCGGGAGGGCGCCCTGGCCACCGACTTTCAGCAGAAGCCCGGGCGAGTGGCCTATCAGGTTCCCTGCCATCTGCGGGATCAGAACATCGGATTCAAATCCAAGGAACTTATGGAGTGCGCCGGCGCGCAAGTCGAGGTGATTGAGAAATGTTCCGGCCACGATGGCTCCTGGTCCGCCAAGACGGAGTTCTTCCCCCTCTCGATGCTGATCGCGCAGAAGGCCGTTCGAGTGATTGAGCGGGCTCCGGCAGATCTCGTCGCCTCCGATTGCCCGCTGGCGGGATTGCAGCTGGATCAAGCCGGCGCCATGGCCCATGCCGGCGGCAGGTCGACGAAGCATCCGATTCAAATCGTGCGCGATGCCTATGGGTTGCGGTCATGAACCTCTTGACTCCTCAAGACCTCTTGCCTGCGGCAGTGTATGAACAGCAGCGGGCGGAGTTCCGCTCGCAGATCATCGCGCTCAAGCAGCGGCGCCGGATTTCCATTGGTCCGCTCATCACGCTCGTCTTCGAAAATCGTGAGACGTTGCGGTTTCAGACCCAGGAAATGATCCGGGTCGAGCAGATCCTCGATTCCCACAAAGTCCAGGAAGAATTGGACGTCTATAATGCCCTCATGCCTGGGTCCGGAGAGTTGAGCGCCACATTGCTGATCGAGATTACGGAGCAGGACCGGATGAAAGAATGGCTCGACGTGTTCATGGGACTCGATCACGGAGAAACTGTCGCGATCCGCGCCGGGACCGAGCAGGCTTTCGGGCTGTTCGAAGGCGGCCACAGTCATGAAACCAAAATCAGCGCGGTGCATTTCGTCCGCTTCCGGCCGACCGCGTCGATGATAGCTTCGTTCGCCGACTTGCATGTGCCGGTCGCGCTGACGGTGCATCACCATGTATACCACGCTGAAGCGCCTGTTCCTGGGAGCATGCGCGAAGAGTGGCTCAAGGATCTGAGGTAGCATGGCATCTGTCTTACTGACGAAACGTATCGAGTTTGCGGCGGCGCATCGCTATATCAAGCCTGAATGGGATGAGGCCAAGAACCGTGCAGTATTCGGCCTCTGTTACAACCCTCCGGCGCACGGACATAACTACATGGTCGAGGTGACAGTCTCAGGCGAGGTGGATCCGAAGACCGGCATGGTCGTGAATCTCTTCGATTTGAAGCGCATCCTGCTCAATGTGCTTGAGGAATTCGACCATAAGAATTTGAACCTGGACATGCCCTACTTCCAGGACCGGATTCCCACGTCGGAAAATCTGGCGCGTGTCCTCTGGAGCAAGTTGGACACACAGAAAGACATCGGGACGCTCCATGCGCTTCGATTGTACGAAGATGAAGACCTGTATGCCGAGGTGACTGCGGCGGCCGGGCTCGACGTCGCCAGCGTCACGCGACGCTACTCGTTCACGGCGGTGCAAGACGGCAATCAAGGTCGCGAGTGGGACTGTTTCGTGACGGTCCATGGCACCATTGATCCGATAACCGGTATGGTGACCGACATCGGGGCCCTCAACCGTTTGGTCGAGGAAAAGGTGGTTCAGGCGTTCGACCGCCATGACCTTCGTCAAGCCCTCGGGACTCAGACCGTGACCGGCGAGCAGTTGGTCGAACACATCTGGAAGCAACTGGTCTCTTCTCTCTCATCAGGAAGACTGTCGAATGTGCGTCTCGTTCAGTCTCGGGAGCTGTCCTTCGAATACGCAGGCTGACGCGTCTGTGTCCATTCGGTTCAGGCGATCCATGAATACACGTCTTATCTATGCGTTGCTGATGGTGTGTCTCTCGTGGACGGCGGTGGCCTGGTCTGCCCAGGAAGGAGAGGCGATCGAAAAGACCGTCAAGGATGCCGCTATGGCAGCCGCGACCTTCTCCGAAACCAGAGACAAACAAGCCGTGTTGAAGCTGTACAGCAGGGACTATGTCGGTATTCAGGATGGCGAGACGGAGACGCGGGACTCAATCGAGAAGTGGCTGGCGGACTTTGAATCAGAACTCAACAAGGGAACCACGCTGCGCTTTATCGGCGCCGTGTCAAACCTGCATGTTCGGATGTCAAGCCCAACCGCTTGGGCCACCTACGACTACGTGTTTCAGGCCATCAGGAAAGGCGAACTCGAAGCGCAGGATTCCGGGCAATGTACTGCACTTCTGCGCAAGGAAGGTCCCGCCTGGCTGATCTTCCATGAACATTGTTCGAAAACCAGACGCCAGTAACCATTCTTTGTCGCGTCCAGAGGTGTGTGCCAGCCTCAGGCAGGATTTTCTTCCTGCTTTTCCTCGCGGGTAGCCTGCTTGATCCCCAGAGTGCGCGCGCCGGATGAACGTGCGCGTTTCGCGAGCACGGAGGATTGACCCGGCTGCCCGTGTTTTCCTACTTCAGTAAATGATCCGAAATCAGTGCGGCAAGTTCAGCTGGTTCGACGACGCCTTCGCGCGTGAGCAGCAGCTTGCCACTTGAGAAGAAGTGCGTCGTGGGGTAGGTCTCGAAGGTGTGGCTCTTTTTAATCTCGCGGCAGCGGCCCGGGACATGCATCTTGGCCTTGCCGACTTTCACGTCGGGAAACTTGGCGGCCGTCTCTTCCAGGATCGGGTCATAGGTCTTGCAGGGCTCACAGGTCGCTAGGCCATAGGCGACGATCGCGGCCGGCGCGTCTGTGAATTCCTTATAGTTTTCGTCTCTGACGTCTTCGACCGTGCCAGGCATGATTGAAAGTGCTGAGTGCTGAGATTGAGGAGTTGTCTCCCAAACCTCAGCACTCAGTCCTCAGTACTATTTGAATTAGCTCAGCTTCGCGAGGGCCGCGAGGATGTCCTTGTCGTCCCGCGCTACCTTGATCTCCTGCACCTTTGCGTAGGCGACCTTGCCGTTCTTGTCCACGATGACGGTCGCACGCTTCGAGCAGTTCAACGGCTCAAAGTAGAGGCCGTAGGCCTTTGCCGTGGTCCGATGCACGTCCGACAATAGGCGGTGCTTGAGGTCCATGGAATCAGCCCAAGCCTTGTGCGAAAAAAAGCTGTCGCAGCTGATGCCGAACAATTCCGCGTGGGCCGATTGAAACTTGGGGAAGTCGTCGGTCAAACATTTGTTTTCCCCCGTACAGACAGGGCTCCAGTCCAGCGGATAGAAGGCAAGCACCACGTTCTTCTTGCCCTTGAAGTCGCTCAGCTTCACGTCCTTCTGGTCCTGATCCTTTAAGTTAAAATCCGGTGCGGTATCGCCCACCTTAATTTCTGCTGCTACGTCGCTCATCTGCATGCCTCCTTCACTGGGTTTAGTCCGGCCTCTGACACAGTCGTGTGTATTTTTGTACCGTGCGGCTTGAAACCTTGTCAACGGTCCTGAAGGCCTAGAAGAGGCCTGGTTGACCCATAAGTGGCCGATAAGACAGGAAACCTATGATAACTGCCGAATTTCTCGAAAACTCAGCATGCGTCCGGCTGGTGCGGCGGTGCGGTGGTTGGCAATCTCAACGCTCTGACCCAAGAGTCCTAGACGAACATGATTCCCGACTTTGGGCGACTGTCCGGTCCTGGTCAATTCGTCTGCCGTTTCTCTGAGGAGATCGCGTGCAGGTTGGTCAGGGAGACCAGGAGGGAGAAACATTTCGAGTTCATCCACCCCGAACTTGCTGAGGCCGAGAGTGTAGCACCAGCTCCGATGGCTCTGCTCATCGTCGCCCTGCATGATCGGGATGTGATCACCGACGACGAAGTGGGTGAGGGGACGATCCTGCCAATCCGAGGGGTTCACGTACTGGTTGGTGGTGATGTCATAGGCCGTGCCTTGCGTGAGGAGCGTGAGGCCTCGGGCGAGTCGAGCGGCGAATAAAATGGTGTCGGGCATGTCTCGCGGAGGCATAACGGAGGGAGCGACGGCACCGACATGCTCATGCTCCCACGCGAGTTGTTCCTTCAGGCCTGCGATATGGGCGGCCGGGAGCGGCATCACGATATGAGCGGTCCAGGGCCCATGCCCCGCATGCCAGGATTCCGTTGCCTGCTCGTCGGCGCGCAGCGTTAGAGGCCCGCCGTATTCGAGGTCATACCAGGCCTTGAGCTCCTCGGGAGCCGGCGCGGACCCCCGGTAGCCGACAAAGTAGAGCGGGGGACGACGGGCGGAAGGTTTGGGGATTTTCTTCCTGATCCTCATCGCTGCACGGGAGGCTATTTGCCGGACTTGCGGGCCTTGCGGCGGTCATCCGGGTTGAGGAGCCGTTTACGGATACGTAGGCTCTTCGGTGTGACCTCAACCAGTTCATCCGGGCCGATATATTCGAGTGCGAACTCCAAGCCCATTTCCCGTGGCGGCGTAAGGACCAACGCTTCATCGGTGCCTGATGCCCGCATGTTGGACAGGTGCTTTTCTTTACAGACGTTGACGTCCATGTCTTCGTCCCGGCTGTTCTCGCCGACGACCATCCCGCGATAGACCTCCACGACAGGGCCGATAAACATGGTACCCCGTTCTTGGGTCATGAAGATGGCATAGCCGGTGCTGGTTCCGTCTTCGTGCGCGACGAGTGATCCATGTGTCGCCACCGCGACGTCGCGCTCCTCCATCGGTTCGTAAGCGACAAAGACATGGTGCATGATGATGGTGCCGCGAGTCTTGGCGACCAAGAGATTTTTGAGCCCCATGATGCCGCGGGTGGGGATATGGTATTCGAGGTGCATTTCGCTCGGCCCTGCGTCGGAATGGATGAGTCGCATGTGGCGTAACTCGCCGCGCCGTTTGCCGAGCTCTTCAATCACGGCGCCCTGATAGGTTTCCGGTACTTGGATGGTCAGTTCCTCATAGGGTTCGAGGACCTTATCCCCCTCCCGATGGACAATCACTTCCGGTTGCGAAACTTGCAACTCGTAGCCTTCCCGGCGCATCTGTTCGATCAAGACGCCGAGATGGAGTTCGCCTCGTCCGGCCACAAGGAACTTATCCGCGCTCTCCGTTTCTTGCGCGCGCAAGGACACGTTGGTTTCGAGTTCTTTGAATAGTCGGTCGCGCAAATGCCGTGAGGTCAGGTACTTGCCTTCCCGTCCGGCGAAGGGGCTGTTGTTTACGGAGAAAGTCATTTGGACGGTCGGTTCGTCAACCGTGACTCGGGTGAGTGCGACCGGATGTTCCGCGTCAGCAATTGTATCGCCGATGCTCACCTCGTCCAGGCCGGCCACCGCGACGATTTCTCCTGCCTCCGCCCGTTCCACATCCGTCCGTTCGAGGCCGGAGTAGACCGCAAGGTCTGACACCTTTCCGGGGAACTGTGCGCCATCCTTTCCAAGGACGACCACATTCTGCCTGCGGGAGATCGAACCGGATTGAATCTTGCCTACGCCCATCTTGCCTTTGTAGAGGTCCTGAATCAGAGAGAGGACCAGGATCTGGAGCGGCGCGTCGGCGTTGATGGCCGGCGCGGGAATCTTCTCCAGCACAGTGTCGAGGAGCGGCGAAATGTCCGTGCCGGGCTTATTCATGTCGAGCGTCGCGGTGCCCTTGATCGCCGCCGTGTAGACGATCGGGAAATCAAGCTGCTCGTCCGTCGCCCCGAGATGGACGAATAAGTCGAAGGTCCGGTTCACGACGTCATCGATGACGGCGTCCGGACGGTCGATCTTGTTGATGACCACGATGGCCTTGTGGCCGAGCGCTAAGGCCTTCCGCAACACGAAGGTCGTTTGCGGCATGGGTCCTTCTTTCGCGTCGATCAAGATGAGGACGCCATCTACCATGCGCAGGGTTCGTTCGACTTCACCGCCGAAGTCGGCATGGCCCGGCGTGTCGACGATATTGATCTTCACGCCCTTGTAGATGACGCTGGCGTTCTTGGCCCGGATGGTGATGCCGCGCTCGCGTTCCTGGTCCATTGAGTCCATGATCCGCTCGCCCATGTCGTCGATCTTGCGATGGACATGGGTCTGTCGGAGCACGGCGTCGACCAGTGTCGTCTTGCCATGGTCGACGTGGGCGATGATCGCAATATTCCGAATGTCACTCCGACGCCCTTTGGGCTCAAGTTCTGTTGTGACCGGAGATTCTGATTCTGATGTGGCTGTCTGATCCATAGATGTTGCTGCATGCTCCAAAAAAAAGACGCCCGGGAATCCAGGCGCCGTGCGATAGTATACCTGAAGTGTGCAATCGGTACAAGCGATGTATGCGGCAGGATCCTGGGGCTGGCGCGCCAGCCCCCTGCTTGAGTTTTAAAGGCCCCCACGGTATGGTGACCTTGGAATTCGTCTCCTGAAACCAAGCCTCTTTTGAGGGTAACCCCGCGTAACTATGATAGATCGACCAATAAATTTGCAGGACCCGCTTCGTCAACCGCCGCCCCGCCGGTCATGGCGCTGGTGGCAGATCTCGCTCCTAGGCCTAGGGGCATCGGTCTTGATAGGGGGGCTGGCAGTCGGTGGATTGATTTGGCACCTCGCGAAAGACCTTCCCCCATTGGACCAGCTGGAGACGTACCAGCCCAGTCTGGTCACGCAGGTCTATTCGAGCGATCAGCAGCGCATCGGTCAATTCTTCATCGAACGTCGCATCCAGACCCCCCTGGCAGAAATTCCCGAACGGTTCCGGCGCGCGGTCATTGCGGTCGAGGATGTCCGGTTCTTTGAGCATCCGGGGCTCGACTACATCGGCATGCTCCGTGCGGCCTGGACGAACCTCCGTCGAGGGGGCAAGGTCGAGGGGGCCAGCACGATTACCCAGCAGTTGGCGCGGTCGCTGTTCCTTTCCTCCGAACGCACGTTCGACCGCAAAGTCCGCGAGTTGATTCTGGCCTACAAGATGGAATTGGTCCTGACGAAAGATAAAATTCTCGAACTGTATCTGAATCAGATTTATTTCGGGCAAGGCGCGTACGGTATCGCCTCGGCGTCTCAAACCTATTTTGGAAAAGACCTCTCCGCCCTCACGATTGCGGAATCAGCATTTCTTGCCGGTCTCCCGAAATCCCCCAACCATTATTCGCCATTCAAGGCCTACGATCGCGCAAAAAAGCGACAGGAGCACGTACTGGCGCGCATGGAAGAGGCCGGGTTTCTCACTGCGGCAGAACGCGAACAGGCTGCAGCGGAGCCACTCAATTTCCGTCGTCCCGGTGGTATTCAGGCGGCGCCCTACTTTGTGGAGCATGTCCGACAGTTGCTGATCGCCAAGTATGGAGAAGCGATGGTGTACAAGGGCGGGCTCAAGGTCTATACGACGTTGAACATGGAGATGCAGAAGGCTGCTGAAGAGGCCTTTGCGGCCGGCCTGCGCGAATTAGATAAGCGCCAGGGGTGGCGTGGCCCGCTCCGAACGGTAGATGTGGCTGCGCCAATCCCCCCCACTGTTGTAGCGACGACTGATCAGGCGGTGAAGGTGGGAGACTATCGCGAGGGGTATGTTGTTAAAGTGGCGAAGGATCATTATCTGGTGCAGGTCGGCACGACAGTCGCCAAACTCGCCTTTGACGATATGGCATGGGCGAAGCGCCGTCTTACTGGGTCGGATACGGCGAAAGATGTCGTCGTCAATCCGAATCTCAAGCAAGTGCTGAAGCCCGGCGATGTCATCGAGGTGATGGTGAAGAAGCTGGACCGTGACCTCGTCCATGTGCAACTGGAACAGACCCCCCTCGTCGAGGGAGGGTTGATTGCGCTGGAGCCGGGCAACGGTGCCATTCGGGCCATGGTTGGAGGCTATGATTTCGGTCGGAGCGAGTACAATCGGGCCGTGCAGGCTCACCGTCAGCCCGGGTCCGCCTTTAAGCCGATCATCTATGCGACGGCCGTGAGTCAGGGGATGAGCCCCGCCTCGGTGATCCTCGATGCGCCGGTTGTCTACGAGCAGGAACAGGAAGAGAAAACGTGGAAGCCGGAGAACTATGGGAAGAAATTCCATGGCATGGTGAGTTTGCGGGATGCTCTGGCCCACTCGCACAACCTGGCGACGGTCCGGTTGCTGGATAAGGTTGGCGTAAAGAATGTCATCGAATTTGCGAAAGCGGTCGGGATCACCAGTCCGCTGGCGGCAGATCTGTCGCTCGGGCTTGGCTCATCGTCCGTCGGGCTGATGGAACTGACCTCCGCCTACAGCGTGTTGCTCAACCAGGGGAACCGTGCGGAGCCGTATGCAATTCTCTTCGTGAAGGACAACGCAGGGAAGGTGCTTGAACAGGAGGAGCCGAAAGCTTTAGCGGTGATCTCCAAAGAGACGGCGTACTTAATCACGAACATGATGGAAGACGTGATCCAAAAGGGGACCGGTCAGGCGGCCAAAGTAATCAGTCGGCCGATTGCGGGGAAGACCGGAACCACGGACGAGTTTATCAATGCCTGGTTTATCGGCGGTGCGCCGAACTTGGTTTCGGGCATCTACGTCGGGTTTGACGATCGACGTTCACTCGGCGAGACGGAATCGGGTGCCCATGCCGCGCTGCCCATCTGGATCAATTTCATGAAAGAAGCGCTCAAGCACATACCGGTCATGGCCTTTACCATTCCGGAAGGCGTCACGTTCGTCAAGGTCGATCCGGCGACGGGTCTCCTTGAGGGCGAACAGGAGGGACAGGCCAGCACCGTCGAGCTCTTTACCAAGGGCAGCGAGCCGACTCAAGCGGCTCAGCGTCGGCTGGACCCGATAGATTTTTATAAAATGGATCAAATTCCAGAGGGGTCGCTGTAGCAGTCTGCTAGAGGCAGGGGCCGTTGTTCAGTGAATCAGGATTTCGCGTCCTGATATTCCTCGTGCCAGGCCATCTGAATCGCTTCCAGGATCTTTTCGTTCGATGATTTAGGATCGTCCTTGAAGTCGGGGAGCGCGACGATCCAGGCGTGCATGTCGGTGAATCGAACCGTGAGCGGGTCCGACTCCGGATGTTCTTCGACTAAACGGATCGCAATATCCTCGGTATTCTGCCAGTTCAGATCCATCTGTAACTCCTCGTATCTCATCCCTCGTGAAGCGCTTGCGAGATAGGCCTCACGTTATTTCGGAGAGCTTCTTGTTCTCCAGGGCTTCTTTCAACGATGTGTCCATCAAGACTTCGGCGAGATGATGCGTGGCCTTTTCGAGCTCAGCCATCTTGGCTCGGATAGCCTTATGATCTTCTCCAGATTTGGCTGCCTCGATTGCGGCCATTGCGCCCTTGATCGAGGACAGGTCTTCCTCTCCTACCAGGTGGGCGCCTTGCTTGAGGGCCTTCTCCGTGGCCATGAGGATGGCCTCAGCCTCGGTTCTGGCTTCAATAAGCTGGCGCGCTTTCAAGTCGTCGGCGGCGAACTTGTACGATTCGCCGATCATCCGTTCGACTTCGTCGTCGCTCAATCCGTACGAGGGTTTCACGGCGAGGGATTGAGTTTCGCCGGTGCGAACATCCCGCGCCGAGACATTCAGGATTCCGTTCGCATCGATTAAGAACGTGACTTCGATGCGCGGGACGCCGGCCGGCAGCGGGGGGACCTTGAGCCGAAAGCGGGCCAGACTGCGGTTGTCCTTCACCAGTTCGCGTTCGCCTTGGAGGATATGGATATCCACGCCGGTCTGGCCGTCGACATAGGTGGTGAACATTTCCTTGGCACTGGCAGGAATGGTCGTGTTGCGTCGAATCAAGCTGCTCATCACTCCGCCCATGGTTTCGATACCAAGGGAGAGAGGCGTCACGTCGAGGAGTAACAGATCAGTCGTTCCGCCACTGAGAATGTCTGCCTGGACAGCAGCGCCGAGCGCGACGACTTCGTCAGGGTTCAACTCGCAATGAGGTTGTTTCCCAAAGAGCGCTTGGACGTGCCGGCGGACCAGCGGCATTCGAGTCGAGCCTCCGACGAGGACCACCTCATCGATGTCGTGTGGGGTGAGGCTGGCATCTTTCAAGGCGAGACGGCAGGGCCCGAGCGTGCGCTCCACCAAGTTCATGGTGAGGGATTCGAGTTGGTCGCGCGTGAGATCTCTCGAATAGCGGCCTTTGCCCTCCGGCAGGTCGAGGACGGCCGTGGTCTTCAGTTCATCGGAGAGCCTGATTTTTGTCCGTTCCGCTTCCAGTCTGACCGCCTGCATATGGTCGGGATAGGAGTTCAAATCGAGACCATGTTGATCAAGGATTTCCTTGACGAAGAGATCTGCGATCTGGCGGTCGAAGTCATCGCCTCCGAGATGGGTGTCGCCGTTGGTCGCCAGGACTTCAAAGATGCCGTTCTTGAGTTTCAGGATGGAAATATCGAAGGTTCCCCCGCCAAGGTCATAGACGGCAATCGTGCCCTGAGTCTTCTGTTGGAGTCCATAGGCCAGTGAGGCAGCGGTCGGTTCATTGATGATTCGTAAGACGTCGAGCCCTGCAATCATGCCCGCATCCTTCGTCGCTTGCCGCTGGCTATCGTTGAAATAGGCGGGAACGGTGATGACGGCCTTGGTAATGCTCTCGCCGAGATGCGCCTCGGCCCGTTGCTTCAGTTCCTTCAGGATCATGGCCGAGATCTGCGGCGGCGAATAGGTTTTTTCACCGAGCTTGATCCGGATCACTCCCCCCTGTTCCGTCAAGTGGTAGGGGAAGTAGGCCAGCTCACCTTGTACGTCCTCGAGGCCCTTTCCCATGAATCGCTTCACAGAATAGACGGTCCGTTCCGGGCTGCGGGTTAAGTGTTCTTTCGCCGGATCGCCGACGATCAGCCCGTTGTCGGTCATTGCCACGACCGAGGGAACCATCGTACGCTCGTTCCGACCCGGGATGACACGCGGACGTCCGTCCTCCATATAGGCCACGAGCGAATTCGTTGTGCCGAGATCAATACCGACGATACGTGCCATGGTGGTGATTACCCGATGGTTGAGACGAGGTCGCTCACGATGTTCTTGACGTAGGTCCGGTTGGACAGATTTTCGCGCATCTGTTTCAAAATACGGTCGCGCTCGGCCCTCGCCCGGTCGGTCGCCTCCCCGCGGTCTTGGAGTGCGTCCCACTGAACAAAGAGCTGCTGCAGGGTGGCCTCCATATCCCGTTGCCGTTGTTCGAGGGTGTGCCGTTCCGATTGGAGTTTCGCGCGGAGCGTCGCCTCGGTTTCTGACGCGCGCCCGGCGGCTCGGTACTCGTTCAGTGTATCTTGCAGTTCAAGAATTTCTTCAAAGAGGTCGGCGGGAGGAGAGTTCCGAATCTCTTTCACCGACCCGGCTTCCAGATCGAGGAGATACTCAGCCCGCTCGATCGGATCACGGAGCGTCCGGTACGCGGTATTTAACATGGCGGAATTGCCGAGGCTGATGGTTTGTTCGGCAGCGCTCTTGTTCTGATAGAAATCGGGATGGAAGGCCCGGCTCAGATCATAGAATTTGGCTTCCAGCTGGCGCTGATCGATCGTGAGGCGCCGGGGGAAGCCCAGGCAGGTGAAATAATCGAGTTCTTTCGAAACCGGCTGGACCTTGACGCAACGGTCACAGAAATATTCACCGGCCACTTCGGACTGGCAGTGCCAGCACATGCTGCGAGCCATCTGCAGCTCACGTGGGCCGGCGGTGCCATGGGTGTGATGGTCCATACGGTCTCCTCTGACAGCACGGGCACGGCGGTCTGCCATGCCCGTAGGACAATTGCCGTGCTCTGCTGGCACTCGTTAGGCGGAGAAAGACTCTCCGCAGCCACAGGTCTTGTCGGCGTTCGGATTGACGAACTTGAAGTTTCCGCCCAGCAGGTCTTTTTGGAAGTCCAACTGCGTGCCTTGAAGATAAATGGCGCTCTTGGCGTCGACAATGACTTTCACACCGTCAAACTCGTGGACTTGGTCATGCGGACCGATCTTTTCGTCGAAGTTGATCGTATAGCTGAGGCCTGAGCAGCCGCCGCCCTTCACGCCGAGGCGGAGCCCACCTTCAGTGAGGCCCTGCACGTTGATGAGGCGTTTGACTTCCTTCAGGGCCGCTTCGCTCAGCGTAATCACCGGAGCTTGGGTTTCTGCGTTCGTCGTGTCCATGGAGCGCTCCCTTTGTTCACGTTACTTCGCGTCAATCAGTGTTCCGTCGGCTTTCTTCTGGTAGTCCGCGAGGGCAGCCTTGATCGCATCTTCGGCGAGCACGGAACAATGGATTTTCACGGGCGGCAGGTTCAGCTCCTGCACGATGTCGGTGTTCTTGATCTTCTGGGCTTCTTCGATCGTCTTGCCCTTCAACCACTCGGTGGCGAGGCTCGAGCTGGCGATCGCTGACCCGCAGCCGAAGGTTTTGAACTTTGCGTCCACGATCGTATCGTTCTGCACCTTGATCTGGAGCTTCATGACGTCGCCGCACTCCGGGGCTCCGACCATGCCGGTGCCGACCCCTTCCTCGTCCTTTTTGAAGCTCCCCATGTTGCGGGGGTTATTGAAATGATCGACGACTTTGTCACTATACGCCATGGTTCATCCTCCTCTTGACTATCCGGGTCAGTGGGCAGCCCATTGGACTGATTTCAAATCGACGCCTTCTTTTGCCATCTCGTACAGCGGGGACATTTCGCGTAATCTGGTGACGACCTCGATCACCTTCTTGACCGTGTAGTCGATCTCATCGTCTGTGTTGAAGCGGCCCAGACCGAAGCGAATCGAGGAGTGTGCCAGTTCCGTCCCGACTCCCAACGCGCGGAGCACGTAGGACGGCTCCAATGTGGCCGACGTGCAGGCCGAGCCGGACGAGAGGGCGATATCCTTCATGCCCATCAGTAACGACTCGCCTTCCACGTAGGCAAAGGAGATATTGAGGTTGCCGGGGAGACGGTTGGTTGGATGGCCGTTCAGATAACTTTCTTCGAGGGCCTTCATGATGCTGGCCTCCAGCCGATCGCGCATCGCAGTCAGTCGTGCTGTGTCCTTGACCATTTCCTGCTCGCAGAGTTCGCAGGCCTTCCCGAATCCCACGATTAAAGGAACTGGAAGCGTCCCGGAGCGCATGCCGCGCTCGTGCCCGCCGCCATCCATTTGCGCCGTGATGCGAACCCGCGGGTTCTTCTTTCTCACGTAGAGTGCCCCGACTCCCTTGGGTCCGTACATCTTGTGGGCCGAGAAGGACATGAGATCAATCCCCATATCCTGCACATCGACCGGGATCTTGCCGACGCCCTGCGTCGCATCGCAGTGAAAGAGGATGCCCTTTTCCTTGGCGATTTTGCCGATCTCCTTGACGGGGTTGATCGTGCCGATTTCATTGTTCGCCAACATGATGGAGATGAGGATCGTCTTCTCTGTAATCGCATTCCGTACATCCTCGGGACTGACCATCCCGAACTTATCGACGGGGAGATAGGTGGCTGTGGCTTTACCCTTGCCCTCCAACACTTTGACGGTGTCGAGCACGGCGCGGTGTTCGGTAGACGACGTAATAATGTGGTTGCCCTTTTCCTTGTACATTTCCAGCACGCCCTTGATCGCGAGGTTGTCCGATTCGGTGGCGCCGCTCGTGAAGACGATCTCTTTCGGATCGGCCTTGATCAGCTTCGCGATCTGCTTCCGGGCGTTTTCGACGGCTTCTTCCGCGGCCCACCCGAAGGCGTGGTTGCGGCTGGCCGCGTTCCCGAATTTCTCGACGAAGTAGGGGAGCATGGTTTCCAACACGCGTGGATCCATCGGTGTAGTGGAATGGTTGTCCAAGAAAATCGGCAGTTTCATCATTCAACTCCTTGTGCCGTAGGAGACTGAATCGTAATGAGGGGTGTGCCACCCATCATGTCTTGCAGAGTCATATTATTGAGCAATTGGGCGATGCTGTCCTGGACTTTCAAGAGCGGCGTGCGGATGTTGCAATGCTCGCGCTGCATACAGAACTCTCCATCCTTCTCGTGCGAACAATCGGTGATACCTAAGGGGCCCTTCGATGCTTTCGAGAATCTGCGCGATCGTAATCTGGTGCGCGCGTCGGGCCAGCACGTACCCGCCCTTGGGACCATTGTGGCTCTCGATCAGTGCGTTCTTGGCAAGGGTCTGGAGCACTTTGGCCAGCAGCTCGAGGGGGATGTTATATTCCTCCGCGATCTCCTTCGTATTCACCACGCGACCTGGCGTCACGTCGCCGAACTGGACAGCAGCGATGTGCTGAAGGGCCATGAGGGCATAATCTGCTTTTTTCGAAAACTTCAACATTGCTATTGCCGATCTCCGAGGTCGGAGACTATAATGATCTCCGATCAATAAGGTCGGATTAACAATAGCACGCAGGTTTCTGAACTGTCAACAGCAGGAAACAGGGCTGAATCGGGCTGAGAAAGGACCAGTCAAATGGGCGGAACCAATCCCTATATTGAAAAAACTGACTATCGAGCTTCCTCAGCGAGTCTATAACGTTACATTTATCGCCCCTGACGGCGTGGTGACGAAGGTTGAGGTCGATCCAGCCAAGATTCCCTACGGCCCGACGGGGCTCCCGGGAAGTCTCTTGGATGTGGCGATGGGTAACGGGGTTGCGTTGGAACATGTCTGCGGGGGCGTCTGTGCCTGTTCGACCTGTCATGTCATCGTGAAACAGGGGCTTGAGAGCTGTAACGAAGGCACGGACGATGAATTCGATCAATTGGAGGAAGCGCCGATCACCACGTTGCAGTCACGGCTCGGTTGCCAATGCGTGCCGAATGGCACGAAGGATATTGTGGTCGAGATCCCGGCCGTGAACAAGAATCTTGTGAGGGAAGGGCACTAGTCGTAGGTTTCAGTCTTCACTTCTTTTCGATCGTATCCTGTCTCCATGAGATAAGCCCGCAACGGTCTCACGAATCCCTTGATCCCGCTGAGCAGTGGCGTCACTTTCGGTCTGTCAGTGACTAACGGTCGAAGCAATTTCAGGGTCGCCTCTACGACTTCCTGATCCGTCCCATTCACCGCCACTGGCATATATCGAAACGATGGGTGTTGCGCGGCTAAGGCTAGCAACTCATTGTGGTAGAGCCACTCATCCTCGGCCGGACCGACCGTAATCAGGATGGACTGAGGCAGTGCGCCTGATGCCGCCAGCTGTTTCAGTATGCAGTGGATCGGGACCAAGCCGGTGTAGCGACTGATGAATAACAGATCTCGATCGAGTGAGGGGGGTAATGCGAAGTTCCCATAGGGTCCAGACAACAACAGTTCATCGCCGGTCTTGAGCCCATAGAGATAGCTTGACCCAGTTCCATGGGGGACTCGATCAAATACCAGGGTAAGTTGCCCAGTAGGGGAGAGGGGCTCTGCCAGTGAGTAGGCGCGATTGAGGGGTGGTTTGATGCCCACCGGCAGCTGCAAGGAGACCCATTGACCTGGTTGGAATAGAACCCTCTGAATCTTCGGAAGAACAACCAATTGGCGAACGTGGGGCGTGAGATCCACGATGGAGAGGACCGTGGCTGGTTGAGAGAGTTCTGCCATAACGACCTCCTTCTTGTTTTCTTATCAGATGGCCGGTCCAGATAACAGGGCGCAAGACAGCCGAATCTGTACAACACTTTTCAGCCCGTGTTATAGATACCGACCTTTTCTTCAACGACGCTGGGTCATTCTATGAGTCAAGTCAGGGTCAGATTCGCGCCCAGCCCAACCGGTCTTCTCCACATCGGTGGTGTTCGTACGGCGCTGTTCAATTGGCTCTTTGCCCGCCAGCAGAAGGGCGTGTTTGTCCTCCGCATCGAAGACACGGATCAGGGCCGCTCGACCGATGAGTCGATCCAGGCCATTCTTGAGGGGTTGAAGTGGGTTGGGCTCGATTGGGACGAGGGCCCTTTTCGTCAGACCGAGCGCATCGACCTCTATCGCAGTTATGCAATGCAGCTTCTTGAGAAGGGGCAGGCCTATTGGTGCGTCTGCAAAGCGGAAGAACTCGAGGCGCGGCGAAAGGAAGCCGAGGCCAAGGGGCTGTCACCGAAATACGACAGCCGTTGCCGTGATCGTGGCCTCACAAATCGGGCCGGCGACGCGGCCCTACGCTTCAAGGCTCCGCTAGAGGGAGAGACGGTGGTCGACGACCTCATTAAGGGCAAGATCGTGTTCGATAATAATGTGCAGGACGATCTGATCATTCTCCGGTCGAACGGCTACCCGACGTACAACTTTTCAGTGGTTGTTGATGATGCGTTGATGAACATTACCCACGTGGTGCGAGGAGACGATCATTTGACCAACACACCGCAGGCAGGTCCCGATCTTCCAAGCGCTGGGGTTTCCAGTCCCTCAGTTTGGGCATCTGCCGATGATTCTGGGCTCGGACAAAGCCCGCCTTTCGAAGCGGCATGGGGCCACCTCGATCATGGCCTATAAAGACATGGGGTACCTGCCGGATGCCATGGTGAATTATCTCGTTCGGCTTGGTTGGTCACACGGGGACCAGGAACTCTTCACTCGCCAGGAGTTGATCGAGAAGTTTTCCTGGAAGAACGTTCAAACGTCCGCAGCCGTGTTCAATCCCGAGAAACTACTCTGGGTGAACGCGGAATATATCAAGATCAGTCCGCCGGCCCAGGTCGCTCAGGCGCTTGTGCCCCTCTTGGAAGCAACGGGATTAAAAGACGAAGTCCAGACTGTCTCTGGCCGGCTGGCTCGCGCAACTCGTCGTCCTGGTGAAAGAACGGGCGAAGACGCTCGTGGAGATGGTCGAGTGGGTAAGGCCGTATTTTGGGCAGGCCGTGACGTTTGACGAAGAGGCGGCGAAGAAGTTTTTGACGCCGGCCATCGCGCCGGTCCTCGGCAAATTGCTCACTCGCTTCGAGGCCTTCCCCGCCTTCTCAAGACTGCAATGGGAAGAGGCCTTCAAGCAACTGGTTGAGGAGGAGGGGATGAAGATGGGGCAGCTGGCCCAGCCGGTGCGCGTTGCTCTGACCGGTCGAACCGCCAGTCCCGGCCTCTTCGAAGTGATGGAGGTGTTGGGGCGGGACCGGACGTTGTTTCGGCTCCACCTGGGGATCGAACGGGCATCCCAAGCCTGAGGAAGTTCTTGTCTCTAAATCAGCACCGATCTTGACGAAACCGAGAGCCTTATATTACTGTGGGCGTCGGTTGGGGGATCGTCTAGCGGTAGGACGTCAGTCTCTGGATCTGACTACCTAGGTTCGATTCCTAGTCCCCCAGCCAATAAACTTTCCCACGCCGTACTCTCAGATCTATGCCTCAGTTCCGTACCGCGCTGGGGGATCGTCTAGCGGTAGGACGCCGGCCTTTGGAGCCGGCTACCTAGGTTCGATTCCTAGTCCCCCAGCCACTTTTTTCTCATCGTTCCCAGTCCAACACAACTTCAAAGCTCGTTGTTCTTCTGCCGGCGCTTGACCGAGACGGGAACACTCACTTCATCGATCCCAGATCGATGACAAACCGAAATCGTACCTCGCGGCGCAGAACTCGCTCGTAGGCTTCGTTCACCTCTTGAATCGGAATCAATTCAATATCGGACTCGATATTGTGCGTGGCGCAGAAGTCGAGCATCTCTTGGGTTTCACGGATGCCCCCGATCACCGACCCGGCGATCCTGCGTCGATGCAGAATCAGTGGAAAGGGCTCCAGCGGCGTCGGCTTATCCGGAGCCCCTACGAGAATCATGGTCCCGTCGGTTTTGAGCAGGTTCACATAGGCATTATAGTCGTGGGGGGCTGAAACGGTATCAAGGATAAAATCAAAGCGCCGCTGTAGTCGTGTAAACGTCTCGCGTTGTGAGGTGAGGGCAAAGTCGAAGGCGCCCAACCGTTCTGCATCTTTTCGCTTCCGTTCAGAGGAGCTCAAGACGGTCACTTCGGTTCCGAGCGCCTTGCCGATCTTCACAGCCATATGGCCCAGTCCACCCAATCCGACTACCGCAAGCTTGTGATACTTGCCGACGCCCCAGTGGCGAAGGGGGGAGTAGGTTGTTATTCCCGCGCATAAGAGTGGAGCTGTTCCGGCAGGCGATAGGGCTGAGGGAATCCGCAGCACGTAATTTTCATCCACGACAATCTGCGTGGAGTAACCGCCTTGCATAGTGTGGCCGGCTTTGTCGCGGCCGTTGTAGGTGAGGAGCATGCCGGTTTCGCAGTACTGCTCCGATCCTTCTCGACAGGCCGCGCAGGTCCGGCAGGAATCCACGAAGCAGCCGACGCCGGCCGTTTCGCCCACATGGAACTGCTTGACCGAACTCCCCGCCCGCGTGATCGTGCCGACAATTTCATGGCCTGGCACCATAGGGAAAATCGAGCCGCCCCATTCGTCACGAGTTTGATGAATATCCGAATGGCAGATGCCGCAATGTGTAATCGCGATTAGCACGTCATGAGGGCCCACGTCTCGTCGCTCAAATGCGAAGGGTTGCAGGGCACCCTTGGCGGTCATCGCGGCATAGCCTTCAGTCGGCAACATGCTTGTGCTCCTTGTGAGAGGGCCTGGTTTTGGCCGTGACCATATCAAGATGCCGCGGGATTGCCAACTATGAAACGTGCGAACTGGGCCGGCGTCAATCAGCATCTCGCACAGTCGCTGTATCGTGCCGTCAGTGGAACGGTAGGGGGGATTGTAGGTTGCGTCTTGTAGGAAGGTGGACGATCTGTCCTTGGACTGATTACCTTAACTGTTTTGTTGTGCCTCGGTGTCGTCGTCCCCCTCTGATGAGTCAGGGAATGAGGTTTCCATCGTGAGGGTGGGGCCTGGTATGCGATAAGATTCGGCTGCCCAGGCGCCGAGGTCGGTCACTTGACATCGTTCAGAGCAGAAGGGGCGCCAGGGGTTGCCTTCCCAGGTGCTGGGTTGGTGACAGAGGGGACAGATCATGCCCGCCATTATACCACGATGAATCCGAGAATCGGTCAGCGGTCAACTTGGGCGGATCTGGTGTGTGGTGGCGAATTGCAGCAATCGCTGCAGGCGGCGCTGATCGATCTCCGAGAGGCCGAGGAATTCGACTCCAAACTCCCCACCTTCACTCCAACGGACCGCGGCGGACTCGATCGTGATGGGTGACCCAAGATCAGTCGCCCTGATGAGGATTCTCACCGCTGAACCGGGCTGAACCGACGACATGCTGGTAACCGCGCATCCTCTGGCGGACAGATCGAACATTGTGCCTTCGCGGATGTCTGACTTGTTGGTGCTGGAGAAGAAGACCTGCATGTCAACGGGGATCCGTGGATATTCTCGACACTCAATCATGCGGTCCTCCATCCGGTTCGAGGTTCCTTGTCATGTCTGCAGCTCATACTTCGGCTAGTCTAGCAAACCCAGTGCTACGGTAAAGCAAAACACGCAAACTGCATGGGGAATGCCCAGAGGGAGAGTTACGGCGCAGGAGATTTTTCGAAGACCTTTACGGCGATAGCCTTCTGTCTCATCTTCTTGACCAGCCCGACATACGAGACGTCACGAATAATACTGGTGAATTGTGAGCGGTAATTGCTCACAATGCTGGCTCCATCGATGACCACATCATAGACCCGCCATTCGTGCGCATGGTGAATCAGTCGAAAGTCGACCGGCGTGTCGATCTTCCGTCCCTTCATTTGCGCTTTGACTTCGGCAAAGGCATGCTCTCGCAGTTCCTCCAGGAAGACCACCTGTTCGTCTGAGCGTTCGGTGATGCGGCCCGCAAACGTGTCTCGAAGGAGTTGCACGAAGAGGTCGACGAACTCGTGCCGGTCCCGATGGGAAAGCGTAGACCAAGGTGCTCCCAGTGCGCGTCTCGCCATTTCCTCATAATCCACGCGATGTTTGATGATTTCTTCGATTTCATGCCGCCGTTCTTCAGCCTGTTCCGGTTGCTTCAAGGTTTCGTCATCGAGGACTTGGATCAGATCCTTAATCGTACCTTTCACTGCTTCGGTTGCGCTCGATTCGATCCCGTTCGATGTAGTGGCGGCCAGCGAATGAGATGCCATGATCAGTCCGGCCATTCCTCCCGAGAGGAACAAGAGATGTGCGAGCCGTTTGATCTTCATGTTGATGATGGTTGTCAGCGCAAAATGGCTCCTGTCATTGCTTCTCGCCAGTTAACCTCAAGCGTAGCAGGGATGCTGAGTATGTAAAGGAGGCTTCAACGTGCTGGAAACGGAGAGAAGTTCCAGGAGAGTCCTGGCGAATGGGGGGAAGACGGCCGGCTCGTTACCGGCTCGGCTGAGACTTTTCGATCTTGGCCCAGGCGTCTTTGAGTGACACGGTGCGGTTGAATATCAATGTGCCGGAGGCCGAATCTGGGTCAGTACAGAAGTATCCAAGGCGCTCGAACTGATACCGAGCGCCGGGCACTGTCTGCCGCAAACCGGGCTCAACTAGACAGCCCGTGATTCGCTCCAATGATGTGGAGTTGAGATAGGTCGTCCAATCATGGTCTGGCGGCACTTTTGCCAGGTCGGTCACCAACAAGGGACTATAGAGACGGACTTCGGCTTTCAAGGCATGGGCCGCGGAGACCCAATGGATGGTAGCCTTGACCTTGCGCTGTTCCTGGGATGCGCCGCTCTTGGTCGTGGGGTCGTAGGTGCAATGAAGTTCGGTGATCTCGCCGGTTTGCGGATCTCTCGTCACTCCGACGCATTTGATGATGTAGGCGTACCGGAGCCGCACTTCGCGCCCCGGGGCGAGCCGGAAAAATTGTTTGGGCGGATCTTCACGGAAATCGTCCTGCTCAATATAGAGGACGCGTGAGAAGGGGAGCTTCCTGGTCCCTGCAGCGGGATCCTCCGGATTGTTGACGGCTTCCAATTCTTCGGACTGCTCCTCGGGATAGTTGTCGAGGATGATTTTGAGCGGCCGCAACACGGCCATCACCCGGGGCGCTCGCTTGTTTAGGTCTTCACGAATAAAGTGTTCGAGCAGCTGCATTTCGACAAGGGCCTCGCGCTTGGCGACGCCGATATGGTCGCAGAAGGCCCGAATCGCTTCCGGGGTATACCCGCGGCGGCGCAGGCCTTTGATCGTCGGCAGTCGCGGGTCGTCCCATCCGCTCACCAGTTTCTTTTCAACCAACTCGAGCAGTTTCCGTTTGCTCATGACGGTATAGGTCAGGTTTAAACGAGCGAACTCGATCTGCTGTGGCCGGTGGGGCGCGTCAGCCTGCTCGACGACCCAATCGTAGAGAGGACGGTGATCTTCAAATTCCAAGGTGCAGATTGAGTGCGTGATTCCCTCGAGCGCGTCTGAGAGCGGATGCGCATAGTCGTAGGCCGGGTACATGCACCAGGCGCTTCCGGTTCGATAATGCGTCGCATGTCTGATGCGGTAAAGGACTGGGTCGCGCAGGTTGATATTGGGTGACGCCATGTCGATCTTGGCTCGAAGGGTGTGGCTTCCATCCCCGAATTCCCCGGCTCGCATGCGTCGAAAGAGGTCAAGATTTTCATCGACGGAACGGTCGCGAGAAGGGCTGTTCGTTCCCGGCTGAGTAAGCGTGCCGCGATAGGCACGCATTTCTTCGGCTGTTAAGTTATCGACATAGGCTTTGCCCTTACGGATCAGCCGGACGGCAAAGTCGTACAGCTGCTCGAAGTAATCTGAGGCAAAGAACATCTTATCCTGCCAGTCGAACCCCAGCCATCGGACATCGTCCTGGATCGCACGGACATATTCAGGATCTTCGGTGGTCGGATTGGTATCGTCGAATCGCAGGTGGCAACGACCGCCCGGGGTGTCATTCGCTATGCCGAAATTCAGGCAGATAGATTTTGCGTGGCCTATGTGGAGGTAGCCGTTCGGCTCAGGTGGAAAACGCGTGATTACTCGGCCGCCATGCTTGCCGGCTGCGTGATCTGCGGCCACGATGTCGCGGATAAAGTTTGAAGCGCCGGTGGGTTCAGACACGATAGTGCGAGGACTCCCCTGTGGATGAGAAATGTGCGAGCCGAGTCGTCGCAGGCTGTTCTATCACAAGAGCGGCATACGGGAGAAGAGGTTATTCGAGAGAGGGAACGTCGGAGCGAACCGAGCACTACGTGGTTTGGTGAGTCGGCAGCTGCATCACGCTGAAGTCTTTCTGTGCGATGAGATGCCCTTCCATGCGGAGGCGAAACTCGTAGCGCCCAGGAGCGGGAAAGACTAGGGAGGGAATATTGATCCCGAAATCTGAAATTTGAAGCCGGTCCCCGATGGCAATATTCGGAAGGGTGGCCCGGCAGACGAGCTGTTCGTTATTGAGATAGATCAAATCGATGTCGAAGTGATAGGTCCCTTCAGCATCGGTGAGGCAGAAATACAGCCCCATTTGTGAGTGCTGGAAGGGAAAGCTCACGGCCTGCAGGTGCGTGAAGAGGCCGATGAGGCTTTTCTTTTTGGTGACGCTGTCCTCGATGACCTGATCGCAGACCAGGAACGCTTGAACGCTTGGCTTCACAACGTCTGACATACTGCCATTGTACGGGAGTCCTGCTCCTTGTCAAAAAGCATGTGTTTTTCAACAGGGGACCAGGGTGGCTTCTGGTTGTCGTTCTCTTGACTTTGAGGAACGGAAGCGAGGGAAATGAGATTGAGGCCTAATGGGAGCTGATTACCCGATTGCCGCCGCGCCGCCGCGGCTTTCTGCCACATCGCCAAACAAGGTACGGCCTGTGCCGATGCGGCAATAGTGTGGGCTGATGGTGACCAGTTCGCCTTTATGGGTATAGAAGTGCCCCGTGGTCATCCGAACTTTCCTCCCCTGCACAAGGTAAGCTTCGAGCACCGTCTGTCCGGTGGTTCGGTCTGCTACGGTGACCGAAGGCTGGTCGTCCGGCGTTGCGTCGGCGGTGGCCTTCACGTTGATGGTGAAGCGGCCCGCGCTATGCGCCGAGAGCGCATTCCGTCGGATATGGCCGACACGGGTTCCTTGCTCATCGTACAGGTCCATCGTCAGGAGCAACGCCAACGGAAGGGGCTGCGTTTCCAGCACCAACTGCTCCTTGCCCTGAAGTTTGAGGACGCCGTTCGTATTTCGAAACACATTCGACCCGACATGCAGCTCAAGGCCCTGTTCGGGCTTCTCAAGGTCGATCAATTCCGGAGAGTCTGTGATGCCGATGGTTTTGGTTTGGAGCGGTTTATTCATGTTCCACCATGAGTCTTTCGATAGGAAGAGGAGGTCGAGGATCGAAGAGTGCCCTCTCCCAGAGGCCCGCTGTACGCATTTTCCGCAAGTTAGGCTATGCCAACGTCTCTGTCAAGTCGTGGGTGAGCAGACGGTATGGAGCACGAATATTTCGCAGAATAATCAGGAATTGAAAAGTGAAAAGCCCCTGTGCTACCGTACCCAGTCGATCCCACGTCATTGATGTCTGGTCCCATCGTCTAGCCTGGCCTAGGACGGAGCCCTCTCAAGGCTTAAACACGGGTTCAAATCCCGTTGGGACCACCACACCAAGCTCGTTCGCGTCGCGGGCCTTGTCAATGATTGCGCGAGGACAAAACAAAACTCTTCAGTCGAGGCTTTCCCCTTAGTCCGTTTTCACGAGCCATCGAATTGAGCATGGCAGCGGGATAACCACTTTCGGAAGATTCTCTTACGACCAGCTCCAGGAAGGCCGCCCGCGCTTCTGACTGCGTACATCGTCTCGTCAATTGTGGTGGCTCGATGAACTGGTGATACCTGCTCGCGCATCGGCGCGCGCGAGGTTTCTTGAGGTGCAACTTCGTTGACGCCTCTATCGTTGGTTGTGTATAAAGAATGCGCCTTTGCCCTGTTCACTTCCATGATAGGTAGACTCTCCTATGAGTGCACGTGAATTCCGCGATGGGGCGCAAGATGGACTCGAAGCGCTTGAGCCTCTTGACCCGGAACAGATCGGGTCCTTCGACGGCCTGCTGACTGCCATGCGAAAGACGGCCTTTGGGGGCCGTCGCTTGGGCGAAGCTTACGAAGTGCTCTGGGCGATGATCGAGGATCCCGACTGCTTCGTCGTGTTGACGCTGTCAGGGGCGATGACCATTGCAAAGATGGGCAAGATTATCAGCGCGATGATCGATCATGGCATGGTGCAATGTGTCGTATCGACCGGTGCATTGATCGCCCATGGGCTGAGTGAGTCGGTTGGCAAAACACACTATCGTCACCATCCGTCGATGTCCGATGAAGAGTTGTTCAAGAAGGGCTACAATCGGGTCTACGACACGTTGGAGATGGAGTCCAACCTCAACTACGTTGAGCAGGTCGTCTCCCGAACGATGAAGCGGGTGGATCGCGACCAGTCTCTTTCCTCTGAGATCCTCACCCATGAACTAGGCAAGACCCTCGCGGAAGAATATGACGGAGCAGGTATTCTCAAGAGTGCCTATGTGAAAAGAGTCCCGGTCTTCATCCCGGCCTTCACCGATTCCGAGATGGGACTGGATGTTGGAACCTGGGCCATGGGTCGAGAGCTCGATCAGGCTCGTGCGCAGGTAAAAGGGGGCAGTGATCTGGAAGTGCTACGCGCGATCCATCGGTCCTGCCCTTCGTTCAATCCCTATCTCGATCTCAACAGTTATACAGACCGGGTGATCTCGGCCAAGCGGCTTGGGATCTTTACGATCGGCGGGGGCGTGCCTCGCAATTGGGCACAACAGGTCGGCCCTTACATTGAGATCAGCAATACGCGGCTCGGCCTCAATGTACAGCCGCCTCGATTCCATTACGGTGTTCGCATTTGTCCGGAACCGGATTATTGGGGCGGATTGAGCGGCTGTACCTATCAGGAAGGCATTTCGTGGGGAAAGTTTGTGCCGCCGGAAGAAGGCGGGCGCTTTGCTGAAGTGTTGAGTGATGCCACGGTCGTCTGGCCTCTCCTCATGGTCGGGTTGCTGGAGCGCGCCAAAGCAAAGCGAGCTTCCCCCATATGATGGATGCGAACCTGTTTCGCACAGTTGCTGCGGTGTTGCTGCTGTTTCTCGTGCAGGTGACTCAGGCCGGTGCTGGGTCGGTCACGGAGGACGGACGGGTCAGAGGGCGGGCAGACGCCCCGATCACCTTGATCGAGTATTCTGACTTCACCTGTGGGTGGTGTGTGAAGTTCTTCCAGGAGACCTGGCCTCGCTTGCAGGCCAGATATATCGACACAGGGAAAGTGCGATTTGTCTATCGCGACTATCCTCGAGCGGACCAGGGGGTCGGCGTCGAGGCCGCAGTGGCGGCACGTTGTGCCGGAGCCCAGGGTCGATATTGGCCGATGCATGATCGTCTCTTCAGCGGAGGAGGCCGGTTAGTTTCGGGATCGTTCAAAGGCTACGCGAAGGTGATCGGTTTGGATCAGGCAGCGTTTGCCAAGTGTTTCGACGAGCGGCAATACCTCGAATCGATTTTCCAGGATCGCCAAGAAGCGAATCGGTGGGGGTTCCATGGTACTCCCGGTTTTCTACTGATACGGACGGTCGGTGGACCGTCCGAGAAAGAGCCGGCGATTGCGATACCAGGCGCAGTCCCTTTCGAGGAGTTTGCCGAGGAAATTGATCGCATGTTGGCCACTGCCCCGCGCTCCTAGGGGGCTCCCACGGAGTCTTACGGGTTGACGGCGGAGGCACAGAATAGTCAGTCCATCATTCACGAAGGATTATTTATGTCTGCAACACAATCGTTTTGGTCTGTTCCGCAACGCGCCGGGGAGCCGCTTTATTGGGTGTGCATGTCGTGCTTGTCAGAAGTCTTTTATTGCAAGGTGCCGATGCCGGATTGTCCGACATGCCACGGCGTTTCAACCTATGAGGCCTTTACGCTTGAAGCGATTCGTGATTGGGGCACAGAGGATTTGATTGCCAAAGCTGATATTGCCCAGCAGGCGGCCAGTCTTGAGGCAGCCCCTATAGTAGTAGCGGTTAAGTCTGCCGACTAAGTCTTCACTACCCGCGGGGCGTCTCTGGTGCAGGAACCACGTCCATTTTTGATTGGAGGCCTGTGGCGGCACGGGGAGACGGTTGTCCCCGTGAACAATCCGTTTTCAGGGCAGCTACTCGCCGAGGTGTCAAACGCGAGTCCCGCCGACGCCGAGGCTGCGATTCAATCGACGGTCGATGCCGCAGCCGTGATGGGGGCCTTGCCGTCACACGCGCGCTATCACGTGCTCCAAAAGATTGCAGGCGGGCTCTATAGCCGGCGTGAGGAATTTGCCAGCCTGATGACGGCTGAAGCCGGCAAACCGATTGCCGACGCGAAGCGGGAAGTCAGTCGGGCCATCCAGACCTTCACCATAGCGGCTGAAGAGGCGAAGCGCATTCCAGGCGAGGTGATCCCTCTCGACTGGACGCCGGGGACGGATTCTCATCTCGGCATTCTCCGTCGGGTTCCGATCGGTCCGGTTCTCGGGATCACCCCGTTTAACTTTCCCCTGAATCTTGTGGCCCACAAGGTCGCTCCGGCTCTGGCCGCTGGCAATTCCATCCTCATCAAGCCGGCGCCACAGACACCCTTGACCGCCCTACTCTTGGGTGAAGTGGTTCTGGAGGCCGGACTTCCTCCTGGCGCACTCAACATCCTGCCCTGCGACAACAGGGTGGCAGAACAGCTTGTCGTCGATCCTCGCTTCAAACTCTTGAGCTTTACCGGCAGCGCCGCCGTGGGATGGATGTTGAAGGCCAAGTGCGGGAAGAAGAAGGTGGTGTTGGAGCTCGGTGGGAACGCGGGCGTGATCGTGGAGCCCGATGCCGATCTGGACTTTGCCGCACAGCGCTGTGCAGTCGGCGGGTTCGGGTATGCCGGTCAGACCTGCATTTCCGTGCAGCGAATCTTTGTCCATCATTCCGTCGCGGACCTCTTTACCACGAAGCTCCTGTTACAAGTCGCGCGTCTGAAAGCCGGCGACCCGAACGACGATTCGACGGTGGTCGGGCCACTGATTAATCCGACCGCGGCCCATCGTGTCGAGGAGTGGGTCGGGGAAGCCGTGTCGCAGGGGGCGCGTGTGCTTCTGGGAGGCAAACGCATGGGCTCGGTGATGGAGGCGACCGTGCTCTCGCACGTCACACCAACGATGAAAGTCTCTTGCCAGGAGGTGTTCGGGCCGGTGGTGACCGTAACTCCCTACCGCCAATTCAGCGAAGCGATCACGGTGCTCAACCAGTCCGACTACGGGCTCCAAGCAGGGGTGTTCACTCAGGATGTGAATAAAATTTTTCATGCCTTTCGGTACCTTGAAGTTGGGGCCGTGCTGGCAAACGAGATTCCGACATTTCGGGCCGACCACATGCCCTATGGTGGTGTGAAGGACTCCGGGGTCGGGCGTGAAGGAGTTCGGGCCGCAATCGAGGACATGACCGAGCCTCGCATGCTGGTGTTGAATCTGAAACCACCTGCCGGGACCTAAAGGGAAAAAACGCCGCAGGATATTGCGAAGCTCTGCCAATCTTGGTACAACAGCGACCCTGTGCCTACGTGAGGCTTACTGCGGGCATGCATTTCAGCTAACGAGGCGTCCGTCACTCGGTTGGTCGGACGAACTAAGGAGAAGAGACGATGGTACCTACGCATATGTTTCTGACGCGAGGCGTCGGAGTCCACAAAGAAAAGCTGGCCTCCTTCGAGCAGGCCTTGCGTAGCGCCGGCGTCGCCTATTGTAACCTCGTCACGGTCTCGTCGATTCTTCCGCCGAATTGCAAAATTGTCCCGCGTGCGCGCGGCGAGAAGTTGTTGAACCCCGGTGAAATCACGTTCTGTGTGATGGCGCGGTCGGAAACGAATGAACGGAATCGCCTGGCCTCCGCGTCGATTGGATTGGCGATCCCCACGGATCGTCGAACCTACGGGTATCTGTCTGAGCACCATGCGCATGGCGAAACTGATGAAGAGACGGGTGAGTATACGGAAGACTTGGCAGCGCAGATGTTGGCCACGACGCTCGGTGTCGAATTCGATCCGAACATCGCGTGGAAAGAACGTGAACAAGTCTTCAAAATGGCAGGCAAGATCGTTCGGACCCTCAACATCACCCAGTCAGCTGTCGGGAAACCCAATCGCTGGACGACGGTGGTGGCGTTGGCCGTGTTCATCCCAGAAGAAAATCTGCCGAAGCGGCGTCGGTAACCCTGCCGCGTGAGTATACGCCCATGACACTTCCCGCCGGATGGGAAGGTATCGACCAGAACTTCCTCGGGCTCGAAGAGCCCTGGTGCCATCCTGATCAAGCGGGCGTCTACGTCCTGCCGGCGCCCTACGAACATACCTCCAGCTATGTTCTGGGCTCCGATCGAGGCCCCTCAGCCATCATCGAGGCGTCTCAACAAGTCGAGTTGTATGACGAAATACTCGAGTGTGAGCCCTATCGAGAGTGGGGCGGGATTGCCACCATTCGCTCGCTCGACCTTAATGGCAAAGTCGATCAGCAGGCGGTGGATGCGATTGAGGCGTTTGTCACTCCCCATGTCGGGACCGGGCGGTTTGTTGTCACATTAACCGGGGAACATACCGGCGCGCTTGGAGCCATTCGGGCCCATGCCCGACGCTATCCTGATCTTTGCGTGGTGCAAATCGATGCGCATGGCGACTTGCGGAAGGCCTATCAGGGGAACCCGTATAGCCACGCCAGCGTGATGGCCCGCGTTGTCGACGACGGGTTGCCGTTGGTCCAAGTCGGTATTCGCTCCATCTCTCCAGAAGAAATTGATCGCATTAAGAGCACCGATCGAATTGCCACGTTCTTTGCCGCCAAGATTCTTGACCCGTCCGGCCCCTACGAAGGCAAGGCCTCCCGCTGGGTTCCCGAAGTGGTGAAGGCCTGTCGTGGGCCGGTCTACCTGACTTTTGATTGTGACGGGCTTGATACCTCACTGGTCCCAGCGCTCGGCACTCCCGAGCCCGGTGGGTTGGGGTGGTACGACACGGTGAACCTCGTGACAGCCTTGGCCAATGGACCTGGTATCCTCGGGATGGATATCAGCGAGATTGCCCCGATCGAAGGGTTTGTCGCTCCTCAGTTTTGTATCGCCCGCTTGATCGACCGTATGCTGGGACGGATCAAAGCGGGCCGTCGCGTCCACTGAAACGGCATACCTACCCTGTGACCGACAAGCTTCGCATCAATAAGTTTTTTACACACCACGGTATTTGCTCTCGACGAGAGGCCGATCGCCTGATCGAATCCGGTCGCGTGACTATCAATCAGCGGGTGGCCCGCTTGGGGGATCAGGTCGGTCCTCACGACGTCATCGCGCGAGATGGTCAGGTGATTCCCTGGGGGACGGCCTCGCTCTATATCAAGTATTACAAGCCGGTGGGTGTGACGACGACCAGTGAGTCACATGTGCCCCGTAACATCATCGCGGAGATCGGCCATCCGGAGCGGATCTTCCCGATCGGTCGACTCGACAAGGACTCGTCCGGCCTTATTCTTCTCACGAACGACGGGGATATCGTAAACGAGATTCTACGAACTGAGCACGGGCATGAACGGGAATACGAGGTGTCAGTCGATCATCCATTCGATCAGACGTTCATCGATCGCATGGCTCAAGGGGTCCTCATTCTCGAGCGTCCGACCAAACCCTGCCGGATCGAACGACTCGGTCCCGCACGGTTCCGCATCATCCTCACCGAAGGACGCAATCGACAGATCAGGCGCATGTGCCAAGTCTTGGGGTATCGAGTGCTTACGTTGCATCGTGTTCGGATCATGCATGTTACGCTTGACGGATTGGTACCAGGAACGTGGAAGCCACTCACAAGAGAGGAGCGCATGCAACTCTTTCAGGCTGTCGGACGGGGGAGTAGTCAGGGTGATAAGCGGGATAGGGTGACCCAGAAGCGAACTACTTAGGACGCAGTGCTGGGTGTGGGATGTCACCGGTCAGCGGAAGCGGGATGGGGGTGTGGCGGAGATTGATCTCAGGCTCGTCCGGGCCGTCAGCCTGACGGGAGGTCCCTCCGCGCTGCCTGGTGAGAAAGAGATTCAAGAAGGCGATGAAAAAACTTCCACCGACGAGCAGCAGGCTCGTGCGTTGGATCGCCTTGGTGCCTTCGTCGCGCATATCTTTTGCCACGTCCGCCACAGTGTCCAATAGTCGATCCAGCGCCAGACTGACTTGAATCATTTTTGGGCCTGCGTTGTCGGAGGCGTGTTCTTCCGCTTTTCGCCTGATGGCTTCACGTTCTGTCGGGGAGACGGCCGTCCATTCCTGCGTCAAGAGTTGCACGGTCGTGCTTGCCACGGAAAAGTACTGGTCGAGACTACGCCGGACCGCCTCGATATCTTCCGGTTCACTGCGGCCGCTCCGTGAGACGCGGAGCCCTGCGGCAGCATAACGGTCCACTGCATGCTGAATTCTCGCACGCTGTGCGGGCAAGGATTCCGTGATCCGCTCGAAGTCCTTCTGGCTGCCCGCTTGGAGGGCGCGGATGATGGTGTTCCGATATCGCATGACGTCTGCAGAAATGTGGGCGAGATCGGTGGCCCCGAGTGTGTACTCGGTATACATGATCCGCAGGTCTTGGTCGACGCTGCTTAAGGCTTGTCCACTCAGCCAGCCCAGGCCGGCGATCAGCAAGCTGATGAACAGTTGCGAGGCGCTCGGGCGAAATGATCTGACAAAGGTTGTGAGCCCCACCGTGTTCCTCCACTCAATCCAGAATGATTCGCCGGTCGACGTGCGGTGTGAGATTCGGATCGTTCGACACAAAGATCACCGACCAGGGTTCGTCTTTTGAGCAGAGCCGCCGCAAGACGGTCTCGCGCAAGGTCGGTTGCATGGTATGGATGATTCCGTCAAAGATCAAAATCTGCGGACGGGCCAGGATTGCACGTGCGAGCAAGATCCGCATGATATGCGTCGGGGCAAGAATTTTCCCGGGGGCTCGGATGTGGGTCTTGAGTCCCTGCGGGAGCGAGTCGACGTCTTCTTCCAGTTCGGTGAAGCGCAAGGCCCACCGGACGTCGCTGTAAGGAATATAGGATCGTCCCAGGACGATATTATCCTCGATCGTGCCTTCAAACAGTGTGAGCTGCGAGTCGATCATGAACCCTCGACAACGATTGATCGCCTGAAGATCGAGGTGGCGAAGGTCCACTCCGTTGTAGCGAATGACGCCGCCAGTGGGTGTTTCCAGGCCCGCCAAGACTCGTGCAAGCGCCGTTTTGGCTGTTGTCGTACCGGCGTAGACGCCGATCTTTTCGCCAGGGGTGACTTCAAGATTGAAATGCTCGAAGATCGGCGGCATTCCTGGGTGGATGACCGCGAGGTCTTTGCAGGTCACGCGAATACCGTGAATGGTGGGATCCGGCAGCGGGACGGACAGGGTGGCGGAGGCTTGGTCCTTCGGAAGCGAAAAGAGAAAATCAAGCTCGTTCAAACCGGTTAAGAAGTAATAAATGTGTCCCATGCGCTTGACGACGGCATCGAAACTCAACAGGAGACCGCTGACGACGACCTCCGCGGCGACCAGTTGTCCGAGCGTCAACTGGCCGACGGACAACAACCATCCGGCGGTGGCGAGGAGTCCGCTGTGGGCGACGGCTTGCCAGCCGACCGATCCTAAGTACTGGCGAATCAGAACGCCGAATCGAGTTTGTCTGGTCTCGACGTAGGAGTGGACTAACTCATCGGTTCTTCGCATCAGCAGCGCTTGGCTGTCCGTGGCTTTGAAGTGCAGTAGATTGTAAGAGATCTCCTGCAACCAGTGCAGGGTCTCATACTTTGCATGTGACATGTCGATGGTGGCCTTGAGTCCTCCATGCGACATGAGAAAAAAAACGACGGTGAATCCTGCCAGTAGCAGTGCGTTATAGAGCAAGAAGTACGGATGATAAAAGACGAGGATGGTCATGCCCACCGCGCCACCCACGATGACATTGATCAGGTCAACGAGGAGCACGGAGAGCGCCCGTTGCATAAAGATCGTCTCCATGAAGTAATTCGCATAGCGGGGCTTGAACCCTAAAAATTGCAGATGGGGCAACTGTTGGGCCATCCCGAGGGCAACGCGGGCGAAGACCCGGCGCTCCAACACCTCCACGGCGTAGAACTGCAAGGCACGAAACGCTCCGACAAACAGGAGCCCGGCCACCATCACTCCCGCGAGGGTCACAATGGTGATGGGCTGAATGGCGAAGGCAAACGTGTTGACGAGCTCTTGGACTGTGAGAGGGACGATGAGCGAGAAGAGTCCAATGGCGAGCGAATACGAGACGATCAGGGCGAGGATCCTCCGTTCCAAGCGGAAGAGGACGCCCAGGCAACCGAGGATCGACTGAAACAGGCTTGGCTGGTTACCGATCTGACTTTGCACGGATTCCGCCTTCTTCCTCAGTTCGGTCACGCCCCTCGTTGCACCGCCTGGCCAGAGTCAGGATGAGGCGCTTACGGGAGCAGGCGCCTACTTCGCTAACGCTAGCAAAGCACAGAAAGAAAAGCCACTTCTTCCGCATCAATCTCTTGCACGATACGTGACGGGAGTCACGAACGGCGTTGTCCTCGCCCAAGCTCCGATGGCCCACTGGTACAAGGCCTGAGCCTTCTGATAGTCCGCCTTGGCGCGGATGACCTGGCTTTCTGAATCGACCGAGTTCCGTTCCCGCAAGTTGACGAAGAGTACGCTGGTTGCCCCCAGGCTAAACCGGAAGCGCTCCCCCTCTTCGAGCGTCTTGGCCAGGCGGAGCGATTCGACTGCGGCAGCCACCCTCTCCTTGGCTCGTTCGATTGCGGAGAGGGCATTGTCGACATCGACGAGCACTTGTTGCTCGCGGTACTGCTGCATGAGGACAAATCGATCCGCCTTGCCTTGCGCTTCCAGGACTTCACCGCGGCTCTTCCGCTGGAGGATCGGAATCTTGAGTTCCACCCCAAAGCGGTAGCCGAGGCCCAACACGAACTTCTCTGGCGTGCGAGATGGCGCTGCCTCCGCATCCAGGCTGGGGAGGAGGTTATTTTTAGCTAGTTCCAGGTCGATATTGTTGAGCTTTGCTTCGATGCCGATTTCCTTAACCTCCGGGCGATCAACCTTGGCTTGGAGTTTATGGGCCTGGATGGTGTCAGGCGCCGGCACCAGCATCTGCGACGGGAACTCAGGGGCTCGCTCCAGTGGCGGGGAGACGGGGGTGTTATTTTCCCAGAGGAACATGGAGAGCTTCAGCTGTTCTTGCTCCACCAGACGCTGCACGGCGATCGCCACCTCGCGTCGCCGCTGGACTTCCTGATTGGCCTCGACGACGTCGAGCGGTGCGACGGCTCCCGCTTTGGCGCGTCCCTCGACCTGTCTATACCGATCTTCGGCAACTCCCACGGCCCGGCGCTGCACTTCTGCGAGCTTCACTGCGGTGACCCAGTCCCAAAACTGAGTGGCTGCCGCGAGGAACAGGTCCTGTCTTGTTTGAGAGATCTGCACCTCCGCGCGCGGATTGGCCAATTCAGATCGCTGGAGTTCGGCATTTTCAGGATTCACCATGAGGCCTTTGAGCAGTGGAATGAAGGCTCCGAGGAGGACTTGATTGTTGTTGCCAAAAGCGAGGTCGGGAATAGTTGCATCGCCGATCCCATGCCGCACCCCCGCGCCGTAGCGAAATCCCCAGGGATGGCGGGCTTCGATGAGCGTGTCGTTGAAGCCCCCTGTTTGGGTGCCTTGGCTTGGGTCTGAAGTCTTGATGAATCGTTCGATTTCCGTATCGTTGATGAGGGTTGGCTCAAAGGCGCCTAACGCTTTGAGCATTTTCCCGCGCGCCATCACTTTCTCCGTACCAGCCCCTCTGAGGAGTGGGTGAGTGCGATCGATCCAGGCTTGAACCTCTTCCACACTCAACGGAATCGGGGGAAGCGATTTCGATTTCATCGTGTCTCCCGCAGAGGCAGGGAGGGGACACAGCCCGATCATTCCCAGGAGCAGAGCGACCAGGAGGCAGTGATTGGAATTCATGTGGCACACTCCTTTCGTCAGATGGGCGAGAGGCCGCTGCGGGGGCTAGACCCTGCAGCGGCACAGCAATGTCGGTTGAGGTGAAGGCAAACTGAGACGAGACAGAACCTGCCGAGCCGCGTTTACTTCGCACCTCGCCCTGCTTTCGGCAAGAGGGTGTCGATGAGGCTTGGTGGGCGCTCTTGATAATCCGGCGGGAAAAGGTTGAAGCGCCGCCAGAGTTCGTACCACAGGGGGACTCGGTTCAAGATGACCCATCCCATGGCTTTGGTTCCCTGGCGGACATGTTCCTGTGGAGGCCAGGTCCGATCATCGGGATCCGGGACCACCCAGAAACGAAAGTTACCCTTGCCGTCGTCGACCTGGTCGATGACCTTGATTAATCCGCCATAGGTGCCAGCCATGATCTCCGGCCAGGCTGGGAGAGGAATGGCGGGAATCCCGTAGAACAAGATGCGAACTTTGCGGCCCACGTTGAGGAGCGGGGCGTCGATCCCGTCAGCTACCATCTCAATGGCTTTGTCTGCGCTCGCCGGAGAGATCTTCACGAGTTTGTCTCCGGGACGGACAGTTTCGCCGGCCCCGGTTTCTGCCATCTTCACCACGGTACCATCGATCGGGGCGAGGATGCGGCCGGCGAGCCGGCGTTGTTCCGCGTTGGACATCCGCAATGAGACATCGGCAAGCTGATCGGTGGCTTTCGCTGCTTCGCCGACGGAGGCATCACGGCCCGCCTCTGCATCGAGCAATCGTTGCAGGACTTCGGCGCTGACCTGGTCGCGGCCGAAGCTAAGGGCCTTCATGGCCTGTTCGGCCCCCTTGAGGTTGGCCTGTGCCCCTGTCAAATCGGCTTTGGTAGCGAGCGCCGATTGGATAGTCAACTCGAGTTCGCGTTGTGAGACGAGACCCTGCTCCGCTAACTGTTTGTGCCGGTCCACGTTCAATTCGGCTGTCGCGACTGCAATTTTTGCCGCTTCGACCTTCTGGTAGGCTTCCCGCACCTTGTTTTCCGATTCGATCACGCGCGCCTGGGCAGAGGGGACGGCAGACTTGACGAGGTTCTGCATCTCCTTGATCCGTTTATCCAATTGTTCGGCGCGCGCGAGCGCCGCCTTGCGAGTTTGGTCAAGTGCATTGCGTCGCTGGTCCAGGAAAGACAGGAGGTCCGGAGACATGAAGTTGGGATCGTAGTCATCCAATTCAAGAATGAGATCGCCTTGCTTGACGCGCACCCCCTCAAAGATGTGCCACTTCCTGATCCGTCCTGTGATCTGCGCTTCGATATCTTGCGGGCGCTCGTAAGGCGTATATGCGGAGAGCTGTCCGGTGACGGTAATCGTCTGAGTCCAGGGCACGAAGGCAATGATCAAGAGAAACAGCAGCACCAGCTTAATGGCGAGGCGCGAGGAAAACCTGAGGCGTTCGGGGATTTCGACCGCTTCCCAGGACTGAAGCTTTGCTGAGGTCGCAAGGTCGTCGATCGCGATCTCATCCAGACCGGTGTCCCGTCGGACCAGAGAGCGGACTCTGTTTCGCAAATTTTGCGTGAAGCGCGCCACCGAGTCCTCCTCGCCAGAGGCAGGGGAACCAACGCTACCTACCTATCATAGTGGAAAGCGGCTCACCCGGTCAATTTCTCTGCGGGAACTGGTTTTCGTGGAGAGGGGGCGAGCTTGACCATCAGTCAGAGAATCGCTAAGGTGGGGGCTCCGTTGAGAGCCATGAGCCAGAGAGCCGTGGGAGAAGGGCCCGCTCGAATATGCCTCGTCTCGGCAGAAAACCACTAGTACAATCACGGCGGCGAGGAACAGAGCGTCCGCATCCCTTGGTCGGGGTATTGGGCGGAAGCAAATCCGATTTCCCGATCTTAGAAAAGGCCGTTGCGATTCTGAGGGATCTCGGGATTCCCAACGAATTGATGGTCGTCTCCGCGCACCGGACTCCGGATCGCTTGTTCGCCTATGCAGAACAAGCTCCCGGCAGGGGGATCGAAGTCATTATTGCCGGGGCCGGCGGGGCGGCCCATCTTCCCGGGATGCTGGCTGCGAAGACGCATCTGCCGGTTATTGGGGTCCCGATTCCGACGGAGAATCTTCGCGGACTGGATTCGCTCCTCTCCATCGTGCAAATGCCAAAGGGGATTCCCGTCGCAACGGTGGCCATCGGAGGAGCCGAGAATGCCGGTTTGCTGGCTGCGCAGATCCTGGCGGGCCGCTATCCAGCGATTGCAGCCCGCGTGAAACTATTCCGTCAGACACAGACGGACCGCGTGCTCCAGTCTCCTGAAGCGAAGGGCCCGGTGACCGGAACGAAAGGTCCTGGCCGTCCGAGTCGCCGGTCGTGAAGTCAGTGGTCATCGAGCCAGGATCTGTCCTGGGCGTGCTGGGCGGAGGACAATTGGGCGCCATGTTCACCATGGCGGCACGGCGTCTCGGCTATCACGTTGCCGTCTGGGATCCGGATCCAGAGGCACCGGCTCATCGTGTTGCCACGCACAGTTTTCCCCTTCCGTTCACCGACCAGCACATTCTTGAGCGATTTGCCAACCTGGTCAGCGTCGTGACCTATGAATGGGAAAATATCCCGGCGGCGCTCTGTCGAGAGTTGGAGCAGCGGAAGCCGGTTCGTCCATCGAGTGCTGTCCTGAGCGTGATTCAGGATCGCCTCGAACAAAAGGGGTTCTTGGCCTCCAACGGATTTCCCGTCCCTTCCTTCGCCACCCTGACTGCTCCCGATCAATTGGCAACGACCGTCCGACAAGTCGGGTATCCCGCCCTCTGTAAAACGGCAACGGCCGGCTACGACGGTAAGGGACAGTGGCGAATCCTCCAGGAGTCCGATGTCCGAGAGGTGGAAGAGGCATTATCGGAATCCGCTCGCCCTGGCATGCGATGGATCGTGGAGTCCTTCGTGCCGTTTGAACGGGAACTCTCGATCCTGGTGGTCCGTGGATCTGACGGACAGAGTTGCACCTATCCATTGGCTGAGAATGAACATGAAGAGGGGATCCTTCGAACCACCAAGGTGCCGGCCCCAGGGTCTTCAGTTCTGGCCGAGCGAGCAGCAACTCTTGCGCGTCAGGTCGTGGATCGTCTGGAAGGGGTCGGGGTGTTCTGCCTCGAATTATTTCAGCTGACCCAGTGGGGAACTGCTCATCAACGAAATTGCCCCGCGGCCCCATAACTCAGGCCATTACACGCTTGATGCCTGCAGCGTGTCCCAGTTTGAGCAACAGGTTCGTACTACCAGTGGCATGCCGCTGGGTGAAGTGCGTCTGCTGAGCCCAGCCGTCATGGTGAATCTCATCGGGGACGATGCCGCGACCATTATGAAGGGCGGAGGCTGTCGAACCCTGCTGAATATTCCCGGCGCGGTGCTCCATCTCTACGGCAAACCAGTGATTCGTCCCCGTCGCAAGATGGGACATGTCACGTTCCTCGGCGAGACGCTCAGTCTCGCCCTCGATCATGCGAAGCAATTTCATGACGGTCTGATGAACGGTCCCACCCTGTCTGCATAGCCTCGTTCATTCCTCTGGATCGTTTCTATCCGGCGTCAACCGACAGGATGCTGTGAACAGGATCGAGCTGTCTCTTCCGTAGCACTCCCCATGGCAAGCCCATCCTATGAGCCGTTTTTTGGCTATCCCGCGTCGTTCTATTTTGTGACCTACTGTAGGAATATGGATCAGACGGTTCAACGGCTCTGGGCATAGTCTACGGGAAACACGTGGATCTGCCCTGGTTGTGATCGGTACAGGACTTGCTCCATACCTAGTCTTTCGTAACCCGAGCAAGAGTTGATACGAATGAGCAGTCTGGCTCTCCCCTCTGAGAATCATGTCGAGCCGCCTTCGGCGGATTCGTCTCACGACAGTGCCATTTCGCGTCCACGATATGTTGTGCTCCAGTCGCTGGTTGGCATTATGTTGGCCTACCAGTTATTATCCGGGGCGCAGCTGATCGCAAGCCAGTTGATGAGCGAGGTGATCGTCGGCGGGTTGGCGGCGATGGTCCTCTGCCTGTTGTTTCTGCCGACCTCAATCCTACAAGCCACCTGGTTCAGCGGGGCTCTAATCGGGATCGATACGGTGCTCGTCACTGGGACAATCTACCTTTCGGGTAACGCCCGATCGGATCTCTATCTGTCCTATTTCCTGCTCATGCTGATTGCCGCCTCGGTGCGCCGGCTTTCCCATGTCATTGCGTTCTCCCTGTTGCTCTGTGCCGGGTATGGCGTCACCCTCTATCAAGGGGTCGTACAAACCGGTTCTTTGTCGGTCGGGCATCTGTTAGGAGTGCCGGTTCTGTTGGTGATGGCGACGTTTTACGGGCTCGCGCTGCAAGCAATCGAGACCGAACGGGAACAAAAAACACTTTTGCTGGGGAGTATCGAGGCCCTGCAAGAGACTGAACAGGCCCTGCAAACGTCGCGCGATCAGCTAGAGGTCCGTATCAAGGGTCTAAAGAGCGATCTCTCACTGGCGAACGAGCATGTCCGGCAGGAGAAGCAGGAGCGACAAGGCCTCGAGCAGCAATTGCATGAGGCCCAGAAGATGGAAGCGATCGGTCGGGTTGCCGGGGGGATTGCCAACGAACTCAGCCACCTCGTTTCGGTAATCGGGAGACAGACAGGCGTGGTCCTATCCCGCCTCAAGTCGGACGACCTACTCTATGGGCCGGTCGATGACATATTTCGAAGCGGGGGGCAGGCTGCAGCCTTAACCGCTCAATTGGCAGGGCTGGGCCTCCACGACGGCCACTTCCGGCAGGTGCTTTCGATCAAGGCCGTGCTCGAGGAGATTCGTGGAGTGATTCGAGGACTGCTGCCCGCACCCATTGAACTGGACATGGTCATCGAAGATGTGCTGATGGATGTCGAGGTTGATCGTGAAGGACTCGAACAGGTCCTGCTTCATCTTGCGGTGAATGCACGGGATGCCATGCCACATGGTGGTCGGCTCCGGATTGAAGCGAAGCAAGTGTTCTCTGGGCATGAGAGTGAGTCTGTGAATGGAAGGGCAGACCATCAGTCCAAGGTGCTGATTCAAGTGAGCGATACCGGAGGAGGGATGAGCCTGGAGACCCAGTCGCACATGTTTGAACCCTTCTTCTCCACGAAGGAAATGAATGTGGGACTTGGACTCACCGCGGTCTATGGCATCGTGAAACAAAGTGCGGGACAGGTCGATGTCGTCAGCCGGCCTGGCCAGGGCACCGTGGTGCGGGTGGCGCTTCCCCTCGCAGGGCAGGGCCGGTCATCTACTCCATCGATACTGGCGAAGGTCGCAGCTAAAGGCCAGGAAACGGTTCTGTTGGTTGAACCGAATGAAATCGATCGTAAGCTCGCGCTCTCCACGTTGTTGCGGCATCGCTATCAGGTCTTGGAGGCGAGCTCGTCCGTTGAAGCGTTGCTGCTCACCCAGCAGCATCCCGGAGCCGTCCATGTGGCCGTGAGCGATCTCATCATGCCGGAGATCAGTGGGCGTGACTTAGCCAGACGGTTGTTGAAGCGACACCCGATGATGAAGCCGCTCTTTGTCTCTGGATATGACGATGAGGCGATGGTGTCTCATCGGCTCAACCCGCGGTATCTCTTGAGGCGTCCTTATCGACAAACGGGGCTGGTGGAAAAAGTGCGTGAACTGCTGGATGCGTGAAAACAGGATGGTCTGTCCGGTTTGTTTGGTTGACACAGACTAACCAGATCAACGAGGAGGGAATTTTTCAGGATCCTCCTAGTTTATTCCCACCGGTCTCTGCGGCTTAGTGCAAAGAAGGGCACGTTCCGGCGTTTGAACAGACCAATCAGTACCATCCCAGCGAGAAATCCGCCGATATGGGCGAAGAATGCTACGCCTCCCCCCTTGCTACCGATGCTCATCCCTCCGCTCAACAGTTGCATCACGAACCACATGCCGAGGACGACACCCGCTGCCACCCTCGTTGTGCCCAGGCCTGGTATCAGAACCAGTACGCGTGCTCGTGGGAACAACAGTACATAGGCGCCTAAGACACCGGAAATGGCGCCGCTTGCCCCAACCATGGGAACAGGCGAGGACGGATCGGTCAGGGCGTGGCTCAAGGCTGCCAGAATCCCGCATGTGAGGTAGAACAGGGCGAACTTCGCATGTCCCATGACGTCTTCAATGTTGTTCCCGAAGACCCAGAGGTACAGCATATTCCCGATGAGGTGCATCCAGCCGCCGTGGAGAAACATACTCGTGATCAACGTGGCGTAGGGGGGAATGGCTATGCTCATCTCAGGGAGGTTGGCCTGCCCGAATAGGAGGGCCGGGATTGCCCCGTACTGAAAGACGAACGTGTCTCCTGAGCCGGCGGGAAGACTTACCTGGTAAAAAAATACGAGGACGCAGGCCGCGATACAGGCGACCGTAACCACCGGCGTCAGTTCGGTCGGGTTGTCGTCGTGCAGAGGAATCACGGAGCCCTCACTGGGAGGGAGGCCGGCGACGGTCGATGACCGATCGGGGAAGAGCTGGATTATCCGGCAAGGTACCATCAGGGCCAAGCAGCACTGAAAACCCTGCCGCATGCGTATGGCCTCCGCCGCCGAAGGAGGCGGCGATGGCCCCCACGTCTGTTCCGTCCTCTCGCGAACGCATGCTGTAATAACGGCGTCCATCGCGATCGTGCCACACGACGCAGAACGGATGCTCCGCGGACAGGCGTTCTCCAATCTGACTGGTCAGGACCGCGCTTTGGACTGACGGCACGATGGCTCCGTGAAAGTCGATCAACATTGCCTGCGCCGCGAGCTTACTCACAAGTTCGTTTTCATAACGTAGGATGGCTCGACCCTCCTGTTCCAACTCCTTCTGCTTGAAGTTGCTCCAGAGGTGATAATCGAATGGATAAGACGCAACCGCCGCATTGATTTCCCGACTGGAGGGGAGTGCCCAGGTCCAGAGGTCTTTGTCTTGGATATAGTCGAGGAGCCACGGCGTCGGCTGATCGTGCGCCCATTCCCAGGCCAGGACTGCTCCGGACTTCTTCATGTCGAAATAAGCATAGGGAAGGCCGACAAGGGCCTTTTCTGCGGTGATGTGATGATCGAGCACGAGGAGCGCCTGTGTTTCAACGGCCATAGTTTCCAACGTCTCTCGGGCATAGCTGAAATCTACGATGACGACTCGTTGGTCCTGTAGCCCTGCGGGAGGAGGATTCCCGTGTTTGACGGGAATGAACCGAGCCGTGGGATATTGACTCCAGATCGCCCAGGCGGCGCCGAACCCATCGGCACAATCGGCGTGATAGAGGACGACTGTGGGGGGCTCAGAGAAGGGGTGCTGTGTGCGAGAATCAGCCATCGTGGCGGAGCATACCATGATGCTCCGCTGAGACTAAAGCGTCTTTGTGAGGAGAGGTCAGAGTGCGTTGAGATGGTCGATCAACTGACGTAACCGGCTCGCGCTCCGGCGGTTGGAGGTAAAGGTCAACCGAGGCAACTCCCTAAGATCCGGCTCGTCGAGTTCTTCGGGGAGAGGCCCGCGCAAGTCGAAGGTGCCCTCAGATAACAAATCGCCAAACGTGTCATGAAGGCCGGCCACTTGTTCGGGGGAGATGCTCGTTTTAAGCCGCATGGCCAAGAGCCGGCCGACATATCGAATGGAATGGAATCGGCGGTAAAAACTCCTAATCTCATCGATCGCGTCGTCCACGGACGTTGTGATTTTGAATAGGCTGAGATCTTCAGGGTTTATCAGTTTACGGGCCAAGAGTTGGCGTGTGACGAAGGCATACCACTCGTCCCAATAGTCGCAACCGGGAGCCTGGAGACATACGATCGGCTGTGGATCGCTCTTGCCGGTTTGGGCGAGGGTCAAAATTTCGAAGCCTTCATCATGTGTCCCGAAGCCGCCGGGGAACAATGCAATGGCGTTCGCCTCTTTCTGAAATATTAATTTGCGGGTGAAGAAGTATTTGAACGTGACGAGCTTGGGGTCATCGGCGATCGTGGCATTCGGGCCTTGTTCGAAGGGCAACATAATATTGACCCCGAAGCTGTTCTCGCGTCCGGCGCCCTCCTGGCACGCGCGCATGATCCCATCGGCCCCACCGGTAATGACCATGAACCCTTCCTCGACGATCTGACGGGAAAACTGAAAGGCCATATCATAATTCGGATCATCCGAGGCGGTGCGGGCCGAACCGAAGATGCTGACCTTGAGTCGATCGCGGTAGTCGTGAAAGACGCGAAAGGCGTGACGCAGCTCTTTCACGGCGCGGTTGACGATCTTCAAATCCAGGACATCCAGATGGGAATCGTGGAGCCGAAGCGTCCCGACCAGGAGCTCCTTCATGATCGCGGCCTGCAGGTCGTCTTCCGGACTATCAAGGAGGAGGCGAATTTGGCTGAGCAACTCCTCGTTCGAGGGGAGGGGACGGGAACGGGTTTGGGAGGTCTTCATCGGGTCATCCATGTGTGGTTATGGTTCCATCCTAGGTAGAGGGAAAATTCTATCAGCTGATCGCTGATTGGTCAAAAGAACGGAGAATATGTGTGAGGTTAGGAACGGTTAGGAGAGGGAGGCATCCTCTGAAGTGCCCAGGCCCTGATGCGCGAGAGATCGGACGATGAGAGGTCGGTGAACTGAATATCGGCATGCCAGGCGCGGGTCCCGCTTGAGGTTTCATCGGGTTCTGTTCCGGAAATCTCGCTGGCCAGAACCTTCCCGCGAATAGTCAGGGGAGTGTTTTGACCAGAAATGGAAAACGCCAGTACGACGTTCGCCTTTGGCGTGAGCTTCGTCGCCGATTCGACCAACGCGCCGACGTGGTTCAGTTGGGTGATCATAGCGTTATAGTTGAGCCCCTGTGCCGCGGCTCGTCCGACCACACTCACCACGACGGGGATCCTCGTGCCACGTCTGGGCGGGCTGAGCATCAGGTCTTGCGCACTGAGCACCCCGACCGGCTGGTTCTGTTTCGTGACGATCAAAAGAGAGGCACCCGTCGCCATCATGAGTATCGAGGCCTCCGATAAGGCCTGATCGTGTTCGATGAACTGTACCGGGCGTGTCATGATCGTACGGACTTCGATGTCGTGCGGTTCGAGCCCCTGCGCAACGACTTTCTTGACGATATCGGTCGGCGTCATCAGACCGAACTGCGCATCGGTATCCTTCACCAGCAGGCAGGGCGCCTGTTCTCGTTCGAGCAGCAGCGCAGCTTCACTCACGGAAACGTCTCCGGGAATTTGCACGACTCCTGGTGTCATCATATGGGCAATCACAGTTTGTGAAAAATTGATAGCCTTGGAGGGATTGTCATTGGCGTCCGGCATGGGTGTAACTCTCTTCCGACTCGCGCGTGCACGATTCGTGAGGGTTCTGCCCCCCGGCAACATCAATCAAGTATAGCAGATGGGGCGCCCTCGTCCGTGCTGGATCTTCGCTTGTAAAACCAAGGGTTCTACGAATAGACTAGAAGAATTATTGAGCCAACACAAGAATTGATCGATGGTTAAGCACGATTTCGCTCAACAAGACTTTCTGCGTCGCCTCAGGCAGATTCCTCCACAGGGGATGGGACTGTCAGTTGACGTCTATTCTCCTGATCTGTTCGAACTGGTGAAAAAGCTCAGGGATCGAGGACTGCAGCCGGGCTATCTTGAGGTCTTTAAGGCGACGACAACCACTCTGACAACGGTTCGACAGGCTCTGCCGGATATGCCGTTGGCTTACCACGGGGAAGGACTGTGGATCACTCAGCCGGACGTTCAAGAGTCTCCGTTCTTTCAGCAGGATGTCAGCGAGATGGTCACGCAGCTCAATAGCATACAGAGCCTCTGGCTGAATCATGAATGTGCGATGAAGCAGATGGCGGGCTATTCATTCGGCACCTATCTCCCTCCATTATATATGCCTCTCAGTGCTGAAGTGGTGGCGGCAAATATTGCGACGGTTCAGCAGGCAATGGATCAGCAGGGTGGTCGGCCGGACGGGACTGCGCCGCTTTTTCTCTTGGAGCTTCCGCCGCTCACCTATTTCGCCGCCGGCACGATACCGATTCCCTATTTTTTTCGGCTCGTGACGGCTCTAGTGCCCTGCGGTCTCGTCTTGGACATTGGACACCTTTGGACGGTCTATCGCTATACCGCCGCCTACCGACGGATTTCTCTTGAACGATTCGTCCGGGAATTCCTCGACCAATTTCCTCTGGAGCGAGTCGTCGAAATCCACGTGGCGGGGTTGGCCTGCCATGAGTCGGTTGGCGAGTCAGACCGGGAAGAGGGGCTTCCTGCCTGGATCGACGCCCATGCCGCGCCGATTCCATCGATCCTCTTCACCATGCTCGAACAGGTCCTGGTCCATCCGAACCTGGTCAGCCTCAGGGCGGTGGCGCTTGAAGTCGATACCAAGCCGATCGAGACGATTGTGGAGGAGTATGCAGAGGCCGTTCGGCGTTTCTCCCCCGTCGTTCAGCAGACGATAGCCCGAGGAATGGCAGCTAAAGGGTCGATAGATCTGACGCTTCCGTCACGCCCAGCCCTGGAACCGATCGGCCAACCTAATCGACAACAGTTGCGCGATGACTATGCCCGCTACGCGCGGATCATCTCGGGACAAGCCCCCGTTACAGGCCCGGAGTGGCAGGAAGTGGCTGCGGAGGCGACCGGTTTAACATGGTACCGCACGTCCTATTTGCCGCACGAGATTCTCCATTGGGGAGGAGACCTCGCAGAGATGTTTCCGCAGACTTGCAGGGGTTTAGCGGAGCGGGGCATTTGTCTAACAGAGTTCGTGGACTTTTGGTTTCGGTCGCCACGACCGGTCACGCGCTCATATGATTTCTTCCTCCTCAAGATCGAACGGTTTCTCGAGTTTGTAGCGGAGTCCGCGCCGGAGGCACATGATTATGCGGAGCAGGAGGGTGACCTGTTGCGCCAGGCCTATGCTCAGGCGAATGAAGTGGTGGGGCCTGTGATGGAGATGGAGCGAGCCTGATGAGTTTCTGGCAATCACTTACCGGACCGATCATCGGCATGGCGCCGATGGATGGGGTCACCGATGCGACGTTTCGCCATACCGTGGCGATGCACGGGAAGCCGGACGTCTCCTTCACGGAGTTTACGCATGTGCACGACGTCTGCCGGGGACCGGAGTTCCTGTTGGACTCTCTCATCTATCACGAAGCTGAACGACCGATTGTCGCGCAACTCTATGGGAAAGATCCGGACCTCTTCTATCAGGCCGCCCATGCAGTCTGTGAGTTGGGGTTTGACGGGTTGGATATAAATATGGGCTGCCCGTCGCGCAGTGTGGCCTCATCCGGATCAGGAGCGGGGCTCATCCGAACGCCGGATGTGGCCCATACGATAATGCAGGCCACTCGACAGGGGATCGCCGATTGGGCGGCCGGTCAGACCCTTGAGGGAGCGGGGCTCAAGCCGGGCAGAGTGGCGGCGATCTGGCGGATGAACGAGCAACGGCAGGATGCCCGCCCGCTCGTCCGACAAAAGATCCCCCTCTCCGTCAAGACGCGTCTTGGCTACGACGTGGTGGTTGTCGACCGTTGGATCGAACACCTCCTCAGGGAGCAACCGGCGGTCATTTCCCTGCATGGCCGCACCTTGCAACAAATGTATCGAGGGGAAGCGGATTGGAGTGCCATTGCCCGGGCGGCGGAGATCGTGAGGGGAAGCGGGACTTTGCTGTTCGGCAACGGCGACGTGCACAGTTTCCACGATATCGTCCGTCGTGTGCGGGAGACCGGGGTCGATGGGGTGTTGGTCGGACGAGCCGCGCTCGGAGCTCCCTGGTTCTTTCGGCAGAAGGAGGAGGCGCGACTCGTTCTGCATCAACATCGCCCTGAGGAGGAGCCCGAACCGTGGGTGCCGCCACTCGACGTTCGCTTCGAGATGCTGCTCGATCATGCGCGTCGGTTCGAAGCAGCCTGTGGGCAGGGCCAGTTTCGGCGGATGCGCAAACATCTGGGCTGGTACTGCAAAGGGTTTCCTCATGCCGCCTCGCTGCGAGCCAATATGTTCCGAGTCTCTTCGGTCGCCGACCTGGAGCAGGCACTCGCCAACTTTCGCGTGTCTTGTGCGAATCTCGCTGAAGTCCCTGACCAGGTGCTGCTCGAACCCCTTTTCTCTGCCGAACCTTCTCCGACGTTGTAGATGCCACTCATTCTGGCTTCGACCTCACCGCGCCGCATCGAGTTGCTTGCCTTGTTGGGCACCCCCTTCGAAGCGAGAAGCCCGTCCTTCGAGGAGCGGCTGGTGCCCGGGCTGCCAGCGATCGAGCAGGTGCAGGATTTCGCACAGGGCAAGGCCCGATCGGTCGCGAGGCAAGAGCCGGAAGCGATCGTACTCGGGAGCGATACGGTGATTGTGTTGGATCATGACATGCTCGGGAAACCGGCCGATCTGGCGGAGGCTCGTGCGATGCTCCGGCGCCTGGCTGGCCGTGACCATCGAGTACTTACGGCGGTCGCGCTCGTCTGTCCAGCTCGCACGATTGATCTTGTCGCCCTATCCACGGCCGTCGTTCGGATGAAGCCGTTCGATGAACGAGTGCACGAACGCTACCTGGCGACCGGAGAAAGCTTCGGTAAGGCCGGCGCCTATTCGATCCAGGGAGAAGGCGGCGAACTAATCGATTCCATCAATGGTGATTTCCCGACCGTGGTTGGCCTGCCGCTTCGTCTGGTCGCCCGGTTACTCACGCAGGCTGGAGTGAGAGTGCCGGTCGATGTTGAGGAACTATACCTCATCAAGCCCTATCCCAACTGGGTTCGCTTCTCGGGCTGATTGCAAAGGGGTAGAGGTTTTCGTACAATGCCGCCCCATCATTCGCTGTCTTGCTTACGGAGGGAGTTATGAGCGTGCGATGCCTGACATTAGCGGCGCGAGTTGGTAGCGTTGCGGCCTGTGCGGTCGTGGGCCTGTTGACGGTTGTCGGTCTCCAGCCGGTCTTGGCGATCGATGTGAAACTATCCGTGGAAGAGGCGCAGAAGGCCTTGGAAGCCGGGCGGGCGCCGATGGAGAAGGCCAATAGCCCGGAAGAGGTCAAGAAGGTCCTTCAGCAAGCCTCCATGGTCACGCGCGTGGGAGCCGACCCAGAAAAAGATTCCTGCGGAGCCAGTGCCATCCTCCGGACCAAGCGCTATCGCCTTGAAGCCTTTGGCCGGCAGGAGGCGGCGGAGTCCAAGAAGCGGAAAACGGATGTGCGCATGCCCGACGAGTTCATCAAGAAAGTCGTGGACATGCCCAATATGGAGATTGAAGTTCAGCTGTGTGGCGATGACGAATACTTTGCGGAAGGTGCCTTGATCGAGTTGCAACAGGGCTCCAAGAAGATCAAGCCCATCGATATCGGAAAAGCCGAACGTGGCCGAAAGAATGAGGGAAGCGGGCCGGCCTACCGGTCGCGCTTTACTGCGTTGTTTGCATACGAAAATTTTGATCCCAATGCGCCGTCCGTGTTCGTCGTGAATCTTCAGGACGGAAAAGAGGCGAAAATCGCTGCTGATTTCTCCAAGGTGAAGTAGGCACCCTCCTCCAACCCTTTTCCGTCCCAATCTGGGGCGACCGCTCCTGCCGTCTGGCGAGCGGTCGCCCGTCAGATACTTGGTCTCGCCTTTGCAGATCTTCACCTGTCAGTTGACTGAAATCCTAGGAAATAGAGCGATCTTGGGGCGTTTCTCCCCAAGATGGAGGTTTGCTTGTCGCCTTTTGCCCCAGAGCGGCCTTGACCCCTTCTAGAGTAAAGGGCTAGCCTCTGACGTCCGGCCATCCGAGAAGGAGTGCAGCATGACTGAAGAGTGGAGCGCGATTCTCGTCGTTGATGACGATGCGGAAATGCGGGAGCTCATCCACGATGTGCTCAAGGACCGCGGGCATCAGGTCACCACGGCAGGGAGCGGACAAGAGGCCTTGACGCTGTTGGCCGAGCAAGACTATGCCGTCGTGTTGACGGATTTGCGCATGAAAGGGATGTTGGGGACGGAGTTGTTGGCGGAGATCAGGCGTCTGTACCCGGACATCGGAGTCATCCTCATGACAGCCTTCGGGTCCGTTGAGACCGCGGTCGATGCGATGAAGCATGGGGCGGCTGATTACTTGACCAAGCCAGTGAAAAACACCGAGTTGGTTCGCGTGGTGGAACGGTCCATCCGCGAAGCGGCGCTCCGACGTGAGGTGAACAGGCTCCGGCGCGAGGTCCATAAGGAGTACAGCTTTCATCAGATCATCGGCAAGAGCAAACCGATGCAGGAGATATTCGATCTGATCCGGCGCGTGGCCAACAGTCCGACGAATCTGTTGATCACCGGCGAGAGCGGAACCGGCAAGGAATTGGTGGCCAAAGCGATCCATTATAATAGCGATCGCCAGGATGCTCCGTTTATCCCCGTCAACTGTGCCGCCATTCCTGAACAGCTGCTTGAAAGCGAACTATTCGGCCATATGCGAGGCTCGTTCACGGATGCGAAGATGGACAAGCGGGGCCTCTTTGAAGAGGCCCAGAAGGGCACGCTACTCCTCGACGAGATCAGCGAACTGCCATTGATGCTGCAGGCCAAGCTCTTGCGAGCGATTCAGGAGAAAGAGATTCGTCGCGTGGGGGCGAACAAGCCGATCGCCGTCGATGTGCGTATTATTGCGGCGACGAATCTGAACCTGACGGAAGAGGTCAAGGCCAAACGGTTCCGGGAGGATTTGTACTACCGGCTCAACGTGATCGAGCTGCGCCTTCCTCCCCTGCGTGAGCGCCGAGAGGATATTCCGCTGCTCGTGAACGCGTTCATGACGAAGTGTGGGGAGGCTCGCGGGAAGCGGATACAGGGTGTGAGTGAATCCGCGCTGGCGATGCTGGTGGACTATGCCTGGCCGGGCAACGTACGGGAATTGGAAAATGTGATCGAGCGGGCTGTCACGCTCAGCCGAAGCGAGCAGATTGTTCCTGACGATCTTCCGGCAACGATTCAGGGGGCCCGTGGCGATCGGCGCGTGCTTGATGACGCGGCTGAACGGACCCTGCCGCTGGATGAAGTGGAGAAAGAATATATCCTCAAGATCCTCGAGAAGACCGGCGGCAACAAGTACCAGGCCGCACACATGCTCGGGATCGATCGCAAAACATTGTATCGAAAGTTGGGTGAAATTCAGCACAAAGAGAGCACCTGACTCGGGAACGCGTCGGGTCTCATGAGATCACGGGCCAACGTCGGCATTCTTGTGTAACGGTTCATTCGTCCTCACGCCCCATGCTTTCCTCAACCTCTTCACCAAGTGCCAAAATCTGGGTCGGGCTCCTGACCGTCCTCCTGCTGCTGAGTTTGAACACGGCCGTGTCACTGCTGGGATCCTATCGGCTGACACAACTCCGGGAGAGAGTCGAGCACATCCATACCGAACTCCTGGGTATTGAGCGCCTCTACTCGGCCGCGGTCGACGCGGAAACGGGCCAACGCGGGTATCTGCTGACGGGAGAGGAGCGGTATTTGGAGCCCTACCAGCAGGCGTTGAGTCGAGTAGATCAGGAGCGTGAGCAGCTCCAAGCCTTGCTCGCGGACGATCCTGCCCAACAACCCCGGTTCCAGCACATGAATCAGGATATCGTCGGCATACTGGACGAGCTTCGCGACACCATCGAGCTGCGCAAGACGAAGGGGTTTGAGTCAGCCATCGCGGTGATCACCGCTGATCGGGGCAAGCGATTGATGGATCAGATGCGCGCGCTTCTCACCGAGATGGAGCAGGAAGAGCAAGATCTCCTCGCGAAGGTGCAGGCAAAAGCGGTGACGCACAATCGCATCATGATCAGCACCTTCGTCCTCGCATCGTTCTTGGCCGGTCTCGGGCTCATCGTTGTGTTGTACCGACTGCCTCGGGACCTGCGGGAGCAACAGCTTGCCGAAGCACGGTTCCGTTCCATGGTGGAGGCGGTGCAGACGGGGATGGTGATGGTGGACCAAACCGGCACCATCGTGATGGTCAACAAGCTTGTGGAGCAGCAATTCGGTTATCCCCGTGAAGAACTCCTTGGCCGGAAGATCGAGATGCTCGTGCCTGAGCGGTATCGGACTCAGCACTGGGGACCAACGGAGCCGGTTTTCCCATGCACCGACAGCACGGGCGATGGGAGCCGGGATGGATCTTTCCGGTCTCCGACAGGGATGGAACTGAGTTTCCGGTCGAGATCGGCCTGAATCCGATCCAGACACCGGAAGGGGTACAGGTGCTGGCGTCCATCGTCGATATCACTGAGCGGAGGCAGAGCGAGCTGGCCATCCGACACAGCGAAGAGCGGTACCGGCGTCTCGTGGAGGTCTCGCCCGATGCCATCTTTGTGAACCGTGGGGATCGCATCGTTTTCATCAATGACCAAGGTGTGAAACTCTTTGGAGCCAAGAATCCTGACGACATTGTGGGGAAGTCGCCGTTGGAGTTGATCCACCCTGATGATCATGCTGCCGTTCGTGCCCGCTTACAGCAATTGGTTGAGGGGCGTGAGACGGTGCCGCTCGTCGAGGAAAAGATCGTCAGACTGGACGGCAGGGTGGTCGATGTGGAGACCTCGGCAGCCCGGTTCATCGATCACGAAGGGATGGGGATTCAGGTGGTGCTCCGAGACATAAGCGACCGCAAACGGGCAGACCAGACGCTCCAGAAAGAGCGAGACTTCATCGACGCAGTGCTGGAGACCGCCGGGGCGCTCGTCGTCGTGCTGGATCGGGATGGGCGGATTCTGCGATTCAATCGAGCCTGTGAACAGACGACCGGCTACTCCTCTGAAGAGGTGTTGGGCCGACATGTGTGGGACCTGTTCGTGATTCCCGATGAAGTCGATGCAGTGAAGGCGATGTTCGAGCGGCTCCGGGGTGGCGAGCCGCGCAACGATTATGAAAATTATTGGAAAGGGAAGGACGGGTTCCTGAGACGAATTTCCTGGACGAATACGGTGCTCACGGATCCCAACGGCAAGGTCGATTACATCGTGGCAGCTGGCCTCGACATCACGGATTTTAAACACATGCAGGAACAGCTCCGTAAGACTGAGCGGATCGCGGAACTCGGTACACTCGCTTCCGGCATGGCGCACGAAATCGGCACGCCGATGAACGTGATACTGGGGCGCGCGGAGTATCTGTTCCAACGGGTCACCGATGAAGGCACCAAGAAAGGCCTCGCCACGATCGTCACTCAGGTTGAACGGATCACCAAGGTCATGAACCAATTGCTCGCCTTTGCCCGGCGCAAGACCCCGGAGCGGCGCGCGGTGGATCTGGGACAAACCATCGACGAAAGCCTGGAGATGTTCCACGAACGGATGACCCATAGCCACATCACGGTGGAAAAGGTGATCGAAGCAAATATGCCTTCTGTCCTTGCTGACCGAGACCAGCTCATCCAGGTGCTGATCAATCTTGTGATGAATAGCATCCATGCCATGCCGGAGGGGGGGCGGCTCAGGCTGAGCCTCGATCGAGAGGACAGTCACGTGCGCCTCGGTGTGTCCGATACAGGCCAGGGGATGCCGGAAGAGATCCGCTCGAAGGTATTCGATCCCTTTTTCACGACGAAAGATTTTGGAAAGGGAACCGGCCTAGGCCTCACGGTCGTGAAAGGTATCATCGAGGAACATGGCGGGACCATCGCTGTGGAGAGTGGAGTCGACAAGGGCACGACGTTTTGGATCAGACTCCCCCTTGAGGGAGCTCAGACCGCGGATATTTCCTGACCAACACCAACTCTCTCCTACAAATTCGATCGCCAGGCTGAGTTCTCCGCTGTCGCAATCTGCGACAGGAGCCGGGTGACATCTGTCGCAATTCTCGTCAGACCTTGGTGCGTTCCCTTCCCCGTCCCTGCTCATTCCGAGGAAATCTCAAGCAAGTTGGCTCAGTTCCGGAATCCATCACTTTCCGCCAGCGAGGGGGACCGGCTTGCACGGGTTGTGCATTGTATCCCGCCAGAGAATGATGAGGATCGGACGCAGAGGGGGCAATGGATGACACAGGAAAGGAAGCCAATCGTGGTGCTCATCGCCGAAGATGATCAGGAGATGCGGAGTCTCCTCTGCGATGAGCTGTATGATCTGGGGGTGTCCATCCGGGAAGCGGCTGATGGGGACGAGGCCCTGCGGGTGGTGCTCGATGCTCGCCCCTCATTGATCCTCACGGACCTTCGGATGCCAGCCGGAGGATTGGATTACATCGTCAGGCTCCGGACGTTTGCCCCTGGTGTGCCGATGGTGCTGATCACCTCATTTGGGGATCCTCAGACGAAAGCCGATGCGTTGGCCATCGGTGTCGAGGCGTACTTCGATAAGCCGGTTCGCCTCAGTGAACTCAAAGGAGCCGTACGACGTCTCTTAGGCCCGGCATTGGATGGAAAACTCGACTGAGACCTTGTATGCTATTCGATTCTTCAGCTTGCGAGAGGTGTGAGATGGCCGGATCTCAAAAAGAACCTTCTGCAGTCCGCCCGTTTACAGATCCCATCCTTGCAGCTCGACTGGAAGCCATCAAGCAGTTAGCCGGTGGGCTCTCCGAACGAGTGGCGGTCATGGATCGCGATTTCAACGTGATCTACGCAAATGAATCCGCTTGGTCTGAGGACGCATCCCAGTTGTCTGACCATTTGGCTAAGTGCTATCAGGCCTTCGCTCACCGGGACGATCCCTGTGGCACCTGTCCTGCGACGAAGATGTACGAATCGCCCGACGTCCGATCCGTGGCCTGTTCCTCCGAAGGGGATGGCACTGCCTGTGGGATGCATCAGGCGTTCCCGCTCGTCTCAAGCAGCGGGGAGGTCGAGTCTGTGCTGGTGTTGTTCAAATCGTCGCCTAAGCCTGCAAAGCAGACGAGCGGCGCGCGCGCGGTCGTGAAACAGGAATCGAAGCTGGGTGAGCTGATCGGCGCGAGCGCGCCGATGCGAGAAGTTCTCGACATGATCCGGCTTGTGGCCGACAGTTCCGCAACCGTGTTGATTCAGGGGGAGAGCGGTACCGGCAAGGAACTGGTTGCCAAAACGATCCACCAGACCAGCTACCGACGGGATAAACCGTTCGTCGTGGTCGATTGCGGTTCGTTGCCGGAAACGCTGTTGGAGAGTGAGTTGTTCGGCCATGTGAAGGGATCCTTCACCGGCGCGCATGCCACCAAGCGTGGACTCTTCGAAGAGGCGGACGGCGGGACGATCTTCCTGGACGAAATCGCCGACACGAGCGCGACGTTTCAAGCCAAGCTGCTGCGGGTACTTCAGGAGGGGGAGATCAAACGGGTCGGGGGGAACCAACCGATCAAGATCGACGTGCGGGTCATTTCGGCAACGAACCAGGATCTTGTCGAACTCGTCAAGGCCAAGACCTTCCGGCAGGACCTCTACTACCGGCTCGCGGTGCTGCCGTTGTCTCTACCGCCGCTTCGTAACCGGCAGGAAGACATCCCGCTCCTGGTGCAGCACTTCGTCGCGGCATCCTGCAAGCGCCACCGGCAGCCAGTCCGCCAGGTGTCGCCGGACGTGATGCAGGCGCTCACCCAGGCCTTATGGCCGGGCAATGTGCGGGAGCTGCAACACTATCTTGAACGGGCGGTCGTCACCACCACCGGTCCCGGGTTGAGTTGCAGGGACATTGTGGCGATGGGATCGGAACCGGCAGAGCACGATCTCCGTACCGTTGCGCGCGGGGCCACCCGTCAGGCGGAACGTGCCCGGATACTTCAGGCGCTCCAGCAAACAGGGGGCAATCGTGCAAAGGCCGCCAAGCTCCTCAAGATCAGCAGGGCCAGCCTCTATAACAAGCTCCGCTCCTATGGGATGCGTGACGCGTGAAATGCGAGAAGGGCGTGATCAGAAGTTCGGGGTTCGAAGTTCCAATAACCTCGAAGGTCGGACCTCGAACCCTCGCCCGTCCCGCTAGTCTCGCTCGGCTATCCTTCCTACAAGTGCTGCCCACCTGTACTCCTCATGCTTCGTCTTCATGTTCAGGGGCCTGAGATCTGCCCGTTTCTGCCCCATATCCCCATAGCAACTGTCCAAGATATTAGACAGTCTATCTAATTGAAATTGCAGCGCTCGTCATTTCAGTCTACTCATGGCTGTCTAGTTCTGTGGAAGTCTCACTCTCCCAATAATTCCGCTTCACCTGGTCGTCAGATGCGAATCGTGAGGACTGGAGCGGCGTTACTGACTTATGTCTGCCGGTGTCTGCACCGAGGCACGCAAGCTGCGTATACGTAGCGCTGCTGGTGGAGGTCTGGGTGATTTTGGACCGGCCTCCGAATGACCCTCTCCTCCGCAAGGAGGAAACCTTCACCAGCTCTTAACGAGGCCATAGGAAGCAAAGAAGTCCTCAGTCGGCAGCCTTCAGCGAGAACCAGAAGATTCAATTCCTGGCTGAGAACTGATAGCTGACGGCTGACAGCGTGATTCAGATTAACCATCCGCCGGTGAGGCGGGCATAAACAGAGGAGGCCGTACTATGGGGGGCTATATGTTTCAACCAACGCGCAGGCGGCGCCGTACTGGGTTGGCGCTGATGCTGCAGAGCGTCCTGCTGGCCGGCAGTCTGGTGGCAACGCCATGGCTGTTTGCGGCGGCACCGGGAGAGGAGTCCCATCAAGGGCATGCCACTCCGGTCGCAATGCCGGGCTGGACTCAGCAATTGAAGGGGCAGACCGTGGTGGAAAACGCCATGGAAGGTCGTGCCGGCAACGCGGAAAAGATGGAGATGCAGCACCATCGCCTGATGGAGAAGCTCGAACAGCAGGCGCAGAACGATGCAAAGGCCCAGCAGACGTCCGGCGCGTTCAACGAGATGTCGATGATGCACCAGTACATGGGCCAGGATGGCAGCAGCTTCCTGCTCATGTCGGATGGGTCCAAAGGCGAGCCGGTGATGGCGTCGGGCGGGAAGTGCCCGGCCGGTGTGCCGGTCAAGCAGTACGACGTGTCGATGATCAACATCGAGATCACCTTGAACCGTTGGCTCGATTTCTATCCTGGCTACATGTATGTGCTGACCCAGGATCTCGATAAGGTGCGCGGCTGAGGAAGCCAAGAACAAAGCGGCTCGGGACAAGGACGGCTTCGATCCTGGAGCCGTGACCACCGGGTTGCAGGGCGACATGATTCAGCCCCTGGTGCTTCGCGTCAACCAGGGCGACTGCATGAAAATGACCCTCCGTAACCAGATGGAGGGCGAGGACGGCAGTCTGTTCATCAGCGCCTCCAGCATGATCGTGAGTGCGACCGGCAAGCCGGCCACGACGACGAATCCTGAGTCCATCGTGGCTCCGGGCAAGGCGCAGGAGTTCGAGTGGTACATCCACCCGCAGATGCAGGAGGGGGTGCGGCAGTTCCACTCCTACAGCCATGACCGTGAGTTGACCGTGTTAGGTCTGTTCGGCGCGCTTGTCGTGGAACCGAAGGGTTCGAAGTATGTCAATGCGCTAGGCACGGGCGTCTCGCCTGAGGCTAAGAGCGGTTGGCAGGTGAATATCGATAACGGGTCCGGACCGGACTTCCGTGAGTTCGTGCTTGTTCTATCACGAAATCGGCGACGAAGCCTTCCGTCCCTTGAACAAGAAGGGCGACTTCCTGCCCGCAGCGCGATCCGCTGACCGATGCCTATCGTCCTGGTGGCCGTGCGCTGAACTATCGCAGTGAGCCGTTCGGCATCGATGAGATGCATCTGCAGCACGAGTATTTCGGGTTTGAAGACGAATCGATGGCCTATAGCGCCTATACATTCGGCGAACGCGCCGACGACGATTCCACGCGGGTATCTCGGCGATCCGGTCAAGTGGCGGCTGGTCCATGGCGGATCAGAAGTGTTCCACTCCCACCATCCACACAGCGGATCGATCCGCTGGCAGCGGAGCCCGGGCACTGAGCCGAACAACATGTGGGCGATGGGGCAGGACGGCCCGGTGAAGTATCCGGTCGTCCGGACCAAGTCCGATCGCGTGGATGTGGAAGTCATCGGTCCGTCTGAAGCCTTAGACCTCGAGCCGGAATGCGGCGGCGGTGGCTGCCAGCATCTAGCTGGTGAATTCCTCTTCCACTGCCACGTGGCGCACCACTATGTGGCGGGCATGTGGGGCTACGGTCGGTTCTACAACACGCTGCAAGTAGGTGCGGCCCATACCGACACGATGCCTGACTTAGCGGAGTTGCCGGATCGGAAGGGCCGGATGAAGCAGGGCGTGTCGTCCGACAAGCTGATCGGGACGACGGTCGATTGGTTCGGTAAGACCTTCAAGATTGTCGACAAGAGCCAGAAGACCAACTGGAAGTCCGATCCCGTCATTGTGAACATCAAGGATTGGGTCGAAATGTTTGTGCCGGCACAGGGTCAGCCCGGTCACACGAACGATGAGAAGGGCCAGATCATGGCCTACGATTCGACCGTGTGGGACTGGAAGTGGGACGGCAATATTGCCAGCGGTGAGCGGGAAAGTACCGCACAGAATCCGAAGTACCCATGGGCGGCCAAGTGGGATGATAGCACCAGACCGGCTATCCTCTTTGACCCGACGACGGCCAAGATGTCCTGGCCGCTCTTTAAGCCGCACTTCGGCAAGCGGGTGCCGTTCTCGGCGAACCACAGCGGTGCGCCATGGCTGGAACCGATTCACCAGGACGCCAATGGTGAACGGACCTCCGAGCCGGCGCAAGCCGGGCGAGCAGGGCCGATGGAGTCTCTGTCCCGACAATGCCAATCGGAAGTATTACAACATCCACTTTGTCCGCATGCCGATTACCCTGGCTAAGAAGCAGGGGAAAGAGCCGGCCATGGTCGACAAGGACGGCTTGATCTACGTGCTTCATGAAGAAGAACGTTTGACCAGGGCGAACGACGATCTGAAGCTTCCGGCAGTCATCCGTGCCAACGTGTATGACTGCGTGGACCTGTTGCTGACGAGCGAGTGGGACGACGACGATTACACGAATTTCCAGTCGTCCAAGATCAACATCCATCCCCATTTCTTCCAGTTCGACACGGGGAATTCGGATGGTGTGATCTCCGGTTTCGAGTATGAAATGTCGGTTCGGCCGTTCACCATGTGGGGGAAGACGACCAAGCATGGGTTGCCGGCCCCGATGGTCGCCAAGATCAACGGCGGGGCGAAGGCCGGTGCTACCACAATCAGGATCGCGATGGCGCCCGGCGCCACGCGGTTCCATGTAAACACCGAAGTCATGGTGGGCATGGATTGTCTGGAGAAGGGCAACGACGCCACGGCCTCACTGCCGCGGGACAAGAGCTGCTCCGAGGTCGCCCGCATCAAGGAGATCAACGGCGATCAGATCACGTTCTTCAAACCGCTGAAGTACCAGCATCCGGGGAACGATATCGTGTCGCCGGAGTTCGTGCGCTATCGGTGGTGGGTGGATGTCGATCTGGGGACCGTGTTCTGGCATGACCACGCATTCGGCGCGACGACCTGGCCGCATGGCGGGTTCGGCGTGACGATCGTGGAACCGTTCGGGTCCACCTATCATGATCCGAAGAACGGCAAGTTGGTGTACAGCGGTCCCATTGCCGATATTCACAGCAACGAGCCGATCGGGGCCGGCGTGAGCGGCAGCTTCCGTGAGTTGATGGTGTCGATCCACGACACCGTTCCTCACACGGTGAACACCATCGAGGCGGGCAATCCCCCGGGGCAGCCCATCGAAGTGGCGCTGGAAGCCGGCAAGACCATTTCCTTCCAGATGCCGGAAAAGATCATGGCGGCGCCGAACAAGTACATCAACGGCGGGACGCATACGACCGGCAGCGGTTTCAACTTCCGCGCGGCACCGTTTGCGCAACGATTGTCCAACAATCCGGATACGTCAAAGCTGTTCAGCAGCGCGATCCATGGAGATCCAGGTACGCCGTTGCTTCGTGCGTACACAGGGGACACCATGGTGTTCCGTCTGTTGCATCAGCTCATGAACGAATCCCATGTCTGGACCATTTCAGGCCATACCTTCCTCACGGAACGGTATGCGGCGGATGCCAATCGGAAGAACTCGATTCACGTCGGGATCGCCGAACGGTATGACCTCGTGACCAAGGCCGGCGGATTCCAGGGCATGCCGGGCGACTACATCCACTTCAACGGCCGAACGTCACACTTCGCCGAAGGTGGATGGGGTATCGTGCGCGTGCTCGACAAGGAAACGGCGGATCTGAAGCCGCTGCCCAGGGGAACCAATCCTCTCGGGATTCCTGCGACGCCTAGTTCCGTCTGTCCGTCCGATGCTCCGGTGAAGAGCTTCAACGTCGTGTCGTTGGACCGTCCGATGAAGCTTCACCCGAAGGCGCCGGACGCGATCGAGGTGGACTTCGAGCGCAAGATCGAAATGACGATGCCGGAAGGCAAGATCTACGCGCTTGAAGAGGAAGCGACCACGGTGGCGGGCAATGTGACGCCGAATCCGCTCACGTTGCGTGCCAATCTGGGCGACTGCATCAAGGTCAATCTGAAGAACAAGATGAAGGCCAGCAGGGCGTCCTTCTTTGCGCCGGGCCTGGCCTTCGATCCGAAAGACAGCCAGGGCCTGAACGTCGGGAACAACCCCGGCGATCAGACAGTGGCCCCTGGCGAGAGCCGCACCTATACCTACTACGCGCATCCGGCGAACAAGGAAACGACGTCGCTGGTGTGGGACGGTGGGAACATCGTCGTGAATCCGCGGAACGGATTGTACGGCGCGGTCATCGTTGGTCCGAGGGGCTCCCAGTATCGGGACCCGGTCACCGGGGCCGATATCTCGCAGAAGAACTCGTGGCGTGCTGACGTCATTGTCGATGCCAGCCTGCCGGAGAACGTCGGGCAAGCGGAACTACCGTGACGTGGCCCTCTTCTTCCAGGATGAGGACAACATCATCGGGACCGCGTTCATGCCCTACGTGCAAAACGTGGCAGGGTTGACCTCGGTCAACTATCGCGCGGAACCGTACAAGTTCCGTGAGGAGCAAGGTTGCTCGCTGGGCAAGATTTTCCAGCCCTGCGTCGTGGACAAGCCCGAAGATCCGGTGACGCCTCTGATCGAGGCGCATGCCGGCGACGCGATCCGCATCCATGTGATCGGCGCGAACAGCGAACAGAACGGGATGTTCGGGGTCGAAGGCCATGAGTGGCCGATCGAACCCTACATGCCCGGTGCCGACATGATCAGCGTGGTGGAGTACGCCGGGTCCGAGATCCTCGATGTCTTCATCCGTGGCGGTGCGGGCGGCCCGTATCGTCAGGTGGGAGACTTCGTGTGGTCCAATGCGCGGCTGCCCTACACGCAGTCAGGACAATGGGGCTACCTCCGTGTGTTGCCTGTCGGTGACTCACGGATCCAACCGCTGGGTGCTCAGGGAATGGGTGCCAAGCGTGCGGATGTGCAGCCAGAGCCTCGCGCTATTCCGACTGCGATGAAGTAGTCGACAGCGGAATACGGTTCGGTCAAGACGGGGGAGCTGCGCGTAAGGTGTGGCTCCCCCGTTTTCTTAGAAGAAGGACAGGAGTCGGTAGGAAGTTGAGGAACGACGGATCACGACTGGCACGGCACGGCAATTTCATGATGGCGCGGCGAATCGGGATGGGGGTCGCCCTGGCAACCGGTCTGCTGGCCTGGGGTCTTGTGTCAAGCACCGCGGTGCGTGCCGATCATTTGTCTCCCAAGCACGACCCCTGGGCGCAACCCTGGGAGTTGGAACGGTTGGCGTTGCTGGAGGTTCCCGAGGGCATGGTCTCTGTGCCGGGAGGACCGTTCTTGATGGGCAGCGATCCCAAGGTGGATCGCGCGGCCGGTCCTCAGGAACAGCCGCAGCGGCCCGTCTCCCTGGATGCCTTTGAAATCGACCGGTATGAAGTCACCAACGTCCACTATCTCCGATTCGTGTTGGCCACAGGCACAACCTGGCCGCCGTTTTGGATGCAGGATCCGTTTCTCGAAAAGATGGCGTCGCATCCGGTCATCGGGGTGAGCTGGGAAGAAGCCAATGCCTATTGCCGGTGGGTGGGGAAACGACTTCCGACCGAAGCGGAATGGGAAAAGGCGGCGCGAGGCGAGGATGGGCGAGTCTTTCCCTGGGGGAACGAACCGGCCGGGTGGCTGAAAAGCAATATCGCGCATTCTGGGTCGAAGCGCGGGTTCAAATATCCGCCGCTGGCCAACGTGAACCGGTATGACAAGGGCGTCAGCCCCTACGGCGTCTATCAAATGGCCGGTAACGTCAGTGAATGGGTGTCGGATTGGTTCGACCCCGAGTATTACCAACGCAACCTATCGGACAATCCGACGGGGCCGGCTACCGGCGAACTCAAAGTGTTTCGCGGTGGCTCCTGGAACGAAGATCCGGAGGTCGCGCGATCCGCCGGCCGCAATGGCGGCACACCGGATCGCAAAAGCTATTTGACGGGATTGCGCTGTGCGAAATCAACAGTGGGCAAGGGGCTAGAGGCGAATGGCGAGAGGGTGGAGCTCTGTTTCCCCCTTGCCTGCTTGCCTCGCGCCGCTAGCCTATAATTTAGGAGGCCGAATCGTGCATACATCGGGAGGGAAGAAATTGGTGACGGTCAATCGTGTGGTGAATGCGATCATCGCCGTGGCAGTGGCCTTGGTGATTGCGAACGTCGCCTGGGGGCTCGATACGCAGGACATTACGATGGAGTGGACTGACGCAGGTAAAAAGCTCGCCGCAGAGCGTGTGGCCAAGTGGAAAGCCAAGAATGACATGGTCCTCGTGCCGGCCGGTGAGTTTGTCATGGGCAGCGATAAGAAGACGGACCGGCTCGCCTATCGCGGCGAGGTGCCGCAGCGGCGCGTCTATCTGGATGCGTTCGAGATCGGCAAGTACGAAGTGACGGCCTTGGAGTATCTCGGGTTTGTGCTCGCCACGAACCGCTCGCCGCAAGTGGACTGGCGGTATGACGGTGGAAACTTCCAGGAGGCGATGGCGCACCATCCCATCATGCATGTGTCCTGGTATGACGCCGATGCCTTCTGCAAGTGGGAGGGCAAGCGGCTGCCGACGGAAGCGGAATGGGAGAAAGCGGCGCGTGGAGTGGACGGGCGGCTCTTTCCCTGGGGCAAAGAATATGCGGGGCCGAGCAGGGCGAATTTTGGGAGAACCGGGCTTTCAGGTCCGGTGCGGGATCGTCCGGAACGGTTGTTATTGTACCCACCCATTATTTCGGTCGATAAGTATGAGAATGCCGTGAGCCCGTACGGGCTGTATCAGACGATCGGGAACGTGGCTGAATGGGTCGCCGATTGGTACGACCAGAACTATTACGCGACGGCACCGGATCGGAACCCCAAAGGCCCGGAGACTGGTACCCAGAAAGCCTTCCGGGGCGGCGGATGGATGGACAGCACGACGACCATGCGGGTCGCGATGCGGAACGGGACCGATCCCAATACCAAGATCAACTGGATGGGATTCCGCTGCGCGCGGGATGTGCAGGAAACGGCAGGCACGAAGGTGTCACAGCTTGTGCCGTAAAGGAAGGCGACTGTGAAGCGTTTATTCACCAAGCTGATGTCTCGGGCCGGCGAGTGCAAGTCAGCCGCACAGTCGGAGGACAAGGAACGTCTTCCGATGATCGCTCAGGGAGGGGGACATCATGCAGGTTCGGAGAACAGGGTGGAACATTGGAGCGTAGTCTGCCGCAGTTGCGATCGCCGTGGCGCTCGCTGTTTGTGGTGTGTCGCCGGCCTCGGCTGAAGAGGGCACCGGGAATATGGTGTTCTATCGAGGCGGATTTGTGGGGATGAACAACAATAGAGGCAACGAGTTCTTTACCGACTGTGGGCTTGGTACCCCTAACACTTGTGGGCAGAACAACAGCAGCACCGGGTGGTACGCGGGAGCCGGGCTTGATCTTGTCATGTCGAAGAATGCCTGGGGAGGGATGGACAAGACCTGGGTGGTCGGAGAAATCGGCCTCCAATTCAACCGCTACAGCTCACAAACTGTCAATGGTGGGGTGAGTGCGCTGACAGGCCCTCCGGCGAAGACGCAACTCACTTCGGTGACCATTGATGTGGCCCCGAAAATCAAATTCATGGAGGGGAGTGCCTTCAGGCCTTGGATCATCCCCCTGGGTTTGGACATCATGGTGATCAGCCCTCCCTCGAACCAGACGCAGTATCTGGATATCGGAGTCCAGTTCGGCGCCGGTGTGGAGTATGAACTGTGGAAGGCCTTCAAGCTCGGGTTGGAAGCGCGCTACCACCTCATGGCCAACATGACCAACACGAACAATAGCTATGGTCAGATCGGGCCCTACGTTGGAATTTCGTTCTAACGTTGATGGGGCAGTGGGAACGTCACGTGCGAGCGGCGCTCCGTGGATCGAGGCACCGATCGTGAACCTCGTCGTCCATATTCCTCACGGTACTGCCGACGAGGCTGCGGCTGCATTCAGTCTCGCTCAACGAGCGCCGAGTTTTACGATGGAGTGGAGGGGCTCAGATCGCATGAGCATTGCGATTTTCCCCTCACTCCCGACCGGCCTTGATCTGGCGGTGCAGCTCGTTGGTGAAACGATTCAGATTCCTGGGGCCTGGGCGAGCATAAATGCCCGTCCTCTATCGAGCCTCGCAAAGCTCTGGCAGCGACTGAACTGTTATCGGGACAGTCTGGACGCGCCGGATCGCGGGCGTTATTGTCTGGAGAAAACAGCGTTCTTCAATACCCTGGTGGGGTGTGAAGGGCATCGGTGTCCTGTCTCGTGCCAATTTATTTGCACACCCTGTATGCGCATGACCCACGATCAGTCCTCCATTGATGGCGAGAACCGATTCGAGGTGGTCACGGAACTGGCAGAAATCGCCTGGTGCCCGAACCTCAAGGTATCGGGACCAGGCAGTCAGGCTGGACGAGCACTTCTCATGATCGACCCCGGATCTACGAAAGGTTGATCAGTGGATTGGCGGCGGCGGCGATGATGGTCCTGCTGGTCTGGCTCCATCTGGTTGCGGCGGTCAGCTGGATCGGCGGAACGATCTTCTTGTCGGTTGTGCTGGTGCCGGTGCTCAAGCGTGAACCGTTCGCGTCGCAGAGGGCGTTGCTCTTTCGGACCATCGCCAGGCGGTTCCGCGCACTGGTCTGGGGCGCGATCACTGTTCTCTTGTTCACGGGCCCCCTGTTGCTGCATCAGCGGGGGATTCCGATCGCGGACCCATCGGGATGGCCGATGGTCCTGGCGACCAAGCTGGGGCTCGTGGCCATCCTTCTTTTCTTGACCCTGACCCACGATCTCATCCTCGGGCCTCGTGTCGGGAGGATCCTGCAACTCCCCACGGAGAGCCGAAGCAGGTTCGATCAGGCCCTGGTTGTGTGGTCTCCCTGGGTCGCTCGCTGTTTGCTCTTCCTTGCTCTGGCTATTCTGTTTGCCGCGGTCATGCTTGTGCGGACCTAAGCGCTGGCATCTCATGATCGGAGTGGGGATTTTGCAGATACTGCTTAGGCCTGTAGCTATACGCTACATTGGCAGCCTGGTTCACTGTAGCAGGACTCCCCCACATCCCCTTTTCATCCATCCAATTTCGCTCGAAGCCATCAATATTCTGCAAGAATCCCATGTCTGAGGGTTCGATGTCAGGGGTCTCTTCTTTGCACTCCCAGCGTACGAGCGTAACTGGATAGTCTGTGCAGTTCCTCCTGACCGGAGCCTACATGATGCGAGTCGTCCTTCTTTCTGCTGCGGTCGTTCTTATTTTGACCGGAGTCGCTTCCCACCCTGCGCCTGCGGCTGAATCGGTCCAGGCTTCTCCCGAGCTTCGTCTCAGTCTGCACGATGCCATTCAGGCGGCGATTGACAATAATGTCAACGTGCGGTTGTTGAAAGAACAGATCGCTGCGGCGCAATCGGCAGTGAACACGAGCTTAGGGGCCTTGTTGCCGAATGTCTCTGGCTATGGGACGGGGCGTCATCAAACGGTCAATCTGGCCGCGTTCGGCATTCCTCAAAACGGACTCAACTCCCTGGGGTTGCCAAGCGGCAGGACGCAACCATTCAACGTGTATGACGCGCGTGCCAGCCTCGTTCAGAATATTTTCAGCCTGAGTCTTCTTCAGCGATGGCGCGCTGCCAAAACCGGCGTGGAGGTGGCGAGTCTGGAAGCCGAAGTGACGAAGCGCGATGTCATGGCCACGACCGGACTGTTGTACATGGAAGCCATACGCGCTGAGGCAGCCGTGAAAGCCCGTCAGGCCGACATCGAACTGAGTCAGCAACTGCTGAAATTGGCCCACGATAGGAAGAAAGCCGGCGTGGCGACAGGGCTCGACGTGACGCGCGAAGAAGTACAGTTGGAGAATACGCGCCAACAGCTGCTGATGGCGCAAAACGATCACGAGAGCGCGAAACTGAATGTCATTCGCGCCCTGGGTATCGATTTCGATGTGCGATTGACGTTGACCGATGAACTATCCCTGGTCAATGTGGCCCCTCAGTCTCCCGCCGACGCACTCCTGGCTGCCCGCGAGAACCGCACCGAGCTGAAAGCCCAGAACACGCGCCAGAAGCTGGCGTCTCTCAGCCTCAGCTCCGTGACGAACGAACGGGTCCCTTCCTTGTCCTTCAATGGGGATTACGGGTGGATCGGAGTGAAACCGGAGGATGCCGTGGCCACGTACACGGCGGGGCTCATGTTCTCGGTGCCGATTTTCGACGGGGGCCAGCGCGAGGGCCGGATTTCTGAGAACCGCAGTCGCGTGCGACAGGAGTCGATCCGGATGAAGGATGTGTCCGATCAGATCACCCTCGAAGTCCGCAGCGCCCTCCTCACGCTCGACTCGTCCACGCAGCAGGTTGCGGTCGCCGAGAAAGGGATTGAGCTGGCGATGAAGGAACTGACCTTTGCGCGAGATCGATTTGCCGCCGGGCTCGCCACGAATATCGAAGTGACGAATGGGCAAACCTCGGTCGCACGGGCACGCGACAACCTGATCGAGGCCTTATTTCGATTCAATGCGTCCCGCATCAACCTGGCTCGCGCGAAAGGAGAGCTCGAACAGATATTTTGAGTCCGGTCCTGTCCGGGTCTGAGCCATGCAAGCATGAAAGTACCTCGCCTATGTCTTCTCACTGCAGCCCTCTTCATCCCGCTGGCCGTTGGCTCGTTTCTGCTGCTCGATCTGTTCGTTTGGAACCGGCGGCTGCCGACCTACGGGAGAGAAAACGGGGCACGATTGAATAGTTGGTGGAGTCTCCACTCACGTCGTCTCGGATTATCTTCACCAAGGCCGGGGCGATGACACTGTTCTGCGACCTGCTCTTTGCATTCAGAATGTGGCGGTTCAGGAAGCAGTTCGAATAACAAGGTGCGCCCATGAACAAGAAAATCTCCTTTTCGATCTGGTATGTCTTTCTCGCCATTTGGGCGGTCATTATCGTGCACGATTTCATCCACGCCTTGCAGAAGCTTGAAGAGATCCCTTACAGCGAATTCCGGACTCTTGTGGCGGCCGACAAAGTGGCTGAAGTCACGGTGACTCATCAGACACTGACCGGGAAGCTGACGCCGGAGGAGGGATCCAAAGAGCAGAAGATGTTTACGACCGTCCGGGTTGAAGACCTCGATCTGGTCAAGGAGCTCAACCTACACCACGTCAAATTTACCGGCGTGATCGAGAGTACCCTGCTACGGGATTTGATGTCCTGGATTCTTCCGGTGCTCATCTTCGGTGCCATCTGGCTGTTCATTTTCCGGCGCCTCGGTCAGGGCCAAGGCGGGTTCATGACGGTGGGGCAGTCGAAGGCAAAGATCTATGGCGAGAAGGACACGAAGGTCACCTTCGCGGATGTGGCCGGCGTGGACGAGGCGAAGGAGGAACTGCGCGAGGTGATCGAGTTTCTGAAGACGCCGGAAAAGTTCACGCGTCTCGGAGGAAAAATTCCTAAAGGGATCTTGCTCGTCGGCCCGCCCGGAACCGGCAAGACTCTCCTGGCCCGCGCCGTGGCAGGAGAGGCTGGGGTAACCTTTTTCAGCATCAGCGGGTCCGAGTTCGTGGAAATGTTCGTCGGGGTCGGGGCAGCCCGCGTGCGGGACCTGTTCGAGCAGGCGAAGGTCAAAGCTCCCTGCATTATCTTCATCGATGAACTGGATGCGCTCGGGAAAGCCCGCGGGATGGGACCCATGGCGCACGAGGAACGGGAGCAGACGCTCAATCAGTTGCTGGTCGAGATGGATGGGTTCGATCCGCGCATCGGCGTCATTCTCATGGCGGCGACCAACCGCCCCGAGATTCTTGATCCTGCGCTGCTGCGGGCCGGCCGGTTCGACCGTCATGTCCTGGTGGATCGTCCGGATAAGATCGGCCGCCTGGCCATTTTGCGTGTCCATGCCAAGCAGGTGGTTCTGGGTCCTGACGCGGACCTCGAGGTGATCGCCGGGATGACCCCCGGATTTTCGGGGGCCGATCTCGCCAATATCATCAACGAAGCGACCCTCTTAGCCGTGCGTCGGAATAAGGAGCAGGTCGGTCTCCCGGAATTACAAGAAGCGGTGGAGCGGGTCGTTGCCGGATTGGAGAAGAAGAACCGGGTGCTCAATAAGATGGAGAAGGAGCGGGTGGCCTATCATGAAACGGGCCATGCGATCGTGGCGCTGTCGATGCCCGGAGCCGACACGGTGCAAAAAATCTCGATCATTCCACGGGGCATTGCCGCTCTGGGCTATACTCTCCAGCTGCCGACCGAAGATCGTTTCCTCATGACCAAGACCGAACTGGAGCACAAGATCGCAGTGCTTCTGGGCGGCCGGATAGCGGAGGAGTTGATTTTCGGGGAGGCCTCGACCGGGGCTCAGAACGATCTGGTCAAGGTGACGGACATTGCGAAGAGCATGGTGAAGGCCTATGGTATGAGCGAAAAACTCGGGACCATCACGCTTGATCGCGAGCGACAGCCCCAGTTCCTGCCCATCCAAGGCGCTCCGGAAGGCGGGGACTACTCTGAAGAGACCGCCCGCGAGATCGATTGCGAAATCCGCCGGATCATCGACGAACAGTACTTATTCGTGAAGCGGCTGCTGGCCGAGAAGCACAGCGCCCTTGTCCGGGGCGCCACGCTTCTGCTTGAGAAAGAGGTGATGAGTGGAGCGGATCTCAAGGACATCATGGCGGCGCACTAGCAGGGCGGCCCTGTGGTTGTGGGCCTGCACGGCCTGGTGTTTTCTGGCGACTGACGCAAGAGCGGAGCACGTGCTGGTGCAGACGGAGCGGTCGGACGTGGATTGCCGCTACATCGATACTCCGAAGCCGGTGAATCATCCTGATCAGGAAAAGGCCCCATGGGAAAATGTGTTCTTGCCCGACGGCGATGTCTTTCGCCCCTTGATGGCCGATCTGAAGCAACCGCAAACCTTCGCAACCATGCAGCAGGTCCAGGCGCTGGAATCGAAGACCTCGAACACTGTCGGCTCGGTCGCATTGGGGGAAAACTTCGGCCTCTGGAGCCGTCGCAAGGAAGGAACGTGCGATGGAACGCAGGTCGGTCTGCTGATGGGCATCTTCTCGCAGTTCGATCTGTTTGGACCGTCCACTGAGCTCATCAATACGGATTTTAACATCGGAATTCCGTTCTCATGGCGAAGTGACTTCGTCTCCGCACGGGTGCGCGTCTATCACCAGAGCAGCCATCTGGGAGACCAGTTCCTCTTGGCCAGACCTGGGTTCAAGAATGTCGAGTTGAGCTTCGAAGAAATTGACGGGATCCTGTCGTTCAACACGCCACACGGATGGGGCCGAGTCTATGGGGGGGGTGGGTACCTTATTCGCCGGGAACCGACGACCATCGACCGACTCAAAGCCCAGTGGGGTGTCGAGCTGCGCGGGCCTGAGATTCGTTCGCCCCTGTTCGGGCATACGCTCAAAGGCGGGTTGATTGTGACCCCGGTAGCAGCGGCGGATTTTAAAGCATTTGAGGAGCTGAAGTGGGTCATCAATTCGAATGTCGAAGGGGGGCTGGAATGGTTCCGGCCTGGCACAACCAGGCGGCTGCGTCTGCTCTTCAACTACTATTGGGGCTACAATCCGTACGGCCAGTTTTACTCCCAAAAGATCCAGAGCGTCGGGTTCGGCTTGTACTTGGTCTTTTAGGACATGGCGGCCAGCACATGAAGCGAATTGAGCAGAAGGGGAGCGAGGGAGCCCACCTCAGGATCGGCGAAGACCAGACCCTTCTCTGTCAGGGGGTCTGGACCTTGCCCCACGTGGCGGAGGTCGAACGGATAGTGGACAAGCTGGTCTGGCCTGTCGGACGACAACTTACCTGCGACGGCGCCGGTATTACGGTGATGGACACAGCAGGGGCTGTGCTCTTGCGCAGGACTGTGATCCGGCTGGAACAGCAGGGGCGGCGCGTTTTTGTTCAGGGACTCCGCACGGAAGTCCGGCAGATTTTCGACATGGTCACGTCGAACTGGCCCAGAGCCACACCGGCGATTCTCACAAGACGGAGCGCCATCGCCCAACTCAATCAACTGGTCGAGGGCCGGATCCAGCATGTACTCCAAGCCCTGGCCTTCCTGGGTGAGAGCGCAGTCGCGCTGGCTCGGTCCGTGAAGGCTCCCGCGCGGATCCGGTGGCGGGCGCTGTTCCGCAGCTTGGAGTTAGACGGCTTCAATGCCTTGCCGATCACCGGCTTGCTGACGTTTCTGATCGGTGTTGTGATCGCGTATCAAGGGGCGGAACAGTTGCGGAAGTTCGGCACGAACATTTTTATCGTCGACCTGGTCGGGATCTCGTTGTTACGAGAGATCGCCCCGCTGATTGTCGCAATAGTGATTGCGGGACGCTCGGGCTCGGCCTATGCCGCCGAAATCGGGACCATGAAGGTGACGGAGGAGCTGGATGCAGTCCGTGCCCTCGGCATCTGGCCGATGGATCTGCTCGTCCTCCCAAGGACGATTGCGCTGGTGATCGCATTGCCGTTGCTCACCGTATACGCGGATGTGTTGGGGGTCTTTGGCGGCATGCTGATCGCCTCGAACCAACTCAATGTGAGTTTCGCGGAGTTCGTCGCTCGATTCGAGGAAGCCGTCGCCTTGCGGCACTTTCTGATCGGGATCGGCAAGGCGCCGTTCTTTGCCATGATCATTGCGCTGGTCGGATGCTATCAAGGGTTTCAGATTCGAGGGGGCGTGGAAGATGTCGGTCGGCATACGACGATCAGCGTCGTGCAAAGTATTTTCCTGGTCATCATTTTTGATGCGATATGTTCAATTCTCCTGAACTGGTGGGCCTTATAGCGGGACAGGAACATGAGAACTAGAGGTTCAGGCCGGGACATATCCCGTGGTTCCCTTAACTTCAAGCTCAGCCTCGGCCTGTGTGAGAGGGTAGTACGCGATGCCGCTGGTAACACAGCCTGAGAATCCGGTGATCGAAGTCAGCCATGTTTCGACGAGATTCGGGGCAGCGGTGGTGCATGGCGATGTCAGCCTTGCTGTGCAGCGGGGCGAAGTCTTTGCCATCGCCGGAGGAAACGGGTGCGGAAAGTCTACGCTGTTGCGGGAGATCATCGGCCTGCTCACGCCTTCGGCCGGAAGCATTCGTCTCTTCGGCGTCGAGAGTCGTCAACTTGACGGATCTGTCGGCACACAGAATCACCGTCGCTTTGGAGTCATGTTTCAGGGGGGCGCCTTGTTCAGCTCGTTGACGTTGGCAGAGAATGTGGCGGTCCCGCTGCGCGAACATGCCGAGATCAGCCCGCAACTGATCCGGGACATCGTGGCCGTGAAAATCGGGATGGTGGGGCTGCCGCCGGACAGCGCGGGGAAATATCCCAGCGAACTGAGCGGGGGCATGAGACGACGGGCCGCGCTTGCCCGTGCGATCGTGATGGACCCGGAGTTGTTGTTCTTGGATGAACCGACCGCCGGGCTGGATCCGATCATCGCGGCCGGGTTCGACGAGTTGGTGCTGCAGTTGAAAGCGTTATTGGGACATACGGTGGTGATGGTGACCCACGATCTGGATTCGCTCTGGCGAATCTCAGACCGTGTCGCGGTGCTGGGCAACGGAACGGTCTTGGGAATCGGCACAATGCAGGAATTGTCGCGCTCGAACGATCCTCTGATTCGCGAATATTTCCATGGTCCGCGCGGCCGGGCGGCGGAAGTTCAACACGGATAGACACTATGAACAGCAAAGTCAATTACGTCGCAGTCGGGGCATTTGTCGCAGTCTTGGGGGCGGCGGTCCTGGCGATCGTCCTCTGGCTGGGGAAGTCCGACTATCGCGGGGTCTATGACCGGTACTACGCCTACATGCGGGAATCTGTGGCCGGGTTGAGCGTCAATTCCACGGTGAAATACCGGGGGGTCGACGTCGGGCGAGTGAAGGACATCGTGTTGAATCCGGAGAATCCTGAAGAGGTCCGGTTGACTCTCGATATTCTTCATGCAACGCCGATCAAAACCGATACGGTTGCGGTGCTCGAAACGCAAGGGCTGACAGGACTAGCCACAGTTAATTTGACCGGGGGAACTCGAGAGTCGCCGGCATTGGAGGTGACGCCGGGCCAGGAGTATCCGGTCATCAAGACCGGACCTTCACTGCTCTTTCGCCTCGACATGGCAATTTCGCGTCTGCTCTCCGAGCAGGGCCTCACCAAGCTGTTGGCCAACTTGAATGTGCTCAGCCAGAACGCGACAGCAGTGGTCGATGAAGACAACCGAGCCGCGCTCAGGCAGATACTAAAAGATATCTCCGAGCTGACGCAGACACTTGCCGCGCGCAGCGAGGGAGTGGATAAGGGAATACGCAGTGCCTCGGAAGCGGCGGAGAATGTCGCGACGATGACCGAGACGATGAACAAACAGATGCCCGCATTGCTGGAGCGAGTCAACAAAAGTGCCGTGGCGCTCCAAACCATGACCGAAGAATTGGCTCAGACGGGAAGGGCTGTGAGGTCGGCTGTGCAGGGGAGCCGCCCGGATATTGAGCAGTTCACCCGACAGACGCTGAGCGAAACGGGCTTGCTCGTGACGGAACTGCGCCAGCTCACCGGGACGTTACAGCGGGTGGCGCGCCAGCTGGAACAGGAGCCGAGTTCGCTTGTGCTGGGAACGAAGACTCCCCAGCGAGGACCGGGAGAGTAGCCCATGAGGACGATGCAGGGACGGCTGTCTAGGTTGATCGGAATCGGGATCGTCTCGCTGGCGCTGGCCGGCTGTTTGTCAGTTTCGCGTGAAGAGCGACCGATCCATACGTTCATCTTGAGCCTGGATAGTTCGGCTGGAGGGGCTCCTGTCCCTGCTGGGAAACCAGGGGCCGGGACTCTCGTCGTGAATGTGCCGGTGGCACAGCCCGGGTTTGATACGCCGCGGATGGCCTACACGCAACGGCCCTATGAAGTGAGCTATTACGCGACCCATCAATGGGCGGACCCCCCGGCCCGGATGTTGACCCCCTTACTGGTTCAGGTCCTGGAACAGACGGGCTATTGGCGAGCCATTGCCCAGATGCCGACCTCCGTGCGCGGCGACTATCGTGTGGATATCGACCAGCTGGTGCTCCTACAGGACTTTCTGCAGAAGCCGAGTCGTGTGCGCGTTGCGCTGCGAATACAAATAACCAAGCTGCCTGAATATCTGGTACTCGGCACCCGCCTGTTTGAAATGGTCGAAGAGGCCTCGAATGACGATGCCTATGGCGGGGCAGTTGCGGCGAATCGGGCGGTCGATAAGCTCGTGAGAGAGGTTGCCGGCTGGCTCAGCGGTTGTGTCTCCGGCGGCCAGGGGACCGGCTGTTCACGATGAGGCAATCGTTCACGACCGGCTTCAGCTTTGGGTTGACGTCCGGGGTGATCACGACGCTCGGCCTCATGGTCGGGCTGCACGCCGGGACACATTCGAGGCTCGCGGTCATCGGCGGCATTGTGACCATTGCGGTCGCCGATGCACTATCCGATGCGCTGGGTATTCATATTGCGGAGGAGTCCAAAAATAACGGGAACGTGTCGGAGATCTGGGAATCCACGATCGCCACGTTTTTGGCCAAGTTCCTGATCGCGCTGACCTTTGTCGTGCCGGTGCTGCTGTTGCCCTTGGAGGAGGCTATGACGGTGAGCGTGGTGTGGGGCCTCTCTCTGCTCGCCGTGCTCAGCTATTTCTTGGCGCAGGCCCAGCAGATCCCGGCCTGGAAAGTCATCGCGGAGCATCTAGTCATTGGCGTCAGCGTGATTGCGATCACGCACTACCTGGGCGACTGGATTCGTTCGACGTTGAGTTAGTTATGGTGCAACCACCCCTCGTCGCATACTTTTCCATGGAGATCGGCCTTGAGTCCGGGATGCCGACCTATGCGGGAGGGCTTGGTGTGCTCGCCGGCGACACGATTCGTTCGGCCGCCGACCTTGAAGTGCCGATGGTAGCGGTGTCCTTGCTGCACCGGCGCGGGTACTTTTTTCAGCGGCTGGATGCGCACGGTCAGCAAAGCGAGGAGCCAGTCGCCTGGCCGGTCAACGATTTCGCGGAACTGATCGACGAGCAGCGTCACGGTCGTTCATCGAAGGTCGCACGGTCCATGTCAGGGCCTGGCGGTATCGAGTGAGGGGTGAGTCCGGGCTGGTCGTTCCGGTATATCTGCTCGATACGGATGTGAGCGAGAACCAGCCCTGGGACCGGACGCTCACCGATGTGCTCTACGGGGGCGACGACCATTATCGCCTGTGTCAGGAGGTCGTGCTGGGGATCGGGGGCCTCCGCCTGTTGCGATCGCTTGGCTATCAGAACATTCTCCGGTTCCATCTGAATGAGGGGCATGCCGCGCTCGCTCGTCCTCGCGCTCGCGGAGGAGAAACTGGCCTTGCAGGGCCAGTCAGCATCCATGTCGGCCGATCTCATCGAAGCCGTTCGTGACCAGTGTGTGTTTACGACCCATACGCCCGTGCCGGCCGGTCACGATCAATTTCCCGAGGAACTCGTTCGGCGCGTGCTGGGAGAGCACCGGTGCGGACAGGCTGAAGGCTTGCAGCATCGAGCAGACGGTTGAATCTGACGCAACTGGCGCTACGGGGCTCCCGGTATATCAATGGGGTTGCGATGAAGCATGGGGAGGTCTCGCACAGCATGTTCCCCGGCTACCCGATCCATTCCATTACCAACGGAGTCCACGCGGTGACGTGGACCGCTCCATCGTTCCAGAAGCTCTTCGACGCCCATCTGCCGGACTGGCGGCGCGATCAACTCTCGCTTCGCTATGCAGTGGGCATTCCGGCCTCGGACATCTGGGTGGCTCATGTGGAAGCCAAGCGCACGTTAGTCGAGCATGTGAATCGGGAGTCGAACGCGGGATTCGATCGCGAGGTGTTGACGATAGGATTCGCCCGCCGGTTTGCCGCCTACAAACGTGCCGGTCTGATCTTTCAGGATCTCGACCGGCTCAAGAAGATTGTCCGAGCGGCGGGGCCGATTCAGATCGTCTTTGCCGGCAAGGCGCATCCGCGCGACCGCGATGGCAAGGACCTGATCGTGCACATCCATGAGATGCGCGATGCGTTGCAGGGTGTGATCCCGGTGTCGTACCTGAGTAATTACGACATGGATGTGGCCAAGCTGCTCTGTGCCGGTGTCGATGTATGGCTCAATACGCCGCTGCCGCCGATGGAGGCATCAGGGACGAGCGGGATGAAGGCGGCGATGAACGGGGTTCCGAGCCTGAGCGTGCTGGACGGCTGGTGGATCGAGGGCCACCTCGAAGGTGTGACCGGCTGGTCGATCGGCGATCGGGTGGAGGCCTGCCTGGAACCTCAGTCCGGGATGGATGGCTGTCACGCAGAGGAACTTTATAAAAAACTGGAAGAGAAAGTGTTGCCCTGTTTTTATAAGGAGCATGAACGGTTTATTGAGATCATGCGGCACGCGATTGCATTGAACGGAGCGTTTTTCAACACGCAGCGTATGGTCTCACAATACCTCCATGATGCCTATCGATTGGGGCAAGCGCCTGCGCGGCAGAGTCCGGGGCTGGCGTGAGGCACGCACAGCTATTGATTCGAGGGGTACTGTGAGTCTGCGCGATTCCGGACATCATTCTCATGGCTTCATCCTGACCATCAATGGAGGGTCATCGAGCCTCAAGTGTTCGCTCTTCCGAGTGGGCCCTCCTCTCACTCGTGTTGTGTCCTGCCTGGTCGATCGAATCGGGTTGCCGGAGGCAACGCTGACCCTCACGGACGTGGCCAGCGGAACCAGCGAGTGCAGGACGATCCAGGCCGCGCATCACAAGGACTGTGTCGATCCCCTTATCGCCTGGTTGGAACAAGAGGTTAAGATCACGGACCTTGTGGCTATCGGGCATCGCGTGGTGCATGGAGGCCATCGTTTTAGCGAGCCGCAGCGCCTCACTCCGGAAGTCATGGGTGAGCTGCGACGGCTGAGTCCTTATGATCCGGAACATCTGCCTGCCGAGATCGAGCTGATCGAGACGTTTAGCCAGAAGTATCCGACGCTCCCGCAAGTCGCCTGCTTCGACACCGCCTTTCACCGGGAGATGCCGCGCGTCGCACGCCTCTTGCCGATCCCCAGACGGTATGACGCCGCCGGCGTGCATCGTTATGGGTTTCATGGCCTTTCCTATGCCTGCTTGATGGAGGAACTCCGGCGTATTGCCCCTCATGAGGCGCAGGGCCGTGTCATTCTGGCTCATCTCGGTAACGGGGCGAGCATGGCCGCTGTGCTTAGAGGCAAGGGCATCGATACGAGCATGGGCTTTACGCCCGCGGCCGGGTTTCCGATGAGCACTCGGTCAGGCGATCTCGATCCCGGCCTCGTGTCCTATTTGTCGAGAACGGAAGGCATGACCGTGGAGCAGTTTCATGCGATGGTCAATCAGCAATCGGGATTGCTCGGGGTGTCGGAGACCAGTTCCGATCTGCGCGATCTCTTGGCAAGCGAAAGCCACGATCCACGTGCGGCTGAAGCCGTGGCACTCTTCTGCTACCAGGCCAAGAAGTGGATCGGCTCATTTTCTGCCGCCTTGGGTGGACTGGACACGCTCGTCTTCAGCGGCGGTATCGGTGAGAACTCATCGGTCATCCGATCACGCATCTGCGAGGGACTCGGGATTCCTTGGCGTCGCATTGGATGAGGCTCCCAACACAGCGGGCGCCTCAGTCATTTCGAAAGAGGACAGCGGCGTGACTGTGCGCGTCATCCACACCAATGAAGAGAGTCAGATCGCACGTTCCGTCCTTGAGCTGGTGGACAAGGAGCAGGCGCCGTTAACGTGGAATGGTCAGTCGCAGAGTAGGGTGCCGTTCTCAGGACGAATGGTGGGCGAGCAAGCGAGTCCGTCAGTATCACAAGGACCCAATGAGCCAGACCAAGAAGAAGCCGCTGAGTCCAGACCTGCTCAGGAAGCTACACGCCTAGTGGATGAGAGGCCTATTATGATAGCACCAGGTGAAGCCGACCATGACTCAACGTACGAGCATCTCATCACCCTCTGGACATCAGGGGTACGGGACTATCACGCGATGCTTTCCGACTACCTCACGGCCAACTCCATTTTTGTCGCGGTGATCGGGCTGATCGTGTCGCGAGAGCACCTGGCGTTGTCTTTCACGGTATTGATTGTTCTCCTCTGCGTCTTTGGGATTCTCCTGTGCCTCCAAATGGCGATCGTCCTCGGTCGTTTGTCAGGTCAGAATGCTCTGTGGGAGTGGCGACTGAGGGGCATCGAGCAAGATCCTGAGTGGCACAAAGAGCAGCTGATGACAAGTCTCCGCCGGCTCCATGAATTCCGGCAGCCGATCGAGGATCGACGGAACGAGCCTCCGGTGTTTGAGCCGAACTGGGCCTTCCGCCAGCACCGTCAGTGGTGGGCCCATCGCGCCATCAGCTTCCCCTGGTTTTTCGGGAGCGTGTACGCGTTGCTGCTTGTGTGGAGCGTGACGCAGTTGCTGAATCGCTGAGCCCTAAGTTGTCCCGAGAGGATCACTCTTACGATGTCTGATACGTGGAGTTTTTGGAGTAGCCCCCCGGCCCAGGCCCTTCAGCAGCTCGAGACAATCTCGCAGGGACTCGCCAGCGATGAGGCGCGACGGCGCCATCTGCGCGATGCGCATCTTCTCTTGAAACCAAAGAGCCGGCTGTCCACCTACGAGCTGCTGTTTCGGCAATTTACCAGCCCGATCATCCTCATCCTCCTGGTCGCCGCGGGGCTGGCCTTCTTCCTGGCGGATCGGACCGACACGGCGATCATTCTCATGATCGTGCTCGTCAGCGGCCTGCTCGGGTTCTGGCAGGAACGGAGCGCGAACCAAGCGGTGGCCAGCTTGCTCGCGATCGTGCAGATCAAATCCGATGTCTGGCGCGACGGGAGTCTGGTCGCTGTGCCGGTTGAGGAGGTCGTGCCGGGCGATGTCGTCCTGATCAGAGCGGGTGACACGATTCCCGGCGATTGTCTCCTGCTTGAATCCAAAGATCTATTCGTGGATGAGGCGACGCTCACAGGCGAAACCTATCCGGTTGAGAAGGTCTGCTGCCTGTTGTCAGCCGACACTCCGCTGGCTCGACGGACGAATAGTCTCTTTCTCGGGACCCATGTCGTCAGTGGAACCGGCAGGGCGGTCGTGGTGCACATCGGGTCGGACACGGAATTCGGGAAGGTCTCGGGCCGGTTACGACTCAGGCCGCCCGAGACGGAGTTCGAAAGAGGCATCAGGCAATTCGGGTATCTGCTCTTGGAAGTGACCGTCGTGTTGGTTGTCGCCATCTTTGCGGTCAACGTGTATCTGGCCAGGCCCGTGCTCGAAGCCTTTCTCTTCTCTCTTGCCCTCGCGGTCGGCCTCACCCCGCAGCTGCTGCCGGCCATCATCAGCATCAATTTGGCCCATGGGGCCAAGCGCATGGCCCGGCAGAAGGTGATTGTGAAGCGATTGGCCTCGATCGAAAACTTCGGCAGCATGACCGTGTTCTGCTCGGACAAGACAGGGACACTGACCGAAGGGCTCGTCCGGCTGAAGGCCGCTTGCGATATCGCAGGGAATCCGAGCGAACGGGTGCTCTTGCACGGCGCGCTCAATGCGAGTTTCGAAACCGGGTTTCATAACCCGATCGACGAAGCCATTCGTACCGCTCGCTCCTTCGATCTCTCCCCCTATCGGAAATTGGATGAAGAGCCCTACGACTTCGTCCGCAAACGATTATCTGTGTTAGTCGCGACGCCGACCGCCCATGTTTTGGTGACCAAGGGCGCCTTGGCGAATGTCCTGGCGGTCTGTTCTACTGCCGAGAACGCAGACGGCACCTTGGTTGAGTTGGCTGTCGTACGGGATGCCATCCTCATGCAGATGGCGCAGTGGGCTGCCAAGGGATGGCGGGTGCTCGGGCTTGCCTCTCGCGGGATGGGCGCGCGAGAGGGCATAACCAAAGACGATGAGGCGGACATGACGTTTTTGGGATTCCTGGTGTTCGAAGATCCCATAAAGACCGATGTCCTGGGGACGATCGGCCGCCTCAAGGGCCTGGGCGTCACCTTGAAGATCGTGACCGGCGACAATCGTCTCGTCGCGGCTTACGTCGGACAGGCGATAGGCTTAATGAATGGAAATCTCTTGACCGGCGATGATTTGCGGCAGATGAGCGACGAGGCGTTGGTGTCGCGCGTGAATGACATCCATGTGTTTGCGGAGGTCGAGCCGAATCAGAAGGAACGGATCATCCTGGCGTTGAAAAAGGCAGGCCACGTCGTAGGCTATGGGGGTGACGGTATCAATGATGCCTCGGCGTTGCACGCGGCGGACGTTGGCGTGTCCGTCGAGAGTGCGGTGGACGTGGCGAAAGAGGCGGCGGATATCGTGTTACTGGAAAAGGATCTTGGCATTCTTGTGGAAGGAGTGCAGGAAGGGCGGAGGACGTTCGCCAACACGTTGAAGTATGTCTTTATGGCGACCAGCGCGAACTTCGGCAACATGTTCAGCATGGCAGGAGCGTCGCTTTTTTTGTCCTTCCTCCCCCTGCTGCCTAAGCAGATATTATTGACCAATCTCCTGACCGACATTCCCGAAATGACCATCGCCGGTGATCGCGTGGATGAGGAGTTGATCGATCGGCCTAGGCGGTGGAATATCGCCTTCATCAGGAAGTTCATGCTCACGTTCGGTTTGGTGAGTTCCATTTTCGATTATCTGACCTTCGGCGTGCTGCTCTGGTTCCTTCAAGCCGGCGTCGAGGAATTCAGGACCGGGTGGTTTGTGGAGTCGGTGGTCTCCGCCTCGGTCATCGTTCTGGTCGTTCGGAGTCGTCGGCCGTTCATTCGCAGCCGACCGAGCCGTGGCCTGCTGGTTGCGACGCTCGCGGTGGTAGGCCTGACGCTGCTGTTACCCTATACGCCGCTGCGCGGGCCGCTGGGCTTCGTGCCCTTGCCGCCGGTGTTCCTGGCGGCCTTGCTCTGCATCGTCGTCGGGTATGTCATTGCAGCTGAGGTGGCGAAGAAGGTCTTTTACCGGCGTGTCCTCTATTGACGAGGGCCAGCGCTGCTACCGCCCTTCGATGGTCTGCTGGTCTGTGATGACACAGGGGAGGATCACGATGAAGACGCGCATAGTTCTCATGACCCTATGTCTTGGTGCAGGTTGGTGGGCGGGTTGTCATCCGGTTCCGCAGGCGGCTGAGGCTCCAAGAGTGACTGACGCTCCCAAGCCAGGCCAGGTGACCTTTCAAAAACACTGTGCAGCCTGTCACGGGCCAACCGGAAAGGGCGATGGCTATACGACGTTCAATCCGCCGGTTGCGGATCTCACGTCTGCGAAGGTGTATACGCAACTCGCTCCCCAGCTTATTCGCACGGTGCATAAGGGACGGGCCAATACCGCGATGGGAACATGGGAGAGCGTCCTGTCCGATCAGGACATCGAAGAAGTGGTTGCCTATCTTCGCAGCCTGAGAGACAACAGCGAGCCACGGTAGCCTCTTGATATTGCTGACGATTGGTCGAGGACATGGCTGTCACAACATGGGCCGAACGACCGGTGAATCCTTTCCTGCTCCCGTCGATCATACAGGTAGAGTAAACCAGGAGGTGATTCGATGAAACTCAATGAATGGTTGCGGCTGATTGCCGGATTTTTTGTCCTGCTGGCGATTGTCCTCGGGGCCACTGTCCATCCCTATTGGAATTATGTGGCGGTATTTGTGGCGGTGAATCAGATCCAGTCCGCCTTCACCGGCTGGTGTCCGATGATGGCCTTCTTGCGCCGGCTTGGCGTGCAGGAGTAAGTCGTGCGCTGTGAGAGAACGGATCGTGGCCAATGAATGTCTTGAGTAGGAAGGGAGAGAATCTATTCATACGCCGGCTTGTCCTCGCCGTGGCGATGGGGGTTTCTCTCGCGGCCTGCAACTCTCGGGAGGAGCCGGTCCAGCCGACGCGGACTCCCACATCCACTGCGTCGATTCAGGCTGTGGTGACACAGGTGCAGACGGTTCAAGTTCCGCTTCGCGTCGAAGTGACGGGGCAGATCACAGCTGTGGCGCAGGCGACGTTGTCGAGCCAAATCCGATCCACGGTGGAAGAGTTGTTGGTTCGGGAGGGGACTGCCGTGAAGAAGGGCCAGACGCTGGTAGTCCTGGACAGCCGTGATCTTCGTGAGGAGCTCGCCCGGGCGCAAGCAGAGTCTGAGAATGCCCGCGCGCATCTCGCTCGAATGAAGCAACTGTATGGCGAGGATGCGGTGTCGAAGCAGGAGAAGGAGAATGCCGACCGCACGTTCAAAGTGGCCGAGGCTAGTCGACGGGCCGCCCTCACGAAGGTGAGCTATACCATCGTCACGGCGCCGTTCGACGGGGTCATCACGGAAAAGAAGATCGAGGTCGGCGAGATTGCATCCCCGGGACAGCCGCTCCTCAAAATGGAAGACCCGCAACGATTACGCCTGGAAGCGACTGTAGCGGAAGGAGACCTCCAAGCGCTCTCGCGTGGCGCGACGATCCCGGTGATGATTGATGCGCTCGGTCCCAAGACTCTGTCTGGCACTGTGGCGCAAATCCTTCCAACAGGAGACCCTGCGACCCATACGTTCCTGGTCAAAGTGGAACTGCCGCCGACGCCCGGGCTCAAAACCGGGATGTTCGGGCGCATGATGGTGGATAAGGGAACCGGTCAGACGCTGGTCGTGCCGCGCACTGCCGTGATTGAGCGAGGCGAGCTCACGGGGCTGTATGTCGTCGGCCCAGATTCGCTGGCCCGCCTTCGCTGGGTCAAGCTGGGCCGTACGGTGGGTGAGTCGATCGAGATCCTGTCCGGACTGACCGTCGGAGAACGGCTGCTCGTGGACGCCAGTACAGGCATCGAGGGGGCCCGGATCGAAGACGTGACACGGTAACGCGCTTCGCCGCTCGCGCTGAGAAGAAACGAGGCGACAGGAAGGCTGCTTCCCTCGTCACAGTTCACGCTTCACGAGTAACCTCATGTCGACTCACGTCGGTCTCTCAGGTCGTCTTGCCGGTCTGTTCATCGGGAGCAAGCTCACCCCCCTAATCCTATTAGGGGCGCTGTTGCTCGGGTTGTTCGCCGTCGTCGTCACGCCGCGAGAAGAAGAGCCGCAAATCGTCGTGCCGATGGCCGACGTCTTCCTGTCGTTCCCCGGTGCCTCCGCGAAGATCGTCGAAGAACAACTCACCAAACCCTTCGAGCGCAAGCTCTCCGAGATTCGAGGGGTCGAATACGTCTATTCGATCTCCCGACCCAGCGGTGTCCTGATCATCGTGCGGTTCTATGTCGGTGAACCGATGGAGCAGAGCCTCGTCGATCTGTACGACAAGCTCATGTCCAACCAGGATCTGTTCCCGCCGGGCGCCGGAACCTTCCTGGTGAAGCCGCGGGACATCAACGATGTTCCCATCGTCACAGTGACGCTCTCCAGCGACCGCTACGGCGATGCCCAGCTCCAGCAACTGGCGGAGCATGTGCTCGAAAACGTGAAGAAGGTGCCGGGGACGGCTGGAGGATTCTTTGTCGGCGGACGCCCTCGTGAACTGCGTATTCAGATTGACCCGGCCCGTATGCGTGCCTACGGGGTGACGCCCCTCGATATGGCCGGAGTGATCAGGGGCGAGAATCTGGCGCTGCCGGCCGGTCGTTTCCAAAGTCAGAACCGCGAGTATGTGCTGGAGACAGGCCGCTTCATTCGCTCTCGCGAAGATCTCGAAGCGCTGGTGGTCGGCGTCCGTGATGGCAGGCCGATCTATCTCCGTCAGGTTGCGGACGTGATCGATGGTCCCTCCGACGTCACGCGATACGTGTGGTTCGGCCTAGGCGCCGGAGGCGCTCGTGAAACGTCAAACGTGAAACGTGAAGGGGACCTCACGAACGACGCTTCACGAGATACGCTTCACGAATCTCCCGCCGTGACCGTGGCGGTCGCCAAGCAGCGAGGTTTGAATGCCGTCACCGTCACCCGCGAGGTGCTCCGTACCGTCGATGAGTTGAAAGGTACGATCATCCCGGCAGACGTGCGCGTCTCGATTACGCGCGATTACGGCGAGACGGCCGATGAAAAGGCGAACGAACTGCTCTGGCATCTGCTGATCGCGATAGCGGCGGTAGTGCTGTTTCTCGGACTGACCCTGGGCGTGCGTCCGGCGATGGTCGTGTCGCTGGCGATTCCCGTGACGCTCTCTCTCACGCTCTTTACCTCCATGTTGATCGGCTACACCATCAACCGGGTCACGCTCTTCGCCCTGATTTTTTCGATCGGTATTTTAGTCGATGACGCCATCGTCGTGGTGGAGAACACCTATCGACACCTCACCCTGCGTCGTCGTCCCCACCGCGAGGCCTCCATTTATGCCGTGGACGAAGTGGGGAATCCCACGATCCTGGCGACCTTCACCGTGATCGCGGCCTTACTGCCGATGGCCTTTATCTCAGGCCTGATGGGGCCCTATATGCGGCCGATACCAGTGAATGCCTCGATTGCCATGTTCTTTTCATTGCTGGTTGCCTTCGTCGTCATTCCCTGGTTCTGCCAGACCTGCTACCGCGAAGGTGTGGTAATGAAGGGTGCGGAGCATGACGATGCAACAGGCGGCTGGACGTACCGGTTCTATCAACGGGTACTCACCCCGCTGCTCAATCATCCCTGGCTGGCCTATACGTTCCTCGCCGGGGTAGTGCTGCTGCTGTTCGCGTCGGTGGCGCTGTTCTACACGAGGAGCGTGACGGTCAAAATGCTGCCGTTCGACAACAAGAGTGAATTGCAGTTAGTCGTCGACATGCCGGAAGGTACGACGTTGGAAGAAACGGCGCGGGTGACGAAGGCCGTGACCCAGTATGTGCGCACGATTCCCGAGGTCCGAGACTACCAGGCCTATGTCGGGACGGCCTCGCCCTTCAATTTTAACGGTCTGGTACGACATTACTTTCTCCGCGAGGGGAGCCATCAAGCCGATATTCAGGTCAACCTGGTGGCGAAGGATCAACGGTCGGCGCAGAGTCATGAGATCGCCAGGCTGGTGCGGCCGGCCGTGCAGGAGATCGGTCGCCAGTTTGGGGCGAACGTGAAGGTGGTGGAAGTTCCGCCGGGACCTCCCGTGCAATCGGTGCTGGTGGCGGAAGTCTATGGGCCGGACTACGACCGGCAACGGACCGTGGCCAAGGAGCTCCGGGCCATGTTCGAGGCCACCCCTGGGGTGGTGGATGTGGACGATTACATGGAGCATGATCAGATCAAGTATGTCTTTACCGTCGATCATGCGAAGGCGGCGCTGGCGGGGGTCCCGTCGGACGATATCGTCAGGACGTTGCGCATGGCGCTTGGCGGGGACAAGATCGGCCTGGTGCATATTCCCAAGGAGAAAAGTCCGGTCCAGATCGTCTTGCGGCTGCCGCAGGCGGAACGGACCGGATTGGAGCATTTCGGTGAAATTGCCGTGCGGCGGCCGACCGGCGAAATGGTGCAGTTGTCGGAACTCTTACGGTTGGAACAGACGATCGAAGAGAAAGCCATTTACCACAAGAACCAGAAGCCTGTGGTCTATGTCGTCGGCGATGTCGGCGGGCCCGGTGCGGAGAAAGCGGAGAGTCCCGTGTACGGGGTGCTCGGTATCGGTGATCGGCTGAAAGCTTATCGACCGCCGGAAGGCTATGAGATCGAACAGCACTACGCGAGGGCGCCCTGGTCCGAGAGCCGCTTGGCGGTGAAGTGGGACGGGGAATGGCACATCACCTATGAGACCTTCCGGGACATGGGGATCGCCTTTGCCATGGCCATGTTGCTGATCTATCTCTTGATCGTCGGCGAGTTCCAGTCGTTTCTCACGCCGCTCATCATCATGGCGCCCATTCCCCTCACGTTGATCGGAATCGTGCCGGGGCATTGGGTCACGGGCTCGTATTTTACCGCCACGTCGATGATCGGGTTCATTGCCTTGGCGGGCATTATCGTGCGCAATTCGATTCTGCTGGTGGACTTCATCGAGCTGCAACGACAGGAGGGATGGCCGTTGCAGGAAGCGGTGATCCGGGCCGGAGCCATCCGCACGCGCCCGATTCTCTTGACCGCGGCGGCGCTGATGGTCGGTGCCTTCGTCATCATTCTCGACCCGATCTTCCAGGGGCTCGCAGTGTCGTTGCTGTTCGGAGTTGGCGCCTCGACCCTGCTCACGCTGGTCGTGATCCCGGTTCTATATGTCACTCTGATGAAACGGTCGCGACCACCTGAGCCAACGGAGGGGGATGGCGAGAAGGAGGCAGGATGCTGAAAAAGTCGCTCTTCTCACCCGCCCAACCCTGGTGCGCCAAGACGCACCTTTCACCAAGCGGCGTTCTCGCATGGTTCAGATCCTCGACGTACCCCAGAGGATATGCCTCGGCTCTTCATTCGCTGCGGCCTTGCTGGACGAATTTTTTGAGCATCCTGCTAATGATAGCGCGGAATACCGGTCGGCAACCGAGCCGGAATGGACCGAGAGGATTATCATGAAAGGGTCGGAGCTGCTGCTGCGCTGTCTGGAAAATGAGGGAGTGCAATGGATCTTCGGCGTGCCAGGAGAGGAGACGCTGGACGTCTTGAACTCGCTCGTGGATTCGCAGATCCAATTCATTGCCGCCCGACACGAACAAGGCGCGGCCTTCATGGCTGATGTCCATGGGCGTCTGACAGGAAAGGCAGGGGTCTGTCTCTCCACCTTGGGGCCTGGTGCAACCAATTTGCTCACCGGCGTGGCAGACGCGTATCTGGATCGCGCCCCGCTGGTCGCGATCACAGGACAGGCTTCGCTGGATCGGATGCACAAAGAATCGCATCAGTTCATCGACGTCTTGTCCATGTTCAAGCCGGTCACGAAATGGAACGCCGAGATCTTTCACCCCCGGACTATTGCCGAAACGGTGCGCAAAGCGTTCAAGGTCGCCCAGACAGAAAAGCCCGGCTCGACTCATCTGGAGCTGCCGGAGGATGTCGCGGCGGAAACGGTGAGTGACGGTGAAGTGGATGGGCCGTTGCACGTGCAGGCGCCGTTCCTGCCGGAGCCGCTGACGCGCCAAGTGAACCGGGCCGTCGAGGTATTGGCTAAGGCACGACGGCCGATCCTTTTGGTCGGCAACGGGGTGATCCGTGGACAGGCGGATGAGGCGGTCCGGCGGTTCGCCCGACAGGTGAACGTGCCGGTGGTCCACACGTTCATGAGTAAGGGTGTCGTCCCGGACAGCGATCCATTGTCTCTCTATACGATTGGATTGCAGATGCGGGATCATCCGGCTGTGGTGATCGAGCAGAGCGATGCCGTTGTGGCAGTGGGGTATGATTTTGTGGAGTACGCCCCCTGCTTGTGGAATCCGAACCGCGACAAGCATATCGTGCATGTGGATGTGTCGCCGGCCGAAGTGGATGCGCACTATATTGTGGATGTCGGCGTATTGGGGGATATCGCCTTGTCCCTCGATCAGATCGGCGAGCATCTTGTTTCGTTCGATCGCGCCTGGGCCGAAGAGAGCCGCCGGCTGGTGCAGACCGCCTACGAAAGAGAGTGGGCGCAGCCACCCGGATGGCCCCTGCGACCCCAGCAGATCGTTCGCGATCTGCGACAGGCGCTGGCACCGGATGATCTGGTCATCTGCGACGTGGGGGCGCATAAGTTATGGATGGCCCGCATGTTTCCCTGCGAGGTGCCGAATACCTGCGTCATTTCGAACGGATTCGCCGCGATGGGTATGGCACTGCCCGGGGCCGTTGCGGCCAAGCTCATTTTCCCCACTCGACGCGTCGTGGCTGTGACCGGGGACGGCGGGTTTCTGATGAATGTCCAGGAACTGGAGACCGCCGTGCGGCTCCACCTTCCACTCGTCGTGCTGATCTGGCGGGACAACGGCTACGGGGTCATCCGATGGAAACAGCAGATGAAATTCGGGAGGACATCCGGTGTTGAGTTCGGTAACCCGGACTTCGTCGCCCTGGCGCAGAGTTTTGGCGCGGCCGGTTACCGCGTCGAGGGACCGTCTGAATTGGGGCCAGTGCTGAAGGCCGCGCTCTCGTGCGGAAAGCCGGCCGTGATCGATTGCCCGGTGGATTACAGCGAAAATCTTCGTCTTTCAGAACATCTCAAAGCGCTCGGAATCAACTGAGGACGCGTATTCGGGGAAGAGGAGAGGGGGTGCAGAATGGAAGTCCGCAGCAAGGTCTACACCTATCACACATCGGTCAAATGGACGGAGCAACGCAAGGGAGTCATCTCCAGTGCCGGTAAACCGGACATCCAGGTTGCGACGCCGCCGGAGTTCAAGGGACACGAAGGCATCTGGTCGCCGGAGGATTTATTCGTCGCGTCCGTCAATACCTGCGTGATGACGACGTTCCTGGCGGTGGCGGAGCGAGCTGGTCTGGCCTTTACCTCCTACGAGAGTGTGGCCGAAGGGCGGCTGGAATTAGTCGATGGGAAGTTTCAGTTCACTGCCATCACGTTGAAGCCGACCATCACGCTCCCGGCGAACGGCGATGCGACCAAAGCCAAGGAGCTGATCGAGAAAGCCGAGGCGAACTGTCTGATTTCCAACTCCATGAAGGCGAGAGTGAGCTTGGAACCGACCATCCGGTAGTTTCTCCTCTCTGTGGCGTCTTGCGACAGTGACCAGATTCCCGGCGGGGTCTTTCTCGCCACTTGCGGCGATCTGTCAGCGTCGGTTCCTGACCCTCTCTCCTAACGCATTGTTTGTGCGGAGGTTTAGCTGCGCACATTTCCACGCCTGGCTGGCATCTCACTCGCAAGGACACTCAACGGGTGAGAAGGCAGGGAGGCTCGCTATGGAGGCGACGCGATGAAAGTTGTTCTTGTCGGGTTCACGCTGTTGGCCTTTGCCGGGGGCGCAAGCCTGAAGGAATTGAACGTGTCACAGCCGGAACGTGATGTGCTCAGCGGCAGAGTCATCTTTTCGACGGTCTGCGCCCGATGTCATGGGATCGATGGGAAGGGAGAGGGGCAGATGAAGTTTACTCCTCCGGTCGCCGACCTCACGTCCCCGGCGGTTCAACGGAAGCTGGATGCGAGGTTGTTTAAGAGCGTGCATGACGGCAAGCCGAATACCGCGATGGGAGCCTGGAGGGAATCACTCTCAGACGACGAGATATGGGATGCGCTCGCCTATGTTCGAACTCTGACTCCCGAAGGGGCTGACGGCATGGGAAGCGGCCTCCGATGAGGTCGAAGCTCTGCTGGATCACGTTGGGGCTATGGATCGTGACGATGGTGGTTGCTGGATGGTTCTTCGTACGGGGGTGGACGACGCCGGGCACTGATGGACGGATGCAAGTTCTATTAGCACCGGCAGAGCGAGACCTGATCCTGGGCGAGATGCGGATGCTCCTGAAGGCGGTCCATGGCGTGGTCACAGGCTTGGCCGGCCAGGATCAGGAGGCGGATCGAACGCAGGTTGAACAGGCGGCCCGCTCGGCTGGAATGGGCATGGCTGCGGACGTGAACCCGGCTCTCATGGCGAAGTTGCCGCTTCCGTTCAAGCAAATGGGCATGTCGATTCATAAAGATATGGATGCCCTGGCGGATGCGGTTGTCCGGAAAGAGACCCAACAACAGATTCTCCAGCGCCTCTCCAGCATGACCGCCCGCTGCACGACGTGCCATGATTTGTATCGATTCTCGGAATGGACAAGTAGCGGTCAGCCGTCAGCATTCAGCTATCAGCATGAAAGTGCAACTGGAAGAATGAAGAGAGGACAAGCCGAGTGAAGGCTGAATCCATTTCCTATGCGAGGACTCATACCCAGTAAGATAGCTATCAGCCGACAGTCTCCGAATCCGAACGCTGATGGCTGAAAGCTGACGGCTGATAGCTTCAGCACAACCAAGGAGGTGCAGTTATGACATGCAATGTAGGGGGAGTTGAACGGCCGATCCGGATCGTCGTGGGAATTGCGTTGCTCGGGATCGGAGCCTTTGCCGTGTTGCCCCCGGTGGGAACCGGTATTGTGTTGGTGCTCGGGACGATCGCGTTGGTCACGGGCGCGATCGGTTTCTGCCCGGCCTGGACCTTACTGGGAATCAATACCTGTCCGACGGAGAACGCAAGCAGTAAAAAGTGAAACGACAAACGGGAAAAACTTTGAAATGCGAGTCTTGCGAACAAGCGATTCGCGCGCCACGTTTAGCGAGGAGTGGAACAATGGCACGAGTGGTGATTATCGGTGCGTCGATCGGTGGATTGCCCGCGGCCTATGAGGCGCGGGCGCTTCTCGCGAAGAAACACAAGGTCACGGTCATCTCCAATGTCGAGTCCTTTCATTTCGTGCCGTCGAATCCCTGGGTCGCAGTCGGGTGGCGGACAAGGAAAGACATCAGTTTTCAGCTCGGGCCTGTCTTGGACAAGAAAGGGGTCGAGTTTGTCCATGCCACGGCGGACCGGATCGAGCCGGAGCAGAATCGAGTGGTCACCGCCAAAGGCGAGGTGCCCTATGACTATCTGATCATCGCGACGGGACCCAAGCTGAATTTCGGCGCTGTCCCAGGACTGGGCCCCAGCGGCTATACCCAATCCATCTGCAATGTGGACCATGCCGAGCAGGCATGGGGCTCGTACCAGGCGTTCCTCAAAAATCCCGGTCCTATCGTCGTCGGGGCGGCTCAAGGCGCCTCCTGTTTCGGACCTGCCTATGAGATGGCGTTCATCCTGGACACCGACCTCCGGAAAAAGAAGCTGCGGAAGAAAGTGCCGATCTATTTCGTCACGCCGGAACCCTATGTCGGTCATATGGGATTGGCCGGAGTGGGGGCCTCGCGCCGTCTCATGGAGGACGAGTTCGCCGAACATTCCATCAAGCCGATCCCGAATAGTGCGATCAAAGAGATTCAGCCTGGCAAGGTGCTGCTGGAAGACGGGCAGGAAATCCCTTTCCGGTATTCTATGTTCATCCCGCCGTTCGCCGGGGTGGATGCGGTGGCAGGCACGCCGGGGCTCTGCAATCCCAAAGGGTTCGTGAACATCGATGCCTATCAGGCCAATCCCAAGTACAAGAATATTTATTCGGTCGGTGTCTGCGTGGCGATCCCACCGGTTGAAGTGACCCCCATTCCGACCGGCGCACCCAAGACCGGCTATATGATCGAATCGATGGTCTCCGCCGCGGTCCACAACATCAAGGCCGATATCGACAACGATCCCAAGCGCGATACTGCGACGTGGAACGCCATCTGCCTGGCCGACATGGGGGACACGGGCGTTGCGTTCGTGGCGTTGCCGCAAATGGCGCCGAGAAATGTGACCTGGGCTAAGAAGGGCAAGTGGGTCCACCTGGCGAAGATCGGGCTGGAGAAATACTTCCTCCATAAGATGAAACGCGGTGTCAGTGAGCCCTACTACGAGAAAGCGATTCTGAAAGCGCTGGGCATTGTGAAGCTGGAAAAGCCTGCATGAACACACGCTCTTTCCCGACTTGTATCGGGTTTCGCCAGGTCACGAAGATCTGGCTGCTGGCTCTGACGGGACTCTTGCTCACTGCCTGTGCCGGAGGTCCGGCTGATCGATCATCTGCCGTGAAGATGGCAGATGCCTTGAAGGGCAAGACGAAGCAGGATCTCCTCATCTGTGCCGGGGCGCCGCGAAGTGAGAGCACGTCAGGAGGGTCTGACAGCGATGGTCTATCAGCATGATGCCGAACTGGTCGAACGCTCCGTCCCTAGTGCGAAATCGAGCGGTGCACGGGACGTGCCGCATAGTTGTCGGGCAACCGTCACGCTGAAGGATGATCGAGTGACAGATCTACGATATGAGTCAGTGCCCGCATGGTTGGGGGCCGAGGACCATTGCGAGGAGATCTTCGCACGCTGCACTCAATAAGGGCGGCCGTCTGGTCGGAGAGTCGGATCACCAAGGAGGATGTATGAACCATATACTTGCGGGGACCGCGCTTGTGCTGTCAGCGTTCGTACCGCTTGCCGGTTGCTCGTCCTATCATACGGGCAAGCACGAGAAGACCTTGCATGCGAAGGCGGTCATCGCCGGTCCCGGCATTACGGGAGAGGCGCATCTCTACGAGGAGTATGAAGGGCGTGTCAGGATCAAGTTGAAACTCGAGGGCACGCCGGACAGCAAGTTGAAGCCGGGACGCCACGCGATCCATATTCACGAGACCGGCAACTGCGAGCCATTTTCAGCAGCCAAGGGGCACTATGACGGGAATGTGGATCCGGCAGTGAATCCTGAGGCGAACGTCACGCCCGGCTTAGGGAACCATCCCTATCATCTCGGCGATCTCCAGAACCTCTCCGTGAACGATGACCGGAAAGGGTCGCTGTACACGATCACGAGTCGGGTGACCCTGTCGGAGGGGCTGAACAGCCTGTTCGATAAGGACGGGAGCGCTTTCATCATCCATGAGTTAGACGATAAGTATCTGCCGGACCCGCCGACCAAGGATGCGCCGGGTGGCCCCCGCATCGCGTGCGGCGTGATTGTGAAAGAATGAAAGCTCGCATCGCATGACAGGAGCGTCTCCTTCGCCGGACTCGACTCGCCGGCTGGTGCTGTCGATCATGGCCGTGGTGGTCGTGATCGTGTTGGGGACGCTCGGCTACATCGTGATCGAGGGCTGGTCCCCCTTCGATGCCTTCTACATGACGGTCACGACTGTCACGACGGTCGGGTATCAGGAAATCCATCCGCTGTCGCCGGCAGGTCGGGCCTTCACGATCGTCCTGATCATCATAGGAATACCGTGGGCCTCGGAAGAATATACGCATGACAGGCGGCGAGCCGTCGATTCTCGCTATTGTGGTGGGAGGCCTGGTCGGTCTTTCGCTGGGCATAACGGGAAGCGGCGGGTCGCTGATTGCGATTCCGCTCCTGGTCTATGTCCTCGGGACGAGCGTGCAAGAAGCTGCGAGTCTCTCGCTCGGGCTCGTAGCCGCCGCCGCCTGCGTCGGTGCGATCGAATCCTTCCAATCGGGCCTCGTCAAGGTGAAGGCGGCTCTGCTGCTGAGTAGTACCGGTATGATCGGTGGGTGGGTGGGAGTCGCGGGTCACCGGCTCGTGCGAGAGGAAATCACGCTCCTGCTCTTCGGCGTCCTGATGATCGTGGCAGCCGGACAGATGTGGTGGCGGACGACCTTGCGGGACGAGCCTCAGGAGCGTAGCATCTGCGCGGACCTGTTTCCGCGGACCTGTTGGCTGAAAGTGAGCGGGGTCGGAATGGCGGTCGGCCTGTTGACCGGATTCTTCGGGGTCGGAGGAGGGTTTGTGATTGTGCCGGCCCTGACGCTGCTGCTCGGATTTCCGATGCGAGTGGCGATGGGGACCTCGCTGCTGATCATCACGCTCATTGCGTTGGCGGGATTCGCTGCCCATGCCCGTCTGGCCCCGCTGGATGTGCGCGTCCTCTCGTTCTTGATCGCCGGCGCCGTCATAGGAATACTGGCCGGGAGACAGGTGAGTCGCGCCCTCTCCCCCACGATCCTAACCAGAGCCTTTGCCGTCGTTGCATGGGTGGTCGCGGTGATCCTCATCGGCCACAATCTCTGGAAGATCAACGGAGGAATATTGTGAGTGAGCAACCGGGCGGTTCTGAAGAGGGGGCGCTCCACACGCCTGTCGGTTCGAGACGTACGTTTTTTCGCTGGGTGACGAGGGCGGCGGCAGGCCTGATCGGGCTTGGGCTCGCAATTCCCTTGGCCGGGTATGTGATCTCACCTGCTCTGAGGCGCCGGGCCCAATCGTGGGTTGAGGTCGGTCGGCTCGATACCTTGTCGGAGGGAGAACCGGCACAGCTCGAGTATGTGACTATCGTCAGAGACGGGTACATAGAGGCCAAGACCCAGAAGGCAGTCTGGGCAGTCAAACAGCCGGACGGAGCCGTCACCGTGTTCGCACCTCTGTGCACGCATCTGGGGTGCGGCTACCACTGGGATACGACGGACCGTCGGTTCAAGTGCCCCTGCCATGGAAGCGTCTACGATGTGACAGGAGAGGTGTTGGCTGGTCCTGCTCCCCGTGCCCTGGACCGCTTGCCGACAAAAATCCAAGAAGGACGGCTGCTCGTCATGTACAAAGAGTTCAAGTCCGGACAGAAGGTGCCAATTGAGCTGTAATATAGGCCTCTCCGGTGAAAGGCTGTATGGCTGAGCCACCCGGCACGGAGGCGAAGAGAAGTCTGTGCGATCAACTGCAGATCACAGCGGAGGAGCTGCAGACCAGGCTGGCGTTTCTCTCTTTTGGTGAGCAAGACGGGCGGAATCTCGTCGAGATCCGCGAAGTGATCTCTTCCCGTGTCGACGAGATGATCGGAGAATTCTACGACCACTTACTGCAATTCGAGGAATTGCGCGGGATCTTATCCGACCCCAAGCTCGTGGAGCGACTCAAAGTGTCGCAGCGCCAGTACTTGCTCAGCCTCGGGCAACTCGGCGATTACGTCGAGTATGCGGAGGCACGGCTTCGGATCGGACTCACTCACGAACGAGTCGGGCTCAAGCAGAAGTGGTACTTGGGCGCGTACCACAAGCTCTTCGAGTTGATCCTGCTACGGCTTGCGGATCGATATTCGGGGGATGCTCGCAGGCTGTCATCATTGGTCCTCACGCTGAACAAAGTGCTCAGGCTCGACGAGATCTTTGTCGTGGAGACGTATTACCATGCGACGATGCAGCGTCAGGAAGACAGCCTCTGTCAACTGAAGGATGCCCATCTGCAGCTTGAAGGCCTGTCGCGACAGGACCCTCTCACGCCCGTGAGCAATCGGCGGGCACTCATGGAATCGCTGGCCTTGGAATTTCACAGGAGCCGGCGCTACCGGCACCGGTTGGCGCTGCTGTTTCTCGATGTGGACCACTTCAAAGAGATCAACGACCGGCATGGGCATGCGTTCGGCGATCATGTACTGATCCACGTGGTGCAGTTGGCCAGGGGAATGATCCGTCCTCCCGATATCATCGGCCGCTACGGCGGGGAGGAGTTTGTGATCGGTTTGGTGGAGTGCGATCAAGCCGGCGCTCTCCAGATTGCCGAGCGCATCAGGCTGAAAATCGCACAGGATCCGTTCGCGTGGGAACAGTATGTCACCGTGGTGACGGTCAGCATCGGGGTCGCGATGTTATCTCCGGACATTGACCAGGTCGAGACGCTCATTACACGAGCGGATCAGGCCATGTATCACGCCAAGCGCAGGGGGCGGAACCGGGTCGAGTTGTACAACGAAGAGTGTGCGTCGAAGGACCAGCCAAAATGAACCTCGGCACCCTGTATACATGGCTTGACCGCCGCTTGAACCTCAAGTCGGTCGAACGGACCCTGCTCGACGAGCCGATTCCCGGTGGCGCCAGCTGGATCTATGTGTTCGGCTCGGCCACGCTTTTTCTCTTCCTCCTCCAAGCCGTCACCGGCATGTTCCTCGCGATCTATTATGCGCCGACCCCGGACCATGCCTACGACAGTATTCAGTTCATTGAGGAACAAGTCACGTTCGGCGCCTTCGTGCGCGGGCTCCACCACTGGGGCGCTTCAGGGATGGTGGTCGCGATCGGGCTGCATATGCTGCAAACCTTTTTGTACGGGGCGTATAAGCCGCCCCGCGAAGTGATGTGGATGGTCGGCGTGCTGCTCTTTCTTATCGTGATGGCATTTGCATTCACCGGCTATCTGCTGCCGTGGGATCAGACGGCCTATTGGGCGACCCAGATCGGGCTCAATATGGTGGGCACCGTTCCGCTGGTGGGAGAGTTCTTGATGAAGGTCATGCGGGGCGGGGAGGTGTTGGGGGCGCTCACGTTGTCCCGGTTTTTTGCCGTCCATGTCCTGTTCCTGCCGGCGATCCTGCTCGCCTTGATCGCCGCTCACCTCTTCATTCTGCGACGCGTGGGCCCGGCCGGGCCCTGGACTGATGAGCGGGCGTCACTCGGCCGTGAGACCTTCTATCCGAGGCAGGTCTATATGGACGCCGTCGTCATGCTGGCGGTGTTTGCCATCCTGGCGAGCCTCGCACTGCTGGTGCCCTTTCCCTTGACCGACAAGGCGAACCCATCCGACACCAGTTTCGTTCCGGTGCCGGAATGGTATTTCCTCTTCTATTACGAATTGCTGAAGTACGTGCATGGGCCGTTGGAGCCGCTGGCAACGTGGGTGCTGCCGATGGTCGTGATCCTCGGCCTGTTCTTCTGGCCCTTCATCGATAGGAATCCGGTGCGCAATCCGATCAAGCGTCCCGCGGCATTGGTCGCTGGGGTGCTGTTTCTCCTCGTGGTTTTTTCATTGCTGGGCATCTCGCTCAAGAATCTCTATGCTGTGCCGCGCGTGGATCAGGCTCTCGTCCGCGGGCGCGCGCTCTATAATCAGTTCGGCTGTGTCGGCTGTCATCGCATTCACGGGGAAGGTGGCGCCGTGGGGCCTGATTTGTCCTATGTCGGCGACACGAGGCCTGACCGTGAATGGCATCTGAAACATTTTCGAGATCCTCAATCGGTATCGCCTGGGTCTATCATGCCGAAATTCCCCCTGGACGATAAGCAACTCAACGATGTGACGACCTATATGCTGAGCCTCAAGCGAGCCCAATAAGCTGAGGTACAGGCTGAGTGAGCGGAACTTCGAGTGATTGCCTCGGCCTCAAGCTGATCTTACTCCTGGCAATCCCCTCCTGTGGCATTCCGCAACAATCACCAGATCTTCCCTGTAGCCATTAGCTTCAGTAGGATCCGAATCTGATGCTTAATCATTTGATTTGAAAGGTAAAACGATAGGCAAGTCGTTCTGGCTAGTGGCATGGTCTTGGCACAAGGGAAGAATATGATGCGGCTGTTGTCGACTATTCTGGGGATGACCATGCTCGTGAGCTGTTCAGGCGAGACGGCTCAGGTCAAGACCGAGGAGCCTCGAGGCGCTGACCAAACCGGCAGTGCCGCGATAGAATTCGCTCCGCCATCCCTGGAAACCATTCCAGGCAGTCAACTTGGTGAACAGATCCGGCTTGGTTATGAGATCGTCGTCAATACGCAGGAATATGGCCGACCCTATGTCGGCAATCGCCTCAACTGCACCAACTGTCATCTCGACGCAGGGCTCAATCCGAACGCTGCCTCATTCGTCGGCCTTGCTTCAGTCTATCCCGAGTACCGCGCCCGCAACGCGAGAGTAAACACGCTGGCCGATCGTGTGAACGAGTGTTTTGAGCGGAGCCTGAATGGACGAGCGCTTCCGCCGGACAGTTCCAAGCTGCAGGCCATCGTGGCCTATATCACCTGGCTCTCGCAGGGAGTGCCGCGAGGAGCAACATTATCCTGGCGGGGCCTCCAGCGCATTGACTCACGGCGCCCTCTCGATCCAGCCAACGGGAAGAAATTGTTTGCGAACAAATGTGCCTTCTGTCACGGCTCGGACGGCCTGGGGACGATGGCGGCGCCACCGGTCTGGGGACCGCAGTCCTACAACATTGCCGCAGGCATGGCACGGGTGACGGTCGCCGCCGCCTTCATCAAATCGAACATGCCGCGTACCTGGGGTTGGACCCTGTCGGATGATGATGCATACGACGTAGCAGCCTATGTGAATAGCCAGCCCCGTCCTGACTTTGCCGACAAGATTCGCGATTGGCCGAAGGGCGGTAAGCCTGCGGACGCACCCTATTGAAACAGAGTGAGCTGATCGCGGGGGAGGAAGACCGTTGGCGAGATACGAGCGAGGGAATACGAGATGTGAGGCCAGAACGGTGCGTGACGACTCACCGAGGGTCTCTGCGAAGAGGGCGATATGAAACTCACAGCCGCATACCATGGCGGGACTCGCTATGACATTACCAGTGGTGCTCACCGAGTGGTGACCGATCAGCCGTCCGAGGATGGGGGACAGGATGCAGGCATGAGCCCTGTCGAGCTCTTCGTCGGTTCAATAGCCAGTTGTGTGGGTTATTTCGTGGGCCAATATTGTGATCGCCATCAGATCTCGACCAAAGGGTTGAGCGTCGAGGCGGAATGGACCATGGCGGAACAGCCGCATCGGGTGGGCCAGGTCACACTTGCGATTCACCTGCCGCATCGCGTCACGGCTGAACAAAGCGAGCGACTCCTCAAAGTGGCCCATGGCTGCACCGTGCATCAATCCATCGCGGTGCCTGCCGGCGTGGCGATCGAACTCAATCCCCATCACCGTGGGGAGAAGCCATCGTGAAAGAAGAGCCGGCGTCCCAGGCTCTGTCGCGGCGGACTTTCCTGGAGAAGGTCATCCAGGGACTGGGCGTGACACTCGCGCTGGGCCAGGTGATCCCACGCGTGCAGGCTGAGGAAGGCGATGTTTCGAGGAATGAGGCCGACCGCCTCATTGTGCATGTGGCGCGACCGTTGGATGCTGAAACCCCGGTGCAAGAGTTCGCCTCCTACCTTACCCCGAACTCCCGCTTCTTTGTCCGGAGTCACTTCGGCCCGCCTCCGGCAGAACTGCTCTCCGAGCTGAATTGGAGGCTGAGGGTCGGAGGTCTGGTGGACCGACCGCTGACGTTCTCGCTCAAAGAGCTGAAACAATTCCAAGAAGTCACCCTCACGGCTGTCGTGCAATGCAGCGGGAATGGCCGCGCCTCTCACCGGCCGAAGACGCCGGGCGTGCAGTGGGACCGAGGTGCCGTCGGCAATGCGCGCTGGACCGGGGTACGGCTGCGGGATGTCTTGACGAAGGCGGGCCTGCAGACGAACAGTCGGCATGTGCAGTTTCAGGGGGCGGACCGGCCGGTCGCAACGACGGTTCCGCTCTTCGTGCGCAGCATCCCGGTTCAGAAAGCGCTGCACCCAGACACAATCCTGGCCTATCAGATGAATGGTCGCCCCTTGCCGATCTTGCATGGAGCGCCATTACGAGTGATCACGCCGGGCTGGATGGCGGACTCCTGCATCAAATGGCTCACCGACATCACGGTGAGCCAGGACGAAGCCCAGGGTTACTATATGCAAACTGCCTATCGCCATCCAACGAGACCTGTCATGCCGGGCGAAGCCATCGCAGCAAGTGATCTCAAGCCGGTGGAAGCGATGATCGTGAAATCCCTCATCGCGCAGCCGCAAGACGGAGCGTCGCTCGTGCCAGGCCCGGTCACAATTCAAGGCGTGGCCTGGACCGGCGAGGGCAAGATTGTGAAAGTTGAGCTGTCCGTTGATGGAGCGAGGACCTGGGAGCCAGCCCGCTTCATCGGGGAAGATCAGCCCTATGCCTGGCGGCAGTGGCAGTACATCTGGCAGGCGACCGGATCAGGCCCGCGGACAATTCTTTGTCGCGCGACCGATGCGCAGGGAGACACACAGCCTGAATCCAGCTCGTGGAATCCGAGCGGGTTTCTCTGGAACGGGTGGGATCGAATTTCCGTCACGGTGAAGGCATGAGAATCGTCAGATACGTGATCGTTTCCTCCGTGATACTCGGCCTTATCGGGTGGGCCGTCATGTCGGCCGCGCAAGAGAAAGACCTGCTTGCGACGAGTGCGGCGTTAGCCCCGCGCGCGGAGGGTTTGATTCTCGCGCGTTGCTCTGTCTGTCACAGTCCGGATCTGATCTACCAGCAACGTTTGCCGAAGGATCGATGGGACGCCACGGTCAAAAAGATGATGCAGTGGGGCGCAGAGATCACCAACGATGAAGCCGATCTACTCATCCGCTATTTGTCTGCTCGTTATCACCCGGGGGCGCGGGAGTCGGTGCCGCCGCTCGACCGCGATCTCGGGAAAGTGGAGCCGTTGAGGCAGGAGCCTCCGGCCGAAGGTTTGCTCGCAGGTGTGGCGTCGCGAGGTGAGGCGAGCTATGCCAACAATTGCCAAGCCTGTCATGGGACAGATGCGACTGGAGGCCATGGCCCGAAATTGGCGAAGAATCCTATTCTTAAACACGAAGATTTGTTCTGGGACACCGTCCTGCATGGACGAGGGCCGATGCCGGCGTGGGGTTCGGTGCTGAGTCATCAGGACATTGCCGATATTCATGCATGGCTATCGACGCGATAGGGGTGGGATGAGATCACAAGGGATGAAAGGAGCGGTGACATGAGTGTGAGAAGAGGGGTGGTCATTGGAAGCGCGCTTATTCGCGCTGGTGGGGCTGATGTCGTCCCCTCGGCTGTTGTTCGGGAGCGACCAGTCGCAGTCGCGCGCGAAGGAAATCATTCAGCAGACCTGCGTGCAATGCCACCGGCTGGAAGGTCAGCCTGATTCGCGCTTCAATCTGAAGGCGCCCGACCTCATCTGGGCCGGCAGCAAGTATCAGCGGCCCTGGTTGATCCGGTGGCTGACGGGCAAGGAAGCGCCATTGTATGCCAAGGGCTATCGATGGGATCTGACCGAGGTTCCGTCCAAGCATCCGATGGTCACCGAGTCGGAGGCCAACGCCATCGCCGATTATTTTGCTGAGCACAACAAGGATCCGCGAGTCACCGTCGGCGCATTCGATGTCTCGAAGGTGACGAAGTTCGAGGCAACGTTCGGAGGAATGGCCTACAAAGCGCATGCATGTCTCGGCTGTCACGTGATCGAAGAGAACGGCAAGCTCATCGGAGGGCCGCAGAGTGCGTCGCTCGTGGCGGCCGGCCAGCGGTACGACCAGGACTGGCTCTTCCGCTTCGGGCAGAATCCACAAGACTTCACGATGCACAGCGGTGAATTTCTGGCCGATGCGACTGAGCCGCAACTACGCGCGGTGATCGGATATCTCGCTGGGCAAGGCGTGAACGACTTCAAGTACTACGAGCCGTGGACGAGTCCTGAATTCGGAAAGGCCAGCGTCGGATCGCGGCAAGGTGATCTATAAGGAATATTGCTCACAATGCCACGGCGCGACAGGTAAGGGTGACGGACCGGCAGCGTCAGGCCTTGAGCCGAAGCCAGCGATCCACGCGAACATTCCATTCGATAAGCTATCGACGGAGTATCTCTACAACATGATTAATCATGGCGGAGCGGCGATGGGTAAATCCGCCAACATGCCCTATTGGGGCTTGACCATTGGGCAGCAGGGTGTGGCCGATGTCATGGCGTATCTGAAAGCGACATTCAAGGGTCCACGCTAGGAATCGGAAGGCGGTATTCGGATCTCGCGAAGCGAGAGGCGAGACGTGCTTCGCGCGTAACGACATACGAGCCATGAGCGACGAGTCTGAAGGAGGTATAGAGTGTCAACGTTTATTATCTCCGGCAGCCGGGGCACGGACGATCCCACGATGGCGACCTTGCCGTTCATGGCAGCGAAGGTCGCAAAGGAGCAAGGGCATGAGGTCGTGCTCTGGCTCTGGAATGAAGCTGTCACGCTCGGGCGTAAAGGAACCGCTGATCATGTGACGGGGGTGAACCTGGTGCCGTTGAAAGAATTGCTGGCAGCTGTGCAAGCGGCGAATATTCCCATCTGGGTCTGCGGGGCCTGCGCCGTGGCGCGGCAGATCGGCAGCGGGGATCTCGTCGCAGGTGCGACGATCAAGGGCATGCCAGACTACATCAAGGCCGTCGCCGATCGTGACCGCAACGTGGCATTCTGATTCCGTAGCGAAGAAAGGAATTTCTGTATGGCAGCCGATGGCGAATCGACCGGGAAGTCAAAAGGGCGAAAGGTTCGAGCGGATGAGGCGGACATCGACGAGCTCGTCGAAAAGGACGGGCGTCTCGATGTCAATGAGCTGGAGACCATTCCAACGATGGTGCCGCGGGAAGGGGACGGTTACCAATTGCCGCGCAGTGGATCGGTCGGCCAGGGGCCGGGACGCATCGGCGAACCGGGCTACGCCTTGACCGAGGATGAACTCCGAAGGATCAATACGAGAAAAGGGCTCATTCAGCTGCTCGAGAATAAAGCCGTCGATATCGAGGAGGTGCGCAAGACGCTACTGTATGAGCAAGAGTTGCGCCAGCTGCAGGTTGAACTGGTCAAGCTCCAGCGGTGGGTTCAGGGCAACGGAGAGCGGATCGCGATCCTGGTCGAAGGACGCGATGCGGCCGGGAAGGGCGGCACGATCCGCCGGTTCACGGAGCATCTGAATCCTCGCGCCATGCGGGTGGTCGCGCTGCCCAAACCGTCGGACGAAGAACGGGGCCAGTGGTACTTTCAACGCTACATCCGCCAGCTGCCCAACAAGGGCGAGATCGTGTTCTTCGACCGCAGCTGGTACAACCGCGCAGTGGTCGAGCCGGTGATGGGATTCTGCAGCAAGAAGGAACACCAACGGTTTCTGCAGCAGGTTCCTGAATTCGAACATATGCTCTATGAAGATGGCGTGACCATCATCAAGTTCTGGTTCTCCATCTCCAAGGAAGAGCAGGCGAGGCGATTCGAAGCGCGCCGGCAGAATCCGCTCAAGCAATGGAAGCTGAGCCCGGTCGACGAGAAGGCCCAAGAGCTGTGGGACTCCTACACCCGCTACAAAGAGGAGATGTTCAGCAAGACGCACACGACGTTCAGCCCCTGGATTATCGTCAAAGCCAACGACAAGCAGGCGGCTCGATTGGAAAGCCTCCGGCACGTGCTGAACTTGCTGCCGTACAAAGGCAAAGAGGAAGCCCCGATCCGCCTGACGCCGGATCCCAACGTGATCAATCGATTCCACCGCAAGATGGTGGAATTGGATTTGTAACAGGCCACGGAAAGACTCTATGCATCCGATCCATCCGATCGTAGTCCACTTCCCCATTTCGCTGTTGTGCATGAGCGTGGCGTTCGATGCCCTCGCGTCCCGCTGGCCGACGGGAGGTCTTCGCGAAGCAAGCCTCTATAGCCTGCTGGCCGGTGTCATGAGCGCGGCGCTCGCGGTGGCTACGGGCGGGATGGAAGAGGATCTGGCCAAGCGGGCCGGTGCGCCAGAATCGGTGCTCGAACTCCACGAGAGCTTGGGAACGGTCACGCTCGTCGTCTTTGTTGTGCTGTTGGGGTTGCGTCTCGCCATGCAGTGGGGGTGGCTCAAAGAAATCCGTTCTCTCACTCTCGGTCTTGGTGTGATCGGGATCGTCATCCTGGCTTTGACCGGCTATTGGGGCGGCGAGCTCGTCTACACCTACGGGATTGGTGTGAAAGCCGTGATGTCCCCGGTGACTCCCTAACTCGCGGCGGAGCAGTTCCTGGTCAAGGACCGCATTCACAGGCGATCAGACGATCAAAGGAGCAAGGTGATGAGATGAGGATGTTCCCGCTGATAGTCGCGGTGATGTCTCTCTCGATTTCCGCCGGGGCCGCGGAGCGACAGATGATGCAGCCGCGGGTTCCGGCCGACAAGCTGGCCGAAGCGCGCGCGCTCACGAGCCCGTTGCCGAGTTCCCCGGAGATCGTCCGAGCAGGGCAAAGTGCTCTATAACGGTAAGGGGACCTGCTTCAATTGTCATGGAAAAGATGGGGACGGCAATGGGCCGGTGGCGGCTCAGCTGGATCCATCACCACGCAATTTTCATCATCATGGATTCTGGCGCCATCGCACAGAAGGCGAAATCTTCTGGGTGATCAAGAACGGATCGGTCGGTACCAGCATGGTTGGATTTGGCGGTCAACTGACGGACGAAGAAATTTGGAGCATCATCCAGTATGAACGCAGCTTCGCAGGCGAGCATGGACCGGGCATGATGGGCCATGGAGAAGGCATGGGACCGATGGGACCAGGCGGCGGCATGGGTGGCATGGAACATCGGGGGCCGAGGGGTGGCATGGGCGGTTGTGAAGGCGAACAGTGCGGTCGGTGACCGGATTAACTGTTTCGCCATTGTCGGTACCTTCAATGGCGATGACGAGGCACGGACCTGGATCCGTGACCTGACTTCCGCTAGAATTCAGAGTATAATGAGTGTGTTTAACACTTGAAGCGAACGAGACCCTTCTATGAATCGAATCTGTCTATCATTCATCAGGAAGTATTCAAAGAACCAGAGGAGAATGTCATGAGGTATCTATGTGTCGCGCTGATTGCCGCGCTTGTTGGAGTTGGGGAAGCGGCCTGGGCGTATGAAGAAACGACTCGTATCGGATGGCGGAACCCTCGTCGGCACCGTGACGCTGGAGGGCAAGGTGCCCAAACCGAAGGGCTACAATCTCACGACCTTGCCGGACCAATACTATTGCGGGCGCATTTCTGATGGGCAAGGCTGGCGCATCCTGCAACCGTTCCAGGTCGGGCCGGCGGGCGAGTTTCGCGATGTAGTCGTCTATTTGGAAGGGATCGACAAAGGCAAACCCTTCGTGGAAAAGAGCGTGCCGAAAATCGAAGCGAAAGACTGCCTCTTCCTCCCGTTCACGACAGTCGTGCGGGACGATCAAACGGTGACGGTGGTCAACATGGACCCCGTCATGCACGACATTCAGGCCTATGAAACGTCGCAATTGGGTCCGCGCGTGCTGTTCAACGTCCCATTGCCGATGAATCCGGCACACCCGCGCAACTTGAAGGATCGCAGCGATGCGGGGATGTACCACAAACATATGGCCGGCCCGCCGATGAAGCAATTGGTGAATCTCAGCAAGGGCCGTCGGATCTTCGTCATGCAATGCGGCTTCCACGCGTACATGGAGAGCTGGGGCCTGGCCATCACGAATCCGTACTTTGCCAAGACGGACGAGCAGGGCCGGTTCACCATGACCGATGTGCCGGCTGGCACCTATAAGCTGGTCGTCTGGCATCCCTATGTCCGTACCGCGATCGAGCAAACCGTCACCATCGGCCCGAAGGGGACCGTGCAAGCAAATATTGTGGTCCCGGCCCCGACTGGGCGGCTCTACGCCAACGAGGTGATAGATCATCCGTACACCCGCTACAATGTGCCCGAGGAAACGAAGCTAGAAATCGATCCGATGATCCACAAGCAGGAACACTGAACAGGGAATGACCAGGGTGCAAAGCATTCAGCACCATCTGGTGGAGGCCAAGAAACACACGTATGGCGACGCTGGAACGTGATGCTCGACGCGCTGTTGGTCATCGCAGCGTTGTTGATCGTGGCCTGGATGGCCTGGGGATTCGATGCACAGGACATCATCGTTGAATGGACACCCGAAAGAAGCTGACGCTGCAGATTCCTGCAGCCCACCGGGCGCCTCTACGCCAACGAGATGGTGGACAAGCCCTATACCAGGTTTGGCATCACCGACGATGCCCAGAGCCACATCGTGCCGACACTGCTCCGTCAGCAACAGTAACTTGAGCCAGCATGATTCATAAGCACTTCTGCTGTACTCGCCGGGCCGCTGCTGTAAGGGCGGTCTTGCTTCTTAGTCGGTCCACGTCCTACATGAGGACGTGGACCTCCCTCTCGGACTCCACGCGCCCGGGCAATTTCGCAATGAACCATCATAAATAATGCTGGCAAGCACCGACGGCATGCTCATTCTCTTATTGCTCCTCCTCGCGAGCTACGCAGCCGGCGTCGTGCTTCCATTCTGTGTCCCGCGAAAGCCGCAGACGCAAGGGCTGGTGGGCAGTGTCTGCGCCTGTGCGGCAAGCAGCATCGGCATCGCCTTGGGGATCAGCGGGCTGGTTGCCTCTGAGCCGCTGACGACCTCGGTCGCCTCGACCATTCCCTTTCTCGCCTTTGCGGTCCGGCTCGACCCTCTCGCCTCCTTTTTTGTCCTGACCATCTCCCTCGCCGGACTGGCCGCCTCCATCTATGCCATGGGGTATCTCAAGGAATTCCACGGCCGGGTCTCCGTGGCTGCGCTGGCAGCCTTGACGAACGGGTTCCTGCTCTCCATGACGCTCGTGGTCATCGCCGACAACGGATTCTTCTTCCTCATTGCCTGGGAGCTGATGTCGCTGGTCTCCTACTTCCTGGTCGTCACGGAGCACGAGAAGGCGGACGTCCGCTACGCCGGCTTCTTCTACCTGGTCATGACGCACGTGGGCACCGCCTTTGTGGTCCTGACCTATCTGATCTTGTTTCAATCGGCCGGGTCGTTCTCGTTTGAAGCCTTTCGTCATCCGGAGCAGTCCTTGCCAGAAGGGATGCGGACCCTGGTCTTTCTCGCCGCATTGATCGGTTTCGGGACGAAAGCCGGGATCGTGCCGTTGCATGTCTGGTTGCCCTACGCCCATCCGGCGGCGCCGTCGCATATCTCAGCCCTCATGTCCGGCGTCATGATCAAGACCGCGATCTATGCGCTCATCCGGGTCTATTTCGATTTCCTCGGTGGGCAGTTCCCCTGGTGGTGGGGCTTCGTGGTGCTGCTCGTCGGGGCAACATCAGCATTACTCGGCGTGATGTATGCGCTCATGGAGCACGACCTCAAGCGTCTCCTGGCGTTTCACAGCGTGGAAAACATCGGCATCATTTTGCTCGGCATCGGTGCCGGCATGATCTTTCAAACCTACGGGCTGAAGGAATTTGCCGCATTGGGGCTTCTCGCCGGGCTCTACCACACGATCAATCATGCCATGTTCAAAGCGCTGCTGTTCATGGGGGCGGGGTCGCTGCTCTACGCCACCCATACGCGCGAACATGGAGGAGTACGGCGGACTGCTGCGGCGCATGCCCTGGACCGGTCTGTTCTTTCTCATCGGCGCCGTGTCGATCTCGGCGCTGCCTCCGACCAATGGATTCGTGAGCGAATGGTTGGTGTTTCAAACGCTTTTCCTGAGCGTTCAGCTTCCGGCTCTATTTCTCAAGTTGATGATTCCGATCGCAGCGGCCATCTTGGCCTTGACCGGTGTCTTGGCCCTGGCCTGTTTTGCCAAGGCCTTCGGCATTTCGTTTCTGGCTCTCCCACGAAGTTCCCACGCGCGCCATGCAGAAGAAGTCCCGATCGCGATGCGGATCGGGATGGGAATCCTGGCCCTGCTGTGCGTTGGACTTGGCTTGGCTCCCATGATCGTGGTTCCGCTCCTCGACCGGATTACGGGACCGCTGACCGGCGTGTCGATTGGCGACAAGGTATTGGCGCTCGATGGTTGGGCCTTGGCGCCTGTGAACGTGCAGTTCTCCAGTATCTCGCCACCCATCTTGGCTGGCATTTTGATCCTGGGCGGTCTCCTCGGCCTGTTCTTGGCCTTCCTCTTCGGCGGCCGCCTGATGTCACGCTCTTACAAGACTTGGGGCTGCGGGATCAATTTGTCGTCTCGGACGGAGTACACGGCCACGGGGTTTGTCCAGCCCATCAAACGAGTCTTCAGCACCATTTACCAGCCCACGGTCAAACTCGAGACCGAGTTTCTGGAAGAGTCCCGTTACTTCGCCAAACGACGGCGATTTGAGTTTCATATCGAGCCGGTCTTTGAGAAGTATCTGTACGATCCGGTGGTCAATGGTTTTGTGGGAATCGCCGGCCGGCTGCGCATTCTTCAGGCCGGCAGTCTGCACCTGTACCTGGCGTATATTTTTGTGACGTTGGTGATCTTGTTGTTGTTCGCCGTATAGCAGAATGGTGAAAAAGTCCGCCAGCTTCGTTCTCGCATCGTTCAGACCCTCAACGTACCCCAGAGGGTACGCCTCGGGCCTTCACTCGCTGCGGCCTTGCTGGACGGCCTTTTTGAGCATTCTGCGGGGGTGTTCTCATCGTGCCCAGGACATGGGGACATCGGAGTCGTGCTGTGCCGAATAGTTTTCGCGTAGCCTGTTAGGAGAAGCGAGAAGGATGCAGTCAATCATTCAAGCCGTTTCGCTGGTTGCGGCACAGGCCGCCTTGCTGCTCGCGATTTCCCCCTTCCTCGTGGGGCTCATCCGCAAGGTGAAGGCACGGTTCCAGTGCCGGCGGGGCGCCAGCGTCTTCCAGCCCTATGCAGATCTTGCCAAGCTATTCCGGAAGCAGCCGGTGATCTCGACCACCACTTCGTGGATCTTCCCCGCAACGCCCTACATTCTGTTCGCCTCCACGCTCTCCGCTGGTCTCCTGGTTCCCACGTTCACCTCCCAGACCCCCATGAACTTTGCAGGAAACATCATCGCGCTCGTATATCTCCTGGCACTGGGGACGTTTTTTCTGATCCTCGCAGGACTCGATGCCGGATCGGCGTTTGGTGGAATGGGCAGCAGCCGGGAAGCGATCGTGGCGTCGCTGACAGAGCCGGCCATGATCCTCTCCATTTTTGCGATCGCGCTGACCGCCGGCTCCACCAATCTCAGCACCATTGTCCATAAGACCGCGTTGCTGGAAGGTATCGTGACGGACCCGTCGCCGCATCTGATGGCGCTGGCAGCGCTGTTCATCGTGGCGCTCGCGGAGACCGGGCGGGTGCCGGTCGATAATCCGGCGACGCATCTCGAACTGACCATGATCCATGAGGCGATGGTCCTGGAATACTCGGGCCGCTATCTTGCTTTGATCGAATGGGCTGCCGGCCTGAAGTTGGCCGTGTTTCTCTCTCTGATCGCCAACGTCTTCGCGCCCTGGGGGATTGCGACCACGCTGGCGCCTGCCGCGATGGGGATCGGGCTCGTGGCCTACCTCTTGAAGATTGCAGGACTTGCAGTGCTGATCGGGACTCTGGAGTGCATGTTCGCAAAATTGCGGTTGTTCCGCGTGACGGATCTCTTGGGCGTCGCCTTTATCCTGGCGCTCCTTGGGATGTTGTTCTTTTACATTCTTCGGAGCTGAGCGGATGCAGATTTCTCCTCACATCGGATCGCAACTCGTCGACTTATGCTCGGCCTTACTCTTGTTAACCTGCTTCGCCATCGTGGCGCAGCGGCGGCTTTCCGCCTGTGTTGACTTGTTCGCGCTGCAGTCGGCCTTTCTCGTCCTGACGGCAGCGCTGGTGGCCTTTCTGACCGGGAACCATCATATCTACATCGCGGCCGGGCTGACCGGCCTGATCAAAGTGATCATAATTCCGCGGGTCCTGAAAAAGGTCATCGAGCGTCTCAACGTCAAGCGGGAACTGGTGATGAATGTGAACGTGCCGGCCGGGCTGTTGATCTGCGGCGCCCTCGTCATGTTGGCCTTCTTTATTACGCAGCCCATCATTCCGCTGGGATTTCTGCTCACCCGCGATTCTCTGGCCATCGCCCTGGCGATCGTGCTCATCGGATTTTTCACGATGATTGCGAGACAAAAGGCCGTGACGCAGCTGGTGGGCTTTCTGGTCATGGAGAACGGCTTGTTTTTGGGGGCCACGGCCGCCACCTACGGGATGCCCTTGATCGTCGAACTGGGGGTGTTTTTTGACGTGCTCATTGCGGCGCTCATCGCGGGGATCTATACGAATCGGTTACAAGATGCATTTGACAGCGTGGATACCAGCCACCTCACCGTGCTGAAAGAATAAGTAGAGGATCTGTTGATGATCGAAGTCCTTGTCTTGTTGATCGCCCCGCTCCTTGCGGGGGGGCTGAGTTTGATCGTTCATCGGTCCGCGCTGCTCCACGCGATCAACCTCACGAGCATGGGCCTGCTCGTGGCGGCAGAAATGATGATCGCCCGGACTGTGTTGAGAGACGGGCCGTTTACGGCAATAGGACAGTTGGTCTATCTCGACGCCTTGTCGGCCTTCATTCTCTTCATCATCGGGGCGGTCGGACTGGCTTGTTCGTTCTACATGCGTTCCTACATGGATGAGCAGGTGGCCCGAGGCGTGATCGCGCCCCGACGGCTCAACCTCTTCTTTTTCCTCTTCCACATGTTCTTGCTGGCGATGGTGATTGCGACCGTCGCCAACAGTGTCGGGGTGCAATGGGTGGCCATCGAGGCGACTACGCTCGCCACGACCTTTCTGATTGCCTTCTGGCGACGACGAGAATCCTTGGAAGCAGGATGGAAATACCTCATCTTGTGTTCGGTCGGAATCTCCCTCGCACTCTTCGGGGTGGTGCTCACCTATTATTCGTCCCTGCACGTGCTGGGTGATGTCAGCGAGGCGTTGAACGTGACGCAGTTGCTGCCCGTGGCCGACCGATTGAATCCGCATGTACTGAAGTTGGCCTTCATTTTCATCTTGGTGGGCTATGGCACTAAAGTCGGGCTCGTGCCCATGCACAGCTGGCTGCCGGATGCCTACACCGAAGCGCCGGCTCCGGTGGTGGCGATGCTGGCAGGCGTCCTCGAAGTTGTCGCGGTCTATGCGATTCTCCGCATGAGGATGATCGTCGACCACGCAGTACCCTCTGCCTTCACCGGCGGGCTGCTGGCATTGCTCGGGTTTGCCTCATTTGTAACGGCTGCCTTCTTCATCCTCATCCAGCACAACTATAAACGGCTGTTCGCCTACTCCAGCATCGAGCACATGGGAATCGCCATGATCGGATTCGGAGTCGGGGGGCCGCTGGGAACCTTCGGCGGACTGTTTCATCTACTGAATCACGCATTTGCCAAGTCGATGGCATTTTTTGCCGCGGGCAACATTCATCGTCGCTTTCACACGGTGGAAATCGGTCAGGTGCAGGGGTTGGCCATCGCACAACCCTGGACTGCCGTGGCGTTGATGATCTCGGGGCTGGCTTTATCGGCGCTTCCACCATTTGCATCCTTTGCGAGCGAAGTGCAAATCGTCACGGCCCTGGCTGCGCAAGGGGTTCCGGGACAGTGGCTCACCAGCACGGGAGGTATGGTGACCTTTGCATTATCGGATCAATTCAGCCGTCTGGGCCTTGCCGCAGTGTTTCTGCTCTCGGCGGTTCTTGCGTTCAGCGGCTTGCTCTATCGCATGACCGGGATGGTCTGGGGGACCCCGCCGGAAGGTATCGTCCGGGGAGAAACCTGGACGTTAGGCCATCTGCCGATCATTCTTCTCGCCGCGGCGCTGGTGGGATTCGCATTCTTCCTCCCTCAGCCCATACGGCAACTGTTGGAGCAAGCGACGCGAATTCTCTTGATTCACTAAGGGAGACGATTGCCATGGCAGAGACGAGGTCCTGCGACGAAGTGCTCAAGGCCGCTTTCCCGTCCATCGTGCAGCATGACGCGATGCAGGGGGAGTTTTCTCATTTTCTCGTCCCCAAGGATCTCCTGCCGGCGATCACCCATTTCCTCCATACCCAACCGAGCTTGCATGGCAGACTGACGCTCTTATGGGCTGTCGACGATCGCCCAGTTCGCGACACCTATGGTTTGCACTACCTGTTCACCCTGGAGCCTTCCCACCGCTGGGTGCTGTTGTCCACCGAGCTCGCGGGGGACGATCGGTTGTTCCCCTCCATCACGCCTCACATTCATGCTGCCAAGTGGTACGAGCGAGAAATTCGCGACATGTTCGGATTGATTCCGCAGGGGCATCCGGACTTGCGTCGCCTGGTCCGGCACGAACACTGGCCCAAAGGGTCACACCCGCTCAAAAAAGACTTCCCCTGGAACCGCGTATTGGGTCGGCAGCAAGGCGAACATCATTTTCGCCATATCGAGGGGGAAGGGGTGTTTGAAGTACCGGTCGGTCCGATCCATGCCGGGATCATCGAGTCAGGCCATTTTCGATTTTCTGTGGCAGGTGAGCCCATCATGCAACTCGAGCTGCATCATTTCTGGAAACATCGCGGGGTCGAGAAGCTGTTCGAGCAACAGGAATTGACCGCGGCGGTTCCGTTAGCCGAACGAGTGTCCGGCGATACGACGGTCGGCCATAGTCTCGCCTACTGCCAGGCGGTCGAATCGCTGCTCCACCTACAGGTGCCGCGTCGTGGACGATATCTACGGAGCCTGTTTCTCGAGCTGGAGCGACTCCATAACCATCTCGGCGACGTGGGCGCGATCTGTAACGACACGGCCTACGCCCTGCCGCATGCCCATTGTGGCCGGATGAAAGAGCAGATCATGCAGCTCAACGACCGGCTGACGGGCTCACGATTTCTTCGCGGGGTGAACCGGGTGGGCGGAGTCGCCGTGGATCTCACGACGGTGCAGCTGGCCGAGATTGTGGCTGAACTGGACCGGATCGAAAAGGACTTCTCGGACCTGGAGTCCATCATCTTTTCGAACGCCTCCCTGACAGACCGTTTGGAAACCACCGGTGTGCTGACAGAGCGCACGGCGTGGGATCATGCGGTCGTGGGAGTCGTCGGACGGGCTTCTGGTCTCGATCAAGACCTCCGGCGCGATCGTCCGTTCGCAGCCTACGACGAAATGCAGGTCAAGGTGGTGACCTATCGCTACGGCGATGTGCGGGCGCGGATGCGGGTCCGCATGGATGAGATTCATGAATCCATGAGGCTGATCAGAGAGGTGCGCGTGAAGATTCCTCAGGGGCCGGTCGCCGTCGAACCCGATCGCAGGCCCCAGGCCGGTGAATGGGCCTTGTCAGCAGTCGAAGGCTGGCGTGGTGAAATTGTGTACATGGTGATGGCAGGGGAGAACGGAAACATTCATCGGTGTAAGGTGCGCGACCCGTCGTTCGCGAATTGGCCCGCGATCCAGTGGGCCGTGCTAGGGAATATCATTCCGGACTTCCCCCTCATCAACAAGAGCTTTAACCTGTCCTATGCGGGGAATGATTTGTAAGGAAGAAGCCATCAGCGATGAGCCGTCAGCAGTCAGCTCTGAGCTGAAAGCTGATCGCTGGACAGCCAAGGAGGAAGCATGTTTCGTATCCTCAAAAAGAGCTTGAAAACCGGAGTCGTGACAGGCCGACATCCCGCAGCTGCGCCGACTGTGGAAGCGCCGACATCGGAGGCAAAAGAAAAATCCAGGCCGTTCCGTTCCTCACTGGCGTTTCGCGCGGTGGATACCGGCTCGTGCAATGCCTGTGAGATGGAAATGAATGCGCTGGCGAACCCCGTTTATGACGTGGAACGGTTTGGCGTTCATATCGCAGCCTCGCCGCGCCATGCGGACGCGTTGGTGGTGACGGGTCCGGTTACCGTCAACATGGAGCGAGCGTTGAAAGACGTGTACGAACAAACGCCAGACCCGAAGATTGTCATCGCGCTCGGTGACTGTGCGATTAACTGCGGCATGTTCAAAGGCAGCTATGCCGTGACTGGTCCCGTGGATCGCCACATTCCAGTCGATGTTCGTATTCCCGGCTGCCCGCCGCGCCCAGCGGAAATTCTCAAGGCCCTGTCGGAATTGCGCGAGCGAAAGCCCTAGGCAGCAGGCGGTCTGCTCGCGAGGCATCAGACAGGGTGGCAGAAAACAGATAGCAGGTTCGTGTTCAATAGCGATCTGTGATCCTTCCAAGCCTGGCAGGGCTGTTGCCTTTTGCGACAGCGGCTTTTTCATATCAGACCTGGAATGCCCCAGGGAAATAACTCTCACCTCCGAACGCCTCTGTAAGACCTCGCCAAATCAAGACAATACTCGATCCACTTCTCGTCCGTCTCTGGCACGGCCTTCGCTTTTCTGGTGATAGAGAACCCTATTTATTCAAGGAGGAATCGCTATGGACAATCAAGAGACAAAAGGTTCGACACAGGCTGTTGCACTCGCATTCCTAGGGGGGGCCATGGCCGGAGTGGTGGCAGGTCTGCTTCTCGCTCCGCAGTCGGGGGAAGAAACGCGTCGAGCTTTGAAGGGGTATGCCAGGAGGGCCGAGGAAGAAGTCCTGGAGAAGGCGAAGGAGGCGCGAGCCGCCCTTGATGAGAGCATCGAGCGTGGGAAGCATTTCATCGCAGAGAAAGCAGCGGATGTCGAGGCGGCGGTCAAGGCCGGCCGAGAAACCATGAAGGAGAAAATGGATAAATGCTGTAGCTGACGTTGCCGTCGTCAGGGAGGTTATTGCGATGCTACAGGTCGACGATATTAGGAAGAAGCTGTTAACCCAACGGCGCGACTTGTTTCGTCAGGCTGCTCAGACTGAAGAGGAGCTGCTCTGGTTCCAAAGCGATATCGAAAGCGAAGTGGAGGAGCGGGGGCAAGAGGAGAGCATGGTTCGGCTGCTTGATCGTCTGGATGGGCGAGCGAAGGCCGAGATCGAGGCGATCGACCGGGCACTCTTCAAGCTGGGGACAGCGCAGTACGGCCGATGCGAGCGATGCGGAAAGGCCATTCCCCAGTCCAGGCTGGAGGCAGTCCCTGCGGCGGCCATGTGTATGGCTTGCGAACAGGCGGGGGAGAAGCAGGCGGCGCTGAGGAAATAACTGATGCAAGCAGTCCGCTTTCACGGCCGAGGGGGGCAGGGTGCGAAGACTGCGAGCCGCATCCTGGGAACGGCTGCGTTTCTGGAAGGGCTTCGTGGCACAGGACTCGCCAATTTACGGAGCCGAGCGGCGCGGTGCTCCGGTTGCCGCGTTTACGCGGATCGATACCGGACCAATTCAAGAGCGAGGCGTCATCGTTCATCCCGATCTTGTCGTGATCGCCGATGCGTCACTCGTAGAAGATCCTGCTGCCCGCGTGCTGGACGGCATCGATGAACGGACAGCGGTCTTCGTCAACTCACCACTGACTGCCGAACAATTTCAGGTCCAGACCTCCCTGTCAGGACGTTTGACGACGCTCGATCTGACGGACATCGCCCTGCAACAGTTCGGAAAGCGAGGCGCGATCAGCGCCCTCCTCGGTGCCGTTGCCGGACGACTCGTCGGACTCCGTCAGGAGTCGATTCGCGAAGCCATTGCGCGGGAACTTGGCGGACCTCGGACTCGCGGCATCGGTGATCGAGCACAATCAAACTGTGGCTGCCCAGTGCTATGACGCCGTTCGCACCGTGTCCGTGGTCGCAGCTGCGCCACAGGCGATCGCCTCGGCGCAGCTTCAAGTGCCGACTTATGAACCTCCGACCAGAGGAACCGCCAGGATCAGCGCCGCTGCGAATTCGATTCTGCGTGAAACCGGCGGGTGGCGAACCTTCCGGCCGGTGCTGGTGCCCGACAAGTGCAATGGCTGCTGGCTCTGTTTCGCCTATTGCCCTGACGGTGTAATTTCAATGACCAAGGACGACAAGCCCGTGATCGATTATGCCCATTGCAAGGGATGCCAGATCTGCGTCCATGAATGCCCGACCGAGGCATTGGTGGCTGAGCGTGAGAAGGAAGGAACGGTGGCATGGAAGGCGAAATGATGACGGGCAATCTCGCGGCGGCGTGGGGGGCTCGTCTGGCCGATGTGGATTATGTGCCGGCCTTTCCGATCACCCCGCAGACAGAAATCGTAGAAGCGCTGGCCAAGTGGTGCGAGAGCGGTGCAATGGCGGCCCGGTTTGTGACGATGGATTCCGAGCATTCCATGATGACGGCGGCTGGAGCTGCCGCGGCCACGGGTGCCCGGGTCTTCACTGCGACATCCAGTCAGGGATTGCTCTATGCCATCGAAGTGCTCTATTCGGTCTCCGGCTGGCGCGCGCCGCTCGTCCTAGTCAACGTCTCTCGGGCTCTGGCGGCGCCGATTACGCTCGAACCGGATCACAACGATGTGCTAGCCGCGCGGGACTCAGGTTTTCTGCAGATTCACGCCGAGACCTGCCAGGAAGTGTTGGATTCGATTCTCATGGCCTATCGGATTGCGGAGGATGAGCGGGTCATGTTGCCGGTCATCGTCAATCTGGACGGCTTCTATCTCTCGTTCACCCGCGAGCCGGTGATCACGCCGGATCCGGAGCAGGTCAAGCTGTTCCTGCCACCGTTTCGCCCTGCTCACTTAGGCTTCAAAGCCTCGGCGCCACATGCGCTCGGCGTGGCGGTCCTCGGGGGGACGCCATACTCGTATTTCCGTCATCAAATGCATCTGGCTGCCATGAACGCCTTGGACGTGCATCGGGAGGCGGCCGCTGCGTTCGAGCAGCTGTTCGGACGGCGGTACGATGTGGTCGAGGGCTACCGGCTTGAGGATGCGGAAGATGTGCTCGTTATGACCAACGCCTTTGCGAGCAAAGGCAAGGCCGCGGTCGATGTTGCAAGGGCAGAGGGCAAGCGGGTGGGATTGCTGCGGCTGCGCATGATCCGTCCCTGGCCGGCGGACGCCATCCGCCACGCGCTGCAAGGCCGCCGGGCTGTGGCAGTCCTGGATCAGAATCTGTCTCCAGGGCAGGGAGGCATTCTCTTTCAGGAGATCGCAGCCTGCCTCTATCATGAAGCGTTGCGGCCGCGGGCGCTCTGTTCCTTCATCGGAGGTCTGGGAGGAAAGAATCTTTCGGGAGGTGAGCTTCGGGCGATCTTTGAACAGACGGCAGAAGCGGGAGTCCGTGGGAAAGGGATCGGGCCGGTCCTGCTGTACACAGAAGCCGAGCACCGCGAGATGGTGCAGCTCCAAGTTTTGGCAGGTGGTCTCAACAGCTGATGGCCGATAACGGAGTTTGGGGCCATCAGCCATACGCCATACGCTATAAGCTCTTTCAGGAGTTCACATGACCTGGCAACGAGAGACGTTCAAGAAGATCAAACAGATTCCCCGTGAAGAACACGTGCTTCCGGGAACGGCCCTCTGTGCCGGATGCGGAGGTCTGGAGGCGTTGCGGCTGGCCGCGAAGGTGTTGGGTGACGATGTCGTCTACGTGAATGCCGCCGGTTGCTTTACGATGCTGGCGGCCTATCCCTTCACGCCGTTCAAGGGCTCGTGGCTCTATACCACCATGGGGTCGGCGCCTGCCGGCGCGCAGGGTGTGCGCGACGCATTGGATGTGTTGATCGCCAAAGGACGGCTTCCGGAGCGCGAGAATCTGAAAGTCGTGGTGCTGGGAGGAGATGGCTCGACCTACGACATGGCCCTCTCATCGACATCGGGCGCCATCACCAGAAAACTCGACTTCTACTATTTTTGCTACGACAACGAAGCCTACGGCAATACCGGTGCGCAGCTCTCTCCCGCGACACCCTACGGCGCACGGACGACCACCTCGCCCTGCAGCCTGCAGCACCCGGCCGGCACCACGCAGGAGAAGAAAGACATCTTCGAGATCTGGCGGGCGCACAAACCGCCCTATATCGCGACCGTCGCGCCGCGGTACCCATTGGATCTGGAAGAAAAATTCGCGCGGGCGGCCAAATTCACCGGTCCCAAGCTGTTCCTCGCGCTCTCCGCCTGCCCCACCGGCTGGCTCTACGATCCGGGAGAGACTCCGGAGGTTGCCAAGCTGGCGGTGGAAACAGGTCTCTGGCCGTTGAAAGAGGCGATCAACGGAGAAGTCACCCACACCTACATCCCTAAGCGTAAGCCGGTTGAGGAATACCTCAAGTTGCAGGGCCGGTTCCGGCATCTGTTCGAACCGACGGTGCAGAAGGGAGCGATCTCCCATATTCAGGGAAGAGTGAATGCCTACTGGGACCAAGTGAAAAAGGCAGAAAAGACGGCCTGATGACTCTAAACGATTGATTTTATTGATAATGGTTCAAAATGTCTGGGATTTCTCCTCTACCATTATATAGAGGGAAAAAGGCCCTTCTTGGAGGGGTGGCTCTGGGGGCCCTTTGTGCCATGTTATTCGTGGGTTGCACCGAGGTCGAACATCGCCAGGGGGAGCAGCAGCCCAATCCCTATCTCACCTCCGATACCAGGCATCCCATTCCACTGTCGCCATCGGCTGGGAAAGAGCATCGCGCGGTGATGTTGCAGCATCTCGAAACGATCCAGGCGATCGTGAACGCGTTGGTTGAAGAGGATTACGAGTTGGCGAAGGGCCTGACTGAATCGCACCTGGGCTTCTTCATGCACCGGCAGGCAATGGCGCAGCAGCAGCCCGAGAATTTTCCGCCCGCCTATCACGACTTGGCCATGGCGCATCACGAAGCGGCGGAAGAGTTGGCGCGCGTTATCCCCACAAAGGATCTGAAAAAGATCTTGCCGCCATTCAACAATGTGCTGAAGGCCTGCGTGGCCTGTCATTTGGAGTTTAAAGTCAAAAGCGGTTCGTGAAACGTATCTCGCCGGACTCGCGAGCTTTGCGAGAAAAGCGAGACTGGTCAGAAAGTTCATCTGAGGGAGTCGTGCCCGTCTCGCTCACGATTCACGAGCGATGTACAAAGAGGCCGGACATGTTGAATATTTTGCTGGAGTGTATATAAAGGGGACCCTATGAGTGAGCAGAAAACCATCAGCGAGTTTTATGAGCAGGACCATGATCGGTTGGATGAGTTGTTCAAGACCTTTCAACAGTTGAAGCGATCAGACTTTGCCAAGGCGAAGGAGGCCTTCAAAGAATTCAAGTTCGGCTTGCAGCGCCATATCGTGTGGGAAGAGGATTTGTTGTTTCCCCTGTGGGAAGAGAAGACCGGAATGTCCGAAGGTGGACCGACCTTCGTGATGCGGTCTGAGCATCGCCAGATCGGGCAGCAGCTCGAAGCCATTCATGAGAAAGTGGCGGAGCAGAATCCCGACAGCGACCAGGAGGAACAGGAGCTGTTGAATCTGCTTGGTTCCCACAACATGAAGGAGGAGCGGGTGCTCTATCCCTCCATCGATCAGGTGACCAGTGAGGAAGAGCGGGAAGCAGTCTTTCGGAACATGAATAACATCCCGGAGGAGAGATACAAGCTCTGTTGCGGACAGCACTGACCGAGATCGATTGAAAGGGTGATGTGATGACTGACTCGACGCGAAAGATTCTCAGGGGACTCCCTCTTGCCGGCTTCCTTCTCGTGGGCTTGCCGGCGATCCAGGTCACACAGATGTCTGACATGAAAGTCTGGGCCGGCTCCCGGTCGTCGAACAAGAACCCGGCAGATCAAGGCGATGCCGAGCGGGGCAGAGATGTCTTCAACGGGAAGGGCGTGTGTTACTACTGCCATGGCATTGACGGGAACAAGGACCAGCGACCGCAACTCGCAGCCGACACGGCCGCGCTCATCGATCAACTCAATCCTCCACCAGCCGACCTCAGAAATCGGAAGACGCTTCGATTGACCACCGACAAAGCCCGGTTCAACGCCATACGCGAAGGCCATCCAGGCACAGGCATGTTCCCCGACACCACGATGACGACTCAGGAGCTCACCGACACCTTGGCCTATCTGGCTCTCCTCAGGAGTGGAGGCTCCGCGAAACGCAAATGACGCAGCGCTTCCGTGATGAAGGGAAGGGAGATGGAGCCATGCCCATGCAAAAGTTGGTGATCTGCTGTGCCCTCTCGATGTTGTTCCAAGGAGCCTCCGTCAACGTGGCCGGTCATCTCGCCCGGGCGAGCGACGGTAGCCCACAGGGCGCCGGTAAAAATAGTTCGAGCGGGATGGCTTCGAGGCATCCCACGGGGGATACCTCACGAGGCGAGGGACTCTACAATGCCAGTTGCGTCGTCTGTCATGGCCCACGAGCGACAGGAGGCATCGGTCCTCGATTGGCGGGGAATCCCGTGCTGTCGAACGAGCAGGTGTTCTGGAAGACCGTGTCCGAAGGGCGACACGTGATGCCGCCGTTAAAAGACGCTTTGACCGAGCAACAGATTGCCGACATCCAGGCTTGGTTGAAGACGCAGCGTTGATCCGCAAGGCTCTGACAGCCAAGACACTAAGGTGCCGCAATGTTTTCGGATACGACGTGGTCCAATCGTTTCCTGTCGAAAACCTGATTGAACGGGTGCGAACGACTTTCTGAGTAAACAAGCTGTTCTGATTCTTAGGCAGTAGGTGAAAGACAAATAGCTCTCGAATTATCAGGCCCTCTTGGTTTGAGAGAGCTGCTATCGGGACCAAGGAGTGAATCAAGTGACGAACAGAAAAGAAATGGAGAACGCATCATGAGCGTTAGAGGCTTTTGGTTAGGACTCGCTGTTGGAACAATATCAACTTGCCTGTTCGGTCAGTGGGTGCTCTCTGCAACAAGTAAGGAGACAGGTCCGCCCAAGTGTATACCCGTCGAAACAGTCGCCAACTATGTGCATAGTGTGATCCAGGCAGATCGAACATTTTACACCACTGACATTGTGGAGCGGATGCAGATGCGAGGCATTGTCGTCGCCTCGGAAAACTGGAGAGAGACCTCCAGGCTCCCTCTACCAGCCCAGTTCTTGATGGAGGCGGGGCGGCTAGTGGCTGAACAGCCCAATGGGATTCGATTCCGGTTGATTAGCAGTTGGGCGATAAACAAAAAGAATAGGCCAACCACCGAGTTTGAGCGAACCGGCCTGACGGAGATCCTCGTGAACCCCGATCGTCCCTATACCGGCGTGACGACCGAGGGCGGGACTCCCGTCTTCCACGCACTCTATCCAGATAAAGCGGTTTCCCAGACCTGTGTCGGTTGTCACAATGCGCACCCAAACAGCCCCAAGAGGGATTTCAAGCCGGGAGACGTGATGGGTGGGATCCTTCTTACAATTCCGCTTCCCAAATAGCACAAGGCCAAACACGCACTATTCATCTGGCACGTGCAGCGCCGTGGTGCTCTAAGCGTGGGTAAACCGTCTCGGAGGTTTGGCGTTGAACATCAGCAGCGCCAGCACCAACAACATCGCCACGGTATATGGGTGATACCTCATCAACAAAGCGAAATTCTGCTTACCTAAGACCTCATAATTGAGGATGACCGCCAAAACGACATAGGCTCCCAATGCGATCGTGGCTGGATTCCCCAAGTTCTTAATGCTTCGGGCGTCCACCACAATCAGGTAAAGGGCTGGCACCAGCCAGACCAGGTGTTGCACCCAGGTAACAGGAGAAAGCAGCAGCGCGAAGATCATCACAGCACTGGACTCTCGCACCCAGGCAGGATCACCTCGTCCTTTGTACGGACGACGTGCATACCAGCAAAAGGAGACCAGCAGGCTTAACATGACGGCAATGATTACTACTTTAGCAGTTGGGAGAGGAAGGTTCAGGACCGGGACATAGCCTGGATCATCCCGACGAAGAGGATGGTCTTCAGGAAAGGTCACGAGGTACCGCATGAGGGCCTGCTTAAGCGATTGATTTCCAATTCGCTGCTCGTTCTCTATGGTAACCAGTGTTTCCCTGCCCACAAATGATCCTGCCGCTACCTGCGTCCACTCCCGTTGATGGTTCCACCAACTCTCCGGTCCCATCCATATCATTGGCAGTATGATCCAACACATGGAGGCGATGGCCGTATAGGCTGCAAGCCGCCACTGGCGTTTCCACAAAAAAAATGGCAGAAACAGCATAGGAGCTACCTTCAAGGCTGTAGCGAGACCGAACCACATCGCTCCCAGTTTTTCACGCCCCTGCCAAACGGAATAGACGCCGGCGGTGAGGATGGCCAGCAGGATCAGGTGAGGACCGCCATCGTCCAAATCTTGGAGAATAAACTGGAAGGCCAGCAGCAGCGTGATGGCGCTGATCCAGAGGCCTTCTCGCGGCGTCACTTCTGACCAGTCGCGGACCATCCGATACAAGAGAAAGAACGTCAGGCACAAACAGGCCACAGCGGTGGTATAGCGAAGTGCCAGGCCGATTTCCCGGTCGAACAATGCAAGCGGGGCAAAATACAAGGCTGCGCTTGGCATATAAGGGTGACAAAGGCCGCCGGCGTATAAATATTCTCCTGCTAGAAACCTTCGCCCTACTTCCCGATGCACATCGAAATCGCGTAAATGGAATTCACGAAGGTAGGCAATCACGTACCCGTGGACTGCCACGGCAACGAAGGAGGCGATGAGTAACGATCGTTGGACCCACGGATAAGACTGGACTGATGTCAGCATGAGGACAGTCGTTCAAGGAAGACAAGGAGAGACAAAACGCCGGAGACTATAGCGAGTTCATTCTTGTGGTGCAAGCTGTCTGTCTCGATCTCTCTGAGATATCTGTCACAATAACAAGCATTGTGGTTCCACTGGAAGTGATTATGTGCCACGCAGGGCGTGCCCCTTAGTCCAATCCTTTTCTGTCTTGTCCTCATTTTGTGCTCAACGCCGCCGCACTCTAGCCCACTCTGTCCGATTCCAGCCAAAGTTCGGATTTCTGGACTTCCCCCGCTTCAGTAGACACCGCTGGTTGAGTGAGCGGCCCGTTCTTCGAACTCCACGGGGCTGAGGTAGCCTAAGGTGGAATGACGGCGGGCCCGATTGTAAAATCCCTCCACATATTCAAAGATTGCGGTGCGAGCGGCCTGCCGAGTCGCATACCCCTCCTCCGTCACACGCAATTCAGTTTTCAGGGTCGCAAAGAAGCTTTCGACGACCGCATTGTCCCAACAATTACCGGGACGGCTCATCGAGCACCGGATGCCACGGATCGCTAACCGTTGCTGATACGCCACGGCGCCGTACTGGCTGCCGCGATCGGAATGGTGGAGGAGCCCCACCGGCACGGGGCGTTGCTGGAGCGCCATCTCGAGTGCATTGAGCGTCAAGGTCGTGGTCAGCTGATCATCCATCGCCCAGCCCACAATGCGGCGCGAGTAAAGATCCATCAACACGGCCACATAGAGCCAGCCCTGCCGGGTGGGCACATAGGTGATATCGCCTGCCCACTTCTGATTGGGCCGGGCCGCCGCAAACTCCCGCTGTAAGGTGTTCGCCCCGCTGATGGCAGGGGGCACCCCAGCGAGTCGTTTCCAGGGTCGGCGCCGACTCAGACTGCGGAGCGTAAACCTTGGCTGGAGTGGGCTGGAAAAGTATGGTGGAAACGCTTTCCTAAACCGCTGGTCGAGACGCATTCCTTCCTAGGCGTACCCTGGCATCCACGATCCGGCAGCCCTGCCCTGGCGGCAGCGCGAAGATCGGATTCAAGTCAAGTTCGCTGATATCGGGAATTTCTTCGACGAGACGAGAGAGACGCAACAGCACCTCTTCGATCGCCTCCACATCCGCTGCAGGATGGCCTCGGTAGCCTTGCAGCAATCGATAGCCCTTTATCTCTCGCACCATCTGAGCTGCATCGTGATCGGTGAGGGGGGTAATCCTGAACCTCACGTCGCCCAGAATCTCCACATGAATCCCGCCGAGCCCGAAGGCGATGAGCGGGCCGAAGAGCGGGTCTTGGGTAACGCCGACCATCACTTCCGCGCCGCCCGACAGCATCGGTTGTACGAGCACGCCTTCCATCGCATCCAGTTTGTAGTCCTGTGCCAGCCTGGCCCGAATCGCCTCGAACGAATTCCTCACGGCTTGCTCATCAGCCAGGTTCAGATGCACTCCGCCTATCTCGGTTTTGTGCAGGATCTGGCGTGATGCGAGCTTGACGGCGACGGGAAATCCCACCTCACAGGCCAATGCCACTGCCTGGTCCGCGGTTCTCGCGACTCCGCCCTTTGCCACAGGGAGTTTCGCGGAGGCCAGGAGGGCTCTGGTGTCTTCGACGGTCAGCCAACCGGGATCTTCTTGAGACAGGGCTTTGGCACAGATAGCTCGCGCGGTGCCTATGTCCATATCGTCGAAATCCGGAATCATGCCCAGTGGCTGGGTGCGCCATGCTTCGTACCGGGAAGCTTTGCTGAGCGCGAGTGCCGGATGTTCGGGCAATGGAAATGTGGGGATTTTCTCACTGGCTGTCTGAAAGGTCCGTTCGAGATCCCCTTCAGCCATCCAACAGATGTAGATCGGGATGTTGGTGCCACCGGCTTGTCTGGCTGTGGAGATCCCGCGCAAGATTCCATTCGCAATTCCCGCCGCGTCGCTGACCGTTACGGACATGTAGAGGACAATCAGGGCATCGACTTCCTTGGAGGCGAGGAGGGTGATCATCGCTTGTGTATAGTGGTCTGGAGTGGCGGATGCGATCAGATCGACCGGGTTCTTCACCGAGGCGGCGGGGGGTAAGAAGGCTGACAGGGTGGCGGTGGTCGCCTTGGACAGTTCGGGAACGGCCAGCCCGCCCTCTTCGCAGGCGTCGGTGCAGAGGATGGCAGGGCCGCCGGCATTGGTGATGATGCCGACGCGCTTTCCTTTGGGCAGGGGTTGATCGGCAAGTCCCCGGGCCAGTGCGAAAAGCTCATCCAAGGTATCTGCACGAATCACTCCAGACTGCTGAAAGAGTGTCTCCACTGCCACCTCACTCGACGCGAGTGCAGCGGTGTGCGAGCCGGCCGCGCGCCGTCCGGCAAGGCTCCGGCCTGATTTGATCGCCACGATCGGTTTGCGGCGAGCGACGCGACGAGCAATTCTCGCAAAGCGCCGGGGATTCCCGAAGGACTCCAGGTACAGGAGAATGATGTCGGTGGAAGGGTCATCTTCCCAATATTGCAGAAGATCGTTCGTGGAGACGTCAGCACTATTTCCCAGGCTCACGAAGGAGGACACGCCCAGCTGCAGTCGATGGGCCGCGGCGAGGATCGCGAGTCCCAGTGCGCCGCTCTGTGAGGCCATGGCCATGCGGCCGGAGGGAGGAAAGGCCGACGTGAACGTGGCGTTGAGACGGATGGCCGGATCGGTATTCAGCAGCCCGAAACAGTTCGGCCCGATCATGCGCATGCCCTGTTGACGGACCGCCTCCAGGAGTCGGTCCTGGGCCTGCTTTCCTTCTGGCCCTGATTCGGCAAAGCCTGAGGAGATTATGATCACGGAGCTGATGTTTTTGCCGGCACAGTCGTTGATGACCGGCAGCACTGCATCACGCGGCACGACAATCACTGCTAGATCGACGACGTCGGGGATTGCTATGACGGACGAGAAGGCGGTCAAGCCAGCAATGGTTGCCGCCTTGGGGTTTACAGGATAGATGGCGCCGCGAAACCGGTTGCCGGCGAGGGCTTCGACGATTCGGTAGCCGATGCTCGTAGGATCGCGGGACGCTCCGATTACAGCCACGGAACGAGGATAGAAGAACGGACGAAGCGAGGCGGTCGTGGCGATACGCTCGCGCAACTCCAAGCGGGTCGTCGTGCTCTCGGTCTGGTGCAGCGAGAGCCCGACTTGCATGTCGCCGCCTTCATAGGTTTCATGGACCGGGTACCCGGATTCCCGGAAGACTTCTCTCATGGCCAGATTGTCAGTGTGTGTGACCGCCCACAGTCTGGTGAAGCCTCGGTGTATGGCCAGCATCGCCAACCGTTCGAGCAGGATCGTTCCCAGGCCTTTCCCATGAAAGTCGTCGTCGACTGCCATGGCCACCTCAGCCTGGTCGGCGGTCCGCGCCCAATAGGAACCGGCGGCGATGATGCGCGGCTGTCCAGCGAGGGTCCTCGTGACCATGATGGTGAGTTGCCTGGAGGGGTTCGAGGAGTCACAGAGTGACGCGATGGTGTCGGCAGGAGGCGCGGTTTCAGAAAAGAACCGATGACGCCTGGATGCCGGTGACAATCGATCGATGAACCTTTGCATCATCGCCCGGTCCTCCGCACGGGTGGGGCGGAGGGATGCGGTCGTGCCGTCGCGCAGGATGACCGGTCCCGACTCCAGACACCCGGATGCCGGAGGCGGTTGGAACAATGGGCGGATCTGCTTCATGCTCGGTCACCCACTCGACTTGCTGCTGATCAATGTCGCGTCGCCATCGAATTTGAACCCGAGCTGAGACTTGTCCGCGGTCGGCATGACGAAGGCGCTCCGGAAGTCCTTGTCGCGCTCCAGGCCTGCGGGCCCGTGCGTATGGGAGCCGACGAGGACCTTGAGAATCGTCTGATTGGCGGTAAGGGGAAAGAGGGTCATGTCGCTCGCTTGTCCGACAACTGCTCCACGCAGCCGTCGAGCGTGCCGTACTTCGGATAGTCGGCTTCCGGGATCTCCACGCCAAAGGTTTTGTGGATCATGATCACAAGATTGAGAAAGTCCATCGAGTCAATATCCAGCTGATCACGGAAGCTGACGCCTGGCTTCAAGGCCGTCAAATCCGCCTCCGGTGCGATCTCGCCAAGGAGGCGAAGGACCGTCTGTCTGATTTCATCCGGCATGAGCGGGTTGTTCATAGCTGCCCTGGTTCCTGCAGCAAACGATCGATGGCTGAAAGAAAGACCCCGCCGCGGTGGCCGTCGGTCACGCGATGATCTGCGGACAGGCTTGCGGTCAGGACCGGCCTCGAGACCACCTGTCCCTCGAGGACCCACGGGCGATCCACAACTTTTCCGAAACCGACTAAGGCGACCTGCGGCGGATAGATCACGCCGAACACGGTTTCCACTCCCTGTTCGCCCATGCTGGTGACCGTGATGGTCGGATCGGACAATTCCGAACTCCGTAACGTCCCGGCACGGGCCCGCTTCACGACATCCTGGAAGCTGCTCATGAGCTCACCAAGGCTTCGCTTGTCTGTATTGTGAATGGCCGGCGCGACGAGGCCTCCTTGCCGGATGGAAATTGCCACACCGACGTGGATGTCGGGGCTCTGAACTGCGGCGTTTTCTTTCCACAGCGCATTCAACTCCGGTACCTGCCGCAACGCCAGGGCCACGGCTTTGATCAGCAAGACGCCGTATAACAGCCGATCCGTCACCGGCCGTTTGAGGTTTTCTTCTTTGAGCCACGTCATAGCCCGGCCCATGTCGATGGTGGTGCTCAGATAGTAATGAGGGATCTCCCGCTTCGATCGCGCCATGGCGGCTGCAATGGTCTGTCGCATCCTGGCCTGGCGATCGCCGGTTTCTCCGGCAAAGGCAGGGGGCGCGGAGGGTTGTTGGCGTTGTGCCTGGACGACGCGTTGAATGTCGTCCAGGGTGATGGCGCCGTCGGGACCAGTGCCCTGAACAAAGGCGGGATCCACTCCTAATTCACCGGCGAGCTTTCGCGCCGCAGGCGAGATGCGAAGGCGTCCAGGCTTTGTAACCGGTGCTGCAATCGGCGGAGGTGCAGGAGGAAGCGATGAAACCTGTTTCTTCAGCGAGACCGTTTGCAGGGGAGGTGCGGATGCGGGAGCTTGAACGGCCGGTTGAGCCTGAGTTCCCTCTTCTCGGATGATTGCCATGACCCTGCCGACCGGAACGCGCTCGCCGGGTTTCGCAATCAGTTGTTCGATGACCCCAGAGTGGAAGGATTCGATCTCGATCGCGGCCTTCTCGGTATCCACTTCCGCGATAATCTCGCCTTTGACCACCCGTTCGCCCACCTTCTTTTTCCATTCGACAAGAGTCCCTTCGGTCATATCTGAGCCGAGGGTGGGCATCACAAACTCAGCCATCGTCGAACCTCATCAACCGTCATGCGTCAATCGTTTCAGTTCACATCCAAATTGCGAATGACGTATGTCAAGACACCGAACGTGAAAGACTGTTCCCTTACCGCCCCATAAGACAACGGACCGCCTTTACGATTTTCTCCGGCTGAGGCAGAGCCGCGTCTTCCAAGTGTTTTGGATAGGGGATTGGCACCTCGACGCTGCAGACCCGGGCGACCGGGCCATCCAGATCATAAAACGCGCCTTCCATGATCTGTGCAGATACTTCGGCGGCAAAACTGCCGGTGCGCCACCCTTCGTCGATCACGACCGCGCGGTGCGTTTTCCGCACGGAGGTCAAGACCGTTGAGATGTCGAGTGGCCGGAGTATCCGGAGATCAACGACCTCGGCCGAGATGCCCTCCTGAGTGAGTTGGTCTGCGGCTTCGAGCGCTTTCCAGAGAGAGCCCCCGAACGTGATTAGCGAGATGTCTGTCCCGGCTCGTCGGATTGCCGCGTGGGTCAGATCGACGGGGAGGGCGCTCTCGTCGAGTTCGCCTTCGAGCGGGTACAAGTAGGCATGCTCGAAGATAAAGACGGGGTCCGGCTGTTGGAGTGCCGCAAGCAGCATGCCTCGGGCGTCCGTGACGGTGGCAGGCGCGAGCACCGTGATTCCGGGGATGTGGGCGTACCAGCCTTCGAGGCTATGCGAATGTTGAGCAGCCACCTGCCGGCCTGCGCCCGTGGCCATCCGTACGACGAGGGGAATGCTGAACTGTCCGCCGGACATATGGCGGATCGTGGCTGCATTGTTGACGATCTGATCGAGGGCGAGCAGGCTGAAATTCACCGTCATCACTTCCACGATCGGTCTCATGCCGCCCAGAGCGGCTCCGATGCCGGCGCCGACGAAGGTGCTCTCGGACAGGGGAGTATCCCGGATGCGCTCCGGCCCGAACTCATCCAGAAACCCCTTGCTACAGGCATAGGTCCCGCCATACTTGCCGACGTCCTCCCCCATGAGGAATACGCGCGGATCGCTCTGGAGTGCCTCACGCAATCCGGCGCGAACGGCTTCTCTGTAGGTTATCTTACCCATCAAGTTCCTCTTGGCCAGAGGCAAGGGGTGTAAACGGAATCCGCCCCTAAGCCTCTCGCCTCGCACCTCTAGCCTGCCGGCTTCGCCGGTGTATACAGGTCCTTCGTGAGATCCTCCAGCGGTTCCCACTGGCCCGACTCGGCATACGACACGGCTTCTGCAATCTCGGCCGCGATGGCGGTTTCCATATTGTCGAGATCGGCATCGGTCAAGTACCCTTCGGCGCGGAGCTGTTGCTGGAAGAGGGGGATAGGGTCACGCTGCTTCCATTGGGCGACCTCGTCCTTCGTCCGATAGAGCTCCGCATCGTACATCGAATGGGCACGAAACCGGTAGGTACGGTATTCAAGAAGATAGGGCCCATGGCCCGCGCGAACGAAATTGACGGCTTTACTCGTGGCTGCTTCCACCGCGAGGACGTCCATCCCGTTCACGGCTTCGGCCGGAATGGCATAGGCGTCGGCCTTGCGGGCGATGTCGGGCTGGGATTGGTGCCGTCCGAGCGCCGTTCCCATCGCATAGAGATTGTTCTCACAGAGGAACAGCACCGGGAGCTTCCAGAGCGCGGCGAGATTGAGGGACTCGTGAAACTCTCCTTCGGCCACAGCGCCGTCGCCGAAGATGCAGGCGGTCACTCGCCGGCGTTGCTGCATGTGGTCGGCCAGCGCGAGTCCGACCGCGACCGGTAGCCCTCCGCCGACAATCGCCAGACCTCCATAGAAGCGGCGTGCAGCGTCGAAGAAGTGCATGGATCCGCCGCGTCCCCGCGCGCAGCCATTCGCTTTCCCATACAGTTCCGCCATCAGCGGTCCCATCGGGGTACCCCGTATCAGCGCATGGCCGTGCTCTCGATAGGTGCCGACGATCGCATCCTCCGATGTGAAACAGGGGATGGCGCCGACCGCCACCGCCTCCTCACCGATGTAGAGATGGAGGAAGCCTCGGATCTTGCCCCCGCTATATAGTTCTGCGCACTTCTCCTCAAACCGTCGGATACGGAGCATCTGGCGGAGAAGCTCAAAGGCGTGATCGCGGTCTACAACGGCGTCCATTTCTTCTCCATCTCCGGTGCGAGCTGTCAGCCGTCAGCTTTCAGATCTAAGCGAACTCTCTCCGAGACTGACTGCTGAAGGCTGGCCGCTGAAAGCTCATCCTTCGAGTGTCGACGTATCCCCTTCCGGCAAACCCAGTTCACGGGCCTTGAGCAATCGCCGCATGATTTTTCCGCTCCTCGTCTTGGGCAAGGTCGGGAGAAACGCAATTTCTTTTGGTGCCACCGCGGCGCCAAGTCGTGCTCGGGCAAAACCGAGCAATTCGCGGCGTAATTCTTCGCTGGGCTCATATCCATCCTTGAGCGACACGAAGGCTTTGATCACCTCCATGGCGACGGGATCCGGCTTCCCGATCACGCCGGCCTCCGCGACCGCCTTGTGTTCGATCAACACGCTCTCCACCTCGAAGGGGCCGATCAAGTGGCCGGAGGTCTTGATCACGTCGTCTGCTCTGCCGACAAACCAGAAGTAGCCGTCTTCATCCTTCTTGGCCAGGTCGCCAGTGAGGTACCAGCCTCCGGCAAAGCATTTCTGATAACGCTCCGGTTCGTTCCAATAGCCTCGGAACATCGAAGGCCAACCGGGACGCAGAGCCAGTTCTCCCTGTTCACCTGGTTTCTCGATCACGTTGACAGTGCCGTTCTCCGTTTTGTGCACGATAGCTGCTTCAATACCGGGCAGAGGGCGTCCCATTGAACCGGGTCGAATGTCCATGGCGGCATAATTGGCGATCATGATGCCGCCGGTCTCGGTCTGCCACCAATTGTCGTGGAACGGCTGGCCAAAAGCCTCTTGTCCCCACACGACGGCTTCAGGGTTGAGGGGTTCACCCACGCTCGCCAGAAAACGAAGATGACGAAGATTGTATTTTCTGACGAGTTCCGCGCCGCCTTTCATCATCATGCGAATGGCGGTGGGGGCTGTGTACCACACGCTCACACGTTCCTCTTGCAGGATGCGGTACCAGCGTTCGGCATCGAAGTCCCCCTCATCTACGATGCTGGTAATGCCGTTCGTCAGGGGCGCGATGATCCCATAAGACGTCCCGGTGACCCACCCGGGATCTGCCGTACACCAGAACACGTCATCCTTGTGGAAATCCAGCGCGTACTTGCCGGTCATGTGGTGAGCGACCACTGCCTGATGGACATGAATGGCGCCTTTGGGGGTGCCGGTCGTGCCGCTCGTAAAGTGGAGCAGTGCCATGTCTTCCGGGTCTGTTGGCCCAATAGTAAAGGAGGGACTGGCCTGTTGCATGAGGGCAGTCAGGTCCTCGGTGCCAGCGATCGCGGTGGGCTGCCGGTCCTCTCCGATGAGCAGGATCTGTTCAAGGCTCGGGATCGCCGCGCGGATAGCGGCCACTTTTCGTTGATAGAGCGAGGTGGTGGTGACGAGGACTTTCGCCTGGCCGATACTGAGTCGTGCCCGGATCGGCTCGGGGCCGAAGGCAGAAAACAGAGGGCAGAACACGCTGCGGTTCTTGAAGGTCCCGAGCGCGGCGATATAGAGCTCCGGAATCCGTCCCGCCAGAACAAACACACGATCGCCTTTGCCGACACCCAATTGCTGAAGCACATTGGCAAACCGATTCGTCAGCTCGTTGAGCCGGCTGTACGAGTAATCCTCGACAATTCCGTTCTTCCCCAACCATCTGATCGCCAGATGTGACGCGCGGCGCTCCGTTGGCATGGCGATCGACGGCCTCGTGCGCGATGTTGAGGCCTTGATTCCGGGGGAGCCCATCCAATTCTTGTCGGGCCTGATCCCATGAGAAATGCGAATGAATGGTCTCGTAGTCGTAGAGGTGCGGAACGGTGTCCCACTCCCGACGGGATTTGATGATCGTGGTCCAAGGCACCGAGGAATCCCCCTCACCAGGGGTTCTGCAAGGCATAGACCATTGAGGCTGAGGCAGGAAACGAGAAAACTGCTTGCGAATCCGTAGCCCGAGCAATGAGCCGGAGCTAAACGTTCATCTGGGCTGTAGCAGAAGTCGCCAGGTCTCTCTGACGCCAGGGGAGAATTGCGCCAATCTCATTACGACGGTCCTCATCATCGGGGGCTGGCCGCTCGCGCTGAAGTTTGTTGAGGAACTCCATCGCAGCTTCGCAACTTGGATAGCCTTGGCGGACAAAGACGCCGATGTCCGTTTGTTCACCGGTCGGCTCGCCTGCCGCGCTCAAATGCGGGCAGGCCAGACGCAGGACGTCAACTGAGCTGGTCGAACGGCGCCATCATCCGCACATAGGCCAGCACATCCATCAATTGTTGGTCGGTGAGCTTTCCCCGGAACCCATGCATCGGGGTAAAGGCTGCTCCATGCGAGATCGTGATCAATAGTTCCCAATCGGTTTTGGCGCGCGAGGTAATGGACTGGAGGTTTGTCGGGCGTACGATCAGATACTGCCCCTCCGGCCCGTTCCCATCTAACTTCTCACCGTGACAACGCAGGCAATTCTTCTCATAGACCACCTGGCCGGCTTGAGGGTTCCCGCGCACCGCCTGTGCGGCGACCCATGAGCTGCATCCCATCACCAGTAACAGCGCGCTCAGTATCACTATCACTCGAACGTTCATAGCCCTGAATCCTTTCATGAATGAATCGTTGAGGGAGGTCAATTATACGAGCGTCGGGCGATCAGCGCACCACGAGCACGGAGCAGCTGGCCCGATGCACGATCCCGTGCGACACGCTGCCCAGCAAGAAACGATCGAGTCCCTTGCGTCCATGGGAACCGACCACAATGAGGTCGTGGCTATTTCCCACTTCGCACACGGTCGTCACGGGATCACCCAGGCGGACATCGGTAGACACCGTGAACTGCGGGCTTGCCAACGCCCGGGCCGTGTCTTTCACGATCTGTTCAGCATGTTGCTTACTTTGCTCAGACCAGCCTTCGAGTCCCACCACCAGATGCGGGTCGACCATGTGCAGCGAGGGGACGACCGAGAGGATGGTGACTGCGACGGGGTTCTTGAAGGGGTGCGATGTCAGCCACGTTTTCAGACGGATCGCATCCTCGCGGCCTTCCACCGCCATGAGGACGCGGCTGACGGGGCGAGCCTTTCCTTTCACGATTAAAGTCGGGACCGTGGAATGGAGCAGGATGCGGTGCGAAATGCTCCCGGAAAACACTTCTGTTAACCGGCTGTGATCGTGCGTGCCCACTGCGATGAGGTCAGCCTTTACCGTGGCGGCGCTGTCGAGAATGAAGGAAGCTGGGTGATGGACTTCGCACAACGTCCGGATGGAGGGAGTCTCAGTCGGCAGCAAGGCGCGGCCGCGTTCAACGGCCTGGCGGCCAGCCTCCTCCATGGCATGGCGGAAATCATCGTAGCCTTGCAGGTTGGCTGCCTCCGCCACGATGGGATAGTGAAACATCCCCAGATCCACGCCATGTACCAACACCACTTCGTCCGGCTTGTACAGCAGGCCGATCTGTTCCACGGCGGCAAAGGCTTCGTCCGACCAATCCACGCCTGCCACGATTCTCATTGTCGCTTCTCCATGATTCAGAATAACGGGTGCGGTGCCGTGCCGAACGGCAAGACCCGTGGCTGGTCGGCGGCATTCCCGCGAATGCGCCAGACGCCGCCCTCAAGCGTCAGATAATGCACTTCTTCGTTCCAGCTGTCGATCGGCACCCGGAGGCCGCTGGTCTTCGAGAGGCCTGACAAGCTACCCGTGCAGGTCACTTCGATGATGGCGTTGGAGCCCGATCCTACCTTGACGATTTTCGAAAAGAAATGCACCTCGCTCAGATCACGGTATTCCTCGAACAGGTCGAACCAGATCTTCCGAACATCCGCGTATTTCAACCCATGATAATTGTAATTGGTTGCATAGAGCGCCATGATGCCGTCCGGATCTCCCACAGCGATGGCTGCTTCAGCCTTCTGAAACACATCCAAGATCTGGTTGACTGTGGCCTGATCCACCTCTACGACCGCGCCCTGTGGAATGGACGTCGTCGCCTGTCCTGTCGTGCCGGTCACAAGGCTGAGTGCTGCCACAGCGACAAGCATCCATCGACTGGCACAGGACCATTGCGGTCGTGCCATGGCCACAGCTGGCGTGAGACCGGTCATTGGCCTACCGTCGGCGACAGGCAATGTTCTCGACGTATGATCATACCGAACTGCCCGTGGCACGTCCTGATCTGGTCGGCGGTCATACTCTTCTCCTTAACGGTTGGGACCAGAGCTTAGCAGGTCCATGTGACCCGTACGAATTGTTCATCCTGATCGTAATGCAACTCCAACTCCCCGTGGTAGGCATGTTTCAGTGAGTCGCCGATTCGTCGGGGCAGATGGGTATCGGTCGTCGATATGACCAGACCCTCAGGTCGTGATTCAATCGCCATGATCCGGGAGAGCGGGTGTTCCTTTTTCTCCTTCTCCTCCGTGTTTTTGACGACGCCGATCAGCTGTTCGTGCTGGGTATCTTTGAACGGCCCTTTGATCGTGACGAGGCCCTTGGGGTATTTGTCGTGGATCCGGTGACAAGCCGGACAGAGAGTCTCGTGCGCTCCTGCCGGTTTCGCTTCCCAGGTCCACCGCCCTTTATGAAAGACTGCCCCGCACGTTGGACAGACCGTCGGCTCCTTGAGTTTCCCCTGCAGTTTATAGGTGTCGTGTTCGTACTCTTGATACGTTTCGTCTCTGCGGACTCCCAGCCCTGACGGGATCTTGGAATGTGTGGACATGTTAAGGCGTACCCTCCTAGGCTGACAAGACGTCTTACGAGGCTGGTGACGGGGGCGTGCGTTCGAGCATCGCCTCCTCGGCCAGGTTGAGATACTGTATCACGTCGCGATCCTCGACTTGTGTGAAGTCGGCAAAGAAATTTCCCACGGCATAGAAAGGGTCCGGTGTCATGAGAATCACCAGCTCGTCCACATGTGATCGAACCTCACGGATCGTCGAGGGAGGTCCGACCGGAATCACTCCCACCAGCCGGCGAGGCTGCAGACTGCGAATGGCGAGTGCCGAGGCCAGGAACGTCGAGCCTGTGGCGATGCCGTCGTCAACCAAGAGCACGGTGCGGCCCGTGAGTTGCGGAAGCGGCCGTCCCTGCCGGTATAGGTCCTTGCGCCTGGCGATTTCTTTCTCCTGGACATGAATCAAACGGTCCAGCTCATGCCTGGATAAGGCGAACGAGCTGACCGCCTCTTGATTGAGATAGCGCGATCCTGTCTCGGCCACTGCTCCAATTGCATACTCGACATTGCCCGGCGCACCGATCTTGCGCGTAATAAACACATCGAGCGGGATATGGAGGGCGAGGCTCAGTTGATAGCCTACCGCCACACCCCCGCGAGGAAGAGCGAGAATCAAGGCCGTCGGATCGTTGCGGTATTGAGTCAGTTTATCGGCCAGTATCCGGCCCGCCTCTTCGCGATCGCGAAACATCACACCCCTCCCTCCTTTGATCCAGGGCCTTGATCCTGTTCCTCATAGAATTCCCTGTGTGACTCCCACGCCGATCAGGAATATGGCCAGCAGCGTGAGCGCTAGGATCAGCCACCACAGATGACGATGAGCTCCCGTGGTTTCGCGATGCCAATGAACGTCCCACGGAACATCAAGATAGTGAGGGTGTCGGAACATTGCACACCTCCTTTAGCAAGATGCTGAAAAAGTCCGCCAGCAGCGTTCTCGCATCGTTCAGACCCTCAACGTTGATGAGAAGTTCCTCGGAGATCGGAAGCACTGTAGGGGCTTTTCCGTTCGCCAAGATCCATCAAAGAGCGAACGGCCCACACGAAGTGCGGTATGTACCTCCTCGGCCCTTCACTCGCTGCGGCCTTGCTGGACGGCCTTTTTGAGCATCCTGCGAGAGTGTTCCCCTATCGTGCCATACATGCGGACCCTGGGAGTTCTCGCGTGCCAACATAGTTTTTCCGCAGCCTCTTCGGTCGTCCTCAGGAGACCTTCACCTCGATCGATTTCGGTTTCGCCTTCTCCGACTTGGGTAGATGCACTTTCAGCACCCCGTCTTTGTATTCCGCGCTGACCTTGCTGCCGTCGGCATCTTCCGGCAAGGTGAAGCTCCGCATAAAACTCCCGTACGCCCGTTCGACACGGTGGTACTTCTTGCCTTTTTCTTCTTTCTCGTATTTCCGTTCGCCGGAGATGCTCATCACGTCATCCTGGACCGTCAGTTTGACGTCCTCCTTCTTCACTTCCGGAAGATCAGCCTTGATGAGGTATTCCTTCTCGTCCTCTGTAATGTCGACAAGCGGCGACCATTCTGCGACGGTCATGGCTTCTTTCCCTGCCTCGGTCTGAGCAGCGGGCCGACCTAAATAGGTTGAGAGACGCTTTTCCATTTCCTCCAGCTCTTTCCACCGATCCATGCGACCCTTGAATGGCTCCCAACGCGTTAATATCGGCATACAAAACCTCCTTGTGATTAAGATGGGAGTGAATGTTGATCTGGACGACTTCCCTGCTGGCGCAGGAGAGTCAAGGTATAACTACCCCCCTTCGTGGGCACCAGCCTGACCCGGCCCGTTCGGCTCAAATGGTCAACCGCGAGAAAGACTTGGTTCCACGTGAGGTTGAGGCAGCGACGCATCACCTCTTCCAGGTCGCACCTCGGTGCAGACCGTATGATGTCGATTACTTGATCTTCCGCGCTGACCTGTTGCGCCATGTGCCCCCGTTTGAAGAACGGAATGAGTTCTTGAGAGGATAATCTTGCATTGTCGGTGCCACAGGATAGGTTCGCCTGAAAACAGAGGGAGAAGTCCGGTAACACAGAGAGTTACAGGCTTAAAGCATGAAGGAGAGGGCTGCACGATCCGGCAGGTTGAGGAGTTTCGGGCCAGTGACAAGTCAGGGGACTGTTGCCAAATACCTCAGCGAAGATGAGGAGAACCGTGGGATTGAAACGTTCGGCCCGGTAACAACAAAGGGTGATAGATTTTAAAGTGTGGGCAGTGAGAACACATCGCCGGGCGGAGCAGCGTCGAGTCAGCGAGCGTGAAGTGCCTGTCGCCGGTTCCCGGAAGAGAAACCCGAAGTCGGATGGTACGGAGTGCCGATGAAAATGGGCACTACGTTCCCTTGCCTTCCCGCTGGAGATGCGGATCGGGAACCACGCCCCCACATTCGACACAACGCACCTTGCCGGCCTTGTGTTCCTCCTCCGTGACGCAATCGGAGATCAGACGTCTGTGTGTACAGGCGCAGGGCGGGCTCATTGGGACGGATTGTGGGGTCCGTTCTGATTCCTCGAGGTTCACGGTGCACCTCCGGGAGGACTAGAAAGTTGCTGTATCGTAGTTCTCTTCTATCCGTAATGCAAGACACAAAATGTGGGAATATGGACGGCCCCCCTGCTGATATCGAGTAGTGGGCCAAAACCTAAAACGGGAAGTAATTACGTGAGCTTATGATATGCGAGCCAATGGCAATGGCCACTGATGAAGGGCAAGGGCGACAATGGAACAATGGAATTGAGGCAACCCATTGAGTCGTGGTTTCTCATTGGCTCTCCTTGGAAGAGGGGGCCTCACTGCATCAGGTTTTCGTGAGGGGAGATGAGCTGCTTCATGCTTGACGAAGGAACCGGGGTTTGTCTCTCACGGATACCATCTTCACCAGGTCCCGCACAGACAGTAGGCCGACGACCTTGTTCTCTTCCGTCACTGCGAGGTGGCGAATCCGTTGCTCAGCCATGAGCCGACTGGCGTCGCGAACGGTACGGTTGATGTCAATTTTAATCAGGGGATAATTCATCACGGCTCCGACGTGGGTGCTGCTCGCAGGGAGATGGGAAGCGATCCCTTTCCTCACCAGGTCGGTCTCGGTCACGATGCCGACCATTTCTCCAGCCTCAAGCACGAGGAGCGAGCCGATCCGCTTCTCAGCCATAGCCTGCGCCGCCTCCAGCACCGTCCGTTCACTCGCAATGGTCTCCATCGTCGTTCGCATGAGCACGCTCAGGGGCCGGTATACGTTGTCGAGGTCACGGATGGGGCCCCCTTCTGAATCGACAAAATAGCGCGCGAGATCTCGGACTGAGATCACCCCGACGATTTCCTCCTTATCGGAGACACAGAGATAGCGGACGTGGTTCGCTTCCATGAGATGACTCGCATCCAGCATAGGGCGATCCGGCGTGATCGTCAGCAGCGGACTGGTCATCACCTGATCCACTGAAACAAGAGAAGGATCCATTCCTTTTGCGAGCACCTTCTGAATCAGGTCCGTCTCGGTCACAATCCCCGACTTGCGGGACATACGACCCTCTGCATCGGTCGACTCCACCAAAAGGGAACCAAGTTGTTGTCCCCTCATACGCTTGGCTGCCTCCAGAATCGTGGCGTCGGGTGGGACGACTTCCAAGTATCGATGCATAAAGTCCCCGACCGTGCCTCCTGACCGTGCAGTCATAGACGTTCCCTTTCTTGGCGAGACCTCGTGCTGCCTTCCTGCTGCGCGTCGATCACCCTCTGTGAGTCCAGGTCATTCATGAATGATGCGAACTTATCATGATTCAGCTGCATATGGCGAGCCAGGATCGCGCCGATGGTAGAGCAGAGAATCTTCTGTCTATCGCTGGAGGAATCACGAGGATATAGGCAGCCTGCATAGCCGGTGTACACGAAGAAGATCCGGAAGGGGCAACGCGCCACATCTCCGAGCATGCAGGTTGCGGTAAATGGCTACAGTGATGGGAGGGGTGGAGGGGTGGAGTGCTGCGCGATCCCTTGCTCCCGGAGCGCGCACGATCGGAATGTGCTCGCTCGACGGCCGCAGTGGGACCAACCGAGTCGTCATCCCGAAGAGAGAGGCGAGCGAGCTTGGAAGGATCATCTAGTGATATTCGCTTGATGCGGTCAGTGGGGGACCAAGCAGGGCACCTTCCCATGAAGGAGGCATCACTGTTGCTTTGTTTCGGCGGAGGAGTGCCGGACTGTCAGGAACAGTTACCACAACTCTCCTGCTCCGACGATAAACTTGGTTGGTTGAGAGCACTGCTATGCCTGTCACCACTGTGCTGATCATGGGAGCGGCCGGCCGCGATTTCCACAACTTCAACGTGGTGTTTCGCGATCATCCAGAGTATCGGGTTGTCGCGTTCACCGCGGCGCAGATTCCCAACATTGCAGGGCGTCGCTATCCTCCGGAGCTAGCCGGCTCCTTGTATCCTCAGGGCATTCCTATTCACCCCGAGGATGAACTCGAGTCTCTTATCGCGACCTATAAGGTCGCCGAGGTTATTTTTTCCTACAGCGATATATCCCACGAAGACGTCATGCATCAGGCGTCGCGGGTATTGGCTGCAGGGGCGGACTTCAGCTTGTTGGGCGGGCGTCGCACTATGATCTCCGCGAAGAAGCCCGTCGTGTCGGTCTGCGCCGTCAGGACAGGAGCGGGAAAGAGTCCGGCGACTCGCAGAATTGCGTCCCTGCTGCGAGGGGAAGGGCTCCGCGTTGCGGTCATCCGACATCCCATGCCCTACGGGGATCTGGCCGAACAAGCGGTGCAGCGCTTCGCCTGTCTCGACGACCTCCGCACTGCCGGCTGCACGATCGAGGAGATGGAGGAATACGAACCTCATATTCGGGAGGGGTATGTGGTCTTTGCGGGCGTGGATTATGAACGAATCCTGCGGGAGGCAGAACGGGAAGCGGACGTGCTTGTGTGGGACGGCGGCAACAACGATACGCCGTTCATTGTTCCTGACTTGGAGATCGTCTTGCTCGATCCTCACCGGGCCGGTCATGAGCGGACCTATTTCCCGGGCGAGGTCAACCTTCTCCGCGCCGATGTCCTCGTCCTCACCAAGATGGACACGGCGAGCCAGGAACAGATTCACGTGGTGCGGGCGAACATCCGTCAGTTCAACCCGAAGGCGGTGGTCCTCGAAACGACGATGCCGGTCACCGTCGATCTGCCACATCTGATCAAGGGGAAACGGGTGCTCGTCGTCGAGGATGGCCCGACGCTCACCCACGGAGGCATGAGTTTCGGCGCGGGTGTTCTTGCCGCCAAGCAACAGGGGGCCAGGGAGTTAGTCGATCCCAGAGCCTATGCAGTCGGGACGATCCAACAGACCTTCATCCAGTACCCCCATATTGGCCCTGTGCTTCCAGCCATGGGCTACGGCGGCGACGCAGATCCGAGAGTTGGAAGACACCATCAACCGGGTTCCGTGCGATGTCGTCCTGATCGCGACCCCAGTTGACTTAGGCCGAATCATATCTATCAAACATCCAACCTGCCGGGTGATGTATAGCCTTGAAGAACAGGGCACTCCCGGCCTGAGGGATGTCTTGCAGGGCATCATTCTCAAAGCAAGAAAGGGATGAATCCTTTTCAAGCCGGCTGTCTCTCATGCGGTCAGGGAAGGAGAATTGTATGAAAGGAACAGTGAAGACAAAAACGAATCAAGCCAAGAAGCGGGTGCTCGATTGCTGCCATCGATGCGGCGGGTTAATGGCGTCGGAGTTCTCTACTGACACTGGGATGGTGGAATGGCACTGTGTGATGTGCGGTGACCGGGTTGATCAGGTGATTCTGGCCCACCGTCTATGCCACGAACCGCGACAAGAAGCGAAACAGTTGTTCGCCGGTTCAGGCCACTCTCGCTTGAATTAGCAGGATGGTCAAAACGTCCGCCAGCTCTCAACCTTGACCTCACCCTCAACCTAAGCCAGAAGGGGCGTCTTGCCCTTCCTGCGGCATTTCGTTGTTGTTAGTGGGAGGGCTCCCCTCCGCGTTCCAAGATATGATCTACGGTGACAAGCAAGAGGATCTTGCTGCCGCCGCTCTGTAATCCAACGACCAACCCCAGTTCCCACCACCGCAAAGACTTTGAAGTGAGAGATCCCGCCGACTGTTCCCTTGTTTTCCACTCTTCCTCGCCAAAGGGAGGCTGACATAAGTGACTGTGAGCCGATCGAGGCGTTCCGCAACAACACAGGGGCTTCAACTGGGGAAGAAAGCGACAGGAGAGTAGGCTGGTAGGGAATCGAGAAAGCCGTACTTTCAGCTGTTCCCTGATAGAAGAAGACCGCACCCTGTGTCATCCGCGAGGCCTATTCATTGCTTACTAAGCCTGCAAGGGATAGGTGCGACTGCAGCCTGGCTGTTCAGCCGCTGAGAAGATCAGAGTGGATTATGCCGGTGCACAACGCCGATATCGCAGCAGTCTTCGATGAAATTGCGGACTTGCTGGAAATTGAAAGCGCCAATCCGTTCCGCGTGCGCGCCTATCGCAACGCTGCCAGGACATTGCGGGACCTCAACCAGGACGTTGCCGCCATGATTGCGCAGGGAGAGGACGTCACGGAACTGCCCGGCATCGGCGAGGACCTGGCGTCGAAGATCAAAGAGATCGTTGAGACCGGCACAGCCGCCCTGCTTGAAGAGCATCGGAAAAAGGTGCCGGCGACGCTCACGAACCTGCTCAAAATTCCCAGCCTTGGGCCGAAACGAGTACAGACGCTGTATCACAAGCTGGGCATCCGCACGCTGGACGATTTGCGGAAGGCAGCGCAGGAGGGGCGCGTCAGGACGCTGCAAGGGTTTGGAGCAAAGATCGAGCAGCACATCCTTGAGCAGTTGAAAGCCAGGACGAGCGAAGAGAAGCGATTCAAGCTGGCGATCTCGACTCAATATGCCGAGGCCTTCATCGCCTATTTGAAGGCCTCACCAGGGGTGGAACAGATTGTCGCGGCGGGGAGCTATCGACGAGCCAAGGAGACGATCGGAGACCTCGACCTCTTGGTCACGGCTCGTTCCGGCAGTCCGGTAATCGATCGTTTTGTGTCCTATCCGGAAGTGGAAGAAGTCCTGGCTCACGGCACCACCAAGGCGAGCGTCCGTCTGGCCTGCCGGCTTCAAGTCGATCTGCGGGTTGTCCCTGAAGCGAGCTATGGTGCCGCCCTCCAATATTTCACGGGGAGCAAGGAACACAACGTGGTGCTTCGCCAATTGGCGCAGCAGCAGGGGTTCAAGCTGAATGAGTATGGCCTGTTCAAAGGCGAGCAGTCTGTGGCGGGAGCCACCGAGGAATCCGTCTACGCGGCGGTGGGGCTTCCCTGGATTCCTCCGGAGCTGCGGGAGAATCGCGGCGAGTTCGAAGCGGCGCGGGCAGGCCGCCTGCCGAAGCTCGTCGAGCTCGCCGATCTGAAAGGCGACCTGCATGCCCACACGAAAGCGACGGACGGCAGGAACAGTCTCAAGGAGATGGTAGAGGCGGCGCGCAAGCGCGGGTTCGAATACCTGGCGATCACCGACCATTCCCGACGTCTGGCGATGGCCCATGGCCTCGATCCGAAGCGGCTGCTCGAACAACTCGACGAGATCGATCGTCTGAACGATGCCTCGCCCGGCTTGACGATCCTGAAGGGGATCGAGGTGGATATTCTGGAAGACGGCAGCCTGGATCTTCCCGATGAAGACCTCAACAGGCTTGATCTTGTTGTGGGGGCTGTCCACAGTCACTTCAGACTGTCGAGAGAGAAACAGACAGAGCGGATCCTGCGCGCCATGGACCGCCCGCATTTCACCATTCTAGCCCACCCCAGCGGTCGGCTCATTGATGAACGAGAACCCTATGAAGTGGATATGCCGCGGATGATCCATCATGCGCGTGAACGTGGATGTGTATTGGAAGTGAACGCCCACCCAGTCCGCCTCGATCTGACTGATACGGACTGCCAAATGGCGAAAGCCGAGGGAGTCCTGGTGAGCATCAACTCCGACGCCCACAGCGTCCTGGACTTCGAGAATCTTCGCTATGGTGTCGGGCAAGCTCGCCGGGGGTGGCTGGAAAAGAGAGACGTCTTGAACGCCAGATCCCTGCAATCGTTGCGTCCGCTGTTGAAGCGCACGATGAGGTGAAACCATGACGGAACAATGGCAGAGTTGAACCGGTCCGCGTTACGCCGTTCTGTTCGCGCCTCACAGGTCATTGCATGATCGAGATCGATGGATCGCAGTACTCCGGCAGTGGCACGATCGTGCGCCAGGCGGTTGCCTTCTCTGCCCTCACCGGGCAGCCAGTCCATATCGTCCATGCCAGGACTCGACGACCCAAGCCAGGCCTGAGGCACCAGCACATTCGCGTAGTGCAGGCCATCGGAGAGCTCGTGAGCGGAACAGCCGAAGGACTGTCTCCTGGGTCGCAAGAGATTATCTTTCGGCCCGGAATGCTCACGACCGGCAGACGCTACTTCTGGGACATCGGCACTGCCGGATCGACAACGATGTTGGGGCTCGGTATTCTCCCGGTGCTGGCCTTTGCTTCGTCGGCAGTGAACCTGGAGTTACGAGGTGGGCTCTTTCAGGATTACGCTCCATCGGTCTTTCATCTCCAGCACGTCATGCTGCCCCTTCTGCGCCGCATGGGGCTGGAGGTCGAGTTGGTGATGGAGCGTCCTGGGTATGTTCCGAGAGGGGAAGGCATCGTGCGTCTGATGGTGCAACCGGTTCGGAAGCAACTTCGCCATCTCAGGATGGAAGAGCCAGGAACTGTGACGCGTGTGTGGGGCATCGCGCTCTCGTCTCATTTGGAGAAACGAAAAGTGAGCGAACGGATGGCTGATGCCGCACAGGAGGTCTTGGGGAGAGCGGGGCATCCAGCCGACATCGACGTGCAATACGACCGGGAGTCTCTGCAGCCAGGCGCAGTCTTGGCTTTGTTCGCCGACCTCGGCGAGGGAGTGCGTTTGGGGGCGGATCAAGCCGGCGCCTTGAGGCGGACCGCTGAATTCATAGGGAAGCACGTGGCCAAACAGCTCCTCGAGGACATGAACACCGGGGCCACCCTGGACCGGTTCGCCTCTGACCAGATCATCCCCTTTGCCGCACTCGCGGAAGGAGAAAGCCGATTCCGTGTCGCGGCCGTGACCGATCATCTTCTAACGAACCTGTGGCTGGCAGAGAAGTTTCTCGGGGTAAGGGGGACGCTCAACGACCATACTCCTGTCGATGACCGGCGTCGGGTTTCAGAGACAGGGACTGGATGCCTAAGGGTTCAAGACGAGGGGCTCCTGTATGAAGATGACCTTGTACCACCTCACCGGTAGTGCGCGAGGGCGTACCCAGTTCATCGATGCCGATTCCGTGAGCTTCGGGACAGGAGACCAATGCGGAATTACCTTTGACCGAGCCATCGATGTCTCCGTCTACCCTCTCCATGCGGAGCTCACAGTCGAGAATGGCCACCCGATCATTCGGGACCGAAGCGGGAAGCGCGCGCTCTTCGTCAACGGCCTGAGGCAGATGGAAGCCTTGCTGCAGGATGGCGACCTGTTGCAGTTTGGAGAAGAGGGCCCCCAGATGCGGTTTCGCCTGTCACCCGACCAGGCAGCTGATACGAAGTCCTGGCGGACAATCGTTGAGGATTCCCAGGATATCGTGGTTCGCACGCCGCATACCCGATATCTCTCGCCGCTCTACCTGGCGCGGCATATTCTCAGGGACATTGTCCTCCACGCGTCACCGGCTGTGAAAGTGGCAGCGGCGATCGTGCTGATCGCACCTCTCCTCCTCATTTCCTGGCTGGGTGTCGTCGTGTACCGGGAACACCAGGCCGCCACTCTATCCGAACGCAAGCTGGCTGAATTGAGCAGCCAGCTTCAGACCGGGCGACTCACGCAAGCCGAACTTGAACGGCGCATTGAGCAGGAACGGCAGGGGGCTGAGGCGCTTCGGCGGCAACAAGAGGGAGAGATCTCGGCATTGATGGCGAAGTTGAAGGTCATGGAGGCGACACGGGAGTCCGCACAAGATGTCCGTGCGATCCAACAGCAGCTCAGCGCGATTCGGCAGTCGCAGAGTTTTGCGGAAGATATTATCCGTCGTTTCGGAGGGAGCGTCGGGTTATTGCAGGGGGGCTACGGGTTCAAGGAGAAGACAACGGGCCGCCCACTGCGTTACCAAGGCCTCGACCAGCTCGGCAATCCCTACGTGGACAAGGACGGGAACGCGCTGGTCACCCTGGAGGGAATCGCCCCTCGCGTGCTGATTTACTTTGCGGGAACGGCGTTTCTGGTCGATCGAGCCGGAACGGTCGTCACGAATCGGCATATGGTGCGCATGTGGGAATCATATGAGCCGGCGAAACAGGTGATCGCAGCCGGTTTTGAGCCGGACATAGTTCTATTGAGATTGTTTTTCCCCGGAGAGGAGACTCCGTACCTCTTAACGGAGGTGTCAGTCTCCGACCAGGTCGATGCCGCGGTTTTGCGAACGGATCGCGTTCCAACGGCCGGCATTCCGGTAGTCTTGGCCTCCGGTGTGCCGCCTCACGTAGGGGAACCAGTCGTGATGGTGAGCTATCCCGGCAGCGTGGACACCCTCCTTGCACGGACGGCGCAGTCGACCAGCCAGGACATTCTTGCCAAGGCCGGCGGTGATCCCGTTCGGTTGGTCAACGAGGTGGCGCAGAAGAAGTTGATCCGTCCGTTGGCCACACAGGGACACCTCTCGGATGTGTCGCCTGATCTGATCACCTACGAAGCGGTATCGGCCAGTGGCAGCAGCGGCGCGCCGATTTTCAATCGAGCCGGCACCGTGATCGGCCTCAATCATGCGACGTTGCAACGAGTCGAGGGTGTCCACATGGCGCTACCGATCCGATTCGTGGCCGATCTGCTCAGTCAGACCCGGCAGCGCACCCCGCAACCTCAATGAGGAAATCCTATGCGTGTCGTACTGGCCGTTGATGCCTCGCCCGATTCAAAGAATGCTGCGCAAGTCATCCGCCACATGAGTGAGCCTCCGGTCCTCGACGTGGTCAACGTCGTGGACGAAGATGCGCTCAAACATGCCTATATCTCGCCCACGATGCCTGCCGACTATCTGGAGACCTATAGGCGGGAAGTGGCAGAGGTGGCGGAGCAGGTCCTGCATGAGATGAAGGCCGAACTGGAGCCTCATTGCCGGCATATCCGGCTGATTGCCGACAGCGGCGATGCGGCTGAAAGTATCATCCTGACGGCGGAGGAATCGCACGCCGATCTCGTGATCGTCGGTCAGCGGGGCATGACGGCGACGCCGTCGTTCCTGCTGGGAGGCGTGTCGCAGAAAGTGGCGACGTACGCACCCTGTTCCGTGTTGATTGTGAAGGAACCGATGGCGAAACTGGACCGGATCATCGTGGCGATCGATGGATCGGAGGCCGCTCACAAGGCGGTGGAATTTCTCGCGTGTTGCCCCTTCAAAGGTCCGGCGCAGGTGGTGGTCGTGACGGTATGGCCCTCTCCGAGATCGGAGACCTGGGGAATTCCGAGCGGGACGCCTGGTCGGGCTGAACTGAAACAGTTGGTGGAGGACAAGGGACAGGAACTTCTCCGGAAAATCTCCGGAGAATGTGCCTCCGCGTCCTACCGGCTCACAACGGAACTGCTCCATGGCGATCCCGCCTTCGCCATCCTCGATGCCGCAGTCCGCCACCAGGCGCAGCTCATCATGATCGGTTCCCGCGGGATGAAAGCGATCAAGCGATTTTTGCTCGGCAGCGTGTCCGAGAAGGTCTTGGTTCATGCTTCCTGTTCGGTGCTTATCGTCCGCTAGGAAAGGGGTCATCCATGCCGACACGAGAAGAATTGCTTGCGAAAGCCCAGAAGCCGGCCGAAGAGGCGCTTCGGCTCCACGCTTATTACAAAGGCAAGATCCAAACGGCGCCCAAGTGTCCCATACGAGGGGTCGAGGATTTTTCGATCTGGTACACACCGGGAGTCGCAGCCCCCTGCCGCGCGATTCAGCGGCAACCCGACCTGGTCTATGAGCACACCAACAAGGCGAATTCCATCGCGGTCGTCTCGGACGGCACGAGAGTCCTGGGTTTGGGTGACATCGGTCCGGAAGCAGGATTGCCGGTCATGGAAGGCAAGGCACTGCTCTTCAAGTATCTGGGCGGTGTGGATGCGGTGCCGATCTGCATCGGGACCAAAGATCCGGCGGAGATCATTCGGACGGTCAAACTCCTGGAGCCCTCCTTCGGCGGAATCAATCTTGAAGATATCTCCATGCCCAAGTGTTTCCATGTGCTTGAGGAATGTCGAAGAGCCAGTACCATCCCTGTGTGGCACGACGATCAGCAGGGAACGGGGACCGTGCTTCTGGCTGCCCTGCTCAACGCCTTGAAGGTCGTGGGGAAGGAGGTGGGCAAGGTCCGCATCGCGATGATTGGCATGGGGGCTGCCAACGTGCCGACCTACCGGTTTCTCAAAGCCAGCGGGGCCGTGCCTGCTTCAATCCTGGCCTGCGATCTGGGCGGAATGCTCGGACGATATCGGCGAGAATACGAAGCAGATCCAGCCTATGCCGAACAGTGGAGAATCTGTGTCGAAACCAATCCCACCGGCCTGAAGGGAGGTATTGCTGAGGCATTACGGGGAGCGGATGTCTGTGTAGCCTTTTCAGCCGGGGGTATCATCAAGCCGGAATGGATTCGCGCGATGGCCAAGGACGCCATTGTGTTTGCCTGTGCGAATCCGATTCCTGAGATTTGGCCCTGGGAGGCACAGGAGGCAGGGGCGCGGATCGTGGCGACGGGGCGGAGCGACTTTCCCAACCAAGTCAACAATTCGCTGGTCTTCCCCGGGATCTTTCGAGGGGCCCTCGATGTGCGGGCACGCACCATCACGGACGAGATGGCCATGGCTGCGGCGCACGAGTTAGCGAACTGCGCCGAGGCAAGGGGACTCAAGGCGGGATACATTCTGCCGACCATGGACGAATGGGAGGTTGTCCCGCGAGTGGCCGTGGCGACGGCATTGAAAGCGCAAGAGCAGGGAGTCGCGCAGTTGCGGAAACCTCCTGATGAACTGCGCCGGTCTGCAGAAGAGAAAATCAAAGACGCGCGCAAGGCGCTCGACGTCCTCACCAGCGCAGGGGTGATTCCGCCGCCCGCTCCGTCAGGATTGTGAGGCGATTATCTACAGTGCTTGGCCGTCATTGGCTCGTTGATTTCCTGGAGAGCATGATTATGTAGGAAGTGAGAGAGGTGGAAAGCTTCGAGAGGTCAGCAGCCTGGTTCGAATGTGACCCGCTCTTGTGCAGCCAGCGTGCAAAGGGCGCCGCTCCTGCTTCAGTGGCGGGGTGATGGTTCAAGGGACGCGCTATCGATGCTCGGTGCCAGTAGGCACGGCCGTTAAATGCGAGCCTGAACGAAGATTGAGGCGCGGGGCAATCAGCGAGGGCGACTGAAGGATTGCTGAACATCACCCGGTTCGGATGGCAGGTCCGGTGTTCCACACAAGAGCGGGCCGTTTTTTAGCAGGATGCTGAAAAAGCCCGCCAGCTTCGTTCTCGCATCGTTCGAGACCCTCAACGTACCCCAGAGGGTACGCCTCCGGCCCTTCACTCGCTGCGGCCTTGCTGGACGAACTTTTTGAGCATCCTGCAGAACTCGACGTATCCCAATCTTCCTCCTCAGCAAGGCAGCCTTTCCCGCACAGTGACCTACAACTGATAGGTCTCATAAAAACAACACACCATTAGTAGAGAAGTCGTTAGTGGGGGAGTTAGCGAGGAAGGTCATAAAAAAATCGGAGCGGAGGCGGGTCTGAGAGCGCTCTGTGTATTGTGGAGGTCTTGGAGGAGCTTTAGGCTTCCCACCCGTCGGTGGGCCTGCTCACCACCCCTGCGCTTGACCTCGATTCCCTCTGAATGTTCCTCTCACCGAGGCCTCCGCTCAATTATAAGATAACCGTCCTTCGCGAGAGGTCAATCGCTGGAGCTGCTCGTCACGCCATGGTGGCCTGTTCCTCTCTTGGGTCATCACCCTATTAGCTTTCCCAGTTAGCCCGGAGCAGGTCTTCGTGCTCCTCGTAGCGACAGGTGAAGGTGCCGTGATGGGCGTGATGGAGCGCCTCGCCGATGCGTCGTGCGAGGTGGGGGTCAGTCGTGGTGATGACCACCCCTACTGGTGCTACGGCTTGGTCCTCGATCTTGATAATGCGAGCCAGAGGATGTTCGGCTTTGACACGGGCCTCTTCATTGCGGGCGAGCCCGAGAACCTCGTCCCGATGCGAGGCGACAAACGCACCGGTGAGCAGCAGCACTCCGCTGGGCGCGCCGTCCCGTATTCTTTCACAGGCAGGGCACACGAGCTCGTGACTTTTCGCTGGGACAGGATCCCATGTCCACCGGCCTTTGTGGTAGACCGCTTTGCACTCTCGACAGACCGACGGATCCTGGAGTTTGCCCTTGGCTTTGTAGAGGTCGTGCTTCCGGGCTCGAACCGATCGATCTTTGTTGTCTCGGGGAAGATGTGACGTTGACATAACAACTCCTTCTGGTCCCTCGTGTGAGAGAGGTCTGATCATTCCATCAGGGGAGGGAAGCCCCCGTATGTCCTTCCTGCACCAGGCTGGCTCAGGCAGTACCGCGCTACAGGAGAGCATACTTGCACGGACAATGCCACAGGCCAAAAGGATGCGGAGGGGAAAGAATTCTGCCGAAACTACGGATGGACGCGAGAGAGTGGCCCCCCATGCAGGGACCGCTCCTAAAGAGGCTGTGGTGTAAGGGGGTATTTTGGGGCACCACGAAGGGTCAACTTGTGGTGAAACGCTCCACGGAACCTCTGATCCGCTGCTCGCGCACGCTTTATTCCCATCTACACCGGCGGCCCGCCATGTTAAAGCGACCGCTGGTGCTGTTGGCATTCGTCATGCATTATCTCGGCCTTGTTAGCGCAAAAAATCGAAGGCGAATTACGAGGACGAGATGGCCGACGCGGCGCCCCTCAGCGTGCCTCTCGTCAGTTTTCATAGGTGCCTCTCTCGTCTCAAAGACGACGCTGAATACGAAGGAGCATCAAGCAGGGCTAACAGTCGGCGAGACTATCTGGACGGCTGCTCGCTTGAGGATTGATGCGTGACGAGGAAAGGGCAACTCCGTGAAGCAAGTCCAGGGTCTCGCCCCGCCTACCCAGGCCAATGATCCTCCGATCGGAACGATTGGCAAGGTCCACGGACCGGTCGTCGACATCTCGTGCAACCGTCTTCCTCCATTGCACCAAGCCCTCTGTTCTGCGGTGAACCATGAGACGTACACCTTCGAGGTCTACCAGCACCTCGATGAGCGTCACGTGCGTGCCATCACGCTGCATCGAACGAGCGGATTGCGTCGGGGCATGCCCGTGTTCGATACGGGCGCGCCCGTGCATGTGCCGGTTGCTCCTGAGTGCCTGGGTCGAGTCTTGAACCTGTTTGGTGAACCATTGGATGGCGGACCGGCCATCGCGACCCGTGAGTTTCGGAACATTCTTGCCAAACCGACGCCGCTGCACGAAACGAAACCAGCGAGTGGAATTCTTGAGACCGGCATCAAGGTGATGGATCTGCTCTTTCCGTTTATCAGAGGCGGCAAGACCGGATTATTCGGCGGTGCCGGCATTGGAAAGACTGTGCTTCTCACAGAGTTTATGCACGCCATTGTGGCGTTGCATCGCGGGGTGTCCGTGTTCGCCGGGGTGGGTGAACGGATCCGGGAGGGTCATGAACTCTGGCATGAGATGCAGAAAGCCGGGGTGATGCCTCAAACGGTGATGATCTTCGGCCAGATGGACGAGTCGCCCGGTGTGCGGTTCCGGGTGGGGCTGGCCGCAGTGACCTATGCGGAATATTTTCGCGACACGCTCCAGAAGGATGTGCTGTTTCTCATGGACAACGTGTTTCGCTTCGTGCAGGCCGGCAGTGAAATCTCCGGTCTGTTGGGACGGATGCCGGCGACGGTGGGATACCAGCCGACGTTGATGACGGAAGTCGCGGAGTTGCAGGAACGAATTATTTCTACCACGAAGGGTGCGATCACGTCTGTGCAGGCCGTGTATGTCCCAGCTGATGATATGACGGATCCCGCCGTGAGCAGCATTTTGAACCATCTTGATACACTCGTCATTCTGACTCGAGCCCAAGCAAGTAAAGGAATCTATCCCGCCGTGGACCCACTCCAATCCACGAGCAAGCTGATGGACCGCCATTTTCTGGGAGATCGGCACTATCGGATTGCCGAAGGAGTGAGAGAGCATCTTGCCCGGTATCGGGAACTCGAAGATATCCTCACCATGCTCGGCATCGAAGAACTGTCCGAGACGGACCGGCGTATCGTGGTCCGCGCACGCAAACTCCAACGGTACCTGACTCAGCCATTCCATGTCACCGCGGAGCTGACCGGCATTCAAGGTGTCTCTGTGCCTTTGGCCGACACGCTCCTCGATTGTGAGGCGTTCCTGCGTGGGGAATACGACGATGTGACGGAGGATCGGTGCTACATGCGCGGGTCGATGAAAGGCATGCAGGTATGAAGTCTTTCATCCTCCATCTGCAGGATGCGACGCACTACGAGCGAATGGACCAGGTCACGAGTTTTGTGGGTCAGGACGACTCTGGTCTATTCGGGATTCTCGCCGATCATGCACGGATGATGACGGTGTTGGCCTTCGGACTCGCGCGCTATCGGACCACGGACGACCGCTGGCATTTCCTGGCTGTGCCGCGCGGTCTGCTCTATTGTGTCGACAACAACCTTTATCTGAGCGCGCGACGATACATCCATGACGATGAGTATGTCCGGATCAGCCAGGCTCTCGAAGAGCAGTTGGTCACAGAAGAGACCGCCCTGCGCACGATCAAAGACAGTCTGCATCGGCTGGAAGAGGAGATGTTCAAGCGGCTCTGGCGAATGGGCCGTGGGGAGTATGCTGCGTCATGAAAAGCGAGAACCAGTTGAAGGAGGAAGTGGCCAAGCAGATCCGCCGCATGAAGCAAGCGGAACATGACCGGCCCACCCTTCTCAGACAGACGGTCTATCTGGGGACCCTGGGCTTGCTGTTTGTTGTGCCCGTCATCGTCGGTGCCTATGTCGGTCGGTGGCTGGACGGTCTGTCCGCCGGGTATTCGATGCGCTGGACGCTGAGCCTGATTGTCCTCGGTGTGGGTTTCGGCGCCGTGAGCGTCTATTTGAATGTAAAGGAGTAGCGGATGGGATCGTCCGATCTGTTCAGAGGGACAGGGGTGCAGCTGGGACCCGTATTCCTCGCAGAGCCGGTCCTCACCACGTGGGGGATCATGGTGGCTCTCACGGTGGGGTCCTGGATCGCGACCAGGCGGCTGAGCCTCGATCCTGGGCCGGTCCAAGTGGTGTTGGAAGGGCTGCTCAATGCGGCGGATGAGGCGATTCGAGCCGTGTTGCCCGCACAAACGACGCGACTCCTCCCCTTCATCGCCACCCTGTGGTTATTCATCGTGGTGGCCAACCTGTCCGGTCTGATTCCTGGCGTCTATGCTCCGACCGGCGACCTATCGACGACTGCGGCATTGGCCGTGCTCGTGTTTCTATCAGTCCACTGGTTCGGCATCCGTGCGGAAGGACTCAGAGCGTATCTGCGTCACTACTTGGCCCCGATGCCGCTCATGCTCCCGTTCCACCTCATGAGCGAACTCACCCGCACTCTGGCCCTTGCCGTCCGGCTGTTCGGCAACATCATGAGCCTCGAAATGGCCGCGCTGCTTGGTGCTTCTCGTCGCGGGCTTTCTGGTGCCGATCCCCTTGTTGATGTTGCACATCATTGAAGCGCTGATCCAGGCCTATATCTTTGGCATGCTCGCGTTGATCTACATTGCCGGCGCGATCCACTCACAACAATCGCAACAACCTCAAGCACAGGAGTAATCATGCGTGACATCAGCTGGTTTGCCCTCGCCTCGACGGTCGTTGCCGCGTTGGCCATTGCGATCGGAACCATGATTCCTGCGATGGCGATGGGACGCGCGATCAGCCAGGCATTGGAAGCCCTGGCACGGCAGCCTGAAGCGGAGCGCTCGATTACGCGGGCCCTCTTCATCGGCCTGGCCATGATTGAATCGTTGGCGATCTACTGTCTGGTGATCGTCCTCATCATTCTGTTCAGAAATCCGTTGCTCGAATACATGCTGAAGCCGTGACCGACAAGTGGTGAACGCGTTCAACTGCTGCTCATGCGGGAACGGTGGAGGGTGATCCGTGGAACTGAATTGGACAACGTTCATACTCGAACTCATCAACTTTGTGGTCCTCATCTGGATCCTCAACCGGTTTCTCTATCGACCGGTGATGAACGTGATTGCCCAGCGCAAGGCGGCCATTCAAAAGACATTGTCGGAAGCAGAAACGACGCGGAGCGAGGCGCAGGTTTTACAGAGCCAATATGAGAATCGCCTCACAGAATGGGAACAGGAACGGGAGAAGGCACGGGCACAGTTGCGTGACGAGATCAGCGCGGAACGGAATCGGCTGCTGGACAACCTTCGTGCCGAACTCGATCAGGAACGAGAAAAAGCCGCGGCGGTGGAACAACGGCGGCTGAAAGACTTCGCGCAGCAGGCGGAGGCCACCGCCATCGCGCAGGGCGGAGCGTTCGCGAGTCGACTCCTGTCACGTCTTGGGGGGCCGGAGTTGGAACGGAAGATCATCGACATGGTGAGGCAGGATCTTCCCGAACCTGCCCCACGATCAGATGCAGGCTATCCGGGCTGCCTCGGCCACGATAGGGCTTCCGATGAAAATCACGAGCGCCTATCCGCTCGACAAGGCTCAGCGGGACGTGCTCTGCCATGCCTGCCGAACGTTGGCGGGCCGCGATGTCGTCTGCGAGTTTCTTGAAGACAGGAATCTCATCGCCGGGTTGCGGATCAGTTTTGGATCCTGGGTGCTTCGAGCCAACGTGCAGGACGAAATGAGCTTCTTTGCCGAATCGTCACGCCATGCCTAGTCAATCAATGACACCAAATCAACTGTTGGCAGGCCAGGCTTCGTGGCTCCGCCACTATCGATTCGGCCTGCGGGTGGACGAACAGGGAACCGTCGTGGCGGTCGGGGATGGCATCGCCTGGATCGAGGGCCTGCCTTCCGCCGCGATGGATGAGATCCTGGATCTCGAAGACGGCAGTCGCGCAATGGTGTTCCAGCTAGAGACGCATGTCCTCGGCGCGATCCTGCTCGAACAGACCAGCCGGCTGACCGCCGGTACGATCGCGCATTTGTCGGGCCGGCGCATGGGCGTTCCGACCGGAGATGCACTGATCGGACGGGTCATCGATCCCTTGGGGAACCCACTCGATGGCTTGGACCGGCCGGAATGTTCGACCAGTGGTCCGCTGGACATCCTCTCGCCGCCGATTACGGCCCGCGACTTCGTTCATAAACCGCTGTATACGGGCAGCAAGATCGTGGACACGCTGATTCCGATCGGCAAGGGCCAACGCCAATTGATCATCGGCGACAATGGGCTGGGGAAAAGCTCCCTGGCCATCGATGCCGTCATCAATCAGCGAGGCCGAGGCGTGCGCTGTGTCTATGTCGTGGTCGGACAGAAGCGGTCCAGCGTCGTCGACACGATCGAGATCCTCCGGCAGTACGGTGCGTTGGACCATACCGCTCTCGTCGTCGCGGAGGCGACGTCGTTGCCCGGCCTCAAGTTCCTGGCTCCGTTCGCGGGATGCGCGGTGGCTGAACACTGGATGTGGCAGGGCAAGGATACGCTGGTGATCTACGACGATCTGACCACTCATGCGGAAGCGTATCGCGAACTCTCGCTGCTGCTCCGCCGTCCTCCCGGGCGCGAGGCCTATCCGGGCGATATCTTTTTTCTCCACTCACGTCTACTCGAACGCTCGACCTGTCTCGCCCCAGTTCATGGAGGCGGCAGTATGACGGCCTTGCCGATCGTGGAGACGAAGGAGGGGGAAATCGCTGCCTATATTCCCACGAATCTGATTTCGATTACCGATGGACAGATTTATCTGGATAAACGCCTCTTCGCGTCCGGCGTTCGTCCCGCCATCGACGTGACGAAATCTGTATCACGTGTTGGCGGGAAGGGACAGCACCAACGAATCAAAGAAAAAGCCGGGCGCATGAAGCTGGATTACCTGCAATTCCTCGAATTGGAGGTCTTTACCCGATTCGGGTCGCGTCTTGAGGCGTCGATGGAAGCGAAGATCGCACGCGGCCGGGTCTTGCGGGAATTATTGAAACAAGACCGGCTGTCCCCCCTGCCCATCGAGTTTCATCTGGCCTGGCTGACAGGGTTCAATCACGGTCAGTTCGACAAGGTTCCTCCGGAATCGATCCCCTCCTTGCTCGAGCATCTGGCCGCGCGCGTGAAAGAGAGCGGTCTCACACTGGAGGACGGCGAAGAGGAATGGACGCAGGCCGTGGGTCAATGGCTCAGGGAGCATCGATTCCTGTGAGTAAACGGCACGACATCGAAGACCACCTTCGCACACTCGGCGAGATCAGCGAGATTATGGGCGCCATGAACAACTTGGCGGTGATGGAGATCCATAAGCTGACCCGCCTTCTTTCCGCCCAGCAGCGGGTGGTCACGAGCATGGAGACGGCGGCCAAAGATTTTCTCGCCTTCCATCCTGAAGCCCTGCCTCGGGACCAAGGCGGGATGCCGTTGTATCTGGTGATCGGGTCGGAGCGGGGGTTCTGCGGCGATTACAATGCGCGATTGCTGGACGGGTTCGAGCGGCATCTTCACACGGTGAGCGACCAGGAGCCCGTGGTTGTTGCCGTGGGACGGAAACTCTCGGGCCGCATGGCCGGTGATCCTCGTCTGGTCGCCGCCATCGATGGGCCGACCGTTTCCGAGGAAATCCAGGGCGTGTTGATCGCACTCATGCAGCGCATTCAAGAGCTTCGGCGAGGGCAGAAAGACAACCGGACTTTTGTGATCACCGTCGTCTACTGCGCTGCCGGCGCAGAGGGTATTACCATCCAACCGTTGCGGCCGTTTGACACCGTCCCGCGTGTTGAGACGAGCGGCGCCACGGCTCCTCTCCTGACACTGCCCCCCCGCGTCTTTGTTGCAGAACTGATCGATCTCTATTTATTTGCGATCTTGCACGAGATCTTCTACTCGGCTCTGATGGCAGAGAGCCGGGCCCGCCTTGCGCACTTGGAGTCGGCCCTGCAGCGTCTCGAACGGGATGAAACAAACCTTCTCCGGAGGCGCAACGTGCTCCGGCAAGAGGAGATTACCGAAGAAATCGAAGTCTTGATGTTGAGTACCCTGGTCACCCACCGTCGGCAATAATCACGCGGCCTCGGTCATGACGAGATATAGCAGTGGGCTGTGTGTGTGATACAAGTGCTCCACAAAGACTACACGGCGTCGAAACGACTGAAATAAGTTGATGGTGCCCAACCTCATGAAACTGTGTGATACAGCGAAAAACCGGGACCGAGAACAACTGAGCGATAGTACTGATGGATGTATTGAGTTGCTGCGCCTGTGAGAACAAGTACGGTGTACGGTCCGCGGTACATGGTGTCAATTGGAGGAGAGATCTATTACGATTTTCCGACTAAAATGGACCGAGCGGCCGTATCAGTAAATGACTCGCGGTGTATTCTGGCCTGGGGGAACAGCTTGTGTCAGTTGCAACACAAACGGTGAGACAATCGATAAAGAGAATGCTCTTGGTCATGCTTGGTGGAGGCGCACTATTCGCCGTCTTGTACGTCTACCTCGGAGCAACCCCAGATCGGACTGCCGATTCTACGCTGAAGCTTTCCGGAAATATCGAGGCGCATGAAAGCGTGGTCAGCTTTAAGGTGCAAGGGCGCATTGTGGAATTGCCCATCGAGGAAGGGCGATACGTCAAACAAGGCGAGCTCTTAGCGCGGCTGGACGATGATGATTACCGGCAGCAAGTGAGTGTGGACGAGGCCACCGTTCGCACGCGTGAAGCCGAGCTGGATCTCGCCCTCGCCGGCAGTCGGACCCAAGAGATTCAAGAAGCTAAACAAACCTTGATCGACGCCCAAGCGGATCTCGAGCTGAAGCAGCAGGAACTGCGACGGCGTCGTGTGCTCCTGGCTGAGCAGGGGGTTTCACAGGAGGATGTCGATACGGCTACGTCGGAAGTAAAACGTGCCCGGGCCACGTATGAGAGAGTGAAGCAGCACCATGATCAAATCGTCGAGGGCACCCGTAAAGAACAAATTGTCGTGAACCGTGCCAATCTTCAGCTTGCCCGGGAAATGTTCGAGATGTCTCGCGTCAAATTGGGCTACACCGTCCTGAAGGCTCCGACATCCGGAGTGGTTCTGGTGCGGCAGGCTGAACTCGGCGAGGTCGTGGTACCAGGCACGCCGGTGGTGACCATCGCTGACCTGGACCATTTGTGGGTACGTGGCTATATCAGCGAAACCGATCTGGGGCGAATTCGCTGGGGCCAGGCGGCCACCGTGCACACCGACACCTTCCCTCACACCACCTATCCGGGCCGGGTATCATTCATTTCCTCCGAGGCCGAATTCACTCCCAAGAGCGTGGAAACTCATAAGGAACGGGTGACCCTCGTCTATCGAGTCAAAATCGATCTGGACAATCCGAATCATGAGCTGAAGCCGGGCATGCCAGCGGACGCCGTGATCGAAGTGGCTCATCGATAAATCCATGTCCCCAGCGACCCTCACGATTCATGCGTCCGACCTGATCAAGCGTTTCCCTGATGTGCTCGCCGTCGATCGGCTGAGCGTCGATGTGAAGGCTGGGGAGATCTTCGGCTTAGTGGGTCCGGATGGCGCAGGTAAAACGACGGCGCTCCGCATGCTGGCCGGCGTTCTCATGCCGGATTCGGGCTCCGCGATGATCGCAGGATTCGATATCGTCCGCGACGCAGAGGCGGCGAAGGCTTTTATCAGCTACATGCCACAGCGATTCGGTCTCTACGAAGACTTAACCGTCGACGAGAACATCCGTTTTTACGCCGATATCTTCGGGGTGCCTCGCACGGAGCGAGTACAACGCGCCAGTCAACTGCTCACTGCTGCGAATATGACTCAATTTGGTAGCCGTCTTGCCGGGAAACTCTCGGGTGGAATGAAGCAAAAGCTCGGCCTTGTCTGCGCGCTCATTCATCGACCGCGGGTAATTCTTCTCGACGAACCCACCAACGGAGTTGACCCAGTCTCACGTCGGGACTTCTGGCAGATTCTCTATTCGCTGCTCGGGGAAGGCGTCGCCATCCTGATGTCCACGGCCTACCTCGACGAAGCCGAGCGATGTCACCGCATTGCATTATTGCACCAAGGACGCATCTTGTTCTCCGATACGCCTGCTGAACTCAAGAAACAGTTTCGGGGAGCAATCGTGGCAGTGGTTTCGCCTTCGCCTCGTGGCGTGCAAACGCTCTTGGCCAATGCGGAAGGTGTATTAAATGTTGTCCTCGTCGGCGACGGAGTTCATCTCGTTGTGGACGATGCTGAACGTCGGATCCCGGAACTGCGTGGGCACATGGTGTCAGAGGCTCTTCCATTTCAGAGCATAGAACACGTTGCGCCAAGCATTGAAGACCTCTTTGTCGCGGCCACGTCGGGCGGTGAAAGGGGAAGAGGACGATGAGCAACCAGTCTCCATCCATCGCCGTGCGAGACCTGGTCAAGCGCTTTGGCGACTTCGTCGCAGTGGATCGGATCAGTTTCGAGGCACGGCCAGGAGAGGTAATTGGGTTCCTGGGGCCGAACGGGGCCGGTAAATCGACAACCATCCGCATGTTGTGCGGACTGTTACGCCCCACCCTAGGAATGGCGTTGGTTGCTGGGATCGATGTCGCACGGGCGCCCGAGCAGGTGCGTCAACGGATCGGCTACATGTCCCAGAAATTTTCCCTGTATAACGATCTGCGGGTCATCGAAAATATCCAATTCTTTGCTGCGCTGTACAAGATCCCGGCCTCCCAACTTCGTGAGCGAGTGTCCTGGGTCCTTGAAATGGCTGGCTTGACCGGCCGCGAATCCGCCTTGACCGGCACGCTGCCGACCGGATGGAAACAGCGGCTGGCATTGGGCTGCGCCGTACTGCACCGCCCCTCGATTCTCTTTCTCGATGAGCCGACGTCCGGAGTTGATCCTGTCTCGCGACGGCAGTTCTGGGAACTGATTCACCAGATGGCCGCCGAGGGAGTCACGGTGCTTGTCAGCACCCACTACATGGACGAGGCCGAATATTGCCACCGCTTGATCTTGATCTTTCAAGGCCGGATCGTCGCCTCCGGATCCCCGCTTGAGCTGAAACGGCGCGAAATGACCGGTGATGTCGTGCTGGTGGAGTGCGATGACCTGGGCCGGGCCCTGGATCTCCTTCAGAAGAATCCCCACGTGCAGGATGTGGCCGTGTTCGGCAACGCGCTGCACTTAGTGGTATCTGAGGCCGCTGCCGAAATGGCGCCTCTCCGGGCCTATCTGTCAACGAATGGCGTGATGGTGACGAAGATGGAACCGATCCGCCCGACGTTAGAAGATGTCTTCGTCTCCCTGACAGCGAATCAAGGAAAGTCGGGAAAGGAGTAGCTGGCAATATGCGGTGGCACCGGGTCAAGGCAATCGCCCGCAAAGAAGTGATCCAGATTCGGCGAGACCTCCGCAGCTTGCTGCTCATCCTCGCGATGCCGCTGCTCTTAATGCTGGCCTTCGGCTACGGGGTCAGTTTCGATATCAAACACATCCCGGTGTTCGTGTATGACCGTGAGGGAAGCCAGCAAAGCCAGGACTTGCTCAAACACTTCCAAGCATCCGAGTATTTTAGCGTGGTGCAGAGCGTCGCAAGCTATGCCGAGCTGGTTCAAGCCCTCGATGCCGGGTGGTGCCGCGTGGCGATCGTGGTTCCCTCAGACTTTTCTGAAAAGCTCAAGACTGGAGGGCCGGTAGGCATTCAGGCGCTGCTCGATGCCACGGACAATAACACTGCCAATGTCAGCATCGGATACAGCGAAGCCGTGCTCCAAACCTACAATCGGAAGGTTCAGCTTGAGTGGCTGCAACGCCACGGGCAGATGACGGGTCAGCCTGCGGTGAGCGTGGACGCACGGACCTGGTTTAACGAAGATCTAGAGAGCACGGCCAATATCGTGCCGGGGGTCATCGCCATCGTCATGGCGGTGATCGGATCGTTTCTGACGTCGCTCACCATCGCGAGGGAATGGGAGCGGGGCACGATGGAGCAACTCATGTCTACTCCCGTCACTCCCTTGGAAGTCATGGTTGGTAAGTTGATGCCGTATTTCGTGATCGGACTGTTCGATACCGCTCTCTGTGCCGGGATAGGGGTCTGGTGGTTTCTCGTCCCGTTCCGCGGACAATGGAGTGTCTTCCTATTTAGCTCGATGCTCTTTCTGACGGTCGTGCTCTCACTCGGGTATTGCATCTCTGTGGTGGCCAAATCCCAGCTGGCAGCCAGCCAGACTGCCCTGATCGCCACATTTTTGCCGGCCTTTCTGCTCTCCGGATTTATCTATCCCATCGACCAAATGCCCTCAGTCATCCAACTGATTACTCATCTCGTCCCGGCGCGGTATTTTATGACGATCAGCCGCGATGTGTTTCTCAAGGGGACGTCGATCGCGTTATTCCGCGATGAGCTGCTGGCCTTGGGGATATTTGCCATACTGCTGACATTGCTCGCGACGCGGGCCTTCCACAAAAAGCTGAGTTGAAAGGATGACATGCTGAGGCGAATCCGCGGCATGCTGATCAAAGAGTTTATCCAAGTATTCCGAGACAAACGCTCCCGGTTTTTGCTGTTTGGCCCACCCGTCATTCAGATGCTCATCTTCGGCTATGCCGCGACCTTGGAGATCCGGCACGTTCCGACCGCGGTCTTGGATTTCGACAACAGTCAGGCAAGCCGTGACCTGATCTCACGTTTTGCCGCAAGCCCATATTTCGATGTTCGTGCACGCCTGAACGAGCGACGGCAGGTAAGCGACCTGATCGACCGCGGCCAGGTGATTATCGCGCTCCAGATTAACTCAGGCTTTGCCCAAAATCTCTACAAGGGCCAGCTGGCTCATCTGCAAGTGATTGTGGACAGCAGTAACTCAAACACAGCGCTCATCGCAGTCGGATACATCAGCCAGATCGCCAATCGGTTTTCCGAGACCTACCAGATGGAACGTGTGCAGCGCACTGCTCCGTCAATAGTGGCGCAGTTGCCGCGCGTCGTGCTGGAGCGCCGCCCCTGGTTCAATACAGATCTCGAAAGCCAATGGTTTTTCGTGCCGGGGGTCATTGGCAACCTGGTCCTGGTCATGGTCGTGAACCTCACGGCGTTTGCCGTGGTTCGTGAGCGCGAGATCGGCACATTGGAACAGATCATGGTCACGCCGATTGGACGGTGGGAATTCATTCTGGGAAAGACCGTCCCGTTTTTCCTCATCGGGCTGCTCGATACATTGTTCATTTCTCTCGTTGGCACCCTCTGGTTCGGCGTGCCATTCCGGGGCAGCATCTGGGTGCTGGCGCTCGGTGCGATCCTGTTCATCATGTGCATGCTTGGCATTGGCCTCTTCATTTCGACCATTTCGAAGACACAGCAACAAGCCATGGTGTCCGGCTTCTTTTTCATGATGCCCGCCATCACATTCTCCGGCTTTGGCACTCCGATCAGTAGCATGCCGGAAGTCATGCAGTGGCTCACCTACTTGGATCCGCTACGATATTTCCTGGATGTCCTCCGCGGTGTGTATTTGAAAGGGGTCGGCTTGGAGGTCCTCTGGCCGCAATTCGTTGCGTTGGGAGCCCTTGGCATCATCATGTTATCGGTGAGCGTCCTTCGTTTCCAAAAATCTCTTGATTGACCGGTCTTCTACTCGTGACGCCCGAGCCGTGTCATAGAGGACGGCCGGTCATTTCCTTGGTTCCTTCGATGTTCCAGGCAACCACGCTTCAAGTGATCGCCGATCGACAGGATGCTGAAGCAAATGATAACCGTAGCTAGCGAGAGGTCAACTGATGGCGATGCCTTGTCCGATCAGACCGGTCACTGGATCACTGTGGCGTAATAGGGCAGGGGCAGGTCACGCAATAGGCGTCAAGGTCCTCACGTTTCCGACTAGGGCGTCACAGAGTTGTGAGATGTCCCGACCTTGGTGAGGGTCTGTGAACGACTGTCTTCTGTCTCCGTTGATGGCATGGCTGATGCTTCTATCGATTTACATGTGAGGAGGAAGTCAATGTCCATCCGTCAGATCTCTGTGAAGATTCATATTCAGAGTCCGCCGGCGGTCCAAGTCATTCTTGGTCAGGCGCATTTCATCAAGACCGTCGAGGATCTCCATGAGGCCCTGGTCACGGCTGTGCCTGGCATCGCGTTTGGACTGGCGTTCTGCGAGGCCTCGGAGCCCTGCCTGGTACGATGGAGCGGGACCGATCAGGAACTGATTGAATTGGCGCGGATCCATGCAAAGAACATCGGGGCGGGCCATAGTTTTCTGGTGCTCTTGAAGAATTGTTATCCCGTAAACGTGCTGCCCGCTATACGACAGGTTCCGGAAGTGTGCCAGATCTACTGTGCGACGGCCAATCCGGTGGAGGTGATACTGGCGGAAACCGAGCAAGGGAGGGGGATTCTCGGCGTGGTCGATGGATTTCCTTCGAAGGGGATCGAGGTGGAAGCAGATATCGTGGAACGGAAAGCGTTGTTGCGCCGGTTTGGGTACAAGCTCTAAGCAGAGGTGAATATGCCGAGATCCAAGCGCCCGATCTTCACGGTCCAAAAGCATCAGGCCTCTCACCTGCATTATGATTTCCGTCTTGAAATCGGTGGCCTGCTCAAGTCGTGGGCCATCCCCAAAGGCCCCTCGATGGACCCATCGGTTAAACGGCTTGCCGTGGAAGTGGAAGATCACGATCTCGGGTATGCGGAGTTCGAGGGGGTGATCGAAGAAGGCCATTACGGATCAGGCCCGGTGTTACTGTGGGATACAGGCTGGTTCGAACCGCTCGGGGCGAACCAGGGCCCTGCATCGTCGGCGATGATGCTCCATGCGGGCAAATTGGAAGTGCATCTGCACGGACAACGGTTGCGGGGTTGCTTCACCTTGGTGCGCATGAAAGACCGGCCGCGGCAGTGGCTGCTGATCAAACAGCGAGACAAGGATGCTCGTCCCGGTCACGAGGTGGTGCAGGAATATGACACGTCGGTGTTGTCCAATAGGACGATCGAAGACCTGGAGGCAGCCGTCGCAGCCGGAACGTTGGATACATACCACTGTGGGTGACGTGCCGCTCATCGAGTTCAAGGATCCGGACGCGATTGTTGCAGTGGAACTGATCGGGGATGAATGTGGAGTCGGATTGATCACCCGAACGATGCGGGAACGTTTCCCGTTTGTGAAGGTGCCGTAACCGTCATCAAAAAAGGAGTGAACTATGTCAGTGCCGAAACATCTCGCCGAAGCAGCGGCCAAGCTCAAGGAGACATCTTTCAGGATCGACGAAGCACGAAAAGGTCCTGTGACCTGCGAGAATCAAAAGGTCTGGCTGGAAGCACTGACGGACTACTGCCTGGCGCTCTCGGAAGTGCAGTCCTATAACAACGAGTCAGTCCACGAAAAACTCCATGAGCTGGCTGGCCGCGCGGGGGTTAAGCCATTCCCCGGGTCGGGCTCCGCTCGTACCTGAGCACGTGAAGCGGAGGCAATCAGGCCGCGAGGCTGTAGGGCACTTTCGTGAGCGAGGCCTTCTTTTTCTTGTCCTCGCCGACGGTGCGCTCGCGCAGCCGGCGGACTAACTCCTGGTAGGAGTCGGAGCGGATGATCTTATCGAACTGACTGCGGTAATTCTTCACCAGGCTGACCCCGTCCGCAATGATGTCGTAGGCGTGCCACGTCCCGTTTTTCGTGTGCAGACGGTAATCCATCGGGATTTCGACTTTGGTCGACCGCAGTTCAGTCCGCACCTCCGCATAGTTTCCCTCGATTCGTTCGGAGAGATAAAATACTTGTTGTCCTGAATAGCCCTTCGATTTTTTCGGCATAGCGGTCGGAGAGAAAGCTCTTGAAGAGTTCGACGAATTCGGCTCGCTCGCCGGCGGTGAGGGGAGTCCAGTGGGCCGCGAGCGTCCGCTTCGACATTTCCGTATAATCGAAGCGGGAAGCGATAACCTCCTCCAACATACGGCGGCGCGGGATGTGCTTGGCCGGATCTTTGAGCTTCTCGTCTTCGAGGATGCGAAAGACTTCGGTGAGCGTCGAGCGGACTACCTCAGTGGGGGACTCCGTGGGCTGGTCGGATGAGCCAAACGCGACAGAACAAGCAATCGCGACAAGAAATAGAGGAAGGGCGAAGGCCGCGCTCTTGGCGATCCAAGGCCGGCGCCAGAGACTTTGGTGCGTGAAATGCGAAACATGCGAGACAGGCGCGATCCGAAGTCCGAAGTTCGAAGTTCGGGGTTCGAAGGTCCGAAATTTCGGACTTCGGACCTCGAACCCTCGCTCGTCCCGCGCGGCTATCCTCCCTGGGCGTTCTCCTCTTGTCCTAAATGTGCAGGCCACCAATGTTCTGCTGTGCCGAAATGGCTTTTCCGCAGCCCGTTGGGGCTTGACTCCCTCCATCTCTCGTCAATCCAGCACAAACGTTACTTTTAGGTCTACGCGATACAAGGCGACCTTGCCTTTGTCGATCACCACATGTTGTTCCTTCACCCAAGCCGATTTGATGTTGTGTATGGTTTTGGATGCCCGGGCGATCCCGTCCTGAATGGCGTCTTCGAAACTCTTTGGCGATTCGGCACTCAACTCGATGATCTTGGCTACGGACATGGGACTCCTCCTTTTGTTATGCGCGTCGGCGCGGCTCACATCCAGGTTGTTGCTCTTCAGCATGCCACTGAAAGACATAACATCATTCCCTAAAGCCATTGGGGAAGCAAGCGACATGTCGTCAGGCTGTGGCGAAGCTTTATCGAAGGATTGGTAGCTACGCATAGGTTTACGGTGCATGAATGAAGATGGAAGCGACGTTCCGTTTTGATCTCAGGCTAAAGTGCCTCAAGTCTCAGAATGCCACTGCTGCAAAGGGCAACAGGTTCAACTGTGTCTTCATCAGTGGATTGTAGTTGAGAATAAGGCACGGCATGATTCAAGACGAGCCTCAAGTGGCATAAGCCGAGTATGGCGAGTTGTGGATTTTTCACCAAGCACTGATCTGTGTCGCTTCTGGATCGTGATGTGGTTGTGGTCCTGATTCTCGACCACCGCCATGCGGCAGACAGGCCGGTCGAACGCTTCCGTCACGAAGGACACGGCCCGCTCTTTCATGTTGTGCCCAAAGGCATCGAGGTCTGACACCTCAAACGCCACGATGGCTCCCTTTGCTCCCGGAGTATGGCCCAGTTCCTTCGTCGTGATGGCGAAGGTCGATGCGCCAAGATCATATTCCACCCAGACCCCTCGGTAGTGGTGGCTCACATGCAAGCCAAGCACATGTTAATAGAACGCTCTCGCCCGTTCCATATGTGAGACCGGATAGAGCATGAAGGGGTTTGAGGTGATCATCGAAAGATCCCGTTCTTGAGTCTTTGGAAACCAATAGAACGTTGGCGGCCCTGTCACACCGGCGGAATCTGACTGAGAATCTCCCGTTCCGCCTCGAGCCAATCATCGAGCGCAGATCCATCCCGGTACCCTCGCTCGCCGTAGAGCTCATAGGCCCGCTTCGCGATCAGGACATGCAGGTCATCGCAGGGAGACAGCGGCAGTACGTGAAATTTCTGCGTCGCCGGCTTTTGGGGCATCTGCTGCTGTTGCGGGGGAGCCGGTGCTTTCCGGTCTGGTTTTGTCGAACGAGTGCTGACTGACTTCATGTCTGCTTCCTTCCTTGGGTTATATGAATTACGCACTCACGGGCAGCACACCATCCGCGGTAGTCATCGGGAGGGGGACGAATGGACGATCGAGACAGGTCAATGGGAAGGCCGGTCGCCGGCCGATCCTCCGCAGCGTTTCGGCGATACGTTCCGGCTTGCCCCAGTCGCTCCAGAGCACGCCGGTCAGTTCGACGACCGCTAGTTGTTCCGGGACGCGCTGCAGCAGGTCGGATGAGAAATTCTTGATCGGCATGATCCCATAAATCTCCTCGAGGGCGCGGCCTTCCCCCGGCCCTCCGATGGCCTGGCTCAGCCGCTCAAAGAGCGGCATCATGTCCGGCAGACATTGCCAGCCCAGCCTCCAGAGCAGGTCCACGTTGGCTGCGAACACCAGCGTGTTCCAAAGCGCTCCCGCCCGTAAGGCTGCATCGGCCTGAGCTGCGTCGGGCTTTTCCAGGAACGACTGGATAGCTTGCACCGGCTCGCCTGGCAGGTCGGCGAGGGATTGGCCTGGCTGGATCCACCCATAGTCCAGTTCCAGACGATCAGGGGCGACGCCCAGCATCACTAATCGGTCAGGTCGCGACTCTGCGATCCGGACTGCATGGCGAACTGTATCGAGGAACCGCTGTTCTGGATAGACGAAATGATCCGACGGGTAAAGCACCACGGTGGCCTGCGGAGCTCTGGCGCGGATATAGGTCAGAGGCAAGAACACGCCGGCCGCTGTGTCGCGATTGGCCGGCTGAAAGAGAATCGTGCTGCCCCCTCTTCCTTCCAGTTGTGCCAGCGCGTCGCGTTGATGGCTGTGCGCAACCACCGTGACGATGCGATTCGGCGGTGTCAGCCTGGCTGCCCGGTCCAGCGTGTGCTGGAACATGGAACGCGAGCCGACGAAGGCGCAGTACTGCTTCGGGGTGGGACGGCCCAACCAGCGATGTACCAGAGCACGTAACCGCGTACCTTCCCCGCCTGCCAGGATAATCGACCACAGTTGATCCGGTATCTTGTTTGGACTCACCATTTCCCGTCTCCCTGATTCCTGATTGTCACGCTCAGGAATCATTCACCGAATCATGCCTGTGCCAATTCCTCGCGGAGTCCTTGCCTGCTGGAATCCTGTCCGCGGTCTTGGGCGCCGCCGGGCAGCCCCAGGGCCCTTCCATCGGTTGGCCAGGATGTCGTGATCCACGCATTCGCCGCAGTTGACACAACACCATACCTCCATCGGTCTGCCGGTGAGGTCAGGTTCCAGGGATGCTGTATAGGTGCGGACCAGCAATCCGCCACAGCGCAGGCAGGATTCAGCAGGGCAAGCCGACGCCTTGTTGCGCGGCCCCTTCTTCCGGTCCAGTGCCCGCCTGGATGCCTCGGTTAAGGCGGGGGGAGAGGAGTCGATGTTCGGAGAGCCGACGAGCGGAATCATCGCGACGTTCCGATCGTACGGAAGTATTGCCTCACCGTATTCTTGATCTTCGTGAAACATTCCGGGCAGTAGGTGTGGGTGAGAGGGAAATCGGCCGGGTTCACGCCATGTGTCTTTCGATACGCCCCCTGCGTGACCCAGCACATGAGACCAGAGGGAGATCCCGTCTCGTCTCGAATGAGTCCGCAGATACAACAAACGGGGAGTAAGGTCGGTGCGACGAATCTCTCTCTCATCGATGCGGAAGGCGCCTCACGAGTTATCTGAGCGACCAGTGCTTCAAGAGACATGCGCCACCTCCTTCATTCATACGCCGGACAGGGAACAGCAACGCGGTGATTTGGCGAAACTTATGACGTATGGATGGATGCATCATGAAGAAATGCAGCCGTTCGTGGAACTGGGGAATCCCCCAGTTCCAGTCGCACAAGTTACTAGCGTAAAGATACGATTGAGACGGGGCTGCGGCGTGATTGCGTCATGCATGGTGCGTGCTGGTTGCACGCGGCGAGTCTGTACCCAGCTGGATGCTCTCGGAGATCCCATTTAAGGATTCCCCTCTGCTGATTCCCGGCAACGGCGCCGGGGTGTGCGGAGAGAGGAGCATCACGATCCGGGAATGGGGCAGGCCCCTGCGGTCAGGGAGGCCGAATCCTTTCAGTAAGATCGTGTGGCGTGAGTCGCCGATCGTGCGGTATTGATGGAATTGTTCCCAGTTGTTCGATGCCAGGCGTGCCTGCAATGTTGCTATGATGTCCTGACAGTGCTGGTACAGGGGCGCCGCTATGGCCCGCTCCGCTCCGATGCTCTGCGCGGTGCGCTCCAATTGTGTGAGCAAGGCCATCGCTTGACGGTTTATATGTAAGACTTGCAAAGAAGGGGAAAGCACGACGATGCCAGGCCCGGTCGCCTTTTCTTCCTGATGCACCGCTAGGACTTCTTCTATCATGTGGTGGTTTAGTCCGCGAAAAAACTAGATGGTGCGGAATAGGATGACAATGATGCAACGAACAGCATGAATGTTTCTCTGACAGCTGGAAACGTGTAAGCGACCTGCTCGATCTGGTTTCAGCTCGGCATCACGTGGCGTGCCTCGCTGGATCGACGCGGCGCGAGCGAAAGGATGTAGTCTGACGAGTCCGGACGCTGGAGGGTGACTGCACCTTGTCGGTTGAGCTGATCCACCGCGGCAAACACCTGGTTCCAAGAATAGTGGGGGAGTCTTTCGATAAGTTCTTCGAGGGTGCAGGTGCCGACCCGAGCGAGTACCTGACGGATGGCCGATTCAAGAGAGTCTGTCTGAAGCATACGATCCTTCCCGGGAATGCGGCGTCTTACCGCTCACCTTATACGGCAGGCGCTTACTTAGGGAAACTAGGGGGACCCCTAGTCCTGGAGAGAGACATTACTAGAGCCTGCCACGACGGCGATTGCCCTGCTTGTCTGATAGTGAGAAAAGGCCTAGACTCTGGCTCCTGATCAGCCCTTCACCCGCGGGCGACGACTTCTCGGTGCCGTGGTTTCTGTCACGTCGAGGAGAAGATTCCTGTGGCTGCGGCACGAAAGACTATGAGAAGAACAGCTCCCTCCAAGACTCGCCGCCAAGAACAAGGGTGCCAAGCCAACACATATCGCCGCCATGCCGCTCTCTCCAGCCGAAGCCCGCTCCATCGACAGGCCTGCCCGTCAGAACCGCCGGGTTTCCTGATCGTCGGGATCGGCGCCTCCGCCGGCGGGTTGGAAGCCATGGAAGAGTTCTTCCGCCACATGCCTCCCAGCAGCGGGATGGGCTTCGTGGTGGTGTCGCACCAGCACGCGGGCCATGTCAGTCTCCTGCCGAGTCTGCTCAGTAAATGCACGGCGATGCCGGTGGTAGAGGCCACGGACGGGGTGGAGGTGGAGCCCAATTGCGTCTACCTGGCGCCGGGCGGTACCAATATGGCGATCCTGCACGGCACCCTACATCTCATGGAACCTCACTCGCAGGAGCGGGTGCCGCTGCCCATCGATTATTTCTTCCGTTCGCTGGCGGGAGATCAGAAACAAAGAGCCATCGGCATTATCCTGTCCGGGACCGGCACCGACGGAACCCTGGGGTTGCGAGCGATCAAGGCCGAGTCCGGCATGACGATCGCGCAGGACCCGCAGTCGGCCAAGTATCAGGGCATGCCGCGCAGCGCCATTACCGCCGGGGTGGTCGATGTGGTTCAGCCGGCGAGCCAGATGTCGGAACCGTTGCGCGCATACGCACGCAGCCTCACGAGGCCGGCGCCGCCTCTCCCTGAACACGATGCCTCTCAGACGCTTCAAAAGATCTTCATCCTCTTGCGCGACCGGACCGGGAACGATTTTGCGCTCTATAAAGAGAACACGATTCACCGGCGTATCGAACGCCGGATGAACGTGCACCAGATCGAGAACCTGAGACAGTATCTCCGGTTTGTGCTGGCGAATCCGCATGAACTCGATGCGTTGTTCCAGGAACTGCTCATCGGGGTCACCAGCTTCTTTCGCGACCCGCAGGCCTTCGAGGTCCTCGAACAAAAAGTTCTGCCCGTCTCTCGTGGAGGGCAAGCCCGAGAACGCGACCCTGCGCCTGTGGGTCGCCGGCTGTTCCACCGGAGAGGAAGCCTATTCGCTCGCGATCCTGTTTCGGGAGTACCTGACACAGCGGAAGCTCCGCCTCACCGTGCAGATTTTTGCGTCGGACCTGGACAGCCGGGCCATCGAGGCGGCGCGCGCCGGCCTCTACCCGATCGGCATCGCCGGCGACATCGCCCCGGAGCGCCTGCAGCGGTTCTTTATCAAGGAAGACAGCAGTTACCGGGTCAAGAAGGAGATTCGGGATCTGGTGGTGTTCGCGACGCATAATATCCTGACCGATGCGCCCTTCACGAAACTGGACCTCCTGTCCTGCCGCAATCTTCTGATCTATCTGGAAGCGAAGGCACAACAAAAAATCCTGCCGCTGTTCCACTACGCCTTGAAGCCGAACGGCATCCTGTTTCTCGGTTCGTCCGAAACGATCGGCGGGTTCGAGAGTCTCTTCAGCGTCATCGACCGGAAATGGAAGCTCTTCAGGCGGTCGGATGAGCCCAGCACGTTTCCTGGCCTGGAACGGTTTCCTGGTGGCTTGATGAAAGGGATACCCGAGACCCGCGTAGACGACGAGGCACCCATCGATCACCACTCGCCACGCCTCGATTCCCGATCTGATCCGGCAGCTGTTGGTGGCGCGCTACGCTCCGGCGGCGGTCATCGTCAACGGCCGGGGCGAGGTCGTCTATATTCACGGGCACACCGGCGCATATCTCGAACCGGCGCCCGGCCAGCCGACCCACCATCTGGTCGAGATGGCGCGGGAAGGATTGAAGCACGATTTGGCCATGGCGCTCCATCTGGCGGCCGCCAAGGAGGACGAAGTCGTGCGGCATGATGTCCGGGTGAAGGCCAACCGCGACGTCATCCTCGTCAACCTGACCGTCAGGAGAATTACCGAGCCGGAGGCCCTCCAGGGGTTGTTCCTGGTGACCTTTGACCAGGCGCGGGCGGACAAGACCGCCGCACGGAAGGGCGCCCCGGCGCGAGTTGCCGCACCGCTGAAAAAAGGGGAGTCCGGGCTCCTGCGGGAACTGGAGTTCACCAAGCAGCGGTTGCAACGGACGATCGAGGAGCTGCAAACCTCCAATGAGGAGCTGAAGTCCACCAATGAGGAACTGCAATCTACCAACGAAGAGCTGCAAAGCACCAATGAGGAACTGGAGACGGCGAAGGAAGAACTGCAATCCCTCAATGAAGAACTGGTGACCGTCAATTCCGAACTCCAGGGCAAGCTCGATGCGTTATCGGACGCGAACGACGATTTGCAGAATCTCCTGAACAGTACGGAGGTCGCCACCATCTTTCTCGACAACGATCTGCGCATCAAGCGGTTCACCTCGGAGGCGAAGCGGGTCAGCAACCTGATCCCCCTCGATGTCGGGCGTCCGTTGTCGGATATCGTCTCGAAGCTGGCCTATGACCGGTTGTTGGAGGATGCACAGGATGTGCTCCGGACGCTCGTCGTTAAGGAGCGGGAAGTCCAGGCAGCCGACGGGAGCTGGTTCTTCATGCGGATCCTGCCCTATCGAACCGCCAGGAACACTATCGAAGGGCTCGTGCTGACGTTTCTGGACATCACCAAGAGTAAGCGGGCTGAGCAGGTCGTCCAAGCTGCGCGCGGCTTTGCCGCCAGCATTGTGGAGACGGTGCGCGAGCCCTTGCTCGTGCTGGATGACCAGCTCCGCGTGGTCTCGGCCAACCAGTCTTTCTACCGGACCTTTCAGGTCACACCGCGCGAAGTCGAGCAGCAGCTCCTCTACCACCTCTGCAACGGAGCCTGGAACATTCCCGACTTACGCTCCCTGCTTGAAGAGATTCTGCCGAAGAGCACCTCGTTCCAGGATTTCGTCGTGGACAAGACGTTTCCTCACATCGGCCGCAAGGTGTTGGCGCTCAATGGCCGTCGACTTGAACAGGAAGCGGCGCAACCAGGCCGAATTCTGTTAGCCATGGAAGAGGTGAGGGTGCGGGAGGGGGAAGGGTGAGGCTACGTGAGGCTCAGGTTGAGTGAAATCCTTAACCTGAACCTCAACCTCTCTTGATAAGGGCGATGTGATGGCCAAGAAACGAGAAAGATCAACGAAGGTCACGGGGCTCCGCCGGCAGGCGGAAGAGCTGACTGCGCGCCACGCGCCGTGACGTTGCGGCCATGCCGGTCAAGGATGTGCAACAGCTTGTGCACGAGTTGCAGGTCCATCAGATCGAGCTGGAGATGCAGAACGACGAGCTCCGTCGGACCCAGGTGGAGCTCGAAGCGGCGCGTGACCGCTATGTGGACCTCTACGATTTTTCCCCGGCCGGCCATCTCACGCTGGATATGCACGGCAAGATTGTGGAGGCCAATCTGAGGGCCGGGACGCTGCTCGGGAGTAAACCGGAAAAAGCTGATCGGACAATCACTCGCGCGTTTCGTTGCAGCGGAGGATGAGGGCACCTTCCACCAGCATAGTCAGGAGGTCTTGAAGACAGGCACGCGACAGACCTGTGAGGTGCGCCTCCGGAAAGAGGCAAGCGGCGCGCACTGGGTCCATTTCGAGAGCCTTGCGCTTCACGATGAGCCGGGGCACATCACCCATTGGCGGACGGCGCTTCTCGACATCAGCGATCGCAAACGGGCGGAAGACGAGGTGCGACGCTCGGAAACTTTTATCAGTTCCATACTTGAAAACCTGCCTGCCATGATCTTCGTCAAAGAGGCCAAGGATCTCCGGTTCGTCCGTTTGAACAAAGCGGGGGAAGACCTGCTTGGCTACCTCAGGGGCGAGCTCATGGGCAAGAACGACTATGATTTCTTCCCACAGGATGAGGCGGACTTCTTTACCGCAAAAGACCGAGAAGTGTTGGCCTGCGGTCGCTTGTTGGATATTCCGCAGGAGCCGATTCAGACTCGGTCCGGCGAAGTCAGGTACCTCCACACAAGGAAAATTCCAATTGTCGGGAAGGAAGGGACGCCACAGTACTTGCTGGGGATTTCAGAAGACATTACCGACCGCAAGCGGGTGGAGGAGGCCTTGCGGCTTGCGAAATTCTCGATGGACCGGGCCGCTGACGCCGTGTACTGGATCGATCAGCAGGCCAAGGTCCTGGATGTAAACCAGGCGGCCAGCCTCATGTTGGGCTATTCGAAAGACGAGTTGTGCTCCATGACCGTCCACGATCTGAATCCCGATTTTCAGGCGGACATGTGGCCGGGGTTTTGGGCAGAAACACAGCGGCGCGGGACCATGGTGCTTGAGACTGCCCATCGGGCCAAGAATGGCCGGCTGGTCCCCGTCGAGGTGAGTGTCAATTATCTGTCCCACGAAGGCAAGGAATACCACTGTGCGTTCGTGCGCGACGTCACCGAGCGGAGGCGGACGGAGGGTGAATTCCGCGAAAGTGAAGCGCGACTCCGGGCCATTCTCGATAACAGCCCGGGGATGGTGTTTCTGAAGGATGTCGAGGGCCGCTATCTCCAGGTCAATCGACAGTTCGAAAGAGCGTTCCATATGACTCGCGATCAAGTCGTGGGCAAGACGGATGAGGCCATCTTCGCACCCGATCAGGCCGCCGCGTTTCGTGCCAATGATCGCAAGGTACTCCTGGCTGGAGGGCCGCTCGAATTTGAAGAAGTTGCCATGCACGACGATGGTCCTCACACGAGTATTGTCTCCAAATTTCCGTTGTACGGTGGAGACGGAAAACCCTATGCCCTGTGCGGTATTACCACTGACATCACCTGGCGGAAGATGGCGGAAAAAGCACTGCAGGCCAGCGACGCCTTCACCCGCGCTGTCCTCGACTCGCTCTCCGCGCGTGTCTGCGTGCTGGACAGGGACGGGGTCATCCTCAAGACGAACGACGCCTGGAGCGAGTTCGTCCGACAGCACGTGGATAGGGTGTTCACCCTTGGAGAGGTCGGGCAGAATTATCTTGACCTGTGCCGCCGAACCGCCGCCGGCACGACGTCGATAGGACAGGCCGTTCTCAAGGGTCTTGAAGCCGTACTGGCTGGGCACGATCCCAGTTTTAGTGCCGAGTATCACAAGCAGTTGCCGGAAGAAGAGCGCTGGTTCCTGATGCGGGTGACTCCATTGAAAGGGGCTGAGGGCGTCGTCATTTCGCATACGGATATCTCAGAGCGGGTCCGGATGGAGCGGACGTTGGAGCAACATGTGCTGCTGCTCGGCGAAAAGCGTGTGGAGTTGGAATCCCTGACGGGGAAGTTGATCGAAGCCCAAGAACAGGAGCGCAAGCGGATCGCGCGCGAACTGCACGACGACTTCAATCAACGACTGGCGGCTCTGTCCGTCGAGCTGGAGAGCATGGAACGAGCCCCCGTCGCCCCACCTGAGCCGGTCGCTCGACAACTCGCGGTGATTCGGGACCAGGTCGTGCGGCTCTCCGACGACCTGCACGATCTGGCGTACAGGCTGCACCCTTCATTGCTCGAGCACGTCGGCTTGGAGGTCGCCGCGCGAGACCACGTCGCCGAGTTTACGAAGCGGACCGGGCTGCCCGTGAGGTTTACCGCTCGTGAGGTCCCTGGTACGCTCTCGCTGGAGATCGCCACGAATCTGTTTCGCGTGATGCAGGAGAGTCTGCAGAATGTGTCCAAGCATGCCCAGGCGACCGAGGTCACCGTCAGGCTGATCGGCTCGTCCAAAGGGATCGGCTTGTCGGTGCGTGATAACGGCAAGGGGTTCGACCTTGAGAGCAAGGACGCTCGCGAGAAAGGACTCGGCTTGGTCAGCATGCAGGAGCGTGCGCGTGTGCTGGGCGGGTTTCTCAGGATCCATTCCTTCGCAAGAGAACGGCACGAAGGTCTGTGCCTGGATTCCGCGTTCTCCTGAGGGCGCATGAAAAAGCCGCGCGTCCTCATGGCCGATGACCACTCGCTGATCCTCGCCGGCCTGCGGAAGCTGGTGGAGGGTGAGTGCGACGTGGTGGGCACGGTGGAAGACGGGCGGGCGCTGGTTGAGGCGGCGCAGAAGCTGCGGCCGGATCTGATTCTCCTGGACATCTCGATGCCGCTCTTGAACGGGCTCGAAGCGGCCCGCCAGCTCACCAAGCTTGTGCCGGAGAGCAAGCTCATCTTTCTGACCATGCATGCCAGCCCGACCTATGCGACCGAAGCCTTCCAGTCCGGGGCCTCCGGATATCTCCTCAAGCGCTCTGCGGCTTCAGAACTCAGCCTGGCGATCCGGTCGGTCCTCCAAGGCAAACACTATCTCACGCCGTCGCTCACAAAAGATGTGCTGGATTCGATCCTCAAGCCATCCACCGGCGGGCGAGGCAAGGTTGCGTCCGCAGCGCTTACCGCGCGCCAGCGGGAAGTCTTGCAGCTTGTCGCCGAGGGCCGCGGCACGAAGCAGATCGCCACCATCCTCAACGTGTCGGTGAAAACGGTGGAGTTCCATAAGTCCCGCATCATGCAGCAGTTGGACATTCACACCACGGCCGACTTGACCAAGTATGCGATCACCCACGGCATCACCGGCCTTTAACGGACAGGATGCTGAAAGAGTCCGCCCGCTTCGTTCTCGCCTCGTTCAGACCCTCAACGTACCCCAGAGGGCGGCCTCGCCCCTTCACTCGCTGCGGCCTTGCCCGCGGAACGGCGCGTCCCAGGGCGAAGAGTCTGTCTTGCAGACTCGGGGTGGGAGGGTGGAATACCCGCCCGGGGTTGGGCGGGTGAGAAGTCTGGCCTTTTTGAGCAGCCTCCGTACTATCTTCCCTTGATGGCCTAGACGTGCGAACCATCGAAGTTCTGGGGCCTGCCTACATCGTTATTCCGCAGGCTGTTAACCCCATACTTTCCAGGTCATTCCAGTTCCTCTACCCCTCCTGCCTCTAGTAGGATTGCCCCTCAACGCCAGGGTTCTTCCTAGTTCCACCATTCTTCCAAGAGGCCTACGATAGTTTTGATTACCTGTGAGGAGGACGACGACAACCCATGAAGAAACCACGGATCCTTCTTGCTGACGACCACCCAGATATGCTGTGCGCTTTATCTGACTTATTGGAAGACGGACTGGGTGAGGTGGTGGGGACGGTGATGGACGGTCAGGAGCTCGTAGAAGCGGCACAACGGTTGAAGCCGGACGTTATTATCTCGGATATCTCGATGCCAGGGCTGAATGGCCTCGACGCCACTCGCGCCCTACAGACCTCTGTCCCGCAGAGCAAGATAATCATTCTGACGGTCCATCGGGAGCCGGTTTACGTGTCCTTGGCCTTCGAGGCGGGAGCCCGCGGCTATCTCCTCAAGAGAACTGCCCTCTATGCAGAGCTGTCGCAAGCCCTTCTGCACGTGCTTGCGGGCGATCGCTATATCGGGTTGGGGGTGAGAGAGGAGCGGGCGCCTGTCGATGGAGTCGAGGTTTCGACGAGGAGGTCGAAGCAGTAGCAGACTGTAGCAAACCAATGCCCGCTTGAGAGTCTGAGCGATGGAGCAAGAGAGACCGTGATGGAAGAACGAGATGGCCGACAGGAGGACTGGATGTTGCTGACGCGGGAAGAGGAAGCCTCGCTCCCTCTGCTGGAACCGCTCTTCGCCCGCCACCTCGACCTCATTCTCGAAACCCTGGCCCTTCACCTCGGGAGCGACCCCGACGTGGCCTCGTTGCTGTCGGACGACCTCGCGGTCGCCCGGTTGAAGCGTTCGCAGCAAGAGTATCTGTTCTCCCTGTTGAACGGGGAGGACAAGGGATCTGTTGGCAGAGACGGCGCGCCGGCAGCACCATATCGTGATCCCTTCGGCCTTGGCGCAGGGTGGCACCTCCGCACCATCGTCCATTTTCTGACCTCCATTCAGCCGCTGGTGTTCGACGCCTTTTGGACGAGGCCCCGCTTGTACCACGCGGTGTGGAACGCCTTGCTGAAAGTGATCTTTCGTGACCTTGAGCTGGCGCTAAGCGCCTCCCTCAAACAGCGCGATGACAGGGTGGAGGCAGCCAGGCAGGACGTGAGCGAGGTGAGGAGGACGTCTGGAGCTTGCGCTGAACAAGCAGGCGGTCCGAGGAGAAGCAACGACAGGCCGAGCATCGGACGCTCGTGACTCAACTCGCGGTGTGGCACGCGAAGATGTCTGGATTGGCCCAAGAGATGGGGACCCCGCTCAATGTGATCCTCGGTCATGCCGAGTCCCTCCTCGAGCGGAGAGAGGACGAAACAGCACAAGCCGCTCTCCTGACCATCGTCAGACAGGTCGAGCGGCTGATTCCGCTGAGACAGCAGCTGTGTACCCTCGATCGCGAGCCCAGGAGTGAACCCGCTGCGGCTGATCTTAAGGCAATGGCGGAAGGAATCCCGGGCCTCGTTTCTGAATTGCCGGAGGAACGTCGCAGTGAGCTACGATAAGCCGGGAGTGACCGGTTTGTCGGGTTCGCGAGCCCATGGTCGCTGTGAGTCACGGCAACCATGGCGCTTGCTCAACGAGTGCGACAACATTCCGTGCACTGGAGGGTCGTGAGCGATGACATTTTCAGATGCCCTGAGTCTGCTGGATTTATTTCACGAACGAGATTATGCCCAAGGCAGGCCCCACCTGTACTTCAAGTCCTTGAAGTCTGACAGCTGGGTTCGGCCCAAGGGGATGAGAGTGCTCCCTTCGGATCTCCAAATTGCCATCCTGGATGTGGAAAGCGAGCAATGGGAAACGATCCCGTTCAAGGACGTGAGCTTTGGTCTCTGGTAGGTCTATCGCGTCGATCCTGTGCCGCTGATCGTGCAGCGCAGGCACGGAGGGAGTTCGCCGTATGGATCTCATGGAAGCGATCTACAGCCGTCGCTCTGTTCGTTCCTATTCCGACCAGCAGGTCGAGAAACCGATAGTCGAAACCCTCATTCAGGCTGCCGTTCAGGCCCCTAGTGCTCTGAATCAGCAGCCCTGGGCTTTTGCGGTCATTCAAGACCGGAAGCTGCTTGCGCAGTATTCGACCCGCGTCAAAGCGCATGTGCTGAAGACCCTGAAGCCGGAGTCGCCGCTCTACAGCCATCGGGAGGCGTTGGCGAATCCCGATTACAACGTGTTCTATGGTGCCGGCACGTTGATCATCGTCTGCGCGAAGCCTGAGGGGGTGCATGCAAAGGAGGATTGCTCGCTCGCTGCGCAAAACCTGATGCTGGCCGCTCATGCGACTGGTTTGGGAACCTGCCCGATCGGATTCGCGCGACCCTGGCTGAATCTGGCGAGGACTAAGCGCACACTCGCCATCCCGCTGAACTACACGGTGGTGTTTCCCGTCATCGTCGGGTATCCAAATGGCGATACACCTCCGGTTGCCAGGCGGGAGCCTGAAATCGTGGTGTGGAGGTGATCGGCCTGTCGGAAGAATCACATCTGTGTGAGGGGGGAAAGGCTCGATCGAGCATGAAACCTTTAAGTCTGGCGGTGGTGGGTTTCGGGCGAGTGGGAAATGTCTGCGCGGAGGCATTACTCGATACTAAAGACCTTCTCTTGGCGGCGGTGGTTCGACGCCCTGACAGTCTGGCGCAAGCAATGCCTGAGGCGTTCTGCAAGATTCCGGTCGTCTCTCATGTGGCGCAAGTTCAGACGGTGGAGGGCGCGCTCCTGTGCGTGCCTATGCCGCAAGTCCTGGATGCGGCGCATGAGTGTCTGCAGCATGGAATCCCCATCGTCGAATCCTCCGTGCTTCACGGAGAGGCCTTTCAGACACATCGCGACGCGATTCACCGGTTAGCCCTTCGCCACAAAGTCCCGGCCATCGTGGGTGCCGGGTGGGCGCCCGTGAATTTGTGGGCGATGTAGGCGTTGAGCGTCACGTCACCGCCGCCGATTTGTCGGTGCCGGCGATCGTGAATTTGCCGTCCTTGAAGACGATGTCGCTTTCGGCGGCTTCCATCATGTGCGCCGCGACCTTTTTGGCCTTGGCTTCGACCTTGTCGAGCGCTTTGACGATCGCCGACATGCCGACCGCGCCCGAGCGCGAGCCGTAGGTGCCCATGCCGAACTGCACCTTGTCGGTGTCGCCGTGCACGATGCTGACGTTCTCGATCGGGATGCTGAGCCGTTCGGAGACGACCTGCGCGAACGTGGTCTCGTGGCCTTGGCCGTGCGCTTGGGAGCCGGTGAGGGCTTCACCGACCCGGTCGGGTTGACCCGTCTCGCGGTTCCATAGTCCGACGCCGGCGCCGAGTCAGCCGACCGCCTGGTCGGGCGCGATCCCGCAGGCTTCGATGTAGGTTGAGAAGCCAAGCCCCCGCAGCTTGCCATGGCGCGCGGATTCGCGTTTGCGGCGCTCGAAGCCTTTGACGTCGGCAAGCTCCAGCGCCTTCGATAGCGAGCCTTGATAGTCGCCGGCGTCATAATTCATGATCACCGGCGTCTGGTGCGGGAAGCTCTTGATGAAGCTCTTCCGGCGCAGCTCGGCGGATCGACGCCCAGCTCACGCGCGGCCTTCTCGCCAGACGCTCGACCACGAACGTCGCCTCGGGACGACCGGCGCCGCGATAGGCGTCAACCGGAATCGTATTGGTATAGACCGCGTCAACCGCGAAATAGATCGCCGGATCGTCATACTGGCCGGAGAGCAGGGTGCCGTACAGGTAGGTCGGCACCGACGACGAGAACGTCGAGAGATAGGCGCCCAGGTTGGCGATGGTATGGACCTTGAGCGCGGTGAAGTGGCCCTCAGCGTCCATCGCCAGCTCGGCATGGGTGACGTGGTCGCGGCCGTGCGCGTCCGACAGGAAGGCTTCGGTGCGCTCCGCCACCCACTTGACGGGCCGGCCGACCCGCTTGGCCGCCAGCAGGCAGACGACTTCCTCCGGGTAGATGAATATCTTTGAGCCGAAGGCGCCGCCGACATCGGGTGCGATCACCCGCAGCTTGTGCTCGGGCGTCATTTACGATGAATGCTGAAATGACCAGCCGCGCCACATGCGGATTTTGCGGGTGTTCCAGAGCGTGAGGTTGTCGGTGCCGGCGTCGTATTCGGCGATGGCGGCGCGCGGCTCCATTGCGTTCGGCACCAGGCGGTTGTTGAGACGCCGA
>CAVREB010000014.1:0-151453 GCA_963720035.1 uncultured Nitrospiraceae bacterium | reverse complement strand
ATGGAGTTCCTGATCTGGGTGAAGGCCCGGTTGGGGATGCAGCTCAAGCCCCTCCAAGATAAAGAGAAGGCCGGGACTCTGACGGAGCGGGAAGCGGATCAGAAAGCCGCGGTGGAGCAGGCCTATGCAGTCGATGTGTTCGATCTGGCCGAGCGGGCCGAGGATGCCAAGCTGATCGTACGGGGCGAGCGGTTCTACCAGGCCGAGAAGCTGGAAGGAGCGCTGAACTGCTTCCGCGAGGTGATGGCCTACATTTCCACCGCCTACTATCCTGCCTCGCTCGTGTTCTATCCGATGGAAAGCAATCTGGGCTATCGGCCCGGTGTCTCGAAAGAAGTCTTCGCCTGTCTGGACGATGAACAGGTGAACGTCTATCGGGATATCTGCAACCAGTTGGTCATGCCGGCTGTGGCGAAAGAGAAGCCGGATGTCATCGGACTCTCGATCGGGACGCAGATGCAGCTGCTCGCGGGACTGACCTTTTGCAAGATGATCAAGGAGACCTTCCCCCACATCCATGTGGTGGTGGGAGGCAATGTCATCACGCGGTTGCAGGAAGAGCTGCCGAATCAGGAACGATTCTTCAAAGAGATCTTCGACTCGGCCATCCTCTATGAAGGGGAGCATGCGCTGCTCTGGCTCATCGAGGCCTTGAAAGGGGAGCGGCCCATCGCCTCCGTGCCCAACTTGATGTATCGCGATGAATCAGGCGTGCACCAGAATCCCGAAGTCTATACGGAGAAGACGACATCGCTGCCCCTGCCGGATTTCGACGGCTTGCCGCTGGATCGCTACTTCGTGCCGGAGCTGATCATTCCCTACCTCGCGACGCGCGGCTGCTATTGGGGCCGCTGCACGTTCTGCGACCATGGCCAGGGCTACTTCGACCAGTATCGTGGGGTGCCGGCCCATCAAGTGGTCGAGCAGATCAAGGCCTTGAGGGACAAATATCACTGCCGCCATTTCCTCTTCTCCGACGAATCCTATCCGCCGGCTTTGTTCAAGAAGGTGTCGCAGCTGCTGGTGGACCAGAACGTCGGGATCAAGTGGACGACCTTGATCCGGTTCGAAGAAACGCTACAAGACCAGGAAATCTGGGATCTCGCGGCGAAGGCCGGCTGCTGCACCCTCTATTATGGGATGGAGTCGGCGAACGAGCGGGTGCTGAACCTCATGGATAAGCACGCCAAGAAGAGCGTGATCCAGAACAACCTCCATCAGGCGGCGAAGGCCGGGATCTGGAACCATGTGATGGCTTTCTACGGGTTCCCCGGCGAGACGCGCGATGAAGCGCTGGAGACCCGCCAGTTCGTCATCGACAACCAGCCGGTGATCCACTCGGTGGAGCTGTTCTACTTTGTGGCCTATCGCCATACGCCGATGGTGCGCAATCCGGACAAGTTCGGCATAACGATCCACAAGCAGGAGGACTACGATCTGCCCCTGGACTATTACTACACGTTGAACGACCCGAGCACCCTCTCCTGCCTGGACGCGATGCAGCTCTGCGAAGAATTCTACAAGAACGATTTTCACCCCTGGGCCGTGCGCGTGAACGCGCGGGAACATGTCTTCCTCTATATCTCGAAGTTCGGGACGAACAAGTTGCCGCAGATTTACGCGCAGCAGACGCAGGCAGTCGGATCGCCGGAAGGTGTGTCAGGCCTGGTCACCTGGCCGGTGGCGGTGAGCGAAGGCGAAGACGGCAAAGAAGGGATGAGTCGGGTTGTGTCAGCCACGGAGTAGGATGAAGCGGTTTACGAGGGATGCTGATCGCTCGATTCCTCGTCGGGAACGAGCACGGCAGAGAGCAGAGCGTAGGCTGCTTCGATGAGTTTGGTCATCTCTTCGGCCTTCTTGTAGGACTCCATGTATTTCTTGGGGTTGTTGGTCAGATTCGAGTAGCGGGCCGGGTCCCAGGTATACAGCTGCACTCGTCTGGCCCGTTCCAGGGCTTCGGAGGTGACGGGGAGCGTCAGATCCAGGATTTCGAGTGCGCGTGTGATCTCTTTCGGGATCGCTTCATCGGACATGGTGGTACTGTAGCCGGAGTAAGGCTCTCAATCAATGCCGACAGTTCTGCCGATTCTTCAGCCGACTCCTATCTTCACGAACAAAGACTACCGTGAGGTCCTGCGCAAGGAAATGGACGCGGGCAAGATTCCGCTCAGCCTCGGGCGCGATTGCCCGGTGAAGTGCGAATTCTGCTACGAACTCGACCATTCCTACCGCGAAACGCTCGATCCGCCGAAGACGACCGACGAGGACTGGAAGTACATCCTCGACTACATCAGCAAGAAGCCGACAGACCCGAAACAGTTCTGGTGTCTGGGCGGCAACGAATACATGGAATGGACCGATCTGTTCCTCCATCCGAAGGCGATGGAGTGGGTCGAGGACTTTCTCACCTATACGGACAAGAGCATCCAGTTCTTTACCGTCGGGTTCGTGCATGTGCCGAAGATCCACCAGCTGGTGGCGCAATTCCCGGGGCGGATCAACTTCGAGTTGTCGGTCATTACGCTGAGCGACTATCGCCAGCGGTTGATGCCGCACGCCCCCTCGATCAAGCATCTCTTGAAAGTGCTGGATGGACCGGCTGTCTCCTCGGCGAATTTTTATGCCTTCGATGTCGACACGATGTCGAAGGATGCATCGCTGATCTCGTCCATCAACCAGAAGTGTGTGCTCTGGATGGGGACGCTGACGCCGGTGCGAGGGTTGAAAGAGGAGACGGCCGATCTGATGCGGCAGGGCCGGAAGCATCTGCCGGGGGAAGCGCAGCGGATCTATGACCAGGGGCTGCCGAATCTCCAGACGATTCATACCGAAGCCTATACGACGGCGTTTCTCAACAGGAAACGGATCGTGAGCCTCTTCGATTCGTTGGAGTTGGAAAAGAAGGATACGGTCGTCATGGCGGCGAGTGTCTACAAGATCCTGAACCTGTACCGGAAGAACCGCGCCAGGTTCCTCTACGTGCCGAATGCGATGCTGAGCGGCGATTCAGACTGTACGGTCCTCTTGACGTTTGACGACATCGCCCGCCGTTTGACGAAGGAAAAGGTGGTGCATATCCCCAAATGCATCATGCAATCAGGCCGGGGTCCCTATAGCGACATCACAGGGGTGACGCTGGAGCAGTTCGCGAAAAAGACCGGCGTGACGGTCAAGGTCTTGCACAAGATCGATACGCGGTTCGCCAATGAGCAGCTCTATCGGAACGGTTCGCTCCAGAACTATGTGGAGAGCTATCTGAGGAATCCGCTGACGCAGGAGTATGAAGCGCTCCCCCGTCCAGCTTAGCAGGCTGCGTGAAAATTATGGTGGCGCGCTAGCACTGCGATGGTTCGTATGTGTGGCGCAACTGGATATTCACCTGCAGGAGGCTCAAAAAGGCCGCCAGCAAGGCCGCAGCGAGTGAAGGGCCGAGGCGTACCCTCTGGGGTACGTTGAGGGTCTGAACGATGCGAGAACGCTGCTGGTGGACTTTTTCAGCATCCTGCTAGGAAGGCCTGAATGTCTGACCGACGGTCCCTGAAGTTTTATCAAGCCGATGTGTTCACCTCTCAGCCCTTCGGTGGAAATCCTGTCGCAATCTTTCCCGATGCAGGAGGCCTGACAGACGATCAGTTGCAGCGAGTCGCCCGGGAGATGAATCTCTCCGAGACGGTTTTTGTCTTCCCGCCGACCGATCCTGCCGCAGTGGTCAAACTGCGCATCTTCACACCAACGCAGGAAATTCCCTTTGCCGGGCATCCGGTCATCGGCACATTCTATGTGCTCGCTCGCCTGGGTCTCATCGCGGTGCCGGAACCGGTCACCTGTGTGGTGCAGGAATGCAACATCGGGTTGTTTCCAGTGGAACTCTATGCCGAAGACGGGGAGGTGGAACGGGTCGTGATGACCCAGACCAAGCCGGAATTCTTGGGACCCGTCGAGGAAACGGAAGACTTGTATAAGCTCGCCGGAGCCCTGGGCCTGTCCAAACACGTGATTGCCGGCATGAAGTGGCCGATCGAGGTGGTGTCCACCGGACTACCGGTATTGATCGTGCCCGTGCGTACACTCACGGCGGTACGGTTGATCCGCCCCGATGCCGCAGCCATTATGGATCTCTGCCGTCGCTATGGTGCGAACGGCATCATGGCATTCACAACGGTCACCGTGGAACCGTCTGCGACGGTCCATGCGCGCATGTTCGCCCCCTCGATCGGGATTCTTGAAGATCCCGCGACCGGCAGCGCGGGTGGCGCGTTGGGAGCCTATCTGGTGCAGAACGGCGTGGTGGACGTGGCCCCGACGACAGAAATCGTCGTCGAGCAGGGCTATGAAATTGAGCGTCCGTCACGAATTTTCGTGCAGGTCGAGTCGGATGACGATGCCATCCAAACTGTCAAGGTGGGTGGTCAATGCGTCATGGTGGTCGAGGGGACGTTGACGTTTTAACGAAGAAGCCTTCAGCCGTCAGCCCTCAGCTTGAAGAACGGCTGATCGCTGAATGCTGATCGCTGAAAGCAAGGAACTCTATGAAAGCTGTACTCTTTCGCCAGCATGGCGGACCGGACAAACTCTCGTACGAAGATCTGCCGACGCCGACTCCCGGTCCGGAGGATGTCCTGGTTCGCGTCAAGGCCTGTGCGCTGAATCACCTCGACATCTGGGTCAGGCAGGGTAACCCGGCGTATCCCATGCCGCTTCCTCATGTATCTGGGTCGGATGTGGCCGGAATCGTGGAGCAGGTCGGTGCTCACGTCGAGGGGGTCACTGTCGGGCAGAAGGTATTTCTTTCGCCAGGGATCAGTTGCTGGCGATGCGATGCTTGTCTCGCCGGGCGAGATAACTTCTGCCGCTCCTATGCACTGCTCGGAGCCGTGGTTCATGGAGGCTACGCCGAGTATGTCAAAGTTCCAGTTCGCAATGTGCTGCCGATTCCCGAGAACCTCTCGTTTGAACAGGCGGCGGCATTTCCGCTCGTATCGGTGACCGCGTCGCACATGCTGTTTGCCCTGGCCGGACTTCAACATGGCGAAACGGTCCTGATCATGGGTGCGGGGAGCGGGGTCGGGAGCGTGGCGGTTCAAATGGCCAAGCTCGCCGGAGCGCGGGTCATCACGACGGTCGGGTCCGATGACAAGATTCCCAAAGCGGTGATTCTTGGCGCAGACGCCGTTATCAACCATGCGAAGGAGAAGGTCTCGGAGCGCGTGAAGCTGCTGACTGAAGGACGCGGCGTCGATGTCGTGATCGAGCATGTCGGGCCTGAGGTCTGGGACAGTTGCCTGGCTTCTCTCGCGAAGGGCGGTCGGCTCATTACCTGTGGTGCGACCACAGGAGCGGAGGTCAAGTTCGACCTCCGGTACCTCTATTCCAGGCAGTACACGATCAAAGGTTCGTACGTGGGGACTCGCGCTGAGCTGGTCAAAGCGGCGGAACTGTATGGGCAAGGGAGGCTGAAGCCGGTGATCTATCGCACGTTCCCGCTTCAGGAGGCTCGGGCGGCACAGGAACTGATGCTAAGTCGGAAGTTTTTCGGTAAGATAGTGCTGACGGTGTGAGGAAGGAAGGCCGGTTTATTCTATTTGGTGCATCAGCAATATAAAGGGGGAGAGTATGTCGACAGTGGCGAAGATCATGAACAAGAAGCCCAAGACCGTGGGGCCTGGCGTGTCGATTGTGAGCGCGGCCAAGAAAATGCGGACTGAGCGGATAGGGTCGCTGCTTGTGAAGAAGGGGAAGAAGCTGGTCGGGATCGTCACCGATACGGATATTGTCCGACGCGCCGTCGCAATCAATAAGAATCTTGGCAGGATGACCGTCGAGAAGATTATGACGACCCCCATTTGCACGATCGAGGGAAGTCAGCCGGTTGATGATGCTCAGGATATGATGGGTGATCTAGGAGTGCGCCATCTCGCTGTGACCCAAGGAGGGGAAATTGTGGGGGTGGTGTCAGTCCGGGATCTGCTGTTGTTTTATAAGCGGTATGCGCAATCGAAGCTGCCGCTGGAGGCGGAGTATTCGGAACCGAAGATCATGCAGGACTGAGGAGTAGCTATCAGCTGTCAGCTTTCAGCCGAATCAGAAGTCACGGAGGAATCTTTTGGCTGTCGCCAAGCTGTTGGCTGACCGCTGAAAGCTGATCGCTTATCCTACTTGCTGAGTTCTTTGACGAGGTGGCCGAGCTCCGGAAGGATGAGTTTTTCCATCGCGAGGCGGACGGCGTTTTCCGATCCCGGGGTGGAGAACAGAATACGGCCCTTGATGATCCCCGCTGTGGCGCGGCTCATGATCGCCGGTGAGCCGATGTCCATGAAGGTCAGGTAGCGGAAGATCTCGCCGAATCCCACCAGCCGCTTCTCCAGCATTGCGTCGACCGCTTCAAAGGTTGAATCCCGTTTCGAGATGCCAGTGCCGCCATTGATGATGATGGCTTGGACCGCTGCGTTCGCCAGGCCCTCGGCGATCCGGTCTTTGATCTGAGCCGGTTCATCCTTCACCACATGATAGGCGACGACTTCATGCCCTTGCGCCTTGAGAAGCTTGTGGATGAGTTGCCCGCTCGTATCGGTCTCGGGGGTCCGCGTGTCGCTACAAGTAATCACCATGCACCCGATTTTCCTGGGTGCGTGGGATTTATGTTCGTGAGCGGCGTAGCTACCCATATGGTTTCTCACAGGATGCTGAAAAAGGCCGCCAGCGTCGTTCTCGCATCACTCAGACCCTCGACGTACTGGAAAACTTACGCCTCGGGCCTTCGCTCACTGCGGCCTTGCTGGACGACCTTTTTGTTCATCCTCTCGTTGAGCTTTTTGAGAACTATTTCCAGACTGAATCCGGGTTCAGTTTTGCTACCGGTTTCCCGCCCTTGATGTGTTCATCAAGGATGGTCGCCACATCGGCTTCCGTCACTTTGGAGTACCAGGTGGCGTCCGGATAGACGACGACGGTAGGTCCCTGTTCGCAGGGGCCGAGGCAGGATGAACCGGTGACGAGGACGTCGCCCGGGGTCACACCCTTTTCCATCAGACCTATATTAAAGGCCATGAGGAGGGAGGCTGATCCGGCGCTGCCGCAGGAGGGTTTCGGGTGGCCTGGGGGACGGGAATTGGTGCAGACGACGATATGGTACTTTGGCTTCGGCATGGATTCTCCTTTAGTGGTCAATGAAGAGGTCAGGTTTCAGTTGTCTTACAGAACATCGCTATGAGCTGATGGCTGTTTCACTGCGGCGCGAACGACTTCCACATATCGATGGCTTCCTCTGGCAGCTTCCAATGCTTGAGGCCCTTCATCACCCAATCGAGATAGTGCGCTTTGGGTTTGAACTTGCCGATGGGGGTGGCGGCATAGGTGGTGACGAGCATTTTCTCCCCGGCTTCCGTCAGCACGGTGACTTGGACCTGGCGAAATGCGCTTTGGGGGACATCCGCTTCAAATTGGTCCATCAGCTTGAGGTCTTCGTCGGTCACTTCGAAGACCGCGCCCCAGACCTGTTCTCCCGGCGAGGGGGCGACGCTGGCGAGGCCGCATCGCCATTGCGAGGACCATCGACAGAATTTGATCGTGTGTTCAGGGAGGGTGGCCAGCATCAGAAACTGATGTTCCGGAGCGCGACGTTTGAGCTGCGTGGGGTTGAGATGGTCCCCATAGAGAAAGAATTTCATTGGTGATTCACCGCCCTAAGGTACATATCTGTCGACTGGAGCGGTATTTGTAACATAACCACTTTCACACGCACAAGCGCATGCCGGGCGGTTGCTCCGACCTGGTGCGGTCAGATTGACATCGCGTTGGTGCTATTCCTAAGATGCAGCGCGGTCATGTGCGGCTCCGTTTCTTCTCATCGAACCCTGTTCACAGGATGTCCATGCCACAGAATCATTCCTCCGCCGGTTCTGCGCCTTCCTCGTTCTCGATGGTGAAGATTATTCATTATGCGGTCGTGGTAGTGCTCCTGCTGGGCGCGCTCTACTACCTCTGGATGAAGCCTCCGTCGCTGAATCCCATGGCTGATTCTCGTGCCGCCGAGGCTCTCGCGTTGGTGCAAACCCATCGGGCTCTAGGCTATCCTACGATTCTTCAGGCGATGACTGAGCATGTGCGTTCCATGAGCGAACGCAATCGGGTCGCCCGGCTCGGTGAGTGGCGGGTGAAGCAGGTGGAGGGGGATCTCTACGAGGTGCGGATTCAGTTGCGAGACCAAGGGGTGACCGGCCAATGGTTCGAGCGGGAATTCATTTGGCATGCCGATCTCTCGTTGAAGAAGGTCAATGCCGCCTCGCTCGCTGCGGATGGCATTACACCAATAGAGCCGGATGCTACTCCTGCCGGTTCGCCGGCGATGCCCTAGCAGGATGCTGAAAAAGCCCTCCAACGTCGTTCACGGCTCGTCAAAATCCTCAACGTACCCCAAAGGGTACGCCTCCGGTTCTGACTCGCCTGCGGCCTAGTTGGATGTCTTTTTGAGCATCCTGTGAACGCGCGTTCTTCTTGTCTCTGATGTGCAGGCTTTCGAAGTTCTGCCGTGCCGAAATGGTTTTTCCGCAACCTGCTAGGTGAAGTTTTCCGGAAGCGCCACCTGAACCTGATTCCTTCGATCCGCACGAGACAACAGGCGACGGTGATGTTTGGATTCTCCGGTCGTTCCCCGGTTTGGACGTTGAATTGCCATCCATGCCGCGGACATTTGACGACGTGGCCATCCAGATGGCCTTCTCCGAGCGATCCTCCCGCATGCGGACAGGTGTTGTCGACGGCGTAGAAGGATCCCTCGACATTAAACAGGGCAATCCAGACCCCTTGGACTTCGACGGTCCGTCCGGTCCCAGGAGGAATGTCCTCAACCGCCGCGACAGTGACAAAGTCAGGCATGGCGCTGATCCTTCGTTTTGGCGGAGAGGCCGACGGGACAGGCATATTCCGTAGACCAGTCAATGACTTGATTTCGACCGAGGCTTATGGCATAGAGAATGGTAAGCGTCCTAGGACTAAACCCTGGCCCTCTCACAAAAGGAGCCTCGGTTGGGAATGAGGTTGTTGCATGGAAATGACCCTCCTGCTCAACGCGACGTACGAACCCCTCCGGGTCGTCAATTGGCAAAAGGCGATCGCGCTCCTCTGGCAGGGAAAAGTCGAAGTCCTCGAGGTCTATGACCGAGAGGTTCACGCTGTGTCGATCTCCATTAAGCTTCCTTCCGTCATGCGTCTCCTCAAGCTGGTCCGCCTCAAGGATAGCCACCGGGCGGTCAAATTCTCCCGCATCAATATCTTCACGCGAGATGGCTATGCCTGCCAATACTGTCGTCACAAGTTCCGGACCGAGGAGCTGACGTTCGATCATGTCGTCCCCATCGCCAAGGGCGGGCGCAAGACCTGGGAAAATATCGTCACGGCTTGCTGGCGCTGTAACAACAAAAAGAGCGGTCGCACGCCCGATGAAGCCGGCATGCGGCTCATGAAGAAGCCGGTCAAGCCGCGCTGGAATCCGGTTGTAACCATTACCATCGGGATAAGGAACACACCGGAGAGTTGGCGTGACTATCTCTATTGGAACTTGGAATTGGATGCCGATCCGGCTGAAACATAAAGTGCTGAGTTGAAAGTTCTAAGTCAGAACGACACTAGCTCCAAGCGTTCGAACTCGCGACTCAGTAGTTCCGATCTACTGCTTCACTGAATCCAGTGTAATCTCGAAATCCCGTCCACCCGGCAACGTCGGGTTCTTCGCGTAGCGGCCTTCGATGTCGCCTGGCTGTGCCGGGCCAGCCTGTCCATCTCGATCCAACCGGGCGACCACATCCAGCATTCCTCGCAATTCAGAGCCCTGCACCATCACATCGGCATTGGTGAGCTCAAATGAAACGGGGAACTGCGGATTGTCGATCCGTTTTGCCGCGACGGGGCGTGCACCGCCAGGCCTCCGGACAATGACGAACAAGACATCGGTCGGGCGTACTTGATCGGCCAGGGCCGGGGCGATCAAGACGCGGCCGGCAATCACTGCCTCGCGGGTCTCCGGATCGCAACTGTGGGCAAGGCCCAGCCAGGCTGCGATGGCGGCGAGGCCGATAATGCTGCCAGCGAGTCCAAGTGTGCGCACGTTGTATGCTGCCATTGGTACGGTTCCTTTGCGAAGGTGAAGGGGCCAAACCGGCGCATTATAGCGGGGGCCGGTAGAAAAGGGGAAGGCACGGTTTACGCTGCAAAACAGGGTGTTGTATGATACGCCCCACTAAGAATTGGGAGGAGGAACCACCATGGCTGCAAATTCTGGCTTTCCGTTGTCTCTGGATGTGAAAGGGTACCCGGTGCTTGTGCTCGGGGGAGACGAGGAGGCCGCGGAAAAGACCCAGCGGTTGTTGGAGGCGGGGGCGAAAGTGATTGTCGTGGCGCCGTCGTTACACGACACACTGAAAGATTTGGCTGCGTCGGCGAAAGTCGTGCACCGTGGGCGTCATTTTCGGGAGACCGACTTGGAAAGTGCGATTCTGGTGTTGAATATGGTTCGCGGGGATCGAGAGTTTTCCCGAGCGTTGTTCGCGAAGGCGCGTGAGAAGAAGTTTCTATTATGGTCGGTGGACCAGCCGGAAGCCTCATCGGTCATCATGCCGGCGGTCGTCGCTTCCGGCCATTTGCGTGTGGCCGTCAGCACGAGCGGGGTCGCCCCGGCCTTGTCAGGCTTCATGAAGGAAGATATGGAGAAGATCTTCGGTGAGGAGTTTGCCGCTTTTGTAGATTGGCTCGGCCAACTCCGCGAACAAACCAAGGCCAATGAGCCGGATTTCGAAAAGCGCCGGGCGTTGTTGCGTGAGGCGTTGGACGGGTTTCGCTTGTTGGGCAAGGTCCAGTATCCGAAGGTCTGGCTGGATGAACGGGCGAAGCTGAGTGTGGCGCCAGGCGTGAAGGGAGAAGCGTAAGGGGTGACGAAGCCTCAGAGCAGATGGCTGATAGCTGATGGCAAAGCATAGCGAAGGAGAATTGGGACAACATGGTCTTATTGGAATTCAGTATGTCGCCGTTGGGCAAGGGAGAGAGCGTGGGCAAATATGTGGCGCGCTCGCTCGATATTATCGATAAGAGCGGAGTGGATTACCGCTTGAACCCGATGGGGACAGTGCTCGAAGGGGAGTGGGATGAGGTATTCGCTGTCGTGAAGAAGTGCTACGAGCGGATGAAGAAGGATTGCGGTCGCATTTCCTGCACGATCAAAGTCGACTATCGGAAAGGCCCCACAGGGCGTTTGCAGAGCAAGGTTGCGAGCGTCGAGAAAACACTCAAGCGATCGATCAAGCACTAGAGCACTGCAAGGGCCGGAGGCGTTATCATCCTACTCATTGAATCGTAATATTTTTCAATCTCGAGTGAGATGAGCTGTTCCGGATTCTCCCGATGTGTTAGGGGAGGGACTCATCCCTCAGGCAGTTCTCATTCGTTCTTCCCACTCATCACACAACATTCTAGCTAAACCTGCAGGCAGTGCGGGAATCGTCTGCATTGCCAGCAGGCTACGTTTCTCTGACTCCTGAATCGTTTCTCAACACCCTGCCAATAGAGCGTCTTCATTTTACGGTCACGAGTCCGAATCAACGAGGCTCCCTCTTTAAGGTGAAGAGTCGAAATGCCGTCATTTCGCGCCTTACTGGAAACGCTTTATTCTGATTGGAAAATGAATAGTGTTCCTATATAGTATGCGCCCCATAGACCGGTGCTCGTTTTCAGTGGAGGTGTGTCATTGACCCTGGCGGGATCCTGTTTTCTGCTTGTCACGATCGCCGGGATACATCGCCATCCGCAGAGTGATGACTAACAAGAGTGATACATGAACAGCAGTATGACGGATGAGGTCGAACTCAAGACGCAATCTGGCCTTGGGCTCTTGCCGAAGAACCGCACGATTCTTGAGCGAGAGGTGATGGAGTTCCGTCCGTATGGATTGGACGAGCAGGGGCACACGATCAGAGATTTAAGCGGGATGAGCATCAGGGCGATCGTTGTCTACCTTGAGATGTCTCTGTCTCGTGAGCGAGGAGCCATAGCTGGGAGCCAGGCGGTGGAGGAGTTGTGCCGCCTGTTGAATCAGCGCATCAAAAATCCCGTCTATCATGTCACGCCGGACTTCTTAAGAAATGCGTGGAACAGCTACTCCTATGAGTTCACGGCCTATCTGTATGAGTTCTGCGAGCGCATTTCCGGAGATCCTCGATTTGTGTTTCGGGGTGGGATGGAAAAGGCGTCTCCAATCATGCAGGTGCTTGCCCGGCCGTTTTCGCTCTCGCAGATTTATGGCATGTTTCCCTACTTCGGGAACAAGTTCGCATCCGGGTCGATCGAATGTCGAGTGGTCGAGATCACGCCGGACTCCGCGACTCTCGCGATGAAGTTTTCCGACCGTACCCTTCGCCAGTTTGGTCCCTACAGGAGACGGTGCGCGCAGCTAATGTGTCAGGCTGCCCAAGGCATCATGGCAGCCGTGCCGGCTCGCGTCCATGGCCTGCCACCGGCCACTCTGACTGAACTCTCCTGTATTGCGAATGATGACGAGTGGTGCCAATGGGCCATCCGATGGCAGGTCGTGGGACAGGGAACATGGGGCCACAGGGTCTGGCAGATGGTGGCGCGACCGGAAGAGGACCGGTCACAGATTCGGCCGAATGTATCAGATTCGCACAAACCGGTTGAGGACACTCCCTGCAAGAGAAGGGTTCGCGACCGAGGGGTGGAGGCGGCGCCAATCCATGCAGCGGCCGGCACCACACAGTCGCGGCAGCATGTGACGTGGCTCTTCGGGGGAGCGCTAGCCGGTCTGGCGCTCGCCGGAGGGCTCCGCGTGATGAATCCATCTCTAAGCTTGGGCGAAGTCATGCTTCTCGGCTTAGCACCCGTGCTTTTCGCTGGAATGCTAATCAACCGCCATCTTCGTATGGAGAGCCAACAACGCGAGGCATTGATCCAGGAGCAGATTACGTTCGTGGAGTCACGCCATGAGGAATTGCGGGAGGCGTATTTGGAGCAGGAGCAGACACGAGTCGAACTGCGCCGAAAAGTGGCCCAGTTGACGGCCCTCCATCGAGCCGGACTGTTGTTCAGCTCGACGCTGGATCGAGAGGCTCTGATGCAGAAAGTGCTGGAGGCCCTGACCAGTGATCTGCAGTACGATCGGGCGATGGTCTCGTTCTACGATCCGGTCCGCCGGGTCGTCAAGGATGCGCGGCTACTCGGCGTCTCGCCTGAGATCCAGGCGTTTGCGCGCGCTCGTGAGATTTCCGTCACCGATCCTATGAGCCCGGAAGGCATCGTGCTGTTGCAGGGCCAGCCGTTCTTGATCGGGGACATACATGCGGTGTGGGATCGCATTCATCCGTTGAACCAACAGCTCGCCTCACTGACGCAGACTAAGGCGCTGATCGCTGTCCCGTTGAAAACCAAAGATCGAATTCTTGGAAGCCTGACGGTTGATCGGATACAGGGGCACAGTCTCACCCATGATGATCTTGAGTTGATGATGACGGTGGCCCATCAAGTCGCGATCGCCCTGGATAACGCCTCCGCATATGAACAAATTGAAGACCTGAACGTGGGACTCGAAGTCAAAGTGCGTGAACGCACGGCTGAGCTGGAGCAGGCGGATCGCTTGCGGTCCCAGTTCCTCTCGCATGTTTCGCACGAGCTCAAGACGCCGTTGACCTCGATCAAAGGGTTCTTGCAGAACCTGCTCGATGGATTGACGGGGCCGCTCAATGAGAAACAGCAGCGTTATTTGTCACGGATGTTAGACAATTCCGACCGATTGATCCGCATGATCGAGGACTTGTTGGATCGAACGAGGATTCAATCCGGGAGGTTGGATCTCGTTCCCGGCGAGATCGATTTGGGGCACTGTATGGCGGATGCGGTGGAGCCATTGCGTCTGCTGGCCCAGGCCAAACGGCAGACATTGGAGGCGGTCGTTCCTTCTGCCCCGCTCATAGCCTGGGCGGATCGCGATCGCCTGATCCAGATCATCACGAATTTGGTTCAGAATGCGGTGAAGTTTACCCCGGAGGGCGGCAGCATTATGGTGACGGTGCGGCAGGAGAACCAGACGCTCGCCGGCGTCTCTGTGCGCGATACCGGGCCGGGTATTCCGCAAGAGTTTCTCGATCAGATTTTCGATCCGTTCTTTCAAGTCAGGCAGACCCGGAGTGGAACGAGAGGGCTGGGCTTGGGCTTGTCGATCGTGCGGACGTTGGTGGAGTTACATGGTGGGACGATCGTCGCGCGGAGTGAACCGGGGCAGGGCGCGGAGCTGTCCTTCACGATTCCGATGCTTCCCACCACAGCGGTGCCCCTCGGTAGTGCATCGGCAGACGCGCCCCGTATCCTGGTTGTCGATGATGATCCGGATATTCGCCAACTGTTGCAGGATCGTTTGCGGGCCAAGGGGTATCGTGTCCAGTCGGCGGTTGACGGAGTCCGAGCGCTGGAAGCGGTGCGGGCCGAGACATTCGAGGGGATGATTCTGGACATTGGCATTCCTTCGATGGACGGGATGGATGTGCTTCGGCAAATTCGGAAATGGGATCAGCAGATCCCGATTGTGATGGTCACTGCGTCAGGCTCCAAGGAATTGGCAGTTCGTGCCATCAGCATGGGGGCGCAGGCCTACTTGCTGAAGCCGTTCGATGTGGAGGAGTTGCAACTTGTCGCGGACTATTGGTTTCGTCCGTTGGAGCGACCGCCGTCGGAGTCTGTGGTGAGTCGAGCACATCCGGGTGAGTGAGACAGGGAGGAGCATGACCAGGGGAGGATGGGGCAGGTGGAGCAGGACCGGATCGGTTCTTCGGATGTGGATGCCTTGGATGTTCCTGGTGGGGCTGTGCCTGGATTGGTTGTCCGGGGTGGCCTCGGCACAGGTGCCCCGTATTCAAGGTCAGGGAACTGCCGCCTCCGGGATGAGCAATGCCTATGCAGCCCAAGCCGACGACCCCTCGGCTCTGCACTACAATCCGGCAGGGATGACGCAGTTGGAGGGAATTCAATTCATGGCAGGAGCCCTCTTCTCCGGTGGATCGACAAACTTCACCAGTCCGACAGGCGTGACGGCTCGTGGTGATCGGAACGGGAGCATGGCATGGCCCCCTCCCGGTCATATCTATATTACGGCGAACTTAAAGGATCTCGGAGTGACAGCTCTGGGCGATCTCACAGCCGGGATCGGACTTACGGTGCCCTTCGGCTCGCTCACCCGGTGGCCGAACGATGGGCCGTTCAAGTCAGTCACGACGTTCAACACTCTGCCGCTGCTGGATATCAAGCCTACCCTTGCCTATAAGGCGACGGAGAACCTCTCGCTAGGGCTGGGTGCGGATATCTATACGTTCAGCGGACTCTTCGGCGAAGGTCAGGTCGAAAAAAAGTCGATTCCTGCCCCCGGGGTGACAACTGAACTCTTTGGGAAAGACACCGCTGCTGGTTTCAACGCCAGCCTGCTGTATACGGCGTTGCGCAATGTCGATGGGAAGCCGCTGGCGAACATCGGCATAGTCTATCGTAGTCAAGCGACCTTGCACCTGAGCGGGGCATTATTGGCCAATGGAGCCAAAGTGTCCGACGCCAGAACCACACTGGTCCTGCCCCAAATCTTGACGGGGGCGATCGCGATCTGGCCTGTCCGGACGAGTGAACGGGAGTGGAAACTTGAGCTGGATGTGGACCATGTCGGATGGAAATCCGTTCGGAATCTCAATGTCACGTTGGGGAACGGTGCGACGATCGCGCAGCCGCAGAATTGGCAGAATACCTATGCTGTGATGCTTGGAACCGAATATAAGTGGCTGGGACTTGAGTCGCTTCCGAACTGGGAGGTGGCGCTCAGGGCCGGCTATACGAACCAGCAAAATCAAATGCCTGATTTGACCTATGATCCCGGGATTCCCTCTGCGGAGCTCCACATCGTGGGGGGAGGGCTTGGATTCTTGTGCAAGGAAGAGGGATTGTTTCTGGGCCTGATGCGATGTGGAGACCTCGGCGTGGGCTTGCTCAAGCCCAAGGCGATCGGAGTCGATCTCTCGTTTCAAGCGGCGCTCTACGAGGACCGTACGGTGGTCGGCAATCGCAACCCGACCGTCGATGGAACCTACAAGACCACGCTCTATACCGGCGGTGCGTCGATTCGAGTGATCTACTAGCGAGAAGGGCGAGAGGGGCGGGACGGGCGAGAAAGGCGCGAAGGAAACTGATTGATCTCCATCTCGTCTCGCGCGGCTTTAAGCGGCGCGTCGGTCGTGCGTCAGGCGGATTCGTATAGCCGTGGAACGCGGGAGCCTATCCCGCAAAGGACTTCATAGGGGATCGTGCCGATCCAGTTTGCCACTTCATCAGCCCAGATCGACTCCTGCCCCTGTTGCCCGATCAGTATGACCGTCTCTCCTACTTGTACCTGTGCGAGGTCTGTGACATCCACCATGATCATATCCATGCATACGAGACCGACGATCGGGGCGCGTCGTCCCTGAATCAAGACCGATCCGCGATTGGAGAGCCTCCGACTATAGCCGTCGGCGTAGCCGATGGGCAGCACCGCGATCCGCGTTGGTCGTTTCGCGACAAATGTCCCGTTGTAGCTGACTGTTCCCCCTCGTGGAATTGTCCTCAACTGGACGATCGTAGTTCGAAGTGAGAGGACTGGTTTGAGATCAGGAGCGGAGACTGACGCCGGCAAGGTATGGTACCCGTAGAGCATGATGCCGGGTCGTACGAGGGAAAAATGCGCGTCGGGAAACCTGACGATGGCGGCACTGTTTGCCGTATGCACCAAGGGGATGGTGAGACCACGCATTCGGATCTGTTCCAGCATGGCATGAAATGCGCCAAGCTGTCGTTCCGTGAAGGCACTATCCGCTCCGTCCGAGTCGGCAAGGTGGGTCATCAGGCCCTCGATCTGGAGGGGGCTCCGCAAGAGAGGGTCGTCGAGGAGTGAGAGGAGCTCCTCCGGAGAAAACCCTAACCGCCCCATCCCGGTATCGACCTTGAGGTGAATCTGGTACCGGGCTGAATGTGAATCGGCGGCCTTGGCCAGGGCTGGGAGGAGGTGCCCATCGCTCACGACCGGAGTCAACCGGTGAGCAACCAGGTCCACTATCTGTTGTTCGAAGAGCGCTCCCAGGATTACGATAGGAGCTGAGATGCCTGCTTGGCGGAGTGCGATACCCTCGTCGAGCGAGGCCACGGCAAACCGGCCGATGCCCTGGCGGGCAAGCGTCTGAGCGCACTCCACGGCTCCATGCCCGTACGCGTTGGCCTTGACGATCGCCATGACCTCACATCCGGGGGACAGATAGCGCTGAATGCGAGAGAGATTATGGGCGAGGGCCGCGAGATTGACGGTGGCGTAAGTGGGTAGCAAGGTCGAAGCCGCGGTCACACTTCCATGATTTCATGTTCTTTTTTCTTCACAACGTCATCGACTTTTTGAATGTATTGATCGGTCAGTTTCTGGGTATCTGCTTCGGCCTTTCGCAGTTCGTCTTCCGTTAATTTGGCATCCTTTTGCAGCTTCTTCAAGTCTTCGTTCGCATCTCGACGAAACCCGCGCACAACGACTTTCGTGTCTTCGCCGTGTTTTTTGCAGATCTTGCTGAGTTCTTTGCGCCGTTCTTCAGTGAGCGGCGGAAGTGGAATGCGAATGACTTTCCCATCATTGGACGGGGTGACGCCGAGGCCCGATCCTGCAAGGGCTTTTTCGATTTCCTTGATGAGGCTCGGCTCCCACGGTTGGATCGTGATGAGGCGGGCTTCCGGAGTCGAAATATTGGCCACCTGCTTCAGCGGGGTCATCGTGCCATAGTAGTCGACCCGTACACCGTCGAAGAGGGCCACAGACGCTCGCCCTGTCCGTAGGCCGGCTAAATCGCGCTTGAGATATTCCAGCGCGGACTCCATCTTCTCCGCGACTCTTTGGTGTATAGCGGCAGGATTGGGCATGCGAGACTCCTCGGAAAGTTAGCGGCGATCGGGCGTGACCATCGTTCCGATCGATTCGCCCGTAGCGACGCGTTTGAAGTTGCCTTGCTCCTTCAGGTTGAACACGATGAGCGGAAGATTGTTATCCATGCAGAGGCTGATGGCCGTGGCATCCATCACTTTCAAATTCTGATTCAAAATCGAGAGAAAGGAGATCGTCTGATATTTCTTCGCAGAAGGGTTCTTCACGGGATCGGCGTCGTAAATTCCATCGACCTTGGTCCCTTTCATGATGACCTGGGCCCCGATCTCCATCGCCCTCAGGGCCGCCGCGGTATCGGTAGAGAAGTAGGGATTCCCCGTGCCGCCGGCGAAGATGACCACGCGTTTTTTCTCAAGATGGCGAATGGCTCGTCGACGGATATATCCCTCTGCCAGCTGGCGCATTTCGATCGCGGACTGGACCCGCGTCATAATACCGCTGCGCTCCAGCGCGTTTTGCAGAGCCAGGGCGTTGAGGACGGTCGCGAGCATCCCCATGTAGTCGGCAGAGGCGCGTTCCATGCCGGACGCGCTGGCGGCAATACCGCGAAAGATATTGCCGCCGCCGATAACCACGGCGACTTCGATGTCGAGGGCCACGACGGAGGCGATTTCCGAGGCGAGGCCCTCGAGGATGGAAGGTTGGATACCGTAGCCCTGCTCACCGGCCAACATCTCTCCGCTCACTTTGAGGAGGATGCGCCGATAGTTGGCAGAGCTCATGCTTCGCCTAATTGGTACCGGGTGAAGCGGCGGATGTTCATGTTCTCGCCAATTTTGGCAATCTTCAGCGCGAGGAGGTCCTTAATCGAGACGGCCGGGTCCTTGACGAAAGACTGTTCGATCAGACAGCTCTCCTGGAAGAACTTTTCCAGCTTGCCTTCGACGATCTTCGGCCATGCGGCCGGGGGCTTGCCCATTTCTTTGGCCTGTCCCTCATAAATCGATCGTTCTTTCTCGATAAGCGAAGCGGGAATATCCTCCCGTTTGACGTAGGAGGGTTTGCCGGCGGCGACCTGGAGGGCCAGGTCGTTGACGAACGACTTAAACTCTTCGTTCCGGGCGACGAAGTCGGTTTCACAGTTGACTTCGATGAGCACACCGATTTTCCCGCCCATGTGGATATAGGCGTGCACGAGGCCTTGGTTGGTCTCGCGGCCTGACTTTTTGAGTGCCGCGGCCAAGCCCTTCTGGCGCAGGTAATCGATGGCTTTTTCGATATCGTCGTGGTTCTCGGTGAGCGCTTTCTGGCAATCGAGGATGCCGGCGCCTGTTTTTTCTCTCAGTTCTTTGACAAGCTGACTTGATCCAGCCATACGTAACGGTCCTTCTCAGTATACAGTGAGTGTAGTAGTTGACACCTGCGACCGGACGTTATGAAGCCGGTGCGGTCGCGAGGCTAATGGCCGCGGCCTTGTCTCCCCCTGCAGGAACGGGTTTGAAATCCGCTTCTTCGCGCTGTGTCCGCAAATGGGCGCCTTCAATGCAGGCGTCGGCAATGCGAGACGTGATGAGCTTGATGGAGCGAATGGCGTCGTCGTTTCCGGGAATGGGGTAGGTGATGTGGTCCGGCTCGCAGTTTGAGTCCAGGATCGCGATCACGGGGATCTCCAACCTGGTCGCTTCCTGCACGGCAATGTGTTCGATGCGTGTGTCGAGTACGAAGACGGCCCCTGGAACCGCGCGCATATCCTTGATGCCGCTCAGATACTTCTGGAGCTTGACGATCTCCTTCTGCATCTTCATGATTTCTTTTTTCTTCAGCCCGTATTGGCTGGGATCTGCCAGCTTGGCCTCCAGCTTCTTCATTTTATCGATGCTCTTCCGGATGGTCTGGAAGTTCGTCAGCATCCCGCCGAGCCAGCGTTGGTTGACGAAGAACATGTTGGCGCGTAGGGCCTCTTCTTGAAGGATCTCAGCGGCCTGCCGCTTGGTCCCGACAAACAGGACCGACTGGCCGGCTGCGACGGTGTCGCGGACGAAGGCATAGGCTTTCTCCATCCGAGTCAGTGTTTGCTGAAGGTCGATGATGTAGATGCCGTTGCGTTCTCCAAAGAGGAACTTCTTCATCTTTGGGTTCCACCGATTCGTCTGGTGCCCGAAATGGACACCCGCTTCTAACAATTCCTTGATCGAAACCACTCCCATGCCTTCACCTCCCCTCAAGACTTGCAGAGCGCCTGCTGGCGCAGGCGAGGGGGAATGGCCCCCTTATTCTCAAGTCGAGCGACGTCCGTGACGCCGATATGAATTTTATACTGTTCCTTCACGCACGAGATTGTGCGAGAAGGAGATGCTCACCTGAGCGCTAAAGCCTTGGCACGCTAGCATAGTGACGGAAAGTTTGCAAGACGCCATGATGGAATTATGCCCTAGGATCGATAGCTTGCGTTAATGCGGACATAGTCAAACGACAGATCGGTCGTCCACATCTGGGCCTTGTGACGACCTTGCCCCAGCCCCACGGTGATCGTAAATTCTTTCTGGCGAAAGACCTTCGCAATTCGGCGTTCAGCAGCGAGTCCGAGTCCCATTCCGCTCTGTACCATCTGGACCCCGCCAAACCATAGGTTCAGCTTCGAGGGGGCGATCGGGACACCGGCTCGGCCGATTGCGGCCATCACACGACCCCAATTGGCATCCTCGCCGAACAGGGCAGTCTTAACCAAGTTGGAGGTCGCAATGGTTTGGGCAACCTGCCGTGCGTGCGCCACAGTGGCAGCTCCGGTCACCTCAATCTTCACCACCTTGGTGACACCCTCGCCGTCTCGACAAATCGCCAGCGCGAGTGACTGGCAGGCCTCTGTCAGGAGTAGCAGGAACCGACGAAAGGCAGTTGTGCCTTCTTTGATCGTGCGGTTCTCAGCCATGCCGTTCGCCAAGCACAGGACGGTATCGTTGGTGCTCGTGTCTCCATCAACCGAGATGCAATTAAATGACTCGTTGACTGCCAGCCTGAGGGCCTGTTGGAGGGCCTTCTTCGTGATCGAAGCGTCTGTGGTGAAATAGCCCAGCATCGTGGCCATGTCGGGATGGATCATTCCAGAGCCCTTGGCCATCCCGCCAATGGTAATCAAGCGACCGCCGATGGTGTCCTGAAGGACGATGGATTTCGGTCGCAGGTCGGTCGTCATGATCGCCCGTGCAGCATCCAGGCCTCCACGGTCGCTGAGCTGAGTGAGCAGCTGCGGGAATCCCTTGATGATTCGATTGACCGGCAGGACACGACCGATTACGCCTGTCGATCCGATGAATACGTGCTGAACGGGGATACCTAATTGTCGTGCGACCAGCGTGGCGGTTTTTTTTGCGGCAGCCAATCCCTTGGCGCCGGTACAGGCGTTCGCGTTACCACTGTTGACGAGAATGGCCCGTCCGATTCCCTGGCGCAGGTGTAGGCGATCGATGATGACCGGTGCTGCGACCACCTGGTTGCGAGTGAAGACGCCGGCGATGGGGCCGCTTTGTTCTGAGACGACGAGCGCGAGGTCGAGCAGGCCTGGCTTCTTGATGCCGCAATGGATGCCGCCTGCGCGGAACCCCTGTGGTGCGGTGATCCCGCGGCGCAGAGAAGTGGTGGGTGATTTCTTGGTCATCATCGCGAAAGAGACGTCCGGCTCAATATGGATTAGGGATAGGCGGCTGGAGCCGTCAAGCCTGTCTCCTCAGGGAGTCCCAGCATGAGGTTCATGGCTTGAATGGCCTGGCCTGCGGCACCTTTCACAAGATTATCCAGTGCGGCCACGGTAATGACTGAGCCTGCGCGGGAGTCGAGGTAGACCCCGATGTCGCAATAGTTGGAGCCTTTGATGTAGCGCGGATTCGGCATGATGTCTTCCTGGACCCTGACGAATCGCTCGCCTTTGTAAAAGGATCGATACAGCGTGCGCAGGTCTGGCAGTGACATCGGATTCTTCAGCCGGCAGTAGGCGGTGCTCAAGATGCCGCGGTTCATCGGTACGAGGTGTGGCGTGAAGGTCACGATCGGCTGTGCGGCGCCCGTTCCCGCTGACGATGATGCGCGTTGAAGCAACCCACCGAGTTCCTGCTCGATCTCAGGGATATGGCGGTGCTGCCCGATCTTGTAAGGCTCTAAGGATTCATGGGCTTCCGGAAAATGGTAGGGGAGAGCCGGACTGCGCCCCGCGCCAGAAATGCCTGATTTCGCATCGATGACCACGGTGTTTGGTTGCACCAGGTCTTGGGCGAACAGCGGGGCCAACTGCAGAATAGCCGCAGTCGGGTAGCAGCCAGGCGACGCAACCAATTTTGCCTTGGCGATGGCAGCCCGATGCAATTCCGGAAGTCCGTAGACCGCGTCCTTCAGCAAGCCTGCGTAGGGATGCGCGGTCTGATACCACTGTTCATACACGGCTGGATCCTTGAGCCGATAATCAGCGCTGAGGTCCACCACCAGTTTGCCGGTTTGGAGGCAGGCGGAGACCGGCGCCAATGATTTAGTATGAGGAAGGGCCAGAAAGACTGCGTCCGCCTGTTCCGCTAAGGCTTCGGGCGCGAGCGCTTGAAACGAAAGTGATACGAGACCGGCCAGACTGGGGAAGACCGTTGCCACGGGAGTCCCTGCGGATTTTTCCGATGTGACGGCATAGAGCTCGAAATACGGGTGGAGGGCTGCCAGGCGGACGAGTTCCGCTCCGGCATATCCACTGGCTCCTGCGATTGCGACGCGTATTTTCTTCATCTGGATCACCCGCTGTGCACCCCACAGACACAAAAAAAGGGAAGGCGTGGAGCCTTCCCTTTTTCTGACTGTGGCTCCGATGCTTATCTCTTTGAGTACTGGAACCGCTTTCTCGCACCCTTTTGTCCGTACTTCTTCCGCTCTTTGACGCGAGAGTCCCGTGTCAGCAAGCCTTCCTTCTTTAAGGGTGTACGGAGGGGCATGTTGAGTACCACCAACGCGCGGGCGATCGCATGACGCAGGGCGCCGGCTTGTCCGACCTGCCCGCCGCCATGTACCGTGGCCTTAATCGAGTACTGCCCGACGACGCCGCCGATTTCGAGCGGGAACTGGATAATCTGCCGCAAGGTCAGTCGTGGGAAGGCCTTCTCGATTGGTTGATCGTTGATCGTAATGTCGCCCCCCCTCCCGGTGACCCAGGCTCTGGCAATCGCACACTTTCGTCGTCCGGTTGCATATTGAGTTACTACTGCCATGCTACAACGTCTCCTTCTTCGCTCGCGGTGATGACTAAAGGGTAATTGGTTCCGGCTCTTGAGCCTGGTGCGGATGAGTGGGCCCGACGTAGACGCGGAGTTTCTTCGCCATATGATTCCCCAATGGGTTCTTGGGGAGCATGCCCTCGATCGCTTTCGTCAACAGAATCGTGGGGTCTTTTCGGAAGACATGCTGCGCCGTCGCGGTCTTGAGTCCGCCCGGGAAACCGCTATGGTGACGATAGAGTTTCGTGGTCATCTTGTCGCCGGTCAAATGGATCTTCTCAGCATTCACGATCACGATATGGTCGCCCATGTCGACGTGGGGGGTAAAGGTCGGCCGGTGTTTGCCGCGCAACATCCCGGCGACGCGGGATGCCAATCGGCCCAACGTTTTCCCCTCAGCATTCACGAGGTACCATTTTTCCTGCACGTCCAAAGGCTTTTGCATGTATGTCGACATCGTTCTTCCCTGCTCCTTCGCTATCGAGTGAATCAAGTTTCCTGTGCTTCCGGTGTGCCGATATCTTTCGATTCCAGTTTTGCCAGCCAGGCGTCGAGATTCGTTGTGCTCCGCCGCTTCAATACGTCTCGGGTAATGTAGATCGGGCAATGAGTCCGGAGGGCCAACGAGATTGCATCGCTGGGTCGGGCATCGATCGTCCGCTCCACCCCTTTGCTGGTAACATGCACCATGGCGTAATAGGTGCTGCTCTTGACGTCCGCTATGACCACGCGTTGGATCGTGATGTTCAAATGTTCGGCGAAACTCTTGATCAAGTCATGGCTCATTGGGCGTGGCGTGATCGTGGTATCGAGCGCTAATTTAATGGCATTACCTTCTGCGGCCCCGACCCAAATTGGAAGGGTATCGAGAGCATCGTCCTGTCGTGCCAAGACGACAATTCTCGTGTCGGTGTTGGCCTCCTCGAGGATGCGATCCACCCGGTACTCAACCAGGTCTTGTTCTTTGGGTAGATCCACGGTGCTCATATTGCGTCTCGCTGAATCAAGAGTCCAGTTTGCCGAAATCGTCCGGCTTGAGATTTTCCAGCCACTGTTCGAGTTCTTCGGAGCTCTGTTTGGTGATGACCGAATCGTTGGCAAACACTGGCGCATTACACCGAAGCGCAAGTGCGATCGCATCGCTAGGTCTGGCATCGACGGTGTATTCCGAATCTTCGTACGTCAAATGAATTTTCGCAAAGTACGTGTGCTCCGACAAGTCCGTAATGACCACGCTGATGACTTTTGCGTTGTAGGCATCGAGGAGCGACTTCATGAAGTCGTGCGTCATCGGTCGGGGGGGCGTGACGTTTTCCAGTGACATGCTGATGGCACCTGCTTCTGATTTGCCGACCCAAATGGGGAGCATGTCGGAATGCTCTTCGTCGCGCAACACCACGATGTAGGCGTTATTATAGGGATCGAACATCAACCCTTTTACCTGCATCTGTGTAATCACGACAAACCTATCCCTCTTGTTCGCCTTTGGGTCGTGAGGAGATATCGATCGCCCCACTCGGATGGATCAAGAAGTGGAGAATGTAGCATTTCTGAAACCGGCCTGTCAACGAAGCCTGCGAGATCGCTGGAGAAATTCACGGAAGGTTCTGGCCTCAACGGCCTGGCCGGAGACCTGCATCCCGGCGCAGAGCCGTCTGGCTTAGGCCGGTGGGCGATAGTTCTGATCCAACTTTCCTGTATCAGTTTGTTCGCCAAGTTTGAGAAAGGCTTTCATCTGTTTCTTCACGAGTTCTCTGCCACTCTCATCGCCCAGGTTGACCTGGTACTCGTTGATGACCATGACCCGCATGCCTTCCCATTTTTTCCAGCAGGGCTTGCAGACCTTGGACTTGATTTCGGCTTCGAGCTTCCCCATGAAGAGAGGGTCCGTAATGACTTCTCCTGCTTGTCCGCACGTGACGCACTGAACGTCTGCCATGGTCTGAGGATCCTCCTGCACGTATATTAAGTAGAAGGTGAGTGAATTGATATCAATTCTAACACTGCGTTCGTGCTAATAAAAGAGGGAGGATTGATTGACCCGCACATGGCTTCGTGTTAAGAAGGTGCGGCTTCTTTTATTGGTATTGGCCGTGCCCGGATGGCGGAACTGGCAGACGCGCCGGACTCAAAATCCGGTTCTCGCAAGAGAGTGGGAGTTCGACCCTCCCTCTGGGCACCATCAGTTGAAGCGAGCAGGATTATTGGGGTTTTCTACGGTTCGTTAAGCTCGGTCGATTATGCGAGAATCAGTAGCAAATTCACCACAATCATGCCCCTTGACATGTCCGAATGGGTAGCCTATAGTCCGCGCTCTAGAGCGATGAAAAAGCTTCAAGCTGATCATGTTGGTCCTAATCTTGTTGTCCGTCATTTCACTTCATTCTCTAATCTCACCAAGGAGGCAGCACATGCGTAAAGTGTTGGCACTGGGAACGGCAATTCTTTTTGTCGGCTCCGTGGGTGTGTCAATCGCTCAGGAGCGCTTGCAATCCAACCAATCCGGATTGGGCGTGGGCGAAGGAGTTGGTGATGTATCGGGGTCGAGCACCCGAGTGACCACCTTCGATCGAAGCAGCTTCCTCGATCGGTTGTCACAGGCGGAGACGATGTATGGTCGTGTGATCGGATTCGATCTTGCGGCCAAGAAAATGTATCTCGAGATGCGGTGGAAGCTCTCACGATGAGGGACGTGCAGGCGGTGGCGCGATGAACTACCGCACCGTGTATTTTGATGACAAGACCAATTACGATCAGCTTCGCGTTCTTGAAGCTGGTGACGACGTGACCATTCAGGCAATCGAGGAAACAAGTGCGGCCCAGCCCTTCGGCACGGGGCGTAAGATTGTCCGTGAGATCACCGTTATGCGTGGCAACGAGAAACTGGCCGGTTTCGGCGGACTTGGACAGCGCCCGAATCCCATGACCGAGCGTGGGATTAACACGAACAGCGGTGGCATCACCGGTGGCATTGGTGGTGCGGTGCTTCCAGGAAAGATCGATTCCGGTATCACCAGCCCGGTCGGTGAATATACCGGTGCCGCTCCCTGCTGGCAGTGTGAACCACAGCCGGGATGGGGCAATGCAGTCGGCAACAAGTCCGATTACGGGACGGACTACACCAAGCCAAACTTGGTCAAGGGCATGAACTAAGTCGAGACACGTTCCGTGAGGATGTGAGAAGGGGCAGCGTTTCGCTGCCCCTTTTTTTTGCGCTCCCATTGTCGTTGCGATAGCTGCGGTGCTTGCGAGGTCCCTGACTCCTTGTTAGGATTTGTGTTCCCCAGCGCGCGGCGAAGAGTCAAGACTGTTCCTGAGGAGAGAGATGGGGCGAGACATGGAGAGGGAAACGTGACAGTCACTGGTCAACCGGATGCCGAGCTGGACTTACGGGGAGTGATTTGTCCCTACAACTTCGTCAAAACGAAGTTGAAACTGGAAACGATGGAACAGGGACAGATTCTTTCAGTGCTGTTGGATGATGGCGACCCGATTCAGAATGTCCCCCGCAGCGTGAGTAATGAGGGGCACACCATCCTTTCGCAAGATCGCATCGAAGAATCCTATCGGGTTCTTATCCGCCGCCGCGAAGACGAGTAGCGCGGGGCATTTTTCTTCTCAACTTTTATTTGCGGTCCCGCCGTATACCCTTCAATGACGACCGTTACAGCTGAGTCCTTCGGTACTCGCCCGATCTCCTTGAGTAGCACAGCAGGCGTTCCGCGAGAGAGAGTCTCTTCGCGTATTGTGAGATTCATGGCGATGGCAACCTGTCTGGTGGGGAGCATCTGCGCCAGGATTTTCAGTAGCCTTGTGAGGGCTCCGGGATCTACATAGAAGGCGAGGGTACTTCGTTCTTTGCGGAATTGGGAAAGGTGTTGTGTGAGACGACGGCTGGTTGAGGGAAGGTGTCCCTCAAAAATAATCGCATCACCAGAAAAGCCGGAGATCGCTGTCGCTGCCGCGATGGCAGAGGGGCCTGGGATGGCTTTGACCAGGATTCCCGCTTGATGGGCAGCAGCCACAAACAGACTGCCTGGGTCGTAGATGACCGGGGTGCCGTTGTCTGAGACGAGGGCGACATCCTGTCCCTGCGTCAGTCGATGCAAAAGGAGGAGCACTTTCTCGTGGCGATTGAGCGGACCATAGCTCGTGACCGTCGTGGTGATGCCATGATGGGCCAGGAGTGTCTGGGTCACGCGAGGGTCTTCTGAGGCAATCACCGAGACGCGGCGCAGCGTCGCCAGGGCCCGAAGAGTTATGTCATCAGGGTGGCCGATTGGCGTGCTGACAATGTAGAGGGTGCCGGGGGAACGAGACACAGTTGTCCGGCCTTGCACTCCGCGATCGTTCGGTTGACTCCCATCTCGCGCCATCGATATAATTCCTCGTTTAATAGCAGTCAGTTTGTCCTGATAAGTTGAGAGGATAGACCTCTATGGCCGCTGTGTTTTTCGTGGTGACGATGGTCCTCTATTTCGCGGCCACCGTTTCCGTTCTTGCCTACTTACTCTGGCCTTCGGAAGCTCTGTCAAAAGTCTCACTGGGTACGACGGCCATCGGGTTTGCCTCACACACGATTGCGTTGGTGGCGCGAATGGTCGGAGCGACCAACGTCTCGCCACCAGGGTTCCATGAAGCCCTGTCGTTTTTTTCCTGGATGTTGATTCTGGTCTTCCTCGCTGTGGAGTTTCGCCATCGTCTGCATGTGCTCGGTTCGTTCATCGTCCCGTTGGCGCTGGTTTCTCTGGTCTCCGCTGCGGCATTGCCGGAAACCGCTCCCACGCTGAATCCGGTGTTTCGAACTCTGTGGGTTCATGTCACGCTGAGCATGCTCGGTACCGTGGGGTTTGCCGTGGCCTTTGTGGCTGGTGTCATGTATCTGATTCAGGACGGACTTCTCAAGTCCAAACGATTTAATGTGCTCTATTCAAAGTTGCCCGCCCTGGATTTTCTCGACCATCTGAATCAACAGTCGATCGTGACGGGGTTTCCGTTACTGACGCTCGGTATCATCACCGGTGCGCTGTCCGCCGAGTTTTCTCGGGGCTCGTATCTGAATTGGAATCCCGAGCAAACATGGGCGTTGGTGACGTGGGTCTTCTACTTCGCGGTGCTGCTGGGACGACTGACGATGGGCTGGAGAGCCAAACGAGCGGCATATTTGACGATTATCGGATTTGCCGGAGTTATTCTGACCCTCATTGGAGTGGTCCTTAAGAGTCACGGACCGGTGTCTTGAGATGCATATTGTTGTCGTCGGTTTGAGCCATAAGACCGCCCCGGTGGAAATCCGCGAGAAACTCGCGGTTCCTGAGAGCCGGATAGGCGAAGCCTTGACCCGTCTCTGTTCGTACCAAGGGGTGCGGGAAGGGATATTGCTGTCGACGTGCAATCGTGTCGAAGTCTATGCCGTCGTCGATGAGATCGAGGCAGGGTATGGGCGAATCCAGGAATTTCTGGCCGATGCCCATCTTTCGCTGTCCTCGGAGCAACTGACTCCCCATCTGTACTGGCACCAAGGAGATCGGGCGATCAGTCATCTGTTTCGCGTGGCCTCCAGTCTCGACTCCATGATCGTCGGCGAGTCGCAGATTCTGGGGCAGATTAAAGAGGCGTTTGAGGTCGCACTCACGCATAAGTCGACCGGCATCATTCTGAACAAGGTCGTGAAGAAAGCGATCTCCGTGGCCAAGCGCGTGCGGACGGAGACGAAAATTGCCGAGATGGCGGTGTCGGTCAGCTATGCCGCGGTCGAATTGGCCAAGAAGATTTTTTCGGATTTAAGCGAGAAGACGGTGTTGTTAGTGGGGGCGGGGGAGATGGCCAAGTTGGCGGCAAGACATTTTATTGCCAGCGGTGTCCGGCATGTGCGAGTGACGACCAGGAATCCGCAACATGGGTTGGAGTTGGCCAATCGGTTTGGCGGCACCGCGGTCGCCTTTGAACAGTTTCGGGAGGAGATGGCTTCCGCCGATATCGTTTTGGTGTCGACTGGTGCCGCGCATTATCTCGTGAGCGAGGAAGACGTACAGCGCTCCGTAAAGCAACGGATGAATCGTCCGATGTTCTTGATCGACATCTCGGTCCCACGCAATATCGATCCGGCCGTGCGGCATGTGGATAATGCCTTCCTCTTTGACATCGACGATTTGAAAGCGCGGGTTGAACAGAACCGCGGGGGACGTTTGCAGGAGGCAGAAAAGGCCGAGCAGATGGTGGTGGATGAAGTCGGGATTGTCCGACGATGGCTCCAATCGCTCGAAGTGACCCCCACCATTACAGCCCTCCGTACGCGGGTCGATGACATCAAGCGAGCGGAGGTCGAGAAGACCTTGGGGCGATTGGTGAATCTGTCAGCCTCTGAGCGTGAGTTGGTCGAGGCGCTGGCGTCGTCGATTGTGAATAAGCTCATTCACAATACGATGGTCACGCTCAAGGCTGAGGTGAACTCGTCGGAGGGGGCTGCGTTCGTCGAGGCGGCAAGACGGTTTTTCAGCCTCGGAGACTCCGCCGTCTCCAACGTCAATGGGAGTACTTCCTCTGCGCCGGAGACCTGTTATCCACCGCAAGAAGAGAGCAAGGATGCTGAAGAGGTGACTCCGAGAACTGGTTCCAAGACTCCGGGCCATTGATTGTGCGATTCGTATGGGAATCACCCGCAAAGGGCCGAAACTATTTACCTGTCCCAAGTGTCGAAGGACCTACCTGGGACATGATCCCTTACCTGATTGTCCGGCATGTGGGTTCGATTATCGGGAGCGGGAAGGGGTTCGATGGGATGTGCTTGTGTATCTCTTATCGATTCTCGGGTTGATCAGTTTCCTGCTGGTATCGTCTTCCTATCGGAGTTTCGTCAGCGGGACCCTGTCCGGCGAGAGTTTACGAGTGGACCGCGACGCTTCGGAGAAACTCCCTGGCAGCGAACGGTCGGCGACGTTTCACACCCCGTATCATGATGTGAGTCGGTGAAAGGGAGACATGTCGAAAGTCGGCCATGAACGATCGACCGTCGTGCTCGGAACCAGAGGCAGTAAACTGGCGGTGCAGCAGAGCGAGTGGGTGCAGGCACAGTTGCACGCGCTGGCTCCGCATGTGACGGTCACGCTGCGGCGGATCCAGACATCGGGAGACAAGATTCTTGATGTCCCGCTGGCTCAAATTGGCGGGAAAGGACTCTTCGTCAAGGAAATCGAGGAAGCGCTGTTGAGCGGTGAAATCGATCTGGCGGTGCATAGTATGAAAGATGTGCCCACGGAGTTGCCCGAGGGATTGGCCATTCTCTGTGTGCCGCCCCGCGAGGATCCCCGGGATGCCCTGATCAGTCGGGACGGGCGGTCATTTGCGGACCTCCCTCTGGGCGCCAGGATCGGGACCAGCAGCCTTCGCCGCCAATCACAACTCCTGCATGCCAGGCCTGACCTCACGATTGCCATGCTGCGTGGGAACCTGGATACCCGTCTCAAAAAGCTACGTGAGGGACAGTTCGATGCCATCGTGCTCGCCGCGGCGGGGCTCAGGCGGTTGGCCTGGGCGCATGAGATTACAGAGTACCTTGCGCCGCAGATTAGTTTGCCTGCCATCGGCCAGGGAGCGCTGGGCATCGAGGGACGGCGAGACGATCTCTTTGTTCGTTCGTTGTTGAGTGGCTTGGACCATGCGCCAAGTAAGACAGCCGTTTTGGCTGAACGAGCGTTGCTCAAGCGGCTTCAAGGAGGCTGTCAGGTTCCAATCGCGGCGCATGCGACTTTGGCCGGGACAGGGGTGACGCTTGAAGGACTGGTGGCCAGCGTGGACGGCAAGGAACTCATTCGCGATACCGTTCAAGGGACCGTTGAGGATCCGGAGTCGATTGGCATTCAACTGGCGGAACGATTGCTTGCGCGCGGTGGTGATAAAATTCTTCGAGCCATCTACGGGACCGCATGACAAAAACGAGAAGGCAAGGGAAGGTCTATTTGGTTGGAGCGGGGCCAGGCGATCCTGGCCTCTTGACGCTGAAAGGGAAGGAATGCCTGGAGCAGGCCGATGTCGTCCTGTACGATTATCTCGCCAATCCGGTCTTACTGCAGTATGCTCCGGCCACGGCACAACGGATCTATGTCGGTCGGCGGGGACGTGGACGGTATCAAGACCAAGCCGATATCAATCGACTGCTCATTGAACGAGCCAAAGAGGGGAATGTGGTGGTTCGGCTCAAAGGGGGTGACCCATTTGTCTTCGGACGCGGGGGAGAAGAGGCAGAAGCGGTGGCCGCTGCAGGGGTCGACTTCGAGATTGTGCCTGGTGTGACGGCAGCGGTTGCCGTGCCTGCTTATGCCGGCATTCCGGTGACCCATCGAACGTTGGCTTCCACGGTCACGTTTGTGACCGGTCATGAAGACCCCACCAAGCCGGCGGCCTTGTTAGAGTGGCCCAAATTGGCCAGTGCATCAGGAACGCTCGTATTCATGATGGGGATGAAGAATCTTCCGTCGATCGTGGAGCACTTACTGTCGGAAGGTCGGTCGTCCGACACCCCGGTTGCAGCGATCCGTTGGGGGAGCAAAGCCGATCAACAGACGATCGTGGGGACGTTGGGCGATATTGCCGCGAAAGCTGAAGCCGCGCATCTCGAACCGCCAACGGTGATCGTCGTGGGTGAGGTCGTGCGATTGCGAGGGCAGTTGAATTGGTTTGAAACCAAGCCGCTCTTCGGAAAGCGGATCGTGCTCACTCGCGCACAGGAACAGGCGAGAGAATTTTCCCGTCTACTGGCGGCCTACGGTGCGGAGACGATCGAAGTTCCGACGATTCAGATCGTGCCTCCGGCCAGCTGGCAGGCTATCGATGACGCGCTGACTCGTCTCAGTACCTATCAATGGCTGATCTTCACCAGCGTGAACGGGGTAAGGCCCTTCATGGACCGACTCCATGCGGCAGGAAAGGATGCACGAGCGTTGGCGAGCCTTCGCCTGTGCGCGATTGGACCACGCACCGCGCAGGAACTTGGAACCTATGGGTTGACGCCGGATGTCGTACCAGCCGAGTTTCAGGCAGAGGGAGTGATTGCCGCATTGGCCCATGTGGGAATCCGTGGGAGCCACGTGTTGATTCCACGTGCTGAGGTCGCTCGCGAAATCCTGCCGGAACAGTTGCATGAGTTGGGAGCGACCGTCGAGGTTATTCCTGTCTATCGCACGATCGTCCCGACTGTGGATGCCGCGTCCTTGACGCAACAGCTTCACGACGGTCAGGTGGCGGCGGTGACATTCACGAGTTCCTCCACTGTCCGCAATTTCGTGGAGCTTTTTGGAGGGATGGACTCGGTGAGACCACTCCTCGCCCGAGTCGTGATCGCCTGCATCGGACCCATTACGGCACATACGGCGGAGGAGTATGGCTTGACGGTCACGGTCATGCCGGCCGAAAATACTGTGCCGGCGCTGACAGAAGCTATCGTGAGACATTTCAGGGAAGGGGCTCGAGTCGCCCTTTCTACGCGTGGATAGGTCGAAGCAGACGGGCAGGGTGACGGACTGAATTAGCCAAGGGGGGGACATTGCATGGTTCCAGTCAAGTCGTTCATGGTTCCGAAGGAGAAGTTTGTTACGGTTGAGCGGGATACGGATGCTCAGACAGCGGCACGCATCATGCGGGATCGTGGCATCGGCAGCCTTTTCGTGACGAACGGGAAGGAGGTCGTCGGCATCCTGACGGATACCGATATGGTTCGGCGCGTGGTAGCGGCTGGAGCCGATACCACCAAGACAACGGTCGAACAGATTATGTCGGCCCCGATCTTGACGATCGAGGAGGGTAAGACGCTGTTGGATGCCAATGATCTCATGGCGCAAACGCATCTCCGCCATCTCGGCGTGACTCGGGATGGCAAATTGGTCGGTATGATTTCTGTGCGCGACCTCGTCGTGTTCTTGACGAATCTTCCAAGGAAGTAATCCGATGGCATTCCCAATTCAGCGGCTCAGGCGGTTGCGGCAGCATGAGGCATTTCGTCGCATGGTACGGGAGACGAACCTTGCCCCATCCGACTTCATCTATCCGCTGTTCGTCGTCGAAGGGCGCGATCGGCGGGAGGAGATCGCCTCGATGCCGGGCCAGTTCCGCCTCTCGATCGATCTCTTGGTGAAAGAGGCCAGTGAGGTTGCGGGCTTGGGGATTCCCGCCATCATCCTCTTTGGGATTCCTGATCGGAAGGATGATCGGGGGAGTTCGGGGTTTGATCCGAATGGCATCGTGCAGCGCGCCGTCAAAGCAGTGAAGGACCAGGTCCCGGGGCTGATGGTCGTGACTGACGTCTGCATCGACGAATATACCGATCACGGTCATTGCGGGATCGTCAAGGACGGGCGGATTCTCAACGATGAAACGTTGGATTGTCTCCGTGCGATGGCCAGGACCCATGCGCAAGCCGGTGCCGACATGGTGGCGCCATCCGATATGATGGATGGGCGGGTGGCGGCGATCAGGGCGGAATTGGATCAGGCAGGATTTCCAGAGTTGCCGATCATGGCCTATGCCGCCAAATTCGCTTCCTGCTTTTATGCGCCATTCCGGGATGCGGCGTGTTCAAGTCCGCAATTCGGAGATCGGCAATCCTATCAAATGGATCCCGCCAACCGCCGGGAAGCGCTTCGAGAGATCGCCCTCGATGTCGAAGAAGGGGCTGACATCATCATGGTGAAACCGGCGCTGCCGTATCTCGATATCATTGCTGCGGCCAGAGCGCAGATGTTGTTGCCGGTGGCGGCCTATCAAGTGAGCGGGGAGTACAGCATGATCAAAGCAGCTGCCAAAGCAGGCTGGCTCGATGAATCGCGGGCCATGATGGAGTCGTTGCTCTCGATTAAGCGGGCCGGCGCGGATCTCATTCTGACCTACTTTGCCAAAAACGCCGCGCGTCTCCTCCGCTGACGACCATGCTGAAAGTGACGCGTGGCCTGTCCGGCAAGTGTCCACGTGCTTATCCGGTCGCCACGATCGGCAATTTTGACGGCCACCACCTGGGCCATCGAGCGCTGCTGCAGACGGTGGCCGAGACGGCCAGGAAGGCACAGGGGACTGCGCTCGTGCTGACCTTCGACCCGCATCCAGTAAAAATCCTCGCACCCCACGTCGATCTTCGCTTTCTCACCAGTCCGGAGGAAAAGCTGGCGCACCTTGAAGCCGCGGGTATCGATGAAGTGGTGTTTCTGGAATTTACCCCCACCTTCGCGGCGATGAGCCCGGAGCAATTTGCTGAAGACATCCTGCATCGGTCTTTTTCCCTGTCCGAACTGTTCGTGGGCAATCATTTTGCGTTTGGAAAAGGTCGGGCAGGACGTATCGATGACCTCGTGCGTTTCGGCGGGCAGTACGGCTTCCGCGTGCATCCCGTGACTCCCGTGACGATTGAGGGGGACGTGGTGAGTTCGACGCGAATTCGCCAGCTTATTCAGGCAGGGAATGTGGAGCGGGCTGCCACGTTGCTCGGACGCGTCTATGGGATTCGAGGGACCGTGGTGCACGGGATGCAACAGGGGCAGGCGATGGGCTGGCCTACGGCTAATCTGCGCATCCCGTCTGATCGCGTCGTGCCTCCCGATGGCGTCTATGCCGCGCGGGCGGTTCACGGTACTCAGACCTATAATGCGATCGCCTATATCGGGACGAGGCCAACCTTTGGGGCGGGTGAGCGGCTTATCGAAGTCAACCTCTTGGATCAATCGTGTGATCTCTATGGCCAGGAGATCACCGTGCAGTTTGTAGCACGGGTACGCGGCGATCACATCTTCGCATCTGCCGACGAGCTGTCGAAGCAGATTGTCCGTGATGTGGAACAGGCGCGCATCAGCTTGCGAAAAATCCCGCAGGGAGTCCAGTGACCATGGCTATTGAGACAACGATCAAGTGGCCGTCATCCAGGTCTGCTGCCCGACCGGCCTTGTTGACCCATCTCATTCGGACGGTGCGTCAGCAACAGCTATTCGTTCCCGGTCAGCACCTACTCGTGGCTGTGTCGGGCGGGCCTGACTCGATCGCATTGTTGTCTCTTCTCCATCGCCTGGCCCGGCCCTGGGGGCTCACGTTGACGGTGGTCCATTGTAACTATGGGTTGCGTGGAGCGGAGTCTGACGGCGACGAGTCTTTTGTCCGCGCCTTCTGCCAGGTACGGCAGCTGTCTCTGGTCATCCATCGACCCACGCTCGTCAAGCGACGACAGCGCTCATCACTTCAGGCAACGGCCCGCGACGCGCGCTATGACTTCATGAAGCAATTGGCTCGCGAAGTAGGGGCTGACTGCATTGCGGTTGGTCATACCGCCAATGACCAGGCGGAAACGGTGCTCATGTGGATGTTGCGAGGGGCGGGCATGGCCGGGTTAGCCGGGATGCCCTACGCCCGTGAGGACAGGATTATTCGTCCTCTTCTCGCTGCCACCCGTGAGGAGGTGTTGGCATACTTGGATCATGAAGGGCTGACCTATCGTCGTGATTCGAGCAATGAGAAGTTGCTCTATCATCGCAATCGGATCAGAAGGGAACTCCTTCCTGTTATCATCCGGTTGGCGCCGGCTGCCGTCCGTGTGTTGCAGCGGCAGGCAGACTTATTGCGCAAGGACGAACAGTACCTAGCGGAGGTGACGGGTGATCTAGTGCGCGCACTCGTGAGCCGGGATTCTAGAGCTGTGCAGCGACTCAACCGCCAGGCCTTCATCGAGTTGCCGGTCGCCCTTCAGCGGCGTCTCGTTCGGGCGGTCCTGCGGACCTACGACGAAGAGGGGCGCGCCAGCAGTGTTCGTGCGGTTGAGTCAGTTCGGCATTTGCTTCTCAAGGGAACCAGCGGGGCCCGGCTGTCGTTGAAGCAGGCCCTCGTGACCCTGGATCAGGGGTCGGGGCAGTTTAGTCCCGCGGGAGGGGGTCGCAAGGATGAGACTGCTTCAAAGCTACGGAAGAGCGAGAGCCTGCTTCTCTCAGTGCCTTCAACGGTCTATTGGGCTAGAACGAATCAGCAAATTCATGTACAACGTATGGCTCGTCGTGATGCTGAGCAGGGAGGGGTGGCTCCGTCCGCGCAACGGGTCCTGTTCGATGCCGACCGGTATTCGGAGCCGCTTCTGGTTCGGGCCTGGCGAGCAGGCGATCGATTTTTCCCTCAGGGGATGAAGGGGAAAAGTAAAAAACTACAAGATTTCTTTACCGATCGGAAGGTCGCTCGCTACCGACGTGAGGAGATTCCATTGTTGGTGGCGCCGGAAGGGATTCTTTGGGTCGTGGGCATGCGGCAGGATGAACGGTTCGTCGTCCGTCGTGGGACGACCAACTGTCTGGTTGTATCGGTGAGCAACAGAGCCTCAGAGAAGGAGTAAGGGGAGCATGGAACGAATTTTCGGTCGACCGATCGTGACGCAGGAACAGATGCGTGCACGGATTCGTGAGTTGGGCAGGCAGATCACGGCCGATTATACGGGTAAGGACTTCGTCTTGGTCGGGGTGTTGAAGGGTGCCTATGCCTTCTATGCCGATTTGGCTCGCGCAATCAGAATTCCGATGATGGTGGACTTTCTTATGGTGACGAGTTACGGGTCTCGGGCAAAAACATCCGGCAAGATTAAAATAGTGACCGAGCTGACCGAGGATATCAAAGGCAAGGATGTCTTGCTGGTGGAAGACATCGTCGATTCCGGATTGACGGTCCAATATCTGGTCAAGACCTTGGCAAAAAAGAAACCCCGGTCGATTAAAGTCTGTACATTGTTGAGTAAGCCAGATCGAAGGACCATCAACGTCGTCATCGATTACGTGGGGTTCAAAATTCCGAACAAGTATGTGGTTGGGTACGGGCTCGACTACCAGCAGAACTATCGAAACCTTCCCTATCTGGCCGTGTTGGATGTGGCAGAGGATCAAGAGTAAGCCGGTGCCCGTACGGTTGTCAGTATGAATGGGCATGTGGTAGCATCACCAAAGTGCGCGGGTTTCCTCACCGGTTAAGCGTGCCATCCACAAGGAGATCTGGATGAATTCCAGGGCAAAGAATCTACTTTTCTGGGTCGTCGTCGGCCTCTTCATGATTTTGCTGTTCAACCTGTTCAGCGTGCCGACCCATGCGCCTGAAGAAGATGTGATTTTCAGTGAGTTTATGGCCAAGCTCGACAAGGGCGAGATCGAGCGGGTCATCATCAAAGCCAGCCACATCAGCGCTGTTCTGAAAGACAAGACCCGCATTCGAACCTACTCGGTGGAATATCCTGAATTGGTGAAGGTCTTGCGGGAGCGGGGCGTGCAGATCGAGGCAAAGCCACCGGATGAAAGTCCTTGGTACATTACGTTCCTTGTGACCTGGGGGCCGTTTGTGCTGTTCCTGGGGTTGTGGTTCTTCTTGATGCGGCAAATGCAGATGGGGGGCAATAAGGCTCTATCATTCGGGAAGAGCCGCGCTCGTCTGCTGACGGAGGAACGTAAGAAGGTGATGTTCTCCGACGTTGCAGGCGTCGATGAAGCCAAGGAAGAAGTCCTTGAGATCATCGAGTTCCTCAAGGATCCGCGTAGGTTCCAAAAGCTCGGCGGCCGCATTCCGAAGGGCGTCTTGATCGTCGGTCCTCCCGGTACTGGGAAGACGCTGTTGGCTAAAGCCATTGCCGGTGAAGCCAGTGTACCGTTCTTCAGTATCAGCGGATCGGATTTCGTGGAAATGTTTGTCGGCGTTGGAGCGTCCCGTGTTCGCGATCTCTTCGAGCAGGGGAAAAAACATGCTCCCTGCATTATCTTTATCGATGAAATCGATGCCGTTGGTCGACTTCGTGGAGCAGGGCTGGGCGGAGGTCATGACGAGCGTGAACAGACGCTCAATCAATTGCTCGTCGAAATGGATGGATTTGATACGACAGAAGGTGTGATCTTGGTCGCTGCAACCAACCGGCCGGATGTCCTCGACCCTGCCTTGCTCAGGCCGGGGCGTTTTGATCGGCAAGTCGTCGTCAATCGACCGGACTTGCGTGGCCGCACTGAAATTCTCAAGGTGCACACGAAGAAAGTTCCGATCGCGACGAACGTGGAGCTGGAAAAAATCGCGCGCGGTACGCCGGGATTTTCAGGGGCCGACCTGGAAAACTTGGTCAACGAAGCGGCACTCTGGGCCGCGAGACAAAATAAGAAAGAAGTGGAAGTCGTCGACTTCGAGATGGCCAAAGACAAAGTGCTGATGGGGGCTGAACGGAAGAGTCTGATCTTGAGCGACGAGGAGAAACGGACGACGGCCTACCATGAAGCGGGACACGCGCTGATCGCCAAGCTGATTCCCGGAACGGATCCCGTCCACAAAGTAACCATTATTCCTCGGGGCCGCGCCTTGGGCGTGACGATGCAGCTCCCCACCGATGACCGGCACAACTATTCGAAGGAGTTCTTGTACAACAACCTGGCCATCCTCATGGGTGGGCGTGTGGCGGAAGAGTTGGTCTTGCAACACATTACGACAGGAGCGGGGAACGATCTCGAGCGGGCGACGGAGCTCGCGAGGAAGATGGTCTGTGAATGGGGCATGAGCGAAAAGCTGGGCCCTTTGACATTCGGCAAAAAAGAAGAAGAAGTGTTTCTTGGGCGAGAATTTGGGAGCAGGCGTGATTTCAGCGAGCAAATAGCCTTGGAGATCGATCAGGAAGTCAAACGGCTTGTGACGGAAAACTATGAACGGGCGAAGCGGCTGCTCACGGAGCACATGGCCAGTCTGAAGGGGCTGGCGGAAGCACTCTTGGAGAAAGAAGTGCTGGATTCCACCGATATTGACCACATCATCATGCAGTCCACATCCCAGACGGTTCCTGCCTAATTTCTCATTCACTGATCCCGGGACGCCATTTCAAGGCACTGGAGTCCCGGGCAGTACATCTGAGTTGCATAGGCGAGAAGGGAGTCCTCCTCGCGAGTGCTGTATTGTTATGTGCACCCTATGTGCAGCCCACGATAAGGGCGGTCACGCGCCGCCTGGCTGATTTTACGTGAGTGGAGGCCCAGTCGTTTGGTGTTAGAACCGAAGACATTGACCCGGCAGGCTAAGGATCGGCTGATCACATTCCCCGACCGACCGCTAATTATGGGAGTGGTGAACGTGACGCCGGATTCGTTCTCGGACGGCGGTCGCTATTTGGATGCAGAAGCCGCCGTGGCCCATGCCGTTCGATTAGTGGAAGAAGGAGCCGATCTGCTGGACATCGGCGCAGAGTCGACACGTCCCGGTGCCGATACTGTTGATGAGGCAGAAGAACGTCGTCGAGCGATTCCCGTTGTGGCCGCTGTGGCAAAAGCCGTCACGGTTCCGATTTCCATCGATACCTCGAAAGCCGCTGTCGCACAGGCGGCCCTCGACGCGGGGGCAGTCCTCGTGAACGATGTCACAGCCTTACGAGGCGATCCCGCCATGGTTGAGGTCATCGTCCGCACGGGAGCCGGGATTGTCCTGATGCATATGCAAGGTACGCCGCGGACGATGCAGAAGGCTCCCCGTTACGACGATGTAGTCGAGGAGATCTCCGCATTTTTCGAGGAACGAATCCGTTTCGCGATGGCACGCGGGGTCGTGCAAAGACAAATCGTGCTTGATCCGGGCATCGGATTTGGTAAGCTGCTCGTACATAACCTTACGCTGTTAGCCCAATTGCACCGCTTCGCTCGTTTTGGCTGCCCTTTGCTGGTCGGTGTTTCACGAAAGGCGTTCCTTGGGCAGCTCGTGGACCGTCCGGTTCAGGAGCGTCAGTGGGCCACGGCGGCGGCGGTGGCGATAGCGGTGGATCGAGGAGCTCGAATCCTTCGCGTCCATGACGTAAGGGCCATGAAGGATGTGGTTCAGGTGGCAACGGCGATTAGTCGACAGGCGACCGTATCCATGAAAGCACAACATGCGTAAATTGTTTGGCACTGATGGGGTCCGAGGTGTCGCTAACCTCGATCCGATGACCAGCGAAATGGCGATGCAGCTGGGGCGGGCCGCGGCGCATTTGTTTATGCGCCGAGCCGGACGCCATCAGATCGTGATCGGCAAGGATACCCGCATCTCCGGCTATATGTTGGAATCGGCATTGACCTCCGGGATTTGCTCGATGGGTGTCGATGTGTTGCTGGTCGGTCCGATGCCGACCCCGGCGATTGCGTTCTTAACGAGGAGTCTCCGTGCCGATGCGGGGGTGATGATCTCGGCTTCGCACAATCCTTACCAGGATAATGGCATTAAGTTTTTTTCGAACGACGGGTTCAAGCTGCCCGATGAGATGGAAGCTCGCATCGAGGAACTCATCGTGTCAAACGAGATTGCCCATCTCCGGCCGACGGCTGATGCCATTGGGAAAGCCTATCGAATCGACGATGCTGAGGGGCGTTACATCGAGTTCGTCAAACGGTCATTGCCGAGAGATCTCGATTTCCAGGGAATCAAGGTGGTGGTCGATTGTGCCAATGGCGCAGCCTATAAGGTCGCGCCAAAGGTGTTGCGCGAACTTGGGGCGAAGGTCGAAGTGATCGGTGATAAGCCGGACGGGATGAATATCAATGCCGGCTGTGGCGCGGTCCATCCCGAACAGCTGCAGAAGGCGGTGCGCGAGCAGGGGGCTCGTCTCGGCGTGGCGCTGGACGGGGATGCCGATCGCGCCATTTTCGTCTGCGAACAGGGACAGGTCGTGGACGGCGATCATATTATGGCGATGTTGGCGCTTGATCTTCATGGCCGGGGGCAGTTGGCCAAGCAAACGGTGGTGGGGACCGTCATGAGCAACTTCGGACTGGAGCTTGCCATGACGAAAGCCGGTATTACACTCGCGCGGACTGCCGTCGGTGACAGATATTTGCTCGAACGGATGTCCGAAGAGGGGTACAACTTCGGTGGAGAGCAGTCGGGTCATTTCATCTTCCTGGATCATAATACGACCGGCGACGGGTTGCTGTCGGCACTACAAGTTCTGTCGCTGATGAAGCGTACGGGCAAACCTCTGTCCGAATTGGCCAAAGCCATGACGGCAGTGCCGCAAGTATTGCTCAACGTGAAGGTGACGAAGAAGCCGAACCTCGAGACAGTCCCCGAGCTGCAACGCGCGATCCGTGAAAGTGATCAGCGTCTCAATGGCAGCGGACGCGTGTTGGTGCGCTACTCAGGGACCGAACCGCTCTTGCGGGTGATGGTCGAGGGTGAGAGCGATGCCACGATTCGCGATGTGGCCAATCATCTTGTCGATGTCGTCAAGGCTCATCTGGGTTAGAGTTGTCGCCCCCCATTGAGGGAGGCCCATGCTGCCGTCCCTCACCGTTGCCTTTATCGCCGGGCTCCTCGTCGGATCACAGATTCCCTATTTCCCCCTGTCCGCCTCATTCCTGCTCCTCCTCGCTGCGCTAGGCGCCTTCATTCTTCGAACGATTGAATTGGTTCACCGTTCGCCAAGCGACTTGGCTCTACGGAGCACTCCTGGTGGGAGTCATCTATTGGGCGGTGGTCGTCACCCTGGCTGCCAACACGGCGATGGGTGAGTATCCGTCCGATACGGTGATCGAGGTGACCGGTCGCATCGTGGCACCGGTGCAACAGGCGCCAGATCGATTAGTCATGATCATCAAGTCAGATGATCCAGCCATCGCGTCGGGAGCGGCCAGACATGTTCGGCTGACCTGGCGCACACCGGAACGATTATTCTTTCAAGGCGATCGGGTCCGCTTTCGGGCTCTGTTGCGCCGTCCGAGCGGGTCATTGAATCCTGGTGGATTTGACTATGCGGGCTATCTTGAGCGGCAAGGGATCGATGCGAGCGCCGCGGTAACCGGAGCCGAGGCGGTGCAGTTGCTTGAGTCCGGACGTGAACATGCCTGGTGGTCGATCTGGAATCAATTTGATCGGTGGAGGGGCAGTATCCGTCTCGCCGCGGTGCAAACCCTTCCCCAGCCGGCACTGGGACTGTATCTAGGTATCATCATCGGTGATCGAGGGTATTTGGATCCAGAACTGCGTGATCAGTTCATGGTGACCGGGACAGTTCATCTCCTATCCATTTCAGGGAGCCACCTGGGCCTCGTCGCGCTGGTCATCTTCGCGGTCGTCAGATGGGCGATGATTCTGTTGCCTGCCGATTGGCTTCTTACGCTGTCTCGGAGAATCACGCCAACTCGCATGGCCGCTGTCTGTACGATTGTTCCTGTCGCAGGCTATGCCTGCCTGGCCGGGGCCGAACTGGCGACGATGCGGTCGTTGCTGATGGTGACTGTTGGGCTGAGTGCGATCTGGCTCGGCCAGGAGCGCCGTCTATTCCATGCCCTCTCCGCCGCCGCGGTGGCGATCTTGCTGCACGATCCTCAGGCGCTGTTCGATATCTCCTTTCAGCTCTCCTTTTTGTCCGTCATCGCCATTGCCGGGTTCCTCTCCTGGCCGACCGCTACTGAACTGGAGGAGCAACCGAACGAGCCATCATTCCTGAGAACCTGCGCTCGATGGGGGAGAGACTCTGTGGTCATGAGCGGGGTCGTCACCTTGGTGGCCCTCCCTCTGGTTGCATACTATTTCAATCAATTGCCCTGGCTCGGTCTATTTACCAATGTGGTGGCCGTTCCCGTGATGGGAATCCTATTGGTCCCGATCGGACTCGCGGCCGGAATCTGGCAGATCCTGGGAGGGGGAACCCTGCTGCCCCTGGCTTCGCTGAATCAGTGGCTACTCGAACACTTTGTGGCGGCGGTCCGTCTGCTGTCGAGGCTACCTGGAGGCGAATGGCACGTCGCGGCCCCTTCGCTTCTTACTATGTTGTTGTTCTACGGATGTCTCGGATTGATGTGGCAGCGAGTGGGCAGCGCGGCGTTCCGGTTGGCAGCAGGCGCCGGAGTGCTAGTGGTATTGCTGTGGTGGGCCTGGTCCCCACGGATGTTTCCTGATGGGGATCATTTCCGAGTCACATTCTTAGACGTCGGGCAAGGTGATAGTGCGGTCGTTGAGCTGCCTGACGGTCAGGTGGTCTTGATCGACGGAGGGGCGACGTACGAACGATTCGACATGGGCCGTGGGGTCGTGGCTCCGTTTCTCTGGAACCGGGGAATCCGCACCATTGATCAGGTCATTGGCACACATCCTCAACTCGATCATGTCGGGGGCCTGGCCTGGGTGGTCCGCCACTTTACCGTGAAGAACTATTGGGGATTAGGAGAGACAAGGGAAGAACTGTTCTATCGACGACTGCAGCAGTCATTGGCCGATCGAGGGCTACGAGAGCAAGTGGCCAGAGATGGGCAGGAGATCCTGTCATCCGGCCCCTGTCGGATGGTAGTCCTCAATCCACCAGCGGACGGGCATCTTGATCTGTCGCTCCAAGATAGCCATGTGGGTGGGCATGGGCTGAATAATCACTCGGTGGTGACGCAGCTGATCTGCGGCCACCATACGATGCTCTTCGCTGCGGATGTTGAGCGTGATGGCTTGTCGCGGATGACGCGATCCAAGCCTCATGATCCGATCGAGGTACTCAAGGTGCCTCATCACGGGGCGGTGAGTTCGTTGAATCGTGACTGGTTGGCATCGTTGCATCCCCAGTATGCCGTATTTTCAGCTGGTCGCCATAATCCCTACATGCACCCTGCCGCGGCCGTTCTCGAGGCGTATGGGTCGGAAGGCAGTACGGTGTTGCGTACAGACCGTGACGGCGGGGTTTGGTTTACCGGAGGAGTCTCCGCCGCGGCGCTTCAAGTGCACCGATCAAGAGAGTTGGTGTGGCAGCCGACGAACAGAGCCTCGTGCCTGTGGGCCTGCGAACAGGCGAACTGGGGTCGGATTTGGAACCAATGGCGCGACCGTCGTTGACGATCGTTTTGGCCACATGGCTTGGAACTCCGTCGAGGCGCACTGCGCTCATTCTCAGGTCGGTCCGAGCGAACGAGAAGGCTGCACATTTCACGTCTTAGGAAGACGAATTTCGTCCCTCCATTCATCCTCGGTGAAGGCTTTATAGCATAAGGCCTCAATTTTGTTCATCTCTCATCACTTGCTAGCAAGGCATAGCATGTGCATCCTTTCGTGCTGGCTTAGCAGATGTGTGTCTATTTTTAAGGGAGCTAGGGGATGTCAAAACTCGTACGAATCGTAATTCAGTTACCGCTCGATCTCAAAACCCAGCTCGATAAACTGAAACAGCAGGGATACACCACCAGTGGCTTCATCAGGGCCATGTTGGAACGGGAATTTGCCAAAATGGAACAGAAGCCTGTGACCCACATTTCCAGTTGGGAAACGGGTGAATAGCCGGTAGCCGTTCGTGACACGTCCGAGCTTGAGAAAAAGGCTGGGGATCTGAAGCGGTTAACCGAATGACGATTCTAGCCTGGAGCGGTCCCCAGAAACACTGACCCCTTGCACTGCATCCCAGTTCCCGCTACAAGATTCCTCCATGGTTCCCACCGTTGAATGGAAAGACGGCGCAGTACGGCTGCTCGACCAGAGCCGGCTGCCGGAGTACGTCGAGTTTCTGGACTGCCGGGACTATCAGACCGTGGCCGACGCCATTCGCAACCTCAAAGTCAGAGGAGCTCCGGCGATCGGTGTGACTGCGGCGATGGGGGTGGCACTCGGTGCCCAGACCGTCACGGCATCCGACTACGAGGCCTTCGCTAAGGCGGTGCTCGTGATCTGCGATCACCTCGCGGCGACGAGGCCGACGGCGGTGAATCTGTTTTGGGCCATCGAACGGATGAAACGTCTGCTCGCCTCGTTACGCACGCAACCAATTGCCTCCATCAAATCCGCGTTGCTGAAAGAGTCACAAGCCATTCTCGATGAAGATATCGCCCTCTGTAAGGCGATGGGACAGCACGGAGCCGGACTCATTGCGAGCGGTCAAACGGTCCTGACTCATTGCAATGCCGGTGCGCTGGCAACAGCCGGCTACGGGACGGCATTGGGCGTCATTCGCGCGGCCTGGGAGCAGGGGAAGAAGATTCAGGTCATCGCAGACGAAACCAGGCCGGTCCTTGCAAGGGGCGCGGCTCACGGCCTGGGAGTTGATGCAGGACAAGATTCCTGTGACGCTCATCACGGACAATATGGCCGGTGCACTCATGAAGCAGGGGAAAATTCACCTCTGTATCGTGGGGGCCGATCGGATCGCCGCCAACGGGGACGTGGCGAACAAGATCGGCACCTACTCAGTCGCTGTGCTGGCGAAAGCCCATGGGATTCCCTTCTATGTGGCAGCTCCCTATTCCACGATTGATCTGAAGACCAAAACAGGAGCGGACATCCCGATCGAACAGAGGAATCCCTCGGAAGTCACCACCATTCACGGCAGCCATCCCGTCGCACCCAAAGGGGTCGCAGTCTACAATCCAGCGTTCGACGTGACGCCGGCGGAATTGATTGCAGGGATTATTACGGAGCGGGGAGTATTTCGCCCGCAGGATCTAGCTAAGCAATTCGCCTCCTAAGGCTGGCGCTCCCTTGCAAGGCATGCAGCCCATCCTTATAATGAGCTAGTTATTTTTGCCATTTTTCCAAATTAGACTGGAGGAAGACTTCAAGCAATGAGTGAACGAACATTAGCCATCATCAAGCCAGATGCGGTGAAGAAGCATGCGATTGGCGACATTATTGCCCGCTATGAAAAGGCCGGTCTGAAGCCAGTGGCCATACGCATGATGCAGTTCTCGAAAACGACGTCCGAGGGGTTTTATGCCGTGCATAAGGCCCGTCCGTTTTTCGATAGCCTCTGCACGTTCATGTCGTCCGGTCCGGTCGTGGTGCTGGTCCTGCAGGGTGACAATGCGATCAAGAAGAATCGTGAACTGATGGGCGCGACCGATCCGGCCAAGGCGGAGCCGGGCACGATTCGCAAGGCGCATGGGGCGAACATCGAATTTAACGCCGTGCATGGATCGGACTCGCCGGAGACTGCCAAGTTCGAGATTTCCTATTTCTTTCCCGAAACGGATCTTGTCGGATAGTGACGCCTGTCGGTTAGCAGGATGCTGAAAAAGTCCGCCAGCGTCGTTCTCGCATCGTTCAGACCCTCAACGTACCCCAGAGGGTACGCCTCGGTCCTTCACTCGCTGTGGCCTTGCTCGACGGCCATTTTGAGCATCCTGCGGGGTCTTCTCTTGTTGGGCCACACGTGCAGCCCATCGAGGTTCTCGCATGCAACATCGTTTTTCCGCGGTCTGTTAGGCGGGAATGGCTGCAATTTTTACGGCTCATCGTTGGCCCGACCTTGTGAGATGGATTTTTTGTGTGCTGCTCTTGGTACTTTCTGGGTGCACCACTCCGGCGCATCGGTTCCCTCCCTCGACGCCGCCTGCCGCGTCTGGTGTCGATCCAGTACTAGACGCTCAGACGCGGCTCATTGAGTCCGCCTATCGTGCCTACGTACAAGAGCGCTATCCACTTGCCAGTGCACTCTTCCAACGATTTGTTGACGCCAATCCCGCTTCTCCCAGGCTGAGTGAAGCTCGTTGGTGGCTCGCACGCTCGTATGAGCAGAGCGGGGACCTCACGGCCGCGCTGTCTGCCTATCGCGCCGTGGCCGGGGAGGCACCGCGATCCACCCCGCTCGCAGGCAGTTATGAATTTCACGCTCTCAATCGGCTGGACACATTTCGGCGGACTCTCGGCCCATCGTCCCTGTTGGAACGGAGACAGATTGCGCTCTGGCTGACGAGTGCGGACTGGCTCAGGATTCTTACTGCCGGGCCATGGATTGCGCAACTCGCTGACGCTGGCGTGACATCGTTGATTGTCGAGGCGGGATCTCCTCCTCGTGAGACGATGCAATCAGGCCCCACGGGGGTGTACTTCCAGACGTCAAAGGTTCCAGTTGTCGAGGATCTATTTAAGGTGATCGTGCCGGAAGCCCATGCCAAAGGGATGGCGGTATTGGCGTCGCTCAATCTGCATGAGCCTGGGTGGACAACGGTGAATCCTGAGTGGGGCATCGTCGTGGCTAACAGGACTGATCAGGTGTTCCAGCCGGTCGGTCATGTCGACGTGCTCCATAGCGATTATCAGCGTCTCGTCAGCGAGGTTGCACAGGATTTGTTGCGGACGGACATCGATGGGCTGCTGGTCGGGGCCAGGAGGGCCAAGGGATTTGCTGAGGAATGGAGCCCGACGTCGCGACGTATGTATGAAGGGCTCTTTGGGCCTTCATTCGATAGCCAAGGTCAGGCTGTCTCACCAGATGCCTGGCGCTGGGCTGGGTGGAAGACGAGGAGCTACCTTGGGTTTGTGGCTCGACTCACCCAGCAGTTGCGACAGACGAGACCGGGGCTCCTGGTCGCTGTGGTTGTGCACGGACGTGCGGTCTTCTCGCCTGCGGAAGCCTTGACGGAGTATGGAGAAGACGTGCTCGAAACGAAGCAACGTGGGCTCCACCTCGTCGTCCAACCGGAGCCGGGCATGTCCGACCGATCGGATGATCAAGGAGCGGCGAGAGACGCGGTGCGCCAACGATTGGCGCCGACGGCTGGGGATGAACGGCAACTCTGGCTGGGCATCGCCCTGGGCGCGTCGGATCCAGCGTCTCTGGTCACTGCCGTGAAAGCGATAGTCGCGACGACAGTTGGGCAAGGCGAGACACATTTGCTGATGATGAACGGGCCAGCGATTCCTTGACAAAAGAGGCGCCGGACCACTACGATTCCGCGATAAAATTTTGCAGGTCGATATCAAGGTGAGATTGGGGGCGCTACGAGATAATGCCTGGCTTCCGAGTCACCTGAACCTTGGCCTTCTTCACAAGGAGCGTGCATGATTCCCAAAGACCTCCGTTACCACCAAGAGCATGAATGGGTGCGCGTGAGTGGCACGCAAGCCACGGTTGGCATCAGTCATTTTGCCCAGGATGCGTTGGGCGATATCGTCTTCATCGATATGCCGAAGCCCGGTGCCGTCGTCAAGGCCGGGCAGCAGATCGGTGAGGTCGAATCGACCAAGACGACCTCCACGATCTACACGCCCGTGAGCGGCACCATTGCCAAGATCAATGCCGATTTGAAGGACCACCCGGAAGTGGTGAACTCCGATCCCTATGGCAAAGGCTGGATGGTGGTGGTCGATCTCTCCAATACCGGCGAAGTCGAGAAGTTGATGACGGCGGCGCAGTACGAGGCCTTTCTCTCCACGCAAAAGCATTGATTCGTTCCCATGTCTAAGCACATCGCCATTCTCGGCGCTGGACCTGGTGGGTATGTCGCCGCGATCCGAGCGGCCCAGCTCGGCGCCCGCGTCACCGTCATTGAGTCCGACGCGCTCGGCGGCGTTTGTCTGAATTGGGGTTGCATTCCCAGTAAGGCCCTCCTGTCGGTCGTCGAACTGGGCGACAAGGTCAAAAAATCAGAAGATATGGGTTTAGTCGTTCAAGGACCAGTCACGTACGATCTCGCTCGGATGGTCGCCCGGAAGAATAAAGTGGTGGCGACTCTCGTCAAGGGCATTGCGACGCTGTTCAAAGCGTGGAATATCGAGCAGGTGCAGGGGACTGGATCACTACGGGATCGGCAGACGGTCACGGTGACCGCAGCCGATGGCGCGATGCAGGATGTCCAGGCTGATGCGATCGTGATTGCCACTGGGTCGTCCTGGCCGAACCTGCCGCAGTTTCCGATCGACGGGCAGCAGCTACTCACCAGCCAGCACCTTTTGGACCTCGAGCGCATTCCTGCTAGTCTGCTGATCGTCGGGGCTGGTGTCGAAGGCTGCGAGTTTGCGGCGCTCTATAGTGGTCTGGGGACGGACGTTACAATCGTTGAATTGATGGCTCGCGTTCTTCCCCTGGAGGATGACGACATTTCATCGACGATGGAACGGGAGCTGAAAAAACGCGGCGTGACGGTCCTGACCGGGACCACCGTCGAGAGACTCGAGCGGTCACCGACGACGATCACCGCGCATCTCAAAGATGGCACGCAGGTGGCGACTGAGAAGCTACTGGTGTCCGTGGGTCGAGGATTCAATAGCAGAGGCATTGGACTGGATCAGGTGGGGGTGCAGACGGGACGGCGTGGGGAGATTCTCGTCAACGAGCGGATGGAAACCACTGTGCCAGGGATCTATGCGATCGGCGATGTGGTCGGCAAGGCCATGTTGGCTCACGTGGCCTCGGCTCAGGGCAAAGTCGCGGTCGAGAATATCATGGGGCATCAGGCAACGGTCCGCTACGATGTCATCCCTGCCGGAATTTTTACCCTGCCGGAGATCGGGCGCGTGGGCGTGACGGAACAGCAGGCCCGCGAACGAGTCCAGGCTGCCGGGCAGAATCCTGACCAGGCACTCAAAGTGGGACGTTTTCGATATGCCGGGTTAGGGAAGGCGCAAGCGACGGGGGATACGACGGGGTTGTTCAAGATCATTGCCGAATCACCGAGCGGCAGGATTCTGGGCGTGCATATCGTCGGAGCGCACGCGGCCGATCTGGTGCATGAAGCGGCCATGGCGATGCAAATCGGCGCGACAGTGACGCAAATGGCGGAGATGATCCATGCCCATCCGACGCTGTCCGAAGGCCTGATGGAAGCGGCTGAAGATGTCGAAGGTAAGGCGATTCACCAGGCGCGGAAGCGGACGCAATAATGTGGCAATCGCTTTTCCTAAAACTCGGGATGTTGGCGGCGACCATGGGAGTCGTCTTCTGGATCGGGTGGAGCCTGCCGACCTCATTCGATCGAGCGCGCGATCTTGCCGTCAATTCTTCCGAGGGGGCGCAGCCTGAGATGGCTTTTGCGAGTGGCCGCGCGACGACGGTGAGTGGATCTCCTGTTGTCTCGTTGGCGGATCAGCCAGCCACTGCTCCCGCGCCGAAACGGTCTCACCAGGGACTCCTCGATCTGAACCGTGCAACGGAACAGGATTTTGATGCTCTGCCTGGCATCGGCCCCAAGTTGGCCGAACGGATCACGGAATATCGGCAATCGGTGGGAGCCTTTCACTCTCTCGATGAATTGCGAGACGTCAAAGGCATTGGGAAAAAGAAGTTTGAGCGGATTCGTCCATTGGTCACGGTGACGCCGGATGCCATATCTATAGTCAGAGGGAAGAAGGCGACATGAGTGAACTTTCCCGTCAACTCGAGTTGATCCTCCGCGGAGTCGTGGAGGTCATTCAACGGGCTGAACTTGAATCGAAACTGACACGTTCCTTGAAAGAGAACCGGCCACTACGCGTGAAGGCAGGCTTCGATCCGACCGCGCCGGATCTGCACCTGGGCCATACGGTCTTGATCCACAAGCTCAAGCACTTTCAGGAACTCGGACATCAAGTGATCTTCTTGATCGGCGATTTCACCGGCATGATCGGCGATCCCACCGGCCAATCGGAGACGCGCGTCGCGCTTTCGAAGGAGAAGGTGCTGGAAAATGCCAAAACCTACGAGCGGCAGATCTTCAAAATTCTCGATCCTGCGAAGACCCTGGTGGAATTCAATAGCCGGTGGATGAGTACGATGACCGCGGAAGGGTTGATCCATCTGAGCGCGCATCACAGTGTCGCACAGATGCTCGAGCGGGACGATTTCCATAAGCGGTACCACGAGCAGAAACCGATCAGTATCCATGAGTTCATGTATCCTCTCGTGCAGGGCTACGATTCTGTGGCGCTCAAGTCCGATATAGAACTGGGCGGCACCGATCAGAAGTTCAATCTGTTGGTGGGCCGTGACCTGCAACGGAACTATGGTCAGGAACCACAGGTTGTGATCACGATGCCGTTACTCGAGGGGACAGACGGTGTGCGGAAGATGAGCAAGAGTCTTGGGAACTACATTGCAGTGGAAGACACACCGAACGATATGTTCGGGAAGCTCATGTCGATCAGTGACGTGTTGATGCTTCGGTACTATGAGCTGCTCACGACGGAGGATTTGGCTGGAGTCAAGACCGCCCATCCGATGGAGGCGAAGCAAGCACTCGCGGCCTTGATCGTTGCTCGGTATCACGGGGCGGAAGCTGGCCGGCAGGCGAGGGCGGCATTTCAGCAGAAATTTCAGGAGCGGGAATTTCCGAGCGAGCCGGATGTGCGTTTGACCTTAACCCCGGCTGATCTGCGCGAGGGGCAGACGATCAGCCTTGTCGACCTGGTGGCCAAGACGGGGCTTGTGCCGAGTAAGAGCGAGGCCCGGCGGCTGATTATTCAGGGTGGCTTAGAGGTCGATGAACAGAAACAGAGCGACGCGAATACCGTGATATCGATTGAGACCGGAAGAGTCTATCGACTCAAGGTCGGCCGGCGAAAGTTTGCCTTGGTTGAACTGCAAGGGTAGTTGCCAGGAGTTTCTTGACTTGGCACAGAGGCCCGGCGTAGGATTCAAACCAGCGAGCGGGCGTAGCTCAGTGGTAGAGTCCTTGCTTCCCAAGCAAGTTGTCGTGGGTTCAAATCCCATCGCCCGCTCCAAACAAAGACGTGAAACGTGAGGCGTGAAACGTCACACGTAAGAGGATGGAGGACTTGAGAAGCATGCGCTTCCAAGTCCTTTTTTGTATCTGACGAAGTACCAAGACGAGTCTCCCAAGGCCAAAGAGAAATGCGGGCCCTACACACAATCACACAATTCCTGCGGGAAATCGAAGTGAGGCAGCAGCACGGGCGATAGGTCTTGTACGTGACAGAAAGGAGACACTGTGAGCCGAGGGCATTTTGGGTTCTTGGTCGTCGTGACGTTCGTCGGAAGTATGATTGGCGGGGCAATAAGCGGGTGGTGGCTGGCTCCTTCATCCGTCAAGGCACAGAAGACCAATGGGGTGAATGCGGAAGAGTTTCTCCTGCTGGATTCAAGTGGAAAGGCACGAGCCGGATTGGGTCTCGACAAGAATGGCGAGGTGGGTCTAGTGCTGACAAGCCGCGATGGGAATCGGAAACTGGCCCTGTCTCCGGATGATCGGTTTGCCGTGAAGCTGTCCGATCAGAGTGGCCGTGTCTTGTGGTCGGCCCCATAGAGGAGCTGGAGCCCTCTAGAAGGATACTGAAGAAGTAGCTCGTCTTACGAGCCAGAGTCCGGCTCGTCCTTGGACAAAGTGGAAGTCTTGGCAGACTCCTGCCAAGGAGATGACGTAGCCGCCAGGGAATTGGCTGTGAGTCGTCTGGCCTGTTTGAGTATCCCGCGAAGGAGACTAGACGGCTTTTTGGACTTTGCCGCTACGCAAACAGCGTGTGCAGACCCGAATGCGTTTTGGCTGACCGTCGATCAGTGCCCGGACTGGTTGCAGGTTGGGCTTGAAGATCCGCTTGGTCTTGTTATTGGCGTGACTGATATTATGGCCGGATTGACGACGTTTGCTACAGAGATCGCATGTAAATGCCACGGGTACACTCCTTCATCTAGTCGAATCGATACAAGATTGCGAAGGTGAAAATGTACCACAAGGCCATTGGTCTTGACAAGCAGGTTTGATGGGGTAGGCCGACGTCGCATGGGATCGTCAGGTCTGCGGAAGGATCTCCCACGATAACGGGGAGCGATCTACACGGGTTCGTGGCAGGATCGTTAACCACCTGTGCTTTCTGGCCTCAGCTGCAGAAGACGTGGTCCACGAAATCCGCGGGCGATGTATCGCTGCGCATGCTGGCGATCTTCTCATCCGGCGGCTGCCTCTGGTTTCTGTATTGTATGGACTGGTTCTGCATGCCTGGCCGATCATTCTGACCAATGCCGTCACGCTGCTGTTGACGGGAGCGATACTGGTGCTCAAGCTGCGTTATCGGGCTAACGGCGGTTAGTTCTGCGGGTTGGACCGGGTGCCTGCGATTCCTTAGGTGTGGGTGTGAGAGCGACAATAGCAGGGACGCTGATATCGAAACTCACGTCACCCCCATCGTCGAACCGGTCTTTCCCCACGCTATAGATCTTCCGTTGCGTCGGGCTCCACAACATCGGTAATCCACTAAAGGGATCGTAATAGGACGAGCCGACTCCAGCGAGTCGATTCGGCACGGTGGTCTGTGCGCTCGGGCGTCGCAAGACGACCTGTAGCGAGACAAGTCGGAGCCTGGCATCAGTCTCCCTCAGTTGATGGTGGAAGGGATTCCAATCCGGTTCGAAGGGGGCTGGGCTGACGAGGCTCTCCACGATGCTTTGGCGTGCAGTGCCGTCAAGTTCGTGAAGCGTTGGCAAGGTGCTCCGTCCTGCTTCTGCTGCATGGATCATCGCGTCATAGTACGTCGCATACATTTCCCAGGTTTCTCGTGTCTGTAAAGGGATTCCAAGGAACGAGCGTCCGTGCGGATGTGCGATCTGGCGAAAGGCCTCTTCGGGAAGACCGGCAGTGTTTGCCAACCACTGTTCCTGTGCACTGAGGTATTCAGTTCGTCCATCTGTGGTGAGTTCGCCTATATGATCGCCGTGGACGCCGAGTGTGAATTGATGTTGAAGCGGCCAGCGGAGCGAGGATTCTGCTGAAGTGAGCGGAGGGGCAATGTTGGGGGTCATCGCCAGCACGGTCTTGTCGACGGCGGGCTGCGACAACAGGGTCGAGAGCAGGCGGAGATCATCGGTAATGACAATTTGTGCCATGACTTTGGTGGCGATGGTCATTGCGTCTCGAAGTACGATCCGCCATATGTGAATGTCCTTCTTTAGTCGCTGCATGCCCAGGGCCGTCTGGCGAGAAAATCCGTCAGCGATAAAGAGGCGGTGCCCAATGAAAATTTCCTCAAAGTGGGGCGTGCCTTGATGTCCGAATCCCATGTCCTCGAAGGGCATCGCGAGCCAGTGCTCGTACCGCGTCAATAGGGTGTGGTCGCGACCGGTCATGGTCTGAAGCCGGGCGCTCATATTCCGGAACTCGCTCACGGGATTCTCGGAGTTCCAGGAAGGAAGGAGCTGTTCTAAGGGGAGCTGAACCTGTAGTTCCGACCGATCCGGCTTGTCGTAGTTGAATTCGCGAGCGCTTGGAGCGGCGTTGGATTCCATCCACATCTCATGACCCACCTTGGCTGGATCGAGAGTAGGGGCGGCAGCAAAGCCGAGGAGATAGAAGTAGCCATTCTCATAGGGGGCAACGAAACGAGGCTGCGGTGGCTTTAGGAGTCGGGTGAAGGTGGCGCTGGGAGGTTGTCCCTTTGAGGACCAGATGAGGCTCGATATCTGGAAAAAGGCCCAGAGGATGACGACGCTAACGATCAAGTGTTTCATGGGTACGTAAGTAGAGGTTGCATGTTGGGTCGGCCATTTATGTGAGCTCGTATCCTATTCGCGAGAGTCAACCACCACATAGGTGAGCAAAGCCTATGCCGGGAGGTGAGCGGAAAAGTCTAGGTCTTACGCTCTGTTTGCCGACGGGTACGAACGTCGAGCTGTCAGAACATGAGCAGGGGAGGGGCCGACGGACATTAATGAACTTGACAACCTTCTTCCCGGTCTCCTAAAGTGCCCTCCACATTGTGACTCCTGGGTAAGGGAAGAGGGTGCAAGTCCCTCGCGGTCCCGCCGCTGTAAATGGGGACGAAACCCGTAAACGCCACTGTCCGCCTCGGCGGGTGGGAAGGCGCGGGGAGTAGGGTGAACCATGAGCCAGAAGACCTCCCAGGAAGGTTGACCGACGTTCCCTCGTGGGCTGGGGAATTGGCGAGGATGAGTTGCGGGTGCAATCCTCAGGGTCTGTCGAGGCCTTGGGGATTTTTTTATTTGGGCTCCAACATATTCTTCCGTACAACTCGATGGGTTGGATCCCTGCTCGGAGCTGGCTTGCTGCTTACGATATGGGTGGTGCCGGCCGCTCCGGATGATGAGATGTCGAACATGAAGCGACGACAACAGGGCATTTTGACCGGCATGCCGTTTATGGCGAACATTACGCCGCGGACCTTTGTGGACGCGTTGGGAAGAAAACTCTTTCTTGCGAAGGCACCCAGCCGCGTGGTGTCGATGGCGCCGAACGTCACGGAGATCCTCTTTGCGCTCGGTCTTGAGGAGAAGGTCGTCGCGGTGACGCCTTTCTGCGACTACCCTCCCGAAGCACAGAGCAAGACACACTTGGGAGGGACGAATCCGAGCGTCGAGCAAATTCTTGCACTCAAGCCCGACTTGGTCTTGGCCCCGCAGGACTTTATCCAGCCAGATCTTCTTCAAAATCTCGATCGTGTCAGAGTCCCCATCTTCGTATTGCAAGCCGCGCAGCTCGAGGATGTGGTCGCACAGATTCAAACGGTTGCACGGATGTTTGATCGGAGCAAAGCCGGGGACGAGTTGGCGGCAACAATTCGGCAGCGTATCGCGGTCGTCAAGGAGCGCACACAATCACTGGCCCATCCGCGTGTGCTCTATGTGTTGAATACGGACCCGCTGCAAACGGTAGGGCCCGGGAGTTTTATTTACCAACTGATCGAAGCGGCGGGCGGTGCCAATATCGCGGCAGACACATCGACGGCCTACCCAAGATTTGCGTTGGAGGAAGTGCTTGCACGCGATCCGGAAGTCATTATCTTCCCGGTCGGCACGGCGGAAGGTATTCCCGAGGAGGATCAACAGCAGTGGCGGCGCTGGTCGAGTCTGTCAGCCGTCAAACACAATCGGCTTGTCCTTGTCCCCAGTGTGTTGGTCGACCGACCGGGGCCGCGAATCGTAGAAGGACTCGAACTCCTTGCGAAGGCTATTCATCCCGAGGCGTTTACTGGAGAGTCCCAGGAAGAGAAGCCATGACCGTCCATCCGCCTCCATCTCAAACCACCTTGTCCGATCCACAGATGATGGCTTCGTCCGTTCCATTGCGGAAGTACGAAGGCCTGGCATCGTGGCAGGCCTTGCGGGCTCGTCGGTGGTATGCGGTGATGGGGCTCATGATGTTTCTGACCTGCGGCGCCATCGTGTTCTGTCTCCAGTTCGGGGCGCACGCGCTGACAATGGCGGAGCTCTGGGCTGTCCTGACATTTTCGACGGCTGGGAGCGAGGATGTGGCTCGCGTCATCATCTGGGACATTCGATTCCCGCGGGTCCTGATGGGCCTGTTCGTGGGAGCCTCGTTAGCAATTACAGGAGCCGCGCTGCAAGCCCTCGTCAGAAATCCGCTGGCCGATCCCTATGTGCTCGGGATCTCAAGCGGGGCTGCGTTGGGGGCGACGATCGGGCTGGCACTCGGGCTTGGCTCGATCGTGGGTGGGCTCGGGTTGCCTTTGTGTGCCTTCATCGGAGGTGGCGTCTCGATCGTCCTTGTGTATGGGATTGCGGCCTCGCAAGGGAGGTTACCGATGCACCAGCTCTTGCTGGCGGGGGTGATTGTGAACGCCGTCTGTTCGGCACTCATGATGTTTGCGACATCGATCTTGAATCCGGCCTCGCTCTATCGGGTTGTCTTGTGGCTGATGGGGACGCTGAACGCCCCGAGCATGCCAGCGCTGATCGGGATTGGATCCTGCTTGCTGATCGCCATTGTCCTGCTCCTTCGTGAGAGCCAGGCCTTGAATCTCCTTGCTGTGGGCGAAGACGCGGCTCGCTCCTTAGGGGTCGACTCGGATCGAGTACAACGGACGGTGTTCCTTGTTTCGGCTGTGCTGACGGGGGCCGTCGTGTCGGTCAGCGGTATGATCGGATTCGTCGGCATGGTGATTCCGCATCTCGTACGGATACTGTGCGGGTCGGATCACCGGCTGCTGTTACCCGTCTCCGCGTTGGGAGGAGGCATCCTGCTGATGGTGGCTGATACTGTCGCACGTACGGTCGTGGCACCGGCAGAAATTCCGGTCGGCGTGATTACCGCAATGATCGGCGGACCGTTTTTCATCTATCTCCTGATGACTCGGAAGTATCGATTTCTCGCATGAGCCCACAAGCATTGGTCAGTACTGTTGATTCTTTTCTCCCGGCCCTCGAGGTGCGGCAGCTGTCGTTCCGGTATGGCTCTGTGCGAAGCCGTCCCCCTAGTGATCAGTCAGCCTGGGTCATCAATGGAATGGAGTTTACTGTCCGCCAGGGCGAGATCGTCGGTGTGATTGGGCCCAACGGGTCCGGGAAAAGTTCGTTGCTGAAACTGTTGGCGAAACTAATTCGTCCTCAAGAGGGAACCATACGGCTATTTGGGGCTGAACTTGGAGCATTGTCACGTGAATCAATCTCCAGGCAGGTGGCGTATATGCCACAGGATCTCTCGTCCGACTTCCCGTTTTCCGTGTTGGATATGGTGTTGATGGGGCGGTTTCCCTATCGCCATGGTGGGCTATGGAATCTCGTGGGGTGGGAGCGGCGAGAAGATCTTGCCGCTGCAGAAGAGGCCATGGCCCAGACGGATGTGACGGACCTGGCCAACCGGATGGTCGATACGCTTTCGGCAGGAGAGCGACAACGAGTACTGTTCGCGCGCGCCTTAGCCCAGGTGCCTCGCGTGCTTATGCTCGATGAGCCGACCGCGCATCTCGACCTCAATCATCAGCTTGAAGTGTGCCGGATTCTCCAGCGTGTTCACGATCAATTGCAGATGACGGTGCTGCTCGTCTCACACGACATTAATCTGGCAAGCCAATACTGTGATCGTATTCTGGTCATGAAACAGGGAGCCGTTGTGTGCATCGGTCCTCCACAGGACGTGATTCATCCGCGGGTCTTGACCGAGGTCTATGGGTGTCAAGTGCTGGTCGATACGCATCCGGATACGGGGTTGCCGCGAGTATCCTTGCCCAGTCAGGATCGTCATCAGACTGTTGCCGTATCCGGGATGTTGTGAATTTTCATTACGAGGGGTGAGGTTTCGTGCCCGGCCCGCCCGTTGGTAGCAGGGGCTACTGTTTAACCAGGGAGAAAGGTCGTTCGAGTCAATACACCGTCGGAGACGGGGAAGATGGTGCAAATCCATCACGGTGCCGCCACTGTCAGCGGGGAGTGACTCTGCACAAATGCCACTGTGTGCCAGGCACATGGGAAGGCGCAGGGAAGCGACGAGCCGCAAGTCAGGAGACCCATCCGACGGACATTTCGACTGGACCCTTCGAGTCTAAGGGAGGTCTCTGTGCGCATACATGTTACGGGTTTGTCTGTTTGTGTTGCTCCTGTTATCCTGCCTCGTTGCTTCCACCACCCATGCCCAGTCAGAGGATGTGATTGAGACGCGAGAAGTCGTCGTCTCCAGCACACGTCTTCCTGACGCTCCTGTCGATGCCAGAACGCTTCCGGCAAAAGTGACCGTCATCACGGCCGAGGATATCCGCAAGTCCGGCGCCAAGACCGTGCAGGAGGCGATGCAGTGGGCCAACAATATCGTCATGTACGATCTCGTCGGCAACGGGTTCCAGCAAACCATCGATCTGCGCGGATTTAACAGCCAGCCGGTTCCTTCCACGAGCGTCTTTGTGGACGGTCAACGGATCAACGAGCCAGATTTCAACACCATCAACTTCGACCTGATCCCGTTTGACACGATCGAACGGATCGAAATTATTCCCGGTCCTGCCACGATCTATGGGAAGAATGCAATGGGAGGTGTCGTCAACATCATTACTAAACGTGGCGGCGACAAGCGCCAGGTAACAAGCGAGGCCTTGTTTGGCAGTTGGGGCCGCCAACGCTATACCATCAACGCGAGTGGGCCGATCGGCAAGTTCGACTATTATGTCAATCTTGGCAAGGAGAAGGAAGACGGATACCGCGACGACTCTAGGCGCCAACATCTCACGTGTCTCTGGGAGAGTCGGCTATCGTCCGACCGAGGAGACCGATATCACACTTTCCTATACCTATGTGACGGACAAACTTTTTCAGGCAGGCGCACTGCCGCTGAGTGTGGCGGCAGTAAATCCGAGAGCGAATTTTACGCCGGGCGATTTTGTCGACAATAACAGCAACGTGGTTAGGCTGACGGGACGACAAGGACTTCCGCTGGGGTTTTCGCTGAACGTCAATGGTTTCTATCGACAACTGGACCAAACACAATTCGGTGTCGGGCAACCGGCTCTTCCCAGGGTCAATTCTTTCAACAGGCCAGACCATTTCGAACACTCAATCATACGGGGGGACAGTTCAGTTGACCCAGGTCACTCCACTGTTCGGGCACCAGAATAATTTGGTGTTTGGGGCTGACATGCAGAGAAATGATTTCGGAAGCACGTTGGCCGCTACGTCAGGTTTCGGCCCGTTCAACAACCGGACAGATACCAATGAGAATATCCTGGGTTTGTATGCCCAAGACTCGCTGAGTCTTCTTCCGCAACTGATCTTAACCGCTGGAGTTCGATACGATCAGGATAGTATCCAGACGGATTTTGAAGACAGCTTTACTCCACCGGGCGTCGGCAAGAAGACCTTCAATCGAACCAACCCACGAGCGGGCCTGACCTATCTGATCCATCCGATCGCCAGTGTGTACTTCAACTACAGCCAGGGGTTTCGCGTACCCACATTCTTTGAGCTGTTTCCGGCTCGTGGGGTCTGTCCAATCCCAATTTGAAGCCGGTCACGTCCGACAATTTTGAAATTGGTGGCAAGACGGGCCTGTGGAATTGGGGAGAGGCCAGCCTCTCGCTCGTTCCGATCTAACGTCCGAAACGAGATCTATTTTACCTGCACCAACTGCGACGTGTTCAGCGGAGGGTTTGATGGATTGAATCGCAATGTCGACAGCACGAGACGTCAAGGATTTGAGGCCAGTCTTAAGGGCCGCTACAACGAGTACTTCGACGGGATCATCAACTACACCTACACGGAGGCCACCTTTCAGTCCGCATTTAACATTTCCGCGACGAAGACGATCATGCCTGGTAATACCGTTCCACTCGTTCCAAAGAATCGATTGAGCGTGACCGGCAACGTTCACCCCGCGGAAGGATTGACCCTGTCTCTGATCGGATTGTATGTCGGATCACAGTATTATCTGAATGATGAAACCAACACGGAGCCGCAGCTGTCCAGTTACTTTCTACTGAATGGCCGGCTTGCCTACGAACGGCCGGTACCAGGGGGGCGGCTAACTGGATTTCTGATGCTCAACAATATACTCAACCAGAAATACTCCACCTCCGGTACCATTGCATCCAACACACTCACAGGAGGAGGGGCCATCGGAGCAATTTGTCGTACCTGCGCCAACGTTCGCGATCTACGGTGGACTCAGCTATCGTTTCGAAGGATTATGAGAGCGGCAGTTTCAAGTTGAGCGACAGAGGGAGAAGGCACAATGCGTATCACAAAGGTCTATACCAAGACAGGTGACAAGGGGAAAACCCGTTTGGCTGGTGGCCAGCAGGTCTGGAAGGACAGCTTGCGGGTGGAGGCCTATGGGGACGTGGACGAACTGAACTCGACGATCGGGGTCGTCAGGGCGTTTAATGCCGAGTTGGTCGGGATTCATCCCTCTGCTGATCGGTTAGAAGAGGAACTGCGCTGGGTGCAGAACAAGCTATTTGATGTTGGTGGGCTGCTGGCCACGGCGCCAGGGCAGACGTTCAAGAATATGCCAACTGTCACAGCACGGGACGTGACCAGGCTGGAAAAACTCATGGACAGGTGTCAGAAAGATTTGCCGCCGCTGAAGGAATTTATTCTCCCAGGGGGCGGGAAGATTTCCAGCTTGTTACACCAGGCCAGAACGATCTGTCGACGGGCTGAACGTTTCTGTGTGCGATTGGGGAGGGAGGAGCGTCTGGACCCCGCTCTCGTGCGTTTTCTGAATCGCCTCAGCGACACATTGTTTGTCTTGGCCCGTTGGATGGCCAAGCAGCAGAGTGAGCCCGAGTTTTTGTGGCAACGAGACCCCAAGGGCACGTGAACTGTGCCCTCCGATTTCAGGCTTCCAAGAGGATGTAGGCGACCTGGCACGACAAGTCGCTTGGTGGTTGGCCGGGAGAGAGCCGACACAGGTATGGGCCCCATCGTCATCCTTGAAGAATTCCCCCGCGGATTCTGAGGCTCAGCTGACCAGAGAAATCGTGGATCAGATAGACGCGGAGCCCTCCCGGCCGGCGTTGGCAGCTGGCCTGACCATGCTGACGCTCCATTCATTCCTTTAGTGGGGTTCCAGAACCAAGGTATCTTGGCCGAATACCTTTGTCGTGAAAATGGTCCTGCCGTAACGGTTTTCGGATGGATCGATCCCGCTTGCTATTTATCTCACCGACCTGAATCTTCAGCCTGTTCCCAAAAGGGAGGCTGGCTCAGCACATAGTTTCCGAAAGTTCATGTCATTATTCCAGGCATCGGCCTGAAGGCTGGTTCTGGCTCTGGTAGAGGCGCTCTCTCCACATCGACCGGTCACTTCAGCACGAGTCGCGCAGTTGCGGCATAACCGTGTCGGGGTTCGTGTCGAGGAAATGAACTTGATTTAGTTCCTGTTGCGACAATTGAAACCGTGCGTAGGGCTCGATCCAGAAATCCAGAGGTGTTTTGCCCAAACGTCTTCAGGGTCCTGGAGCGCCGAACTTCTACTCGATTGCCTCGGTCCGACTCATCACCGTGGCTAAAGCGGCATCATCTTCCCGGTCAGGCGTCCTCGGTCGATCCCTCTCGAGTTTCTGCTTCACGGTAGCAAGATTATTCAGGATGGTGGGAGTTGTCCTCTGTTCATAGACAACCCCATGTTCAAGTTTTCTCAATTACTCTGCGGCGTTGGGTACCTGCTTGCCTATGTGAACAGGACCACGCCTTAGTCAATCTCCTTCTGAGCGAAAAAGCTTGGAACAACCATCCCAAGAGCGGCCGTAAGGAGTGATGAGGCGCAAAGGGCTGAGATCTGCGCTCACGGAATGGTGAGGCGACCTTCGTATCCCCCGAAGGAGAAATGCCAAATTATGATTGTCTGCTACACTTTTCTCGGTAGGTGAGGGGCATGAGAAGAGGCAAGCAGAACATCGGGTGGTGGGGAGTTCAAGTCGTGATCGAAGGTATAACGATGCCGAAGTCTATGCTTGTGTTGCGTGATGGTCATTTTTTGCCAGGACGACATCATTTTGTCACAAGGTGAACAGTTCTGTGCCGGAGTGATAAGAGCGGTGAGCGCGAGAGTAACGCCTAACTGCTTGAAACAGCAGGATAATTCAATGGCCTCTGACAGGTTATGGAGTGAGAGTGATCTGTCAAGCACAACCTTTGCAAGTTTGCCGCTTGACGAGTAGTAACTTGTCGATTCTTCGGGGGCATAAGTTCTTAAGAATTATGGCTGCAATGCACACAGGGCACGGATGGAGAGGGGCACGATGGAGTCTTATACCGAGGCATCAATGAGGAGGAAGGGCATGAAACAGACACGTCTCAGTTGGAGAATGGTAAGCGGAGTGGCTGCGACAGCCCTGGCGCTCTACGCGAGTCCGGTCATGGCTGGGAATGAGGCGGAAGTGGCAGAGCACTTGATCGAGTTGGTCAAGATCGGCCGTGGCGTCTTATCTGAGCAGATGAAGAACATCAATGACCCGGCGAAGGCCGACAAGGGGTTTACCGGCGATTACATGGCCAGCCAGGTCGTGGAACGTTTCAAGAAAGAAACGAAACTTGATCTGCGAATTCCCAACGTCGTGCCGCAGGCGAATCTCTATCTCGCTTTAATTCAAGCGGAAAAAGAAGTGGTGGACGAAGCCCAACCGGTCATCAATAAGCCAGGTATCTCTTTCAAGGGATTTATCCCTGCCGTGTTTACCCGGAGAGTCGGAGAGCAATTCTATAAGAAGTCTGGTGTCCGCGTGAAGCTGACGGGGATCGACTATCGGAATCCCAATAATAAGCCGGATGACTTTGAGACGGAGGTGCTGCGGATGTTCGGCGACCCGCGTCATCCCAAGGGACAGTCCTATGTGCGGAATACAATGGTGGATGGACGATCTGTCCTTCGTATGATGGACCCGGAATACGCCGGACCGACTTGCCTCAATTGTCATGGTTCACCGAAAGGCGAGCGCGATGTGACTGGCATGAAAAAAGAGGGATGGAAAGAAGGGGAGTTGGCCGGGGCGATCAGCATTGTGCTGCCGCTGAAATAGCGCAACAAGGCTGAACCGGATAAATTACGCACAGCACACATTCACGGTACATTAGCAAAGGAGTACGCAAGATGAGCAAGATTCTCGTAGTCGATGATTCGTACGCTGAACTGCAGATGATCGAAGGGTGCCTCAAGGCGGCCAACCACACCGTGGTGTCCTTTCCCAATGCTGAGAAAATCGAAGATAAAGTGGCCAGCGAAAAACCTGATCTCATCGTATTGGACGTGGTGATGCCAGGGCGCAACGGGTTCCAGGCCTGTCGTGACTTGAAGAACGATGAGCGTTGCAAAAATATCCCCATCATTCTCTGCACCTCGAAAGGCAACGAGAGTGACAAGTTCTGGGGGCAGCAGCAAGGAGCCAACGGCCACATTGTGAAGCCGTTCAAGAACGAAGAACTGCTGGCGGTCATCAAGCGAGTTGTGGGCTAAGCCAATGGCATCGATGCAGCATGTCATGAGCGTGGATTCCAACAGGCCCTCGCACGGAGCCTCGAGCTCAGGAGACGGCCCGGCTCATACGTCTGGGTCGACGACCATTCGTGCCGCCGTTATCTCCATGGGGGGAGAGCTGTTCACGATCGATCTGCAAAACGTGCGCGAAGTTTTTGTCGTGGAGTCCATCACTCCGGTTCCCGGGATGCCGTCCGGCTTGGTGGGGGTCACGAACCTGCGCGGGACTGTGATTCCGTTGCTCGATCTGCGACCGATGTTCAGCCTTAACGCAGAGGCGACGTTGCGGTACGCCGTGGTGGTGAAGCACGGGAATTGGCAGGTCGGCGTCTTGGTGGATACGGTGCCGGAAATTCGCACTCTTTCCAAGGACCAATTCTTACCGGCTCCGACCGGCACGGGGGAAGGGGCGTTTCCCTTTGTGTCGACGGTGGTCAAACTCGAGGACCGGTTACGAGGGGTCCTGGAAACCTCAGCCGTGCTCTCGCATTTCGAGGGTGCAGGATAAATGTCTTATTCACCTCGGTTCACGACATGATGGCATCGATCGCTAGCTAGCTAGAAGGAGGAGATTCCCATGCTCAGGCTCAATGCATTACGACGGTTTGAAGACTTAAAGACACAGACAAAGCTCTTGACGGCATTCGGCATCGTCAGCGTCATCATCTTGATCATGAGCTCGCTCGGTGTCTGGACCAATAAGCGCATCAGCCAACAGACTGATGCGATGTACGTCGACTACACCGTGCCGCTGATTGACTTCAATACGATGTTGTTCAACATCAACAAGTACCATGAGACGCTGCAGGACCTTTCCAGGGCCCCTCGTGCCGCAGACTTTAAAGTTGACGTGGCAAAGATCGGGCCATACAGGCAGGAGGTCGACCAGCTGATCGCCAAATACCAGGGGAAGACCTTGCGCGTCTCGAACTCCGGGCGCGATGAAGCTAAGGACCTTGGTGAGCTGAAAAGCGCCCTCACGACATTTTTTCAACAGGCAGACGCCGGAGTTGCAGCTATCGCAGAAAGTTTTGAATCGAAGGCATTGTCGGCTGGACAGGCGCTACAGATGCGGGAATTAGGACAACTCGCGCTTACGGTGAGCATTGCGCCGGCTTTTGATGCGGTGGGCTCCCGCCACGCAGAGCAGATCAAAACGATGCAAGAAGTCGCCAGGGACCTCAGCCAGGAAGCCAATACACTAGCCTCGAACGGGACCCTTGGGCTGGTGCTCGGCGGTGTGATCGCGGTGTTGCTGGGATTATCGGTCGGTTATTGGGTGGCGCACAAATTGGCGCTGGGTATTGGACAAGTCGCGAACGTCGCGCAGTTGGCGGCAGGCGGCAACTACAAAGCCCGCGCAAAGATCGCGTCGAAGGACGAGCTCGGACAGATGGCCGGATCATTCAATGCCATGTTGGACCGCATCACGGCCCTTGTGACGTCGGAAGGCGAACGCGACGAGATGCAAAAGCGGTTGATGGGCTTTCTGGTCTTGGTCTCGGACGTCGGTAAGGGAGATTTGACGAAGCGCGGTGAAGTGACGGCCGATATGTTCGGCAACCTCGCGGACGGCTTCAACCTCATGATTGTCCGGTTCGGACAGTTGCTCAAGCAGGTTCGAGAGGCGGCCGAACGCGTGAACAAGTCAGCTGGGACCCTTCGAGACAGCGCAGGACAGATGGCCGGTACTGCAAAACACCAGGCGGATGAATCCACGAAGACGCTGAACGCGGTCGAACAGTTGGCCTCTTCCATGCGTCAGGTCTCGGAAACCGCCGGTGCCTCGTCTGAGTCTGCCAAGCAGGTGTTGCAGGCGACGGAGCGTGGACGCGTTGCGGTGCAAGAAACCGTGCAGGACATGCAGAGCATTCGTTCAGCCGTGCAACGTATGTCGAAGCAGGTCAAGGCTCTGGGTGATCGGTCATTAGAAATTTCCCAGATCGTGTCGACGATTCGCGATATCGCCAATCAGACCAACCTCCTCGCGCTGAACGCTGCCATCGAGGCAGCCGGCGCAGGTGAAGCAGGAGCCCGATTTGCCGTCGTCGCCGACCAGGTGAGAAAACTGGCCGAAAGTTCGACGCAAGCTACAAGAGAAATCGCCGACCTCGTGAAGGTGATTCAGACAGAAACGCAGGACGCGGTCGTCGCCATGGAGCAGGAAACTCAGGCGGTGGAAGCCGGATCGGCCTCCGCGCTGCGTACCGGTGAAGTGTTCAACGAAATTTCAGGGATCGCCCAGCGTTCATCGGAGCTGGCGCAGACCATCGCCAGCGCGGCGGTCAACCAGACCGCTTCGACGGACCAGGTGGGTCGCTCGATCAAGGACTTCGCCGGCGGTGCCGCGGCGACACAGAAAGCGACGGACTCGGCTCGCGTGACCGTCGAAGACATGGCAAAACTCGCCGAAGGGCTGACGTCCTCCGTCGCCCAGTTTAAACTGGCCTAGGTCGGCTTCCCGGAGCATCCTGTGGATGCTCCGGGTAAGAAAGGATAGGGATGAGCTCCGAACTTGACCGGCAGGGCCTCGTTGATATTTTCGTTGCCGAGGCGTCGGAAGCGATGGACGTGCTCACGAAGGCGTTCCATCCGACCGATGGGGCGACGCCAACTCCGGCACAACTGCAAGCGCAGTACGTGTGGGCGCATAAGATCCGAGGGGCGTCAGCGCTCTACGGATACGAAGGGTTGGCCCTGATGGGGGCGTTGCTTGAATCGACCCTGGAAGAGGCGTCGTCTATAGAGGTTTCCCTCTGGCCGAAGGCGTTGGAAATCTTACGAGGGATGGTGACCTCGTTCGAGACTCAATTGAAAGTCGTCGCGGCGGGGGGCGCTGAAGATCCATCGATAAGTGCGCGCTGGAAAGATGAAGTGGCTAGATTGTTCCCGTCTCTGCCTGTCGTGGTCCCATCTGTACCGGCATTGCTCGCGCCGGACTATCTTGTTCCGACTCTCGATGCTGAGGTACTGTCGTACTTCGCTCCAGAAGCGGATGAGTATCTGCAAACCATGGAGTCGCTTCTTCATCGTCTGCGCCAGGATTCCCAGGATGGGGAGACCATCCATACGCTCTACCGTACGGCCCACACGCTTAAAGGGTCTGCGCGCACGATCGGATTCAAGGTGATCGGCGATGTAGCCCACCCGGTCGAAGATTGTATGATTGCTGTCCGCGAGGGACGGATTTCCCTCTCGTCGGATTTACTCGGGGTTATCGGTCGCGCAGTCGAGGTCATTCGGCTGCTGATTCGCCGAGATGACGGCAAGGTCGCCCAGCTACAACATGATGTGCCAGAAGTAACTCAGGCACTGGCGCAGATCTGCAACGGGGAACAGATGAAGGTGTCGGCTCAGGCAGCTCCGATCGCTGCGGCTATTCAAGTTGCGACGGCCGTTATGGATCGTCCCGAGGAATCTGCCGGCCCCGAGGATGACGTATCTTCTGCGGCGAATGCCTTGACGGATGAGTATCTGTTGCCGGTCCTCGATGCCGAAGTACTTTCCTATTTCGCCCCGGAAGCACAGGAGTATCTAGAGTCCCTTGAAGCCCAGCTACTTCGTCTCGAGAAAGAACAGCACAATCCGGAAGTGATCAATCAACTCTTCCGGACCGCTCATACGCTCAAGGGGTCTGCCTATACCGTTGGATTCCAGTCGATCGGCGATCTGACGCACTATGTCGAGGATTTCATGGGAGCGGTGCGCGAGGGCCGTGTCAAGATTCTCCCTGGGCATACGGACGTACTGTTGCGATCAGTCGATGTGGTACGGCTGCTGATGCGGCGGGATCCTACGTCCCTGGACCTACTGCGCCAGCGATTCGCTGTCGCGTTGCAGGGACTCAAACAGTTGGATCAGCCGGTAACGGCTCAGGTGGTGGAGTCAGGTCCGGCCGCCCATGGCGTCGAAGCGCCGGTGGACCGAGAGCCACGCGATCAGCAAGAGGCCGAATCTATCAAGGGGCCGGAAGGTAAAACAGCGGACGGTAAATCCGGAGAAGATCGCGAAGTGATCCGCGTCAGCCGCGATCGATTGGAACGATTGTTGAATCTGGTCGGTGAGTTAGTCATCGGTCGAGGACGGCTCGAGCAGAGGCTGCATATGCTGGAGCAACTCTCGCAACAAGTTTTGTCCTATAAGGGTCGGCTGGTCGAATCGGTCCATTCGTTTGAGGAGAAACATACCTTTACCCTTCCGACCGTCTCCACTGGTCCAGCGACCGCCCCGGCTCAAGGATTGACCGGTCTCAGTGACTTCGGCAGCCTTGAATTCGACAAATACGACGATTTTAATATTCTGGCCCGTCGCATCAGCGAAGTCACGGCCGATATTTCAGAGTCGATGACGCAGTTGAGTGGATCGATTCGCCGTTCTCATGAAGACATGAGTCACCTGGCACAGCTGACTCTCGGCATGCGGGACGAAATTGCTCGGGCCCGCATGGTGCCGGTCGGCACGCCGTTCACACGATTCCGCCGCGCGACGCGCGAGATGGCACGTGCGACAGGGAAAGAAGTGACATTGGTCACGTCCGGTGAACACACCGAAGTCGATACAGGTGTCGTGGAGCGGTTGGTTGATCCGTTGGTGCACCTCGTCCGCAACGCGGTTTATCATGGGATCGAGCCAGCGGCCGTTCGCGTGGCGAAGGGGAAGCCGGCGGCCGGGACAATTTATCTCCACGCGGCGCACCGGGGGAATGCGGTGTTGATCGAAGTCGAAGACGATGGGGCTGGGCTCGACGTCGAAAAGATTCGGGCCAAGGCGGTAGAGCGAGGACTGATCCGCCCGGAGGTGGCCCGCTCATTACCCGAATCCGAAGTCATCAAGTTTATTTTTAAGCCGGGATTCTCGACGGCCGATCAGATCGGTGATCAAGCTGGGCGAGGAGTCGGCATGGATGTGGTGAAGCGTGTCATTGAAAGCATGAATGGCCACATCGACGTCGAATCCATTCGAGGGGTGGGGACGAAGTTTACCTTGAGTCTCCCGCTGACATTATTGATTGCAACAGCCCTCATGGTGCGGGCAGGGAGTGAGCGCTACGGGATTCCCCTGCCGGCGGTGCGCGAAGTTACCATGTTGACGAACGGCTCGCATCAACGGATGGGCGAACGATCGATCTTGCACATCGGGGACGAGGCGATCGAGGTGCACCCGCTCCAACAGATTCTCAGTCGAAGCAGTGTACCGGTAGAAATCGGAAAGCCGGTCGTCATCGTGCGGACGGCCGCCGGGATGATCGGCCTGTTGGTTGATGAATTGCTCGGTCGCCAGGAAATCGTCATTAAGCCGTTGGGGTCGTTTAAGTCGTTGGATCGTTCCAGCTTCGGCGGCGCGACCATCGATCCGGAAGGTCGCGTGGTCCTCGTGTTGGATCCTGTTCGATTGCTGGCGCGAGAGGGGCAAGCTGCTGCAGTGCCGGAGTTGACGTCAGACGCGACTGCGTCGGCGGACTCGATGGTTCCATTCGTCGAGGCAGCAGAGCCCAAAGGGTCGGAGCAGTTGCTTCTATTGATCGACGACTCCTTGAGCATCCGGAAATTCGTAGGTCGGATGTTGGAGTCGGCCGGGTATAAAGTCGATACGGCGGTGGATGGCGAAGAAGGTCTCCGTATGGCTTCTGCGCAAAACTATCGGTTGATCCTCACCGATCTGGAGATGCCGAAGCTCAATGGTTATGAAGTGATCCAGGGATTGCGCAGCCGAGCGCAAACGCAGCAGACACCGATTATCGTCATGACAACGCGGGCCGGTGACAAGCACCGACAAATGGCTCTCAATATCGGAGCAAGCTCCTATATTGCCAAGCCTGTAGAAGAGCGGGCCTTGATCCAGGAAATTGAACGCTGGATCGGCAAAGAAGCCTCCGCGCATAAATAAAGATCCATATCGTCCGATCCTTGGAATAGTCCCTGGTACCGGACATTCGGACAAGCGGTATCAATTATGAGTTTACGAGGTCATCACAATTCGACGAACAAGATCGTGGAGACGGCCAGTTTCCTGGTCGTCCGTCTGGGTGTCAGCTATGTGGCCCTGCCCGCAGATGGGGTCCGTGGCGTTCTTACGCAAGAAGAGGCCGGTAATGAACAGGCCGTGACTGCGTCTGGCACCATCTACCAATTGGTGGATCTTGCCCAACGGCTCTCGGTGGTCGTCGACTTTTCCGGTCTCGAGACGAGGACGGTGTTGTATTCGACCGGCCATACCCAGGGTGCGATTCGCGTTGAGCAGGTGGTGGGATTGACGGACATTGAACGGAAGGACTGTCTTCCGTTGCCGCAACAGTTTCAACGCGATGAACGAAACTGGTTTGGGGGGATGATGCTGTATCAGGATCAATTGGTGTTGATCGTGAATCCTTCGTGGGCGCTGGGAGAGTTGGCCGAGGTAGCGCCTGCGCCTGTAGGGCAGGCAGAACAAATGGTTGCGGGAACTCCAGCAGTGGTCGGAGGATCATGCTGAGGGCCGCTCGTGGACAGCAGCAAGTTCCCACTGCGAAACGATCCTGGAACGTGGTGGTGTTTTCCGTTGGTGGATTGAAACTGGCCGCACGGACTGAAGATGTGGGCGGTGTGTCGCCCTGGACTGAGAGTATTCCGGTGCCGAGTCAGACTCCTTTCGTGCAAGCCATGCTCAAGCGTGGAAATCGTGTGATGCCGGTTTATGACTTGGCGAGCAGATTGAGTAGCCCGGTCCAGGGCGACCTGTTATTGTGCCTGGAGGCTCGCCACGTCGACGGCCCAATGGCCATCTGCATCGATGCCGATGTGCCGTCTCTTGAAACTGTGGATGCGACGGCGATTCGACCGTACGGCAGAGAGGATGTTGAAACGCTGGGTACGGTCACGATAGGCGGAGAAGATGTGGCCATCGTGGCTCTGCAGCGACTTGGCCGGTCGAGGCAGGATGCCGTCAGTAGTTAAGGGTGCTGAGGAAAGGAATCTGCTATGCCGAAAGTGCTGGTGGCCGATGACAGTATCGCCGTCCGGAAAGTTGCCGAACGGTTGCTGACGGAGGCTGGATTTGGAGTCACTCTCGCTGCGAACGGTGAGGAGGCCTTGGCCTATTTGGCCAAGGAGAAGCCTGACTTGGTCGTGACCGACGTGATTATGCCGGATAAGAGCGGCTACGAAGTCTGCGCTTTTGTGCGCGCGCAGAGTACTTTAGCGAACACGCCAGTGCTCTTGATCTCCGGCATTGTGAACGATGAGGTGACGAAGCAGGCTGAATCCTGTCACGCCGACGGGGTGTTGAAAAAGCCGTTCCAGGGCACGTCTCTCAAGGATCGCGTGATCGAACTGTTGGCAAAGCGGCAAGGCGCTGCCGTGCCTGCCGCGAAGAGCATCGGGAAAGTGACGGAGCCTGGCGAGCCGATTCAACATGCGCGTGTGAGCGACGAACAATTAGAAACCTATCGGCAGGCGGCTGCGCGATTGAAGCCCCTAGAGGAAGAACTTCGGGTCGAACGAGATCGGGCGACACAGAGTACTCAGCGAGTGGCGCAACTCGAAGGACAGTTGGGTGGCGTCAAAGAACTCGAGTCGATGCTGGCTAGGGAGCGAGAACAGGCTGCCCTGCTGAAGAAGAAACTCGTAGAGGCTGACAGTGCTATTGCTCGGGTGCAAGAGCTTGAATCCGCACTCAAGGCCGAGCGAGAGCAGACGGCTGAGGCCAAGAGGCAGGCATCTGCGGCGGAGAGCCTGGGTGGGCGTGTGCAGGAACTGGAGGCAGCTCTTCAAAGAGAACGCGAAGGCAGTGCGCGACAGGAAGCGCGTCTAGTTGAGCTGCAAAAGAACGCGAGTCGCATCCTAGAGATGGAGGCGACTCTGCATGCCGAACGCCAGGCAGCCACGCAACTGGTTCAACAGATGACCGCGATGGAAAAGTCGGTGACTCGGTCTCAGGAATTGGCGCAGCAACTTTCGATAGAGCAGGAGCGCACGAGCGACTTGACCCGTCGTGTAGCTCAGGGAGAAGAGGCTGCCGCACGCGCGAGCCAATTGGAGCAGGCCCTTACTGATGAAAAGGTAAAAAATAAGGATCTTGCCGCGCGTCTCTCCGAGGCTGAGCGTGCTTCGCAGAAAGTCCAGGAGTTTGAAACACTGCTTCAGACGGAACGGGAACGAAATAGCCTACTGGCGAGGCGCGTATCTGAAACTGAGCAATCGGCCGAGCAGGCCACCAAGCGGTTTGAAGAGATGGCGACAAAGCTTGGGGAGATTGCGGGATTAGCCTCTCAGTTGGGGAGCGGCAAGCGGCGGTCCTGATCGGGTACGATCCTTTATCCTGGACCGTCACTGTCGTGAAGGATTGATGTCATGGCTGCCGATCCCTCAGATGATTTCCAGAAAGAGCTGGTCGATCTCTTTGTTCAGGAAGCACAGGAATGGCTCCAGAACATTCACGTCGCCCTCGATGAGCTGCAGCAGGGCCCGGCGCCGGAGCGGCATGCCAAGCTGATTGGGACGATTTCGGCCGGAGTGACAAATCTCGGAGGGTCCGCTGCGACCATCAATCTTCCAGACGTCGAACATGCCAGCTTCGAGGCGATTCCCTTTATCGAAGCTCTCCAGGACCCGCAGAAGCCGCTTTCTGTTCAAGACTTTTTCTCGCTCTGTAAGCAGCTGGGACGGATCCATACGGCGTTAACCCATGCGACGGGAATCTCATTTGAAGACGACGGGAGTGGCGCGGCGGCTGAGGTGGTTTTCGCGAGTCTTTCCCCCCGGGAGTTTCTGCAGGCGCTTCAGGGGATACAGGAGAAACAGTCTTCCGGCGCAGTATCCGGGCGTAACCTCATCCGCAGCCTCATCGAGCAGATGGAAGGACAGGTTCATGCCGGTGTCGAACGTATCGATGCCACGGTCATTCAAGAATATCTTGCGCGGGTGTCCGAAGCGGAAGAGTCATTTCTGAAGGCGATTGACGAGCGGGTGCCCGAGATTTCTCAGAAGATGAGCGCCCTCAAGATGGACGGGGATGAGGCCTCATTACGGATGGCGACCCTTGAGGATTCTCTTCAGGATGTGGCACGTCTGCGCGCAGAAGCGCAGCAGGTAAATGCAGGCCCTGCCATGATGTTTTTCACAGGTCTGCACAGTCTGCTGACGGTAGTGGCGCAAGGGCGAGTGTCTCTGGCTGCCGCGCGGGTGGAAGCGGTGAAGACGCGGCTGCATGTGATGGGGAGTGCCATCCGTCAGTGGGTGGAGCTTGGGCGGGCCCAGCGTGCCGCGATTGATCAGTTGCTGCCAGCCGGCCACTCATAATCGATGTGTCGGAACCTAGCACACAGGTCCGTCCCGACGCTTGGTGGAGTCGTCCCCTCCGAGTAATGTTGATTGCACAATGAACGCAGATGTCGACAATGCAATATATTGGGGATTCTGGGACCTCCCGCTCAACAATGTGCCGGACCCGCGATTCTATGTTCCGTCCTCTCAACACGACGCGGCGAACAGGTGGTTGAGCTATGGGATTCATACCGGCAGATGCCTGCTTCTGATCACAGGTGACATCGGGTGCGGGAAAACATTGCTGAGTCGTCGGCTGATCATCGGGCTGTCGACTGCTCAGTATGATGTGACACTGATCAGTCAGCCAGGGGATCACGGTCCGTGCGCATCTAGGCCCCTTCACGGCAGAGGAGACGACGTCGTTTATTACGGCACGCATGGGAGCCGCGAACCATCGAACAGACGTGTTTACCAACGCTGCCGCCGCGGACATCCATGGAGTCAGAAAGGGCATCGGTCGGCACATCAAGGCCCTCGTGATCGATGTCTCTTTGCCGGAGCGATCGAGAAGGTCTCACAGATCGATGACCGGCTTGTGTACCGGGTCGGACAATTCATATGATGCATGGTCGAATGTTCTGTGAGGACGGCTGCAGCTCATGAACGAACGTGCCACGAGAAACTGGTATCGCATTGCGCAGGAGCAATTGACTGGCGTGGCCCTTGCCGTGCAGCGGCAAGACGACCTCGAATTGGAGGATTTGTCTGCCCTGGCAACGGGGATTGCAGAGGAGCTCAAGAGAAGCGACCAATTGCTCGTTCAGGCTATGAGCGGTCCCGCAGGCCCTCCGCTGATTACGAATCTCGTGAATGTCGGGATTCTGGCGACGAAGGTTGGTGCCGGGCTGGGATATCATGGGAAAGAGCTGGAACGGCTTACCTTCGCCGGGCTCCTGCACGACATCGGTCTCTTTGCCGTGCCGCAGTCGCTGATCACCAAGACGGGTCGGTTGACCCATAATGAACGTACGCTTATTGAACAACATCCCGAGCTCGGCTATCAGGCGATTCGTAAGGCGGGTCCGAAATACGACTGGTTGGCACAAGTGGTGCGTCAGGCGCATGAGCGATGGAATGGACAGGGGTATCCGAACAAGCTGAAGGGGCGACAGATCAGCGAGTTTGCTCAAATCATCGGCGTGGTGGATGTCTTCGATGCCCTGGTGAGCCCGCGCGGGTATCGCCGCAGATTTTTTCCGCACGAAGCAGTGCGAGAGTTGATGGTGGCGGAACGGACGGCGTTCCCTCGCGAGGTCGTCAAAGCCTTGGTAGAACAGCTGTCGGCCTATCCGCTGGGTACCTCGGTCCGATTGACCACCGGAGAAGTCGGCTCTGTGATGCGCGTCATGACGAAATATCCGCTCCGCCCGGTCGTCTGGATCGAGGGCGATGCGGTCCGCGGCCAGGAGGGGCGGCAGCTCGATCTGAGCCTCACCCCGCTCGTGTCGATCATCGAAACACTGGAGCCTCCTGACGTTGCGCGCATGTCCTTCCCCGCGGATGAGATGCGCGCGAAGACATCTGGGGTGGTCCCCTCGGCCTCCGATCAGTTTACGTCGCTCTTGGAAGGATTGGACGCTCTCGCGAGCGCGATTCAAGGCGCCGTCGAGTCCAGGACTCCTGTGCCAGAAAAGGGGACTGCCTCGCAGTCGGGCGAGCATCGATGGACAGTTCATCCTCCTGCGCAGGATCTTGTGGATGTCAGTTTTGAAAAGGAAGTGATAGGGTTATTCGCCCTGGAAGCGCACGAATGGCTGGCTCAAATTCAGATGGCGGTAAAACAGCTCGCGGAAGGGGCCAACGGAACGGTGCGTCCGAAGCTCTACGGAATTCTCTTGCACGGCATTACCAATCTTGCCAAGTCTGCGTCGACGGTGCAGCTCCAGAGTATCGAGCAGATGGCCTCGAATCTGCTTCCGATTCTCCACGATGTGGGCCGCCAGGAGCCACGAGCGATGACGGCAGCGCTCCGGTCGCTTCAGGAGGGGCTGGATCGGATCAGTCTGGCCGTACGTCGCTTAGCAGGAGAGCGAGAGGACGACCGGGCTGAACATGATGGCGTTCCTGTGGGAACGGTGAGCGAATCCAGGCAGGCTCTTCCTGCCATCGTGCCTGAGCAACCTGCGGCTCTCCCATTGCAGTCTCTGCTCACCGTGACCTCGAGCGTTCCGCTCATCCATGCCCTTAGGGACCTGCAGCAAGCTCGTGCCCGGTCAATGCAGCCGGCCCGCGATGTGCTGGACGCGGTGATCCAGCGAGCCGAACGGGAAGCCGATCATCTTGATGTCGCCGGCGTGGGGCGCATCTTAACTGAACTTGACCGATTCGACGAAGAGTTTCTTCAAGAAGTCCGTCGGCGGGTTCCGATCATCAGTTCCACTCTTGCGGGTTTACGAGCACAAGGGGCGACGGATTTCGTGACGGCGTCTCAGCTCGATCCGATTCTCGAACAGGTCGATGCCCTCTACGATCTGGCCAGCCATGTGCAGGCGACCATGATCACGATGTTTTTGCAAGGGCTGCGATCCTTTCTCACGGTTGCGGCCTACCGAAAAACGTCGACGTTGGCGCAGCGACTGGGAACCGTCGAGACGAGGATTCATGCATTGATTCCGATGGCGGAACAGTGGGTGAATATCGGGCGCGTCGAACGATCGGCTATTAGTGAGATCCTGCCAGTCTAGGTCTGCTCCGTCTTATCACTCTGCACACTTCTGTACGATCGGCCGTTGAGAATCTTCCGGATCGTGTGGTATCAGCACTCTTGTCCGATTCGAGTTGCTGCTAAAAAAATGCATCTCTGTGAAATTGCACGGATTGTGCTGCCCACCGATTGGGCAATGTGTGAGGTGCTATGGTACGGCATGGCATTGGTCGCTCATCCACATGGTTATCCACAAGCGATGCACATCTTTTGTGGACACCGATAGTATGGATGCAAGTGCCCTGACTCCCTGCCGCCTTCTCCATTGCGGAACTTGATGTGAATGACGGCGAAAGACCTGTCTGAGCGCGACGTTTCGGTGCGGACGTCCGCCTTCGTACCATGGAGTCAGGAGATGAGTGCCCATCATATGAAAACCAGGCATTTTATCTATCGTTGTTCATGTGTCATCCACAATTTCTCATCTAGTCGTGGAGATTGAGCATCCTGTTCAATAAGACCACATACAAACGCCCGATTTCCTTTTCGCGTCCATGTGACAAGCAACAGAAGGATGGTATGATGCCGCCGGCTTGCTGCCTTTCTTCGTCGAGGACGAGTAGTCCGGCAGCGTAATGTGGCGGGAGAACGGTTGATGTCGAAACTTGTGACAGTCTTGCGGCCGGAGAAAATTCAGGAGCAAGCTCGCATCTATGTCCGGTCCTATATCCTCATGCCCGCCGGAGTGGTCGGACTGGTCTGCATGATCGGGGGAGTGGGGTCACTCGGCTATCAATTGCTGGCGAACCATACCTACACCTGGTTAACGTTTCTCGCCAGTTCAGGTCTGCTTGTGGTCGGTGCCTTTTGTGGCTGGGGGCAGACCCGCTATCACCGCTATCTGTTGGCCAAGTTCCCCGAGGTGTATGCAGCACGAATGCGAACCGCCGTTATTCGACATACCAAGAAAGCAAAGTCCGAGCCGGAGGTGCCGTCGATTGATCACGCGGGACGAGGCTTCGTTCCGGTGATCTCCGTTGCCGGAGCGGCCTTCCTCCTTGGCGCATCTGCTGCGGCTATGCTACGGGGTGACCTTGACCCGCTTCCGGCTGTGTTGATGCCCTGGGCTGGATTCTATTGGGCCAAGTTATTCGGTTGGCGTGGAATAGTCGGGTAGGGTCAGCTAGAACGATCTGCTATCGGCTCCGCTTCTTGGGTTTCGTCTTCGAAGTTCGAGGCGCTTTGCCTTGAGCTTCAATCTGCTTCATCTTTTCTTCCAATGTGCGGACCGCCTGTCGGAGCTCGGGAAGCCTGGGAATCACGGCTTGGGCCTTCACCCAGATTTCATGCGCCATGACAGGAGCCCCAGAGACGATTTGGTTCGGTTCGAGGTTGCGGTTCACGCCCGCGCGAGCGGCAATCATGACCTGATCCCCGATGACAAGGTGGTCTGCCAGGCCTGCCTGTCCACCGATCATGACGTGATGTCCCACGCGAGTACTGCCGGCGATCCCGACCTGTGCCACCAGGATGGAATGGGCACCGATCGTCACGTTATGGGCGATCTGGACCAGATTGTCGACCTTGGTGCCTTGCCTGATCACCGTTTGGCCGAGCGTGGCCCGATCGACTGTCACATTCGCGCCAAGTTCGACGTCGTCCTCGATCGTGACCCCGCCGAGCTGAGGAATTTTGTAGTGCCGTCCCTGGTCCTGCACATAGCCGAATCCGTCGCTTCCAACGACGGTCCCGCTGTGAATGATCACACGGGCGCCGATCGTGCAGCCCTCCCTGACGACGACGTTGGGATAAAGCAGCGTATCGTCCCCGATGGTCGTATCGTTTCCAACAAACACACCGGGGTAGAGAGTCACCCGCGCGCCAATCATGACTCGGTCTCCCAGAGTGACCCCCGGCCAGATCGAGACATCGGGACCGACCTGGGTGTCGATGCCACGGGCCACAGTCGCATCAATTCCGCGAGGAGGGACGACCGGGCAAAAGAAGGCCTGGGCAACCTGCGCAAAGGCCAGTGTGGGATTGGCGACGACGATGTGGGGATTGGCGATGTCAGCAAGAAGCCGATGGGTGAGAAGTGCTCCGGCAGCGGTGGGCCCGCTCGTCTTGAGCATCCGATCCCCAGTGACGAAGGTGAGATCGTTCGGGCCTGCCTCTTCAAAGCTGGCCAGGCTCGTGACTGTGGCTTGTGGCGACCCTACAAGTTCTCCGCCGACGACGTTGTGGATCTGTGCCAGTGAGATGCGGGTGCGGGCTCGCGTCGCCATATGGATTAGGATTTCTTCTTGCCCTTTGGCTTAGTGGGCTTCGCTGGTTTCTTGGTCGGGGCTGCTGAAGTCGATTTTCCTAACCGCTTTTCTACATAACCCACGACATGGCCGACTGTCGTCAACCCCATCAGGTCTTGGTCGGGGATCTGGAGATCGAAGGCCTCCTCGATACGATAGAGCAGTTCGATCACTGCCATGGAGTCGAGACCCAAATCGTCACGTAGATGCTGTGTGATCAGTATCGTGGCAGGATCGCGTTTCAGGTACTCACCCAATGAAGTGCGGATCCTCAGCGAAACAGTGGGTTCTGTTGCCATGGGTCGATTCTCTCGGTGGTTTTCTACTTGGTCGCTTGTTTTATTACCACGGCGGCGTTGTTGCTGCCAAATCCGAAGGCGTTCAGCAAGGCTACCTTTACGCGCCGCTCCTGTGCTGAGCGGGAGAGTCCTGCCAGCGCACAAGCCGGATCTGGGTCATCATAGTTGGCGGTCGGATGAATCTGGCCCGTGTGGAGGGCCAACACCGAGGCGATGCCACCGATTGCACCGGCGGCGCCCAGTGTGTGGCCGATCAAAGACTTGGTGGCGTTGATGGTGATCTTGTCCGCGCGCGATTTAAAAAGTTGCCTGATCGCCTTGGCTTCGACGGCATCCCCGATGGTCGTCGACGTGGCGTGGGCATTGATGTAATCCACCTGTGTCTGGGTCATGCCGGCATCCGCGAGCGCCAGCCGCATCGTGTTGGCTACTTCCACGCCATCTTCACGAGGGATGACCATGTGATAGGCCTCGCTGGTGGCAGCGTAGCCCGCAATCTCGGCATAGACTCTCGCCTTGCGTTTCTTGGCATGGGCGGCCGATTCCAGGATGAGCGTACCGGCGCCTTCTCCCATGACGAAGCCATCGCGCAACAGATCGAAGGGGCGAGAGGCCTTCTCCGGGTGATCATTGAACTTGGACGAGAGAGCGCGCAGGGAACAGAATCCCGCGAACACGAGCGGAGTAATGCTGGCGTCTGCTCCCACGGTGATCACCACATCGGCACGGCCCTCACGGATACAGTGGAGCGCTAGCCCGAGCGCATGGGCGCTGGAGGAGCAGGCGGTCGAGATAGTCAGGTTGGGCCCCTTGGCGCCGAAGGCCATCGCGAGAATACCGGAAGCCGAATTGAGCGTGATGGCTGGAATGAAATTCGGATGGACGCGATGAGGCTTCTGCTGCTGATAGAGTTGAGTGATTTCACGCTCGCCCATCACCATCCCGCCCATGCCGGCTCCTACGATGACCCCGACACGATGGGGGTCTTCCTTGGTCATCTGGAGGCCCGAGTCGGCCAGCGCTTCCTTCGTCGCCACGAGGGCAAACTGGGCGTAGCGGTCGACTCGTTCGCCAAGGGTGGAGTCGAGAAACCGTTCAACCGCGAAGTCGCCCACCTGGCCTGCGACTTTGGAGCGGTAGCCCTCCATGGGAAATGGGGCGAACGACGTAATCGCCGAAATGCCGGATTGACCGGAGAGGGCCGCTTTCCAAAACTCACTGACCCCGATACCGATCGGAGAGACGATCCCCAGCCCTGTGACGACGACACGTGCCCGCATCTTCTTGAAATCCTTTCAGTAACGCACCAGCCTCTACTTACCGGAAGCGCCGGGATCAGTCAACCAGTTGATCGAAGAGGGTTAGTAGCGCACCTTGAGCATCAGATAGAGGCCAAAACTCATAAAGAGAACATTCGCCATCCAGCCGGCGATCAGCGGCGTCAAGACCCCGCCGCGCCCGAGCGCGATTGCGATCGAGTGTGTCGTCCAATAGCAGAAGCCGACGCCAAGCGCCTGCCCAATGCCCATCGCCATACTGCCCCCTCTGGTGCCACTCCGGCGCAGGCTCAGCGCAATGCCGACCAGGACCATGATCACGGTGACGAAGGGGAACGCGATTCGACTGTGATAGTCTGTCTTGAGACGTGCAGCTTGGGAGCCCTGCTGGTGCCGACGTCTGGTGTATGCCCGGATATCATGAAATGTCATCAATTCGGAGTCGCCGGCGAGCCAGACGGTGAAGTCATCGGGAATGAGGGTCAGCACCATAGCTTGGCGGTCGAATGCGGTAGCCGAAACGGTCCCATCGGGGGAAAACCGTCGGTGCTGTCCTTGGTACAACGTCCAGATGGAGTCAGCATAACGGGCTTCCTCAGCTTCAGTGATATTGACCAGTTGGAAGTTGCGATTGAACTGAAACAGACGCACACCGCCCAAGAGTCTTCCGTCAACGGAGACGCTCGTCACATGCATGAGGCTGTCGGCTCCCACTCTCGTCCAGGGTTGCTGGAGCTTCAAGGCCGTGGCGGGAGGTTTTTTCTCGATACGTGTAGTCCGAATCTCTTCGGACTTGCTCGCGGCTAACGGAATGACGGTGGAACTAAACAGTAAGAGCACGAGGGAAATCCCTGAAGCAAAGGCAATGAAGGGGGCGGTGATCCAGGGCAAACTGATACCGCAACTTCGCATGGCTGTAATTTCGTGGCCGCGCGAGAGTAATCCGAAGGTCAGTAAGGTGGCCATCAGGACGGCCAGTGGTGCAATTTGGAAGGAAATTGCGGGAGTCTTAAGAATGAAATACGTCAGGATATCGAGCCAATTGGCATCGTAACGCAAGAAGCGGCGCACTTTCTCGAAGAAGTCGATGACAAGGTAAATCGTCATCAGCCCGCTGAAGCACATCGTAAAGATATTGCCGTATTCGCGAAGGAGATAGCGGAAGAGAATAGGCATGGGATTACTGGCGACTCATAATGTAAAACCACACGGCGGTGGTGAGGGCGAAGATGCCGTTCGGCATCCAGGCCCCGGCAAAGGGCGACAGGTGTCCTGTCGTGACCAGGAATTCGCAGGCGACGTTCAGGATGTAATAAACGATGACAACTACTACGCCGACCGCAAATCCGCCCATTCGTCCGGACCGTTTTGAGACGATGCCAACCGGGACGCCCAGAAGACAAAACACCAGCGACGCAGTGGGAAAGGCCAGGTCCTTATAATACTCCATCAATCGTCGGAGAGCGCCCGGATCGCGCCATTGGGATTGGGTAAGTTGAGTAACAATGGCGTCGTACGAAGGACGTTCCTCCGTGGCTGAGTAGGCGCTTTGGTTGAGCGAAAGCTTCAGATCGTAACTGGCGAAGGACACCTGCTCGTATTGGTCGGCTTGATCCGGTCGGCTGTGAATGACTCCGTGCTGCAGGCGTAACGCTACCTGATTGGTGGAGGCATCCATTAAGACCTCGTATTGCTGCGCCACGATGATGCGGGGATTATCTGGATTCCGTTCATCGGAGACAAAGATTCCGGGCGTGGCCTGGCCGGGCTCCCCATCCGGAACATAGATCATCATGTTGGGGATGGGTTCGTTGAATGTGCCTCGTTCTAACGCCAATACCAGCTGATCCCGAAGGAGATTCAGCGCCACTTTCTTGAGGTTCGTGGAACTCCAGGGCTGCCCCCACTGCGCCAACCATAAGGTCAACCCGAACACGAGCAGGGCAAAGAGCAGCACGGGGCGAGTCAATCGCATGAGGCTCAGGCCCGCAGCCTGCATCGCCACCAATTCCTTGTCGAAGGACAGTCGTCCGAACGCGGTGATCGAGGCGATGATCCCGGCGATCGGGAGGGTCAACACGAGGAACGACGGCATCAAATGGGCGAAGACTTCCAGGACCGCGAGAATCCCGACGCCTTTGGAGACCAGCAGTTCCACTAAACTTAGGAGTTTAGTCGTGAAAACCACAAAGCACAGCACGCCGAGGCTGATGCTAAAAGGGGAAAGGAGTTCGGTGAAGATGTAGCGATCCAGCAGCGTTCGTAGAAACATTCGAAGAATCACGCTCCTCGCCCGGTGCGACACTATAGGCGAGCGGGCGAGGCTTGTCTACCTCACGGCCGGCGAGCATGCGGCCAAAGAATGTCTTGACAAGATTTGAAACGCCGTGGTACATGCTGCGCGATTTGTATACGAGATGGGTTTCGTGATTGATTTTGTCTCTCCAATGAGCCCGTCATTCCAGCCTGCTCTTCTTCCTGTCTTTTTCTCTTCATCATGTGTGTCACCAACTAGGTTCCGGGGCCGGCCACGTAACTAGGCGTGGCCGTTGAGGAAAGGAGGGTTTTTGTGAAGGCAAAAGGTACGGTCAAGTGGTTCAACGATCGCAAGGGATTTGGGTTCATTCGTCTTGAGAGCGGGGATGATGTCTTCGTACATTATTCCGCGCTGCAAGGAGAAGGATTTAAGACCTTGAAAGAGGGAGAAAACGTCGAGTTCGACGTCGTGCAAGGCGCAAAGGGGCCTCAGGCCTCGAATGTATTGAAGGCGGTCGTCACCGAGCCTTGACGATTTCATTCTGCGGGACTGTATCACAGGGAGGCCTGCCCTTCATTTGAGGGCAGGCCTTCGTATTTCTGCTGAGTACATCGTATCCAAATACCCCATTTCGTTGACAATACCCATTGACACTGTTAGCGTTTGATCGTTGTGGAGGTTTGCCTTGGCGATCGATCGCAGCAGCGTATTGCACAGTGCACAGCTATTTGCATCACGGGGCCAGTTCGACGCCGCCATCAATGAATGGAAGAAGCTCTCCGCCGAGTCACCGAGCGATGGGAGTATCTTCAATTCAATCGGGGAGTTACACCTCAAACGCAACGCCACCAACGATGCCATGGCGGCCTTCATGCAGGCGGCCAATGCCTTCCGTGCCGAAGGGTCTACCCTCAAGGCGATCGCCACGTTCAAGAAGATCTTGAAGCTTGATCCCTCACGGTATGATATCTACCGGCATCTGGGAGATCTGAACGCTGAACGCGGTCTGCTGAGTAGCGCGGTTCAAGACTATCTCACCCTCGGGAAACACTACCTCAAAGCGGGAAAGAGCAAAGACGCGCTGGGCATCTATAAGAAGATCGTCAGCCAGGATCCCTCGAATATGGATGCCCAGCAGCGGGTGGCGGAATTGTGCCTGCAAGAAAACATGCAGGACGAAGCCACGAAGGTCTATTTGCAGCTGGGGCGGGAGCGGTCCGCGCAGCAGCGCTATGCCGAGGCCAAGGATGCCTATCAAGCCGTGTTGCGCATTGATCCTGCCAACAGTGAGGCCGCCCAGTTCATCGAACATTTCGAAAAGACCGGCGGGCATCCTAGCCACACCGCCAAGGCTGGAGCCGTCTCCGCAGGAGGCCCGTCTAAAAATTCCGAGCAGCTCGATCTGCTATCCGAAGCCACCCGTCGTATTGGAGAAAGGCAATTTGCCGGCGCTGAGGCGATTCTCACTCAATTACTGACCAAAGAGCCAGGAAATCCGGAAGTCTGTCAATTGCTCGCGAAGTTGCACCTTCAACGCGGAGACCTTCAGGTAGCGCTCGGCGAATATCGCTACCTCGCAGGGGCGGCCTTGCGGGCGCAAGACTATGCACAGGCTGAAAGGCTGATTACAGATTTTCTGGCGGTCGAACCTCAGTCCGTCGCGCTGCTCGAACTCTATGGAGAGCTGTATGCGGAGAAGAGAGATGTGGCCAATGCCGTAGTTCAGTATGGGAAGGCGATTGAGCTGTTGCTGGAGCATCCCGAGCCAGGGATGCCGACGCTGCATGAGGAACTGTTCGAGAAGGTCACCACGCTGGCGCCGGATAGCCCGACGGTCAAGAAGCTGACTGCTCTCATGCATGGGACTGCAGTGGATCAACCGCCCGTTCCGGCTCGATCCGAGACCTCTGTAGCTCCGACAGCTGTGATCCCACCAAGTCCGGTCCAGGCGGCGGAAACATTTTCGACTGCCAACGCTGCTCCGGACGATGCCCGGAGTGTGACCTCCAAGGTCACCCCGCAACAAGATAGGCATTTCTCAATCGCCAAGCCGGAGCCTGCGCCGGCCCAATCGGAGCCGCAACAGACGACAGAACAGGCCCCGGTAGCGCCGGGCAGCGGATTCTCTCTGGCGAATGCCAAGCCGGATGAGCAGAGGGAGACATTGTCGCAAGCGGAAGGATCGGTTGCTCCCTCTTCACCTGCCCTTTCGACAAGCGAGCAGTTCCAGGCCTATGTAAAGGCCGGTCAGCAGGCTGTGGCGGAGGAATGGCTCAGTCATCTGGTGACGGCGCAGCCGGATAATGCAGAGGCTCGTGAACTGTTCGGCCACCTCCTCGAAGCCAAGGGGGATACTGCCGGCGCCGCCTTGCAATATTCCCGCGCCCTCGAATTACTCCTGGCAGATCCAGATAATGGTGAGAATGAGACCCAGCCGGCGAGTCTCTATGCGAAAATGAAGGAACTGGCTCCAGTCAGCCCGTTGGTCGCAAAATGGGCCTCGACGTTTTCGCCGAAGCTCCCGGCGCCAGTACCTGCCGTCGAGACACCACTTTCTGCCGAGCCCACGGATGGGATTGACCCCGAGACCCATTACACCCTGGGAGTGGCCTACAAGAATATGGGGCTGCTGGACGAAGCAAAGGAAGAGTTTCGTTTCGCGATGAAGGGTCCCGACTTTTTCCTGGACTCCTGTCTCATGATCGCGGTCTGTTTAAAAGAACAGGGAGAAGGCCAGTCCGCAAGTGCACAACTCGAGCTGCTGTTGAAGGATCCGAAGTGCCAGGGGGCCAAGGCTCAAGCCATTCGCTATGAACTCGGCTTACTCTACGAAGCCCAAGAACTGTGGAATCAGGCAGCCGCAATCTACGAATCAATTCCGACTTTCCACGACGTGCCGCAACGACTCGAATCAGTGCGCACGCACAGGGGGCCAGCTCAGCCTGCCTCCGCGGTTCGCTATGCAAACTAGTCAGCCTCAGAAACAATCACCCGCATCGTTCTCGCCTCGCACTTTACGCGTCATGGTCCATGGCCGATGACTGACTTCTTCAGCAACCTGCTAGTGAACGGTGTTTGGGGCCGGAAGTCCCTCTAAGACTGCCTGTATATTTTTCAAACAGACCAGTCCCATCTGAACCCTCGCTTGCAGTGTGGCAGAGCCCAGGTGGGGGAGCAGCACTACCTGCTTCAACTGAGCCAGTTCTGGATGGAGGGTTGGTTCCTGTTCATAGACGTCGAGTCCCGCGCCGGCGATGGTTCCTGTCTTGAGGGCGTCGACCAGCGCTCCTTCATCGACGATTGGGCCACGAGCGGTATTGATGAGAAAGGCGGTGGATCGCATCCAGGCCAATTCCCGCGCGCCGATTAGATGATGGGTGGCAGACGTGAGAGGCACATGGATCGTCACGACATCGGCTTCTCCGAAGAGATCCCGCAATGATCGATGCTCCCACTCACGGGGGAGAGATGAGGCGGCTAGAGGTGAGCGTGTGTGATAGCGCACCAGCATGCGAAACCCCTGCGCGCGGTGGGCCACCGCTTGCCCGATCCTTCCCATGCCGATAATCCCCAGTGTCTTTTTCGAGACTTCCGCTCCCAGGAGTTGCGTGGGACTCCACCCGGTCCAACGACCGGATCGAACGAGGGTATCGCCTTCGACGACCCGGCGTGCCGTCGCCAGGAGCAGTGCCCAGGTCAGATCCGCTGTGGCATCCGTCAAGACGTCCGGAGTATTCGTGACGACTAGACCGCGCTGTTGTGCGGCAGTGAGATCGATGTTGTTGTACCCGACGGCATAGTTCGCCAGAATTTTCAACCGAGTGGCTGCATGAATGGTTTCGGTGTCGATGCGATCGCCCAGGGTCACGATCGCGGCGTCGGCCTGGCAGAGTCCATCACGCAGCGCCGATGGAGTGGGCAACGCATCGAGCGGTTCCTGCATCAGCCGAAATCGTTCCCGCACGATGGCCATGACGGGATCGGGGAGAAGACGTGAAAGGTAGAGGGTGGGACGTATGTCGGCCACAAACGCGTGCTCCTATGTGCGAATCATATCTTAGCCGGTCGCGAACTGTGCAACAACCAGACTTGTGCTGGTCTCACGAGTCCGTCTAGAATGAATGACGCCTTCAACTATGACCTCACCAACTCTCATTCTGCCTGAACGTTCCCGCTCCATCGCCTCCGATCTCCGAGCCGCGATAGGCGTCGACAAAGTAAAAGACGACTATTCGACTCTCACCGCCTATGCGGTGGATGCGAGTATATATCGAATGGCGCCTCAGGCGGTCGTGCTGGTGGAGTCCGAGGAGGACATCGCTGCCACGGTGCAGTACGCCGTACAGCGAGGAATCCCGCTGACGCCTCGGGCCGCCGGGACGAATCTGACCGGCTCGGCGATCGGGTCCGGGATCATTCTGGACGTCTCACGCCTGAATCGGGTGCTGGAGCTGAATCGAGAAGAGCGATGGGCTCGGGTGCAGCCGGGAATCGTGCTCGCCGAGTTGAATAAGCACCTTGGGCGGCATGGACTCATGTTCGGTCCCGATCCCTCCAGCGGCGACATGTGCAAGCTCGGTGGAATGTTGGCGAACAACTCTTCGGGTCCCCACACGCTGCGCTACGGTTCCGTCAAAGATAATGTAGAGGCGCTCCGTGTCTGCCTGCAGTCCGGTGAGTGGCTGGATGCCAAGGCCTATGGGCTGGACGATCAGGACTGCGCCGATCTGCTGAAGACGCATAGGCATCTTCGGGATTTGCGGTCGCTGGTACAAGACCATGCCACGCTGATCGAGCAGAAACGTCCGACTGTCAGCAAGAACAGTTGTGGCTACAACCTCTTCGGTCTCGCCGACGGGCTGGCGCGAGGCCGCTTCGATCTTCCCAAACTGTTCGTCGGCAGCGAAGGCACGCTCGGTCTCTTCAGTGAAGCCACCATCAGGCTGGTCGAGAAACCTTGCGCGACCCTCACATCGCTCATCCATTTTCGCCGCTTGGAAGATGTGGGCGAAGCTGTGCCGAAGCTGCTGGAGTTGAGTCCGAGCGCATTGGAAGTAATGGATGCCAACACGCTCAATCTGATCGGAAGGGCGAAGCACGGCATTCCGGCCGACGCGGCCGCCACCCTCTTGGTGGAATTGGATGCTGACGGGGCAGGGACCGATCTCCGCGCACAGGCTGAGCGGATGACCGAGATCTGTCGCTTCTATCGCCTTACGTCGGATCCCGTGATCGCCTTCGATCCTGAGCAACGGGAGCAATTGTGGAAGGCCCGCAAGGCCCTCTATCCCACGCTCTATCGATTCGATCCCAGGAAGAAGCCGATCAACTTTGTCGACGACGTCGTTGTGCCGGCTGAACGGATCAGCGAACTCATCCGGTATCTGGAAGAGTTCTTCGCCGGTCAGCATCTGCCGGTCGCGATTTTCGGTCATATCGGGAACGGGAACGCCCACATCATTCCTTTACTCGACGTGAACGACCAGGACGACTTCCAGAAGATGGTGCAGGGCTATCACGAGATTCACCAAACAGTCTTGGATCGATTCGGTGGCTCGATCTGTGGGGAGCACGGGGATGGCAGGGTGCGCGCCGAATACGTGAAGGCGATGTTTGGCCCGGAACTCTACCACCTGTTCGTGCTGGTGAAGCAAAGCTTTGATCCCACCGGGGTACTCAACCCCGGCATCAAGATCAGCGACCGGCCCTTCACGGACCATATCGACTATCTGCGGTTGTCGAAACCCTGCGCAACCTGCGCCAAGTGTAATTCCGTCTGCCCGGTCTACGATGTGTTTCAATCGGAAGACATGAGTTCCCGGGGCTGGTTCGAGATCGTCACCGATAAGAACTATAGCTATCTCAATTCAAAGCGAGTCGTGGAGGCCTGTCTCAACTGTAAGTCCTGTCGTACTGCCTGTCCGGCCGGCGTCGATGTGTCTCAGCTCATCCTGGACCGGCGCGCCGAGCAGCCGAACAAGATGGCCGGTGTCATCTTTCGTTTCCATGCACAAACAGCACTCTTTGAACGATTCTTAAAGCTTCTCTCGAGGTATCAGTCAGTCTGGGATCGGCCTCTCACGCGGCGCCTGCTCGATCATCTGACGAAGCCGTTCATGCGTCTTCTAGCCGAGACGGCAAGATTGTCGCCTCAGCTGGTGCTGCCTCGACTGGCCCGGCGACATCTCCGTGACCGCTATCCAGATCTGATCCCCCGGGCTGGGCAAGCGCCTCGCTCCCCGGTGGCCTATTTCCATGGCTGCGCGGCCAACTACTTCGACGACGGGGTGGGCGATGCCGTGATTTCCGTGCTGCGAAAACATGGGGTCGAGCCGGATCTGCCACCGCAACGCTGTTCTGGGACGCCGATCGAAACCTACGGGCATCGCGCGCTGGCTAAAGAAGGGGCAAGGGTCAATCTCGTGTCCATGGCAGGATACGACAAGGTGGTGACCGGATGCGCCTCTTGCACCCTCATGCTGAAGGACTACCCAACCTTATTCGCCGGTGAGCCGGAGCAAGCGGCGGCCCAGGCGTTGGCCAAGCGGGTCACACATATTTCGGAGTTCGTGTCACGATCGTCGGTGAAACCGGCCATGGCCAGTCAGCAGCCCAGGCCGTGCAAGGTTGCCTATCACTCCTCATGCCATCTGCGAGCTGCTGGAGTGACCAAGGAGCCTCGTGCGATCCTGGCAGGCCTGCCGGGCGTCGAGTATGTCGAGATGCCGGACGCTGATCGCTGTGCGGGCGGAGCCGGGACCTATCTCGTGAAGGATTTTGAGACGTCGCAGCGGATTGTCGAGCGTAAGCGGCGGGCCGTCGAACAGAGCGGCGCAGAGGTTGTGGCCACGAGTTGCCCGGCCTGTATGATTCAACTGCGTACGGGATTGCAGGGCGCAGCGGAGGTGAAGCACGTGGCCCAACTGATTCAGGAGGCCTACGAGGCAGCAGACCGACAGACGAGCGAAGGGCCGGCATGAAGTTGCGCAAGATTGACGGCCTCTTTGTCCTGTTCGCGTTGGCCGTCATCGTCGGCGTGTCGATGCTGCCGACTCCGAAGGACCGGAATCCGATGATCCCGGCCGATGCCGCGCATCAGGCGATCAAGGTTGAGCAGGCATGTTTGCAATGTCATGTTCCTACGGGCAGTCGGCCCGTGCCGGAGCGACATCCCAGACGGCAAGATTGTTTCCGCTGCCACGCGCGTGATGCGTGAAGCTATTGGATCTTGGAAACGAGGTACGAGAGACGAATAACGAGAGACGAGGAATAAATGGTCACAGTGCTGGTCTTTGGATTGACGCTTCGCGATGCGGTCGGAGAAACAGAATTCGAGCTTGAGGTCTCTGAGCCGACCACGGTCAGGAAACTTCTTGAATCGAACCAGGATCGCATGGGCCCGTTGGTGCAATTCCTGATGAACCGAGAAGTGATGATTGCGGTGAACAAGAAAGTGAGCGGCGAAGATACGGTAGTCAAGGACGGCGATATCGTGAAGTTATCCCACCAGTCGAGAACGTCGTATGATGGGACGAGGGACATTCCCATTTAGCGAGTGCTGAAAATCTGCCCCTCCGCCTCAAAAGCATTCTCAACAACCTGAGGTATCCAGGGCAACGAAGCTACAACTTAGCGTTCTTTTCAGCATCCTGTCGCTAGGTGCTGGCCCCTTCGCGATGACTTCGATATTCGAGGAATAGCCGGCTATGCCGGTTGCCGGTGAGTTCGAGCGTGATCGTCCCGTCTCCAGTTTCCCATGCCGCATGGTAGTGCAGATGGCCGATGAGCACCGCAACGCCCCAATAGTCGGGAACCGGTTGGTAGAGATCGTTGTCCCACACAGTCTGGTCGTTCGTCGGGCTTCCGTAGGCAGCGGTGAGCTGCTCTTTCAGCGTCCGGTAGTATCCGATAAATTCATTCAGTCCGTTGAGGGGCCGCTGCAGCAGGATGTACTGGCCGCGGACCAGCGATTCGTGACGGAACTCATACCCTTCAAGCACGCCATGATCGGAGAGGTTGCGCAGGTAGATCAGCTTGCCTTCCTCATCCCGCTCGACCGTTCCTGCCACCGACAGGCGAAGAGCCTCCGGCCGTTGCCCCCAATGAGCCTGCACCGTCTGCAAGAAGGTCAGGACCTGCCTCGTCACCTCCGCTTGTAAGGTGGCTTCGTCTTCCTCGTCGAACGGAATCGTGAAGGTCGGAGGCGCGGGAGCATCCTCTGGATTGGCCCACGCGATGGGAGTGAATCCAGCCAGCATCACGCCGAGCACCATTGCGATGAGATTACTCATAGATGGTCACGATAGAGGGAGAGGGTGTCGCTGGTCTATCCTACGAAAGGTTGGGATTCAGTGCGGGCGGCGCTTGGCTTTGGCAGTCGGCGGGGCAGTGAGCGGATCGTCGGGCCAGGAGTGTTTGGGATAGCGGCCACGGAGTTCTTTTTTTACCTCAAGATAGGCCGACTTCCAGAAGCTGGAGAGATCCTTCGTGATCTGGACGGGCCTGCGGGCCGGTGACAGGAGATGCAGCATGACCGGAATCTTCCCATCGACGAGACGGGGCGTGTCCTTGCAGCCGAACATTTCTTGCAACCGCACAGCCAGGATGGGCAGATCCGGCGTCTCGTACTCCACGCGAACGCTCGATCCACTCGGGACGGTCAGATGGGTAGGGGCCCAACGTTCGAGTTGGCGTGACTGTTCCCAAGAGAGGAGCGCGTGCAACGGCTGGGTGAGATCGAGCCGTGTGACACGGTCGAGCGTCGTCAGCCCGGATAGATAGGGCCCAAGCCAGTCGTCGAGTGTCCGCAACAGGGCCTCGTCCGACAGATCGGGCCACCGTGACTCTTGTTCTTCTGTCCGGCGCAGAAATCCCACTCGCGCCCGCCACTGACGAAGCTCCGGAGTCCAGGCCAGCCTGTCGAGTCCTGCCCGACGAATGCCCTGCAACAATGCCTTCGATATCTTCGAAGGATCCGACTTCGAGAGTCCCTGATCAGACAGAATGAGCGAACCCAATCGGCGTTGTCTCGTCGCACGAACCACCTGTGCTGTATCATCCCACGACACTTCATCCACCACCCGAATCTGGTCTGCATAGAGGGTCTCAAGCTCGCGAAGCCTGACCGGCGCGGCCAGATCGATTCTGGCCCATTGTGTACCTCCGTCGAGGTCGGCAATGACCAGATAATCTTCCGACCCGAGCGGATCAGGGTTCGCAAAGAGAGCGCCACGGCCATTGGCCATGAGATAGCGTGCATCATTTCCATGTTGGCGTTGGGCAATGCGATCCGGATAGGCGAGTGCGAGCAACAGACCGACCTCATCGAGGCTGCTCTGCCGATTCGAACGGGCAGATCGCGGAAATTGTCGTTGCCACAGATCGGCGGTGCGGCTGACTCGCTGACAGGCGGCGCGGTCGACGGTCGCACCGGCAGCGTGATCGTGCTGTCCATGCAAGACATCCAAGCGGAGTCGCAGGTCGGCGTTGCGCCAGCCGGAGGGGCCTCGCAGAATATCTCGCTCGCTGAGCAGGGCCGCCAACTCACAGGCAAGATTACTGAGCTGCAACGGCACAGCCTTGAGCAGCATGTGCGCGAGACGTGGATGCAGCGGCAGTTCGGCCATCTGCCTTCCATGGGCGGTGATCTGTCCCTCTGAATTGAGTGCGCCGAGGCCGACGAGCAACTGTCTCGCTTGGGCCACAGCTCCGGGCGGCGGGGGAGTGAGCCAGGACAACTCGCCTGGATTGGCCGTGCCCCAGAGGGCCAATTCGAGCAGCAGTGGCGCCAGGTCTGCGTCGAGTATTTCCGGCGGGCGCCGAGGGGCGAGCGACTGCTGCTCCGCAGAGGTCCAGAGGCGGGAACAGACGCCCGGTTCGAGACGCCCGGCCCGGCCCCGACGTTGCTCTGCAGAATCCTGGGTTACGCGAATCGTTTCCAATCTCGTGAGTCCAGATCTCGGATCGAAGCGAGGCACGCGCAACAACCCTGCATCGATCACGACGCGTACCCCGTCGATCGTCAAACTGGTCTCAGCAATCGAAGTGGCCAGCACGATCTTTCTCGTGCCAGGCTGAGCGGGAGCGATCGCGCGGTCCTGCGCCTCTTGCGGCAGGTCGCCGTGGAGTGGCGCGATCAGGATGTTCGAGCTCAAATTCAGATCGAGAAGCTTTCGCTCGACGCGACGAATCTCTGCCATGCCTGGCAGAAAGACCAAGAGACTCCCTTGGTCCTGAGCGAGCGAGTGCCGGATTGATTGTACGACTGCCACATCCAGATGGCCGGAGAGGGGTTGATCAAGATAACGGGTCTCTACCGGAAACATCTTGCCTTCGCAGACAATGACGGGCGCGTTGCCTAAGAGATCCGCGACCGGTCCACAGTCCAAGGTGGCCGACATCACGAGCAGGCGGAGATCCGGGCGAAAGAACCGCTGTGATTCGAGACAGAGGGCCAGGCCCGTATCGGCCTGCAGGCTCCGTTCGTGGAATTCATCGAAGAGGACAATCGCGTAAGTGCTCAGACCAGGATCGTTCTGGAGCAGGCGAGCAAGGATGCCTTCCGTGACCACTTCGATTCTGGTCATAGGCCCCACCTTCGTGTCGAGCCTCATGCGATAGCCGACCGTTTCGCCGACCGATTCACCAAGCGTGGATGCCATGCGATGGGCCGCTGCACGGGCTGCAAGCCGTCGCGGCTCCAACATGAGCAGCGCTTTTCCGTCGAGCCAGGCGGCATCGAGCAAGGCCAGGGGCACCCGCGTCGTCTTTCCCGCGCCAGGCGCCGCGGTCAGCAGCGCATTCCGTCCCTCCGTCAGCGCGCGACGAAGAGCCGGCAGGACATCTTCTATTGGGAGTTTGGACATGATAGGTTCGGTGTTCACGAGAGGTAGACTCTATCAGACTCTTAGCAGAGACGAAAAGGAAACGGACGCATGGCCGAGTATCACTGGACCAGGGAGAAGCCCACCACCGCCGGCTGGTATTGGTTCCGTGGCCTGGCGCACGAAGCGGATCCATTTATTGTGCAAGTCGATGAGGTCGGCCAGTTTCAATGGCCGGACGGCGGGTTTCAGGAAGTGACGCTGGCCAAAGGGGAGTGGGCGGGGCCGATCGAAGAACCGAACGAGTAAGGGGGAGGGGACCCGAACGAGAAGGGCTCATGAGAAGAGCCCGGACGATTCGTGCAGCGAGAAGCGGTCCGCCAGTGTGTTCGGCAGTCGTGTGAGCGCGCCTGATGCGATCCCACCGCCTGAATCTCCTCATCTGATTGTTTTGGTCGTGATAATCCTATGAGAGACTCTATCGTATCGGCCGCGCCTCGTCAGGCCGCCGTGCTGTTCATCATGGTCACGGTGATGCTCGACGTGTTGTCGTTCGGCATCATCATCCCTGTGCTGCCGAAGCTCGTCGAGGAGTTCCTGGGCGGCAATACGGCGCATGCGGCTGAAATCTACGGCTTGATGGGCACAGCCTGGGCATTGATGCAGTTCGTCTGTTCGCCGATTCAAGGTGGGCTCTCTGATCGGTTCGGACGGCGGCCGGTCGTACTCTTGTCCAACCTTGGTCTGGGCCTCGATTACATACTGATGGCCTTGGCGCCGAACCTGGCCTGGCTGTTCGCAGGCCGCGTGATCTCCGGTATCGCGTCATCGAGTTTCAGTACCGCAGGCGCCTACATCGCCGACGTCACGCCGCCTGAAAAACGGGCCGCCGGATTCGGGATGATCGGTGCGGCCTTCGGACTCGGGTTTGTCCTCGGGCCGGCCGTGGGAGGACTGCTGGGCGCGATGGATCCGCGCTGGCCCTTTTGGGGTGCCGCGGCAACAAGCCTGGTGAACGCCTGCTATGGTTTCTTCGTGTTGCCGGAGTCTCTGGCACGTGAGAAGCGGACGAGGTTTTCGTGGAGGCGCGCCAACCCAGTCGGCTCGCTGCGGCTGCTCCGTTCCCACCATGAATTGTTCGGGCTGGCCACGGTCAGCTTCCTGGGATACGTGGCCCATGTCGTCTTGCCGAGCACCGCCGTGTTGTATCTGGGCTATCGCTACGGCTGGGGACCTTCAGCTGTCGGACTGACGCTCGCGTCCGTCGGTCTCTGTGCCATGATTGTCCAAGGCACGTTGGTAAAACCCATTGCAGCGCGATTCGGTGAGCGACGGGCTCTGCTTGCGGGGCTGCTCTGCGGGGCGACGGGATTCGCGATCTACGGGCTCGCTCCCACCGGGACGATCTATTTCCTCGGCATTCCTATCATGGCATGCTGGGGACTGGCCGGTCCGTCGGCGCAGGCGCTCATGAGCCGCCGAGTGGGCCCATCGGGGCAGGGCCAGCTCCAGGGCGCCATCGCGAGCCTCATGGGCATCGCCGGTCTGATCGGGCCAGTCCTCTTCACGGAAACCTTCGCCCTGTTCATTGGTCCCGGCGTCGACTGGCACATCCCGGGCGCGCCGTTTCTCCTGGCATCGCTGCTATTGCTGCTGGCAGCGGTACTGGCCTGGCGGGCGACGGCGCGAAGCACAGCCTCCTTCATCGCCCGTGAAGCGTGAACGTGAAGGAGAGTCTGGCAATCTCCAAACGCACAGGGCCAATCGTCGCCTGAGCTATGTAAAGCCGCTAGTGCGTAATGTGTTATTGAGGGGATCCCCCTTGCTGTGAGAGAGTAGGGGGTATAGAGGCCGCACCGTTCGAGACACCATCCAGAAAGGCAGTCGATACATTCTATGAAACACGAGACCATACAACCACCGGCAGAAACGCCGGCGAAGGGCTTTTCTCCAGGCTTTGCGGCTCTGGGCCTGGAAGCCGCCCTGCTCACCACGCTCGACACGCTAGGCTATGAAGAGCCCACGCCGATCCAACGGGAGGCGATCCCTCCGTTCTTGGCAGGACGGGATCTCTTGGGCCAAGCGGCAACCGGGACCGGCAAGACGGCGGCGTTCACCCTGCCAATGCTCCAGCGCATCGCCCATTCAGTGCGGCGCTGCCCCTCCGCCCTCATCCTGGTGCCGACCAGAGAGTTGGCCATGCAGGTCGGCGAAGCAGTCACGCGCTACGGCAAAGAATTGAAGATCACCGTGCTCCCGGTCTATGGAGGACAGGCAATCGGCCCGCAGCTCCATGCGCTCAAGCGCGGTGTCGATGTCATCGTGGCGACACCTGGGCGGGCGCTGGACCATATCCGTCGAAAAACGCTGCAGCTCAAGACGATTCAGATGGTCGTACTGGACGAGGCCGATGAGATGCTCGACATGGGATTTGCCGATGATCTGGACGCCATTCTGGAACAGACGCCTAAAGAGCGGCAAACGGCGTTGTTCTCTGCCACCATGCCGCCCCGGATCGCCTCCATTGCCAAGCGCCATCTCAAGGAGCCGGTCGAGATCAAGATTGCCAAGGAGCAGCTCAAGGCGGGCGCCGCTCCACGCGTGCACCAGACAGCCTACATCGTCGCCAGACCGCACAAAGTGGCGGCACTGGCTCGCATTCTGGATATGGAGGCCCCAAAGTCGGCCCTCGTGTTCTGCCGCACTCGCATCGAAGTCGATGAACTCACCGCCATGTTGAACGACCGTGGGCACCGGGCCGAAGCGATCCATGGCGGAATGAATCAGCCCCAGCGTGATCGCGTGATGGGCTCGTTCCGGTCCGGGCAGACCGAACTCCTCGTGGCCACCGATGTGGCGGCGCGGGGGTTGGATATTCCGTCCGTGTCGCATGTGGTGAACTACGATCTGCCGATGTCTCCGGAAGTCTATGTCCATCGGATCGGACGGACGGGGCGGGCCGGGCGTGAGGGGGCGGCGATCACCGTCATCGACCCACGCGAGCAGCGGTTACTCTGGAACATCGAGCAGCTCACGAAGGCCAAGATTGTCGTGACCCAAGTGCCGACCGTCGCCGACCTGCGCACGAAACGGCTCGCACGAACCAAGAGCGCGATTGAAGAAGTACTCGCGGCCGGTGACCTGTCCCAGTTCCAGGCCGTTGTCGCGTCTCTCGCGGAACAGGGAGACCCGATGGAAGTGGCTGCTGCAGCCCTCAAACTCGTCTTTCGCATGCAGGGTGGGGAGCGGAAGGAATACGATATCCCTGCAGCCTCGACCAGGCCGCCGGAGCGGCCATCGATGGCACGGCGCCCCATGGGAGATCCTCGAGGGGATCCTCGCGGTCGAGCCGCCGCCATGATGCCGAGAGAGGGGCAGGGCAGACCGTTCAACGCGCCTGGTCGTGGCGGACGAACGGCTGGCATGGCCAAGGTCTATATCGGCGCAGGCCGGGAGGCAGGGATCCGGGCAGGCGATCTCGTCGGGGCGATTGCCAACGAGGGCCGGACTCAATTCAAATGTGATCGGCGCCGTCGAAGTGATGGATCGATTCTCGCTGGTGGAAGTGCCGGAAGTGTTGGCTCGCGAGATCATTGAGACCCTCAGCCGCACCAGGATCAAAGGACAGAAGGTGGCAGTGAGATTGTTTCTGGAGCAACCAAGGGGAGGGAGGGCGTAGTCAGGTGCCCTTCTTGCTCGCAGAACGCGCACAATGAAGCTGTGCTCGTTCGATGCGCGCAGTAAAGGGCAGCCTGGCCACCCCTCTTTGAGAAGGCGGTAGATGGACGCGCGCAATGGTGGACCGTCAGCCACCTCTTTTGAGAGATACAAGCAAGCTTGGAAGGATTATAAAACCAATTGTCAATTGCCTGAGACTTCGATGATGGACGAGAAACAGTTCTTGGATGGAGTGATGTGCGATCCACGATATCCTCTTCCAATCTAGCCATGGGGCATTAGTCCTAACAGAATCAGTTCCTGTTTTCACAACATTCTTTGGAGGAAGAAGTGATGAGCGGCAACCAAGCCGATTCCGTGCTGCGACTTATGAGCCTGATGTTCAGAGCCCACCCCTGGCATGGAGTCTCCATCGGAGACCAGGCCCCGGAGGTGGTGACGGCCTACATTGAAATCGTGCCGACCGACACGGTGAAGTATGAAGTGGATAAGGTGAGCGGCTTCCTCAAGGTCGATCGCCCGCAGCGGTTCTCCAACTATTGTCCCGTCTATTACGGACTGGTTCCGCAAACTTACTGCGGCGATGGAGTTGCGGCCTTATTTTCCGCACGGGCCAACCGAGCGGGCGTCGTGGGAGACGGCGATCCCCTCGATATCTGCGTCCTCACGGAGAAGACGATTCCGCATAGCGATATTCTCCTCACGGCCCTGCCCATCGGAGGGCTTAGTATGGCAGACGGTGGCGAAGCGGACGACAAGATCATCGCCGTCATGAAAGATGATGCAACCTACGGAGGCTATACCGATATCGGTCAGGTTCCGCTGGCACTACTCGATCGCCTGCAGCACTACTTCCTGACCTATAAGAGTGCTCCAGGCAGCCTCCACCATAAAGTCGAAATTACGAGTATGTATGGTCGCGAGGAAGCCTTGAATGTGATCCGCACCAGTCATGTCGATTACAAGGCGAAATTCCCTGAGTTGGAAATGCGGTGGGGTGGCGGAAGGGCGTAGCCAGCTGCCCTTCTTGCTCGCAGAACGCGCACGCTCTGAAGGTGCTCGTTCGATGCGCGCAGTAAAGGGCAGCCTGGCCACGCCTTCCTTGAGAGAGTGTGAGGATAGCGTGCGCGGTGGGGGACAAAGCCAGGCCACCCTCCTGGAGAGGGAAGATCGAGCGAGCTTGGAGAGAGCATGCTCGGGAGGATCGGGGCGGGGCTTTTACGCTATTTTCTTTATCTACTCCGTTACGAGTGTGTGGGGGTGGGGAACGATGTCTATCCCGTTCCTGCCGTGGCTTTTGACGCGGTAGAGGGCGTAGTCGGCCATCTTGCGCAAGAGTTCCGAACTCAAGGGGTACTCGGGGGCCCCGAGCGTCGCACCGATGCTCACCGTAATGGTGAGGGGGCCGCTTGGTGCGTCAAAGGGCCTGTCGCTGATGGCCGACCGAAAGCGTTCGGCGCACTCTCGTAATGCGTCCAGATCGCAATTAGGAACGATGATCAAGAACTCTTCTCCACCGACTCGCCCGACGTGATCGTAGTGGCGCGCGGTCTCACGCAATCGCTGCGCGGTTTCTCGAAGGACGGTATCTCCAACCGGGTGTCCGTAGGTATCGTTGATGCGCTTGAAATGGTCGAGGTCCGCGATGAGGACCGCCACGGGGTGACGGTTTCGTTCAGCCCGTGACAGTTCCTGGGTCAAGGCATTCAGGATCGCCGAATGATTCAGCAATCCCGTCAACGAATCGTGCCTAGCCTGCTCCTTGGAATCGTGGAGAAGTTGTAGATTCTGAATCGCGGTGCCGGCCTGGGCGGCAAGGGTCAGCACGATCTGTTCGTCCAGTTCGCTGAAGTCGGTCGCGAGGCCGTTTGGGGTCAGTTTGTTTGCGAGAGAGAGCCGGCCGAAGAATTGGCCATGGCATCGAATCGACACTCCAAGGAACGATGTCATGGGGGCATGATCTTCGGGATATCCGAGGGAGGCCCAGTATTTCGTGAGATGACTCAGGCAGAGGGTGCCGTTCTCTTGTCCAAGAGATTCCCGCGCCCCCTGTTCGAGCGGAAGTGTCCGGATTGCGTGGGCTGCCCCGTCATCGATTCCGGTACTCAGGAACTGTCCTGGCTCACACTTGTTGTCGTTGGAGAACCCTAACCCCGCATAGCGCGCGCCAGTGCTCTCCCTGGCGATTTCGAGGAGATGGTAGAGCAGTCCGTCGAGGTCTTGCTGCGCAGATAATCTCTGTGCCGCCTCGACCAACGTATGAAGAGTCTTCGTTCGTTTCGTGAGGGCCACTTCCGCGTCGGTCGCTCGCTGAGACTCCCGTTTCGCGGTGAGCCATTCTTCGTGAAGGGCCTTGATCATCACCAGTACAAGACCAAGCAAGGGAACCAGGGTCGTGATGGCCAAAAACGACAATTTCCGGAAAAGCGATCGAATGGGGGCAAGGATGCTGTCCCGGTCTACACGAATCAAAATGCCCCAACGCAGGGTCGGGTCGGCATGGGCGATTGTGACCTGCGCGTAGGCGGTGATCACGGAGGTTCCGCGGCGGAGATGAGTTTCCTCGACGAACCCGCGCGCGTTTATTCCCACAAGTGTTGCCGAAGGAAGGCCCAGCTGCTTGAGGTTGAAGTTGCCTTCCTGGGGTAGCGTCGAGTCGGCGATCAGGTCGCCGTTTTCGTTGAGGAGCTGATACTCAATGTGGGACTCTTCTGTCCACTCGATGTACTCGAGTGCCCGCATCGTGTCATCGAGGATGTCCATGAGTGATGGGACGCCCACGATTGCCGCAATCGCTCCAAGAAATTGCCCATCATGACTGCGCAGGGGAGCGACCACAGTGATCCCCAGGGTCCCGCCGGATTCCTCACTCGCCTGCGCATCCAGAATCCTGACGCCGGTGAGGGTGCGTGCCAGTTGGAACCAGGGACGCTGGCTCTGATCGAGGGAAGAGCTCGACGGATCTGTTGCCGCGATAATCCTCCCGCGTGAGTCAGTGACTCCAATCCACCGGTAGGTCGGGAAGGCGTGCAGCAGTTCGCGGAGATACTTGGTCAGGGCTTCAGGTTCCCGCCCTTGGGCGATAGTAGTAGTGGAGAGCAACTGGATGTCGCGGTATCGTTCAAGGACCGTCATGTCCAACCTGCTGGCGGCATCCGTGGCAGCCTGCACCAGACTATGGCCGGCGGATTGGATTAATCTGTCTTGGACAGTGAGCGCAGCCCAGCCCATGCAGAGCAGCGTGAGGAGTGCAATGACCGAGACCACGGACACAATCCACGTATGGTGACGGCCCATCCACCCGGGGAATCGCTTTGTCGTGAACGAGATGGGAGGCGATGTACCCACTGGAACAGGCGGAACCCTGGCAGGGTCAGGGGTGGCGGCGATGCGGGTCTGGTTTTCCATCCAAGTGGTGTTCCGTGAGAGACATTCTGCTGGTGGCTGCGATCATGATAAAACAACCAATTGGTAAAGCAAGAAAAGCGGCGATTGCCGCCCTGATTAAAGTGCCCACATTGCCTCTGAATACAATATGATGATGCGAGAGAATGAGGGGTTGCGGGGTGGAGAGGAAGAGGAGCCTCCGAGGTGCCGTGACGCAATTTGCAAAGTCCCTACTGAGACACAGTGAGAAAGAAGGATCAGGCTCCCCGCCATTGTAGGGACGCGGTGACGAGAAAACGAACCGGCTTGGAGAATCGTTCAGAAGGCTCTCGCGGGACGTTTGAGCAGGGGATCGACCGGGCCACCTGTTCTGTGAGAAAAGAGTCAATGCGTATGGAGAATGTGTGCTTAGAATGAAGCCGAGTCCCTCGTTGTCGTGCCCATGCCCATCCACCGGTGATCATTAAGAAGAGGCTGCGGTGACCTTGTCTCCCTGGACGGCGAAGCTGCGCGAGTGGCAGGCTCGCGCCGTGTCCGGCGTCTTGACCCATACGCATACAGATTTTCTCGCGACGGCCACCCCCGCTGCGGGGAAAACGCGCTTCGCGCTGCGGATTGCCCATCAATATCTGGCAGATCGAGTGGCCAGCCGTGTGCTGGTCATCTGTCCGACGAATCATCTGCGCACGCAATGGGCGACTGCTGCCGGCCTGGTGGGGATTCAGCTGGATCCGGCGTTGACGAATGAGCAGGCCATTGAGGCGCGCGACTACCATGGCGCAGTCGTGACCTATCAACAGGTCTGTCTCGCGCCTTCCGTGTTTCAGCGCGCCTGCCGGAGCCGCCCCACGCTGCTGATCTTCGACGAGTTGCACCATGCGGGCGAGGGCAAGGATTGGGGCAACGCGCTGCGGGAAGCGTTTGAAGAGGCGGTCTTTCGCCTGGCCTTATCGGGCACACCCTTTCGCTCCGATAACAATCCGATTCCCTACGTGCGCTATGAGCAGGGCGAGAGCCAGGCCGATTTCAGCTATGGGTATGCCGACGCGATTCGCGAAAGTGTCTGCCGCCCGATTCTCTTTCCGAGCTACGAGGGGGAACTGGCGTGGCTCTCGGAGGGGCGAGAACATCGGGCGACATTTGAGGATGGCCTCACCGTCGAACTGCAAAGGGAGCGGCTCAATACCGCGTTGTTGCAAGACAGTTGGCTGGGCCCGGTCATCACCGATGCCCATGCCGAGTTACGCCGGCTCCGCAAGCAGGAACAGCCGGATGCAGGCGGGCTCATCGTCGCGATGAATCAGGACCATGCCAGGCAGGTGGCGGAGCTGGTGGGGCGTATTACGGGCAGCCGGCCACAGGTGGCCGTGTCGGACGATCCATCCGCCTCGAAAACGATCGCCGGATTCGCGCAGCATAAGACCCAGCAATGGCTAGTCGCAGTGAACATGGTGAGCGAAGGCGTCGATATCCCGAGGCTCCGTGTCGGGGTCTACGCTACGAACGTGTTGACCGAGATGTATTTCCGCCAGGTTGTCGGGCGATTCGTCCGGATGCAGGAGGGGTTGCCGAAGCCGCAGCGGGCCTGGCTCTATTTGCCGAAGGACGCGACGCTCGTCCACTATGCCAAACGGATCAAAGCTGAACGTGACCATGTGTTGGAAGAAATTATGCCTTCCGTCCAGCGAACGTTGTTCGGTACGGCAGCCACCTCGCTGAAGGAGTACATCCCCTTACACGGGGTGGCCCGGATGGATACCTTGATCGGGGGGGACGAGGGAGAATCAGCCGGCGACGGCAAGGGCGCCGCGGATCCGGCGGTTGCGCTCCATGACAAAAAGAACGAATTGCGAGACCAGCATCGCTCTCTCGTTGGCAGCGTGGCGCGAAAGACCGGCATCGATCATCGCCAACTGAATGCAGAACTCATCAAGCGAACCGGCGGACGGGTTGATCAGGCAACTGTCCCGCAACTATTGCGTCGCATTGCGCTGCTGGAAAAGTGGCGAGATTCCGGGTTTGACGGCGGCCGCGCGCGAGTCTAGCCGCATCGACAGCCACAAACAGCGCGACAGACGCCGTCGCGTGAAACGCGAGGATACGAGAAAGGCGCGACGTGGACAGATTGGATTCCTGCCTCATCACGCCCGTCCAGCCGCTCTCGCTGTACTATCCCGCTCACAAGGCCTTCCCGGTCCCAACGTCAGACAGGTCTTACTCCACAGAACTGATGTGCAGGCCACCTGGAGTCGGCGGTGGCGTCGGGGTTGCCTGCGGAGGCCCGGCAGGCGGGGGAGCCCCAGCAGGTGTGAAGGTCGCGAGGGTACTTTCGCCCGACTCATTGTTGGACAAATCATAGGCCGTGAGGAAGTAGTATTGAGTCACTGTCGGCGTCCCAAGATTGAAGCCCGTTACCTTTCCCAGCGTTGCAAGAGAAGACGCATTGCCAGACGATCGGGTGCAGGGTAGCTGACTGCATTGATAGACGCGATATCCTGCCAGGTCCGGTTCACTATCGGGACTCCACGTCAACGTGGCACCCCACGCAGTAGTAGACCACAACACAAGAACAGCAGCGGTGGCTCTCACCCAGTTCATATGGATACTCCTATTGTGTTCTTTCCGGCAGCAGGCACAACCTTCACCGAGAAGCCAATTTCTCACGTGCAAAAGTCTATGTCTGATTGCACATCTGACTCGGCCGCCCGAAGAGAGATCGAAGAGCCACCCAGTTACCCCTTTACTGGAACTACGCAAGGTGCGTGCCGTCGCAGAGCAACAATGGTCAGAAGCAAAACCTAGAAAATGAGGCGTAGTGAGGGGAATAGCGATGGTGGGGTGCTGTGAGACTGTAGGAGATGGGAGAAGATCGCTGAGCCAAACGTTGTGTTAATCGTAGGATAGCCGATGCAGTCGTTTGCCTACAGCTACGACACAGTGAAGAGGGAGGCCTGTGCCATGGACTGTGACGGGTGAAGCGCGAGATATGGGAGAAAAGATCGATCAGAAGCTCGAAGCTCAGACAATCTCGAACTTCGAACCCTCGCCCGCCTCGCGCGGCGATCCGGCTGGTTGGGCGGTCGGCTGGCTCGTGAAAAGAATGATCCGCTCATCACAAGGCCATGGGCCTGTTAGTTTTCTTGTTTCCCGATTTCCTCCCGCAACTGAAACTTGAGAGAGGCATATTCTTTCATGCAGTAGGAAAGTAGCCGCTCGGAGCCGAAGAGCATCACCATTCGACCCTCCCGATCCACGAGCCGGCGTGTGTCCTGCGGCCAGTAGATGCGGGCGATCACGTCGGGATCCCCAGTCACCCAGCGGGCCAGGACAAAGGGCATCCGCTCGACAATGGTCTTGACCCCGTACTCGCTCTCGAGCCGCGAAGCGACGACATCGAACTGTAGTTCTCCCACGGCGGCCAAAACTGGCTCCCGGCGCACATGATCGGGTGAATAGAACACCTGCATAACCCCTTCTTCTTCGAGCTGCTGGAGTCCCTTCTGGAACTGTTTCTGCTTCGTGAGATCCTGGCTTCGCAGCAGGCCGAAACACTCAGGGGGAAATTGTGGAATGGCATCAAAGGAGCGGGGACTGCCGGCACAGAGCGTGTCGCCGATGGCAAAGAGACCCGGGTTCACAAGCCCGACGACGTCGCCCGGGTAGGCCTCCTCGATCGTTTCCCTGTCACGGCCGAAGAGCCGGTGCGGCCGCGTCATCCGGATCTTGCGGTCCAATCGCGCATGATGGACCATCATGTCCTTTTCAAAGCGGCCAGACACGATGCGAAGAAACGCCATTCTATCGCGATGTTGCGGGTCCATGTTCGCCTGAATCTTGAACACGAAGCCGGAGAACTTGTCGTCCGTCGGCTGCACCAGCCCATCCGAACTCATGCGCGGGCTCGGCGGGGGCGCGAGTCGGAGGAAACCGTTCAGGAATGGCTCGACGCCGAAGTTCGTCAGAGCGCTCCCGAAGAAAACCGGCGTGAGTTGGCCGGCGAGAAATCGGTCGCGATCGAACTTCGTGCCGGCGCCTGTCAATAGAGCGATTTCCTCCTGCAGCGGGCCATAAGCCTCTCCGAGCGTCTCTGCCAGGCTCGGGTGGGGAAATGTCTCCACTCGCATCGGCGCCCGGCGCTGGTTGTGCAGCGTCCGTTGAAAGAACAGGACTTGAGGATCCTGAAGGTCGTAGAGTCCCTGAAACCCGGCCCCTTCCCCGATCGGCCAATTGAACGGGACCGCCGTCATGCCTAACGTCTGCTCGATCTCTTCGAGGAGTTCGTAAGGATGGCGCCCGGGCTGATCCATCTTGTTAATGAAGGTCATGATCGGGATATTGCGTTTGCGACAGACGGCGAATAGTTTCTTCGTCTGGGGCTCGATGCCTTTGGCGCTGTCGAGCACCATGACCGCGCTATCCACTGCCATGAGGGTCCGGTAGGTGTCTTCGCTGAAGTCCTGGTGGCCGGGCGTGTCGAGCAGGTTCACCCGCACACCCTGATAATCGAACTGCAGCGCAGTGGAGGTAATGGAAATCCCGCGTGCCTGCTCCAGCTCCATCCAGTCCGACTTCGACGCACGTTGGTGCGACCGAGCATGCACTGCCCCGGCCAGGTGTACTGCGCCGGCGTAAAGGAGGAGTTTCTCGGTCAGCGTGGTTTTCCCTGCGTCCGGGTGCGAAATAATGGCAAAGGTGCGCCGTCTGGCGACTTCTCGCGCCAACTCATCGGACGACGACTTCTCAATCGGCAAAGACATAGACCGTCCTTTTCTTATACAAGGCACTACATGAGTTAAGGGAGATATGTTTTAACACCTAGCAGAGGAGAAAACTACCGGTAGCCTGGTCGTCCTCCTGCTCGCGGAAGGCGCACGATAGCAATGTGCTCGTTCGACGCGCGCATTCGAGAATCGAACATGCCACCTTTGAAAATGAAGTTGGGGAGAGGCGATGGAGTCTGATGATTTACTGTGCTCGCGCAACGCGCGGCCTCAGAAGGTGAGTGCAAAGGCGTGAGGAGCTTTCTTTGCTCCCGCTGCGCGCGCCCAAAGAAGGGCCTCGCTCGACGGTCGCACCGGAGCGCAATCAGCCGGAGGAACGGGGAGCACATCGAGACTCCGCCAGGAGGGAAAGCGGAAACTGACTAAGTCTGAGAAGGGATTTCCGAAGGATTCCGCCTGGCAAATTCCGAATGGGCCGTTTCGGGAGGCGTTGGAGCGAAGGGCTATGCTACCCCGCCTCCAGTGTCCTGCCTAGCGCTCAATCCCATCCATGACCTGCGTGAAACAATCTGGACAGTAGGTATGAGTGAGGAGGCAATCGGCCGGATCTGCTCCATGTGTCTTTCGGTACGTCCGTTGCGTAACCCAGCGCTCATCATGAAGGGAGGGTCCGGTCTCGTCTAGTATAAGTCCGCAGATACAACAGATGGGGACCAGGGACGTTTCTCTTTTCGGATAGGACGGTGCCTCATGAATTATCTGAGCGAACAGGGTGTCAACAGCCATGCGCTACCTCCTTGAAGAGTTCATTCACCCGCCAAGCAGAGAACAGCGCGGTGAGGTGCTGTTCCTGATGATCAAACGTACTCTAGCGTCACGTAGCCGTTAATGGCACTAGGTATGCCCCTAGGTAGCGACAGGAATACCCCTAGGCCATATTCACGATCAAAAGGTAGAATGATCGGGTCAGGGACGGTAAGGGTGTCAGGCGCCTTTGTCTCGCCCTGGTCACCAAGATGTGGGAGATTGCCGCGATTGTGGAAGCCCCGAAGGCAAGAGGTTGTCATATGTCTTGAACCGTCTAGGGGGAAGACCTCGCGATCACTGCTTGTTACAGGCAACTTTCCACAGGGTTTGGCCTACACTACCTGGTACCACTGGTTCCCACTTCTGTTCGTCCAAGTTGCTATAGACCACCTTACCGCTTCCCTCATTGCCCGAGAAGTCCGTGACCGCAAGTATTCGACTGAGCCCTGCTTCGCAGTTGAATTCGCCTTGCGCTTTGGTCGACCGTAACGGTCCGCCCCGACCGGCTTGTGTCATCTTGGAGTCGTACAAGACCCACAACTCAACCAGACTCCCTTTACTGTGAATGGTGTCTGGATCGACGGATACGGTCGTTGATAATTGGTCAATTTCATAAACCGGCCTCCACTCCGCATTCGCCGGTCCAATACTCAGGAGTAGGAGGGACAGCATCAGAAGGAGTCGTTTCATTGGAGTCCTCCGGGCATAGGGCATGGCTCCGAGAATGCGAGGAAGTTAGGTGAGGCCGAACACCTGTCTGCTTTCCTTATCCATTGCGGGATGAACAATATTCTGTCTTGACCAGCATGGAGATGACCGTTGTGATTCGCTCGGCCACTTTCGGCAGGGGCGTACCAAAGTCCACCCCGAACTTATACCCTTTGACCCATTGCACGATGGCGCCATCGATCAGCAACGGCACCGGATCTCCCGGCACAAATATCTTCAATGCGAGCGCCATCCCGACGGAGACCGGTGCATTCCCGGACATATAGCTCCCGCTCAGCGAAAAATCTTCGATCATTCCTTCCCCCGCAATCCTGTCCCCCGCGTAGTGCATCGGCACCAATTTCTTGAACCGGTGATTCTTCCGCATGACAAATCCGGCCAATCTTTCTCCATTCTCCATGGATCACGTCTCCATCATCACGCTTGCTTGCCAAAGACTACTTGGATCGTCACGTTCAATGCGCCCGCTCCGTCAGTCTCTCGCTGAAGAGAGGAGGAGCAAGTTGTATTCCCATGTTAAGGTAGTAGAGCTGATCGGAGATCGCGGGAGAGAGGCTCAAAATAACAAGAGGTTGGGGCAACCTCCCGAATATGCTTGAGGGAGGGAGAACCGCACTCCGATAAATCTAACTCGTATCGCACTACGCGCCTTGAGCGAAAACGCTCAAGTAAAAGGCCTGGAAAAATGAGTTTTGACCAGGGCCGGGAGTGACGCGGCTCAGTGTTCGCTTGCTGGGCCTTTGCTTGGGACAAGGCGCGTCTCGGCGCGCCAGGGTTGGGTGGGTGGGAAGTCTGGCCTCATTGAACATCCAGCCGAAGCATTCTTCTCGTTCAAGACGTGTCGGCCATCGAACTTTCGCTGAGTCAAAATAGTATTTCCATAGCCTGTTACATGTGCCGTCACTTAGCAGGACACTGGATAAGTCGAGACGTGAAGGAGGCAGGCTTGCCAGCGGCCTGGCATCGTTATCTCACTCGGTGGGCGAGTCTGCATATTACGCAGCCCCGTGTTGCTTAAACCAGTTTTGCAATCGTCTCCAACCATCCTCCGCCTGTTCTTTTCTGTAGCTGGGCCGATAGTCCGCGTGGAATCCATGCGGGGTATTGGGATAGACGACGATCTGTGAGGGGCTTCCCGCTTTTTGCAGTGCCTCTCGCATCTGCTCAACTGTGTCGAGCGGGATTCCACGATCCTCCGCTCCGTAGAGCCCGAGCACCGGGGCTTTTAAGGACGAGGCCACGTCGAGGGGGTGCTTCGGTTGCAGAGTGCTGGGTTTCCCGACAAGCCGTCCATACCAGGCCACTCCGGCCTTCAGCTTGGGATTGTGTGCCGCATATAGCCACACAATTCTTCCTCCCCAGCAGAAGCCCGTGATGCCGAGTTTCTCGACGTTCCCTTCCCCCGACTCTTTTGCCCAATCCACTGCTGCATCGAGATCGGCTAGAATCTGCGCATCCGGCACTTGAGAGACGACTTTGGCGACAATCTCATCAGTATTGGACAGCTTTGAGACGTCACCTTGGCGGGCATAGAGCTCGGGCGCGATGGCCAAATACCCCAGCTTGGCAAAGCGGCGACAGATGTCCTTGATATGTTCGTGGACTCCGAAGATTTCCTGTACGACGAGAACAACCGGCAGCGGAGATCCCTGCAATGGCTTCGCTCGATAGGCCGGGATGTGGCCATCGCTGGTCGTGATTTGAATCTCACCAGCAGTCAGCCCCGTCTGGTCTGTCGTGAGGGTCTCGGCCGAGACCGGTTGCACGGCCAACGCAAAGCCTGCAGCCAGTGTCGCCTTCACAAAGCCGCGTCGCGTGATGTCTACCTCTGAGATTGAGTGGGATATGTGCCCGAGCCTCTGGTCATGATCTGCCATGTCCCTTCCTCCTGCTTGTTGTGACGATGCGGCGGATGCGGACGCAGAATAGTTGTTGAGCCCCCACTTAAAATTTGAACAGAGGGATTTAGCCATAGGGAATGCAAGAAACTCAACGGAAACTATTCAAGGCGATCGTGCAGAAAGACAGCAAGAGAAGAGATTAGGCTGGCGCTATGCAGAGTCCCCAAGGACGCGCGCAGTGGAAGATCAACCAGTCCCCACCCCCGAAGAGATAACGAGCGAGTTCGGAGGAGTCATTTATAGCTATGTTCGACGGCGACAGTCGCAAACTCCTCACTTCCTTGCTCGGTCGGGTGGTAAACTAAAAACAATAGGAATGTGCGCAGTGTGAAGAATGGCCTGGCCGAAATGGTTCTTGGCATCTTTGTCTGACCTGGCTGAGTATCATGCCATACGAAAGTATGGTTGTAATTGAATTGAGCAGGGAGCAGAATCTGCCGCTGACTGGTCTCGTGTGAGCGCCTGCAACAGTTCTGGAAATTAGATATGCCAACTCCACAGGAGCGAAGAGATAGCGAGCGTGTGCCCTGCATGCAAGCGTACCCCTACGAGCTGACGAAGCCTGTGGACGACAGCACTGTGAAGTTGACAGAGGGATACGGGTACTCGATCAATAGGAGCGTCGGGGGCATGCTGTTCTTGCTTCCTCAGGAAGTGGATAGACGACAGGTGTTTGAGATTCAAGTGCCGTCCGAGGCAAGGGAAGGGCAGATTATCAAGCTGGGGGAAGTGTGTTGGACCCGTTCCATTCCGGTAAGTACCCGCCTCAACATGTACCTGGTGGGCATTCGGTTCTTGTTTGAACTTCCTGCTTCTGATCAGTCGCCGCAGCCTCACTGAACACCGCTCTCGCCCCTTCCGTTCTGCACAAGGAGAAGGAAAAGGTGCCAGGAATCTTTATCTGAATAAGCGCGGGGACAGGTGCCGCAACCGTTTGCTGAAATCACCGCGAGTTGAGCCTGCCAGGAAGCTGACCGATATATTCTCCTTCGATCAAACATCGATCACTAATAGATGCATCACCCCGTAGCAGAATACTGAACAAGGCGAAGCTATTTCTCTTTACTGAGGACTTCCTTCGCAGGGGCGGCATAGTCCCGGAGCGCAACCAGCCGGAGGAACAAGGGACGACCATGTCGTCTCGTCAACTCGACGCCGCGCGGGCCCTTGATTGTTTTTGGGAAGGAGTGCAGTATTTTGTGTACGAGCAAGTTGTTGCGGGCAACCGTGAGCCAGAGGGGACATCACCGAAGGAGGGCATGATGCTCGCCGGTATCAGATCCCTCGTAAGAACCGGTCTGATCCTGTCCGTCCTGCCACTTGTCGCGTTTCCTGCCGGCGCCCTGGCGTTGACTCAAATTCTTCCGGAGGCGGTCGTCGAAGCGGATCAGCAAAGCCTCATGGAACTCATCGGCACCTTCGATCGAGCGGAGGAGGCTATCCGTGCGCGAGACCTTGATGCGCTCATGGGGCTGTATGCGAAGACCTATCAGTACCACGGTTTAAGGCGAGGCGACATTCGCAAGATCTGGGCAGACCTCTTCGCGCGCTACGACTTGATTGCAAACATGCATACATTCTCCGCGATCAAGGTCGTGAAAACCGGCAAGGACACCACCGCTGAAATCACCTGTACCGGTGCTGTGTGGGCCAACTCACGAGAGAGCAATCAACGCATCCCGATCGATAGCTGGCAGCATGAAGTGCACAGGCTCGTGAGGGGAAAGGATGGCTGGCGCATCGTCGGCAACGTTGGCGGCGATAAGGCCGTCCGTCAATTTGGCACCGCGCCCCATCCACTCTTCTGACTGTGCCTTGCGGGACGGGCTCCTCTCTGCGCGAGCTGGTTGTTTCTCCTGCCACTGTTAAGTGAAAAATCACCTCACAGATTCAGAAGTTTGACTCTTCAATGAAATAATGGGAGGGGGAAATGAATCACGGTCTGATCGCGCATCTTGGTCCACTTGCGGCATTAGCTGGAGTCTGGGAGGGGCAGAAGGGGGAGGATGTATCGCCCTCGGATGACCGCGGGACTGAGCGCAATCAGTTTCGTGAACGGATGACCTTCGATCCCATGGGTCCGGTGCGCAATCACGAACAAACGCTCTACGGATTGCGCTATGCCACGACGGTGTGGCGTATTGGGGAGGCGGACCCGTTTCATGAGGAATTGGGGTACTGGTTGTGGGATGCCCAGGCAAAGCAAGTGCTCCGCTGTTTCCTCGTGCCCCGGGGAGTCTCGGTAATTGCAGGTGGCACGGTCGAACCGTCGGCCAAGTCCTTTTCGCTTGCCGCGGACGTGTCATCGCACACGTACGGCATTTGCTCGAACCAATTCTTAGATAAGGCATTCAAGACAGTGCGGTATGAACTGACCGTCACGGTGCTCGATGGTGACCGGTTTCGTTATGAGGAGGATACGCAACTCCAGATTCCCGGCCAAGCAGAGCTATTCCATCACTCGGACCAGAACACGCTTTCGCGCGTCAGGTCATGAGCCGGAGCGACTCTATGGATGCGAGCCCACCGCGGCTGATAATGTTCGCGCATTCTGCCCTCGTACGTCATGCCGACCTTCTGCAGCACCCGACCTGATGCCGGATTGTTCAGAAAGTGCGGGGCGTAGATCCGGTGCAGATGCCACTGGTTGAACTCGTACGCGAGCACCGCATTCACCGCTTCCGTCCCGTACCCCTGATTCCAGTAAGGAACGCCGAGCCAATAGCTCATGCGCGCGCGCTGGTGTCAGGCAGCGATGTCCAACCCGATCGAGCCGACCAGGGCATGGTCCGCTGGGAGGACGATCGCAAAGTTGACGAGCGTGCCGGCTTCGAAGTTCTGCTGCTGGCTCCTGATCCATTGCTCGGCTGTGCCGTCGGTGTAGGGATGGGGGAGGAAGGTGCCGGCTGCGACCTCTTTCGCTCCGGCAAGTCGTTGCACGTCTGCGGCATCGTTCAGCTGAAACTGTCTGAGGAGCAGCCGATCGGTTCTGAGCGTGGGGAAGGTTGCCATGGTCGTGATGAAACCACAGACGGGGGAGCTCTCATAATCCTTTCCGGTGGTTCAGTCCCAATCCCCAATGGAGACGCCGGCCGCTCGAATGTGCTGTATGTCGCCGCGCCCCTCGTATTCGACGGAGAGGCAGTTGATGCGACTGCTGACAACACGTAGACTGCCTCGATTTCAATTGGCACCATTTCTTGAGGGGGATTTGATGGCCGTCATGACGGAGAATTGAAGACTGTATGACTGACCAGGCGAACCAGAGATCAGGCTACCAGGGACCCGCATTCTTTTCGTACGGGTTCCGCCCGTTATTTCTTGGTGGAGCGCTATTTGCAGGGGTGGCGATCCCTGTCTGGGTCCTGCTGCTCACCGGAGGCGGCGACTCGGAATTTTTCTCTACCGCACGGCAGTGGCATGTGCATGAGATGGTCTTCGGATTTCTACCGGCTGTGATCACCGGCTTCCTATTCACTGCGATTCCCAACTGGACCGATCGTGCGCCGATCAGAGGGAACGAGTTGATGCTGTTGTATGCCTTGTGGCTGGCCGGTCGCCTGGTCATGGCCATCCCGTTTCTCACTCCGCTCCTGTCCGCTACTGTTGACGGAGCCTTCCTTGTCGTAGTGGCCGGGCTGGTTTGGCGAGAGATTGTAGCAGGGAAGAGCTGGAGCCATGCCCCGATAGGAGGTCTGATCAGTCTGTATGCCGGCGCCAATATCCTGTTTCATGTGCTGGCACTGAGTGGCGCGGCAACGGACCTAACCGGGCGAATGGCTCTCGCGCTCGTGATGCTGCTGCTGGCGCTTATCGGCGGGCGCGTCACTCCCAACTTTACCCGCGACTTCCTGGCCGGGCAGGGCATGACCAGACAGCCTGCGCCCTTTTCCCGTTTCGATGGCCTGTCGGTAGTTCTCGCGGGAATTGCTGCCGTCGCCTGGATTGTTCGGCCGCAGGCTATGGTAGCGGGCTGGTTATTGGTGGCGGCCGGGTTCGCCAACCTGGGCCGACTGTTGCGCTGGTACGGCTGGCTCACCTGGCGTGAGCCGTTGGTGCTGATACTTCATCTAGGTTATGGTTGGCTGGCACTGTCGCTGCTGCTATTGGGAGGTGCGATTCTCGGAATAGGGCTGCCGACAACGGATGCCACGCACGCACTCACTACCGGCGCTGTGGGGGTGATGACCCTGGCGGTGATGACCCGCGCCAGCCTGGGCCATACGGGACGCCCCAAGCACGCCGGGCCTCTGACCGTGTGCGCGTACATACTGGTCAACCTGGGTGCGATGCTGCGGGTATTCGGGCCGTCCATTGATCTCTCGACGAATCTCGTCCTCGGGTTAGCTGCGATAAGTTGGAGTGGCGCCTATCTGCTGTTCACCCTCGTCTATGGCCCGTTTCTCCTCCGCCCGAGCATCGACGAATGACAGCACGGTGCGCGTAGGAGCGGCATGATTCTTCCGTGCAAAAATTCTCGTGTTGGGACGATCACAGGCTACCAGGTCACCATAGAGGAGTGAAATGAGCCCACCAACACATTCTGATGTCTATACCGTCACATTGATGCATCGCCAGGATGTTGCTGAAGGCACGATGGCGTATCGATTCGAGAAACCGGCGCACTTCATGTTTACGCCGGGCCAGTTTGTGGAGCTGACCCTGGTCGATCCATCCGAAACAGATGCGGAGGGCAATGGACGAGCCTTCTCGATTGCGAGTGCCCCTCACGAAGACAGGCTGATGGTCGCGACACGCATGCGAGACACGGCCTTCAAGCGCGTGCTACGCAACATGCCACTCGGCGCGACGGTTCAGATGGAAGGTCCGTTCGGCAACTTCGTCCTCCATGCCGATCCGGTTCGACCGGCCGTCTTTCTGGCGGGAGGGATTGGGATTACCCCGTTTCGGAGCATGATCTTCCATGCGGCGGCGCAGAAGCTGCCGCACCGCCTCTTCCTCTTCTATTCGAACCGGCGACCGGAAGATGCCCCGTTCCTGGACGAACTGCAGACCTTGCAAGGGGACGATTCGCGCTACACCTTTGTGGGGACTATGACTGCGCCTGAGAAATCTTCCCGCCCCTGGAAAGGGGAAACCGGGTTTATCACGCCGGCTATACTCTCCAAGGTACTCGTGAATGTCAGCTCGCCGATCTTCTACATCGTTGGACCGCCTGGAATGGTGACTGGTTTGCGCAAGACCCTCAAAGACGCCGGTTTCAATGAGCGGGATATTCGAACGGAAGAGTTCATGGGCTACTAATAGATGGAAGGGGAGTGGCGCGTGCAGCGCGAGACATGCGGGCCATCAAAGCCCTCGCGTGCCAACATAGTTTTTCCCACAACCTGCTAAGACGCACCTGGCACTTGGAGACATATGTCGAAAATAGATTTCACGAAGACACTGGCCTCCGGCCTCGGGGCCTACAATACGAACGTCGGACAGTGGTGGGTGAACAAAACACGAAATGCGGCTCATGCGGCAGCCTACAGGAATATTACGAATCATGTTGTCCAGTGCGCGCGGCGGGAAAGCGGTCTGATCATCGATTATGGATGTGGCACAGGTCTTCTCATGAAACGGCTCGTCGATCTGCTTCCGGCCTGGAAGTTCCTCGGCATCGATGGTTCGAAGGTGATGCTGGGTGACGCTGAGACCTGGGCAGGTCCCAAGCGAAAGGGACGCTCTGCATCCGTTGAGTTTCGTCTTGCAAAGTTGCCTGACTTCTCCGTCCCCACACAAAAGGCGGACGTCATTATATTCACCTTCCCCAACATCGTTTCGGTGGCCAGAGTGCGTCGTCAGTTTGAGGAGATCTTCCCAAAAGATCGAGACCTCGCGCGGTTGTTAGCTGTGAAACAGGAAAAGGGGAAAGGAATCGAGGCTCTATACGATTCTTTGTTCATGAGCCGGGTGATTTCGCGGAATCTGCGCTCTCTGCTTCGAAAAGGTGGATTGTGCGTTCGCGTTGACTATAGTCAAGGCGCCAGGCATGAGTTGGGCCGGTTCGACCAGTTATTCACCTTGTTCGAAGAAGGGTCGCTGAACGCGAGGCAGTCTCGTCTGAAGCCGCAGAAGTTTTTTAAACTGCTCTCCTCACAGTATTACCCCTCGGCTGTGATTCGGGATGTCTATGACCAGACCAAGGATATAGACTTCCTTGAGGGCGGCTATTTGGTCAGCCTTTTAAAAGCGATCTAGCCCACAATATTCATGAGCGCCTTTGCTGCAATCGTGGATGCCTCAATCAAGTCAGACGCGCGAGACTTGAAGGATAGGCGGGATGTCGACAGATTGGATTCCCACCTCGTGTGGCCTGTCTCGTGCGATAATCCTGAGCGAGTCTCACGTCACGCAATGCCCCTCTCATGGCACACTCGATTGACGATCGGTTGACAGGGCTGCCGGCAAGACAGTAGCCTGGCACCGTTTTCCTTTCCTTTTCACCTTGCAGGGTTGTCGAATGATCGAGCCTGAGATCACCAAGCCGGATACCGGCGAGCTTATCCGGAAGCTGCACGAGCGGCCACAGATGCCTTTGGCCGAATGGCTGCAAGCCCCTGCGCACGTGCACTACAAAGCCTTTCGCATGAGCGATCCACCGGTGCAGCGGCCGGCGAGTCGTGACGAGTTCAGGTCTCTCCTGGAGGCCTTTAAGGTCTCCGCGGACGCAATGGTTCTTCATGACGCATTTGGCTATGGTGTGAAAACGGCGACGACCGGCGATCGCCTGATCGTGATCTGGCAAGCACACACGGAGTACTACAGTTATCAAATCTGGCATATTCCCTCCGACCACGCTGGGGGGGTAACCTTTGGCCCGATGACCTTCCCGGACTACCGGTTTCCGGTCACGCCGCTCGGTGCAGAAGTATGCCGTCTGGACATCCTGCTGATGGCTGAGCCGTTGCCAGGCAGTGAATCGTTGCGCCAGCAGTTTCCCGGCCCGGTAATGTATGGCAGCCGGATTCTCGATGAGGAGACCGCGCTGGTCACCAGCTTCACGCCTGACGAATATGGACGCGAGCACTATTGGGTCAGTGTGGGGTCAGCCAGGTCCAGCAGGTCTCACCTGAAAGACATCGTCGATGCGATTGTCCGGATCGAAACCTACTATCACTTATTGCTCATGCAGAAGCCGTTGTTTTCAGCTGCCATCGATCAGGCTTACAAGTTCGAGCAGGTGCACTTGAAGCAGCGTGAAATCATCACCGGACACATCGGACACGCCGACTCCCTGACTCTACAGCGTTGGCTCAATGGGCTGACGCAAGACTTGTTGAAAACCACTCGGCTCGCCGGCAAGTTGCACTTCGAGCTGTCCGCCTCTGTTCCCTACGACAAGATCGTGCACCGGACGCTGGCGGCACTCGACGAACGTACGCTCCCCCTGTACCGTCCGATGTCCGACTATATCCTTAGCGGGATTACCGGCGTGGCGGAGGGCTATCAACAACTCTTGAAGCGGATCGACACCCTGCGCAGCGGATTCGAAGGGATTATTTCCATCATTCGTGCGCGCGTCGATCTCATGCTCCAAGCCCAGAATCTGACGCTTCTGGCCAGCGTTGACAAGACGACGAAAAGCCAGGCCATCCTCCAGCATACGGTCGAGGGTTTGTCGGTCATCGTGATCGCCTACTATCTCAGCGGCCTCATGGTCTATATCTTCAAGGGGCTTCAGGAGATGGGGTGGCTCCGCAACGCGCATATTGCCGCCGCTTTGTTCGTCCCGCTCGCGATCGGTCTGGCTTTCTTGATTACGAACTTCAGCCGAAAGTACCTCCGCAAGAAACTCTCCGGGGAACCCACGTCTTCGCCATCAGAGAAGACTCAGGCCTGACTGGTGCAATACGTGCGGCCTCCCACAAATCATTTCCTGTAGGCCGGTATTTTTCGTATAGTGTGAGCAGATAGGGGATGGAGTCCCCCGAATAACCGCCCTGGTCGGGCTGATGACTCCTACGCCACGTATCGTGGCTGCGGAGTGTTCACGAGTGAGGTTCCGACCGCTGCAGCGGTCTTTGTGTGCCGCGATCATGGCCTGGCACGGTTCATTAAGGAGGACTCCCATGGAACAGTTGTTTACGATCGCATCTCTCTGGCTCGCGCTCGCCGTCGTTTCTGCTCTGATCGCCTACCACATTCGAATCTCCATCGCCCTGGTCGAAATCTGTGTCGGAGTGGCTGTTGCCGCCGTGCTTGGGTGGCTTGGTTACATCGATTTCCTCGGCGCCAACCAGGAATGGGTCCGTTTTCTGGCCGCCACTGGAGCGGTCTTCCTGACCTTCCTCGCAGGGGCTGAACTCGATCCCGATGTGCTACGTACGAAATTGACGGAGGTCACAGTGGTCGGGATGGTCAGCTTTGCCGCGCCGTTTTTTGGCTGCGCCGCGGTGGCCTACTATCTGCTCGGGTGGACCGCCCAGGCAAGTTGGCTCTGCGGCGTCGCACTGTCGACCACGTCCATGGCCGTGGTGTATGCGGTCATGCTGGAAACGGGATTCAACAAGACCGATTTTGGGAAGGGCATTTTGGGCGCCTGCTTCATTACCGATCTGGGAACGGTCATTGCCCTGGGCCTGCTATTTTCGCCATTCACCTATAAGACTGTCCTGTTTATCGTCGCCACTGCTGTTGTGTTAGGGTCGCTCCCCACAGTCACCCATTGGATCACCACCATGTATGCGCACCGGACTGCTGCGATCCGGACGAAATGGATCATACTCATCCTGTTTGGGTTAGGCGCCCTGGCCTTGTGGTCCGGCAGCGAGGCGGTCCTTCCCGCCTACCTTGCAGGCATGGTGTTAGCGGGCAGCGCGGCGAGAGATGCCCATTGGATTCGACGGCTGCGGACATTAACGGTCGGATTTCTTACTCCCTTTTATTTTCTTCGAGCCGGGACGCTGGTGTCGTTGCCGGCGTTGTTGGCGGCCCCACTCGTATTCGTCACGCTCCTGGTCGGGAAGGTGATATCAAAAATCTTCGGTCTCTATCCTGTCGTCGGACTCTTTCGTGGTGATCGAAATGAGCGGTGGTATTACACCCTCATGATGTCGACAGGGCTCACGTTCGGCACGATCTCGTCCCTCTTTGGCCTCTCGCACGGCATTGTGACTCAGGAGCAGTATTCATATTTGGTGGCGGCGGTCATCGCGAGCGCAGTGGTGCCGACGGTGATCGCAGGGGCCGTGTTTCTCCCCCGGCATCTCTTGCCAGAGCCGGACCGGCATTTGCGAGCTAAGCCGCGCATCAACGGGTTGAGCGAGGAGGGGTGAGGTGGTAGGAGGCTCCCCCTTCCGTCCCTTTGGTCTGCGGGGCTCGGATCTTTGGCACGATGCCGGTCATTTCTTGACGTTGTTCTTTCGTCTGATAGGCTGCTGTTATCTCTCAATGAGGTAGGTGCCCATGGTTTTTGTCACCGGCGGTGCCGGCTATATCGGTTCCCATACCTGTGTGGAGCTGCTCGACGCTGGCTGTGATGTCACGGTGTTCGACAACTTCTCTAATAGCCATCCCGAAGCACTGGCGCGGGTGGAGCGAATTACGGGAAAAAAGTTGCGGTTGGTACGAGGCGACATCCGCGACCGTGCGGCCTTGGTGGCCTCCTTGCGTGAGAGCGGGGCCAGTGCAGTGATCCACTTCGCCGGCCTCAAGGCCGTGGGTGAGTCAGTGACACAGCCGCTGGTCTACTACGACAACAACGTGGTCGGCACCCTGCGCTTGCTGGAGGCGATGGGCGAGTGCGGGGTGAAAACCCTGGTGTTCAGCTCCTCCGCGACGGTGTATGGTGATCCGCAGCGGCTGCCGCTCACTGAAGATCACCCGCTCTCCGCCACCAATCCCTACGGCCGTACAAAGCTGATGATTGAGGAGATCTTGCGCGATCTGCACCGCAGTGATGCGTCCTGGCGGTTCGGCATTCTGCGCTATTTCAACCCGGTAGGAGCCCATGCCAGCGGCTTGATCGGGGAAGACCCTCGGGGCATGCCCAATAATTTGTTGCCCTTCGTGGCCCATGTGGCAGTGGGCAGACTCGCCTGTCTCAACGTGTGGGGTAATGATTATCCCACTCCGGATGGGACCGGGGTACGGGATTACATCCATGTGGTCGATTTGGCCCTAGGGCACCTCAAAGCGCTGAAGGCTCTGGAGCGACTGGAGGAGAATGCCGAGTGTCTGACAGTGAACCTGGGCACAGGCACTGGCTACAGCGTGCTGGATATCGTGCGGGCGTTCGAGCAGGCAAGCGGGCGGTCAGTGCCGTACAAGATTGCGTCCAGGCGCCCAGGCGACATTGCCTCTTGTTATGCTGACCCGCAACGGGCGGTTGAGTTATTGGGCTGGCGCGCGGAGCGTGGGCTTGGTGCGATGTGCGCCGATACCTGGCGCTGGCAGAGTGCGAATCCTCACGGATATGTAGGCTGATTCCTATCCACCCTCAGTTCGATCCCCGCCTTGAACATTCTTCGGTTCCTTGCCATGCTCGCCCCGATATACGCGATGAAGCAGGCTGCCACATCGCCCGTGCGGTCGGACTCAGCGAATTCATATAGGTGGAATGTGTTGATGCGACGGAGATGCTGGTTCAGGTGGCGGCGGCGGTGATCACGGTGCGTAGCAAGTGGGGGGCCGGTCAGGGACGGGGCGGGACCTTCCAGATCTTGGTGAGGGGAGCCGCATCGGCGCTCGCGCCTGAATGGGAAAGGCCGTAGAGGTCTTCAATCGTGCGCAAGACGTTGTCGTGAGTGATCCGCTGGTCGTAGCGACCGGCTTGCACCATGGGCCCGACGAAGAGCGTCGCAATCCGGTTATTCTCTTTCTTATTGTCTTCATCCCAGGTCACGATCAGCAGACTGTTGTGCTGCTCTGCCCACTGGGCGTAGGCATCCAGATGTTCCTGGAGCCAATGATCTCCCGTCTGAATTGCCTCAGGATCCTTTCCGTGGTGCATGTCGTTGATCTGGTTGGGCACGATCACGCTCACAGTAGGGAGCTTGGTGTAATCGGTGGGAAAATTCGTCATAGGTAAATTGGCCGTCGCCGGAAGCCCATTGGTCACGCTGTCCTGCCAATTCACCCAGGGATTATGTTTGCGTGCATACAGCCCCACGTGGCAGATCAGAGAGCCGACCGAGGGCAGGTCTTCAGAGTATCCGGCGAATGTCAGCCCCGCCGCCAGCAACGCGTGTCCAAGATTGGGTGTCGTGAAGGTGTGCGGGCACGAATTATCGGTTGTGCCTTGCGTCGATCCCGAAAACAGCGCGAGATAGTTCGGTTGGCTCGGGTAGGTGACGCCAAAGGACTGTGTGAAGACTGCGCCACGGGCTGCCAGGCTGTTGATGTACGGCGCATCGGGCGAATCGATAATCTGGCTATAGGAGTGGTTCTCTTCAATCACCATCACAATGTGATCGGGTCTGGGGAGGTGAGGAGTGCTGCCGCCCAGCGTTGACGACGCAGAGAGGACGCATACGCCCACAGCCAGCGGCATGACAATCGTTCCGAGAATGAGCTTCCAGTGCATATGAATTTGTACCATTCCCTAAAGCTGATTCGCCACCAGGAAGATCGCAGTTATTGTTGAACAATTTGCTGGTTCATGATTAGTGAGGCGCCAAGTTCCGGTGGTCCGGCTTTCTTTCTCCGAACACGACATAGGCATCCGGTGAACGTTATCGCACCGGCCAGATGCTATGATCCATCTGCGGATTCAGGGCAGTCGATGAGATAGCGGGGTAGCGCAGGCAGATCGGTGGCGATCTGTTGGGCGTGGCAGGGGGGAATATCTTCCTTGAGTCGTTTCAGGAGCCTGAGGACCTTCATGCTGGGAGGGACCTCGCATACCCATAGGTGCGTGCCGGACTCCAGTTCTTCCACGTGCCGTTGCACGCGAAACCCTGGATGCTCCATGAAATAGGCGGATAAGAATCCTCCGATGGCCTGCACTACCCAGGGGTGCGCGGTGATATATCGGTAGCTAATCCGAAGTTCGACCACCTGTATGGGTTCTTGCTCATCCATCGTTCTCGAGAGTATAGCCTGTTTGGGACAGTGAAATTCTCAGAATTTCTTCTGCCTGCCATGGGGCTGCTTGACCAGCCCTGCTTCTGCATGTAGGGTCCCGCGATGCGTTCGGCTTGCGCGCGGACTGGCGGGGCGAGCGAGAAAAGTGAGCTAGGCCATCACGAGGCACAATCAGCGGGAGAGATATGAACATTGCAATTATCGGCGGAGGACCGGCCGGGCTCATGGCCGCGGAGGCAGCGAGTGCCGCCGGCGCACAGGTCGATCTCTATGACGCCATGGCGTCGGTCGGTCGCAAGTTTCTCCTGGCCGGGAAAGGCGGCCTGAACCTCACGCATTCCGAACCGTCTGAGAAATTTCTCTCGCGCTATGGTGCCCGTCGCGGGCAGATCGCGCCGCTGCTCGCGTCGTTTGGGCCTGACGCGCTCAGAGCCTGGGCCAGCGGACTTGGCATCAAAACATTTGTGGGCTCTTCCGGGCGCGTGTTCCCCACCGATCTCAAGGCGGCGCCCTTGCTGCGCGCGTGGCTCCGCCGGTTGCGCCAGTCCGGCGTGCGATTCCACATGCGTCATCGTTGGTCCGGCTGGGACGAGCAGGGGGCTCTGCGTTTTGCCACGCAAGAGGGGACAAGCTCTGTCCGGGCCGATGCGGTGGTGCTTGCGCTCGGAGGGGGCAGTTGGCCGAAGCTCGGGTCCGATGGCGCGTGGGTGCCGCTGCTGGCAGGACGTGGTCTTCAGATCGCGCCCTTGCGGCCAGCGAACTGTGGCTTCGACGTGGGCTGGAGCGAGCATTTCAGGACGAAGTTTGCCGGACACCCGGTCAAGTCGGTGGCGATAGTTGTGCGGAACGATGCCGGTGCTGAGTCCTGGCATCCTGGGGAGTTTGTGATAACGGAGACCGGCGTGGAAGGCGGCGTGATTTACGCGGTGTCCGCCTATCTTCGCGACGAGATTCTGGCGAAGGGAGTGGCCACATTGCATCTCGATTTGGCGCCTGACCGAGATGGGCCGCGTCTGACTCACGACCTGTCGAGGCCGCGCGGCAAACGCACGATGGCGACGCACCTTCAGCGGCAGGCCCACATCGAAGGTGTGAAGGCGGGGCTACTTCGTGAAGTGGTCTCGAAAGAGGACTTTGCGGACTCGGCTCGTCTGGCCGCCGCGATCAAATCTTTGCCATTGAGGCTCGTCGCACCGCGCCCGCTGAAGGAAGCGATCAGCACGGCTGGTGGAGTTCCCTTCGAAGCGCTCGACGAACGGTTGATGATCCGCGCGCTCCCAGGATTGTTTTGTGCGGGAGAAATGTTGGATTGGGAAGCGCCGACCGGAGGCTATCTTCTCACCGCCTGTTTCGCCACTGGGCGAGCGGCGGGCGCCGGGGCTGTTGCCTGGCTCATAGAGAGTGGAAGACGCGAATCGTTAGACGTGAAACGTGAAACGATAGACGTAGTGTGACGGATTCTGAGTTGTCGGTGGTCTTATTACGGAAGAGAGATGATCCTGTCAGGAACGCCCTGACCGCAGGGTTGCAGAGAATCGAGAAATCTATTGGGGAGTAGCGACAAGTCCGTTGAATGCTCCGATGGATCGGTATTTCTGGTCACGTTGAGCCAGCAGCTGAGGGAGGGAGAGGTCGGTGAGTTGGGAGAGTTGGTTGCTAAGGGATTTGGCAACCCGTTCGGTGATGGCATTGGGGTCTCGATGGGCCCCGCCGAGCGGTTCCGGAATCACTTCATCGACGATATGGAGTTCAACCAGGTCTTTCGCCGTCATTTTCAGAGCGGAGGCAGCATCGGGAATCTTAGCTGGATCATCCCACAGGATGGCGGCGCAGCCTTCCGGCGAAATCACCGAATAGACACCGTGCTCCAGCATGAGGACGCGATCTGAGACGCCCAACGCGAGTGCCCCGCCGCTGCCGCCTTCACCGATGACGATAGAAATAATCGGGACTGCGAGCCGGGACATCACAAACAGATTGCGGGCGATGGCTTCAGCCTGGCCGCGCTCTTCCGCTCCGATGCCGGGGTAGGCGCCCGGTGTGTCGATAAAGGTCACGATCGGCCGCCCAAACTTCTCGGCCATCCTCATGAGGCGCAGGGCTTTTCGATAACCTTCGGGGTTCGGCATCCCGAAGTTCCGCTGCATTCGTTCTTTGAGGGTTTTCCCTTTTTGATGGCCAATGACCATGATCGACCGGTCGTTGAATCGGGCGAAGCCTCCGACGATGGCACGATCGTCGCCAAACGAGCGGTCCCCGTGGAACTCAAGAAAGTCCCTGAATAGAGAACCGATGTAATCGAGGGTACTAGGTCGTTGGGGATGTCGGGCGAGTTGCGTGCGCTGCCAGGGAGTCAGTTTGCTGTAGAGGTCATGTTCGACCTGGGCCAGCTTCATCCGCAGTTTGCGGATCTCGTCCTGGGGGGTCGATTTGCCGGGAGGAGCAGCCGCGAGTTTTTCGATCTTTTCTTCGATCTCGCGGATCGGCTTTTCAAACTCGAGGTAATCTCGCATAGGGCATGTACGGATATACACACTTGCAGAGGGGATTCAGTCCCATCCCCGGAACTACCCGCTTACGATAGCAGAAAAATGGCTCCTTTGCCTAGCACTTCTTCAACATCTGCCACAAAACGTTCGCTGGGGGTAACCATTAGGTTAGGGAGCGGGGCTGTCTCGGCTTCCAGGGATGAATCCATTCGCAAGGTGAGTGAGACCGTTGTGCCTCCCGGGTGACGTTTAAAGACCTCGCGGAGGCGCGGTAACTGTTCCGTCACGTCTGGGTGATTCGTCAGTCGAACGAGGACCCGCTTGATCGTCTGCGCTTGCACCTCCGCGAGCGGCTCGATCTTGCTCCCTCGAATCTTCGTGCCTTTATCTCCCCGGTCCACCGTGCCTGTTATGCGCACGAGGCGCTCCGGCACGATTAAATCGCCGGCATTCTTGTAGAGATCCGGAAAGACGATGACTTCCACCACACCCAGGAGGTCTTCCAGGGTGAGATAGGCCATCCGATCGCCCTTCTTGGTCAGCATGCTTTTAACGGTCGTAATGATTCCGCAGAGTTTTACTTCCCGCCCGTCCGACAACTCGGGAAGGCTGATGGTCGAGGCCGTCGCGAGCGCTTGGATGGTGGCCTCATAGCGCGCAAGCGGATGGGAGGAGATATAGAAGCCGGTCAGCTCTCGTTCGTGTTTCAATCGCTCGCTTTGGTCCCATTCCGGAATGTTGGGCAGCGGCGGCGCGGCCAGATGTTCTGTAGAGTCTTGTCCGTTCATCTCGTCACCAAAAATATTCGTCTGTCCCAGATCCCGTTCGCGCTGCGCCGCCGCACCGTCTTCGACGGCCTGATCTAAGACGGCAGCCAGCTGAGAACGTTTCGCGCCGGTTGAGTCAAACGCGCCGGTCTTGATCAGCCCTTCGAGCATGCGCTTATTGACCTTGTGGAGATCGACGCGTCGACAAAACTCAAAGAAGGATTTGAAGGGGCCGGTTTCATTCCGAATTTCGATGATCGACTCGACGGCGCCTTCGCCGACATTCTTGATGGCTGCGAGACCAAACCGGATTGCGTGATCCACCACGGTAAAGTTCTTATGGCTTTCGTTGACGTCCGGAGGCAGGACCTTGATGTTGAGATCGCGGCATTCCGTGAAGTAGCCGACGATTTTGTCGGCGTTGCCCATGTCGGTGGTCATCAGGGCAGCCATGAACTCAGTCGGGTAATGCGCCTTCAAATAGCCGGTCTGGTAACAGACGACGGCATAGGCCGCGGCGTGTGACTTGTTGAACCCGTAACCTGCAAACTTCTGGATCAACTCGTAGAGCTTTTCCGCTTTCTTGTCGGGAATCTTGTTCTTCTTGGCGCCAGCCAGGAACTGCGCGCGCAGCTTCTCCATCTCCTCCGGCTTCTTTTTGCCCATCGCGCGCCGGAGAATGTCGGCTTGGCCGAGCGAGAAGCCAGCCACCTTGTTGGCGATGGCCATCACCTGTTCCTGATAGACGATGACCCCGTAGGTATCCTTCAGGATCGGTTCGAGTTCAGGCACTTCGTAGGCGATCGGGATCTTGCCCTGCTTGCGTTTGATGAAGTCAGGAATCAGATCCATTGGGCCAGGGCGATAGAGCGCGATGATGGCGATGATATCTTCGAAGCGGTCCGGTTTCAGGCCGGTCAAGAGGTCGCGCATGCCGGAGCTTTCCAACTGAAAGAGGCCGATCGTCTTTCCGGAGGAGAGGAGGGCAAAAGTCTTGGGGTCGTCGAACGGCACCTGCTCCATGACCAGCGGTGGATCGCCGGGATGCCCCTCATTGATCAGATTCTCGGCCCGTTTGATCATCGTGAGAGTTTTGAGGCCCAGGAAATCGAATTTGACGAGCCCGATCTTTTCGACGTCTCCCATCGAATATTGAGTGACGATTTCGTCATTGGCGCCTTTATAGAGCGGCACATGATCCGTGAGCGGCCCTTCCGAAATCACCACGCCGGCGGCGTGGGTCGAGGCATGGCGGGCCAGTCCTTCAAGAGAGCGGGCAATGCCCATCAACTCTTTCACCCGCGTATCGGTCTCGGCGAGATCGCGCAGTTTCGGTTCTTGATCGAGCGCCTGCTGGAGCGTGATGTTGAGCTGATTCGGGACGAGTTTGGCCACGCGATCGACTTCGGCATAGGGAATTTCCAGCACACGGCCCACATCGCGGATCGCGGCTTTGGCCCCGAGGGTCCCGAAGGTAATGATCTGAGCCACATGGTCCTTGCCATACTTGTCGACCACATAGTTGATGACCTCGCCCCGGCGATCCATGCAGAAGTCCATGTCGATATCGGGGAGAGACACGCGCTCGGGATTCAGGAACCGTTCGAACAAGAGCGTGTAGACGAGGGGGTCGAGGTCCGTGATGCGGAGGGCATAGGCGACGAGACTCCCGGCAGCGGAACCTCGGCCAGGTCCGACCGGAATGTTGCGCGAGCGGGCAAACTTGATGATGTCCCACACGATGAGAAAATAGCCGGCAAACCCCATCGAACAGATAATTGTCAGTTCTTCACGCAGACGAAGCTCATAGGTAGCCGGTAGGATTTGGCTCGGTCTTTCTCGAAGTCTAGCCGCCAATCCCTCCAGCGCCAGGCGCTCCAGATAGGTTTCTCGTGTGAACCCTTCGGGAACTTTGTATTGCGGGAGATGGGTCTTGTTCAGCACCAATTGGAGGTCGCAGTTGTCCGCAATCCGACAGGTATTGGTGACCGCATCCGGGAATTCGATGAAGGCGGCCGAGACTTCTTCTGTCGATTTCACATAGAGCTGATCCGTATCGAACTTCATGCGATTCGGGTCGCTGATCGTCTTGCCGGTTTGCAGGCAGAGCATCAATTCGTGCGGGCGGAAATCTTCTTTTTTGAGGTAGTGGCAATCGTTGGTGCCGGCCAGAGGGATGTCCATTTTCTTGGCGATCTCGAGCAGGCCACTATTCGCGACACGCTGGTGGTCCAACCCATTCGCCTGCACCTCAAGGTAGAAGTGTTCCTTCCCGAAGATTTCCTGAAACTCCCCGGCGGCAGCCATGGCGCCAGCCATGTCTTTCTGGCCAATGAGGTAGGGGATCTCGCCGCTCAAGCAGCCCGAGAGGGCAATCAGTCCCTCATGGTGCTCTTTCAGAATGTCTTTATCCATCCGTGGCTTATAGTAGAACCCTTCAAGATATGCTTTACTGACTAGCTTGATCAGATTTTGATAGCCGGTCAGATTTCGAGCCAGGAGAATCAGGTGATAGTAGTCGTTGTGGGCGAGGCCGCTGTCTTTGGCAGCTAAGCGACTGCCGGGCGCCATATAGGCTTCGCAGCCGATGATGGGTTTGATGTCTGCAGCTTTGGCTTTGCGGTAGAACTCGATGGCCCCGAACATGTTGCCATGGTCGGTTATCGCCACAGCCGGTTGATTAAACGATTTGATCTGCTGGACGAGTGGGTCGATCTGATTCGCACCGTCGAGGAGGCTGAACTGGGTGTGGAGATGAAGGTGTACGAACGACGAAGTCATGGCTGGATTCTAGGAGGCGGCAGATGGGATGTCAAACCAGTCAGAGTGCTAATTCCGAAGCAACAGTCGAAGCTAGTGTTTTATCTGAAGGTTGAGCTGCTTTGTGGTTGTCTGATTGGTTGAATCTCGAACAGTAAAATCATAGTTAATATTACTCATCGCGGTTGGTATACCACTGATCACCCCCGTCTCGAGAACCAGCGTGAGCCCGGCTGGTAGGGGAGGGGTCACTGACCAGGTATAGGGTATGGTGCCGCCCGAGGCCGCGAGCGTTGCGGCATAGACTTGATTCCTTTTGCCATCTGGAAGCGAGTTTGTCGTGATCGTCAATGGGGACGACGCGGGGCTAATCGTGATCGAAAGAGACTGCGTGTCAGACTGCGATATTGCGTCAGTGACCTTCACCGTGAAGTTTGAGGTGCCGGTATTGGTCGGTGTGCCTGAAATGGTTCCGGACGAACTCAGGGCGAGATTCGCGGGGAGCGATCCAACTGATTTTGTCCACACAAGTGTTCCGGTCCCTCCGGTTGCCTGCAACGTTTGGCTGTAGGCCTGGCCGACTGTTCCACCAGGAAGGGACGTGGTCGTAATATTGGGCGGGGTGGCTGGGTTGATGAGAATCGAAAATGCCTGCGTGTCCGCTTGCCCTGCCGTGTCGGCGACACGGACGGTGAACGGTGACGTACCAGTCGCAGTCGGCGTTCCTGAAATCGCACCGGTCGCCGGATTTAAGCCCAGGTTCTGTGGGAGCGTACCCAAGCTGATGCTCCACGTCAGCGCGCCGGTCCCGCCAGTGGCTTGGACGGTTTGATTGTAGGCCTGGCCGACCGACCCGTTCGGGAGCGACGGGGTGGTGATCGACAAGATGGATGGGGCAGGATTGATCGTTAGGGAAAGAGGTTCTTGTACGGTTTGCGGAGGCGACGAGGAATCGTGCAGCGCAAACGTGTGTGAACTGGTTCCCTGCGTTACTGGCGTACCTGTAATCGCCCCAGTAGCAGTATCGAACGTGAGGTTGGCCGGCAGTGCGGGCGTCACGGTCCAACTGTATGGGGTGATCCCCCCTGAGCCGCCGACCGCGGTGGCATAGGGCTGGTTCACCGTTCCGTCAGGCAGGGAAGTTGTGGTAATCGTCAACGGCCCTGGTCCGGCAGGAGCCGCAGCTGGTGCAGGAGCCTTGGAGATGTCATTACAGCCCGCCAAACCACATGCGGAGATGAACGACAAGAGGACTGCCAAGAGGGAGTTACTAATGAGCCCACGGCGACCTATCTGGAGTCTATAGTTTGAACGTATCAGTGGCATCATGATTACTGGTCAATTGGGTGTCCCTAGATGAAGACGGTCAGCAATTCTTCTCTCCGGACATGGTCTTGTATCACATATGCGCAGGTCCGGTTCTTTGTTCTAGCAACGCAGTGCATCATACGGGAAAAATCCTGGCACATACTGCCCTACGAAAGTAAGGGGGGGCGAGCGAGGTGAAAGATCTGCTTCCTCCGGTGCGCTCGACTATCGGAGTCCGGAGGAGTTCGAGAAGATGTCAGGTGAGTCTCAATCCAGGTGTCCGTTATTTCGGGGCCACCTCACAATGAGCCCATCTCTTTTTTCCAGAACCTCAGATTACGGATCAATCATGATCGAGAGGTCCTGTGTGTCAGATTGGGGAACGGTGTCCGTGACTTGAACTGTGAAATTAGATAAGCCTCCTGTAGTCGGGGTACCTGAAATCACCCCTGTTGCCATATCTATGTCCAGGCCTGCCGGTAACAATCCCGAGCTTATAATCCAAGTAAGGTTTCCAATTCCTCCCGTAGCCTGTACCTGCTGGCTGTAAGGCGTTCCCGCTGTCCCATTTGGAAGCGATGTAGTCGTGATGTTTGGCGGTGCGGGGAGATCGATCGTGATTGAGAGGGGCTGGTCATCAAATTGGTTCAAGGTGTCGGTAGCCCGCACAGTGAAATTGAACGGTCCTGCCGCTGACGGCGTGCCTGAAATCTGGCCCGTCGAAGGATTAATGGGATTCAGACCGGTTGGCAGTGCGCCAGCGCTGATACTCCAGGTGAGGGCACCGGTGCCTCCTGTGGCTTGCACGGTTTGGTTATAGGCTGACGCTATTGTCCCGTTGGGAAGCGATGTAGTCGTGATGTTTGGCGGTGCGGGGAGATCGATCGTGATTGAGAGGGGCTGGTCATCAAATTGGTTCAAGGTGTCGGTAGCCCGCACAGTGAAATTGAACGGTCCTGCCGCTGACGGCGTGCCTGAAATCTGGCCCGTCGAAGGATTAATGGGATTCAGACCGGTTGGCAGTGCGCCAGCGCTGATACTCCAGGTGAGGGCACCGGTGCCTCCTGTGGCTTGCACGGTTTGGTTATAGGCTGACGCTACTGTCCCGTTGGGAAGCGATGTAGTCGTGATGTTTGGCGGTGCGGGAAGGTTGATGGTCAGGGATAAAGTCCTAGTAGCTGTTAAAACGGGGTTCGTGGAATCTCGGACAGTGAATGTGTGGTTCGCTGTGCCTTGACTCCCATTTAGAGGAATGCCGCTAATCGTCGCTGTTGCTGCGGTCCAGGTTAATCCATTCGGCAAGGCAGGCTGGACCACAGGGTCCCAAGTATAGGGCTGGGTGCCTCCTGTCGCTTGCAGGGTTGTAGTGGGGTAGGTTTGGGTGACAGTACCGTTGGGTAGCGAAGACGTAGTGATTGACAACGCAGGTGCAACGATCGTGATCGACAGGGCTGGAGGCGTGGAATCAGTTTGAAGCGTCGCGTCGACAACTTGCGGCGTGAAGTTAAACGTACCTGTTTGGCTTGCAGTACCCGATATCACACCTGTGGAGCTGTTAAGACCTAGGCCAGGTGGGAGCTGTCCGTTGAAGCTCCAAAAGAATGGAGCCGTCCCTCCTGAGAGTTGAAGGGTCTGGTTGTAATTTTGATTAAAGTTCCCATTCGGAAGCGACGTAGTCGTGATATTCGGGGGGCCTGGGAGGACGATTGAAATCGCCAGCGGCTTTGTCGCTGTCTGTTGAGGAGATGTGGCTGAATCGCGAACTCTAAACACGGGAGATACGTTCACAGCGGTCGAGGGAGTGCCGCTGAGCACTCCTCCAGAACTCAATTGAAGGCCATTCGGCAGAGCTGGCGAGCCGGGATTGAGATCCCATGTCAATGGTGGGGTGCCGCCTGTTGCTGCAAGTTGTATGGGGCCGTATGCCTGGGTCACTGTCCCGCCCGGTAGCGGTGAGTTCGTTGAAATCACCAATGTCAGCGGCGCTACAGTGATAGTTAGCGTGTAATTTCTCGTGCCGGTCTGCGGTGTTGGCGAAAAGGAATCGGTCACGCTGAAAGTATGCGTGACTCCATTGCTTGTCGCTGTTGGCGTTCCGCTGATCGTGGCTGTAGATCCTGCTGGTGTGAAGATCAATGGAGAAGGTAGCGGAGGATTAACAGTCCAGGTGGTGTATGGTGGAGTCCCTCCCGTCGCTGTAAGGGTGGCGTTATAAGCTGTTCCGACAACACCGTTAGGAAGCGAAGGCGGATTTGAAATCGATGGTTGGGGAACGGCATTAATAGCGATCGTCAAGTCCATTTCCGCGGCCTCTGGAGTCGGCGTCGATGAGTCTATAACTCTAAACTTTGGTGTAACTGTCTGTATCGTTGACGGGGTCCCGCTGATCACTCCGGCTGGGCTCAGGTTCAGGCCGTTTGGCAACGCCGGTGAACCCGCTGCGAGACTCCAAGTGTAGCCGGGATTTCCCCCCGATGCTGCCAACGTGGTGCTATAGGGTATGTTGAGGCTGCCACTCGGAAGTGGTGAGGTGGACGTAATTGTCAGTGGCTCAGGTCCAGCAGCAGGCGCAGGCGCTTTGCTGATGTCGCTACAGCCAGTGAACCCTAGGATGGCACCGAGCAAGAATACGATAACCGAACAGGTGTTACCGATAGTTTTAAGAGAGCAAATCATGCGTGTTCTGGTTCAGGCACATGGTCGGAAACATCGTTCAGGGGGTCTAGTTCGTCCTTCAAAGCCTATTCGGTTATTGAGAAGAATCGATTCGCCCTCCATTTAAGGAGCCTCATCATAAACGATAGCCTGCCCCGCGGTCTACCCTACCTATGTAAGGGAATGGTGTTGGTTTGTGCTGGTGGGGCGCTGCAAACTAGGGTGAAGTCTAGTGATTGTCCTTAGAAAGGAGGAAGTCTAGAGCCGTTCGCCGTATTTCTCCCGGTGTTGTTTTTTGGCCCCGGCAACCCAATTGTCCCGCTTGATCCGGTCGGGCAGAGTATCGAGCTTCTGGGCTATCCGTGCGATGTCGCGGGCGGTCCACTTGGCGATCTGGACATAGGTATACGTTCCCATCTTATTGAGAGCTACTTCAATTGAGGGACCTATCCCACGGATCTTCTTGAGGTCATCCTTCTGCGGTCCGCTTGTGAGCTTGGGTTGCTCAATCTGTAAGTGGAGCTGGTTGTCTGCCTGGCCGGGGGCCTGAGAGCCGCGAGGCTTCCCATCTGGACGAAGGGTTAAGGCTGTTCGCACCTCCCCGAGCGGCTTCTGGACAGGCGAATTCCCCTTCTTCTTTTTTCCCATGGTCGGGGCCTGTTCGGTCATAGCCAATTGGAGCGCGTGCAGTTCATCGAACTGGCGCTCGAGTGCCGCGATCCGATTGTTCTTCTCAAGGATGGTCCGATCACGCTCCGCCAGGGTAGCCTGGACCTCCTGGATCGCCGCGAGCTGGGCCGCATGTTGCTCTTTGCTTTCATGCAAGGCCGCGCGCTGCTGGGCGTCTTTCTCGCTGAGCTGCACTTCCAACCAATGCACGCGTCCTTGGGCGGGCTCCATCTCCACCACCTGGGCGCGGAGCCGTTCGAGCTGCGCAAGGCTTCCTTCAACCTCTGTCAGCCGGTTCTGCAGGTCGAGCAGTTCCTGTTCCTTCACGCTGAGTTTCTGATGCGCTGCGGTGCAGCCGGCGTTGGCCTGCCGGGCTTCTTGTACATAGGCGGCGATCGTCGCGTCGCTGTCGCGATACCGCTGGAGTGAGGTCTGCTGTTCGGATTCCAATGCCGACACGCGCTGCGTGGCTGAACTGAGTTCTTCTTGAACGGCACGGAGCCGCTCGGTGCATGATGCGAGTTCTTGTTGCGTCGATTGTGCAAGCGCTTCCGCCGAGATGAGTTTGTCTTCATAGATCTGAACCGTCGAGGCCTTGGCCTTCAGCTCGATCTGTGCCGAGTGCACTGCCTGTTCTTTGATCCGCAAAGCGGTGGTGATGTCGTATATGTGTTGATTCAGTTTGGTGACCGACAGGTGCCGCAAGAGCCAGCCGGTAAGTGCGCCGATTCCTGCCGCGACGATCAGACATCCCAGCATCTGGCCGATGAGCATGGTCATAGGTCGCTACGTCCTTTCACGCGTAATTCGATGCGACGGTTGTGCTGCAGGCCGGCCCGAGTCTGCGCCACCGACAGCGGTCGTGAGGCGCCATAGCCGATGGCCGTGAACCGGTTGGTCAAGCCGTGGTTGATGAAATATTGCCGCACGGTTTCGGCGCGGCGCCGGCTGAGTTCAAGGTTATAGCCCGGCTCGCCGTACTTGTCCGTATGACCGCCGATCTCAATGGCCGTGTGAGGCGCCCGATGTAATAGGGTAATCAGTTGGTCCAGTGTGGCCCGACCGCGGGGGGTTATCGTCGTGGTATTCGATTCAAACTCGATGGCGGCGTGCGACAGGATCTCATTCAATTTCTTCTGGAGCGACAGTGAGGGAGTCTGGAGCGGGGCCGCCAGAATGTGATCTTCCAGTTTAAGCCCCGTCTGCGTAAGAGGGGCAATATCTCGTAGTACGGTGGCTTTGGCGCGATCGTTGTCGACACGGCCACTGAGGACAATCGAGTGCCCGTCGATGATGATGGAACCTCGTTCCGTCATATGCCCTAAGATGGGGAGGACCATGGGGACCGTATCGGCCCAGGCTGCAGGTCCCACTCTCGGATCCACCGTCAACTGATCGACTACACGACCAGGCGTCGCTCCATAAAGTTGTTGGGCTCGTTGAATGATTGCGGCCTTGCTGGTCTCACTGGGGAGCGACCCCCGGAGAGTCAGAGTCCCGTACTCCAGCCGCGCATGAAAGGTGGCAGGGGTGAGGGGCATCGATGCTGTCGGTGGGGGGAGGTGGCGTGGAAGGCAGAGGACGGCAAGGAGGCCGAGTGCAACAGCGCCTGCGGCAAGAATCGCTGCACGCATCATGAATCAACTCTCGGGCTGTAGGTGGCTGGTAGGCCCCTCTGACCCTACCATACTGCGCAGACTCATGCCAGGCAGGATTTGTCGGCCTGCCGTGCAGCACCCTGTCTCGGTAGCACCGGGCAAAATAGATGAATGGGCCTTTGATGAGTGGATGGGTCCCATTCCCCCTTGTAAGGTGGATATCCATTTGCTATTCTTCGCCGCGCCTTCCAACTCACGTAACATCTATCGATCGTCTTTCAAGGAGTGACCTATGGCCGGCATCAAGCGGGCATTGATCAGCGTGTCAGACAAGACCGGTGTGGTGGAGATGGCGAAAGGGCTCGAGGCGCTTGGTGCCGAGATCCTCTCGACCGGAGGAACGGCAAAAGCCTTGCGAGAAGCCGGTGTGAAGGTGACCGATGTGGCAGCCTACACAGGCTCACCGGAAATTCTCGACGGCCGTGTCAAGACACTGCACCCGAAGATTCATGGCGGCTTACTCGGGCGGCGTTCGGTGCCTGCCCATGTCGAGCAGATGGAGAAGCACGGGATTGGACCCATCGACGTGGTCGTGGTTAACCTCTATCCGTTCGAAGCGACGATCGCGAAACCCCATTGTCCCTTTGAAGAGGCCATTGAAAATATCGATATCGGCGGGCCGTCGATGCTCCGCTCTGCAGCCAAAAACCACGAAGATGTCTTGGTGGTCGTGGACCCGACCGACTACCAGCGGGTGCTCGATGCAACGAAGGCAGGGACGGTGTCGCGCGAACTGCGTCGCGAGTTGGCGATGAAGGTCTTTCAACACACGGCGCGCTACGATAGTCTGATCGCCGGCTATCTTGAAAAGCAGGTGCAAGGCAGCGAGGTCAAGTTTCCGAAAATATTGTCCTTGCAGTTCGAACGGGCGGAGATTCTCCGCTACGGGGAGAACCCGCATCAGCAGGGGGCCTTCTATCGAGAGCTGCATTCGACCGAGCCATCGGTGTCTCGTGGAAAGATTCTGCACGGCAAGGCGATGTCGTATAACAACTTCCTCGATGCCAATTCGGCGCTCGAGCTGGCGAAAGAGTATGACGAGATCGCCGTGGCCATTATCAAACACAACAATCCCTGCGGCGTGGCACTGGGTGCGACACCGGTTGAGGCCTACGTGAAAGCCAGGGAGACCGACCCCATCTCGGCGTTCGGGGGCGTGATTGCCTTCAATCGCCCCGTGGATCTGGCCGCGGCGAAGGAAATCACTTCCACGTTTGTGGAAGTGGTCATTGCGCCGGGATTTGCAGCGGATGCCCTCGCAGAATTGAAGCGCAAGAAGGATCTTCGTTTGCTCGATGTCGGGCCGCTCACGAAAGTGAAGCAAGAGGGTTTCGATCTCAAGAAATTGGTTGGTGGCTTGATCGTGCAGGACCGGGATCTCGGTGTCTTGACCGATCTGAAAGCGCTCACCGTACCGACCCTGCGCAAACCGACGGAGGAGGAATATGCGGCCTGCGCGTTTGCCTGGAAGGTCTGCAAGCATGTGAAATCGAACGCGATCATCTATGCGAAGCCCGGACAGACGGTGGGAATTGGGGCCGGCCAGATGAGTCGGGTCGATTCAGTGAAGCTTGCGGCGATGAAAGCCCAGATGCCGATCAAGGGGTGCGTGATGGCGTCGGATGCGTTCTTCCCGTTCCGGGATGGATTAGATGCGGCCGCGCAAGCCGGGATCACGGCGGTCATTCAGCCGGGCGGCTCGATTCGCGATGCCGAGATTATCAAAGCAGCAGATGAACAGGGGGTGGCAATGATCATGACGGGTATGCGCCACTTCCGCCACTGACCGATGCTGAAACGATTCTCCAGCATCGGTCTCGGCCTGACAAAATTCTCACCGTAGCCAAGCAGGGAAGGAGCCGCTCTGCAGCTCAGGGCGGGCGGGTGAGAAGGCTACGCCTCCGGTTTTGCCTTCGCCTGCGGCCTTGCTGGAAAGCCGTTTGAACATCCTTCTAAGAGAGACCTCAGCTGAAGGCTTATCCCGTGAAAATCCTAATCGTTGGCAGTGGGGGACGCGAGCATGCCATAGTGTGGAAGCTCGCGCAAAGTCCCCGCAAACCCACGCTCTACTGTGCGCCAGGCAATGCGGGGATCGAATCGCTTGCGACCTGTGTGCCGGTCAAGGCCGACGATATTGGCGGGCTGAAGACTTTCGTGCAGTCGGAGAAGATTGATCTGACGGTCGTGGGGCCGGAAGCCCCGCTTGCGTTGGGCATTGTCGACGAATTTCGCAAATCCAAGTTCAAAATATTTGGACCGTCGAAGGGAGCCGCACGCATCGAAGCCAGTAAAGTCTTTTCCAAAGAGATCATGGCCAGCGCGAAGATTCTCACGGCGAGGGCGCAAAGTTTCGATCGGGTCGCTTCGGCCTTGACCTATCTCGATCAACATGAGCTCCCTGTGGTGGTAAAGGCTGATGGACTGGCGCAGGGAAAAGGTGTGGTGGTCGCGACGACCCGTGATGAGGCGAAACAGGCCGTCCGCGACTCGCTGGAGCATGCGGTGTTTGGTCAGGCCGGTCAGCGCGTCTTGATCGAAGAGTTTCTCGACGGCGAGGAACTGACGATCATGGCATTCACGGATGGCCGGACGGTGGTGCCGATGTTGCCGGCGCAAGACCATAAACGAGTCGGGGATGGCGATACGGGGCCCAATACCGGGGGCATGGGCGCCTATTGTCCTGCGCCGCTCGGCACCATGGCGCTGCGCGATCAGGTCACCAGGCAGGTCCTCTATCCCGCCGTCGAAGCCTTGTCTCGCATGGGCTGTCCGTTTCAGGGGGTCTTGTATGCCGGGCTCATGATAGTAAAAGGAACGCCGTATGTCTTGGAGTTCAATGCCCGGATGGGTGATCCGGAAACGCAAGTCGTGCTTCCGTTGCTCAAGACCGATTTGTTGGAGGTGATAGAGGCCGTGGTCGAGCACCGGCTCGAACAGCTCACCGTGGACTGGCAAGATGGGACGGCCGTGTGTGTCGTCATGACGTCGGGAGGCTATCCCGGTGCCTATCAGACTGGCCGCGCGATTCATGGATTGCCGACCACGACTGATGAGACGACCGTTGTGTTTCATGCAGGGACGGCACGAACGGGTACTGAGGTCGTGACGGCCGGGGGGCGGGTGCTGGGAATTACGGGACGCGGAAAGACCCTGGCAAACGCGCAAGCGGAAGCCTATCGGGTGACCCGGTTGATTTCATTTGAAGGGTCTCACTATCGAACGGATATTGCGCATCGCGCGTTAGCACGTCACGCATAACGCAGAATGGGGCTGATGAATTCTGTCATGGCAACGATCGAGCGCTACGTTGCTTCCACCGTCCCGGTGCTTGCCGACCGGGTACGTCGCGTACTTGGAAAGAGTGGGCTTATCGCCCTTCCGACAGAAAGTTTCTACGGGCTGGCGGTGAACCCATTCGACGAACAGGCGCTCGCCAGATTGTGGCAGGCCAAAGGCCGTTCGGAGGGAAAGCCGATTCTCGTGCTAATCGGAGACAGGCCTCAGGTGGAGCTGTTCGTTCGAAGCATCCCGCCTGCGGCCACCGTATTAATGAACGCCTTCTGGCCAGGGCCTCTCACGATCGTCTTTCCCGCAGCGGATGGACTCTCCGATGCGGTGACGGCGGGAACCGGCTCTGTCGGCATCCGTCTCAGTGACTGGCAGCCGCTGGTTGATCTCTTGCGTCGAGTCGGGCCGGTGACCGGCACGAGTGCGAATCGTGAAGGCATGCCGCCGCCCAGGACAGCCGAAGAAGTCCAGCGCAGCCTTGGCGACGCGGTCGATCTGATCATTGATGCCGGACCGACCTCCGGCGGGCGACCGTCCACAGTCATCGACGTACGAGGCCCGATCCGAATCATCCGCGATGGAGCAATCGAACGGGGGGTCATCGCGGAACAGTTGGCCTCTTACGGTCTGCAGCTCGACCCAGAGAGTCGGTGAGGTTGATTTCAATATTCACATTGAAAGGAGAATGCTGATGATTCGAACAGTGATGGTGCGTAACCTTGTTGTGGGGGCTGCCATAACGATCTTTTCGGTGGGTCTTTCCGGGTGTGATTACTGGCCCCCGGCACTCCAAACGCAAATAGAGCAACTCCGCTCCGAGCTGCAGAGTGCAACAGTGGAAAAGACCCAGTTACAGAATCAACTCGCCTCCATTACGAAGGTCAAAGATGATCTGCAGGCGCAAGTGGACGATCTTGCTCGGGCGAACCGCGACAAAACATCCATGATCAACAGCTTACAGAATAGCCTGGCGGCCGCACAGGAGCGGCTGGCGAAGTCGGCGAAAGTCACTGCGCCGAAGGCCGGTGCAGTCAAGCCCTCCGCAAAGGTTACGCAGAAGGCCCCGGCCAAGAAGAAAGCCCCGGCCAAGGCCACAGGCGTGCGCTAGCGAGGCTCGTCTGCGGTAGCTATTTCGTAGTGGAAGACGACGAGGGCGCGGTCGTCGCTGCGCTTGAGGTTGTGCTCGAGGGAGTGCTTGCCGGCGCTGACGCGGGGGAAGATGCTGGAGTAGAAGGAGCCGTAGACGTCGTCTGGTCGGACGTACTTGCCGCTGCCTCTTTCTTCTCCTCAGTCTTGGGTGCAGGTGCTTCACTGCCTGCGGAAGGCTTCATCTTGTCGGAGTAGTCCGTCACGTACCACCCGCTGCCCTTAAACATGATGGCGGGCGATGAAATAAGTCTCTGTACGCCCTTCCCGCAACGCGGGCAGGTGGTGATGGGGTCGTCCTTCATACTTTGTTTGACTTCAAATCTGTCTGCGCAGGCTTCACACTGGTACTCGTAGATTGGCACGATTCATTTCCTCCTGCTGGAACATAGAGCCTGATGTCATCAGGCTGACTGGGCCCTCATGATGAGGGAACTCGCTCTACGTGAGCTGTTTGAATGCTGCGTCGAGGCGATCCATTCCCCGGACAATCGTGTCCATGCTGGTCGCGTAGGACAGTCGAATATGCTTGGTGCTTCCGAACGGCTCACCGGGAACCACGGCGACCTGGAATTCTTGTAACAGGTAGTTTGCAAGATCGGTCGGAGTGGAGATTGTTCCGCTGGGACTCTTCCGTCCGAGTAGTCCGCTCACATTGGGGAACGCATAAAATGCTCCGCTGGGCATAAGGCAGCGAACGCCTGGCATCGCGTTGAGACGTTCGACCATGACACGCCGTCGCCGGTCGAACTCTGCCACCATCATTTTCGTGAAGGCGGCACCTTCACGCAAGGCCACCACGGCAGCCTTTTGTGAAATGGAGCAGGGGTTGGACGTACTCTGGCTTTGAATGTTCGCCATGGCTGTTAGAAGCTCTTTCGGCCCGGCCGCATAGCCGATCCGCCAGCCGGTCATCGCATAGGCCTTGGAGACACCGTTGATCACGACGGTACGGGCCGCGACCTCCGGTCCCAATGACGCGATACTCGTATGGGTCGCTCCGTCGTAGAGGATCTTTTCGTAGATCTCGTCGGAAATCAGCAGGAGATCTCGACGGACGGCCAACTCGGCAAGCTGTTCGAGCGTCGCGCGATCGTAGGTTGCTCCGGTTGGATTACAGGGGCTATTGACGATAATCGCTTTGGTGCGTGCTGTGACCAGCCGTTCCAATTCATTGGCATCAATGGCGTACTCATCATCTTCACGGGTCTGCAAGAACACTGGCGTGGCGTCGTTCAGCAAGGTTTGGTCGGCATAGGAGACCCAATAGGGAACGGGAATGATGAGTTCGTCGCCTGCTTCGAGGAGCGCTTCAGCAAGGTTATAGAGCGAATGTTTGGCGCCGCACGAGACCAGGACTTGGGATTTCTCGTATCGGAGGCCTTGCTCCGCCTGGAGCTTGTCGATGATGGCCTGGCGGAGCTCATCGATGCCGGACGAGGGCGTGTATTTCGTAAATCCCGCACGAATCGCAGCTTCTGCCGCGGCTTTCACCGGTTCTGGCGTGTCAAAGTCCGGTTCTCCCGATGAGAAATCCGCGACGTCGATTCCGCGAGCGGCCATGGCCTTTGCGGTTGCAGCCATCGCCAAAGTCGGGGAGGGAGTGATCCGCCCCGCACGTGCAGCAAGCTTCATGTCTTTAAACTCCTGATCCGTTCCTGCAGCTGGCGCGCGACTTCGGGGTGCAGAAACTCCGTGAGTGCCCCGCCGTGGGTGGCCACATCTTTGATGATGGTTGACGATAAATAGGAATATTCTTCGCTGGGCATGAGAAACACCGTTTCAACCTGTTTGGCGATTTTGCGATTGATGAGGGCCATCTGAAATTCATGCTCAAAGTCTGAGATGGCCCGCAATCCCCGGATGATTGCATCTGCGCCGTATCGCTGGACATAGTCCACCAGCAGGCCGTCGAAGTGAGTCACCTCGACCTCTTTTATCTCTTTCGTCGCGATGCGGATCATCTCTAGCCGTTCGGTCAGGGTGAAGAGCGGATGCTTAGCTGGGTTCGGCGCGACGGCGACTACTACTTTATCAAACACCTTCAAGCTTCGGGTGATGATGTCGGTGTGCCCGTGGGTAATGGGATCAAAAGTTCCAGGGTAGATGCCAATTTTCATGATGCGGTTGACTCTGTAGCCTTTAAAGTTGACGGGCCATACAGGTAGAGTGATGTGTCGCCGTACACGTACCGTCGTACCAGCACCGCGTGATCGATCGATTCAGGCAATGTCGTGCGCGAGTCTTGTTCTATGATCACGGTAGCATGCTCCGACAACAGTCCGGGCCTCCAGGCATGGATCAGAGTCTCTAGCCCATCCAGCGAGGCATACGGTGGATCCGCAAAAAGTATGTCATAAGGCCCCCCCCACCAGTCCTTCCGCTTGAGAAATGTGGCGGTCTGTCCCACACACACTTGAGCTCGGTCAAGCAGCTGACAGGTCTTTAGATTCTTTTGTAACAGCTGCACGGCCTTGGGGTCTGACTCGACAAAGGTGACGGTAGCGGCTCCACGGCTCAACGCTTCAATCCCGACGGCTCCTGTACCCGCATACAAATCAAGAAAGCGACCTCCTGACACCTGGGTCCCGAGAATCGAAAAAAGGGCCTCGCGAACCTTGTCTGATGTGGGACGGAGTGCAGTTCCCTCTGGTCCACTCAGGCGTCGGCCTCGGTGGGATCCGGCAATGACACGCATAAGTATTAGGTGAGAGACAGTTCGGGAGCACCTCACTCTAACATAGCGTTTTTGAAGGGGTCAAGGTGAGTGCGGCTGAAGCGAGGTGTGAAATACTGAGGTGGAGCCGACGTGGTAGCGAGGAAGGATGGAACGGAATCAATGGAAGTGTTTTGACGACCTTCGAGCCTATGGCTATAATGCCGCCTGATGATCTGGCGGTGTATGGCACGAGCGACGGAGCATCAGTGTGGCAATGTCGACCATCCGTGGCGATCAAGACGGTCGACCCGTCTATATACGAATCGCAATTGTCCTAGCGGGTCGCCACTGTCTGGGCATCGCGAGCGGCCAAGCTCTTCCGACGATTATTTGAAATGGTGCGATCGATGATCGCGCCGCAGTTGACGCATTTCCAAGCGTAGAAAATTAAGAAGAAATCGGAGAACCGTTCCAACATCATGAGACCTTTACACTTCGGACATTCCATCGGATCCTCCCAGGTTGTGATGTGTACCGCCGTTGCCGTTGCTAAAGCAATTACTGCACCATTTTTCGCTGTACGTAATTTCAACAGGTTAGGGGCTACGTATTTGTTACCAACTGGCCGCAGAAGGGCTATCGCTAGTACGAAAATGTTCAGAGTGTCATATTTTGTCCAGGGAGGATGAATGGCCAACAAGAAAGGAGGCCAAGGCATCGCTCAATGGCCTGAAACAGAACGACCGCGCGAACGACTGCTGACTCAAGGTTCACAGACGCTGACCGACGCGCAACTTCTCGCAATTCTCCTTCGAGTCGGTCGTCACCACTTTTCAGCTGTGCAAGTCGGGATGGACATCCTCGATCGATTGGGTGGTGTGGCTGGACTTGCGCAGTGTGGAATCGAAGAGCTCTGTGCTGTCCCGGGCGTGGGACAGGCTAAAGCAGCCCAACTGAAGGCGGCCCTTGAATTGGGGAAGCGTGCCATTGCTGGTCCGCTGACAAAAGGAACCAAAATCACATCCAGTCGTGACCTCTTCACTCACTACCATCCGACCTTGCGTGACCTGCGTCATGAAATCTTCAAAGTCATTTTACTGGATGCCAAACATGCCATCATGCGTGACGCGACGGTATCGGAAGGCAGTTTGACCCTCAGCATTGTCCACCCACGCGAAGTCTTTACGCTCGCGGTAAAGGAATCCGCGGCGGCAGTGATCTTCCTGCACAACCATCCCAGTGGTGATCCTACGCCGAGCCAGGAGGATCGTGTCCTGACGGCGCGATTGGTATCGGCAGGGGAAGTGCTGGGCATTCGGGTCCTTGACCATCTCGTCGTCGGCGATGGACGCTATGTCAGTTTTGCCGATCAAGGTTGGCTGACTAACCATGCTGCCGACGCTTGAGCGAAGGGGGAGTCGCAGCGATGTAAGCAGGCCATTTCATTTCCGGAAGATATGACCGTCTTCCGGCTATCTTGAGGAGGGCCCCATGAGCGAGATACCCAGGGAGTCACTCAGAAATGTCGCCATGATCTCCAGTGCCGGTGTCGGAAAGACCTCGCTGGCCGAGGCTATCCTCTTTGCCTCCGGCGCTGTTCCCCGCCTCGGGTCAATCGCACAAGGCACGACCGTCTCGGACTTCGAGCCTGAAGAATTGCACCGGCGCAGTTCTGTGAGTACCAGTCTTCTCCGTTGTTCCTGGAACCACACCACCATCAATCTCGTCGATCCCCCCGGCGCGTTGAATTTGCTCGGGGAGACGGTCATGGCCTTGCGAGCGGTGGACGCCGTGATCCTCGTGGTAGGTGCCTCGTCGGGGATCCGGAGCGATCTCATCAGACTCTGGTCTCGCGTCAAAACACTCGGCTTACCCTGTCTTCTGTTCCTCAACGAATTGGATAAAGACGGTGCTTCCCCCGACCTGGTCGTGGAGACATGTCAACGCGATCTTGGGATCATGCCAGTGCCGATGTCATTGCCCTGGGGCAGTGGCGTCCAACTTGAGGGGGTGCTGGATCTCCTTCAGCAGAGCGTTATCACTTCGCGCACGGACATCCCCACGCCTCAGCACCTGCCGATACCTGAGAACGCGACGACGGTGGTGGGGGATGCTCGGAAGCGCATTCAGGAGGCGGCGGCCGAGCGTGATGATCGTTTATTAGAACAGTATCTCGCCGCGGGGGAGTTGACGCAGGAGGACCTGATCAACGGACTACGCCTTGGTGTCCAGGCCGGCACCATTGTCCCGCTCTACAGCGGCTCCGCCATCAAGAATATCGGGATCGTTCCTCTCCTCAATGCGATTGTCGATTTTCTGCCGTCCCCTATGGAGCAGGCTTCGAGAGTTCTGCTGGGAGGTCTGCATCCAAATACAGGCGAAGCGGTGAGTCGCCGTGCCATTCAAGAAGAACCCTTTTCAGGAATTGTCTTCAAGACGCTGGTAGACCCGTTTCTGGGACGACTGTCCTACATGCGGGTCTTGTCGGGGGTCCTTTACGCAGACTCGACAGTATTCAATAGTTCTCGGAGCAGCAAGGAGAAAAGCGGACATCTGTACACGGTTCTGGGGAAGAAACACACGGTGGTGCCTTTGGCCGGAGCAGGGGAGATCGTGGCGATTGGGAAACTCAAAGATACACAAACCGGCGACACTCTCTGTGACGAACATGCGCTCATTTGTTATCCAAGGACGGTGCTTCCGCGGCCCGTGCTGTCCTTTGCGATCGAGCCGAAGTCCAACGCCGATATCGAAAAAGTGAGCCTCGGGCTGCATAAGTTGATTGAAGAAGACCCGACGCTTGAGTTTTCGCGACATGCCGACACCAAGGAAATGGTCTTAAGCGGGATGGGCCAATTGCACATCGATCTTGCGCTCGAAAAGTTGCGCCGAAAATATGGTGCGGAGGTGACCGTCCATATGCCGAAAATTCCGTACCGCGAAACCATTCGCATCACGGCACAAGCGCAGGGAAAATATAAGAAGCAGACCGGAGGGCATGGCCAGTACGGCGATTGCTGGCTGGAGCTCGCGCCTCTGCCGCGCGGGGAGGGGTTCAAGTTTGACAACAAGGTCGTAGGCGGAGTTATTCCACGCAATTTTATTCCGGCAGTAGAGAAGGGTGTGGTCGAAGCCTTGCAGCACGGAAGCCTCGCGGGGTTTCCTGTCGTCGATTGCCGGGTGGCCGTGTACGATGGGTCGTACCATTCGGTCGATTCATCCGAGATGGCGTTTAAGATCGCTGCGTCGATGGGGTTCAAGAAGGCTTTGGAGGTGGCCCATCCCGTCTTGTTAGAGCCAATCATGACGGTGGAGGTCGAGGCGCCGGCAGATCATATAGGAGGCGTGATCGGGGACTTAAATGGGCGCAGAGGGCGGATTCTTCACGTGGAGGCGAAAGACCAGACGGAGCAGATCACGGCCCTTGTCCCAATGGCGGAGCTGCTCACATACGCCACGACGCTGAACTCGTTAACGGCGGGACGTGGCAGTTATGCGATGGAATTCGCGCGGTACGACGAAGTGCCGCGCGAGCTTGCGGGTCGAATTATTGAGGCTCACAAGGTGGAGACTCACGCGGCGGCGCATTGATCGATCAGGGGTCGGTCGATTTCAGCACCACGTAGAAGGCGCGGCTTTCTCGCAGCACTCGGAGCAGGACGGTTTCACCGCGTCGAACCTTGGAGACCGCGCTGCTGAATTCTCCGACCGATCCCACATCAACTCGGTTCACTTCCTTGATGAGATCACCCTCGTGGAGCCCTTCCGCCTGGGCGAGGCTGCCTGGCTCCACCTTGCTGATGAGCACACCCCGGCTTTCCCGCAGCTTGAATTTATCAGCGAGGCCCGGCGTCAGGTCTTGCACATCGAGGCCCAATTTGACGTCAGTGCGTGCCTGCGGAAGCGAGGTGGTCACGGCGTGGTCTCGACGTTCGATGAGGGCGACGTCCAGCACCAGGCGCTGCTGATCGCGGACGATCTCAACTTTAGCCGTGGCGCCCGGGAGCAATCCCGCCACGACGCGAGAGAGACGGTTCGGCGTGTCGATCACAGTGCCGTCGATACGGGTCAGAATGTCGCCGGGCTTGATCCCGGCTGCTGCAGCCGGATCCTTCTCGAAGACTTCGTTGACCAGCACCCCTTCGCCTTCGTTGACGCCGAACTTGCGTGCCAACTCTACCGTGAGCGGTTGGATGCCGACGCCCAGCCAGCCTCGCGTCACCCGTCCCTGACTCAGCAGTTGCTGAATCACTTGCTTGGCCATGTTGGAGGGAATTGCGAAACCGATCCCCTGGGCGAAGTTAATAATGGCAGTATTGATGCCGATGATTTCGCCGCGCAGATTGAAGAGCGGGCCGCCCGAGTTGCCGGGATTGATCGACGCGTCCGTCTGAATGAAATTTTCGTAACGCGAGAGATTAATATTCTCCCGGCCGATCCCGCTGACTACGCCGAGCGTGACCGTTCGATCGAGCCCGAAAGGATTCCCCACGGCGAGCACCCATTGGCCGACGCGTACGCCCGATGAATCCCCGAACTTCGCGCTGGGGAGGGGATGGCTGGCGGTTACCTTAAGGACGGCTAAGTCTGTATCCAGATCCTTACCGATGACCTGCGCAATCAGCTTGGACTTATCGGAAAAGCGGACCTCAATTTCCGTCGCATCACCGATGACATGGCTGTTCGTGACGATGTGTCCTTCAGGGTCGATGATGACACCGGACCCTGATCCTGAGGCATTGGGAACTCGCTCTTGGGGCAACTCACGCCCCCGTCCTGTTCCGGACAAGGGAATGAGATTGACCACGGAGGGTTTTGCCAACTCGGCCAGATCGGTGATGACGGTCTGAATCTCCTCCAGCATGCGGAGGCCAGGCGAGTCGCTGGATTTTGGCGCGACGGACTCAGCGGCGGCGGCCCAATGGATATCGAGCCACGCCCAAGAATACAAGGCAGATGAGGATACGTAGCATTCGCATCATCCTGTACCCCTCAAATCATTGTACATCATGGGAAGCCGAGACGCCTACTTGCCCTCATGATTCACGGAGGCTGGGGGCTTGTCGAGTTGATTTACGCCGACTTTGCGCTTCGAGCTTGGGTGAACTCTGAGGCAACCTCTGCGAGATCCGCTTGCAGTCCGATCATGACCAGTACATCGTCGACGCGAAGCGCAAGATCACCATCGGGCGGCACGAGAAATGGTCCACGAAGGACTGTGACGAGACGAATGGATCCAGGCAGTGTCACCTCAGCGAGCGTCTTTCCGATGGCCGGTGAGCCCTGGACGACAGGGAACCGCTCGATAGCTGCAGCGCGAAGACTCAGGTCCTGTTGCAGGGTCAGGAGCTCGTGGTGGATCGTTTCGAGCTTGAGCTCGCGGATCTGACTATCAACATTGTGCAGCGTCCGTTTGAGCTGCTGAATGCGGTCGACAGCCTGACCGAGGAGACGTTCCATGTGATCGGATGGAATGGTTGACTCATGGCTGAATGGTGGGCGCTTGGCGCAGATCACGGCAATCTGACGTCCGACTTCACTATGAACCTGTTCAATCTGGCTCAATAAACTCGACGCCTGGCTGTGCAAACGGAGGACTTGGACCTTGCGGTTGACACGTTCGGCAACTGCAATGACGGTTTCATAGAGAGCGCTACCAGTGATGGATAGCTCTTGCTGGATACGACCGAGCAGTTCGAGGGACATAGAGAGAAAATCTCTTACGTCTGATAAGAACTATTATGTAAACTCATGAACTCTGAAGCAAGTCGTCGAGACTTACTCTCGTCCCCCGTAGCAATAATTCACCTGATCCCTCTGCTGAGCCAACGTTACATCACCTAGATCGCCTCGCATTAGATAACGTGCCTGTACCTCCAAGATACTACACGTGGGAATACCGAGTCACGTTTGCTTCCGATGATTCTTTCTAACCCTATGGCGTGAATTGGTATCCAGCTTCAGAGCGCCCGCCTCGACCACGCGAAACGCGATTGACATCAGGACGCTTTCTCATTAGGTTTCATCCCCGAGGGAGCATGGCTCCCTATGTCACTCACAGCCTGGCGGAGACGTGATCTCATGATCTGCACCTCGAGGACCATGATAGCGCGATATAGCTCTGTTCACGATGTGGGGCACTCACGCTAGCTGCTGCTACTCGCCGCATGCCAAGATCGGCGCGCAGACAGGGCCTACCTCCGTGACGATTACGCCAAGACGGCCAAGGAGCTAGAGGGGTTAGCCAACCTCGGTGACCCCCGAGCGCAATATAATCTGGCCGTTCTCTACGACAAAGGTTTGGGTGTGGCGCAGAGTGATGCTGAGGCGCTGCGGTGGTATACGCGTGCGGCCGAGCAAGGAGAACCACGAGCCCAGTACAATCTCGGGCTCATGTATATGAACGGTCAAGGGGTTGAGCCCAATCTTGTACTGGCCTATTACTGGATGAGTCTATCTGTTGCACAGGGCAATGAGAATGCTCCACCTGCGCGAGATTATCTGAGCGAGAAAATGACACTTGCGCAGATCGAGGAGGCCAACAAGTTAGTAAGTCAGAGATTGGGAAAGGGACTACCCCAGGAGGTTCCCCATCATTAAATCGTCGCGATGTCCGGGGCCGTCCAATCTTTGCTGGATCTGAAGCAGAGCTTGAAGAGGTCCCTTCGATCTCGAGGAATCTGCACTCACCTTCACGAATCGTTCGTTGGTACCTGAACTGATCTCCTGGACATTCCCCTCTCTTCCATCAAAGCCTGTCTCCCCTTCGCGAAGAGACATCCCTCCGTCGACCGACAACAAGCCGACTATCCATATTTCCCCGTCAGTCGACGCAGTTGACAGGGTGGTCACTTGGGGCTACATACCGCCCATGTCCGTCCACTCTCTCGCAGGTCAGCCGGCACCAGCGTCGATGCTGGTCAATATCCCACGTCTGATTACGGCCTACTATACGGAAAAGCCAGATGCGAATCTCCGCGAGCAGCGCGTCAGCTTTGGGACATCGGGACATCGAGGCACATCCTTCAAGCGAAGCTTTAACGAAGTTCACATAATCGCTGTTGCACAGGCGATTTACGAATACCGCAAGATGCAGAACACTTACCGGCCCGCTCTACCTGGGCATGGATACGCATGCTCTGTCGGAGCCGGCCTTTGCCAGCGTCTTAGAGGTCCTGGCGGCCAATGGCGTCGAGGTCATGGTGGACCAGGATGGTGGCTATACCCCGACCCCGGTCATCTCCCACGCCATCCTCACCTACAACCGAGGCCGGACGTCCGGCTTGGCCGACGGCATCGTCATCACCCCCTCGCACAATCCACCGGAGGACGGCGGCATCAAGTACAACCCACCGCATGGTGGTCCGGCTGACACAGTGGTAACGAAGTGGATCGAGGACCGGGCCAACGCCCTGATGAAAGTCGATCTGCATGGCGTCGCGCGCCTCCCCTATGCCCGTGCCAGACGAGCCGCGACGACCAAGCCTCATAATTACCTTGGCACCTACATCGGTGATCTCGCGCAGATCATCGACATGGACGCGATTCAATCAGTCCGGTTGAATCTTGGCATCGATCCGCTCGGCGGGTCCGGTGTCGCCTACTGGCAGCCGCTGGCAGAGCGGTATGGCTTGAATATTGAGATAGTGAATCCCGCCGTCGATCCGACGTTCCGTTTCATGCCGCTCGATTGGGACGGCAAGATTCGCATGGACTGTTCCTCGCCCTATGCCATGGCGAATCTCATCGCACTGAAAGATCGGTTCGATGTCGCCTTCGGCAACGATGCAGACAACGATCGCCATGGCATCGTCACCCGCTCAGCCGGCTTGCTGAACCCAAACCATTACCTGGCAGTCTCAATCTCATATCTCTTTGCTAACCGTCCAGGGTGGAAGCTCGATGCCGCAATCGGTAAGACGCTCGTGAGCAGCAGCCTGATTGATCGTGTAGCGGCCAAGCTTGGCCGTAAGCTCGTCGAAGTGCCGGTCGGGTTTAAGTGGTTCGTGAACGGCTTGCTTGATGGCTCGCTTGGTTTCGGCGGAGAAGAAAGCGCAGGTGCCTCGTTCCTTCGTCGAGATGGATCGGTCTGGACGACTGACAAGGATGGCATCATCATGGATCTTCTGGCAGCGGAAATGATGGCCAAGACCGGCCGTGATCCTGGTGAATTGTACCGAGAGCTGACCAAAGAACTCGGAGAGCCGGTGTACGAGCGGATCGATGCGGCCGCGACGCCGGCGCAGAAGACCATCCTGTCGAAACTCTCACCAGACCAGGTACAGGCTGCAGAATTGGCCGGCGACAAAATCGTATCAAAACTGACGACAGCCCCTGGCAACGGCGCATCAATCGGCGGATTGAAAGTCGTCACCGGGCAGGGTTGGTTCGCCGCCCGCCCCTCCGGCACCGAGGATGTGTACAAACTGTACGCCGAAAGCTTCCGAGGGAAAGAGCATCTCAAGCGGATTCAGGAAGAGGCCCAGGCGCTCATTACCAAAGCATTGGCCTTAAGCAAATGAGAGAAATGCCTGTCCGTCTATGAGTAGCGTGAACTCAATATATGTTTGAGTGGGACAGCACGGCGGTCCTGATCTGGGGACTAATCTTTGGGTCGATCGGTGTTGGATTCTTTATCTATGGCAAGAAGCAAAAGGCCATTGTCCCGCTCTGCGTCGGAATCGCCCTCTGTGTCTTCCCCTATTTCATTGCTAACGTGTACGCTCTAGTCGTTGTCGGTGTGGTCCTAATTGCTATCCCCTATTTTGTACGATTGTGACGTGTGTCACTTGCCAGAGCTGAAAGCTTCCATGGCAGACAGCAGTGGCGGGGCATTCAGGGAGAATCCCAGGCATTGATCGGCAAGGGCTCTTCCTCACTCGATTAAGAAGCGGTTCCTGGAACCTTAGTCTCGTTCACGAACAGACTGTCGGCCTCAGAAAAGGGTTCTTGCTGTCCCTTTCCCTCTCACGCAAGAACTTTGGCGAATCATCTCCCGCTCCTGTAAATTCTTCATTCATCCGTTCTTATTTCGGAACCACGCCAAGGTAGACCGCCATGTAGTACGCCAAGAGATAGTCCACGGCCGGTCCCTCTCTGAGTCGAGAAAGGCCGCCGGCGCCGCTGTTCAGGACTTCGGTGATGTCGGGCGGCAGCGCGCCTGGTTTCCGCAGGGATTCGGACATGGCGGCTTGGAATGGCTCTCGCTGCCACATGAAATCCATGCCCCTGCCAATCCGCTTCGACGGAGGGAGCGCGTACTGGGCGACCCAATGGGGTTTACCGCCAGCGAGCGGTGCATAGAGGAGAACATCGCGCGGCCAAAGTCGCGATTGATATTCCCAATCGGCAATGTCATCGCGCGGTAAGCCGTTCGGTCCCTTGATTTCGGGATCGTTCGAACGGACCAGCCAATCAGCCAACAGCGCGCGGATCTCGTCGGCCAGACTGATCTGGGTATTCGTGGGCGCGGGACTGTTGGCCATCGCAGTCCGTTCAGCAGGTGTTTGCACGAGGATATGCAGCAAGTCGAAATACGCGTTCTTGTGGTGGCGGATGGGCCCCCAGAGCACTCTATAGCCCGCCATCGCCCTGGCGCGAATCGAAGGATCTGTTTCCAGGAAGAGCAACGGGGCGAAGGCGGCATGCGACAGATTGAACTTGTAGTATTGGAGCAGAGGGTCAAACGAACCGAACCACACGGTGATCCACGTGAGTTCGGCTGCTGCCGCGTACCGATCGTAGATCGCGCCATACTTGGCCAGATTCACGGTCTTGCCGATCCGCAGGAAAGCCAATTGTTTCGGGAAATCCCCGAAGAATGAGGAGGTCGGAACGATTCGATCGTCCGGCGGAAGCACGACATTCCAGTTGTTTCGGGAGCAGGTAGTCCAAGGCATCTTCGATGAGCTTCTTGGCGGTCGCCTGCACCTCGGGGTCGTTCACGTTCTGATAGGCCATGCCCAGGCCCATAAAAACACCGACCAATTGATCTCTACTGACCGGATGATTGGTACCGCACCCCCAGCCATACCAGATGGGACCTTCCGGCCGAATCACACCGGGCATTTGCGCTCGGATATTTTCAGGTACGGACCCATAAGTCGGTACACGAGTCGGCTGCCCTTGCACCCGCCACCCGCCTTCCGGATGCAGGTAATGGCAGGGACGCGTCTCAAGTGGGCCTGGTCTTCTCCCTCGGAAAGCCCGGATCCGTCGTGTAATTGGTCGGATGGTCGGATCGGCGGGCGGTGCGAGCCAGGATCCCGGGACCGACGGTGACCGGGAAAAATGCAAACCCGCTGATGTTGATGTCACCGGGGTTGCCGACGCGCACTGGTGGTCCCACCGCATCGGTCTGTGACGTCGAAGAGCCTCTTGAGCCCGCCGAGGACGACCTTCACCCGGTCCAACGCTTGGGGAGAGGGCATTGCGGCATAACGGAAGGACTCAGCCGCAAGATAGTGTCCCGTCCAAATGGCGGAATCTTCATCCTGACCGAATGTTGGAGAAGGAGTGCTTTTCATGGGAACCGGCAGCCGACCGATGATGGGAGGGTTCAGGTAGTCGAGCCAGGGATAGTCGAGAGACAGCACCGCGCCGAACGGAAGATGCGGGACGATGCCCCGTTCGAGAGAAGCCGCGGGAGTGGCGAATCGACCGGAGCCGCGAGCGGAGGTGTGACGCCGCTGGGATGACCGTCGCCGTGAGGAGGCGTGCGCGGCAATCCTGGTTGAAGACCGACGATCAGTTTGCTGAGCTCGTCCGTGGTGGGCACGACGAATGGCAAGGACAATCCGAAGGGAACCGCGACGCGCTTGTCATATTTGGTGCCCAGGTAGGAGAAGCCCAATCCGACGCTCAATTCCCCTTTCACCGTCACCGTGACGAGTTGGAAAGCGGCGTGGAACGGTGTGCTGGCGAAAAAGATGTCTCCCAAAGGAAGGTCGCCCAGGTTGTCGCTCAGATCAACCTGGCCGCCGACTTGCTGATTGGGCGTGCTGACACTCGCTTCAACACCCTGCGGCACGCCAAAAAATTGGGGGTTGAGGCTCAGGGTCGCGCCGACGTCGAGACGGATCGGCTCGAACGTCATGATGACATCCCCAGTGAGCCGCGCGTCGAGCGGCGAGAGAGACACCGGAATATTGTTGAAATGCCCGACCATGCGCAATTTTCCGCCGACGAACTCTGGCTGAGGCAGCCCAATATCGATCGAGACTGGAATGAACCCTTCGCCTCCCAACGTCATCCGGGATGAAATCAAGGTACTGACCAGTCGTGGACGTTCAGGGTCGCGTGGGTCGACTTTCACGTCCGCGCGGGTCTGAATGTTTGAGATACGGATTCCGAAGGGAAACAACGACGGACTCCAGGAGAAAAGTTTATCTCCACCGGCCTCGACTTTCGCTCTTCCTTCGATTTGACCCCGCAGCGCGATCTCCCATGACCGGCCCAGCGGCGCCTCCAGCGTAAATCCGTTCGGCGACGCGCTGCGGAATCCTGGCGGCGCCGCGAAGTCCAAGTTAGCGCCGACATTCGTCATCTTCAGGGAAAAATCCCACTGCGCCAGACTGTTGCCTTTCAGTGAGAGATTCGCGCCGCCATGTGCGAGCCGCTTTCCTTCCAGAGACTCTCGGATGTTGCGCTCGCTGTCCTGCACTCGCTGCCTGCTCAGGCCGACCCAGGGACAGGCCATGAGGCTTTAATCTCGCTACATCGATTCCTGCGCCGAGTCCGGTCACGGCTGGAGGGGGACAAGACGAAGTCAGCACCTTAAAGGGGAGTGTTTGGGGTATCGCCAATGGCGGTACTGCCTGAGGGCTGGGAGTCTGGCGCCGGTCCGGTCGGCAAGCCGGAACCTCGGCGAGGAACTGGAGCACCCAGCACTCCCCGTTCCGTCACCTCGCTAGATTGGGCTGCTGGTCCTGGCTCGGACTTCGACGCTTCTGACTGGAATTGAGGTTGTGTCTCCTGCGCTGGCCCCGGAGTCGATGTGTCCTCAGCGGAAGCAGGGCCTTGCGCAATGAGCAGCATGACGAGGCTGAGGAGGGTGCAAGTTCCGGTCACTCCGGCAAGGATGCTCGTCACTCCGTGCCATCCCTTCCTTTTACGGTTCCGTATTGACCGGCACACGAGTGTTCGCTTCATGTCGCATCTCCCTTAGTTCGGCGTTTTGAGGGCACTGTGCAATTTACTTGTCGTTTGTGGTCGAAGCAGGCTCCTTCCGTGGCCACGTCGGTCGTATTCCAGCTGACAGGCGGGGTTGGAATCTGTCCTTTTCATGAGGTTCCATTTCTCCCTCATGCGTCAGGTATGGTGCTGCTTGGCTTGGTGCATTGGGAAGATCATCGGGCCAGATTGATTTTGTCAGACCGCATATATGTATGCGCCCCCCTAAGGGCAGGTCGTCGT
>CAVREB010000013.1:0-246665 GCA_963720035.1 uncultured Nitrospiraceae bacterium | reverse complement strand
GCCCGTCTTTGTTGTAGAACTGTTCAATGGCGGATCGAACGAGCTCCTCGTCGCCGGCGTCTGCTGAATCGGGCCAAAAGAAGTCCTTGCGTCCGATCAAGAGGCCGCCGCGCACGAAGAGGATCTGAAGATCGACCGCCGAGCCTTGCCGCGCCAGGCCGATCACGTCTTGGTCGGTCGTCGTCGTTTGGGTGATGCGTTGTTTCTCGAGCGTGCGTTCGATGTTGAAGAGCCGATCGCGCAAGCGGGCGGCCTCCTCGAATTCCTCACGCTCCGCCGCCGATTGCATCTGGGTGCGCAAGTCGTCCAGCAATTCATGGTCGCGCCCTTCGAGGAACTGGCGGACCTGCGCGACGATGTGGTGGTAGCTCTCCTTCGATTGATTGCCGGTGCAGGGTGCCATGCACCGTTTGATTTCAAATTCGATACAGGCTCGCTCCGCCTTGCCGTCGATCTCGATCGTGCAGGTGGCCAAGGGGAAGGCTTTCTTGATGACTTTCAACGTCTCCCGCAGGGCGCCTGCCGGCGTGTAGGGTCCGTAGTAGAGCGCGCCGTCTTTTTGTACGCGGCGGACGATGGAGAGGCGGGGGAAGTCCTCTTTGACCGGTAGTCGAAGGTAGGGGTACTGCTTGTCGTCCCGTAAGACCACGTTGAAACGGGGCCGATGTTGCTTGATCAGATTGCTTTCAAGGATGAGCGCTTCGAGCTCTGAACGGGTGACGATGGTTTCGAGGTCTGCGACCTGGCTGACCAGGACGGCATTTTTCGGGGAGTGGTCGGACCCTCTTTGAAAATAGGACCGTACGCGGTTGGATAGGACTGCGGCCTTCCCGATGTAGAGCAATTCGCCCTGCTCGTCCCTGAACAGATAGACGCCAGGCTGGTCGGGGAGGTGGTCGAGTTTAGATTGCAATTCGGCAGAAGTAGCCATCAGCTGTCAGCCTTCAGCGGTCAGTAAGGGAAGAGTGCCTTTATGGCACCATTCTAAGGCCCGAGGCACTCGGGGGCAACTCGGTCGGAGGATTGAGGCGGATAGCTGTCTGCTGATCGCTGATGGCTCGTTCAGCGCAGGCTACGTACAAAAGAGGGACTGAGGCTTCCACGCGCGACTTCCGCGACCGGACCCTTCATGGTGAGGCTGAAATCCGCGGCGACCTCGATGTTGAGCTGACCTCCCGGCATCTTCACCGTGACAGGGCTCTTCACCAGCCCGAGCCGGACAGCCGCGCTCGCGGCGGCGCAGGAGGATGAGCCGGAGGCCTGGGTTTCACCAGCCCCGCGCTCCCAGATCAGGATGAAGAGTTCTTTCGGGCCGGTCGGCACAGCGAGTTGAACGTTCGTTCGCTTCGGGAACAGGGAATGGTTCTCTAATGCCGGCCCCAATTTCAGGAGATCCTCTCGCGACCAGGACTGCCCGGCTGGTTTGAAGACGACACAGTGAGGATTGCCCACGCTTACCCCGGTGAAGGTGAGCGACTGGCCTGCGGCGTCAATGGGCTGTTCGATCAGTTCGCTGGTCGTGAGGGTACAGGGGAGTGAAGCTGGCTGGAACGTGGCCCGGCCCATTTCGACGGTGACGGAGCTCGCATCCCCATGCCGGTCCACATGCAGCGCAATCGTCACCAGCCCGCCTTTGGTCTCGACGGTAAAGTGCTTCTTCTTCGTCTTGCCGGTGGCGTGAAGATAGCGGGCAAAGATGCGCAGGCCGTTGCCAGACTTTTCCGCCTCGCTGCCGTCAGGGTTGAAGATCCTCAGGCCGAAGTCCGCCTTCTTCGACGGGACCAGCGCAAGGATTCCATCACTGCCGAGGCCCCAATTGCGATCACAGATGGCTTTGATCTTTGATGGGGTGAGCGAGAACGACAGTTCTTTCGGATCCAACACCACATAGTCATTGCCCAGCCCATGCCCGCGGAAGAATCCGTTCTTCATGCACAGCTCCTTGAGTAGAGAGGAAAACAGGGAGTGATACCTAGCATGAACGGTGTGGGGAGGGAAAGAGGGATGGAAAGAGGGAGGTGAAGAGGGATTTAGACGATCTTGACGCCAGGCGGGCGTTCGATGAGTTCGACTTCATACCCGTCCGGGGCGTCGATGAAAATGAAGCGGCTGCCGGAAGAGGTTGATGTTGGCCCGTCCGTGATTCGAATTTGTTTGGCGCCGAGTTGTTGAATGGTGTCGTCAAGGTTCTCGACTTGGAAGGCCAGATGAACGAGGTCTTCTTGCACTGTCACAGGACCACTTGGCGGGAAGCTGCAGAGTTCGATCAGCTCATCGCTGTTGGGCACTTTGAGGAAAGCTAGGTGCGAGCCGCGCGGCGAGACCTTTCGCTCCAGGACCTCCAACCCGAGGACGTTGGTGTAGAAGTTGATCGTCTGGTCCATATCGCTGACGCGCATGCGGGTGTGGAGGAGCTTCTTGACCTTCATGGTGCCCATTATAAGCAGTCAGCGTTCAGCAATCAGCATGGGATCTCTGGAGGCCGACAGCTATGTTTCTCTCTCCCTCGCCGGGCCACTGGTCTTGCGCAGCAGGATCTCGGCTTTGCCTGGGATCAGAAAATTCGGCATGGGACCGATTTCCTTGTAGCCCTGCTGCTTGTAGAAATGCCTGGCTCGGTCGTTGAAATCCGATACGCAGGCGAACAGGTTCTTCGTCCTCGCAAAGACAGCTGCTTCGACGTGGACGAGCAACCGTCCCCCTAGCCCCTTGCCCCTCGCCCAGTCTGCCACTGCCAGCAGTTCTAAATAGTCGCCGAGCAGGAATTTCTGACGAACGACCGCGATGCCGGCGACTCTGCCGTTCTGGTCCACGACGTAGCTGTCACGTCCCTGCGGGAGCGGTGTGAAATAGATGTCCCAGTCATTGGCTTGGTAGCCCAGCCGTTTCCACGGGTCGGAGTCGGCGAGCAATTCAATGACGGCTGCCCGATCCTCCGCTGTCATGGGCCGCACGATCGGATCGGTCATGGAGCTGCCCGGCTACAGATTAAGAGATCGTTCATGGTCATCGGGGCGAGGCCTCGCTCTGGCAAGAGATGTTCATGGAGGTCTTGTACCACCTCGTGCGTATGTCTGCCCTTCCCGTTGGCGTGCATCACGATGACACTACCCTTCCGGACAAAGCGCTTCAGTCGGTCTTCGATCTGGATTGCGGTAAGTGTCGGGTCTGGATCGCCGGACACAACATTCCACAGAATGAACTGGAGGCCGAGAGCGCGAGCGACGTTAACGGTGTCGTCGTTGAACTCCCCATAGGGAGGACGAAACAACGTCGCGTCATGATCGTATTTGGTTTTGAGTAGACGAACCGGTCCGAGGATTTCCTGTTTCTGCTCCTCCGCTGAATGGAGCGGCAGATGGGAGTGGACCTCCCCATGGGTGCCGACTTCAAAGAATGGGATCTGCAGGAGGGCCCTGACTTGCTGATCGTGCTTCGCCATCCATTTTCCGGACATGAAGAAGGTGGCGGGGATCTTCTGCTCAATCAAATAGTCGATTAGTGCCTGATCGTAGCCCGCTCCTTTACGCACCGGGCAGAGATCAAACGTCAGTGCCACTCCGGGACAGGAGGGAGGGCCTGACTTGATCACCTGGGCCTGCGCGAAGGGAGGCATTGCCGGGGCAAGCAGCATCGTAAGGACGAGGCCGAGAATCCGTGGCGAGTAGCGCGGTCGCATGGTGAAGAGTATACCCGATCCCGGAAGCGAAGCCGAGTTGACGCTCGAATTCCCACACTGTTACGGTGGATGCATGTCTTTGCCCAATTGGAGAATCGGCCGTGCGCTTGGCATCCCGATTCACGTGCATGCCTCCTGGTTTGTGGTGTTCTTCTTTGTGACCTGGTCCTTGGCGACGGGCTATTTGCCGGAGACGTTGCCTGGTCTGTCGGCTCCACGTTATTGGGGCATGGGCGGGGTCGCCGCCCTCTTGTTGTTCCTCTCCGTCCTGCTCCATGAATTGGGACATTCCTATGTGGCGCTGCGCTACCAGATCCCTATCAAGCAGATTACCTTGTTCATTTTTGGGGGGATGGCGCACATGGGGAAGGAGCCACCCAGTCCGCGGGCCGAGTTCTTGATCGCAATAGCAGGACCGATTGTGAGTTTGATCCTGGGGGCCGGTTGTCTCGGCGGAGCCATGGCCCTGGACTCATTGTTCGCGCGATCAGGGTTTCAGGGACTCGTCGTCCTGGGAGGACTGCTCGGCATGGTGAATGTGCAGCTCGGACTATTTAATCTGATCCCGGGGTTCCCGTTAGATGGGGGACGTGTTTTACGGGCCGGACTCTGGGCCTGGAACAAGGATTTCAATCGAGCGACCGGTCAGGCCGCGCTCCTGGGAATAGGTTTCGGTGTGGCTCTTGGGTTGATCGGCGCGATCTTGATGGTGGGGGCCTGGTCCGGTGCCCTGGGACAATCCATCGCGACGAACGGGGGCTGGCTCATCTTTATCGGCGCATTCCTCTTTTCGGCTGCCCTGGCAAGCAGACGGCAAGCTGCGATGCGGACGTCGTTGGCGTCGGTAACGGTTCGCCAGGTCATGGTCCACCGCGTCGTGACCCTGCAACCGGATATGAGCATCCAGGACGCGGTCGATCAGTACTTTGTCGCGCATGGATTTGGTGGATTTCCCGTATGTGAGGAGGGGCAGGTTCTCGGGGTGGTCACAGTGCGAGACATCCAAGCCCTTCCCACAGCACTCTGGCCGTGGCGTCGCGTGCGCGAGATCATGCGCCCGGCTTCGCAGGCTTTCTGTATCCCTCCGGACTGGTCCATCATGCAGGCGATGGAACGCATGGTCCAGGGCGGGTGGGATCGTCTCGTGGTGATGGAGAATGAAGTGATCGTGGGGCTCATCACCCGATCGGCCATCGCACATTTCATACAGTTGCATCAGCATGAAATGTGAGTCGGCGAGGGGGCACGATTAATCGTTCGCGCGCGCGATGGAAATGTTCTGCGCGATAGAAATACGCAAAAGGTGGACCACGAGCAGGAATCCGTAGACGACGCAGAAGAACTTGAAGGTGGCGCGGTAAAAGTCTGTTAAGAGGATAGGGAGACAGAGAGCAAACAGCAGGCTTACGATCAGCGTCATGAAGGTCAACTTCTTGCAGAACTCATGGGAAGGTTCCCGCCCGATCAGTTTCAGTGCGCGGGCATAGCGCTCGGCTCGTTGAAGTCGGGCTGCCCGCAGAGCCGTCTCCCCCGCGCCCCAATAGCGCAAATGGAAGTAGCCAGCCAGAATCAAGAGCCAAGGCAGTGCCCACAGAGGCCAATAGGCTGCTCCTCCGTAGGTCTCGCTGCTGATCAAGGCGGCGAAGGAGGGGGCATAGAGCAATCCCAACACCAGCGGCAGGATGCGCTCATCGTTCGGACGTTTACCCTCCGATCCTCCATGAATCAGTTCCCGTTCAAATAGCGGGTAGCCGTACTTGAGGACCACGAGCGCGATGGCCGCGCTCATGGTTTTGTCAGGAATATAACGGATCCAGTTCTGGAACCAGTTTACGATCCACCAACTCAGACTTTCACCCCAGGTGAACCCCACGAGAGATTCGAGGTAGAGGTGCGCGGTTTGCTCCCATTGGAGTACGCGCAGGCTCACTGACTCGGCGACATCCGGGTTCAAGGCGAAGGTCGTTTGCTCATGCAGCGCCGCCTGGATAAAGGTTCCCGGCAGGCTCATGACGATCGCGCCGCCGACCCCGAAGATATAGAGGAACCAGGCATGGGACAGGGCGGAAGTGCGTCCCGTGCGGAGATACTTTTGAAAGCCTGTTTGTCTAGCCATCCACCCCCAATAAAACGCGCCGGTTATGTTCACCAGCGACCAGGGGAAAATCATCACATCCGCTCCGGTTTCTGGGTACAACAGCCAGTTCACGACGGAGTTCGAGAGAAGCGCGGCGATGGCTCCCCACCAGGGGCCCAAGAGGAAAGCGACCAGCGCCGTTCCCGTCATGTCGAGGAACAGGATGCTGTCCAGATGGCGGCTCAACGTGAGCCCGACATAGTTGAGGAGCAGGCCGGCTGCGACAATCACGCCGGTTTCGTACAAGAGGAGATAGGAGGCACCGCGGAAGGGTTTATACGAAAAGAAATCGATCGGGGAAGAGGCGCCGGCGACGGTGCGTTCGGTTGGGGAAGGTGATTTCTGTTCCTTCTTCGCGATCAACCGGCCTCGGATATCCAGCAGCTTCTCCATCACGGTCAACATGGCCGCGACAAAGCCCGTCAGCGTTCCCCCGAGCATGAGCATGTCTTTGCCGAAGTCTTCGGTCATGAGGTGGTTCCCTTAGAATAGTACCGGTTGCCATTCTAGCTACGAATGGATTTCCCCGCCAGCAAAAGCCCAGAAGCCGACAGTCTGATTTGGTCCATCTGGTTGCTCTATCTGGTTTGTCTGGTTCTACCAAATAAACGAGACAGACGAGATCGACCCGACTGACCGGTCTTCTTATGCCGGCGGATTATTCGGCAAGGCCGCGTCTGGCTGAGAGGATTTCGTGACTGCGGCTGACAGAACCTGCGCGTGTTGCTGGAGGAGGTGAGCGACCTCGGCGCCGATCAGCAAGAGGGCCGCGGAGTAATAGACCCATAAGAGCAGCAGAATGACTTCCAAGAGGGATCCGTAGAGGTGTGCGTACACAGTTGCGTAGGTGCTATAGGTCACGAACAAAAGTTTGGCCGCGACCCAAAGCAGACTAAACGTAAGCGCCCCGATCATCGCCTCACGCCATTGCGGCCGACGTCGTGGAACCAGTCGATACAACCCCGTGACTGTGAGGAAGGCCAGCGCGAATGGGAGCGTATAGGTGAGAAACAGATCATGGGCTGCGAGGGCCAGAAGATCGAGCCCCCAGAGTCTTGGCGCGTATCCCGTTAAGAAATTGACAGTTTGTGTCGCGACGTAGGAGAGAAGCAGCACGAATCCCGTCACAGCGAGCGAGGCGACCGCGATGCCGGTTGAGATGAGGGGATGGCGGCGCCAGGTACTCTCAAATACGACGTTCAACGTATAGTCGAGTTCGTAGAACACCAACGTGCCGAACCAGGCGAAGGCCAGAAACACGGCCCATCGGACGGTTTCTAGGGCGCTCACCCGGTGCAATTCATTTGCGACATGCTCTCCCAGCGAGGGGAGGAAGCCCTTAAGAAAACTGAGGAGGACCTGTTCCCCGATCACGCCCTGACTCACCACGAAACTCAGGCCGTAGAGCAAGAGGAAGACCAGGGGGAAGAGGGAGAGCAAGGAGAAAAATGCAAGAGAGGCCGCCAGGCTGGCGCACCCATGGCGTAGAAATGATCGTATGAGGTCTCTGAGAAAACGAAGAGGCTGCATAAGGCGCGACGGGTGAAGGGCTTGAAACAAGCGTAGCACGAGTCGAGCTATCGTGCACCTCTTCAGGGTCTCGTCCGGTGAGAGGATTACTTGAGTATCAGGACGGATTGGAGCGCGAAGCTGACAAGAGGGCTGGGGAAGAGGCCGAACAGAATCACGCCGGCGACGGCACAGGCCAACACGAAGGATAAGGCCGGCGAGGTTACGAGGCGTGGCGGCGCGACGGGAGAGGGATTCGGATCGCGCATGTACATCACCATCACCACCCGCATGTAGTAGTAAGCCGACACTGCGGCAAAGATCAGGGCGATGGCAGCGAGCCAGGCCATTCCTGCTTCGACCGCTGCCATGAACACATAGAATTTTCCGATGAAGCCTGCGGTCGGCGGAATGCCCGCGAGTGAGACCATGAAGACCAGCATGAGAAAGGCCGCGAGCGGCTGGCGCTTTGCGAGTCCCGTAAAATCGTCGATCTCTTCTCCCTCGATTCCGCCTTTCCTGAGCATGCCGATGACGGCGAAGGCGCCGAGCGTCATGAACGAATAGAGGGCGAGATAAATCATGACGCTCGCGAGGCCTGGCGTTCCCCCGGACGCGCCGACCGCACGGCCTGCCGCCACAAAACCGATCAACGCATAGCCGGCGTGCGCGATACTGGAGTAGGCCAGCATCCGTTTGATGTTGGTCTGCACGATGGCGACGACATTGCCGAGCACCAGGGTGGCAAGGGAGATGAGCAGGAACAGGAGCGACCAATCTGCCTTGAGCCCGCCGAGCCCTTCGACGAAGACACGCATGAATGCGGCAAAGCTGGCAGCTTTGCCGGCCACCGCCATGAAGGCCGTGACGGAGGTCGGGGCGCCCTGATAGACGTCGGGCGTCCACATATGGAACGGAACCGCGGCGAGCTTAAAGCCGAACCCGACTGCCACGAGAATCGTCGCGATCAGCAAGAGGGGATCATCCGCCCCGCGAGTCCCGATGGCGCTCGAGATCGACGCCAGCTTGGTGCTGCCGGCCATGCCGTAGAGCAACGAGATGCCGTATAACAGGATCCCCGAGGAGAAGGCGCCGAGTACGAAGTATTTGGCTGCGGCCTCCAGCGAACGAGGCTTAGAACGGTTGAGCCCGGTCATGACGTAGAGCGAGAGGGACATGAGCTCGGTGCCGAGGTAAATCGTGAGCAAGTCGACACCGGAGACCATGACCATCATGCCGGAGAGGGCGAGGAGGATGAACCCATAGTATTCGCCGAGGTGTACGCGCTCCGCCTTCAGATAGGGCAGCGACATGAAAATGGTCAGGCCGGTCACGCCATAGAGAAGGATTTTCCAGAATCTGGCATAGGCATCGATCACCACCAGGTCGCTAAAGGCAGACACCCGGACATTCAGCACGCTAATCTGCCCGCCGGTGAGCCCGATGCAGAGGGCGAGCGCACTCAAACTCAGCCAGGCCAGGAGATCCCGTCGCGAGGCCGGCGTGATGGGGTCCAGCGCGATGACGAGACAGGCTGTGACGACGACAATGAGTTCGGGAAGCAGGGCCAAGAGGTCAGCGCCGTACAGACTCATCGCGATGTTCCTTGGGTCTTCAGCTGCTCTCCGCTGTCCGCCAGCAGTGGCGCTGTCCCTCCGGCGGAGGGATGGGCGGTCGGCGCGACCTTCGCGCGGGACATGGAGGCAATCGTGTTGGTCACGCTCTGGTGCATCCGACTCACGAGCGGATTCGGAAAGAGCCCGATCAAAAATACCAACAGGGCCAGCGGTACCAGCGTGGCGAGCTCCCGTAGGTCGAGGTCCTTGAGCTTCGGGAGGTGGTGCGGGGAAGGGACGCCGAAGACCACTCGTTGGATCATCCATAGGAGATACGCGGCGGCGAGAATGATGCCCAACGATGCAAAGGCAGTCGCGATCTTGCTCCAGAGGAATGCGCCGACGAGCACGAGGAATTCTCCGACAAAGCTATTGGTGCCGGGGAGGCCGAGCGAGGACAAGGCGAAAATCACCAACAGGGTGGCATACTGCGGCATCGGTGAGGCCAATCCGACATTGTCGGCGATCAGCCGGCTGTGGGTGCGCTCATAGATGATGCCGACGCAGAGGAACAGCGCGCCGGTCGTAATCCCGTGGTTGACCATTTGGAGGACGGCTCCTTCGATGCCCTGTTGGTTCAAGACGAACAGGCCGAGCGTGACGAACCCCATGTGGCTCACGCTCGAATAGGCGATCAGTTTCTTGAGATCGACCTGGGCCAGCGCCATATAGGCGCCGTAGATGATCGCGATGATGGAGAGGGTGACCATCATGGGCGTGAAGGAGCGGCTGGCGTCAGGGAGCATCGGGAGACTGAATCGCAGAAATCCATAGGTGCCCATTTTCAGGAGGATGCTGGCCAGGATGACGCTGCCGGCGGTCGGGGCCTCGACGTGGGCGTCCGGGAGCCAGGTGTGAAACGGAAACATGGGGACCTTCACGGCGAAGGCGGCGAAGAACGCCAGGAAGAGCCACGTTTGCAGCGAAGCAGGGTAGGTGCCCTGGCTCAGGGCGAGGATATCGAACGTGTGCCCTCCGTAAAAGTACAGGACGAGGATGGCGACCAATAAGAGAACGCTTCCTGCGAGGGTATACAGGAAGAACTTGATGGCCGCATAGAGCCGGTTCGGTCCTCCCCAGACGCCGATGAGGAGGTACATCGGAATCAGCATGGCCTCCCAGAACACATAGAACAATACGAAATCCAACGCGATGAATACCCCCAGCATGGCCGTTTCCATGACTAGCAGCATGGCCATGAAGCCTTGGACTCTTGTGGTGATCGCATTCCAGGATGCTAAGACACAGAGGGGCATGATCGCGGCGGTCATCAAGACCAGCGGGAGGCTGATCCCGTCGAGACCCAGGCTGTAGTAGATGGGAGGGGCCGTGATCCAGGCGATATGTTCGGTGAACTGCATCTGACTGGCTTGTGGATCAAAGAGCCACCAGAGCGGGAGGGCGACGAGCAGATCAGCCAGGGTCGCGGCCAGCGCAATCCATCGTGCGTTCGATTCCGTTACGAAATACATCGGGACGGCTCCCGCAAGGGGAAGCACGAGGAGGAGTGAGAGCCAGGGAAATCCGCCGCTGTGCATAGGACCTCAGAACATCAAAAAGACGGTCAGGACCACGACGATCCCAAGCGCCATGCCGAGCGCATAATGTTGCGTCTGTCCGCTTTGCATGAGCCTCAGGAGCCACCCTCCCCAGGCGATTGCGCGCGCCACGCCGTTCACCGCACCATCGATCACCTTCACATCCACGCGCTTCCACAGTTCGGTTGCGGCAGAAAAATTGGGGCGGACGATGGCTCGATCGTAGGCCTCGTCGACATACCATTTATTCAATGAACCCTGATACAACGACTGCCAGCGCCGAGCGAACTGATCCGGCAGTGCCGGGTTGAGGACGTAGACATAATAGGCCCCGGCGATCCCGAGCAATCCCATGCTCGTGGCCAGCACCATGATGCCGATAGCGGCTCCTCCTTCGTGAGCGGCGCCTGCGCTTGTCTCGAACATCGGTCCAAGAAACTCCGGAATGCCCAGATAGCCTGTGACGATGCTCAGCACTGCCAGGATCATCAGCGGCACGGTCATGGTTTTCGAAGGTTCGTGTACGTGGTCTGCATGATGGGGATCGACATGCGAGGGGCCCCAAAACGTGACGAAGACCAGTCGGAAGCTGTAGAACGCCGTCATCAAGGCCGTCACGAGGCCCAGGACGGTCAAGCATCTGACCGAGCGGGCCGGTCGACCAGGCGGAGACCAATAGTTCGTCCTTGCTAAAGAATCCTGACGTCAGGGGGAATCCAGCCAGCGCGAGCGAGCCCACCACGAACGTCCAATAGGTGACCGGCAATTTATCTTTCAACCCGCCCATGCGCCGCATGTCCTGCTCGTGATGCAGGGCGATGATGACGGACCCGCACCCGAGAAACAGGAGGGCTTTGAATGCCCCGTGGGTCAGGAGATGGTACATGCCGGCGGCATAGGCGCCGAGACCGCAGGCCATCATCATGTAGCCGAGCTGACTGACCGTCGAATAGGCCACGATCGCGCTTGATGTCGGTCTGGGTCAAGGCGATGGTGGCCCCGACGACCATGGTCACTCCTCCGGTGAGTGCCACGACCGTCATGGCGGTCGGAGACAGGTTATAGAGCGGAGCCAATCGCGCGACCAGAAACACGCCCGCCGTCACCATCGTCGCAGCATGAATGAGCGCCGAGATAGGGGTCGGGCCTTCCATCGCATCCGGCAGCCAGACGTGGAGCGGCACTTGGGCCGATTTGCCGACCGCGCCGGTGAACAATAGGAGGCAGATCAGCGTCAGCACGGAGACGTCCCAGGTCCCTCCAAACGGCCCGAGGACATTCATGACGTCGCCTGCAGACTCGTGCGCTCGGGCAAAGATTTCGTGATAATCGAGTGATCCAAAGCTGTACCAAACCAACAGGAGGCCGAGCATGAAGCCGAAATCGCCGACGCGGTTGACGATGAAGGCCTTGGTGGCGGCGGCGCAGGCAGCCGGACGTTCATACCAGTGGCCGATGAGCAAGTAGGAACAGAGACCGACTGCTTCCCAGAAAATGAAGAGTTGAAGCAGGTTGTCCGCCATCACCAACATCAGCATCGAGAAGGTGAAGAGGGCGATGTAGCTGAAGAAGCGGGCATAGCCCGGATCTCCGTGCATATACCCGATGGTATAGATGTGGACGAGTGAACTGACGATCGTGACGAGAAGCAGCATGACGGCGGTCAGCCGGTCGATGGAGAAGCCGATGTGAATATCGAGCGTGCCTGAGGTCAGCCAGGTGTAGAGAGGGAAGCTCGTCTGGTGACCGCCTGCCACGTCGAAGAAGACCAGGAGCGAGAGCAGGAATGACACGACCACCGCTGGCACAGCGACGAGATGGGCCTTGTCCTTGATCCAATGTCCGAAGAGCCCGAGAATCAGGAACGAAGCCAACGGAAAAAGCGGAATGAATTCGTAGGTCATCGAGCCCGTTCTACCATTTCAGCAACTGAAATTCGTCGATGTTGATCGTGGACTTGGCTCGATACAAGGCGATGATGATGGCCAACCCGACCGCGACTTCTGCCGCGGCGACCGTGAGGGCAAAGAAGACGAAGACCTGCCCTGCCACATCGTGGAAGTACTGCGAAAAGGCGACGAAGTTGATATTCGTCGCATTCAACATCAATTCGACCGACAGCAAGATGATGATGATGTTCCGACGAAGGAGGACTCCGATGACTCCGGTCAGGAACACGACGCCGCTCAGCACGAGATAGTAGGACAACGGGACTGTCATGATTCCGCAGGCTCCCCCAGGTCTTTCTTGGCCAGGATGATCGCGCCGATCATCGCGACGAGCAGAATCAAGGACGCCACCTCGAAGGGAAACAGATAGGTGGAGTAGAGCACGTCACCGATCGCTTCGGTATTTCCGGCTTCCCCGACGGTGGTTTCCGTGCCGGTTGCCACGACAGGGGTCGTCCAGCCCTTCATCGCCGTGAGGATGACGGCCTCGATGACTAGCGTCAGCCCTACCGCAGCAGCCATGGGCCATTGCCGATGGTAGCGGTCATCCTGTCTCAGGTTCAGCAACATGACGACGAAGAGGTATAAGACCAAGATAGCGCCGGCGTAGACGATGATCTGAACGGCTGCGAGGAATTCCGCGTGGAGCGTGACGTAGAGTCCCGCCACGTGAAAAAACATGATCAGCAGTGCCAGCACACTGTAGATCGGATTGCGCAACGCGACGACGAGCACCGATGCGGCGGCGATCACGAATGCAAAATAAAAAAAGAACGCCTGTTCCATCAATTAGGTCTCTTAGGACGGCTTTTGCGGCAGGTGTTTGAACGCGACGTTGAAGAACGCCACATTCCGGTGTTGGAGCTCCAGCTGCTTCTCGCGAACGGGGAACGACCGGTCGCCGATGGCGAGCAATTGTTCCTTATTGAGGTGCAGTTGTCGCTTGTCGTACACCGCCCACTCGAATTCGCGCGTCATGCCGAGGGCATCCACCGGACAGGCATCGACGCACAGCCCGCAAAACAGGCAGCGGGTCATGTCCATGTAATATTCCTTCGAGTAGCGCTTCGTCGGCTCGCCCGGCACCTCGGCGCTGACTACGCGAATCACCCGCGACGGGCAGGCCGCTTCGCACAGATCGCAGCCGACACATTTCTCCGTCCCGTCGTCGTACCGCAACAAGGCCAGCATCCCGCGATAGTTGTCCGGCAGCGTCCGCTTTTCGTGCGGGTACTGCAGGGTGATCGGGCGGTAATGCAACAGGTGCGACATCGTCGCTTTCATCCCGACGAGGAGTTCGTAGAAGGTGATGGTCTTGATCCAAGTCTTGAAATTCATGTTTGTCTGGTTTGTTCCGTAGGTCAGTTCGTTTAGTTGACTTCTCGCCAGACGAACCGAACACACTCAATGAACTACATTCCCGCGTCAGCCCCTCGGAAAGAAATACGCGGTGATGGCCGTCACGATGATGTTGGCCAGCGCGATCGGCAACATGACCTTCCAGCCGAACCGCATTAACTGATCGTAGCGCAGTCGGGGCAACGTGGCGCGTAACCAGAAGAACAGGAAGAGGAACAGATAGACCTTAAACGTAAACCAGGCGACGCTTTCCACCCAGGCCAGCTGTTCGAGGCCGACATACCCGAGGATCGTGCCGGGATAGGGGGCGTTCCAACCGCCCAAAAACAGCGAGGCGGCGACGCAGGATACGAGGACCATATTGGCGTATTCCGCGATGAAGAAGAAGGCGAAGCGCATGCCGCTGTACTCTGTGAAGAATCCTGCGACCAATTCGCTTTCTGCTTCCGGCAGGTCGAACGGGACACGATTGGTCTCGGCCACAGCAGAAATGACGAAGACGACAAAGGCGAAAATTTGGGTATGGATCGGAAAGAATCCGTCGGGGCGTGCTCCCCAGATGAACCAATGCCAGAAGCCGCCCGCCTGAGCTTCCGTGATCTTCACGAGGCTCAGAGAGCCTGCCAGCAGCAGCACGCCGACGATGGCCAAGCCGACGTTCAATTCGTAACTGATGACCTGGGCCGCGGAGCGCAAGCCTCCCAGGAGTGAGTACTTACTGTTCGATGACCAGCCTCCCAGGATAATGCCGTAGGCGCCGATCGAGGCAAACGCCAGGATGTACAAGATTCCGATGTTGATGTCGCTGATGACGAACGGTTTGACCGTGATCCCGAAGACGTCCAGGGTCATGTCCGGGCCGAAGGGGATGACGGCGAATCCGATCATGGCTGGGACCATGGCCAGGATCGGCGCCAGGGTGAACATGGCCTTGTTCGCGCCGGCCGGCACGATGTCCTCCTTGAAGAACAATTTGAGGCCGTCGGCGATCGGCTGGAGGATTCCATAGGGACCGACTTCCATCGGGCCCATGCGATCCTGCATCCAGCCGAGCACCTTCCGCTCGGCCAGGGTCAGGATCATGACCGTCAACATCACGATGCCCATCACCGCTGCTATCTGGGCGAGCGAAACCGCAAGTCGCAGGCTTAGTTCAGTCACGACAGCACTCCCGGATGACAAGTGAAAAAGCGCATTGATTTTCGTCTGCTCACGTTGTTTTCATCACAGACACGGACGCCGTCCGACAGGATGGGACTTTCGTGTCTGGATCAATGACACAGTCAAAGAGTCTCAGGGCGTCCTGCGCGAAGTGATCGGGGAGCCAGGCCAATCCTTCCGGCACACGATCGAACAGTTTCACCGTGGTCGTGAATTCGCCCAGGCTGTTTGAGAGACGAACTCGATCCCCCGCGGCAAGAGCGAATCGGGTGGCATCCACCGGATTCATCTGCAAGAAGCCGCTCGGTTCGATCTGCAGCAGTCCCTTTGAATGGGTCGACAGCTTCCCTGAATGGAACAGGCTCTGGACCAGCCCGAGCTGGACCGTTCCCTCCGGACGAACGGCTCGCGCGGGCAGAGTATAGCGGGTCGCAAGGTCGTGGCGATATCCCTCGTTCACGTATCGGTCGACGGCGGTACGATCCACTGAGGGAGGGACCGGCGATGGGCCGAGCGATCCGTAACCGGGAATAACCGACCGGATTTCTTTGAGGATTTCCTTGGCTTCGCCGTATTCCAACGGCACGCCGAGGAAAACCGAGAGGGCCGACAGGATTTCCCAGTCGGGGCGGCTATCCCCCACCGGATCGATGGCAGGCCGAACGACCTGGACATGGCCCTCGGTATTGGTGAAGGTCCCGGCTTTCTCCATAGCGGAGGCGGCCGGGAGTACCACATGAGCGAGCGCAGCCGTTTCCGTGAGAAACAGTTCCTGGCAGACCAGGAGATCGAGTTTGCCTAGTGCCTCTTTGACTCTGGTTTGGGGCGGAAGGCTCCCGACAGGATTTTCTCCGATGACGAAGAGGCCCTTGATGATCCCGGCTTGCGCCCGGTCGATCATCTCGGTAAGTGTGGCCCCTGGCGCCAGAGGGAGGTCCTCTTTCCAGGCACGAGTCATCTGGGCACGCGCGTCCTGATCGGTGAGGTTGAGCGCGCCAGGCAGCAGTTCCGCGACCGCGCCCATTTCAACCGCCCCTTGATCGTTATTCTCTTCCGCTAAGGGAGCGAAGCCGCAGCCCGGTGCGGTCAACTTTCCGGACAATAGAAGCAGATCCAGGAGATTGACACAGATGCCATAACCACCTTGGCTGCGTAACAGGGTCTGGCCTGCGAGAACCACGACACGGCGTCCTCCGGCTATCGAGGCTGCCATGTGGGCGAACGATTCGCGCGACACCCCTGTGCTCAGGGCCAGATCGTCCCAGGATAGTTGCTGGATTGCTTGAGAAACGGCTGAGACATAGTCTGACGCCCGTTGGCGGAGCGTGCCGTCGATATGGTTTCCCTCAACCACAGCCTTCAGCAGGCCGAGGACGGCTGCGCCGAACTGGGATGGCGCCACACAGAGATGCTGCTGCGACAGGTTGGTAATGTTGCTGATCGTGCCGATCGCCGGCTGGAGCGCTTCGATCGTCAACAATGTCGCTTCGTGTTTCTTGACGGCTTCTTTGACCTTGAGGCCGGTGATCGGATTGGCTTCGGTGATGTTGGTTCCGATCAGGAGGAGCACGTCCGCCTGCGTGATGTCCTCGAACGTCACGGTCCAGCGATGCGTGCCTTGCACCAGTCGCATGGCCTGTGTCCCGTTGACATGGCCGTATCGCGCGCTGCTATCGAGATTGTTGGTTCCGATCGTCAGGCGCATGAATTTCTGGAACAGATAGAGTTCTTCGTTGGTACAGCGGCCGGAAATCAATCCGCCGAAGGCCTGCGGGCCATGCGCCAACTTGAGCCGGTTGGTCTGTTCGGCCACAAATTCCAAGGCCTCCTCCCACGTGGCCTCGACCAGTGCGCCGTTCCGTCTGATCAACGGTCGGGTCACCCGGCTGGGATGGCTCGTCGCGTGAAATCCGAAGAACCCGCGCGCGCACAGGTCGCCGTTGTTCCGGCCGGCTCCCTGGGCGCTGTTCACCTCGATCAACTCCTGGTCCTTGGTTTGGACCGTGATCTGGCAGCCGTCGCCGCAAAAGGTGCAGACCGTGTCGGCGCGTTTGAGCATCCAGGGACGGTATTCGTACATCGAGAGCCGGCTGGTGATAGCGCCGACCGGGCAAATCTGCACGCAGCCGCCGCAGAATTCGCAGTCCAAGGGGTGGGCGCCGAAGTGCTTGATTTCGGTCATCGTGCCTCGTCCGACCGGGGCGAGGGCCTTGACGTCCATCACCTCGTCGCAGTAGCGGACACACCGAAGGCACTGCACGCAACGGTTCATCTGCGTTTCGATGAGAGGACTGAAAAATTCCTTCTGGAAAATGCGTTTGGTCTCGACAAATCGACTGGCGGTTGCAGTGTATTCATGGGAAAAATCTTGGAGGTCGCACTTTCCGCCCTGATCACAGACCGGGCAATCCAACGGGTGATTGGCCAGGATGAATTCGAGGACCGACTTGTGGGCGTCATGGACGACCGTCGTGGCGGTCCGAACAGCCATGCCTTCGGTCGCTATGGTACTGCAAGAGGTCTGGAGCTTCGGCATCTTTTCGACTTCGACCAGGCACATGCGGCAGTTCGCATCCGGCTTGAGTTTCGGATGGTAGCAGAAATGTGGAACCATCACGCCGACCCGGCGGGCGGCTTCGATCACCAGGGTGCCTCTCGGCACTGAGATGGGAATGCCGTCGATCGTCAAGCGAACTGTGTCGGTCGTCGTAGCCATCGTTAGGGTCGTGCCATGATCCGTTTCGGGTGGAGCAGGTCGGCTGCCTGCGCCTCGTGAATCAGCGTGACGTACTCAGGCCGCCAATGTTTGAGCGTGCTCATAATCGGCGCCACTTCAGCATCGCCGAACGCGCAGACCGTCCGGCCCGCGATGTTCTTGCATAGATCGACCAAGGTTTCAAGGTCCTCCATCCGCCCCCGCTTTGCGACGATTCGGCGCATGGTTTGCACCAGCCAGGCGCTTCCCTCGCGGCAGGGGCTGCACTTGCCGCAGGACTCATGATAGAAAAACTCCATCAGGCGGAGCGTGGCCCACACCATGTCCGTGCCCTCTTCCATCACCGTGACCCCGCCGGAACCGAGCATGGAGCCGGCGGCGGCAACGGACTCAAAGTCGAGTTTGACGTCGAGATGGTCCGGCGTGAGGAATGGCGCTGACGCCCCACCCGGGATGAAGGCCTTGAGCGGTTTGTCGGAGCGCATGCCTCCGGCGTGCTCGTAGATCAATTCGCGGAAGGTGATCCCCATCGGCACTTCGTAGTTCCCCGGCCGTTTCACATGGCCGCTGACGCAGAAGATCCTGGTGCCGGTGCTCTTCGGCGGGGAGCCGATCGACGCGAACCATTCGGGGCCGCGGCTGATGATGTGAGGAAGGTTTGCAAGGGTCTCGACGTTGTTCACCACGGTCGGCTTGTTGTAGAGACCGTGCGTCGCAGGGAAGGGCGGCTTGACGCGCGGCAGTCCGCGCTTCCCTTCGAGCGATTCCAGTAACGCCGTTTCCTCTCCGCAGATATAGGCGCCGGCACCTCGGTGCACCCACACATTGGCGATGATTCCTGTGCCCAGGATGTCTTTGCCAATATAGCCGGCGGTCCGCGCCTCGGCGATCGCCTGCTCCAAGATCCTGGCCCCAAGGACGAATTCGCCTCGTATATAAATGTAGGCGGATTCTGCCCCGATTGCGTAGCAGGCGAGCACGATGCCTTCCAGCATTTGGTGAGGGTCGCGCTCGATGAGCTGGCGATCCTTGAACGTGCCTGGTTCGCTCTCATCCGCGTTGCAACAGAGATAGCGCGGGCCCTGGTAGTCTTTGGGGAGGAACCCCCATTTCACGCCGGTCGGGAAGCCCGCGCCGCCTCGTCCCCGCAGACCTGATTTCATCACCGTGGCTGTGACCTCGGTCGGCGGCACTTTCCCCACGACCTTGCGGAGCGCCTGGTAGCCACCCGTTCGCTCGTAGTCTTGAAGGCTGCCGGTATAGCCCGGCTGCAACATGTTCTTCAGCAAGATCAATTCATGCTTCGGCATCGTTGTTCTTCCCGTGAAACGTGAGGCGAAACCCTAGAAGCCCGACCGTTCAGCCCCTCACGCTCGCCGCCTCCGGCCACATAAACGGGCCGGTCTTGAGCGAACAGGTCCCGTCTTTTTTGAGATCGGCCAGGATTCGGTCGAATTTTTCTTCTGTGAGCCGTTCGTAATAGTCCTCGTTGACCTGCATCATCGGCGCGGTGCCACAGGCGGCGAGGCATTCGACCGCGCTGAGGGTAAAGAGTCCGTCGGCCGTCGTCTCACCCGGTCCGATTCCGAGTTTCGTCTTGACCCACCCGATGACCGTATCCGACCCGACCAGCGCGCACATCAGGGACTTGCAAACTTGAAGATGAAATTTCCCCACGCGCTTGAGATTGAGCATCGTATAGAACGTGGCCGTCTCATAGACTTGGGGTGGGGTCAGACGCAAGAGCCCCGCGATCTCCTTCATCGCCGTCTCGGACACGAAGCCCTCGTCCTGTTGCGCCAGGTACAGCAATGGAATCAACGCCGAGCGCTTCACCGGGTACCGGCTCAGGATCTCGTCAATTTCTCTCTGATATTTTTCTTTTAACATCACACTCTCTCTGTGACCGTGGCTTGAGGGAGCCTCTATTGCGCGCATCGACCGAGCACCTTCTGAGCGTGCGCGGTCGGCGAGCAGGGAGGCCTCTCAAGTCATGGTCATCTATCACATTCTCCCATCACGATATCGTAGGTCCCGAAGATCGTGATGATGTCGGAAATCAAGTAGCCTCGCGCCATATGGTCAAAGGCGCCCATGTGTACGAATGAAGGAGCGCGAATCTTCAGTCGGTAGGGACGGGGGCTGCCGTCGCTGACGATGAAAAATCCCAATTCGCCTTTTGGGGCTTCTGTCGCACAGTAGGTCTCGGCCTTCGGTGGCTTGATGCCCTGGGTATAAATGATGAAATGATGGATCAAGCTTTCCATGTCCCGCATGACCAGCTCCTTGGGCGGCGGGATATATTGCGGCGCTTCGGCCATGATCGGCCCCGCCGGCAGCTGATCGAGACATTGTGCGATGATCCTGGCGCTCTGCCGCATTTCTTCCATGCGGATCCAGTACCGGTCGTAGGTGTCGCCGTTCTTGCCGATCGGTACTTCCCAATCGACTTTGTCATACACACCATAGGGCTCGACCTTGCGGATATCGTAGGCGACGCCCGACCCTCGCAATACCGGGCCGGTGCAGCCGAAGTTGATCGCGTCCTCGGCCGAGAGCACGGCCACGTTTTTCGTGCGGCCGAGCCAGATGCGATTCGACGCGATAAGAGAATCGTATTCCTTGACCTTCTCGGGAAAGGTATCGAGGAACGCTTTCGTCCGTTGGACCAGCTCGGGGGTGAAATCGCTGTCGACACCGCCGATGCGATAGTAGTTCAGGGTCAGACGGGCGCCGCAGAGCTTCTCGAACATGTCCAGCAGTATTTCGCGCTCCCGGAAAGTCCAGAAGAACACGGTCATGGCGCCGATATCGAGCGCCTGCGTGCCGAGCCAAAAGAGGTGCCCGATGATACGTTGCATCTCGGCCACGATGGTCCGGATGTATTCAGCTCGGACCGGCACCGTGATCTCGAGGAGTTTTTCCACGGCCCGCACATACGCATAGTTGTTGGCCATGGCACAGACATAGTCGAGCCGGTCCGTGTGCGGGATGATCTGCATGTAGGTCAGACCCTCGGACAATTTTTCGACGCCTCGATGCAGGTAGCCGAGGTCCGGTGTGGCTTTCACAATCCGTTCGCCGTCCAATTCAAGCACGACTCGCAACACGCCGTGGGTGCTTGGATGCTGCGGCCCCATGTTCAGCAGCAATTCCTCTTTCCGCCGGGAACTTGGCACGCCGGGCTGGGCGCGAAAGGCGTTTTTCTGTCCCTCGGGGATTTCGCTCTCAGTGACGTCGAGCGGGGGCTCGTCCATCCTCGGGATGAAGTCGAATTCGCTGCGCCAGCCACGCCCTTCGGTCGGAAAGTCTTTTCTCAACGGGTATCCCTCGGCATAATCCTCCGGCATCAAAATGCGCCGGAGATCGGGATGGCCGGAAAAGTGAATGCCCATCATGTCGTACACTTCGCGCTCCAGGAACTCGGCTCCCTTCCAGATGCCCGTGACCGACGCAATCGTCGGGTCGTCCTCCGTGATGCGCGCCTTGAGGCGAAGGCGTTGCCGAAGGGGGAGCGAGTGCAAGTGGTAGACGACTTCGAACCGCAGCTGATCCTCGGGATAATCGACCGAGCAAATATCGGTGAGGTGGTCAAAGGCTGCCTCCGGCGCATCGTGCAAATAGTGCGCAATTTCCAGCAGTCGCGCGGCGGCGACGGAGACAGATGTCTCGGCACGTGCCGCGTCGATGTGGGTCGCGAGGATCGCGTCCGGGAATTTCGTCTTCAGACTGTCGAGCAGGGCTTGCATAGTTCTTGTTCGCGAGATGGGCACGACTCACGGTTCATTTCACGAAGACTTTTTCCCGCTGAATCTTTTCCTGTAATTTCAGCAGTCCATCCATCAACGCTTCCGGACGGGGCGGGCAGCCCGGCACATAGACATCAACCGGAATAATCTGGTCGACGCCTTGGACCACCGCGTAACTATTGTAGTGGTTGCCTGAGGTGGCGCAGGAACCCATAGAAATGACGTACCGAGGTTCCGGCATCTGGTCGTAGATGCGGCGAATTACCGGTGCCATCTTGCGCGTCACAGTGCCGGCGATGATCATGAGATCGGACTGCCGTGGCGAGGCCCGAAAGACACCGGCGCCGAATCGATCCAGGTCGTATCGCGAAGACACACTCGCAATCATTTCGATGGCGCAGCAGGCGAGGCCGAACGTCATCGGCCACAAGGCCGACTTCCTGGACCAATTCACGACTGCGTCCAGATTGGTCGTCAGAATATTTGCCTCGAACTGTCGTTCCAGAAAGCTCATCTGTTCTTATTTTCCTCTCTCTCACCACGCATCCATTGGGACGGGTGGCCTGGTCGTCTCCATTGCGCGCATCGAGCGAGCACGATTCGGAATCGTGCGCGCTCGTGCGAGCACTAGGAGTCGACCAGGCTTCCCGTCCATCCTAGTCCCATTCTAACGCCCCCTTCTTCCAGGCGTACCAGAATCCGACCAGAAGAATGCCGAGAAACACGAGCATTTCGATGAGTCCCAGCAGGCCGAGCGACTGATACCGGACGGCCCAGGGGATCATGAAAATGATCTCGATATCGAAAATGACGAACAGCATCGCGATGATGTAATAGCGCATCGGAAACTGGATGCGTGCGTCGGAAAACAGCGGGCTTCCGCTCTCATAGGGGGTCAGCTTGGCTCGATAGGGATGACTCGGTCGGACGAACCAGCCGGCGAGTAGCGAGACAGCGCCGAAGGCAACGGCAATGCCGATGAACAGCAGAATCGGAAGATAATTCAGCGGAACGGATTCACCCGCCATCATGTCCTCGTCAATTAGGCCGCTTCGTTGAGCGTCAGCGCCGAGCCGAAGAAAGGTTTGAACTTCAAGCCGTCGAGATCCGGCCGCTCGATTCCTCGATGTTGCACCAGGATCTTGAAGGTCCGTCCCATCCCGTCCGGCTTGAGGAGATGGATGGCGGCACCAAACTCCGGACTCTCCGGATCGAGTTGGCCGATCATGTCTTCCACCCCGAGTCCCATGAGAAAACTCATCTGATTGGTAAAGCCTGTCACGTCCAAGCCGGCGGCGGCTCCAACGGTCGCCAGACTGGTGAAGTCCACATGGGCGGTCATGTCCTGCTGACCGATCCGCACATAGGGCACATCGCCGGTCAGTTGTTGGTAGTAGCAGAGGAATGTTCCGTCCTTCCGCTCTGGTCCGTACAAATCCTGCGCCGTATGGCCATAATCGATGGTCACCACAAATCCGCGATCGATCCGTTGGGCTACCTGGTCCATCCATTCCAATGCCTGGAGATTCACCTCGGTTCGGTACCCATCCGGCCAGGTTAGGTTCAGTCTCTGGAGATATTGATCGAGCGCAGGTGTCGACAGGGGCTTGAGGCATTCCTCAAAGCGCCCATCCTGATAGTCCACGAAGAGTTCTTGTGCCCGATCAGCGACCTTTTGAATGCGATGAACGGGAAAGGCATCCACGAGTTCATTGCTGAAGAACAGGCCGGTCACGCTCTGAGGGGCGAGGGCATTTAATCCTTCGATCCAGGTCACAAGGCCGGGCTCATGCAGCCAAGGAGCCAGATTCTGCCGTTGGAGTGCCTGCATCGCAGGGCTCCGTTCTATCAGCACGTAGCGAACACGCGATGCGAAGTCATCCTGCTTGGCATGGATCGCCGCCAGGCAGTCTCGGGCTAACAAGCCTTTGCCGGCGCCCATTTCGACGATGGTGAAGGGGGTGGGGTGACCCAATAATTCGTCCATTTGCCTGGCCTGCGCGGCAATTGCGCGGCCGAGGATGGGGTGCACATCGGAGCTGGTGTAGAAATCGCCGGCCCAACCGATACGTTCCTGGTCCGCACCGCCCGGTTGGCGCATGTAGTAGCCGTATTGAGGGTGGTAGAGGGCCAGCTCCATGAAGCGGACGAAGGGAATTGGTCCGTTATGGGTGATCTCGGACAAAATGGCAGCCACGAGTTCAGGATGTCCTAACGACACAGACCACTCCTTCGGCTCTGTGAAGACAGCTCGAACCAACCCGAGAAAACGGGCAAACCTTACCTGCACCTCAGGGAGGCTAAAAGAGGCGTAGATTAGCCTCGTGGTTGCCGCTAAGTCAAGGCGAGATCAGGGGGAATCTCTGACAGATGGCGGGTTTCCGGCCCTGTCTGATACGGCTCTTCTGGACAGATGAAAGATGAAGCGAATGAGCAGGGTGGAGCCGGTTCGACTTGCGGTACGCTTATCCCCCGTGGCACTTCTTGTATTTCTTCCCGCTGCCGCAGGGGCAGGGGTCGTTGCGGCCGACTTTGTCGTCGCTTCGATGAACAGTTTGAGGTGCGACTGGCTCTTCTCCGCGATTGAGGATGAGTGCTGGTTGGGGGCGTGAGATGATTGGTGTTGGCGGTGGGGCGGTAGCTTGTCCCTCGTTCCGGACCGCCTGGACATGAAAGAGCCGATCAAGCGCGTCGGACTTGATCCGTTCCATCATGCCGGCAAAGAGATCGTAGCCTTCGCGCTTGTACTCAATGAGCGGATCTTTCTGCCCGTAGCCACGCAATCCGATCCCGTCGCGCAGGTGATCCATCCCGAGGAGATGGTCTTTCCAGTGGTGGTCGACGACCTGGAGCATGAAGTTCTTCTCCAGGAAGCGCATCAAGTCTGAGCCCAGCTCCTGTTCTCTCCGGTCATAGGCGTCGCGCACCTGCGCGCGAAGGTCTTCGAGCAACGCGTCGCGCCCCATGTCTCGAAGTAACTCTGCACCGTCGCTCTTGCCCTGGGTGATGTCGAGACCGAACTGGCCATGCATGATCTCAGCGAGGCCTTTAATATCCCATTCCTCGGGGTATTGTTCAGCCGGGCAATAGATGTTCAGCGCGGAGCCCACCAGCCCGTCCATCATGTCGCGCAGATCATCTTTCAGATTCGTTCCGCCCAGGACGGCGCGCCGGTGTTGGTAAATCACCTCGCGCTGCTTGTTCATGACGTCGTCGTACTCAAGCAGCTGTTTCCGGATTTCGAAGTTGTGGGCCTCGACCTTCTTCTGGGCGTTGGCGATGGCCCGGGTGACCATGCCGTGCTCGATCGGGACGCCTTCTTCCATACCGAGCTTGAGCATCAGTTGGGAGACCCGCTCGGAGGCGAAGATACGCATCAAGTCGTCTTCCAACGACAGGTAGAATCGTGACGAACCAGGGTCGCCCTGGCGACCGGCGCGGCCCCGGAGCTGGTTGTCGATCCGGCGGCTCTCGTGGCGTTCGGTCCCGAGAATGTGGAGTCCGCCGGCCGCGATGACCGCTTGCTTGTCCTTCTCGCAGTCGACCCGGATCTCTTCGAAGATCTCCAGCTTGCGTGGTTCCGGCAGGTTCTCTTCCCGGTACAGGATCTGTTTGAACATGAAGTCGGGATTGCCGCCCAGGAGAATGTCGGTGCCGCGGCCCGCCATGTTCGTGGCGATGGTGACGGCGCCCTTGCGTCCGGCCTGGGCGATGATCTCGGCTTCCCGCTCATGCTGCTTGGCGTTGAGGACGTTGTGTTTCAGGCCGTTCCGGCTCAAGAAGCCGGCGAGTCGCTCCGATTTTTCGATGGAAATCGTGCCGACCAGGACGGGCTGGCCGCGCTCGTGGCATTCCTTGATCTCTTCGACGATCGCGGCGAACTTTTCTTTCTCGGTCCGGTAGACGACATCAGCGTAATCCAGCCGGATCATCTTGCGATTGGTCGGGACCACGTTGACGTCGAGATTGTAGATCTTGGCAAACTCCGCCGCTTCCGTGTCCGCCGTGCCGGTCATGCCGGCGAGCTTCTTGTACATCCGGAAATAGTTCTGGAAGGTGACCGAGGCCAAGGTTTGATTCTCGTTGGCGATCTTTACGCCTTCTTTGGCCTCGACGGACTGGTGCAGGCCGTCGCTCCAGCGGCGTCCCGGCATGAGTCGCCCGGTGAATTCGTCCACGATGATGACCTCGCCGTCTTTCACGACGTAGTCCACATCCCGTTTGTAGAGGGCATGGGCCTGGAGCGCCTTGACGACGTGGTGGACGAGATCCATATGGTCGGGGTCGTAGAGGTTGTCCACGCCGAGCAATTTCTCGACCCGGACGTTGCCTTCTTCGGTCAACGACGCGGTCTTCGTTTTTTCCTCGATCGTGTAGTCGTGCTCCGGTTTCAGCTGCGGGATGATCGCGTTGATGCGGTAGTAGAGATCGGTCGTTTCATCCGTCGGACCGGAGATAATCAAAGGCGTGCGGGCCTCGTCGATGAGGATGCTGTCGACTTCGTCCACGATGGCGAAGTTCAACTCGCGCTGCACGCACTGGGCCAAATCGGTGACGACCAGGTTGTCGCGGAGGTAATCGAACCCGTACTCGTTGTTGGTGCCGTACGTGATGTCGGCACGATAGGCTTCAGGCCTCGTGCAGGGGCGGAGGGACTGGAGCCGCTTGTCGGAAGCGTCATAGGTCGGATCGAAGAAAAAGGAGGCATCGTGTTGAATGATGCCCACCGAAAGTCCCAGCGCGTGGTAGAGCACGCTCATCCACTGCGCATCGCGTTTGGCGAGGTAGTCGTTCACCGTAATAAGGTGAACGCCTTTCCCTTCGAGCGCATTCAGATAGACCGGCAGCGTGGCCACCAGGGTTTTCCCCTCGCCGGTCTTCATTTCGGAGATGCGGCCTCTATGGAGAATCATGCCGCCGATCAACTGCACATCGAAATGGCGCATGTTCAGCTTGCGGCGGGACATTTCACGGCAGACCGCGAAGGCCTCAGGCAGGATGTCGTCCAGCGTTTCGCCGGCCTCCAGGCGCTTCTTGAATTCCTGGGTCTTGTCCGCGAGGCCCTGATCGGAGAGCGGAGTCAGGCCGGATTCCAGGCTATTGATCCGCTCCACAATCGGGCGAAGTGCCTTGATTTCACGATCGTTTTTGCTGCCGAAGATCAGATTGAGTAGTTGCGTGACCATGATGCTGTCGTTCTGAACGAACGTCGATGTCTCCGAAAGTAATCTGCGCAGTATACAGCATCTTTTCCGTGAATCCTATAATAAGCATTTGCGGAGGCCTTGCGGTCGAGAGGCCGGCTTGACAGGTCTAGTGGGTGTCCATTAGCATTTGCCCGAATCACACTGGGTCGAGTCCTAATGAATCATACCGTCCTCAAATTCGTGTCGATCCTCCTGGTGCTCTGTGTCCTTTCCGTCGGCGGATTGGCTCAGGCGCAGTCGGTCGAGCATGCCGGGCACCATGCCCATCATCAGGCCGCCACGCATGGCACCGTGCTCTGCTCCTGGATGTGTGCCGCCGGGACGATTCTCGATAGCGCCGTGGTCCCGTTTCAGTCCGAACTCGAGTCCTATTGCCCTCATCACGTTCCCCAATTCTGCGGATCCCTCGATCGAGTTGTGCCAGCCTTCTCCCAGCCGTGCCCCTCCGTCTTTCTTTCTCTAGTCTCCGTCGCTCATCGGCTCGCAGCAGAGCCGCATTCCGTCTCTCACACGACCCACTGAGCTGGGTTGTGGGACAGGCGGATAGGGACAATTCCTATGGAGAGAAAGGGCCAGCATCATCATGGCAAGGACACGGTTCATATTCGGAGTCATTCTCAGTCTTGCATTAGTTTTCTTCTCGTGGCCTGGCGCCCGGCCGGCACAAGCCTCCTGCGGCGCTGTGTCTTGCTTCGTAACGATCGGTTCCCAGCAACAGGTAGCGCAGGAAGGATTACTGACGTTCAATGGCATTTACAATTACACACCGATGCGGTTGTTGCCGGGAACGAATGGAATCATCCCGGGTGTCGACACGACCCAGCGGCAGATGATTCTGGATCATCATCAGGAGACCAGGACCATCACTCAGACGGCGACGTTTGACCTGAATTATGGAATCACGGAACGGTTGGGACTAGAAGTCACGATTCCCTATATGTGGCGGACGCATCATCACATCGATGGGCTCGGAGAAGACGGTCCGAACGGCGAAGGAGAGTCCACTACTTTCTCATCCGACGGGCTTGGGGACATGCGGGTAGGCGTCAAGTACAATGTGTTGCCCACACTGCGCAGCATGTTCGTGTTGGGGTTTGGTGTGTACCTGCCAACCGGCGTCACCAATGCTGTCGACAGCACTGGCGCGTTGATGGAACCGACCACCCAGCTCGGACGGGGGGCAGTCGGCTTGAACCCCACGATCTATCAGACCTACGAATTGATCCCCCATCGGCTGAACGAGTTCGCCTTTGGGTCTTACCGGCACACCTTCGAGAACAATACGGGGTATCAGTTCGGGGACCAGTGGGATCTCAATGGCGGGCTCAACCTCGTGACGGTTCCTTGGTTGGTTCTTACCGCGCAGCTCAATTACAGATATATGGTTCACGACACTTTTAGCTCCTCGCTGCTCCGCTCCGCCACGCCTGCGGATGCACCAGACTTTCCTGGTGAGCCGGTCGTGATTGACCCAACCATTCAAAACCGGCAGGTGCCCACCACTGGCTCGACTTTCCTCGGATTCACACCGGGCTTTCAGCTTAGCCTGGACGGGATGGTCGACTCTTCCTGGACGAGGATGACCTCATTGTATTTCTATTCCACGATTCCTCTAGTCCGGGATTCCAACAACAGTCTGGCCCAGGGGACCAGTTTTATCTTTGGACTTACCCGCTCGTTTCAATTGCTGAAGTCATCGTAAGAGATATGTATAATGTTCAGGAGGTTGCCATGAGAGTAAGGAGAAATATCAGCCTGTTCTTCGGGCTTGCGCTCTGTGTGGCGTTGACCGCCCTGCTGGCCTTCGACGGCTGGAGCATGGGCTCACGGGTCCCGACGGTCGGGATGCAGGTGGAGGACTTTAGTCTAACCGATCTGGAGGGCAAGTCTCAGAGCCTCAGCCAGTATCGCGGCAAGATCGTCCTTATAAATTTCTGGGCTACCTGGTGCAAACCCTGCACGACCGAAATGCCGGCCATGCAAGCCAGCTTCGACAAGCTCCGTGAGAAGGGCTTTGTGGTGCTGGCGATCAATGAGTTGGAAGATGATGCGAAAGTGCGTGAGCACATCAAGCAGTACGGCCATACGTTTCCGGTCCTCATGGACCGTGACAACAAAGTCGCCAACCAGTTCGGGGTGTTTGGCTTGCCGGTGAGCGTGTTCATCGACCAGCAGGGTGTCGTCCAGGAATACATCAAGGGTGGCTTGCTCACCGAGCAAAAAATCGACGACGTGGTCGCGAAAATTCAGAAACAAGAACCGGTGCGGGCCGCCGCGTTGCGTTAGAAGAAGTGTTGTTTTCACTGAAACGATCTGGACTGGTCTGGTCCCTGCTCATTTGTCTCGTTCTCATGAACGGACTGATGGCAGCACCCAGCGTGGCTCATGCTGCACACCATGGAAGCCACCAAGCTGGAACGCATGCTACCGGCTTCTGTGCATGGCTCTGTGCAGCCGGACAGAGCATCGGAACCTCCTCGATTCAACTCGACTTAATTTTTCAGCTACTCGATCTGCTCAACCCCCATGGCGTTGACGAAGTCCTTCCTGCATTTGCCACACTCAGATTCTTCCGCGGTCCTCCTGCATTCTCAAAGTAGCCTTCATCTGTCCCTTAACAATCGCTTCTAGCGACGGTGGCTGGTCCCCGGCTTCCGTTGTCTGGCCAATAGAAAGATCGTCGAACCATGACGCAAAAACTGCGGTGGCGTTCGCTTCAATTCTTTTGTGTTCTGGCAATCATCACCTTGATGGCGTGGCCGGCGTCCGTGAGGGCCTCCTGCGGCTCGGTCAGCTGCTTTGTGGTGATCGGGTCACAACAGCAGGTATCGCCGGCTGGCGTCATCACCATGAATCTGTCCTATAACAACACCCGTCCGCCCCGGGGCCGGGAGGAGTTAATAGCATTCCCTATGCCAACCAAGCGTCCAAGCAATTAATTCTCGGCAACACAGATGTTCAAAACCTAAAGACGCTCGTGCAAACGGCAGCGGTTGACTTGAACTATGGGCTCACAGACCGCCTGGGCTTGGAGGTGATGGTTCCCTATAAGTGGGTCAGCTCGGTCGGTCAGTTCGGCGCCGGCACGACGTCGAATTTCAGCGATGCAGGGATCGGCGACGTGATGGGGAAGGTGAAATATAACGTTTTGCCGACCTTGCGCAGCATGGTAGTCCTTGAAATGGGCGTATTCTTCCCCACGGGAGACTATGACCAGCAGGGCGCCGGCGGCCAACTGGCGGAATCCACGCTGCAGGTCGGGCGGGGAGCCTGGGGCTTTGCACCCTCCTTCTACCAGACCTATGAACTGATGCCTCATCGGCTCAACCAATTTCTACAGGGCGGCTGGCGCTATAACCTCCGGAACAGCGACGGGTATCAATTCGGTCAAGAGTATGCCTTGAACGGGGGGTTCAATCTGGTAACGCTGCCCTGGTTAACGATCACACAGCAGTTAAACTACCGGTACAAGACGAAGGACAATATGCAGGCTGCGCTGTATTCCCTTGCGGGCCCCCCCATCAACAGGGCGATTCCCATCGATCTACAGGTCACGGACCGGGCGGTCCCGACGACGAACTTCTCGTACCTTGGCTATTCGGCTGGTGTGGTGGTCAACGTGTTTGATTACGTCCAGATGTATTTCATCGCGCAACTTCCCGTCTATCGAGATTTCAACGGCAATCTGCAGATGCAGACCAGCTACGTGTTCGGGATGACGAAGTACTTTACGACGAAACCGCTATTCTAACGTTACTTTGTCCGTCATGACACGAAGAGGTGTGGGGCCAAGACGTATGGGCCTGACGACAATCGGACATAGGGCGACGACAAGCCAAGCGGCAAGGTTCAGCGTGGTGGCCACGTTGGCGGCGACGCTGCTCATCTTGCCCGGGCTGGTTGCAGCACATCCCGGCCAAGCCCATTGCGCCCAGGAATCGTCGCGCACCGCCGCCCATGCCCCCGGCCATTGCAGTTGGCATTGTGCAGGAAGTGAATCTGGAGAAGGAGCACCCTCGACTACGAATAGCTCCTCGTTTCTTGTGGTTCGCGTCCTCACGTTTCAACAGGAAGGAGAGCCTCTCACTCCCGACTTCTTATGCGGTCCGCCACGAGCCCCTCCATCCCTGGCTCCGTGTTCACTAAGGATGACTCCGGTCCCTACCCCGAACTTTCCCGACAGGGCAAGCTGGTGAGGGGGCGGCAGAGGCAGAATTTGTCGTTCAAGCAACAAGACACTCTTAATGGAGTGTGGAGGAAACATGACAGGCAACAAGAAACATAATGGTATGTATAGCTTTCGTATAATTGGTGGGCTATTGACCCTCGCCCTGGGAGGACTGGTGTCCTGTTCCTCAGGCGACTCGCCGAGCGCCACGGCACAACCAGCTACCAGCGCGGGATTGTCAGGCCCGTTGGTGTTCGTCAACAACACAGGGGACAAGACGCTTTCGACGGTGGCGTTGAAGGGGGATTCAGGCAATGCGGTCGTTGGCACCATCGACGCTGCAAAGTTTGGAAATGTTGCACTCGGCGATATGCAGTTTTCCGAAGGGGAATGGGTATTCATGAATCTTGGGGCTGGCAACGCCGTGGCGACGATTGATCCTTTAACCGGAGCGACACCGGTCCATGAGGCCAATCTCACCACAGGAACTCGCCCGGTGCATATCTACCGCGACCCGACGGACGGAGAAGTGCTCTGGTCGATGAACGACGGGGACAATGCAGGGGGGACGCTAACACCGGGCGACGACCTCGTGAACTGCTTGGCGCAGGGCGGAGGATCGGTGACGGCGATTCACAACTCTCATCTTGGCCCTGGCGGCCATCCACCCACGGTGTTGGGAACGACTTGTTTATTGGCCGATGGCCACAAGGTAGCGGCGTTTTCCTCCGGAGCAGGGGTGCTCAAACGTGTTTTCGTATCCAGCGAAGCTGGCGGGGAGATCGCCGTGATCGACAACGATGAGACTTCGGCGAACTATCGCAAACTCATCGGTCGCATCGATCTTTGCAAGTCGGCGAAAGAGGCCGCACCTTGTAATGATGAGTCGGCAACTCCATTGACCATAGCGTTTACGCCCAATAATTCTGCTCCACACGGGATTCGTTGGTCGCAACTAACGCAGAAAGTCTACAGCATCCAGGAAGGGTATCACGAGATTGCCGAAATCGATCCGACGACGTTGGCGATTACGAATACCTTCGATCTGACCAGCTCGCCGTATACAGCGTACGGCATTAGTCCTGATGGTCGATTCTTGTTGCTGCGAGGCGACACGACCCCCGTAACGGGAACCAAGTTGGGCGTGATCGATCTGGGCACGGTAGGCAACCCCGTGACCAATTTCACCATTCCAGAATTGGCTGGCACGTCTCCCGGTTCGTTCAAGTTCTCGCCCGACGGCAAGCGCTTCTATATCCTGGCAGGAAATGCCGCCACGGCGACGAAGAAAGACCGGCTCTTTGCCTTCAATTCTTCGACGCTCACCGCGACGCCGCCGGCGCTGACGCTCCTGCGGGAGATCCCCCTTGTGGCGACCGGTGGCCACAGCTTGGATGTGTCTAGTGCAAGGGGCCGGCGAAGCCAAATATGTCGTCGTGTCTAACAGCACGGATAACTCCATTTCCATCATCAACGCGACAGATAATCAGGAGAAGCAAAAGGTCACGGTGGGGCCAACGCCTGGCGGTATCATGGTCTACTCTGTTGGTGCCGCTGCAGCTGGAAACCAAGCGACGGCGTCACTCACGTCGGACGGTGCGATAGCATCATCGCAATTGCCCGAACGGCTCGACGATCACGGCATGCCGGAGTAGGTTGATGAACTTCGACTCATTGGCGTGGTGACCTCAATAGCGAGGGAGGCTCTCGCCTCCCTCGCTGTCCGTCTGGCTAGCACATTGCCTGCTGGGAAGACATCCGTTTGTAACAAGCGGTGGCAACGATCTGTAAGCTAGTCGGTTTGATTTCGCTACTGGTAGCCTGACCAGGCAGACATACGAAGCATCCTCTTCGCACGGCAAAATATTTTTGCCACTGCCGGCGCGATAGCTGATCTCGTGCTGTTTCTATACATTGCAGCCCTTATCTGCGCTTTCGCGCATGCGGTGCCAGCAGCAGGGTATGGGCATCATCTCGGATCAGTCGGCGCATTCGTCTCTTTACTGCCAGGGTCTTTCATACCAGGTTGGAGGCCGGATTCATTGCCTCGGCGCTGTCTCCTGTTCCAGTGTTTTCGCACTCCACATCATCAAGCCTTGCGTCGTTGATTTCACGGTCGCTGCCCGTCTATAGTTCGCTGGACCGTTGCGGGTGTCGAAAGGAAAGGCGTCAGCTGACCGTGCATCGCCTCCTCCAGCTTAGTGCCATCTTGTTCTTCGTCCTGTGCCAGGCCGTGGTTTCTCCTCTTGTCTCGGCGGCTGAGCAACCGGATGCCGCGCAGCGTCAGTACGAGCGAGGCACCGCGCTGCTGCGGAAAGGTGACCTTGCCGCGGCATCCGAGGCCGCCAGTAAAGCCATTGAGTTGAATCCCTCTTCAGCTGAAGCGCACCATCTGCTCGGCGTGATCTATTTCAAAGAGAAGAAGCCGGCTCAGGCTGTCGATGCCTTCACCCGCGCGCTCAAGCTGAAGCCGGCCTATCCCGATGCCTTGAACGATCTGGCCGAGGTCTATGTGATTCAAGGAAAATCGGCCGAAGCGGAGCAGGCCCTCACGCGGGCGATTGAGATCGATCCTCGCCATGTCGATTCGTACGTCGACTTAGCCAAACTATACGAACAACGTCGTGATCTTCCCGCGGCTACCCTGACCTACCAAACCTTGTTGGCCGTCCGTCCGAGCCACCGTGACGCCCTGTACAATCTCGCATTGCTATATGAGGAGCAGGGAGACAGTGGCGCAGCGCGAGAGACGGTGGGCCGGCTGCTCAGGCTCGATCCCAAGCATGCCGATGCCTGGTACCTCGCCGGGCGGATGGCGGAGAAGAATAACGATCTCGTGGAAGCCGCCTATTCGTATAAACAGGCCATCGCGGCGAAGCCTTCGTTAGTAGCCGCGCACTATAACCTCGCGTTTATTCATCGGAGCCAGGGCAGGCCCTTGGAGGCGGAGCGGGAATTTCTGGAGGTTTTACGCTACCGTCCGGAGTATGCAGAAGCGCATATGAACCTGGGTGTGATCTACACCGGCCTGAACAGGCTTGAAGAGGCGGAACAATCCTACGAGCGAGCTATCGAGTTGAAACCGGACTATGCTGAAGCGCACTACAATTTGGGTGTCTTCTATGAGTTGCATCGGAAAAACATGCCGAAGGCACTGGCCCAATATCACAAGTATCTAGCCCTCGGTGGACGCGACGATCGCGTTGAGCGGATCGTCGGGTCCGGAGGTCGATGACGGTTTGTGCGAGCAGGATGAAGGGGTGAGGAGCTTATCGCCGAAGTAGCTGACCGTTGCGGAGATTGCCCGAATGCCTCGGATGTCCTTGAGGAGCCGAGGCGTTGCTGTTTTTAGAGAGCGTTTGAAAAACCGTTTCGATCTCTCTAGCAGTCTGCGGAAAAGCTATTGTGGCAGGATAGAACTTCAATGGTTCGCATGCGTGGCACGGCGGGAGCACGCTCCCCCGGATAGCGGCGCGAGATAGGCGAGACCGGCGGGAAAGGCCACTGAGGAGAGCAGCCTACATGCCGACGCGGCCACATGTATAACAAAGAGTAAGTTCGCAGCACATTCGTTATAATGAGCGATCAGTTTTGATCCAAGAAAGGAGTCGATATGGTGAACAGACAGTATGCGCAATGGACCTCGGCGGTCTGTGCGGTTGTATGGAGTGTCGTCGTCTTATGGGGCTCACCAGCCACTGCCGCACCCCCGGAGTTAAAGGGCAAGTTCGAAGTCCTGAAGGGCGAGGTCTCCACACATACGCCCGGCAAGGTGAAATTGATCGAATTCGCCGATTTCTACTGCCCGCATTGTCACCGGTTCGATGGGGAAGCCCTGCCAGTGCTGGAAAAAGAGTTCGGGCGCAAGCTCGAGGCCACGATGGTGGGGTTCCCGGTAATTCATGGGAAGTTGCCGACCCCGTTCGATATGTATGAGCAGGCGAAGATGATGGGAAAGGGGAATGAAATGAAAGCCGTCCTCTTTCGCACCATCCATAAAGATAAGGTCACCGGAGTGCTGGATCGCTCGCTACGGGAAGGCTTGATCAAGGAAGTCGGACTTGATCCGAAAGCCTTTGAAGAAGGGATGGCCAGCGGGAAGCCAGCCAAGGCATTTGAAGAGGGGCGCAAGTGGGGCGAACGTATCAAAGTTCAGCAGACCCCGACCGTGCTCATCGACGGGAATATTAAGGCGGAGACGATAGACCCGGAGAATCTCAAGCTGATCATCCAGAGTATTCTGGATGCGGATAAGAAGAAGTGAACTCGAAAGTTCTGAGTGCGGAGTTACGGTGAGTTCGAAAACTTAGAACTCAGATCTTTAAACGCGACACTCCGTTTGAGGAAAGATGGCGATCGATCCAATCTGCGGAATGACGGTTGATCCGGCTACGGCAGCCGGAAGTCACGACCATCGAGGCCAACGCTACTACTTTTGCGGCCTGTCCTGTCTGGAACGATTCAAGGCCGATCCGGAGCTGGCATTGCAGTCACAGCCAGTAAGTTCCGAGAAGCCGCCCACAAGAAGACCCCTTCCGATGATGCAGCCTGCCCCGGCCGTGACGGGGGACGCAGCGGCCATCGATCCCGTGTGCGGGATGACGGTGCAGCCGGCCACGGCAGCCGGTTCCTATGAGTATCAAGGGAAGACCTACTACTTCTGTGGAACGAGTTGCCTCGCCAAGTTTCGGGCCGATCCGATTCACTATCTGCCTCCTCCTGAACAGCGCACTCCCCGGCGTCATGCCGGCTCCCTCCAGTGGAGTGGTCGAGTATATCTGTCCGATGGACCCGGAGGTGGTTGAGACCCAACCAGGGGCCTGCCGGATTTGCGGGATGGCGCTGGAACCTAAAGTCGTCTTGCTCGAAGAGGAACGGAATCCAGAACTCGAGGATATGACCAGGCGGTTTTGGATCTGTCTCGGACCTTCCATCTTGGTCATGCTCTTGGCCATGGCCGAAATGATTCCCGGCTTGTCACTTCCACAGGACTTCACCGGTTCGACGAGGAACTGGGTGCAATGGCTGCTGACGACGCCGGTGGTGCTCTGGGGCGGCTGGCCGTTTTTCCAGCGAGGGTGGACTTCGGTGGTGACCCGGGCCCCCAACATGTTCACGCTCATTGCTATTGGAACGGGAGCGGCCTATGGCTACAGCTCTGTTGCCACCGCCGCGCCGACGCTGCTCCCGAGTTCATTCCGACTGCATGACGGCTCGATCGCGGTCTATTTTGAAGCTGCTGCCATTATTACGGTGCTGGTCCTGCTCGGCCAGGTCCTTGAGCTGAAGGCTCGGAGCCAGACGAGCTCCGCGATTCGTTCCTTGCTCCGGCTTGCGCCAAAGACAGCCAGGCTGATCAAGCAGGACGGACAGGAAGAAGACGTGCCGCTCGAGCATATTCAGGTGGGCCATCGACTGCGCGTCAGGCCAGGAGAGCGACTGCCGGTCGACGGGATGGTCCAAGAAGGCACGACCTCTGTGGATGAATCCATGATCACAGGGGAATCGATCCCTGTCGAAAAAACAGTGGGGGCTCGGGTGATCGGCGGGACCATCAACGGCACCGGCGGGATTGTGATGGTCGCCGAACGAGTCGGGGGAGACACGATGCTTGCCCGGATTGTGCAAATGGTCAGCGAGGCGCAACGGAGTCGGGCGCCGATCCAGCGTCTCGCCGATGTGGCCGCGGCGTATTTTGTCCCACTGGTTGTGGCCACAGCGCTTATCACGGCAGCGGCCTGGGCGATCTGGGGTCCGGAGCCGAAGTTGGCCTATGCGCTGGTCAACGCGGTGGCGGTCCTGATCATTGCCTGTCCCTGTGCGTTGGGATTGGCGACGCCGATGTCAATCATGGTTGGAACTGGGCGTGGGGCGACGGCTGGTGTTTTGGTGAAGAAGGCTGAAGCATTGGAGGTATTCGGCAAGGTGAATACGCTTGTGATTGATAAGACGGGGACCCTCACGGAGGGTAAACCGAAACTGCTGTCGATGCGTTTTGTGCCGCCCTGGTCTGATGTCGATCTGTTGCGCCTCGCCGCGAGTCTTGAACGGAACAGCGAACATCCGCTGGCCGCAGCGGTGGTGGCGGGAGCGGAAGGACGAGGGATCGTGTGTGGTCCGGTCGAGCAGTTTCGATCATTGACGGGTAAGGGTGTGACCGGCACGGTTGCCGGTCGTCGCGTCGCCATCGGGACGGCTGTGTTCTTGCGAAACGACGTCGGGGTCTCCGGCCAGAGTCTCACGCCATTAGACGACGAAGCGGCCTCGCTTCGCCGTGAAGGTCAGACGATCCTGTTTGTCGCCATCGATGAGCAGGCCGCCGGCGTACTTGGGGTAGCAGATCCGATCAAAGCCTCTACTCGTGACGCGGTGCAGGAACTCAAGGCCGAAGGCATTCGCGTAGTCATGGTGACGGGAGATCATCGCGATACAGCCGAGGCGGTGGCCCGGCAGGTCGGCATAGAGGAGGTCATCGCTGATGTCTTGCCAGAGCAAAAGGGACAGATCATTGCCCGCCTCAAGTTGCAAGGCCGCGTGGTGGCGATGGCCGGCGACGGCATCAATGATGCGCCGGCCCTTGCGTTGGCCGATGTCGGGATCGCCATGGGAACCGGGACAGACACGGCCATTGAGAGTGCGGGGATTACGCTGGTGAAAGGGGATCTGCGAGGGCTGGTCCGTGCGCGTAGGCTGAGTCAAGCCACGATGCGGAATATTCGGCAAAATCTATTGTTTGCCTTTCTGTATAACGTGATAGGGGTGCCGATCGCAGCAGGCGTACTCTATCCGGCCTGGGGAGTTCTATTGAGCCCCATGATCGCCAGTGCCGCCATGACCTTCAGTTCCGTGTCCGTCATCTCCAATGCCCTCCGCCTGCGTCATATGGAATTGTAAGTGCGCCTCCGACGCGTGCGTGCTAGGCTAAAGCCGTTTGCCGTCAATCGAGTAGAGACTGAATTCAGAAAGGACTGCGGCGTGTTTCGACCCAATCTCCTATTGCGAATCGTGATCGGCCTCTCCGTGTGGGGAGCGATCGTCGGGGGAACGGCTCTGGCCGGGAGTCGTGTGATTCCCGTGGCGGGCGGGGGTGAACTCCAGGCGCAGGTCAAGACGACTGCGACCAAAGTGATTCCCGCTGTCGTGAGCATTGCCTCCACGGTGATGGTGCGCGATCAAGCATTCAGCGACGAAGCGCTACCGTTCGGATTGTTCAAGGACGCTCCGCCGCGGCGGCAATATGGCCAGGGTTCCGGCGTCATCGTGTCGTCGGATGGCTACATTCTTACGAACAACCATGTCATTGCCGATGCAGTTGATGTGGAAGTGATTCTGGCCGACCGACGGCAATACAAAGGAAGAGTGGTGGCCACTGATCCGAAGACCGACGTGGCCGTAGTGAAAATTCAGGCGAACAATCTGCCGACGGTAACGTGGGGGGATTCGAGCACCCTCGCCGTTGGCGAATTTGTGCTCGCGATCGGGAACCCGCTTGGTTTGAGTCGCAGTGTGACGTTTGGCATTGTCAGTGCTGTCGGTCGCGCCGATGTCGGCGTCGCCGACTTCGAAGATTTTATTCAAACCGATGCCCCCATCAATCCAGGTAGTTCCGGCGGAGCCTTGGTGACCATCAATGGAGAATTGGTGGGGATCAACACCGCCATCGCCAGTCCGACCGGCGGGAGCGTCGGCGTGGGCTTCGCCATTCCGAGCAACATGGCCCGGGCTGCCATGCAGAGCTTGCTCAAGACCGGTCGTGTCGTCCGTGGATTCCTCGGCGCTTCGACGCAAGATGTCACGCCCCTGTTAGGCAAGATCTTTCGTCTCCCTGATGTGAAAGGCGCGATCGTGACCGATGTGCAGGCGAAAGGGTCCGCCGAAAAAGCCGGACTCAAGCGTGGCGATGTGGTCGTGCGATTTGACGGGCGCGATGTGATGGACAGCGGACACCTTCGCAACCTCGTGGCCGCGTCCACGATCGGGAGTAAGCACCGACTGGAGCTCATGCGCGAGAGTAAACCGTACCAGGCCGAACTGGTCGTGCAAGAGGCGCCGCGTGAACGGACCAAGAAGAGCCAGACCCCATCGGCCTCAGCTGCCACGGCTCATCCCCTGGCCGGCGTCGTCTTCGACGATGTGACCATGCCGTTGGCTCGGCAGATGGATCTGGCTGTCACCAACGGGGTGGTGGTGACCGACATTGAAGAAGGCAGTCTTGCCGAGTCCTCCGGCCTCCAGCCTGGTGACGTGGTGTTGGAACTCAATCGTCAGCCAATTCCCAACTTCGCCGTGTTTCAGCGACTAGCCGATCCGATCAAGCCCTCCGATCTCGCGCTCCTGCTGGTCAATCGGCAGGGGAACGTCCTCTACATTCCGATCCAAGGCGAATAGGGGCGTGCGGGGCGGCCAAGCCCGCCTCACATGCTCGCGCAACGCGCACGCTCAGAAGGTGCTCGTTGGACGCGCGCAGCCTGAGGCGGCATGGCCACCCCGCTTTGAGAGAGCAGATTCCTAACGGAACGCGCACGATGAAACTGTGCTCGTTCGATGTGTACAATGGAAGGCTCCCTGGTCACTGCCTAGGTGGTGAAGAAGAGAAGACGGTCCCCGATGAATGCGTGCATGCGAGTCAGCCCTGCCCCAGTCTTTGAAAGCATAGATTCCAGCCCATCGTGTCCCCTATGTGATTATGGCGACTATTTATTGATTTGCGCCATCCATGATGCTACGTTTTACACATTCGTGCTACTAGGAGGCTACCATGAAGAAGCTTATTCGATTCGGCGTGTCGTTGGACCATCATCTGCTCGATGATTTCGATCTGCATATCAAGAAGCGCAAGTATACGAACCGCTCGGAGGCGTTGCGGGATTTGATCAGGGACAACCTGGTCGGGCAGGAGTGGGACGACGATAAAGAGACGGTCGGGACGATCACGTTTGTCTACGACCATCATGTGCGCGACCTGACCAGAAAACTGACTCATATCCAGCACGACTTTCAAGGCCACATCATGGCCGGTATGCATGTCCATCTCGACCATGACCATTGTCTTGAGGTCTTGGTGGCGAAAGGCAAAGGGTCTGAGATCAGGAAGGTGGCGGACGCTCTGGTATCGGTCAAGGGTGTGAAGCATGGCAAACTCACCATGACGACGACCGGTAAGGGTCTGGTGTAGGCGATGCGCGTGTGTGTCATCGATGGGCGGGGTGGTGGGCTTGGATCTCGGCTGGTAGCAGGACTCCAGTCGGAACTCGGCCAGGCCCATAACATTGTGGCGTTGGGGACCAATACCGTGGCGGCGGCGGCGATGAAACAGGCCGGCGCGACGCAGGTGGGTGTCGGGTTTCGTGCGATTGCCGACACGCTGCCTACGGTGGACGTGATTGTCTCCTCGTTGAATTTTGTCTTGCCAGGCGCGATGCTCGGTGAGGTGACACCGGAGATCGTTCACGCCATCCTCGGCGCACGGGCCATGAAGGTCCTGCTGCCGCTCAATCGGGCTCGCGTGGAAATTGTGGGCGCGGGGGCCTCTACCCTCGAGTCGTTGATCACGCAGTCCCTGTCGCGAGTCCGTTTCTTGGTCAGTTCAGCTCAGCCCGTCTAGCGGGGCTCTTCCAGGTCATAGTTGTCGTCAGGCCACGAGGGTCTGCGCCGGTTGAATAAACAACCGTGAAAGACCTTCGTGAGCGTTTCCATGGACACCGCTCACGCATGCCAAGAGTCAGCCCAAAGGAGTACCACGATGCGACGAAGTTGGTGGTTGACCGCGCTGCTCTTCAGCGGAGTCTTGCTGTTTGACATCGCCATGCACGCACCGGGCAATGCGATGGCACAAGATGAATCCACGGAGAAATCAAACGACCAGCCAGATGCCGGGATCACGCTCCCAGAAGTGATCGTCACGGCGGAGCGTGCAGAGGCGTTTCGGTCTGAATCAAGAACCGACGTGACATCGGATGCCGCGGCCTTACCGGCCCCGACTACGATCTTGGATTCGAATGATATCCGGCGAACCCCTATCGTGAACAGTTATGTGGATCTATTCCGTCCCCTTCCTGGCTTCAACGTGAATAACTTCGGGCAGGGAGGGATCGGGAATGGGATTGCCATCCGCGGCTTTACGGACCTCGAGCATGGCCGAGATGTGGCGTACTTTATTGATGGCGTCCCGATCAATGAAGTGTCCAGCATCCATACGCCGAACTATGCCGATCTGAATATCTTGATTCCTGAAACGGTGGAGCGATTGGAGGTGATTCGAGGACCCTTCAGCGCCTTGTATCGGAGACTCCAATTTGGGTGGGGCGGTGAATATCGTGACGAAGCGGTTTGACTCCAGCGGAGAAGTGAAAGGGTACGGGGGCTATTTCAACACGGGTCGCGGCATTGTGACCTATAGTCAGCCCCGTGCGGCAGAGGGCACGATTGTGCCGTATTTGGCGGCCGAGGGTTATACGACCGATGGCTACCGCGACAACCAAGGATATAAACGCTACAACCTTTTCGGCAAGGCCACAGTCCCCACCAAGTTTGGAGATTTTTCCATTCGAACACAATTCTACGGCGGGGACTGGGGTGCGCCAGGGTATCTCAACCGGGAATTGGTGCAGTCCGGAGCGGTGAGCCCCAAGGCCGCTGTGAATACCTCGGATGGCGGCAATAAAGAACTCCAAGACGTGGTCGTGAACTATGGCCTGGGTAAGTTGACCAAGCCTTTACCGTGACGGGGTTTGCGAGTCATGATACTTTTGTTCGCTATGCCGATTTCGGTGGTGGGCAACGGGCTCAGAACGAGGACCGCACGACTACGGGAGTCACCATCCGCAAATCGTGGACCTCTCACCTGTTGGCCTGTTCCCGGCTCAGTTATTAGTGGGAATCAACTTCCGAAACGATTCAGGTGGGAGTCACTCAAATGCCCACAGTGAGTCGCATTGCCAGTGGCCCTAACACGGTGGATCTCAATTTCACACAACAGGGGTTGGGAGAATATGTCCAGGCTCAGCTGAAACCAGTCTCCTGGTTAAAGCTGACCGGAGGAACCCGTTACGATCATTTCTGGTATGACGTCAACAACCAACTCGCCACCAGCTCAGTCCCAACAACTGACACCGGTACTTGGAGTCCGAAGGCCGGGGTTGCCCTGACACCGGTGCCGTGGCTGGAAATCTTTGCGAATTACGCCCAAGGGTTCCGATCCCCCAGCGTGGTGAATGATGTCATCTTCACCTCCACCGTGAAACCGATCAAACTGAGAAGCCAGGAAGTCGGCCTACAGATCCAGCCATCCCCGCGCTTTAAGTTCTTAGCGGATCTGTGGTACACCACCCAAACTCAAGAGATCTTCCAGTCCGCTGTAGGACTGGACCCGCAGAATCTTGGTCACTCTATCCGAGAGGGATACGACATCGAAGGCCGCTATTACATTCGTCAGGACAGACAAGGCCAAGCGTCCGTGTTCGTCAGCTATACGCAGATTCGCGCTACCCTCACGGACCAATCTCCAGTCGCATACGTGCCAAACGTGCCCGCCTATATGGTCAAGATCGGCAGCGATGTTGATGTGCCTCTCTTTGGGAACGATTCTCCTCATCGTGCCGGGGGACAGCTGTATGTAGAGTTCATTGGAAAAAAGAATCTGACGGAAGACGGGATGATTACCACCAATCCCTACCAACGAATATCCGGTCGTCTGTTCTATGCCCATCAGAGCGGGTGGACAGGGTATGTCGATATGACCTGGTATCCGACAGACCGATTGAGTGAGACAGCCATTAACTTCGGCAATCCGATCACTGCGACTCCTGCGGATATTTTCGTGAATCCTCAGGCGCCCCTTACGTTGATGGTCGGTGCAAGCTACCGCTTCAAGACCGGTGGATGACGACAGGCGTGTCAGAGCCAGCTATGGAGAAAGATCATCATGAGACGTGGAATCCATGTGTGCAAGGCAGTGTTGAGCTTCGTCAGTGTTCTAGTAGCCGTTAGCTCGGTCAGCGCACATGATGTTTGGATTACGGTGGAGCAGGATCCGACTGGTACCCTGCGCGCCATGGTGCATCACGGTCATCCAGGAGATCGGAAGACACCCGACCAGGATAAACTCTTTGAATTTAATCTACTCGCCGAAGGTCACTCAAGGCGTTCGCTTCTTCCGGGAATCACAAGCGCATCTCAGGGCGGCATACCTGTTCTCATAACGGAGCCGCTGGCGATTGAGAGTGGCTTTGTTCTCTTAACCGCCCGTTACGACAACGGCTACTGGATCAAGACTCCAACTGGTTTCCGCAACACGAGCAAGCGGCAGATGCCTTCTGCCGAAGACAGTCTGTTATCCATAAAGTTCGCCAAGTCTCTCTTCCAGACATCCGAAGCTGAATCTCATGAGTATGGCAAGATCATCGGCCATCGGCTTGAACTGGTTCCTCTTGGCAATCCATTTCTTGCCAAACCTGGAGAAGACCTACAGGTCAAAGTCTATTTCGATGGAAAACCATTGGTTGATATTGAAGTGGAGATCGGCGATGGAATAACTCCGATGGAGGAAAAGAAAATACCCCGCTTTAAGACGGACAACCAGGGGATCGCCGTAATTCCCATCTCGAAATGGGGGCCGCAGCTGCTTGTTGTGGATCATCTCTTGCCCTCCACTCATCCCGACCTGGCTGAGCGCGAGTTGTACAATGCCACGTTGAGTTTTGTGCTGCCGGCGAGGTGAGCACTCTCGGTCCATGTGACAATGGGTACATTTTTTTGATCCCGCCTGCAAAATGAGCCAGCGCGGGGTACCCGGATACATTTCGTGTTGGGCAATCCCCGCTTTGTGATGGGCGGCCTCGCATGGTATTTCTATTCTGCTGCTGAAAACGACTGCAACTTCGTCCTTGGGTCAAAAACATCCTCAATATACCCAGGTATGTCTGCAGTGGTTCTCATGCCTGGGACCTAGTTGGGCGGCCTTTTCGATCAGGTTGCGGGAGATCATGATGGTTCTCAATCCGAAGCGACAAATCCTTTCTCGAACCTATTTCAATCGCTCTACAGTACAGGTGGCGCGGTCGTTAATTGGCAAGTATCTCGTCCGGGTGATCGATGGTCGTATCCTCGCGGGTAAGATCGTCGAAGTGGAGGCCTATGTCGGATCTCAAGATAGGGCCTGCCATGCGTCGAAAGGGAGGACGCAGCGGACGGATGTCATGTTTGGTCCGGGAGGGGTTGCCTACGTCTACCTCATCTACGGGATGTACCATTGCCTGAACGTGGTGACGGAGCGGGAGGAGTTTCCCGCAGCCGTGTTAATAAGGGCGATTGAAATCGATGGGGAGTTGATCGAAGGCCCGGGGCGGCTCTGTCGCGCGCTGCAGATTGATCGTTGTCTAAACCGAGTGGACCTTACAGCCGGCGAATCAATCTGGTTCGAGGATCGAGGGGTAGTGGTGGAGAAAGGGGATGTGGAGTCCCACCCCAGAGTCGGCGTCGATTATGCGGGCGAGTGGGCCAAGAAACCCTGGCGATTCCGGCTGCGTACGGTCACAGCTCCCACCCGGACAGGGCGCACAAAAAAACAGGGGAGTACCGGATAGGTCCGGCACCCCCCTGCTGTTTCTCGCTGAACGGCTCGACTATTCGATCTTTCGATCACCAGAGATCTTCGTAGCAGACGTGACAGGCGGAGCAATCTTGATCTGTGGCCCCTGCACCTTTGGTAGCTGGCCGGCACCCTGACTTTCAGCAACCCGCGCATTATCCGAATTGTGCAGGTTCTGCTGGGCATGGTTATCGTCGAACGCGGCGGCCTTGAGTTCGGCTTTCTCACCACTTGCATTGGTCTGGCCCGGGTCATTGGCGGTTGGCTGGCCCGTCACAGGGCTTCCGCTGTTCTTCATCGGATAGCCTTCATGCTTGGGGAGGAGCGATGGATTCGCCGAGGCCATCGACAGCGCAAACAGCACACCGGAGATGGTCGCAACAGTGCCGATTAAGAGCTTCATACGCCTACTCCTTTGAATAATGGTGGCCGGAGAAAATACGGTCTCAGCTACAAGGTCGAATCAAGTGGCGGGAATCATAGCCAGGGGGGGGTAGCTCTGTCAAGGGTGAAAGAGGGGGAAGGGGAGCCGCCAGACCATCCTTCTTGCTCGCAGAACGCGCACGATGAAACTGTGCTCGTTCGATGCGCGCAGTGAAGAACAATCTGGCGGCTCCCGTTGAAGAGACGAAGTGAGGGATAATCGGAAGGCTCTCGCCTGGCTAATGGGAAGTTTCGGCGCGCCAGTGGGCGGGTGAGGAAGCAGTGTGCGAGGTAGAACCGTTCCCGACAGACACCATTGGGTGTCGTGAGTATTAGAAGAGGGAGCGGACGGAAACGGGATGTCAGGCCTGGCGGCGGGGGGGTGGACGGCGGCCGCGTCCACGATAGGACGGACCACGGCTGAGGCCGGGGAGGCGGATGGTGACGGTGGTCCCTTCGCCAGGCGCGCTGCCGATGGCAATCGAGCCGCCATGTTCTTCAACGATCTTCTTGACGGTGGCGAGGCCCAGACCGATGCCGGCCCGCTTAGTAGTGAAAAACGGCTCAAAAACCTTGTCAACGATTTCTACCGGAATAGGAGCCCCGTCGTTCTTGATGAGGATCTGATCTTCCACGCCGCGCCCCGCGCGATGCTGGGTGACCTGAATATGGAGATGACCGCCCGGGCTCATCGCCTCACCCGCGTTCTTGAAAATACTGAGAAAGACTTGCTGGAGCTTGGCTTCGTCGCCGCGGACTGGTGCGATCATGGTCGCATAGTCCTTGGTCACCTGTATTCTGGTGACTTCGAGGTCGGTCGCGACAACCGTGAGCGCGCTCTCGATCACTTCGGGGATGCGGAGAAGCCGTCGATTCAGCTCGAGTGGTTTCGCGAAATCCAAAATCTCATTCAGAATGGCTTCGATACGGATCAAATCGCGCATCGCGTTCTCGACGCGCGTCTGGGGGTCGAAGTCGAGGATGCCTTCACCCGTGACTTCTTCCAGTTGGGCGCGGATCGAGGCGAGCGGCTCACGCACTTCTGTTGCCAGAAACATACTGAACTCGCCGATTGCGGCCTGCCGCTCTTGTTTCCTGATGATAGGCTCCGAGGGACCTGGGGCTAATACTACTCCGGGGGCGCCAGCTGCTCCAGTGGCGGGTGCTTGACTGGTTGGCGCCGGTGCCGGAGTCTGGAGAATTTCCGCAATCTTCACAATAGTCGGCTCAAGCGTGCGGGCATCCGTCTGTTGGTAACGTCCGGCTTCTCTCGAGGCCAGGGTGATGGTCCCGCCCACTTGTCCCCGGACGAAGAACGGCACGACGAGCGAGGAGAGAAACCGGTCCTTGAACAGATATTTGTGATCGAGGAACCGCCCCTGCGTGGAGGCCAGATCATGATCCACGCGCGGCTTACGATGCCGGACCGCCCATCCGGAGGCTGAGCTGTCGAGCGTGAGGCGGTGGCCCGGCTTCAGATCTTTCTTCCCGTCCTTCTGTTCGCTTTTCAGATCACCGGCCATTCCCAGGACTTCGACATTGCCTGCGAGGGGATCGTAGTGGCAGGCCCAGATGCGGTCGTAGGCGACGTATTGGTTGGCATCCGTCAAGATGGCAATAATCTTTTCTTGGAGTTCCGGTGTGAGCTGCGACACGGGAGCCGCAAAGATCCCTGCCGGAGAGGGTGGCGGAGGGACCGGCTCGTGCGCGACAAACGGCCGGCTGAGCACGACATCCATATCGAACAGGCCTTCGCGTTCCAGCGCTTTCGTGACCTCGTCGCTGGCCTGCTCCATCAAGCTCTTCTCTTTTTTCGCGAAGGTGGCGTTATCTTTTCGTCCGATAACAAGGAAGCCGTAGGTCCGGTTCCGATGCCGAAGGGAAACCCCGAGCAACGACTTCGTGCCCGGGGTAATCAAGCGGAGGCGAATGGTGCGCCCACCCTCCTCGTCACTCGCGGGGGCGGCAGCAACGATGGCGGGAGCCGAGAGTGTCCGGAGGATTGCTTGAATGTCGCGAGGTGTAAAGCCTCGTGCGGCATGGCCGACCAGCGGGCCCTGGTCACGGTGGAGCACAGCAGCGAGCGCCGCGTCGACCGGCAGGTCGTTGAGCACGGACGTCAATGTCCGCTGGAGATGCGTCTCGGGAATTGGTTTGCTGTATGGAGCTGTGGGTGTCATTCGTGAGTTAGGGTAGCCAAGCGCGCGCATTGTAACAACGCACGACGAGCAATTCAACGAAAAGGAATGGGTCCTGTTATTCGTCGGGATTGATAATCTTGGGTGGGCGTTGAGCCAATGTGTGCGGTTCCTGCGGGCGGTGGTCGGTGGTCCAGGCGTTGAGGATCGTGGTCACCAGGCTGATGACGATGGCGCCGCCGATTGCCGGCCAGAATCCCGTTACCGAGAATCCTTTGACCAGGTAGGCGGTGAGTTCCAGGAGGAGCGCGTTGACCACAATGAGAAAGAGCCCCAACGAGAGGACGATCAAGGGAAGGGTCAGGACAAAGAGAATGGGCCGGACCAATACATTGAGAAACGTAAGTACGAGGATGGCGGCGAGTCCGGCAGGAAGCGAGTCGACTTCGAGGCCGGGCACGATCATGACGGCCAAGAATACCGAGATGCCCGTGATCAGGACTCGAATGACCGCCGCGCGAATCCCGCCGCTAAAGAAATAGTTGTTGAGCTCCCGTGTGACATGAACCGTTGGCATCGATCACCCTACTTAACTGGAACCGCCTGCGTGGGGGGCGGTACGCGCGTGGCTGCGGAAAAATGGATTTCCGTGGCGAGCAACACTTTGTCGTCCTTTGTGGCCTCGATGACCACACGATCACCCACGACAGGGAAGTTGGCACCTTTCGGATTGCCCTTTTCTTTGAACCGGGTCTGTTTGTTGACCTGCACGTCCACCGTCCGGCCCTTGGACGTTTTGACTTCGATATGCGTCGCGTCAATGGCCGTGACCGTGCCGAGCACATGTTGGCCGGTGCCGTGGGCGAAGCTTGCCGTAGAAATGAAGAGGCACGAGATAGTTAGAATCAAACGTAACCACATGGTGGATCCTATCTCCTATAGTCGTCGATGAATTAGTGATGATGACCGGTATCGGTCCGGGCTGCCGCCGCATCGTCTCCCTGCAGGAACTGGTCGAAGGCGGCTTCTTCTTCCAGGTCTTTCTTCGTCTTGGGATTGAGCGCCTTCATCTGGTCGATTTCTTCCTGCGTCAGTTGTGGGAGATGGCGGATGAAGTGGACCAGCTTCCAACTGTCCAAATCTTTATCGAGGTCACCCTCTCCCCAGGCTGGCATAGCGGTGAAGCGAATCCCGTTGTGAATGACCCAGAAGAGTTCCCCATCGGACATCGATTGTGTATCAGCTATACGGAGGTCCGGCGCTTTGGGGTACACATTCTTGCCGATGGGCGTCCGGCCGCTCCCGTCGTTCGCATGGCAGACCGCGCAGTGGTCGGCGAAGTGCGCGAGCCCTTCCTGCAATAAGTCGGGACTGAGCGGGACGGGGTTGGGCCTATTGCGTTGCTCGATGGGGATGGCGAGATGACGAATCTGGCGCGCCATGAACACCTCGATCGCATGGGGCTCCGTCTTCGCGCTAAAGCCGGTGGTGAACAATCGATAACCCAGCCAGCTGAGCGTCGCCACGCCGCCAAGTATCACAAGGATGATGAGAGTCAGGAGCTTGTTTCGCATCGTACCGTATCGTACTGCACTATACAAAATTATTCCGAGGCATTGCCACCGGTAGCCTTGATTGCTAGGGGTTGCCTGGTTCGGGCGGTCGAGGCAGGAGATCCCCAAGCCGGAGCGCGAGGAACGCTGTCACGGGAACATACATCAGCAGGCCCGTCAAGCCCAAGAGCGGTTCACCGATCCAGAACGTCACGCCGAGATTGAACGCCAGCACCCCATAATAGAGCCAGACGCCGAGGAGAAGCCGTGCGGTGATGGAATGGTTGGTGGGGAGGGGCATCTGAGGGAGTCGTCTGTCCAATCGGAAATAGATGGAGAGCGAGATCAATCCCACGACGGCCCAGCCGACATAGTTCGCGAGGGGCACGCCGAAGTGAAGGCCTGGGTCTGGGTAGTAGTAAATCTTGCCCAGGAACCAGCGGTCGCCCCGCAAGGCGACTGGATCGATGACCATGTCGATGAAAGCATACAACAACGCCGTCACCATGAGGACAGACCAACTGGTGCGTGTGGACAGATCGAGGTGAAGCTCGGTGAGCCAGCGCCGGGAGGGGTCAGAGGAACGATGCGATGGGAGCAGAAAACAGAGCGACAGGCAGTAGGCCGCATAGAGGAGAAAACTGAATGAGAGCGAGTCCATGAACGGAATGTTGAAGATGTAGAGTTCCTGTCCCACGGTTGAGCCAGTGTAGTGATACCACCCGAAGGGGATGCCGTTGCGGGTGGACGAAAATTCGCAGACGAAGGCCGTGGCCCAACTAATCAGCCAGAACCGCCAGGTCCGCGGCCATCCGATCAGTTTGATCGCGGCGAAGAGAAAGGCCGCAAGGAAGACGAAGACGTAGGGCCGGAAGAGGATCGTTTTGAAGAATAGAATCGGAAGGTCCATTGCGAAGTGCCCTCAGCTTTCAGCGATCAGCCGTCAGCCCAGAGCTGAATGCCAAGAGCTGATGGCTAAATGCCTTTTGTTATGCGTAGCCATGATCCCGGAACCAGCGCACGGCTTTTTCGAGCGCGACTTCGGGTGGCGTCTGCGGGATGCCGAGTTCCCTGATCGCCTTGCTGCAGTCGTAGTGCATCTTATACTTGGCCATCTTCACCCCCTCGAGAGGAATGCGCGGCGGCTGGCCTGTGAGGTTGGCGATCCACTGGTTGAGGTAGGCCAGGGGTAGAATCGCGAGTCGTGGGAGCTTGATCGTGGGCGCCTTGATGCCGGTTAGGCGACTCAAGATCTCAAACACCTCACGCAGCATTAAGTTCTTGTTGCCCAGAATGTAGCGCTCGCCGATCCGACCCTTCTCCATCGCAAGCAGGTGGCCGGCGGCCACGTCATCGACGTCCACGATGTTCATCCCGGTTTCGATATAGGCCGGCATCCTGCCTTTCATGAAATCCACGATGACCTGCCCCGTCGGGGTCGGTTTCACGTCGCCTGCGCCGACCGGGGCACTCGGATTCACGATGACGACCGGCAGTCCTACCTTCGCGAGTCTCAAGACCTCTTGCTCAGCCAGGTACTTCGACCGTTTGTAGTGGCCGGCCATCTGATCGAGCGAGACGGGTGTTTCTTCCGTGCCGAGTCCCCCGCCGGACGGAAGGCCGATCGCGCCAATGGTGCTGCAGTAGACGATCCGTTCGGTGCCGGCTGTTCTGGCCGCTTCCAGCAGATTCTTAGTGCCGGTGACGTTGACGTCATAAAAGATCGAGGGATCTTTGGCCCAGAGCGCATAGTGCGCTGCCACATGGTAAAGCTGTTGGCAGCCGGTGAGCGCTCTGCATAGGGAAGCTTGGTCGCGCAGATCGCCCCCGACCCGCTCGACGGTCAGACCCTCAAGATTCTGGAGGTCAGTTCCGGCGCGGGCCAGGACGCGGACGTCGATGCCGGCGCGGACGAGTGCGCGCGCAACAGCACCTCCGACAAAACCGGTAGCGCCTGTGACGAGAGCCTTCATCGATTGTTCGCGGGTGAGAGGTTAGGGGCAAGAGGCAAGAGGTGATGAGCGAATGCAATCCTTCTCTGGCCCATAGCCTCGTGCCTCTTGCCACGCGCCGCTAGGAGCGGCGCGACGTGATGTACCGCGCGATCTCGCGGAGGGGATCGGCGGCCGGACCGAACGAGGAGAGGCGAGCAATGGCGCGGGCCACGCAGTCGTCCGCCAGTTTTCTGGCTCCATCGGTCCCGTAAAACGTCGGGTAGGTTTTCTTCCCCCGTTCCGCGTCGGTGTTGGGATTCTTGCCCAGTTCCTCGCGCGTCCCCGTCACATTGAGCACATCGTCCGCGATCTGAAAGGCCAGTCCGACATCTTCGGCATAACTCGTAAGGTCATCCAGTTGGCGATCGTTTGCGCCGGCGGCAAGGGCGCCCATCCGCACCGCTGCGCGAATCAACATGCCGGTCTTATGTTTGTGAATGTTCTGGAGGGTCGGAAGATCGATATCTTTATGTTCAGCCTGGATATCGAACACCTGACCGCCCACCATCCCCATGTTCCCTGAGCCGTACGCCAGTTCTTGAATTAGCCGCACTTGGCGCGCAGGGTCGCAGCCTTTCATGAAATCCGGACGGCTGCAGAGATCGAACGCCATTGTCAGCAATGCATCGCCGGCCAGGATCGCCATCGCATCGCCGTACACTTTGTGATTGGTCGGCTTCCCGCGCCGGAAGTCGTCGTTGTCCATTGCGGGCAGGTCGTCGTGAATCAGGGAGTAGGTGTGGATCAGTTCCAACGAACAGGCGATCGGCATCAATCCCGGCGCTGGCTGCCCCACCGCTTCTGCCGTGGCAATGGCCAGGATCGGGCGGACTCGCTTCCCTCCAGCCATGAGACTGTATCTCATGCTTTCGTGGAGCGTGGAGGGCGCCGTGGTGGCGCCGGGCATGACGGAATCGAGGAACCGATCCACGTCGTCCCGCTTGTGTTCGAGGTAGTCCTTGATGTTCATGGGGGTGAAAACCGAGCCCGTCGTGACAGGTCTTGAATCGGCGCGGAGAGTAACAAAAGGTCTGGAGGCTGTCAAACAATCGAGGCGGGCTGGGGCAAGCCGCGAGGGGGGAGACGTTTCATGACCTCTGCGCCCCTTGCCTCTCGCCTCGCGCCTTCGTTATACTCCGCGGCATGAGTATCAGAAAAGCAGGCGGGGACTGGGAGCCGATGCTGTTGGGGATTGAACCCAGGAACTGCAAGGTCTGCAAGGAAGGACTCTACCGCAACAAGACGTTCTTCTCTGGCGGCTGGTCTCGCTGCGCCTTATGCGACGAGTTCGTCCATTACAGCTGCCTGGCCAGCGGTAAGTTCTCGTTCCTGAAAGTCCGCCCTCGCCTGTGCAAGACCTGCCGGGCCGCCCGAGATGGTGCCCCCTCCCCTTTGCCGAAGGCAGTGACTCCAGTGGCCGTCGGGTCGTGACTCCCAGCTCACAATCAAGCCCAGTGGAAGCCCGTCCTGGCTGGCACGCCTTTTTTTCCGACACAGTTCGATTCGTTCTGGCGCCGCTGATTCTGCTTCTTAGCGGATTTTTCACCGCGAACTTCATAATTAGCGGCGCCTACACCTGGCCGCGGACAAGCCGGACGTTGGCGCTGACGCTCACGGTGCTGATCCTCTCCCGTGAATTCGTCTACAAGGAGCAATTGTCGCGCAACGGGTCGCCGGACCGTGCTCGGTCGGCACTGCTCTATTCGTGCCTGCTCCCCTATGTGCTCGGTGTGTTGGTGATGCTGGCTCTTTGGGCTCTGTAGTCTGGTTCGTCTCGTCGGCGAAAGGATGGTCGATGGCAGAGATTATCCGCAGCGGAGCCTTTCTCCAACAATGTTGGTCGGTGCATCCGCTCTGTCTGACGGTCAAGCGCGTCGAGTCGGAGCGCATTGTGGTGCTTACGTGCAGTTCCTGCCGCATGGTGCATCGGGTGAGCACCGGCGCGATCACCAGGCAGGTCGCAACAGGGGATTCGTCTTCGCCTAAATTGGACCCTGCGCAGCAAGATGGGCTTGTGGCGCTCAAGACCTGTTTGAGCACCCATGCGCCCGCCCTGTCGGTTCGGGAGATGGATGTGTTTCAGGATGCGCTGTGGCTCCGCTGTGCGGAATGTCGGGCGCAGTACGATCTGACGGTCTCTCAGTTCGAAACACGTCAGAAATAGCCGGCGCTCTTCGAGCCGGTCGTCCAGCCGATTGATGACCATGCCAGCGCGGTTTACAGACGAAGAAGCGGCCTTGATGGCCGATCAGCACTTCTTTCGCGCCAAGGCGCAGATCATGGCCAAGATGCGCCACATGCTCACGGCCACCCATGCGGCGTTGAAAGAGGAAGTCGCGTCGGCCGCTCTCGTGACCCCGCCGGATTTCGATCCCACCAACTGTCACTTTGTAAAGGGAGAGCATCTCGAATTCTTTCCCTACCAATATCTGGATTTCCCGAAACACTTTCATGACTCGAACGTCTTTGCCTTCCGGACGCTCTTCTGGTGGGGGCACCATGTCGTGTGCGCCTTGATGTTGGAGGGGGAGGGGATCAAGCAGCACAAGGCAAGGATCGTGGATCGGTTTCATCAGCTCGCCGGACAGGGACTGGAACTTTCGTTGGCGCCGACCTTGTGGGAATGGAAACGCGGCGAGGGGTACACCTTGCCGATCACCCATGATCGCAAGGCGCAAATTGCCGCCGTGTTGGCTGAACGGTCCTTTTTGAAGATCGTTCGCTTCCTGCCATTCACCGATCCGCGGGCTCAGTCGGGTCAGGTCCCGGAATTCAGCCGTGAGACCTTTCGGGCGCTTCTCCCCATCGTGACCTGCTAACCTCGGCATTTGTCTCTGATCCGCAACTTGGGTAGACTGGGCTCGCTTCAACGGTGGGGGCAGCCAATCGCAAGGAGGAAAATATTGTGAAACAGACAACGGGGCGACTGAGCGTCGGCATCGTGCTCGTAGCCAGCCTGCTGATGGGAGCTGGCTGTGGGGGTACCGGGAAGACGGTATATCTGGATGTTCAGCAGAAACAGGCGGCGGCGCAATACATGGAGCCGGAGCCGGTCAGGATCGTCATCGAGTCCTTCGAGGATCGGCGCCTGGAGAAGAGTCGGCTCGGTCTGCGGACCCATTTGTGGGGCGGGGTAACCTACTTCAACGTGGCGGGGGAGCGGCCAGGAGACGTGATTGCCCAGGCCCTCGCTGATCGTCTGAAAACGCGCGGATGGAAGGATCGGGCCTGGACGGTGCGGGTGGCTTCCAACGGGGCAGTGAAGAATCCGGACGATACCGACATCGTCATCAGCGGGCAGCTGCTCGATTTTTCAGCCAACGCCAAGAGCCGACTCTTTTCGACAGTGGTGAACACGAGCAGCAAGATAGTGATCACCGCAAGGAACCTTGTCGACCAGAGCGTGACGATCAGAACTATCGAGGGGGCACAGCATGATACCGTGGTCTGGTTTAGCCAAGACGATGTGCAACAGATGCTGGCGGCGACCCTGAAGGACGTCATCGATCGATATCTTACCGATACGATGATCGAGCAGAAGGCTTTGCGCCCGGCACGTTGACGGGCCGGGGGAAGAGATGACCCATCGTGCGTGAACGTCGTTGGGAAACGACGACCCCTTTGACCTTCGGTCAAGTCCTCGTCGTGGGCGAGCGGCTGGCTGCGTTGGGATTGAAGCCGGCGGTGCCTGCGAGAGACGTCATCTGTTACGTCGAAGAATGGACGGTCGAGTCTCCTGAGGATTTCGACCAGCTGGATGCCTGGTCCACGGAAGATGTGACGCTGATCCACGTCCGAGAGGGCTGGCGCGGCGACTTTTTTCTTCTGGCCGGGGCCTACCACACCGTCTATCAGCGCTATCAGGATGTGGGCACCTACTGCTCGATCAGCCATCCCTGGCGCATTCGCGATCCGTTACGGCTGCACGACCCCCGCAGCATGCTTTGGCTGGGATTTCGCCACGCCCATTCCTTTATCCGTGTACGGCTCCAAACGAAAGAGGTGATCACCCCCGGCGAGACGCGCGGCGATGCCGAGCGGGTGCAGTGGCTGGAGGAACGGCGCACGGCGTTTCTCGAAGCGATCACGCTGCTGGAGCTTCCCATCGAGACATCGGTTGAGAAGGGCCAGCTGGTTTTGCGTCCGCTCGATCCCTCCGTGCCCTTCTTCTGCTCCTGGCCCGACGCCTTCGGGCCCTGTCAGTTCGAATTTAACACCTCAGACGCCTACGAGTTCCTGGTACCGGCCAGTAAATTAGCCGCGACCTCTGCACCGGAACCAGCCAGCGTCCGGGCCTATCTGACGGGCTTTTCAGAGGACGCGCTTATTGACTTTCAAGGGATTGAACCAACTGCCCGGTTCGTCTATCGCTGTTCTGTGCATTGCCCGCTCGACGACTTGCCGGAGATCCGCTCTGCGATCGATCCCGATGGCCGCCTCTATAGCACCCTCTGTGAGTTTCAAACGCAGGAACTGCTTCCAGGTGGAGAGGATGCCTCCGCCATTATCGGGATCGTCGGCAACGAGGCGGGATTTCACATCGAGGCCCGTCTGAATCGAGCCCCGCTGAGCGAAGATCTGATGGCCCCCTGGTTGGAACGGTTGATTGGGCATCCGGTGGTCTACTCCCCGTTGCCTCCTTTCGTTTAGCGGCCGGCTGAAAACGATCCCCAACTTCGTTCTCGCCCCGAAAGCATCCTCAACGTAGCCCACTCGGAGAAAAAGCTGTCTTGGCAGCTTGGGGTGGGCGGGTGAGAAATGGTGCGCTTCCGGCTATTTCTCTCCTGCGGCCTTATTGGATGATCGTTTTGAGCCGTCCGCTTTCTCTATTGATTTGACAATCCAAAGAATATCCTGAAATTTAAAGCTTATGCTCTCTTCCTCCACAATCAGGTCCGTGCTGGCGAAGCCCTTCATGCCCGCGGTGTTTTTTCTTTCGGGCGTGTCGTATGACATCTTTACGCTTACCCGCATCGATCGGCTGCAAGACAACCTGTTGCTCCTGATCTACCTGCTGCTTTTGGGCGTGCTGATCGTGCTGACCGGGCGATTGGGGATTGAGCCGGCGCCGGATAGGGAACGGTTAGCTGCGCTCTCACCCTTTGCGAGGTGGGTACTGCGCGTGAGGCCCTACTATCCCATGGCCGTGCAGTTTCTCCTGGGCGGTTTGTTCAGCGCATATGCGATTTTCTATTCCCGTAGCGCCACACTCACCAGCACGGCGATCTTTTTCGCCTTGTTGGTCGTGCTGCTGGTCGGCAACGAATTTCTACACGATCGGCTCTCCAGCCTGCGCCTCCTCGTGAGCCTCTACGCGCTGGTGTGCTTCGCCTTTTTCACGTTCTTTCTCCCGGTCATGACCGGGCACATGAATGCGGCGATTTTCCTGGTCGGAGCCGGCCTGAGTGCGGTCGTGACGTTTCGAGTGGTGCATTTGATTTACCGCAACAACCCAGACCGCTCGCAACGCGAGGCGGTTGGGGTGACGGCTCCTGCCTTCGCGTTGATCGGGCTGCTGGTCGGGTTCTATTTCCTCAATTGGATTCCTCCCGTACCGCTCTCGTTGAAGTTCGGCGGGATCTATCATGAGATAAAGAAGACCGGTGACCGGTTCGAACTCTCGTTTGAGAAGCAGTGGTATCAAGTCTGGAAACGGTCGGACAACACATTCCCGGCCGATGAGCCGATCTATTGTTTCACGGCGGTCTTTGCCCCGGTCGATCTAAATACGACCATCTATCATCACTGGTACTTCCGCCCCAACAACGGCAAACCCTTCACGCACGCTGACAGGATTCCGATCAAGATCAACGGGGGGCGAGAAGGCGGCTATCGGGCTTATACGTTCAAGCAGCGGCTCGATCCAGGCGACTGGCGCGTGGACGTCGAAACCGAAGATGGGCGTATCATCGGGCGGGTCTCGGTCCGTGTGGAAGAGCAGGGCGACGTTCAGCCATCGCTCAGGACTGTGTTGTACTGATGAATCGGGTTAGCAGGCTCAAGCTGCTTGATGAGCGAGAAGGAGCTGGAACTTCCGGCAAGAAAGGCGACCGTGTCGTCTGCAACACGAGGCTCTTCCTGAATCAAGGCGACGTAGTGCCGCTCAACGACCTCCAGGCAAAGCAGCTTCATAAAGAGATGGTGCGAGCCGACGCAGGAGTCACATTCATCGATCACACCATTGTGCTGGGCCGTCGCCAGGCAATCGCCGGCGTGGAGCATGCGCTGATGGGCATGAAAGTCGGCGGTTATCGGAAGGTGAAGGTGAGTCCGCATCTGGCCTGTCGAGAAAATGGATTGGCGGATCTTGTCCCGTCTGACGCGGTGCTGATCGTAGAACTTCGGCTCCACGACATTGTCGAGCGTTAGGCTGAGCGGTTATGGTAAAAACAAGGACACCATGAGTCTCGGATTTCTCGCATTGCCATGAGACAACTAGCTCCCTGCCCTCCCAGCCCCAATTGCGTCTCGACCAAGGCCCAGGATGAGGGCCATGCCATTGCCCTCTACCGCTATCAGAAGACCAGAACTGAAGCGAAGGAAGCGCTGAAAACCATCATTCGATCCCTGCCTCGCACCAAGCTTGTCGAAGAAGACGAGTCCTACCTGCATTACGAATTCACCAGCCTATTGCTTCGATTTGTCGATGATGTGGAGTTTATCTTCGACGATGAGGCGAAGACGATCCACTTCCGGTCTGCTTCCCGGACTGGCCACAGTGATTTTGGCGTCAACCGTCGCCGGATGGAAGACATTCGGACGCTCATCGAGGGGAAGTTATAGCGGCCGGCAGCCAGGCTGCGGCTGGAGCGTCTGGTCCTCTGCCTGGTAGAGGTGTGTCCAGGGCTGTTGGAAGAGCTTGATGACCATCCAAACTTACACCGCGTCGGTCAGTCGGGTCAGGGATCTGACCCTCGATGTCCGTGAACTCGAGCTGGTGCTGGTTGAACCGAAAGACCTTTCGTTCAAGCCGGGCCAATTTATCTCCTTCGAAGTGCCGAAGGAAGGGTTTCCCGCTCCGGTCGTGAGGCCTTACTCGATTGCCTCGCCACCAGCGCAACAGGGTCAGGTAACGCTCGTCTTCAATCTGGTAGCAGGTGGCCCTGGGTCGACCTATCTCTATGGTCTTCGGGTCGGAGATCGCATAACCTTCAAAGGACCGGCTGGATCTTTCTATTTGAAAGACGACGGGACGAGGGACCTGCTCTTCGTAGCGACCGGCACCGGTATTGCGCCGATTCGATCCATGATCCTGGCGCAGCTTGAGCGGGGAACGTCCCAAGCCGTCACTCTGTTCTGGGGGCTGCGCAACGAGAAGGACCTTTATTACCAGGAGGAGCTTCAATCCTTGGCAGGGCAGCATCCCCGGTTTTCCTTCGTGACCACCCTTTCTAAGCCAGAAGCGGGATGGACCGGTGCAACCGGGCGTGTGACGGCCCTGGTCCAGGACCGGATCACATCTGTCCGCAACCTGGCCGCTTATCTCTGTGGCAACAGCGGCATGATTCAGGAAGTTACGGCCCTGATCCAGGCTCGCGGGCTCTGTCCGATTCACAAGGAAAAATATTACGATGACAGGGGCGAGCCGACCGATTAGTGGGCAGGCTTTGCCGGCTTGGGACCCTGCCTGGTCGTATGTTGAAAGACGCACGTGGGGCAGGTGTAATGAATGAATCGGCCGCTCGCGACCAGCCGTTTCCGCATGACGACCTTGCACCAGGTGCAGAGGCGGTCGGGAAGGTCGGCTGAGGACGGAGTCTGGTTCGGTTTTGATGGAGTGACATTCGCCATGCGCGCCATTCTCTCCGACCGCTGAGAATCTTGTCAACCGATCGAGTGGCCCTGAACGCCCCGGTGTGAAAAAAAGTTTCTGCATTCTCCCTGATGCGAAAACTTTCGTGGTATATTCCAAAATACAGGTGCAGCGTTACAGATTTTTCACTCTCCTAACAGAAAGGTGTACAACCTCTATGAGTACCTCAGCCGATTCCGAGTCCGCGATCTTTCCATCCGAGTCCCCAGCAGCTGCCTCGATTGCCCCCCAAGAGATGGTGGGCGAAGGGAAGGCGTGGGGACTTTGTACCTCAGTTGACCTCCAAGATTGTAATCCAGACCTGATCCGGAATGCCGACCATATTCGCCGCTATGTCGTCGAGCTCTGCGAGCTCATCGACATGAAGCGTTTTGGCGAGTGCCAGGTCGTCGATTTTGGCTCAGGCCGCGTCGCCGGCTATTCCATGGTGCAGCTGATCTCGACCTCGTTGATCAGCGGCCATTTTGCGAACGATACGAACAATGCCTATCTCGACATTTTCAGCTGCAAGGGCTATGACCCTGCCGTTGTCGAGGCGTTCTCTAAAGGTTTTTTTGGCGCGCGTCGCAGTACCGCGACGGTCACGCTCCGCTACTAGCAAGGGACCGGGAGCCGCGGTACCGCGGCTCCCGGTGTCGATTCGAGCAGGCTGCGGAAATACTATTGTGGCACGCGAGCATTTCGATGGTCAGCACGTGTGGCGCAACAGGAGAACATTCCCGCAGGATGCTCAAAAAGGCCCTCCAGCAAGGCCGCAGCGAGTGAAGGGCCGAGGAGGTACATACCGCACTTCGTGTGGACCGTTCGCCCGTAGAATGAATCTTGGCGAACGGAGAAACCCCTTTAGTCTTTCCGAGCTCCGAGAATCTTTTCCGGTACGTTGAGGGTCTGAACGATGCGAGAACGACGCTGGCGGACTTTTTCAGCGTCCTGCCAGAGACCCTCCCTTCTTACTAACTATGAACCCCAACACCATCAAAGAGTTTTTTCTGCTTCTCCCGGGTCAGCTCGATTCAGATGCAGCCGAAGATCTCGATGCGGTCTACCAGTTCGATCTGAGCGGCGCGCAGGGCGGGCAGTATATTCTCACGATCCGGGAGGGGGCCTGTCAGGTCTCAGAGGGGATGCATGAGGACCCGCACGTATTGCTCTCGATGGCGGGAGAGGATTGCATCAAGATTCTGAAGGGCCAGTTGGATGGACAAGCCGTCGCCATGTCGGGCCGCCTCAAGATCAGCGGGGACATCGGCTTGGCCATGCAACTGAAGGCGCTCTTTCCAACCCTCGGGTAACCAAACCAGCTTCCTTATCGACCAGCCGGTACCTGTCCGGGTTCTGCCGGTATCCAGTTGACATCTTGTGGCGCCTCGTCTGCATGGCGGGGGAATCGTTCTTCTAAGATCACATAGATCGTGGGGACGAGAAAGAGGGTGAGGATCGTCGAGACGCTAAGTCCTCCGACGACCGCGCGCGCCAACGGGGCGTTCGTTTCACCACCGGTTCCCCAGCCGATGGCCATGGGGAGTAGTCCAAGGACGGTGGCGAGGGAGGTCATCAGAATGGGCCGAAGCCGCGTCCGCGCGGCGGTGACCGCCGCGTCATGTAACTCCCGCCCTCGCCGCCGCAGGACGTTCGTGTAATCCACCAGCAGGACGCCATTTGAGACCACGATGCCCAGCATCATGATGATGCCCATCATCGACGTGGTGGAGAGGGTTGTATCGGTCAGGAAAAGGATCAGGATGACGCCCGGGAAGCCCATCGGGACCGAAAACATGATGACGAAGGGATCGATCAGCGATTTGAACTGGGCGGCCATCACCATGTAGACGAGGACCAGCGCCAGGATTGTCGCAAATAGCAGGCCCTCAAACGTCTCTCTCTGTTGTTGAATCTGGCCGGCCAATTGGATGCTGAAGCCGGTAGGGAGCTGGATCTTGGCAAAGCCAGCCTCCAGGTCGGCAGCGATGGCGCCGAGGTCCCGGTTCACAGGGTTGGCGGTCAGATGGACTACCCGCTGAAAGTACTTGCGATCGATCTTCACCGGGCCGGCGTTGAGCTTGAGCGAGGCCACGTTCTTCAAGAGGACTGGCTCCCCGGTCCGGGCGGTCAATATGATGTTCTCGATGTCCGTGAGGTCCTTGCGGTGTTCTTCCGCGAGCCAGGCGCTGATGTAGTATTCGTTCCCGTTTTGCGGGTCGGTGTAGATGATGGGGTCGGTTTGGCCGTTGCCGTTCAGTGAGAAGAGCACGGCATTCGCCACGTCCGTTTCGCTGATCCCCAGGAGAGCGGCCTTCTCGCGATCCACCACCACGTTAACCTCGGGATAGTTCTCCTCGCGGCTGACTTCGATGTCGGCCAGGCCCTGTATCTGGTGCATCGTGGTTTCGACCTCCCGGATAACCTCCCGGGCTTTCTCAAAATCGTAGCCATAGATCTCCACGTCGACGGACTTCTGCGACCCGAAGCTGGTCACCCGTTTGACGAGCCCGCCCGGATCGAAAAACATCGCGACCCCCGGAAAGAGTTTTAATACTTTGGGCCTCACATCGTTCATGATTTGCACTTGGTTCCGCTTCCGTTTTTCCGGCGAGACGAGATAGACGGAGATGACCGACGTATGGGGGCCGGTATTCGGATTGAAGAGAGAAGAACGGCCTTGGGATAACACGCCGGTACTGGAGACCATGGTTTCCAGCTCCTCGGCAGGGATCTCTGTCCGCAGCACCCGTTCGACCTCAGCCACTTGCTGCTCGGTTTTCTCCACTCGCTGACCGACCGGTCCGCGCAGGACGATGCGGAACTGGCTTTCGTCCGACACCGGCAAAAATTCCGTCCCGATCTTGGGTACCAGCGCGAGAGAGGCGGCGAAGAGGGCGAGGATGCCGGTGATGAAGAGCCGGCGATGACCGAGGACCCAACGGAGCGCTCCCTCATAGCCTTTGTCCAGGGACTCGTAGCGTTCTCGGCTCCAATCCATCAGGCGCACGAACCAGATCGGCATCGAACGGTGAGACTCCTGTTCCGGCTTGAGGAATTTGTAGCAGAGGGCCGGAGTCACCGTGCGGGAGACGAAGAAGGAAGTGAACAGCGAGATCGCGATCGTGATGGTCAGGGGAATCAGGAGCAAGCGGGCAATCCCGACGACGAAGAAGATCGGGAGGAAGACAACGACCGTGGTGATGGTCGAGGCGAGAATGGGCATCGCCACCTCGCGGGCCGCTTCCAGGATCGCATCCCAGCGGCGGGGCGTGGTGTTGAGATGGCGCTGAATGTTCTCGAGTTCCACAATGGAATCGTCGACGAGCCGGCCGATTCCGAGGGCCAGGCCTCCCAGCGTGAACACGTTCAGGGTTTGCCCGGAGAAATAGAGCACGATGAAAGTCACCATGATCGAGAGGGGAATGGCGACGGAAATGATCAGGGTGCTCGTGAGATTGCGGAGGAAAATCAAGATGACGGCCGCGGCCAGCAGCGATCCGTGCAGTGCCTGCTCGATGAGGTTGCTGATCGACTGGCGGATATAGACCGACTGGTCGAAGGAAATGCCAAGCTTCACACTGGGCGGAATGCCGACCATCTTCGGCAGAGCCTTGCGTAGCGCATCCACCACCTCCACGGTATTGGCGATGGGCTGTTTGTTCACCCGGAGATAGACGGCTCTGGCCCCGTCCGTCCTGACGATGTTGGTCTGAATGTCCGACGAATCGGTCACGGTCCCGACATCCCGCACGCGCACGGGACTGCCCTGCGGGTTGACCTTCACGATCACGTCCTGGATCGGGTCGACCGTGCGAAACTGATTATTGGTGAAGACGTTGTAGTCCAGATTGCCGGCTTTGATGTCGCCCGAGGGGAGGATGAGGTTGGCGGCCTTCACGGATTTGACGACGTCGAGAATCGAGAGGCTCCGGGCGTTCAGCAGGGCCGGGTCGAGGTTGATGTTGATCTGCCTGATTTTCCCGCCTTCCACGGTGGCGGCGGCGACGTTGGCGATCTGTTCGATTTGCGGTGCGATCGTATTGAAGGCCAGGTCGTACAGGGCCCGCTCGTCCAGATCGTCGCTGGAGACCGTCACGAAGGAGACAGGGATATTGGAGACGTCGAACTTGACGATGAAGGGTTGCAGAATGCCGGGCGGGAGACTGTTGAGAATTTGGGTGATGCGTTGCATCACCTCCATCTGGCCGACGTTGATGTCCGCGCCCCAGTTGAACCAGATCTGCACCGCGCCGATGCCTTGTTTCGCGAACGACTCGACATGCTCGACATTCGAGGCAGAACTGACGGCTTTTTCGATGGGATAGACCACGCTCTGTTCGATGTCGAGCGGCGGGGCGCCTTTATAGATGACGCCGACGAAAGCGACGGGCACTTGAATTTGGGGAAAGAGATCGACCGGTAACCGCTGCAGGGAAGTGGCGCCCAGGATCACCATGGCAAAGGACAGCATCAAGATGCCGATGCGATTGCGAAGTGCGAGGAGGGTCAGCCACATGATGAAGGCAAGAAGCGTGAAACGTGAATCGTGAAACGTAACGCGTTAAGGGAGGAGTAAGGAAGTGGAAGGCGGACTGATGTCTTCGCAGCACGCCTCACGCCTTACCCCTCACGCTTCACGGGCTCAAGGGATTGTGTCTGCACGGGTGTGCCATCATGCACGAGATCTTTCCCGGAGACGATCACCTGCTCCGACCCGTCCAAGCCCTTGGTGATCTCCACCCGGCTTTCTTCGCGGACTCCGATTTCCACCGGCACCCGCTGGGCCTTTCCTTCGCGCACAATGTAAACATATTGGGCATCCTCCAATCGACTCACCGCGTCGATGGGGATCTGAATCGCGTTTCGATGGATGCCGACCAGGACCTCTACGCGCGCGAACATGCCGCCTTTCAAAACATGATCCTTGTTTGGCAGATCCACTTCGACCGTCATCGTGCGGGTGGCCCGGTTCAGCGCCTGGACGACACGGGTGACCGTGCCCTCGAAGACGCGGTCGGGATAGGCCTCGGCGCGCACTTCTGCCTTTTGACCCAACTGGATGAGCGGGACGTCCTTCTCGACCACCTCGATCAGAATGCGAACCGTCTGGATCTCATGGAGGGTGAGGATCCCACGCGAGGTGGTAGAGGTGCCGGCGGTTGCCCCGCTGACATAGGCGCCAAGATCGAGGTTGCGCTCGGCCACGTAGCCCGGGAAGGGCGCACGGATATAGGAGTAGGCCAGGTTCGTCTCGGCCTGCGCCAGGGCGACCTCCATTTGCTGGACCTGCGCGCGGAGTGAGTCGAGCGCCGCCGCTGCCGAGTCGTATGTGACCTGGGCGTTATCCAGATCTTGCTGCGAGACAAACTGGTCTTTGATCAGTGCCTTCATCCGATTGAGCGTGAGGGTGGCATTACGGACGCTCGCGTCCTGCTGCGCGACTCTCGCTCTGGCTGCAGCCAGGTTGGCCTTGGCCTGGTTGACGGCATGCTGATAATCCGTGTGATCGATCTCGATCAGGAGCTGGTTGGCCTTAACCAGATCGCCTTTATCGACGTAGATCTTGGCAATGTAGCCGTCGACCCGTGAGAACAGATTGACTGCTTGGTTGGGGGTGATGTCGGCAGTATAGGTGAGTCGAATGTCCAGGTCCTGTTTCAGCGGGGCGACAGTGGCGACGGTGATTGCCCGGGCCTTGCGGGTATCGGTCTTGGCCCCGCTGCTAAGGCGGAACACGACGAGGGCCGTGACCGCGAAGAAAATAATAACCCCCAGCGTGACGATCGGATGTTGTTTGAGGGGATTCATCGCGCACGCCTCCCCGGCGTCTTACAGCTGGCCGGTTCCTTGATCAGTCCGGCGAGGAAGAGGTCGACGTAGGTCGCCACCGTGTCCTCATGGGATTGATGCATCGAGACCCCGAAGATCTCGTGGAGGAGGCGGTGATGGACGACCATGCCGATGAACGCGCGGGCTGCCAGGAGGGGATCGACCGGGCGAAACGCGCCGTCTTCAATCCTTGTGCGAATGTACGCGGCGAGGTGGTCATAGAAGACTTTATGGTGCTTGCCGAAGAACATGTCGGATAGCTCATGCCCTTCCAGCGCGCTGAACAAGAGAAGTCGTAACAGCGTCGAATCCACGCCGGGGCGAATACGATAGCTCGCAATCATCGTAAACACGCGATGGTCGTCTCGTTTTTTGGCCGCTTCCTCCACCGCCTCGAGCAGTTCGTTGACGATCACTTTCTCTGCCAGGATCGCGGCGTAGAGTGCTCGCTTCGTCGGGAAATACTTGAAGACCAAGGCCTCGCTCACTCCCGCCGCCTTGGCAATTTCCTTTGTTGTGGTACCGTTAAACCCTTTTGCAGCAAATAGTGAGGCAGCCGCGGCGATCAGCCCGGCCTGTCGTTCTCTGCTGGAAGGGCGCATGGTTCGAGACGTCTGTTGCATCAATCTCTATCGAGTGAGTGAGTGGTTACTCACCATGCAACGATAGCATGCGGAGAGGAGCTCTGACAAGAAACGTTGGTGTTGCTGGCGAGAGTGAATTGATCGATGAGGAGAGTATCGACCGGCTCAGTAGACTCAGGGGCAGGGACTAAGGTAGGGACTTGAGGTGGTGCGGTCGTCGTGGGCTCGAACGGTCAACGAGGGCAAACAAGGGAGGCCCACCTTTGAGGGTGGAGCGGGTCATCTGTTTCCAGATGAAATGGCGTAGCCTGGTCCGCTCTCGTGCCGTGACGCGAAGAAACTCGATTCCGTATTCGTTTTTCGCGGCCCAGACCACCTGAATCTCCGAGATGAGAACCGGACGGGACGTCTCAGGGATCGTCAGGTAGAGATCCCAGAAGCTCCCTATGGGTAGCAGGTGTGCGCTGCAGAGTTTGCACCCGCTCTCTGACAGGTCAAGGGCTATCCCATCGCCAACCTGTTGGAAGCTATCTATTGCTGAAATGCGGACCATGAGCTGGACAGGGATTCGTTGAGCAGCCCTGCGGTCAGTGGCCTGACCCGGGAGGTGGGTCGTCACTCCATTGCCTGTCCGTCGTTGTCCGGTCATTGGGTTCTCCCTGCAGCAGGCGGTCAGTCTATTCTGAAAGTGCGAGATTCGAGCACAAGAAGTAACGGAGTCGGTTTCGTTCACGTAGGTTCATCTTGAGGAGCTCGACACCGAACCGACGTCCTGAGGTCCAAGCCACCCTCGTTTCCATCACGAAGAGTGGGTCTTTTCCGTCGGGGAGGTAGAGAAAAATCGTGAGTTCCATCCCCAGCGTGACCGGGGTGTTGCCGCGAATGCCCAACCCACGATGCGAAAGATCCGTAACCATGCCATCGCCCATGAGGATCTCTCCGGCACGGTCTTCAGCCGAATACATCAACCCGAACTCTAGGGGGGCTCGGGGGTCTTGCCTCCGATTGACCGCTTCCGCCACAGACTGAAGCCCACTCCCAGATGCAACCTGTGCTCGTTTCATGAGTGCACCTCCTTGTTCTTGCTACGATGTCAGATGCCGCGATCGCGGTCCGAGGGGATGACGCGATTCCCCAAGAAGAATTGCAGATGATTCTTCTCCTCCAACTTCAGGGACCCCAGCTCCACCCCGAATCGGCGTCCCTCGACCCAGGAGACCCGGCTCTGGCCAATGCACACTGGCTCCTCGACTCCAGGTAGGTCGACGAACAGAGCCAGTTCCATGCCGGGGTTGACCGATCGATTCCCGCGAACGCCGATCCCGCTCGCTGAGAGGTTGGTGACGACACCGTCGCTCATCAGTATCTGGTCGGCGTCCATACCGGAATAGAGCAATGTGAAGAGTGTCGGGGTACGGCTGCCATCTCGACGATTGGATTGACCGGGGAGTTCAGCTACTGCTGGGACGGAAGCGACGGCATGAGTGGGCATGGTTTCCTCCGTGAAGTTGAATCGACTCTTAGACGATGCGGAATGCCGTCCGTCCATTGTCTAAGGACGACAGGCTGACATTTTTCAAGATAACTTCTTGCAGGCGCTTCCGCTCTTCTGCTGACAGCCTGGGGAATCTAACGGCAAACGAGTCTCTGGAAATCCAGGAAACAATGACGTCGGTGAGGCACATGGGAGGGTGCCCGTCTTCAAGGCATAGGCGCATCGTGAGACTGCTTCCCAGCGAGCTCGTGGTCGAGCCCAAGATCTTGCAGCCAGTTTTGGAAAGGTCTTTCAGGGTTCCCTCTCCTGTGACGATACGTGCGCCTTCTTCTCCGGAGTAGCTGATTCGGTACCGAATCGGAACCCGTTCGGCATAGCGCCGATCTAAGAGCGAATGAGCTTTCTGGTTGTTGATCTTGAGGACGGGGTGACTCAGTTTCATCGGTGCCTCCTCCGTGGTTCCGCCGCGGTCCCTCTGTCTCCCGCGACAGATTGAGAATACCGCCATCCCAGAATTTCGACCATCCCTAAAGAGAGGGGATAGAGGCCCCACCAGAAGAGGGGGAATTGGGCGCTCAGGCACAATTGGCGCGGCCTTTTTGAGCATCCTGCCAAAAGGTTCGGGAAGGATAGGTAGGAGGAGGGGTGCTGATTAAAACACGGTGGGTGAATTGCCCTCGGTGATTTTAGGGCGGAGTTCCTGACTCTCGAAGAAGATGATGCCGCGATCCGTGCCGGTCTCGTACCGGAGATTGATGTCGCTTTCGAACCCTGTCCAGCTATAAAACTTGACGGGCCCGCCGGTGAATTGTCCCGGTGTGCGGTCGAGTGAGCCATAGCGGGATTGGAGATAGGCAAGAATCTGATCGTGGGTCGCCTTGCCTTGGTAGCGGACGGTGACGCGCGCAAATTTACCGTCGACGGTCAGGAATCGCATGGAGTCGACTTTTGCCGGGCCGAGGGAAGGCGCCCCGGTCTTCAGTTCATAGGTTTGAGCACGGCCGGTATCCTCGACTTTCGTAAAGGTGTCCGTTTCCGAGAACGCCGCACCCCAGGGGATCCCCTCGAATCCGTTAGGATCGTTCTGCATGGGCACGGCGAAGGCCAGAGTGCCCGACAGAATCAGCGGGCAGAAGGCCCCTATGAGGGGGGCGAACCGAACCAGTAAATCTGGGGAAAGATGGCGAGGCATGTTACTCCACCGAATCGGCGATGCGGTCATTGAATCGAGGAGCAAGGGTGCGGCTGTCTATGAAAATATATCCCCGCTCTGTGTTCGCCTGATAAGTCAGATTGATCTCCGTATCGGTTCCGCGCCACGTATATTGCTGACTGAGGCCACGTATCATCTGCCCGGGGATGCGCTCAAGGGACCCGAACTGTTGTTCGAGGTAGGCGAGGATCTGTTTGTGCCGATCACTGCCTTGATAGCGGATGGTCACACGGGCGAACTGATCATCGACCGACAAGAAGCGGACGCTGTCGACCGGGATTCCGGCATACGACGGTGCGCCGTTCCTCGATTGGAATTCGTTCACATGCGGGCCTGCCCTGGTGACTTCCAAGTCCGGCCTTGTCGTCAGGGTGGCACCCCAGGCCAGGTTCTGAAAACCGTTCGGATCGTTCACCATCGGTACCGCATGGGCGAGAAAGGGGCGGCTCATGCAGAGCAGGAGTCCCAATAGGAAGAGGTGTCGGCCCGCGTGATTTCTCTGCCGTCCGATCATGTTAGAACGCTACCATGGTCGATCGCGTGGCGCAACTCCCTCGGTTTTGTTGAGAATGTCCTGAGGCATAGCTTATAATGCGCGCGCTTTTCCATGTGCTTAGCGGCGAGGAACCAACACGATGATTGAAAGCGATGCGTTTGTCCAAGCACTACAAGATATTGGGGTGGATTTCTTTACGGGAGTCCCGGATTCGATCCTGGGCGGCATCATTGCCGAGTTGATGGAGCGGCGCCTCTACACCCCGGCCGTTCGGGAAGATGAAGCGGTCGCCATGGCCGCCGGGGCCTATATGGCCGGCAAGGTCCCCGCCGTACTCATGCAGAATTCTGGACTGGGTACGTCCCTCAACGCCCTCATCTCGTTGAACGTGATTTATCGCCAGCCCTGCGTTTTAATTGTGTCCTGGCGCGGCTATCAAGGTAAGGATGCACCGGAGCATTTGGTAATGGGCGAGGTGATGCTGCAGTTCCTCGACACGATGAAGATCCCCCATCGCACCCTGTCGGAACAGACGGCGATCGAGGATCTGAAATGGCTGGCGGAGACGTTTATGAAGCAGCGCATCCCCGTCGCCCTTTTGATCACGAAAGGTGTTGTGAAAGGGTTGCACCCATGAGGCCGGAGCAAGGAACGATGCAGAGTCGGGCGATGGCCATGGCGGCCTTGTTGGAACTGCTCACCGATCAACCGGTGATTATTTGCAACGGGTTTCCCTCGCGTGAGGCCTACAAAATTGCCGATCGTCCGACCCATTTTTATATGATCGGCTCCATGGGATCGGCGTCGGCGATCGGGCTGGGTGTGGCGCTGGCCAAGCCGAAGAAGCAAGTCGTGATATTCGACGGTGACGGGAATGTGCTCATGGGGATGGGCACCCTGGCCACGGTCGGCGCGCTCAAGCCGAAGAATTTTATTCATGTGGTGTTCGACAACGAAGTGTACGGAAGTACCGGCAATCAGCCGACGATCTCCAATGTGGTTCCACTTGAGAAGGTGGCGAAGGCGGCCGGGTATGTGAACGTCGAACGGGTGCGGGAACGCGAAGACCTCGTCTACGAGTTCAAAGACATGCTGAAGAAAGACGGGCCGAGCCTGTTGCTGGTGAAAGTCAATGAGATGGTGGAAGATGTGGGGCGCGTGATGCTTGATCCACCGGACATAACGAGGCGGTTCATGAAGGCGATCGAATAAGGGAGGAGTGGTCGGACTGCCCTTTGCTGCTCGCAGAGCGCGCACGCTAAGAAGGTGCTCGCTCGATGCGCGCAGTGAACGGCAATCCGACCACTCCTTGGTGAGAGGGGGATAAGTGAACAGAAATGATTCTCTTAAATCCAGGACCGGTGAATGTGTCGGAGCGGGTACGGCAGGCGCTGTTGCGTCCGGATATCTGCCATCGGGAGTCGGAGTTTACGGAACTTCTCCATGGGATTCAGGCGAAGCTGCTGAAGCTCTTTGTGCCGGGGGCGGAAGCGGATTATGCCGCTGCGGTGCTAACTGGATCGGGAACGGCGGCGGTAGAGTCCGCCGTCATGTCGTCGCTCCCGCACGGCAAGCGGATGCTGGTGCTCAATAACGGCGTGTACGGCGAGCGCATTTCCCAGATGGTTGGCCTGTATCGCCTGGGCGTGTCCGAACTCAAATACGACTGGACGATGAGGCCGGATCCTGAACGGTTGCGGCTCGCGCTGCGACAACATCCGGAAGTGCATGCGGTCGGAATGGTCCATCATGAGACGACCACCGGCCTCATCAATCCGGTCAAGGAGATTGCGGATGTCGTCGACAGCCAGAACCGGGTGTTCATTCTGGACGCGGTCAGTGCCTTGGGAGGGGAACCGCTGGATATCGCCGGGTCTCACATCTATATGGTGGCGGGCACATCAGGAAAGTGTATCCAGGGATTCCCCGGGCTGGCCTTCGTGCTCGTCCGCAAGGGATTTCTGGAGCGGATGCGTGGCTACCCCAGACGGTCGATCTATCTCCATCTCACCCAATATGTGGACGACCAGGGCGGCGGGACGATTCCGTTCACGCCGGCCGTGCAGGTCTATTATGCGTTCGACGAAGCCTTGAACGAACTCATGGAAGAAGGGGTCGCCAAGCGGATTCAGCGATACAAGAAGATCGCGACGCTGATCCGGGATCGCATGGCGAAACTCGGCGTGAAGCCGGTCCTGACTCCCGACAAACAGTCCAACACGATCACCGCCTATCATCTCCCCGAAGGCGTCACCTATCAATCGTTGCACGATCAACTAAAAAAAGAGGGCTACGTGATCTATGCGGGCCAAGGCCAGCTCGAGAGCAAGATCTTCCGCGTGGCCAACATGGGCGCCCTCACGGAGGCGCAGTTGGTCGGATTCCTCGACGCGTTTGAACGGATTTGCGGCACAGCATGAAAGCCATCATCCTCGCGGCCGGTGTCGGGAAGCGCCTGTGGCAGGTCACGCAACATCGCCCCAAGTGCCTCATCGAGATCGGCGGGCAGACGCTCTTGCATCGCTACCTCACGTCGCTCAGGAGCGTTGGTATTCACTGTGCCGATGTGGTCGTGGGCTACAAGCAGGAAATGATTCGCGAGGCTGTGGCAGCGGACTCTTGTGGCGTGCGCGTGAACTTCCTCGTCAACGAGCAGTTCCACCGCGGCAGCATTTCCTCGCTCTGGATCGCGCGCGCCGCGTTGGATGACGACGCGATCGTCATGGATGCAGATGTGCTCTTCCATCAAGAGATCCTGCGTCGCTTGGTGCAATCCCCCTACGAGAACGCGCTGCTCATGGACGAAACCGTCAAGCAGACCGGGGAGGAGTGCATGGTCGTGGTCGAAGGCGGGCGCGTGATTGCGCTGACGAAAAAGATGCCGTCACACTATGACTATGCCGGAGAAGGCGTGGGGTTTCTCAAGGTCCGGAAGGCCGATACGCCTTATGTGGTCGCGTCGCTCAGGACCTATGTGGATCGCGAGGCCTGGCAGATGGAATATGAGGATGCGCTGGTGGGGTTTTTCCGGGATGTTAAAGTCGGGCATGAGAAGATCGGTGGGTTGCCCTGGACTGAAATCGATTTCCTGGAAGATGTGACGAAAGCGGAACGGGATGTGTTGCCGAGACTGTAAAAGTGAGGTAGCGGGATTACGGGCTAAACGGGATACCAGCTATTAGGATGACGGGGTGATTGGCCGATCATGAGCGAGAGCGCAGTTCAGAAACAGACAGGCTTCCAGGGATTGAGCACGGCGATTCTCTTGCCTTCGGTGAGCCTGTTCGGCGAGCCGGCCGGATTGTACGCCGATGAGGTGGGTCCAGCTCACCAGCGTGGTGGGCATCGGCCTGTTTCAGAGGACGGTGTTGACGCTGCAGCGCGCCGGCATTCGACAGCTTATGGTGTTGGTCGGGCCGGAGGAGGATCAGCTCAAGCAGGCATTGGGCAAAGGGCCACGGGTGACGATCCCCGTGCGCTGGATGCCGATCCGTGAGTTTCCGCTGGATGATCCTCGCACCTGGGAAGCGCTCGCTGCTGAAGTTCGCGGCTTTTGTCTCCTGTCCGGCGTTCAGGGGGTGTTTCCGAGCCCCTTGATCGAGAGTCTGCGCCAGGAGGTGCAGGAGGGACAGGCGATTATCGTGGCACGGGCCGATCGCGAGCGGGATCGACAGCCACGTCGGTCAGGTTTGCGCGTGAAGGCGCAGGAAGGACGGCTCCTCTCGATCACATCCAGACAGGATGATGCAACGCTGGTGGCCACAGACCTGGTAGTGCTTCCGGCCAGTTTCATGAGCGGGGCCAGTCACACCGGCATGGAAACCGGCATGGTGCCGATTCGCCGATGGCTCGAACGGGCCGCGGTGGAGGGGCAAGTGCGGGTTCTGTCCACGGAGACGAATCGGTCTCATTGGTATCAAGACGTGCGCGATGCCGCAGATGTGCGGGCCGCCGAGAAGAAGCTCTTCAATTCCCTCAAGGGCGAGTTCGAAGGTTTCGTCGACCGGTTTTTCAATCGGAAGATCTCCCGCTGGTTCACGCGTATCTTTCTCGCCATTGGCCTCTCGCCGAATGCCATTACGATCCTGGCGACCCTGGTTGGGTTGGTCGCCGCGGCCGGCTTTGGCGTCGGAACCTACAGCGCCGGAATCGCCGCCGCGCTGTTGTTTCAACTGGCTGCGATCATCGATTGCTGCGATGGAGAAGTGGCAAGGCTGACGTTCACCGAATCGCCGTTCGGGGCCTGGCTCGATATCGCCATGGACAATGTGGTGCACATGGCGATCTTTGCCGGCATGGCCGTGGGTTTGTACCTGAGCATGGCCGGGAGCGACGGTGCGTGGGTTCCCTTGGCTTTGGGCTCGGCTGCAGTTATTGGAAATGGGCTCTCGTTCTGGCTCGTCACCCGCGCACAAGAGATTAAGTCCGCGAGCGGATGGAAGACACCGGTCCAGGCCGCCTGGTCGGACTTCATGCTCAAGAACGTCGCGAGCCGCGACTTCTCCGTCATCGTGCTAATCTTTGCGGTGATCGGCCGGCTCGACTGGTTCCTCTGGATGGCCGCGATCGGATCCGTGGTGTTCTCGCTCCTGATGCTCTGGGTAATTCGACCTTCAGCCGTCCGGCACAAAGCCAGTCCACCGGCGTGCTGCGACTCCTCCTACTCGTCTTCGGTCTCCTCACCCTCGTTCTCATCGTATGGCATATTGGCCCCGGACGTATCTACGACGCGGCGGCGCAACTCGGCCCGGGTCGCGCTCCTTGTCCTGCTGATTCCTTCCGTCATCATGTACGTCGTCGAAGCGTACGGATGGAAAGTCACGCTTGGCCCGTCGGCGAAGGTTATTCCGTTCTGGCGCGTGCTGGCGATCCGGACTGCCGGCGAGGTGGTGAACATGACCACTCCGACCGCCTACGTCGGCGGCGAGCCGCTCAAGGCTTATCTGCTCAAGAAACACAACGTACCGATGGTGGAAGGGCTCGCCTCGGTCATCATTGCGAAAACGACGATGACGATTGCCGAAGTGCTCTTCATCCTCTTGGGCATTGCGCTCGCGTTCTGGACAGTTGGCGCCAACGGCTCATCCGGGCAGACGGGTGCAGCGGCGTTGCTCAGTGTCGGCCTGCTGCTGTTTGGGATTGCCGCGTTTGTGTTCGTGCAGCGACAGGGACTCTTTACCTGGTTATTGGAATTTCTGCGGAAGATCGGGCTGAAGATTGGCTATCTCGAAGCACGCGAGGAAAAGTTACGGTCACTGGATCGAACGATCCTGGAATTCTACCGCCATAACCGTCCGGCCTTTTATGCCTCCACCGGGCTTTTCTTTCTTGGGTGGATGGCGGAAGCGTTGGAAGTGTACGTCATCATCTATTTTCTCGGCGGCCCTGCCATGGCCCTCTCCGCCATCTCCATTGGCGCCCTCTCCGTCTTCATCAAAGGCGGCACCTTTTTCATTCCCGGCAGCCTCGGCGCCCAAGACGGAGGAAATTTGTTGCTACTCACAGCCTTCGGCTATAGCGAAGTCACCGGCATTACCTTCGCGTTGCTGAGGCGGTTCCGTGAATTGGTCTGGATCGGAATCGGGCTGGCTGCCTTGGCCGTCGTCGGCAGGCGACCCAGTGCAATCCAGCACGACCTATAAAGTTGAGGACGATGCTGTGCTGTGGCCGTGGCACGTCCTCAACACCCACAATCTACGGAGGCAACGGTTGTCTTCTCTCCACTATCTGGTAAAACGGGCAGGGTCGAATGGGTCGGCAATGGGAAAACCAGTTATGCTTGCCTCATTGTTCGTAGAAACGCCCCCAACCAAGGTAGGCTTGCCGCGCGTGGATGCATCGTCTAATCTGGTCAGAAATGGAAGCAGGACTGTTCGGATTCTGGCTGGGCTGGGTCGGCGCTTCTTTGCGAACGGAGCACTCAGGATCTACGCGAAATTGCAGCGGTGGCGTTGGTACTCCGTGATCTGGTTGGGGGTGTGATCGGATTATCCTATGGGATGTGACGGGCGGCATTGTCGGGTGGGCCATTGGACGAATCTACAACCGGGTAGTCAATGCCCGCCAGAGGTAAAGCGAAAATACTGCGCATGATTACCTGAGGCAGTGGGGCAAGGCATCATTAATCGAAATATGCCAGTATTGATTTCTTGAAGGGATATAAAGCCCATCAATGCCGAAAAGCGGCAGGTAACACCCATCTCTTCGTAACCAGGCTGTCCACAACCGAAGCCATTTTTTTATGATGCTTTCATATGGTCGCCGCGCTCGCGTTGATGTTCTTGACTCTACCATTTCTTACTTTGGCCGTCGCATATCACGCTTTAATTAAAATTAGGCAACGAGAGACACGGAACCCTTCGGCGGACGAAATTTTGTTCTGGGACTATGCACAAGTGTGCTCTCAATATGGCTCTTGCTTCTTATCCTTGAGCTTTTCTTTAAAACATTTGTCATTCAATCAGATGCCTTTGGTCATACGCTTGCCGCTAAGCGCTGGTTCGAAAGATATTGGGGGCCGACTAACTCCTTTGGTTTTCGCGATCAGGAATTCGATACACGCATCCTCGCATCATCCAGAACACTTTTTGTCGTCGGCGATTCATTTGTTGCTGGTCTTGGCGTCAATAATCCGGAAGACCGCTTTTCCAACCACCTTCGTCGCTTGATGGGGTCAGATTGGTGTGTGCTCAATTTCGGACGGAATGGGTGGAATACCAGCCAGGAGATTGAAGCACTTCGTTCTTTTCCCATTCAACCTGACGTTATCGTTTGGAGCTACTACCTTAACGATATTGCAGGTGCAGCCGCCGAGCACGGACACAAGAAGTATATTGATCTGTCGATCTCTTCATCCTGGGTAAGGGTGCCGGTTGAGAACTCGTATTTTGCCAACTTTGTTTATTGGCGATGGTTCCGGGTATTAAGTCGGTTGGAAGGAGGACCTTTTTGGGAAGCAATCCAGGCTGATTTTGACAACGAAGTGATCTGGGATACACATCGCCACGAATTGCAGAGTGTCGTCGATTACACACGTCACCACCATATCGCACTTCTTGTCGTGGTCTTTCCCAGTCTGACTGACATCCTTGGGAGTCAAAAGCTCACTGCCAAAGTCGCTAATACTTTTCGGATGGCTGGATCGCCGGTTATCGACCTATCAGATTACCTTGTAGGCCGAGACTCGCGAAGCCTGATCGTGAACAGTGTTGATGCTCATCCCAATGTCGCCCTACACCTGGAGGTTGCACAGATCATATACACCCACCTCCGAAGATTGGGATATGATTAGCCGCTTACGTTCAATACCGTCGCTACAGCCTTCTCGGGAGAGCACTCTAAACTATTGGCTGCTGTTGTTCTGACGGTCGTGTTGGTGTGCTTACTCACCGGGGCTATATTTGGCTATCCTGTGACGATGGCGGGGAGCGTGCTCAGGTGAGGGTACGGCTTCATCATAAGCTTTGTGGTCGACTGGCATGGAATTAGTGACAAACATCTCCGTGTTATTGACAATGAAAGAGGGGTCGTTGTGTTGAACAACGCAAGCTTCAGAAGCGGATCGAACTGTGATCGACAGGCACTATGAACACGATTGTGCCGACCAGTTCCTCGATTCCTCGCATCCGCTTCAACCCAGAGTGGATAATTTACATGGTGTTGGGGTTGCTGGTCGTCGCCCTGTGGTTGCCCCGTATCCATGGACCAATCGATTTGCGCTGGGATGGCGCGCGTGTACTACGTGCTCGGGACGTCGCTCGCCGAGGGCAAAGGTTATCGACTACTCAATGAACCGGGCGAGATCCAGGCGAATCAGTATCCTCCGCTACTCCCACTGATCATTGCGGCTCATCAAATCGTGCTTGGGACAAGCGACCCACATGTTGTCGGTCCTTGGCTTCGACTCTGATTCTTCGTCTTATTTGTGGCCTATGTCATGTCCATCTATTGGCTGCTCCGGCATTACCTACCGAAGCATTATGCTTTTTGGGGGCTGCCATCTGTCTGTTGAGTGTCCAGACATACCTTCTGTCGGATTTATGTTTCCCAGACGTGCTGTTCGGTCTTTTGACCGGGTCGCCTTTCTACTCGTGCATCCGACCGATGGCCGAATTCCCTCAAAAGGCTTGGCGGGTGCATTTGCTATTGCGGCGTTTGCGTCGCGTACAGCCGGGATAGCTCTTCTCGCAACTTGGGTGGCCGAGAGCCTTTAAGAAGGAGTGGAAGGCAGCCGTTGTTCGGACCGTGGTGGCATTAGTTCCAGTTGTCGCTTGGTTCTCCTATGTTCACCTTGTCGAAGCCAGCGCGGAATACAAGCACCCCGCCTATGCCTATCAGCGTGCCGATTACATGTTCTACAACGTCAGTTACGCAAGAAACGTTTCGCTCAATGACCCCTTTGATCCAACACTAGGGTATGCAACGGTTTTGGATCGGGTCAATCGGGTCATCCAGAATGTTATGGTGGAGCCGAGATACGTAGGGGAATCCGTGAGCTCGACGAGACGCCTGTGGGAAATAGAGTGGGAAACGATCTATAGGCAAACCGGAACCCATTTGAGGCCATCGTGGATTGTGGATGTCCCATTATTTGCGCTGGGGGGGCTTGTTCTCTTTGGAACAGGTATTCTAGCTGCCCAACGACACGTAATCATCCCGCTTTGTGTGGTGAGTTACCTATCGATAATGTGTCTCACGCCATGGCCAGGACAATTTAATCGATATCTGATTCCGATCGTCCCATTGTTGGCACTATCCTTATGCACCGCCATCATGTGGCTCCTTTGTTGGCTTCGACAAGGCCCTTCGGCTGTATGGAAGGTGGTGAGCCGTACTGTAGTTTATCTAGTAATCATCGGAATCATTGGGCAACAAGTCATGACAGTTGGCGCGGTGTATGCCATGAGGCTTCAACCTGTGCGATATGACAGTCGTCAAGGGAGCACAGTCGAATATCGCCTATTTTTCTACATGGATGCTTTCCGCGCGTTAGATGCGGGTCTTGACTGGTTGATGGCGCATGCCAAGCCAAGTGACGTCATCGCCGTGTCGATGCCCCATTGGGTCATACCTAAGAACGGGAAACAAGACAGTGATGCCTCCTTTCGAATCTGATCCTCTTAAGGCCGAGCAACTCTTGGAATCCGTGCCGGTCACGTATCTCATTCTTGACGAGGGTCTGGCCATTGATAGCAAACGCTTCATGAGAGGGGTCGTCGAGGGTTTCCCTGATCGCTGGAAACGCGTCTACAGTGATGACGTTGTGACAGAAACCGGAGAGCGACATGAACAGGCGTTCGCAATTTATGAACGCATTCATCCTGGTTCAGTCATCGTGCAGCCTGAGACGGGATCGGTGCCCCTCATCCCTGAAGAAAGCGCTCAGCGAAAAGGAGCGTCATGAAGTCGGCTGATACGATTGCGTCGGGAAAGGTCGCCGATTCTCGTGCAGGTATGGCAATGGCTCGATGACAGTGCGGAAGCCTTGCGCGACCTGTGCGAACGGCGCAGGTTATTGCTGCTGGCGGCGGTGTCATTCGTGTATTTCGCGGCGACAAGCGTATTGGCCTCGCGCAAGCCCATGTGGAATGATGAACTGTTCACGTACTTTATCGCCCAAGCACCCACGCTCTCCGGTATTTGGTCAGCGCTACTCACTGGCGCAGATCAGAACCCATTTCCGTTCTACGTGCTGACTCGATGGTCGCTTGCCTTGTTCGGTGTCAATGAATGGGCCCTTCGCTTGCCGGAAATGATCGGGGTGTGGGTGGCCGGGCTCTGTCTCTTTCACATCGTTGCACGCCAAACTGAGGGATTGTACGGATTCGTCGCGATGATATTTTTCTTCATAACGGGGGCGAATTTTTACAGCTATGAAGCAAGACCGTACGGATTGGTATTGGCCTCTTCTTCCCTCGCATGGCTGTTCTGGCAACAGGCAACGTCCGGTCTATCCCGGAAACTATCCGTCCTGGGGTTTGCCGCGAGTTTGTCAGCCGCTGTGTGCAGCCACTACTATGCTGTATTTGTGTTTGTCCCGCTTGGAGTCGGTGAGTTCGTGCGTTCAATAGTTCGCCGTCGGATAGATTGGCCGATCTGGGTCGCGATGATGGGCGCGTTATCCCCGTTGTTGTTTATGGCGCCCCTCATTCAACAAGCGAGAACCTATTCCCAAGGTTTTTGGGCTCGGCCAAATTTGCAATCGATCCCGGATGCCTATTCAGTCCTACTCATGCCCACACCCTTGCTGGCGCTGGCCGTTTTGATTCTTAGTGGGATCTATTCGCTCTCGCTTTCAGGGAAGTTGCGCACTCAGGCTACTGCAAGTTACTCTCTTGTTCCTCTCCACGAAGTCGCGGTGGCCGCAGGGTTTGTCGCACTTCCGATCATTGCCGTACTTGCGACCATGCTGACGACAGGGGCATTCACTTTTCGGTATGCTTTGCCCGCTGTGCTTGGAGTCAGTGTGCTAGTGGCTGTGTCGGTGGCGCGGCTCTTTCAAGGACATGTTTTCTTAGGGATAGCCATCCTTTTTCTGTCGTGCGCGGGGTTTGGCATGTTGTCTGCTCGAAACCTTCAAGGTACGCCGGAAGCGTCCCTCGGGAAAATCTACGAATTGATCGGACGTGAGCATATCACCAGTTTGCCCGTGGTGATTTCCGATGCTCACTCCTTCATGATGTTGTCACATTATGCTCCCCGTGAACTGTCATCCCGTCTGGTTTATCTGGCAGACCCTCAAGCATCGTTGCGGCATCTCGGGTATGACACGATCGATCGAGGGATTCTGGATCTAAGGCCGTGGATTGGTTTCCACATCGAAGAATATGGTCGGTACCTTGAGGCACAACCGAGGTTTTTCGTATATGTAAGCGGTGGGCGGTTAGGTGGCCTAAACTGGCTTCTCACTGAACTGGCATCAGCACCGTACCATATTGAGTTGCGTGAGAGGATTGATGATCACCTGCTGCTCCTCGTCACAGGCAAGGCCTTCTCCCAGGCCGCATCCCTAGAGACCCAACCATGACCGACACGGTGAAGAAAGTATCGTGTCCATTGGTCTCTGTGGTGCTGCCTTGCCTCAACGAGGAAGCAGCTATTGGCGCCTGCCTCCAAAAGATCCACGCGACTTTCGTGCAGGCGCAACTCGAGGGTGAAATTATTGTCTGTGACAATGGCTCGACTGACCGTTCCGTGGCGATTGCTGAAAGTATGGGGGTTCAAGTGGTGCATCAGCCGGAACGCGGATATGGAAATGCATACTTGAAAGGGTTTGCGAGTGCCAAGGGCACGTACTTCGTCATGGGCGATGCCGATGACACCTACGACTTCACCATGATCCCCACGTTTATCGAGAAGCTTCGTGCAGGACATGACTTCGTGACCGGTAGCCGGTATCTGGAAGGAGGGCATGCCACGATTCCTTTTCTGCATCGGTTTTTCGGGAACCCTCTCCTCACGACGATCCTTAATGTGCTGTTCAAGACCAAGTACACCGATGTGTATTGTGGATTTCGCGCCTTCAGTCGACGTGCCTACGATCTCATCCAGCCCGTCAGCCCTGGCATGGAGTTTAACCTCGAATTGGCCATCAATGCAGGCCTGGCTGGATTGAAGAGCACGGAGGTGCCGATTCACCTGCACGAACGAAAAGGTGAATCGAAACTGCGCACGTTCCGCGACGGATGGCGCAGTCTGCGGATGATGTTGGTCTATTGCCCGAATAAGGTGTTCTTCGTTCCGGGATTTCTCGCGCTGGCGCTCGGGTTCTTCGCCCACTTCGTATCTATAGTGGGCGTCCTTCAGTTCAACGGGCAACCGCTTGGCACTGTGACCGGGATATTCGGAACGATCTTCAGTGTGGCAGGATTTCAGATTCTCAGCCTCGGGTTGCATGCCAAGACCTATTCATGGAGCCGACGATTCGATGTGGACAACAGGAGCCTTGCGGCATTCTATGACTGGTTCCGCCTGGAAACCGGGTTGCTCCTCGGCGCTGGTTTTCTACTCATTGGGGGAATGATTCTGGGCTTGCTTGTGCGGGAATGGATCAAGTCTGGCTTTGTTCCCCTGCCACATCCCGAATGGGGATCATTCGGCGCGACACTTGTGATCATAGGAGGGGGGACAATCTTTTCTTCGTTATTTATTTCAGCCATGTCCATGAAAAAGTCATGATAGGAGAAAGAGGGAACAAGACACCATGAAAGTCTTCATCACTGGCTCGAGCGGCCTGATTGGTTCTGAGCTAGTGACGTTTTTCGACAGCCGTGCCATTCGCGTTATCGGCGTCGACAATAATATGCGAGCGGACTTTTTCGGTCCGGAAGGTGACACGACGTGGAATCTTCAACGGCTGCGTCAGAACACTCGGCGGTTCTCTCATCACCCGCTCGACATTCGAGATCGTGAAGGGCTTTCCAATCTCTTCAAGCACGAAGGCCCGTTCGATCTCATTGTGCATTGTGCGGCCCAACCCAGCCATGATCTGGCGGCCCGTCGTCCATTTGACGATTTCGACGTCAATGCGACAGGAACGCTCAATATCTTAGAAATGACTCGGCAACATTGCCCGGAGGCCGTTGTCGTCTTCATGTCGACGAATAAGGTGTACGGAGATGCCCCCAATGAGTTGCCATTGAAGGAACTGGACCGACGATGGGACTATGCGCGCGCCGAGGACTATCAGGGCGTGACGGAAGCGATGAGGATTGACCGCTCAAAACACTCCATCTTTGGGGCCAGCAAGGTCGCGGCCGATGTGGTCACGCAAGAGTATGGCCGCTACTTTGGCATGAGGACACACTGTCTGCGTGCCGGTTGCCTGACCGGTCCGAATCATTCAGGTGTCGAACTCCACGGATTCTTGTCCTATCTGGTAAAGACGCAGCTAAACGGAAAGACCTATCGAATCTATGGGTACAAGGGAAAACAAGTCCGGGACAACGTCCACAGTTTCGATATCGCTCGGGCAATTGAAGAGATCTATGAAAATCCCCGATGCGGAGAAGTGTATAACATGGGAGGCGGCCGAGCGAATTCCTGTTCCATCTTGGAGGCCTTCGACATTGTCGAAAGCCTCACGGGGAAAACAATGCGCTACGAGTATGTCGATCAGCCTCGTTCAGGAGATCACATCTGCTATATCAGTGACCTGTCCCGATTCCAGCGCCACTATCCGAAATGGTCGGTGACCAAATCGCTCGACGACGTGTTTCGTGACATTGTCGAGGCCTGGACCGTTCGGCTGCGTGAATAAGAGGCCTCTATGAGTACCTCAGACCAATCGATGCACCAGATCCTTGCGCTTCGTGAGGAGACTCGGGACGAGTATCTTACGCGTCGCGACCCTATCGCGAAGGATCGTCTCCGCTGGCGCGCGCAGTCATTTCGGCATATGGTGCACCTCTTGCCCGGGCAGAGCATTCTCGAGATTGGGTGTGGCAAGGGTCTATTCACTCGGCAACTTGCACTGGTCACCCACGGCAGAAATCCCATCACCGCAGTGAGATTCGGTTCCTCCTCCGATAAACCGGCCGACTGGCCGGAGTCGGCGGAGTTGTGTGCGAGCGGATCGTTCCCAGGAACCCTGCAAGGTCGGCAATTCGACTTTATCGTTGCGATGGATTTGCTCGATCGGCGCAACTGTGCCGTCGTGCTGCAACACGTGTACGGGCTCTTGAAACCGGGCGGGCAGGTGTTGTTTTACGAAAGTAATCCCTGGAATATTGTGCTCAAGCTTCGTCGCTTCCTTTCGCACGCGTTCGGCCAATCCGATCCACGATCGCTTCTCAGCAGACCTCAGCTCTATGAGCTCCTGTCGGAAGTTGGTTTTATCCGGGTGTTTGCGGTTTTCAACGATTTTGTCTTTGCGCCGCTCTCGCCGCGGTTGATCTGGCTGTTGCGCAATCTTTCCACCATCCTGGAGAATGCGCCAGGGATTCGGACATTGGCGGGTTCCATTTTGGTGCATGCCCAAAAGCCGCCGCGTGTGGTCGAGCGACCCGCATTGTCGCTGGCCACACATAAGGAACTCAGGCGTGCGATCTCGGTTGTCGTGCCCTGCTATAACGAAGAGATGAATGTCGAGCCGCTAGTGGCCGGGTTGCGCCGTCTCTACGACGACTATCTTCACGAGATTATTCTGGTCGACGACAACAGTAAGGATGGGACAGCGGCTCTCATTAGGAGCATGGCGGCCGCCGACGATCGGATTCGACTTGTCTCGCGCACCGGCCAGAACGGAGTCGGGCGTGCTCTTGCCGATGGCTATCGCGCGGCAACCGGTCAGTACGTCTTAACCATGGATTGCGATTTTCAACACTTATTGCCTGAGATATCGGATCTATTCGACGCAGCAGTGAAAGGATACGATGTGGTAGTTGGCAGCCGGTTTTCCCGGCATAGCGTCTTGCTGAATTATCCGTTCGGGAAAATCGTCGCAAACCGCGGGTTCCATCTGATAGCCCAGATCCTGTTGCTTCGCCGCTTTCGAGACCTCACGAACAATCTCAAGCTGCTGCGTCGCGAGGTCGTGGATCAACTACTCTTATTGGAACCCTGGTTCGCGGTGAATGCTGAAACAGGGCTGCAGCCCCTTCTGATGGGGTATCAGGTGAAAGAAGTTCCGATTTCATGGATCAATCGTACGCCAGAAATGGGCATGTCTTCTTTCAAGCTTGCGCAGGTAGGTTGGGGATATTGGCGTGTCCTCGGTCGTCTGTGGTTGCGGTCTGTTTTTGGAATCGGGGCGTACCGCAGGGTGTCTGTACGAGAAGGGGCGCGGCATACCTGGCGGGCCGCCGATGCCGACCGACTCCGGCCCCTAGGCCAGAATAAGAGATCGGGTTAATCATGGACCGCTCAGACAGGACCAGTTCTCTGAACAGGGTGGTAAGCGAGTTCGTCCTTCAGCCAAGAGAGCGTCACATGTTTTGGATATTGACGGTGCTGGGATGTGGCGCGATCGCGTTGTTCCTGTTTTCATGGTTCCAACTTCAGGCCTGGGGTTCACATCCATTTGTCATGGTCGTCCTCTCTGCAATCTTTTCCGTGTTTCTGCTCAACAATCTTGGACGATGGTGGATATTATCCAGCATGAAAAGGCCGAGACCAATTCCGGCGAGACCTGGTTGGAAAGTCGCTGCGGTGACGACATTCGTGCCAGGGATTGAGCCACTGGAACTGCTGGAGCATACGGTGAAGGCCCTCGTTGCGCTCGATTATCCGCACGATACCTGGGTCTTAGATGAGGGCAATGACGATCGAGTCAAGCAACTCTGTGCCGCAGCAGGCGCCATTCACTTTAGCCGAAAGCACTATCCTCACTATCAGACCGAGGTCGGGATCTTTCGGAAGGCGTCAAAACATGGAAACTATAACGCGTGGCTCCATGAACTGGGGTTTGAGCGGTATGAGATCATGGCAGCCTTTGATCCCGATCATGTGCCGGATCGTGATTTTTTGTCGAAAGTCCTGGGGTATTTTGATGATCCGAGGATCGGTTATGTGCAGGCGCCGCAGGCGTATTTCAATCAGCAGGCGAGTTTCATCGCAAGAGGAGCGGCAGAGGAGACCTACGATTTCTACTCCTCAGTGCAAATGTCCTCTTATGGGATGGGGTTCCCGCTCATTATCGGATGCCACAACACGCACCGTCTCCAAGCCTTGGCTGAGTGCGGAGGGTTTGCCGCGCATGATGCTGACGACCTGCTTCTCACGCTTTTCTATCATAATCGTGGGTGGCAAGGTGTCTATGTTCCTGAAGTCCTGGCTCGCGGGTTGGCACCTGTCGATTGGCCTACCTATCTGAACCAGCAGCGGCGGTGGACTCGCTCGGTTCTCGACATCAAGCTGCGCATCGCACCGTCGGTTGCTCGGAACCTCTTGCCAACTACCAAAGTATTGAATGTGTTGCATGGGTTAAATTATGTCCATAGGAGTATCGTGTTGCCTATCGCCATGATTCTAGTCGCGCTCATGTTGATGCTAGGGACAATGCCTGATGTTGCGACTGTGGAAACAATGGTCCGTGGAGGGTTCACACTCATCATGCTGCATATCTGGGGGAGGTGCCGGCAGCTGTTCTACTTGAATCAGAAACTGGAGGGGGGGGTTCATTGGCGAGCCCGCCTCCTGCAATTCGCTAAATGGCCCTATCAGCTGGCAGCAGTCGCTGACGTGCTCGTCAACCGCCAGTTTTCCTATCTGACGACTCCGAAAACTACGGGTCCTTCTCGTCCTTCGTTCGTACTATGGCCTCACTTGATGACCCTTGGCGTGGTCGGATTGGCCTGGGGGATTGGGCTCGCCATTCACGAAACCATTCCTGTTATGGTTCAGCTCTGTGCGGGTGCAATTGTAGTCGTGACGGTGGGCTTACTCGTAACTGAGTTGAAGGGGAGCGTAAGACCATTCGCTAAGTGATAACGACAACAGAGAGCCATAAAGCGTTATGCATGGGAGCATTCTCGCCGCCAATTGATCGAGTCGGTGCTTGGCTGAAGACAAACGGGAAAACTCAGGGGCAACGTGGGATTTGGGAATGAGGGCCGATGCGCTTTTCCATGGTGACCACGTTCTATCCTCCTTTCAACTTTGGGGGGGATGGTATTTTCGTCCACCAGCTTTCCAATGAATTGGCAAGCCACGGCCATCATGTTGAAGTCGTACATTGCCTGGACGTACTTGATCGCCGGGGTGATGGAACTCAGGAGCACGACGACGCCGATCAGACAGAGGATCGGCACGAGCTGTGATGCAAGACCCATCCCCTGCCGCGCTGAAAGGTGCGGTGGTGTCATCCCTATCCTATAGTCCCACTAGATTGGCGGTGATGAGCCGGTTCATGAAATTCGTCAGTCGTTGCTGATGCTCCGGCGAGATCTGAGCGATAGGTCCGCCGAAGAGGGGAGGTGTGGCAGAGGCGACGAGCAGCACACAGTGACTGCTGCTTTGCTAGTCTAGCCGACATTCGATCTGGATCCTGTCTCCCTCGGCAATCTGGAGATCCGTCTCGATCAGGAGGCCTTCTTCCGTGAGGTTTCGCACAATGCAGGGGGCGGTCTTCGTGCCCAGCGTCACCACACCTTGGCGTTCCACGGCAATTCTGAACTGACCACGCTGATTCCTCATCCGATACCTCCCAAGGTGTCCATCCTAGGCTTATCACAACGGTTTCGTTCCCTTGGAAGGATCAAGGACTACCGGCGCAAGTGATCAGGGCTCGTTTTGGGCCGGTTTCTTCAGGCTCTCGACGGCCATGACGACAGCAAGCATTGGGAAGGGAAGGAGGCTGAAGAGCATCATGAACATCAATGAGAACATGGTCGAACTCCTTTCGTGAGTGGCAACTGCGACAGATGAATTGCAATGGTGAGACCAGCCGGATAACCAGAAAGATGGGTATCTCAGAAGTGATTGATTAGTAGATGAGTTCTTCCACGACTGTACAAAGAGACCGGTCCGGCAGGGCGTGAAATGTCGGAACGAAGGGCAAACATGCCGGAAAATGCTGAAGGCAGAGCAGGAATTGCGTACCCTATTCGAGGAAGGATACGGGGGCAGCCTGGTCGTCCTCCTGCTCGCGGAACGCGCACGCTAGGAAGGTGCTCGTTCGACGCGCGCACTCGAGGAACGACCAGGCCGCCCCCTAAGAAGGGTGGAAAGAATGGGAAGGGAGCGGCCAGGTTGCCCTTCTTGCTCGCGGAACGCGCACGATGAAACTGTGCTCGTTCGATGCGCACAGTGAAGGGCAGCCTTGGCCACTCCCCTTAAGAAAGGTATAGGGGGGAGTAGAAAGGTCACGCCCGACGGCGCGCAGTGAAGTGACCATCCATGTTTTTCACCTGACATTGATCGCCTTATCTCGACCAGATACAGTACAGCTCCTCACAGACATTGCGGAGAAGTCCTATGGGATTGTGGCACCGCCTGGCACGGCAGTTTCGTCAGCCGACCGGATTCCTCGGTCGGCTCGCCGGGTTTTTCTTCCGCATCAATCTCGAGGGGATCGAGTGGACGATCAATCTGCTCAGGATCCAGCCTACCGATCACGTGCTAGAAATCGGGTTTGGCCCAGGCCATGGCATTCAGCAGGTGGCGAAGCTCGCTACTCAAGGCCGGGTCGCGGGGGTGGATTTCTCGGAGACCATGCTAAGGCAGGCATCCCTACGCAACGACGCGGCGATTGCAGCCGGCCTGGTCGAACTCTGTCTCGGCGATGCCTCCGCCCTCCTATATCCGGAGAATACCTTCCACAAGGTCTTTGCCACGAACGTGGTCTATTTCTGGAAAGATCCACTGGCAAACTTACGAGAACTCCTGCGCGTAATGAAACCGGGCGGGCGTCTGGCCTTGTATGTCATTGCCAAAGAGGATCTACTCAAGTTCAAAGTCACCCAAACCGGCGTGTATCAGCTGTATACAGGCGATGACTTGGTGGGGCTACTGACACAGGCAGGATTTCGACGCGCGCGATTCGTGACCAAATCCGAACGTCACCGCGCCGGCATCTGCGCCCTCGCTGAAAAATAATTCCGCGCCGAGCAGGCTAGCCCCCCACCGTTCCTGACACCTATCTTGTCTTCACGTGTCATCTGTGATGCCCGCCTAAGCATAATATATGATGTCATTGTGAATAATGATAAGAGACTTGAAACTGTTCTCAATCGCATTCCGGGTGAAGGTTTTCAAGCTATGAGGCCTGCAGGCCTTCCTAAATAGCCTGCCAAAATGGATCTGAGAGAATGGTTTCAGTCTTTCAGCCAAGCCTCACCTCTTATTCCCTATAGCCATGCGAGATGTCGATCATCATTCCTTATGGTAGGATGCCGCGCATGAAATTAGCGTCAATCCTGCTCTGGTCGCTGCTCTCGATCCTTGGCGCTGTCGCTCTTGCCCATGTGACTGGTCTCGTTCATCCCCACGAAAAAGTGAATGGACTCTGGCTGGTCGTGGCGGCTGCCTGCATCTATGTGCTGGCCTTTCGCTTCTACGGCCGCTGGATTTCGCGGCGCGTGGTTGAACTGAACGATCAGCGTGTGACGCCGGCGGTGCGGTTGAATGACGGAGTCAATTTTCATCCCACCAATAAATACGTGTTGTTCGGTCATCACTTCGCGGCGATTGCCGGAGCTGGGCCGTTGCTTGGGCCGGTCCTGGCGGCGCAGTTCGGATTCTTGCCCGGCTTTCTCTGGTTGGTGATCGGCGCGGTGTTGGGCGGAGCGGTGCAGGACTTCATCATCCTGGTTGCGTCGATGCGGCGAAATGGCCGCTCACTTCCTGAAATTGCGCGCGATGAACTGGGCCTTGTCACCGGCACCGCGACGGCGGTGGCGGTGCTCTTCATCGTGGTGGTGGCGCTGGCAGGGCTGGGCTTTGCCGTCGTGAACGCGCTCTATCGCAATGCCTGGGGCACCTTCACGATTGCGATGACGATTCCCATCGGCTTCATCATGGGCTTCTACCTTCAAAAGTTCCGGCCCGGTCAGGTGGCGGAAGTCTCCCTGCTCGGGGTGGTGCTGTTGGTCGCGGCCGTGATCTTCGGGCGGGTGGTCGCTCAGTCCTCGGTTGCAGGTTGGTTCGAGTTCGAGCGAACGACGTTGGTGTGGGGACTGGCCGGCTATGGGTTTCTCGCTTCTGTCCTGCCAGGCTGGATGCTCCTGGTTCCGCGAGGCTATCTCTCCACCTTCATGAAGCTTGGCGTGGTGGCGTTGCTGGGGGTGGGCGTGGTTCTCATAGCGCCGACGATCGAGATGCCGCGCGTCACGATATTCGCAAGCGGCGGCGGGCCGATTATTCCTGGCACGCTCTTTCCCTTTCTCTTTATCACCATTGCCTGCGGAGCCGTGTCGGGCTTTCACTCGCTGGTCTCTTCCGGGACGACGCCGAAGATGATCGAGCAGGAATCCCAGGCCACGGTTGGGTACGGGGCGATGTTGCTGGAAAGTTTTGTGGGTGTGATAGCCTTGATTGCGGCCTCGGTCTTGATCCCCGGCGATTATCTCGCGATCAACACGATGCTCTCGCCTGACGCGCTGGCTGCGATGGGTTTTCCTGTCTCACGGATTCAGGAGCTCTCGCAACTCGTCGAGGCGGATGTGGCTGGGCGGCCTGGCGGGGCCGTGTCGCTCGCGGTCGGCATGGCGTCCATTTTTTCCGCGCTCCCTGGGATGGCCGGGTTGATGGCCTATTGGTATCAGTTTGCGCTGGTGTTCGAGGCCTTGTTCATTCTGACGACGATCGATACAGGCACGCGTGTGGGGCGCTATCTCATCCAGGAGATGGGCGGGCGCTTCTATGCCCCGTTGCGGCGGATGAATTGGTGGCCTGGTGTGGTCGTGAGTAGCGGGCTGATCGTGGGAGCCTGGGGCTATCTCATCGGCACCGGCAGCATCTCGACTCTCTGGCCGATGTTCGGGGCAGCGAATCAGTTGCTCGGCACCTTGGCCCTCTGTATCGGGACGACGGTGCTCATTAAGATGCGGAAGGCGCAATATCTGTGGATCACAGCGTTGCCGATGCTGTTTGTCGGCAGCATCACGTTGATCGGGTCCTACGAGATGTTCGGCATGTTTGTGACCATGGCCTCGTCCATCGCCGACAGCGGGCAGGCCTTTGCGCTGTATCTGGATGCGGGGCTGGTGGCTGTGGTGGCCTTGCTCGCGGTGATCGTCTTGGGCGATAGTGCTATGCAGTGGTATGGCTATCTGGTCTTGAAGCGCCCTTTCACCAGCAGCGAAGTGGTGGTGATGGCCGGTGGAGGCTCGCCGGGAAGATTGCAGACGACGATTCGTCATGATGAGGAGATGCGATTGCAGTTGCCCGGTGGGGGTTGCTGCTAGGGAGTGCGGGGTGGCCTGTTGATCTCCTGTGCTCGCGCAACGCGCACGCTCAGAAGGTGCTCGTTGGACGCGCGCAGTGGGAGATCAAGCAGGCCACCTCTTGGAATGTCGAAGAGAGTTTCCTACAGAAGAGAAAATGGGTGAAGTGAGAAGAGGAGGGGATCGTGGCTGAGCAATTTTCGTTCGATGTGGTCTCGGAAGTAGACATGCAAGAGATGAAGAATGTCGTCGATCAAGCGACGAAGGAGGTTAAGCAGCGCTTCGACTTCAAAGACTCGAAGACGGAGATTACGTTGAAGGAGAAGGAAAAGGAACTGGTCCTGGTATCCGACGATGAGTATAAACTCAACGCGGTGAACGATATTATTAAGACCAAGTGCGTGAAGCGCGGGGTATCGCTGAAGGCGTTCACCTATGGGACCCTGGAGTCGGCGCTGGGTGGAACGGTGCGACAGGTGGCGAAGATTCAAAGTGGTATCGCGGCGGACAAGGCGAAAGAGGTGACGAAGGCTATCAAGGAGTCCAAGCTGAAAGTGCAAGCGCAGATTCAGGGCGAGCAAGTGCGCGTGCTGAGTAAGAGTAAGGATGACCTCCAAGCGGCCATGGCGTTTCTTAGGGGCCAGGATTTTGGGATTGATCTGCAGTTCACCAACTACCGCTGATCCAGGATGCTGAAACAGGTCCCCAACTTCGTTCTCGGATCGAAATAATCCTCAACGTACCCCAGAGGGTACGCCTCCGGTTATTTCTCTCCTGCGGCCTTGTTGGATGACCTGTTTGAGCATCCTGTAGGGCTTTGTCTGTGCATGGCTAGAATTCTTATCCTCGCTTTTCTCCTGGTAATCTCCCTCTCGGGCTGCAATCGCAGCGATGCCATCGTCGTCATCCAGCTCCATCCGAAGAATCCTGACATCATCTATGTCGCGACGAACGATTACATCTATAAGACGCGCGATGGTGGCCAGACCTGGACGAATCTGTCACGGGGCATGAGCCACTCGCGCGTGATTTCGATGGCGCTTGATCCGGCCTATCCGGCCACGGTGTACGCCGGCACGAAGGGCGACGCGGTGTACAAGAGTTACGATGGAGGACAGCGTTGGGTCTCGCAGCGAGCCGGGTTGGACGATGTGACGATCTCCTCCGTGGTCAATCAGTTCGTCTTCGATCCGGCGGACAACACGCATCTGTTCGCCGCGACGACGATGGGTGTGTTTGAAACCAAGAATGCCGGTGACAGTTGGACCAAGCGAATGGACGGTATGAAGGAAGTGCTGATGGTAGTGACGCTCGGCCTGGACCCCACGAGGCCGTCGATCCTCTATGCCGGCACGAGTGGTGGTGTCTATAAATCAGTCGATCTAGCGGGGCATTGGGAAAAGGTGAATAACGGACTCGTGTCCCCAGCCATCATCAAATCGTCACGCGCGCTGAATGTCACGGCGATTCTGGTCGATCCCTATGAGCCGGATACGGTGTATGCCGCGACGCTCGAAGGCCTTTATAAGACGACGGATGGGGCGACATCGTGGGTGCGCATCGGCCAGTCCCTGCAGGATCAGATGTTGTTTTCGATGGTCTTGGATCGGACGCGAAAGGGCGTGATTTACCTGGGTGGCCGGGAAGGCATCCACCGGAGCGAAGACGGCGGGAATACATGGACAACGCTGAATAAGGGGTTGGCGACACTGAACGTCCGCTCCCTCGCGCAGAGCGCCACCGATCCGAAACTGTTTTATCTTGGGACGAATGGGAGCGGATTGTATCGCAGCAAGGATGCAGGCGAGACGTGGGAGCCGATGCCGCCTGTGGTTTCCGCACAATCCTCGCGGAGCGGAGGGCTGTAGGAGGAGCGCCTTATCGCTTCGGGCCTGTTGTTCGGTTTTGCAGGGTAGAGCCAACCGACGAGCCCCCGAAGGAGGAGCCAACGGACGAGTCTTGGAGGCTCGATCCGACCGAGGAAGGTCCCATGCTTGAGCCGACCGAAGAGTCGGAAATGCTTGAGCCCACGGTGGAGCGTTGGAGCGATGAGTCCACGGATGAGGAGCTATCGTTGTTGAGCGTGGACTCTCCGATGGATGAGCCGGCCCTCCCCGTGGCGCCGATGGCAAATCCTGTCGGTCCGCTCCCCCCGATGTCCGAACTGTTTCTCGGGGACATCCCAACATCCTGGCCCGTGAGCCCTTCGACTCCGATTGCCGTCCCGGTTTTCGGCGTTTTCCCGATGTTCGGGCCTTCGGCCGGCGCGACGCCAATCCCCACTCCGGTTTTGGCGCTCGCCGGAAGCTTGGGGGCACGAATGTCTTTGTCGATCGATTCTTCCATTTCCCGCATCGCGCGGGCCTCACGACCGGCTTCTTCGAATTCAGCCTGGTCTCGCCGGTTGGATGCTTCGCCGATTTGTTCAAGTCGGGCGTGCAAGGTCCGGAGATCGGCTCTGGCCTTCGCAACCGGCTGAATCATCTCTTGGAGCATGATCCCTCGCGAGGCCATGGAATAGTTGGAGAGTTGGTGTTGTGCGGATTCCAGGAGTCCGCCTACCTCATCCCCCAGTTCTTCAATCTGCTGAAGTTCTGCGAGATCAGTTTTGCAGCAATCGAGGAACTGGCGATACTTGCTTAGGAAGGTCGACACGTAGCTCTGAAGATTCTCGATCTTGAAATCGCGTGGCGGTTTGTCGGTCGTGGGTATTTCCCCTTCTTGCTCTCCTGCCCGGGTTTCTTTCTTCTCAACAAACGGCACGCACCCTGGCCCTTGGGTTGCAGAATATTGTTGATCGGCCTTTCGATTTGGGCACCAATAGAGTGGTGATGCCGCTGACGCCGTGGCGACGGTGATACCGCTGAACGTGAGGGCGACTCCCCCCATGAGGACGGTTACGCAGAGGGTCTTGGCTATTGCGGGCGAATACATAAAACCATTTTCATCCCGACTCGAACTCTTGTCAATGAAACCCGCCAACTTTGCGTGCTTGAGGGATTGTTCAATTGGCTAGGCTGAATTTCTGCCCACTCCTCGCCGGAAGAAGATGTTTATTGCGGTGATCGCGAGCGATGCGACTGCTCACTCGTGTTGGCCTGAAGGTGATGTAGTTTAGCTCTCCATGTTCTGGCGGAGCGGGCATCAAGCAATCGGCGGTCTAGGTTTTCGGGCTTGACCATCCGGGTAGGCGATTTCCTTCCGTCAGATACCCTGTAAGCTCTCCCCCTAAGGACTCGAATCAAAAAAAAGCGCGAGTAGCCTATCCAGACAGAGGGTACCGAGATTCCGCATTAGTCTGATTCTGTCCGTCAAATTTCAGAGAAAAACAGGAGCCTCCGTCCCCTCATAAGTACATGAATTTTATATTGACAAGTCTTTGAGTGGGTGTATACTCCGCGCCTGAGTGGGAGAAAGTGGGTGAATTTGGTTATTGATGATTTATGGAGGTTTCTCGACATTTCTCAGTTATGTCAGAAGCGGTGTTGTTTTGGCTCGTTCGCGAGGATAGTCGAACTTATCTTGACTGTACCGTGGGGTACAGTGGGCACGCTGAAGATCTTCTTGAGGCGAGTGGTCCTGACAGCAAGATTGTCGGACTTGACCGCGATGCGATGGCCATTGCAGCCAGTCGAGAAAGGCTCGCACGCTTCGGAGACCGCGTACTCCTCATCCATGGTCACTTTGTGGATCTGAAACAACATCTAGCTTCCAATGGAATTCGCCGGGTCGATGGAATCCTGTTTGATCTTGGAGTTTCGTCCCCGCAGTTAGACGAACCTGGTCGCGGTTTTAGCTTTCAAGGGGATGGTCCGTTGGACATGCGTATGGATCAATCGATGAGCGGGACCGCAGCTGACCTAATCAATCGATGGCCGGAAGCACAGTTGGCCGACGCGATTTTTCAATTCGGCGAGGAACGGTTTTCTCGGCGAATTGCGCGCGCCATCGTGAGCGCGCGTGCACGCCGTCCGTTGTCGACGACGAAAGAGCTGGTCTCCGTGATCGAAGGGGCTGTTCCTGCGAAGTATCGGCACGGTCGTCTCCACTGTGCCACCCGGACGTTCCAAGCGTTTCGCATTGCAGTGAATCAGGAGCTTGACCATCTCGAACCGGCGTTGCGCGATGCGGTTGATGTGTTGTCTCCCGGCGGCCGACTCTGTGTGATTTCATTCCATTCGCTCGAAGATCGGATTGTGAAGCACACGTTTCGGGCGCTCTCCGGTAAGGACGATCCTTTATTAATGGTGCTCACCAAGAAGCCGCAGGTCCCCACCAGGGAAGAATCGGATCGGAATCCTCGGTCCCGCAGCGCCAAATTGCGGGCTGCCCAACGGGTATCCAGGGAGGGTCATTCATGAAGACGCTGACGATTGTGGCCGGTGTGATGTTGGTCTTCGTGTTCGTGTGGGAGCGTGTCGATGTCGTTCGGTTGGGTTATCAGATCGAACGATTGAAGGTCCAGAAAGTGTTGCTGGAGCGAGAGCGGGATCAATTACAAGTAAAATTTTCTGCGCTGACGGCTCCGGAACGGATCGCCAAAGTGGCGACGGAAAGATTGGGGCTGATTCCACCGCAGCAGGGTCAAGTGTTGATGGTGCATCAGCCGAGAGAGGCTCCGGGCCTGTCACTCCCGCCCGTGGAGCAAGTCCGTCTGGCGAGGCATGTTGCAATTGGGAGGGTGATCGAGTGACTGCCGGTCCTTCTCGCGGTCGTCGGTATGTCATGCTGCTCCTGCTCCTCTGTGGGTTCAGCATCATTCTGTTTCGCCTGGTCACGCTCCAAGTGCTTCAAGCAGCAGAACTTACGGCCAGGGCGGATCGGCAACATCAAAAGACCGTGTCCTTCGAGGGAGCCAGAGGGATGGTGTCGGATCGGCACGGCAAGGTGCTTGCGATAAATGTGGAGGTTCCATCCGTCTTCGGCGTACCAACGTCGCTGGAGAGCCCGTCAACCGTCGCCCGTCATCTTTCTCCGGTGCTCCATATTCGAAGCGGTGAGCTTGAGCGAAAGCTTCGGCAAGACAAGAGCTTCGTGTGGTTGGCGCGAAAGGTCGAGCCTGAGCAGGGCCGTCGATTGGAGCAGTTGTCGTTGGACGGCATCGGTGTGGTGATGGAGGGACGGCGGTTTTACCCCAAGGGACCATTGCTGGCCCATGTCCTCGGATTTTCCGGGATGGATGGGCAAGGGCTCGAGGGGCTCGAGCGCCGATACGATTCGCACCTGCACGGAGAAAAGCGCGTCACCGTTTTGCAGCGCGATGCGTTAGGCCGCACGGTTTTCCCCAAGGGTTTGGCGGAGCAAGTGCCTATGCCGGGACATGCCCTCACGCTGACCATCGATGAGGTCATTCAGTACATTGCAGAAAAAGAACTCGAAGAGACCGTCACCCATACCCATGCCAAGTCTGGGACGATCATCGTCATGGAGCCGCAATCGGGTGCGATTCTCGCGATGGCTGTCAGTCCACGATTCGATCCGAATGTCGTCGCATCGTTGTCGCCCGATCGGTGGCGCAACCGCGCTCTGACGGATACGTACGAGCCTGGGTCGACCATGAAAGTAGTGGTCGCGGCTGCGGCGCTCGAAGAGAAAGTGATGACGCCCGGTTCCATGGTCTTCGGTGAAAACGGTCATATGGTAATCGCGAATACGACCATTCATGACCACGAAAAGCTGGGGTGGATCACGTTCTCTGAGGTGATTCAAAAATCCAGCAACATCGGCGCCGCCAAAACCGGAATGGCTCTCGGAGAACAGCGGCTCTATCGCTATCTCCAAGCGTTCGGATTCGGCCAACGTACAGAGATCGACCTGCCGGGTGAAGTGAGCGGACTCTTGAAGGCTCCCAAAGACTGGGGCCGTCGATCACTGGCGTCAATTTCGATGGGACAGGAGGTCGGGGTGACGCCCCTCCAGATGGTGTCGGCGGTGGCGACCCTCGCCAATGGGGGCGTGATGATGAAGCCCTATGTGGTGTCCGAGGTTCGCGATCAGAAAGGTCGGTTGCTCAAGGAAGTACTACCACAAGTAAAGCGGCGAGCCGTGTCACCGGACACGGCCCGGACGATGACGACGATGTTAGAAAGTGTCGTGACGAATGGGACGGGGGCGAAGGCGGCTATTCCTGGATTCCGCGTGGCGGGCAAAACCGGGACCGCGCAAAAAATTGATCCGCGAACCGGCGCCTATTCCTCCACGCAGTTTGTCGGGTCATTTGTCGGGTATGTGCCGGCAGAGTCTCCGCGGCTGGCGATGATCGTAGTCATCGATGAACCTCAAGGTGAAGCCTGGGGCGGGGCCGTGGCTGCGCCCATCTTTCGGCGGGTGGGGGAGCAGGTGCTCAACTATCTCGGTGTGTCCAGGGAAGATACTGTGAAGATCGCATTGGCGACGAAGGACTATTAAAGGCCATGGCGCGCGATCCCATCACCGTCACGAAGTTGCTCGCGGGGCTCCATGGGCAGGTCGAGATTCTGGAACAGCGAGGCGATGTGAGTCGTCCGGTGCAGGCGATCACAGACGATTCGCGGGCCGTAACCGCCGGGAGCCTCTTTGTGGCCGTTAAGGGTGAGCGCGTTGATGGTCACGGATTTGTCGAGCAGGCCATCAAGGCCGGAGCAGTTGCGGTGATCGCGCAGGCGCCTGTGGCGTCAGGGCCGCTACCGTTCGTGCGGGTGGCTGATTCGCGCAAGGCACTCGGTCTTCTTGGCAGCCGGTTTTATGGGGATCCATCCGCCCGTCTCAAGATGATTGGCGTGACGGGTACGAACGGGAAGACGACGACAACGTATCTCTGCAAATCGTTACTGGAAGGGATCGGCCGACGGGTAGGGTTGATCGGCACGGTTGGGTACCAGATCGGGCAGGAGACCTTCCCTGCCTCTCACACGACGCCCGGTGCGCTCGACCTTCAGCAACTGTTGGCGAAGATGGTTGAGAGCGGACTCGATGCAGCAGTGATGGAAGTGTCATCCCACGCTCTCGCGTTAGACCGGACCTCGGGCTGCGAGTATGACGTGGCAGTCTTCACGAACCTCACACAGGATCACCTCGATTTCCATCACACGATGGACGAGTACTTTGAAGCGAAGTTGAAACTGTTTTCTGGATTGGCCGGGGGGCAGAAGACCGGGAAGCGCGCTATCGTCAATCTGGACGATCCCCGCGGGGCCGCGATCCGCGCGGCATGTCATGTGCCGGTCTGGGGTTATGCCATTCAGAGCGAGGCCGATCTCAAAGCGGAACGAGTGCGCCTCTCGCTTGCCGGGACCACCTTTACAGCGGCGACTCCCGCAGGCTCGTTCACCGTCGAGAGCCGGTTGGTCGGGGAGCACAACGTCTACAACTTGCTGGGGGCGATCGGAGTGGCGCTGTACGACGGGGCGACGATCGATCAGATTCGCGAAGCGACCGCCCATATCGCCAATGTTCCTGGCCGCTTCGAGCGGGTTTCCTGCGGGCAAGACTTTACCGTCGTCGTCGATTATGCCCATACCGAAGATGCGCTCGTCCGGCTGCTCACGGCGGCCCAGACATTAAAGACTGATCGGATCATTACGGTATTCGGCTGCGGCGGTGATCGGGACCGAGGGAAGCGGCCCAAGATGGGCTACGCGGCCGTAGAATACAGCGATGTGGTGGTGCTGACGTCCGATAACCCTCGAACTGAGGACCCGATGGCGATCCTTCGTGAAGTGGAGGTCGGCGTGCGCGAAGCGCTGGCGCGCCGCAGTCATGTGCAGTATCGCCTGGTGCCGGACCGCCGTGAGGCGATCGGCGCCGCTATCCGCGAGGCGCACCGTGGAGACATGGTGCTCATTGCCGGTAAGGGGCATGAAGATTATCAAATCATCGGTACTAAGAAGTTTCATTTTGACGATCGTGAGGTGGCTCGCGAGGCGATTCAGCAATTGCAGGATTGCGCGTGAAAGCCCAGGCCACGATCGGGATCGCGCAGGATGAGGAATCGATGGGACTCTTTACGGTCGAGGAGTTACGAGAAGTCATCAGCGTGAAAGTCCTCGCGGGACGGGATTCGTTATCGGGGAAGCGCCGGATCAGACAGATCAGTACGGATTCGCGAGCCATTCGCCGCGGTGATCTCTTTGTCGCCCTCAGAGGCGATCGATTCGATGGCCATGAGTTCGTGCCGGCCGTGCTCGCGCAAGGCGCGGCAGGAGCTATCGTTCACGATGAATACCGCCTTCCGCCAAGCTCCGCCGCGGTACGCCGGATCGACGGACGCTCTGCCCCGTTTCTCTTCGGAGTGCGTGATCCTCTGTTTGCCTACCAACAGTTGGCGACCCATCATCGCAGTCGGTTCCATATCCCCGTCGTGGCGGTGACCGGGAGCAACGGCAAGACGACGACGAAAGATATGGTGGCGGCGGTGTTGGCTCAGCGGTGGTCGGTGTTGAAGACCGAGGGGAATTTCAACAATCGGATCGGCGTGCCCTATACCCTGTTTCGGCTCACGTCTCGCCATCAAGCGGCCGTCATTGAGATGGGGGTGGATCAGCAAGGGCAGACGACCAGGCTCTGTGAGATTGTCAGGCCCACGATAGGGTTGATTACCAATATTGGCCCCGACCATCTCGAGTTCTTCGGAAGCATGGAAGGATCGGCGCAGGCCAAGGCGGAATTGTTGGACATGCTTCCAGCCGATGGAACGGCGATTTTGAACGCCGACGATCCCTACTTTGACTATCTCGCCGCGCGCGCGCAATGCCGCGTCATGTCGTTCGGATTTTCGGAGATGGCCGATGTCCGCGCGAGCGGGGTCACGTCCGATGTTCGCCAGGGAACGACCTTTCGCTTGCACCTCCCTGGAAAGAGCCGTCCCACGACTGTTCGAATCAAAGTGCATGGCACCCACAACGTCACCAATGCGCTCGCCGCCGCGGCGGTGGGTGCTGCGTTGAACCTGTCCGGTTCGATGATTGCCCAAGGGCTGGGCCGATTCCGTCCCGCCGCGATGCGGTCGCAGGTGGTGACCCATCATGGCGTCCATATCATCAACGATTGCTACAACGCTAACCCCGCTTCGATGAAAGCGGCGCTCCAATTGCTGGCACAGTGGAGTCCTGCACGTGAACGGATTGCTGTGTTGGGAGACATGTTAGAGCTCGGCCCTGAGGCACGCCAGATGCACCGGGAGGTTGGACAGGTTCTTGCCACGCAGGGGCTGTCGCGGCTGATTGTCTGCGGGACGTTGGGTCGTGACATTGCGGAAGGAGCCCGGCGGGGCGGAATGGCAGGATCGCAGATCGACGAAGTGGCCGATGCGGCTACCGCAGCTGATCACCTCAAGAGCATCGTGCGGCAGGGTGACGTGGTGTTGGTAAAGGCTTCTCGCGGCATGAAGATGGAACAGATTGTGCAGGTTCTGACGGGGATGAGGACGGTCATCAAACAGGCGTCGTAAGGAGTCGGCGTTCATCCCACGCAAGAGACGGTCGGACGGACGGGCCCATTTTTAAGGTAAAGACGGCATGCTCTACAACTGGCTGTATCCGCTTCATACGGAATATTCATTTCTGAACGTCTTTCGGTACTTGAGCTTTCGGATCATCTATGCGGCAGTGACGGCGTTCCTGATCGCCTTTGTGCTGGCCCCGTGGGTAATCCGGAAGTTACAAGAAATTAAGCTTGGTCAGCAGATTCGTGACGATGGTCCCAAACGTCACCTGGCAAAAAGCGGCACCCCCACCATGGGCGGGATTCTCATCCTCTTTGCGGTAGTCCTCTCGACGCTCCTGTGGGCCGATATCGCGAAGCCCTACGTCTGGCTTGTACTCGCCGCCACGTTGGGGTTCGGGGCGATTGGATTTGCCGATGACTATCTCAAGTTCATCAAGGCCCAATCGAAGGGGTTGTCGGCGGGGCAGAAATTTATCGCGCAAGTGGCGGTGGCCTTGGCGATTGCGCTAGTCCTCTATTTCCTGCCCGGCTATACGACCAAGCTCAGCATCCCGTTCTTCAAGAATGTGGTTCCTGACCTTGGTTGGTTGTATGTCGCCTTTGCCGTGCTGGTCATTGTCGGAAGTTCCAATGCCGTCAATCTAACCGATGGTCTCGATGGGTTAGCGATCGGACCGGTCATGATCGCGGCGTTGGCCTATACGATCGTGGCCTATGTGGCCGGCCATCGACTCATGTCGGACTATCTTCTCATTCAGCACATCGAAGGCGCGGGTGAACTCGCGGTGTTCACTGCAGCCATCCTGGGGGCGAGTCTGGGATTTCTGTGGTTCAACTCCTATCCGGCTTCCGTGTTCATGGGGGATGTGGGCTCGCTTCCGCTGGGAGCGGCGCTGGGCACGGTCGCGGTGATCAGCAAGCACGAGCTGCTGCTCCTCATAGTCGGCGGAGTGTTTGTGATTGAAGCGGTCTCGGTCATTTTTCAGGTGATCTCGTTCAAGTCGCGCGGGAAGCGCATTTTTCTCATGGCGCCCATCCATCATCACTTTGAGATGAAAGGATGGGAGGAGCCCAAAGTCGTGGTGCGCTTGTGGATCATCGCCATCCTGTTGGCCTTGTTGAGTCTGAGTACCTTAAAGCTCCGGTGATGGCATGGTGGGAGTAGCAGCAGTGGAACTCGCGGGAGCACATGTCACGGTAATGGGACTTGCCAGGAGCGGCGTGGCTGCTTGCCGGTTGCTTCAGGCGGCGGGAGCACGTGTCACAGTGGCAGACCGGAAGGAACCGGCGGAACTGACATCGGTCCTCGGCACCATCGACCGCGATCACGTCGGCGTGGCTGTCGGGGCGCGGTACGAATCGTCGCTCGACGAGGCGGACCTGGTGGTGATCAGCCCCGGAGTGCCCTATCGACTGGCCCCGCTCGAAGCGGTGCGTCGACGCGGGGTGAAGGTGATCAGCGAATTGGAGTTGGCCTCGCAGTTCCTCCGGAGCCCGCTTCTTGCGATCACAGGGACCAACGGCAAGAGTACCACCGTGACTCTGATCGGCAAGTTTCTCGCCGAGAGCGGCAAGCGGGCGTTTGTCGGAGGCAATTTGGGCACCGCTTTGAGCGAAGCGGCGGTGGAAGACTTGCGCGCCAGCCAGGCAGGGAAGCCGAGTCCGTACGACTATCTCGTCGTCGAGGTCTCCAGTTTCCAACTGGAGACGATCGATCGATTCCATCCCTGGATCGCAGCCCTGCTCAACGTGACGGTGGATCACCAGGACCGTTATGAATCCCTGGATGAATACGTCGCGGCTAAACAGCGGATCTTCGAGAATCAAACCGTTTCCGATTACGCCCTGTTCAACCTCGACGATGACCGTGTGGCCGCGTTGAAACAGCGAGTCCGTGCAAAACGACTGGGGTTTACAAGAGGGCCGGCGATCGGCGCCGATATGGCTGGGGGAACCTACCTCGAAGGTGACCGGATCGTGACGACGGTTACCGGTGTACGGCAGGAGATTTGTCGTCGAAGCGAGATCCGCATTCTCGGCAACCACAACCTGGAGAACGTCATGGCGGCCACGACTTATGCCGTGCTGTGCGGCTGCCCCCTCGACGCGATTCGGCTGGTCCTCGCAACGTTTCCCGGACTTGAACATGCCCTTGAAATCGTCCGCGAGCGTCGAGGGGTCCGATTTGTGAATGACTCGAAGGGGACGAATGTCGATGCCACGCTCAAAGCGCTGGAGAGTATCGATCACCCGATTTGGCTCATTGCCGGCGGACGGGATAAGGGTGGCGACTTTTCACGACTCGCCCAGGCCGTCAGCCGGCGTGTCAAGCGCGTGATTCTGATCGGAGAAGCGACGCCGCTGTTGCGACAGGCTTGGGAGGGTGTCGCCACGATGACCGAGGCGGCCACTTTGCGGGACGCCGTGGATCTTGCGGCGCAGGGGGCATCACCGGGTGACGTTGTGTTGTTGTCCCCGGCATGTGCCAGCTTCGACATGTTTGCGGACTATCAAGACCGTGGTCGCCAATTCAAAGCGTTAGTTCATGCCTTACCGGCGTGACGTGCAAGGCGAGGGAGGGGCGGTTCTGAGCAATGGCGCATCGATCAGCGGGGACTTTGGCCCTGCCATGGTCCCAGACCAGCCAACGATCGGGCAAGCAGCGCGTGGCGGCGGACCACACGCTCCTGGCGGTCACCATGACCCTGGCGTTGGTGGGACTCGTCATGGTGTTCAGCGCGAGTGCCATTGTAGCTGGCAACCGGTTTCAGGATCCCGGGTTTTTTCTGAAGCGGCAGATTGCCTGGCTCACGTTCGGCTTCCTGCTGATGCATCTCACGTCGCGCATCGATTACACGCTCTGGAAGAAGCTCTCCGTTCCGATGCTGGCCTGCATGTTACTGCTGCTCGTCATGGTGCTGGTGCCGTCGGTCGGTGTGGCGGCGAAGGGGGCGCGGCGATGGTTGCGGATGGGCCCCATCTCGGTGCAACCGGCGGAAATGGTCAAGCTCGTGGCGGTCATCTATATGGCGGCATATCTGACCAAAAAAGGGGACAAGATCACGCTGTTTCGCGATGGTCTGCTGCCGGCCCTGGTCGTAATCGGACTGCTAAGCGGACTGGTACTGCTCGAGCCGGATCTTGGGACGGTCGTGGTACTCGGCCTGGTGACGGTCGGGATGTGTTTTCTCGCTGGGGCGCGCATCTCCCATCTCTTTGCCTTAGGCCTCTGCGCGATCCCGGTCGTGCTGGTGCTGGTCCTTGGCTCCAGTTATCGACGCCAACGGCTGATGACGTTTCTTGCTCCATGGAAGGATGCGTCGGACGCCGGGTTTCAAATCACGCAATCCTTCTTGGCCTTTGGCAGCGGCGGTCCGTTCGGGGTGGGATTGGGCGAGGGCAAACAGAAGCTCTACTTCCTCCCGGAGGCGCATACGGATTTCGTTCTGGCGCTGGTCGGCGAAGAACTGGGGCTCATCGGGACCGCTACCGTGACTCTGCTGTTTGCATTTTTTGTGTGGCGGGGGTTTCACATTGCCGCTCGCGCTCGGATGCCCTTTGGTCGCTATTTAGGGATGGGCATAACCTTGTTGATCGGCGGCCAGGCGTTGGTGAATGCGGCGGTGGTGACCGGGCTCTTGCCGACGAAAGGGCTCACCTTACCGTTCGTCAGCTACGGAGGGTCGTCGCTGGTGGTCAGTCTGATCGGCGTGGGGATTTTGCTCAGTATTTCTCGAGACCGGCATGCCGGCGGATCTCGCGGTGGACGTGGTGGGTCGGATCACGAATGACGATCGTCATTGCGGCTGGAGGAACCGGTGGCCATCTCTATCCGGCCGTGGCGTTGGCGCGAGAGTTTCTCCGGCGCGACCCCACGACCAAGGTGCTCTTCGTAGGGACGGCGCGCGGACTTGAATCGAGCGTGCTCGCCCACGAGGGATTCGACCTGGCCTTGATCAGTGCCAAGCCGGTGATGGGCAAGGGGCTGTGGGGGGCGGCGACAGGTTTGTGCGCCATGCCGGTCAGTTTGTGGCAGTGTCTGAAGATCCTGCGGACGAGACGGGCGGATCTGGTGATCGGGGTTGGCGGCTATACGAGTCCTATGATGCTTCTCGCCGCAGCATTGACCGGGGTGACGCGCGTGATTCTTGAGCCGAATGCAAATCCCGGCATGGCCAACAAAGCGGTGGGGCCGTTCGCGCAGCGCGTCTTTCTCGCATTTGAGTCAGCGGCGGACTCATTCAATCGTTCCAAGGTGCGAGTGGTGGGGACCCCGATTCGCAAGGCGTTTCTGGAAGGTATTCAACAGAGCCGGCAGTGGTCAGGATCGCCACATCTGCTGATTTTCGGAGGAAGTCAGGGGGCGAAGGCGATCAATGCGGCAGTGCTGGAAGGATTGGCCGAACTGATGAGGCAACTGCCGCATCTCACGGTAACCCATCAGACCGGCGAGTCTGACCATGCGCGGGTGGCCGAGGCCTATCGTCGCGCCGGCATCGCTGGACAGGTGACGCCGTTTCTCTACGATATGCCTGCGGCATTACGGGAGGCGGATCTGGTCGTGGCGAGAGCCGGCGCCATGACGGTGGCAGAACTCACGGCCTGCGGAAAGCCCGCTGTCCTCATTCCGCTGCCGTCTGCCATCTACGATCACCAGACGCGGAATGCCAAGGTGATGGAGGCAGCCGGGGCCGCCGTTTTGCTTCCTCAATCTGGGCTCACGGGCCCCGTCTTGGTCCGCACGGTGACGGCCATTCTGAGGGATCCGGAGCGATTACGGGTGATGGGCGAGGCAAGTCTATCGATGAGGCGAATCGATGCGGCCGAGGTGATCGTCCGCGAATGCTATGCACTCATGGAGGGCCATCACAATGTCAATCAGTCTGATGGAGCGGCAGGAGTCTAATGGTGAAGGGCAACGACGTCAGGGACAATATTCATATCCACCGGTTGGTGGAATAAGGCGCGCGCCAATGTTTCGAAAAACGCAACAGATTCATCTCGTCGGAATCGGGGGATCAGGGATGAGCGGCATCGCCGAGGTGCTGCTTACGCTGGGGTATAAAGTGACGGGCTCGGATTTGCAGGCCTCCGATACAACGCGGAGATTGGAAGAACTTGGCGGACGCATCTTTGTCGGCCATCAGGAATCGAATGTCGGGGAGGCCCAAGTGGTGGTCATCTCCTCTGCCGTATCGGCACAGAACCCCGAGGTTGTGGCGGCCAAGGCGAAACAGATTCCCGTGATTCCTCGGGCCGAAATGCTCGCGGAGCTGATGCGGTTGAAGTTCGGGGTCGCCATTGCCGGCGCTCATGGAAAAACCACGACGACGTCAATGGTGGCCAATGTGCTGGCGCAGGGGGGGTTGGATCCCACGATGGTAATCGGGGGCAAAGTGAATGCGCTGGGGAGTCATGCCCGGCTTGGTCGAGGTGAGCTCCTTGTGGCGGAAGCGGATGAGAGCGACGGGTCGTTTCTCCGTCTGTCTCCGACCATTGCCGCGGTCACGAATCTCGACCGGGAACATCTCGATCACTACGGCAGCATGGAACGTATCAACGAGTCCTTCCTCGAGTTTATCAATAAGGTGCCCTTCTATGGATTAGCCGTGTTGTGTGCCGACGATGATCGGCTCAGGGCGCTGTTTCCGAACATCGTGAAGCGCTATCAAACCTACGGGCTCCGTGAGCGCGAGGGTGTGACCCCGGACTTCTTTGCGACAGAGATCAGCTTGAACCAATGGGGTGCCGAGTTTCGGGCGCAGTTCCGTGGGCGCAATCTGGGCCCGTTCCGCCTGGCGGTGCCCGGCCGACACAATGTCTCCAACGCGCTCGTGGCGATTGCGATCGGCATCGAATTGGATGTGCCGGTGGACCTCATCAGGAAAGCTCTGGCGGCCTATACCGGGGTGGAGCGTCGATTCCATCTGCGAGGGGAAGCCAGTGGGATCATGGTCGTGGACGATTACGGGCATCATCCGACTGAGATTAAGGCCACCCTGGCTGCGGCGAAGCAAGGCTGGGGGGATCGGCGGTTGGTGGTGCTGTTCCAACCGCATCGCTATACCAGAACGCGAGATTTGCTGGAAGACTTTGCGAAGGCGTTCGACCAATCGGACGTGCTGTTCTTGACGGAAATCTATGCGGCAGGCGAGCAGCCGATTCCCGGGGTGTCCGGAGCCAAGTTGGCCGAGATTGTTCGTGCGGCTGGCCATTCGTCTGTGACCTTTGTGGAACAGAAGGAAAAGCTGGTGGATCAGGTGCTGCCCCATCTGAAATCGGGGGATCTCGTCATCACATTAGGGGCGGGGGATATTTGGAAGACGGGGCTTGGACTGTTGGCACGATTGACCCCCACCGCATGATGCCATGAAGCGAGGTGGTCGGCGTGTCACGACAGCATCGAAAGTGCATGCGCGATTTACGCAGGCAGACGTGCGGGCTGCGGTGGCAGGTCTCCGAGGATCTGTGTCCTTCCAGGCTCCGTTGCGAAACTACACCTCGTTCAAGATCGGAGGGCCGGCGGATGTCGTGGTTGAACCGGCTGATCTTGAGGATGTGTGTCTCGTGGTCCAGCAGGCGCGCGCCCGCAAAATTCCGTTGTTTGTCGTGGGTGGGACGAATCTACTCATCCGGGATGGAGGTATCCGCGGCATCGTGGTCAGCCTGGTGCGGCTCCGGGCCATCAAAGAAGAACCGGGGTCCGTTCTGTATGCCGAAGGGGGAGTCGGGATGCCGACGTTGATCGGGTACGCGATCCGACACTCCCTCGCGGGATTGGAATGGGCGGCGGGAATTCCCGGGACTGTGGCTGGTTGTGTGGTGATGAACGCTGGTACGAAGCTCGGGGAAATGAAGGACTCGGTCAAGGCCGTCCGCATGGTGAATATGAAAGGCCAAATCGTGGACGTGGAGGCAGCCCAGGTGAAGTTCGAGTATCGGCGGGCCTTGCTGCCACGCGGCATCGTCGTGGGGGTGTGGGTTCAGTTAACGCATGGGGTCCGATCGGAGATCGAGCGAGTGGTCAAGGACTACCTTCACTATCGACGGGACTCTCAGCCGCTCGCGATGCCGAGCGCTGGTTGTGTATTCAAGAATCCTCCGAACGATTCTGCCGGCCGATTGATCGAGGCGGCCGGTCTCAAGGGTGCACGCGTCGGTGATGCGGAAGTATCGATGAAGCATGCCAACTTCATGGTGAACCGGGGGGAGGCGCGCGCGGCGGACGTGATTGCGCTGATCGGGAAGGTTCGCAGCACTATACGTCGGCGGGCGGGTGTGCGGTTAGATCTTGAACTTAAAATCGTAGGAGAGACGTAACGGTATGAGCGAGGCTCGTCTGACAGAGCGATCCCTTCTGACCCGCGCCCGCATCGGGGTGCTGATGGGCGGGCAATCGGCCGAGCGCGAAGTTTCGCTGCGGACGGGCGCCGCGGTACATCGGTCGCTGGTCCGGCGCGGGTACAACGCGGTGACCATCGATGTCGGCCCGACGCTTTTTCAGGATTTGCGCGACCAGAAGATCGACCTGGTGTTTCTCGCTTTGCACGGACCAGGCGGGGAAGATGGCGCGATTCAAGGATTCCTGGAAACTCTGGGCATTCCCTACACCGGATCCGGCGTCCAGGCGAGTGCGATCGGCATGCATAAAGTCACCACGAAAACGCTCTTGGCCTCAGCGGGCATTCCTGTGCCGGCCGGCACGGTCGTGAAGCGCGGGGAGAGGGTCTCACATGCCACCCTCCTGCGGGCGGCGAAATTGCGCTGGCCCGTCGTGGTGAAGCCTGCGTCCCAAGGATCCACGATCGGCGTCACCATCGTGCGGAAGCCGGCGCAATGGCGCGAAGCCCTGGCTCTGGCGCATCGCTACGACGTGGATGCGATGGTTGAGGCCTACATTCCGGGGCATGAGGTTACAGTGTCGATCATCGGGAGGCACAATTCGTCTCCTTTGGTGCTCCCCGCCGTGGAGATTGTTGCCCCGGGCGGCTTTTACGATTTTGCAGCGAAGTATGAAAAGGGGAAAACGCAGTATCTCTGTCCTGCCCCCTTGACGGTGGCGGTGACCCGGCAGATTCGGACGTTGGCGTTGCGCAGCTATGAGGTGCTGGGCTGTGAAGGTGCGGTCCGGGTCGATTTCCGCATCACCCAGCATGGCCGTCCTTTTGTGTTGGAGATTAATACCGTACCGGGCATGACCGAAACGAGCTTGCTGCCAATGGCGGCAGCGCGGGCCAAGATTGACTATGACGAGCTGACCGAACGGATTCTCGAGTCGGCACTTGCTCGCGCCGCGCGCCTCGACCATCCGTCAGGGGAAGGGAGTACGTCATGAAAGTGTCTATGCGGAAGCGAGCGGTGCGTGCCATAGGCCCTCGGCTGAACCACTGGAAGGGCGCGCGCGCCAGCCAGGTCTCGGATCAGCGGCAACAGGCGCGTCGAGAGAAACTCTTCTCGCGGGGGCGACGTGCGCTGCGCTTGGGGAAATGGATCGTCGGTCTTGCGGCGTTGGCTTGGGGTCTGACCTTAGTGGCGCGGGAGATGGGGCCGGTTCTTCAACATTGGCTGGAAATCCGCGAAGTAGAGGTTGAAGGCATTCACCACGTGACGAAGCCGGAAGTGTTGGAGTTGCTCGCTTTGAAGCCCGGCATGGGGCTCCATCAAGTCAGCACAGTATTTCTTGCCGAGCGAGTGCGGACACATGCCTGGATCAAAGACGCGACGGTTGAACGCAGGCCACTGCATCTTCTGCATGTGACTGTATTGGAGCGCACGCCGGCCGCGATCATTCGCACGGGCGTCGAGCATTGGCTAAGTGATGAGAGCGGGCACCTCTTGGCCAAGTTGGGCAGGCAGGATGAACAAACGCTGCCGTTGTTGGTCGGACTGGAGCCGAAGTCCCTTCTGCGGGGCGAGTCGCGTATCCGTAACGCGGTGCAGTCCGGGATCGTGCTGGCCAAGCTCATCGCCAATACGATCGACGGGCGGGTCGAAGTGGATCTCGCGAATCCTTCGAATGTGGTGGCCTCGGCCAATGGGGTGCGATTTCAGTTCGGCAACGATTCTTTGGTTGATCAGTGGGAGCGGTTCCAGAAAGTGAAGCCGTCATTTAAAACGGTCTACTTCGACGGGCGGAAGCGCGAGGGAAGCGAGATCGATTTGCGCTACGACAACCGTGTCATTGTGCGTGAAAGGGGGTAAGGGCTGTGCCGAAGCGTGATCAGATTCTTGTGGGTTTGGACATCGGGACCACGAAGATCTGCGCCATAGTTTCGGAAGTCACCGATGAGGGGACGCTCAACATCATCGGGGTCGGATCCAGCCCGTCTCGAGGGCTTCGCAAAGGCGTCGTGGTCGATATCGAGAGTACCGTCGAATCAATCAAGAAGGCGGTCGAGGAAGCGGAGCTCATGGCGGCGGTCCAGATCAATTCCGTCTATACCGGGATTGCCGGCAGCCACATCTCTGCGGAGAACTGCAAGGGCGTTGTGGCCCTCAAGAAGTCGGAGGTCACGCGGGAGGATATCCAGCGGGCCATCGAGAGTGCACGGACTCTGGCGGTTATCCCTCATGAACGACGGATTCTCCATGTGCTGCCACGCGAGTTCACGGTGGATGGGCAAGAGGGTGTTCGAGAGCCGTTGGGACTGTCCGGAAACCGTCTCGAGGTCAACGTGCATGTGATTACCGGCGCCGTCACCTCAGCGCAGAATATTATCAAGTGTGTGAATCGGGCGGGGCTCGATGTCGTGGATATCGTGTTGCAGCCCTTGGCCTCCAGTGAGGCGGTCTTGAGCTTGGAAGAGCGGGATCTGGGGGTCGTCATGATCGATCTCGGTGGAGGGACGACCGATCTCGCGATTTTCCTGGATGGGAGCATCAGGCATTCCGCGGTATTGCCGATCGGCGGGCAGAATTTGACGAAGGATCTCGCGATCGGGTTGCTGACCACTCAGACCGAGGCCGAGAAGATCAAACTGCAGCACGGGATTGCCCGGACAGAATTGGTGCAGGGGCATGAAACGGTGGAGGTGCCGTCGGTCGGGGGCCGTCCCGCTCGGACGTTTTCGCGCCGTGACGTCGCCGAGATTCTTGAGCCGCGGGTGGAAGAAATATTCGAGCTGGTCCGCCGGGAAATCGCGCGCGCCGGTTACGAGGGCATGCTGGGGGCAGGGGTTGTGATTACAGGGGGGACGTCGCTGCTGGAAGGGATGCCTGATGCGGCAGAGAAGGTCTTGAATTTGCCGGCTCGCCGCGGTGCACCCACCGGGATCGGGGGGCTTCGCGATATTGCCAGTAATCCCATGCATGCCACGGGGGTCGGTCTGCTGCTCCATGCCCGGCACCATGCAGAGGAGATGGCCACGGCTGGTCTGCGCGGCGGGCGGCCGTTGAGTAAGGCGTTTGATCGTATGAAGTCCTGGATGTTCGAGTTCTTTTAACCGTTACGCGAGGCGGCAGGCCGTCCCGCGGATTTTTCAAGGAGGTGTCCTGATGTTTTCATTCGAAGAGGATGTCGTATCCCCCGTTCGGATCAAAGTGATCGGTGTCGGTGGCGCCGGGTGCAATGCCATCAACACCATGATCACGTCCGGATTGGCGCGGGTCGATTTCATTGCCGCGAATACCGATCTGCAGGCGTTGGATCGGTCGCGGGCGTCGTATAAAGTGCAACTGGGGCCTGAGCGGACCAGGGGGCTCGGTGCCGGAGCAAAGCCGGAAGTTGGAAAAGACTCGGCGTTAGAAAGCAAAGATCATATCCGGGAGTGTCTTGAGGGCGCCGACATGGTGTTCGTCACTGCGGGAATGGGTGGTGGAACCGGGACCGGTGCCGCGCCGATCGTGGCGAGCATCGCGCGCGAACTCGGCATCTTGACAGTCGGGGTTGTGACGAAACCTTTTTCGTACGAGGGTCATCGTAGGATGATTCATGCGGATGAAGGGATTCGTGACCTCCGTCGCCATGTGGATACCTTGCTCGTGATCCCGAACCAGAGATTGCTGGGCATCGTCGATAAATCCACGCCGTTGCTCGAAGCCTTCAAGGTGGCCGATGACGTCCTCCGACAGGCCATTCAAGGGATTGCGGATGTGATCACGACCACCGGCCACGTGAACGTGGACTTTGCCGATGTTCGCACCGTGATGTCACATACGGGTCGTGCCGTGATGGGCATGGGCGTGGCGCGCGGGACGAATCGGGCGATTGAAGCAGCGCAGAAGGCGATCTGCAGTCCGTTGTTGGAGGAAGGCAGTGTTGAGGGAGCGCGCGGAGTGTTGTTGAATATCACCGGCGGACCCAACATGTCGTTGCACGAGATCGAGGAAGCGGCCACGATTGTCCAGCAGACGGCCGATCCGGAAGCCAATATCATTGTCGGGCAGGTGATCAACCCCGACATGGGCGACGACCTGGTCGTGACGGTGATTGCCACCGGATTTGAACGGGAGGAGCAGCCTGCTCCGATTCCTGTGGCTGCGGCGCGGAACTCACGCAATGGGCAACAAGTAGCGACTGGGTTGGGCTCGCCGATGGGCGATCGATCTTATGCGGAACGGCCGCTCAAGGATCTCGATCGTCCAGCCTACTTGCGACGGACGGGAGATCCAAGAGAATCGATGGAGCGAGTGGCGGTCGTGACGGATGATGAGTGGGATGTGCCCACGTTTCTGCGCAAGCAGGTTGACTGAGCCGACAGGTCTGTGGGTGTGAGTAGTTTCACCGGAGTATTGCCATGAGTGCAGCGGTCATCACGGTTCCTGCCTTCGCGTCCGCGCGTGACGGAGTCCGACATTTCTTCGGCACGCGCCGCCATGCAGACGAGCTGGCATTCGATGTAGGAGTGCCCGCTCGTCAGTCTGGGGCGAGGGGGCGCGGTTGGCTGCTGTCTGTCAAACAAGTGCATGGGACTGATGCGTTGGTGGTGGATCGGCCACTAACCGAATCGGACCAGTTCCCCGGCGGGTGGGATGCGGTGGTGACCGACCAGCCCGGCGTGACGGTGGCGGTGCGCACGGCGGATTGTGTCCCCGTGCTCGTGCATGATCCGCGTCGGCGTGTCGTGGCGGCGATTCATGCCGGTTGGCGGGGCGCTGTCGCCGGGATAGTTCCGAAGACCATCACGCTGATGGCGACCAGATTCGGATCGACACGGTCGGATCTGCGAATCAGCATTGGACCCTCGGCCGGTCCCTGCTGCTATGAAGTGGACGATCCGGTGCTCAACGAGCTTCGAGTGGGGTTGCCTGATTGGCAGTCGGTTGTGCGTGACTATCAGGGGCACAAGGCTCGACTGGATCTCAAGGCCCTGATCCGTCGGCAAGTGGAGGAAGAGGGGGTGTCTGCATCCTGTGTCTCATCGGTGAATCTCTGCACGATCTGCCATGAGGAGCTTTTCTATTCCTATCGACGGGAAGGCCGTGTAGAGGGGACGATGGTCAGCGGGATTACTCTTGTCTCCAGCCGGTAACTAGCGGTCCGGCCGCCTGCGCTGACATTTGCCAGGCGGTTTCGGTACAATACTTCCGAACTTCCGACAGACAGGCTTTAGCTGTGGCTGATCAGGTGAGATGGATCTACAGGCGGGTGGCTCAATTGGTGAGAATATTCGGCTTGTCTTCGAGCGGATCAGGCATGCGACTCGGCAATCTGGACGGCCGGAGGGGAGCGTTCGCCTCGTCGCGGCGACAAAGTCGGTGGGGCTCGACAAGATTCGTGAGGGGATAACAGCAGGATTGACGATCCTCGGTGAGAACCGTCTCCAAGAGGCGCTTCCAAAAATCGAGGCGTTGCGGGGGGACCCGATCCAGTGGCACTTTATCGGGCACTTGCAGCGGCGAAAGGTTCGATCAGTCGTGGGGGTATTTGATCTGATCCAGTCGGTCGATAGTGTCGAGTTGGCAGAGGAAATTGATCGGCGGGCGCAGGAAGCGGGGCTGACCCAGGCGGTGTTGTTGGAAGTGAATCTCGAAGGGGAGGCGACGAAAGCTGGGTTTCTGCCGGATGAGCTTGATGGAGCGATGCCGAGCTTGGGGGCCTTGCCCCATGTCGCAGTGAAAGGGCTCATGGCGATTCCACCTCCGACCAGCGATCCGGAGCAGGCTCGTCCCTACTTCCGTCGTCTGCGTGAACTGGCGTTGCGCCTCTCAGGCCAAGCGAGCAGTACCGTTTCTTTGAAGGAACTCTCGATGGGTATGTCGAACGATTATCACGTCGCAGTCGAAGAGGGGGCCACGATGGTGCGTATCGGCACGGCCATTTTTGGAGCGCGTCGTGCCTAATCCAACGATCACGAGCAAGATCACGTTCATCGGTGGTGGTCAGATGGCAGAGGCTATGATCGGCGGTCTCCTGTCTAGACAGGTGTGTCCGGCTGAGTCGATATGGGCGACTGATCCCGTTGCTGAGCGCCGCGATCGATTGAAGAGTCAATTTGGCATTCTGGTTGGTTCCGCCAACCGCGAGGCGGTCTCCTGGGCAGATGTGGTTGTCTTGGCGGTGAAGCCTCAGACGCTTCCGGCTGTGATCAGTGAGCTTGGCCCGATCCTGACCCATGCCCTGGTGATTTCTATTGTGGCGGGGATTACGATTCGGACAATTGCAGAACAGACGGGCGGGGCGACGCGAGTGGTTCGTGCGATGCCGAATACTCCGGCGCTGGTCCGGGAAGGCATGACCGCTCTTGCAATGGGTGCCGGGGTTTCCGACGATGACGCCCAACTGGCGCGAACGATATTCGAGGCTGTCGGCCTAGTGGTGGCGGTTGAGGAACGATTGATGGATGCCGTGACCGGATTGAGTGGGAGTGGGCCGGCCTATGTATTTCAGGCCATTGAAGCGTTGGCGGATGGGGGGGTGATGATGGGCTTGCCGCGGCAGACAGCCGAACTCCTTGCTGCCCAGACGGTGCTCGGCGCGGCTCGATTAGTGCTGGAATCAGGGGTCCACCCAGCTCAACTGAAAGATCGGGTGGCGTCTCCCGGAGGCACGACCATCGCCGGGCTTCATCAGCTCGAACAGGGGGGATTCCGTGCTACGTTGATGGCGGCCGTCGAAGCGGCTACGAAACGGTCGAAAGAGTTGGGGCGCTGATGTTTGTCGCAGGCAATGTTCTTTCGGCGGTGGCGACCATCCTTGACTATGTGTTGTGGCTCTATATGTGGGTGATCATTGCTCGTGCCCTGATCTCGTGGGTCAACCCGGACCCGTGGAATCCAATCGTGCAATTTCTCGATCGTGCCACCGAACCAGTCTTGGTGCCGATTCGTCGATGGATCGGGTGGCGGATGGGAATGGATTTGTCGCCGATCGTTGCGATCCTGATCATCACTTTCCTGCAAATTGCGGTTGTGCAATCACTCAAGGAATTGGCCATGAGGATGAACTGAGATGACCATGGGGGATGCCATGAGAATTACACCGCTCGATATTCAACAAATGGTATTCAAGGTCAGCTTTCGCGGGTACGACAAGGAAGAAGTCAATCGCTTCCTTGAAGAATTGGCGCAGACGGTCGAATCGTTGAATCGAGACAATGCGGTTCAGCGAGAAAAGATCATATTTCTGGAACAGCAGCTCGCTGAACTCAAGCGGACGGAAGCGACATTGTCGAGCACCCTCCTGTCTGCTCAATCGCTGGCAGAGGACGTGAAACGGAATGCTCAAAGAGAGGCGGATCTTGTCGTTAAAGAGGCCGAACTGAAGGCCGGGGAGTTGATCCGTCAGGCCAAAGTTGAGTTGACCGATACGCAACGTGATCTCTCGTCGATCCAGAAGCAGCGGCTGCTCATGGTTGAACGGTTGCGCGCGTCGTTGCGGATGTTTGAGCGGATGTTAGAAGTGGAAGAACAGGAAGCGTTTGATGACGCCGCGACCGCGTCGGAGGAGAAGCTCGAAGGAGAATCGAGCCCGGCCGAAAAACTCGTCTGAAGTGGCTGCTTCTGGTCCACTCATATGTCCCGTAGATGGCTTCACGCAGCTCACCTACGGCAGCATATCCCCCTACCAGTGACCGGTGTCTCGCCTATGGCTACCCATCACGTCATTCAGGCGGCACTGCAATCGGCCGTTGACGACGGTGTCTTTCCCGGTGCCCAGTTGGCGGTTCGTCTGCGCGGCGAGCTGCAATGTGTGGCTGTGGCTGGACGACTGTCGTCAGAGCCCCCAGGCCTTCCCGTACAACCCTCCACCATCTACGACCTTGCTTCTCTCACAAAGCCTCTGGCAACGGTCACCTCCGTATTGCTCCTGATTCAGCGCACCAAGGTTGCTCTCGAGGAGCCAGTCCAACAGGTATTAGCCGAACTTGACGGAGTGCCGATCGGGCAGGCAACGGTGCGAGATCTTCTGGCCCATCGTTCAGGCTTGCCAGGCTGGCGGCCGTTATACGCACGGCTCGAGGCACGCGGTCTTGTCCCGACGCTTTCTGGCGGGAGCCAGCTCGTCAAGCAGCATGTACTGCAGATGATTCGTGACGAACCGTTGATTTATGCGCGGGGGGAGCGGAGCGTTTACAGCGACCTTGGATTCATGTTGTTAGGATTTCTGGTAGAACGTCTCAGTGGCATGGCGCTGGATCTCTGGTGCGAAGAAACCATCATCCGACCGCTCCGGGCCGATCCACTGATGTTTTGCCCTGCGGCAGGGCGAGGGCAATTCGGTGTTGCCCGCCCGACCGTTGATGCATCACGAATAGCCCCGACCGAACGGGACGAGTGGCGCAATCGACTCTTACGCGGCGAGGTGCACGACGAGAATGCTGCGGCAATGGGTGGGGTCGCGGGCCATGCAGGACTGTTCGGGACCGTCGAGTCGGTGCTGGCTGTTTCGGGGGCCTGGCTGCACGCCTATAATGGAAAATGGTCGATTCTGAATGAGGAGCTTGTCAGGCAGTTTACAACGCGCCAAGAACCGGCCTCTGGATCGAGTTGGGCGTTGGGATGGGATACTCCGTCCGCGCCGTCCTCATCGGGGTCCTGTTTTTCCGAACGGTCGTTCGGGCATCTGGGCTACACAGGGACCTCGCTGTGGATTGATCCGCTGTGCGAATTGGAGGTGGTGCTGTTATCCAACCGGGTACATCCGAGCCGGAGGAACGAGAAGATTAAGGTCTTCCGCCCGTTCATTCACGACCTGGCATATCGTGAGTTTGTGTCTGCAGGATAGTCAGAGGCGGTATTATGAGGGGTCCTGGTAATCAACCCAGGTTTCTTTTTCGGCGAGATACTTGGTGCCTTTGAAATTGGCGCGCGTTCTCATTCTGCTGAAGCCGAATCCCTGCATCGCTCCGATGAGTTCTTGTACCGCTGCGGCAATGGTCGGATGCGAGTGCCCTTCGACAGTCAGGGCTTCATACATGACCTTGGCGGCGTAACCTGAGGGTGTTCGATGGACGAGGACCGCGCGATTGAAATACCGATCGCTTGGGTCGACTCCTTCAACTTGGTGCTTTTCAATCAGACCTTCTTTTTTGAAGAGCAGCGGAAGCGAACTCATCACGACCTCCATGACACTCAAAGGGAATGGCCCAAGGCCCCGATTATAGGGAGGGGCCGTGCTGACTGCAAGCCGTTGACAACATCTTGACGCCCTCCTATCATTCCCCCCCGCTGTGGCAGGTTGATGTTTCCCGGAAGATATGAATATCCCCAACAGCTTGACCATCCTCCGTATTCTGCTGATCCCCTGCTACATTGGCTTACTTGTTTACGGTAGATTTGATGAAGCCCTCATCGTTCTTATCGTGGCCGGACTCACTGATGCGCTCGACGGGGCGATCGCGCGGCTGACGAATCAGCATACTCGGCTCGGGGCCGTGTTGGACCCTCTGGCCGATAAGCTGCTCCTCACGTCCGGGTTCATCACGCTCTCGATGATTCATCTAATTCCGTCGTGGGTCACCATCGTAGTAGTCAGCCGAGACTTGATACTGATGCTGGGGACGGCGGTGGCGCACTTCACAGATTCTCGCGTGGATATTACTCCCACCTTCTTGGGCAAGGGCACCACGCTCCTCCAGCTGTCCTATATCGTGTTGGTGATATTCCTGAGTTCCCGTCAGATCGATCTCGCCGTCGTGCTGCCCCTCTTGATCGGCATGGTTTGCTTCACGCTATTGTCCGGGTTGCACTATCTCTACCGAGGGTATCGACACACGAGTGCAATCAGCGGCTAAGGCTCTGCATTGCTAGAGCCTGCGTGCCTCATCGCCTGCGCAGAGATCGTGCATTTGTTTGACAGGTCTGGGGGTGGCCAGTAGACTCGCCTGGTAGGTAATCCCCTCAGAGTACAATCGGCCAGGGCGATGGCCACATCGAAGGGTGAGTGTTGGATATGGCTACCTTTGCGTATGTCGGACGAACCAGATTGGGTGCCGTCAAGAAGGGCGAGCTGAGCGCTAAAACCCGAGATGAGGCGGTGAATCAACTCCGCAAGCAAAGCGTCGTCGTCACCAGCCTCGAAGAAAAGAAGAGTGGCGCGGGCGGATTCAGCCTGAGTTTAGGGTCTGGTCTGACCGATAAAGACCTGGTTGTATTTACCCGGCAATTTGGCACGATGATCAATGCTGGTCTGCCTTTGGTGCAGTGTCTCGAAATTCTCTCGACCCAGTCCGAGAATAAAGTGCTGCGAGAGACGATCGGGGAAGTGAAGATCCAGGTGGAAGCCGGCTCGACCTTTTCGGACGCCTTGCGGCGCCATCCTAAAGTCTTCGACGATCTCTACGTCAACTTGGTGCATGCGGGCGAGGTCGGTGGCCTGCTTGATACGATCCTGACGCGTCTCGCAAAATACATCGAAAAAGCCATGAAACTCAAAGGGCAGATCAAGTCTGCCATGATCTATCCTGCCGCGATCATGGGAGTTGCCGTTATTGTTATCGCTGTTCTCATGCTTTTTGTCATTCCAATCTTTGCAAAGATGTTTCTTGAACTGTCAGGCGGGAAGGTGGGGTTGCCCGGCCCTACGCAAATAGTCATCGATGCCAGTAACTTCTTTATAGCCTACTGGTATGTCATCCTTGGGAGCATTGTAGGGATCATCCTTGCTATTAAAAAATACTATGCGACCGTTCAAGGGCGGATGGTCATTGATAAGTTGCTTCTCAAATTACCAGTGGTTGGAGACTTAATCAGGAAAGCCTCGGTTGCGAAGTTCACCCGTACGCTCGGGACATTGCTCTCTAGCGGGGTCCCATTACTCGATGGGATGTCCATCTGTGCAAAGACTTCGGGTAACAAGGTTATAGAAGAGACGTTGTTCAACGCGCGCGTCAGTATCAGTGGCGGAAAGACCATCGCGGATCCATTGGCAGCAAGCGGGGTTTTCCCGAAGATGGTTACGCATATGATCGCCGTCGGAGAGTCAACTGGCGCGCTGGACGCTATGTTGGGAAAAATTGCAGACTTTTACGAAGATGAAGTTGATCAGGCAGTTGCCTCTTTGACGGCATTACTTGAGCCGGCGATGATGGTGTTCTTGGGGATTGTGATTGGATTCATCGTAATTGCGATGTATCTCCCGATTTTCAAAATGGCGTCCGCAATCGGATAGGTTGGCGGTCAGTCCGTCCCTCTGATGGAGTTGGGGCCTAGGTCTCAACATGAAGGCTCTAAGCCCTTCTGGCCAAACCACTCGGTGCCTTATCACATGTGCGATGACACGGTTCCTGGCCCCCTATCCGAGGAGAATGAACGAGGCGCATCTCTCTTCATGCTCCGCCGATCTCCGTCTCCCACACTGTCCTTCCACTCATGAATGATCTGCGCATAAGACTGTATTGGCTCATGGGGCTTCGGCTGGCCCTCGTAAGCCTGATGCTCGGCCTGTCTCTCGCCTTTCAAGTTGCGAAGGGTGGGCGGGTTGAAACGTTCTACACCCTGATAATTTTCACCTACGTCCTGACGATCCCTTCCGCCATTCTGCTCCGTGCGCTGACCTCACCAGCAGCTCTGACGATATTCTTCTGGATTCAGGTGGGGATCGACTTCCTTCTTGAAACGATGCTGGTTGCTAGGACAGGGGGGATCGAGAGTCCCTTTGCGGTGTTGTATGTCATGACGGTGGCGGTCGCCAGTCTCGTTCCCCGTCGGCGGGTTGGGCTTCTGACCGCCTGCTTCTGCATCATCCTGTTTGGGCTCTTAACAAACATTCAATTGTATGGCCTCATTGAGGGGTGGGGGTGGCTGCCGCCGAGTCGGCTGACTGTACCTGAAACATTTCAAACCTTCGGCGTCTATGCCCTCGCTCTTCTTGTCGTTGGTATCCTGGGCGGAACTCTGGCTGAACAGCTTGAGCAGGCCGATCAATCGCTGCGCGAGAAGGAACAGGGACTGACTCGACTCCAAGTCTTTCACGAGAATATCATCCACAGCATCAGCAGCGGCGTGTTTACGGCAGATGCCATGGGGTGCATCACCTCGTTCAACCCCGCGGCACAGGAAGCAACAGGGTATACGATCACTCACGTTGCGGGGCGTCCCTGGCGGGAGATCTTCAACTGGCACCCTAACCAGGAATCAGACGAGCAACTCAGTGGTGCCATGTCGACGACGACGCGATTCGAAGTGGAATGTAAGCGTGCTGACGGCAATCGTCTGATTCTCGGCATGACCCTGTCCCCATTGCACGAACAGGGGCGACAGACAGGGTTGGTTGGCGTATTCAAAGATCTGACACAGATCCGGGATCTCGAAGAGGAGATGCGGCGCAAGGAGTGGTTGGCGAGTTTAGGTGAAATGTCTGCCGGGATGGCCCATGAAATCCGGAATCCGCTTGGCGCATTGGCTGGCGCGATGCAAATGCTTCGGAAAGATGCCACGGGAGATGAGACAAATTGTCGGTTGATGGACATTGCGATTCGGGAGGCGACTCGGCTCGACAACATCATTACTGAATTCCTCCAGTACGCACGTCCGCCGGCGCTCAATCTTGCAGAGCACGATCTTAACAAAGTACTTGCCGAGACGCTCGATCTCGTTCAACATGAAGCGCGAACACGTTCTAACATCAAAATTGTTACGTCTCTCGCGACCGGCGCGCTCACGGCCCAGGTTGATCAAGATCAACTCCGGCAAGTTTTCTGGAATATGGCAACGAACGCGTTTGAAGCGATGCCGGAGGGAGGGCAGTTGACCATCTCGACGAGCTGCCGCCACATCGATGTCGGCGGCCGCAAGGGCGACATCATCGAAATTGCGTTTCAAGACACCGGGGGAGGTATTCCGAAACAGAACCTCGATAAGATCTTTCTTCCGTTTTTTACGACGAAGAAGCAGGGCTCGGGCTTGGGTCTCGCAGCCGTGCATCGCATCATCGATCTGCACGGGGGCTGGATTAAGGTCGAGAGTCAGGAGCGCCATGGCTCACGGTTTGTCGTATGTATGCCGCGTTCCGGAGATGCCGGGGTGCGGTTGTGGCATGAGGGGCGAACGCCGTGGAAAAGATCCTAGTTGTTGATGATGAGAGGAGTCTGCGCGAGGTCCTGAGCATCATGCTCAAGCGTGCGGGCTATGCCGTGACCGAAGCCGAGGATGGCGAAGAGGCCATCGGTCATGTGAACAGGGAAATCTTTGATCTCGTCATCACCGACCTCCGCATGCCGAAAGCCGATGGCATGGCGGTGCTGAAGGCGGTGAAGTCTTCTTCTCCTGAAACGGTAGTTCTCGTCATTACGGCGTTTGCGACTGCTGACTCGGCGGTCGATGCGATGAAGCAGGGCGCGTACGACTACCTGACCAAGCCGTTCCAGGTCGATGAAGTGCAGTTGATCATCCGCAACGCCCTGGAGAAGCGGCGTCTCTCGGCGGAAAATATTCTATTAAAGCGCGAAATGGCGAGCCAATCGTCATTTGCCCAAATCATTGGCCAAAGTGAAGCGATCCAAAAGGTGTTTGACGTGGTGCGCAAGGTCGCGGACGCCAAGAGCAATGTGCTGATTTTTGGGGAAAGCGGAACGGGCAAGGAGTTGGTGGCGCGGGCGATTCACTACAACAGCGCCCGGAGCCCGATGCCGTTTGTGGCGGTGAATTGCAGCGCGGTGCCGGAGACGTTGCTCGAAAGCGAACTCTTCGGGCACATGAAGGGGTCTTTTACCGGCGCGATGGCCAATAAGGCCGGGTTGTTCGAAGTCGCCAACGGCGGCACGATCTTTTTGGATGAAATCGGCGATACAACCCCCACAATTCAAGTCAAGCTGCTGCGCGTCATTCAGGAAAGAGAGTTCCGGCGTGTGGGCGGCACCCAGGATGTGAAGGTGGACGTGCGTATCGTGGCCGCGACCAACAAAGACCTTGAAAAAGCTGTGGCCGACGGCTCATTTCGTGAAGACTTGTACTACCGCTTAGATGTCATCCCGATCCGGCTCCCGCCTTTGCGGCTTCGTACCGGAGATATTCCACTTCTGGTGAAACATTTCCTCGAGAAATTTTCTCAAGAAAGCGGAAAGCCGGCTCCAGTTCTGACGTCGGAGGCGATGCACGTGTTACTAGGTCATGAGTGGCGGGGGAACGTGCGCGAGCTCGAGAATTTGATCGAACGTGTTGTCGCCTTTTCCGTCGGTGCGCCTGTATCGGATGATGATATTCGAGGCTGGCTTCATCGTGTTGTGGCTCCCCAGCAGCAAGGAGTTCCTACGGACCTGCCGGAGGATGGGTTGGATCTGGAAGGGCTAATCAACGGTATTGAGAAAGACCTGCTCTTACAGGCGCTCGAACGGGCCAAGTGGGTCAAGAAAAAGGCCGCACGGCTTCTGAGACTCAACACGCGATCCTTTCGCTATCGACTAGAGAAGTATGCCATCAAAGGAGGTCGTGATTAATCCGCAGTCGAGTCCATCCGAGGTCACCGTCTTCGCTCCTGCCAAAATCAACTTGATCCTGCGTATCCTCGACCGGCGCCCCGACGGGTTCCACAATCTCTGGTCGATCATGCAGACCGTTGCCCTCGAAGACGAGGTGCAGATCAGATTGAATGCTGACCGACAGGATATTCAGCTTAGGTGTGATGCGACGCAGCTGGCTGCAGACCAGAGTAACCTTGTCTACCGCGCAGCGGCAGAGGTGTTGGAGCGAGCCCAGCATGCCATCGGGCTCGACATTGAGCTGCGTAAACGCATTCCGATGGGAGCCGGCCTCGGTGGCGGAAGCAGCGATGCCGCAGCCACCATCATAGGCTTGAACCGTTTGTTACAGCTGGAGTGGTCTCCGATGCAGATGGCTGATGCCGGGCAATCGTTAGGTAGCGATGTCCCCTTCTTTCTCTTTGCTCCCTCAGCGTTCGTGGCGGGTCGAGGAGAAAAAGTTCGGCCGGTCGTCGTTGAAGGGGCGCGATGGGTCGTGCTCGTCAACCCGGGGTTTGAGGTCAATACTAAGTGGGCGTATCAAGAATTGGCTGCCACCAGGACCGCTGTGGCGCCGCTGTCGCAGGTCCAGCGAGAACTCGACCGGCAATCACGGGTGAGCTGGGCCCAATTGATTGCCGCGTCAGAGAATGATTTCGAGGCGCCGGTCTTCGCCGCACATGGGAAGCTCCGGGAGATCAAGCAGACCTTGCAGGCTCAAGGAGCCGAGATCGCATTACTATCCGGAAGCGGGGCGACGGTGTTTGGGGTGTTCGCGGACGAGGCGAGCGCTCGCCTGGCCCAGGCCCAGTTCGTGAGTGAACATTTGATGAACGTGTTTGTCGTTCCCACCTGCTCCGGTCCGCTCGGCTGGGGATACGAACTGCCACGATAGGCCGTGGTTCGGTTGACAACTCGCCGTGCATTCCGTTAAAGTCTGGCCCCTTAGTTGGCTTCCTCAACAGCGCGCAGCGAACGAGGTAGGCGGGTCACGAGTACGCCCACCGACGCCCGCCGTCGAGACGAACCATATACGAAATCAGATCGTTACGCAGTTGCATCCAAGGATCCTCTGAGGAATCGATGAGCAGAGAGCTAAAGATATTCTCTGGCAACGCGAATCCGGCCCTGGCCCATGAGATTTGTGCGTACCTTGGGACCAAGCTCGGTGCTGCCACGGTGTCGTCATTCAGTGACGGCGAAATTCGCGTCAAGATTGAGGAAAACGTTCGTGGCGGCGACGTGTTCGTCGTGCAGTCGAGTTGCCAGCCTGTCAACGACTCTCTGATGGAGTTGCTGATTATAATTGATGCGCTCAAGCGGTCCTCGGCGAATCGCATCACCGCGGTCATTCCGTATTTTGGCTATGCTCGCCAGGATCGCAAAGATCAGCCACGTGTGCCGATCTCAGCGAAGCTCGTGGCCGATCTCATCAGCACCGCCGGCACCGATCGGGTGCTGACGATGGACCTCCACGCGGGGCAGATCCAGGGGTTCTTCAATGTGCCGGTGGACCATCTCTATGCACTGCCCGTATTGTTGGATTACATCACGAAGAAGAAGGTGAGCGACCTGGTGGTCGTCTCGCCAGACGCCGGTGGAGTCGAGCGGGCCCGCGCTTTTGCGAAGCGGCTCGAAGCGAATTTGGCGATTATCGACAAGCGACGTGAAGGACCGAATCAGACGCAGATCATGAACATCATCGGCGACGTCGCAGGTAAGAGTGCGCTGTTACTGGACGACATGATCGACACGGCCGGCACCATTGTGAAGGGGGCGCAGGCTTGTATGGATCACGGGGCTCGGGAAGTGTGGGCGGCTTGTACGCACGCGGTGCTCACCGGGCCGGCGTTGGACCGGATCCAGCAATCCTGCCTGAAGCAGGTAATCGTGACCAATTCGATTCCGTTACGGGGCAAAGAGCAGACTTGCCCGAAGTTACATCAATTATCAATCGCTCCACTGTTGGGAGAGGCAATTCGGCGTATCCATGAAGATGAGTCGGTGAGTTCATTGTTTGCCTAGCTCGATACTGAGGCATCTACAGACCAGCGAGAAGGGGACGGAGGCCTATCATGAAATTTGATCTAGCGGTTACAGTGAGAGAGAAAACGGGAAAGGGCGCGGCGCGCCAGCTTCGGCGAGAGGGCAAGATCCCGGGTGTGTTGTATGGGCAGGGCGAATGTCTTCTCTTGACGATTGAACCCGATGGCTTGGTCAAGATCTTGAAAGCACAGGCGGGAGGGTCCGCGCTCGTGTCGCTCACGCTGACTGGTGCGAAATCGAAACCGAACCGGACCGTCCTCTTGCGCGATTTCCAGGTCGATCCGGTCGAAGGAAATGTGCTGCATGCGGATCTGTTTGAAATCTCGATGAACCAGCCGATTCGTGTGAAGGTGCCCCTGCATTTGACCGGCGGAGTGCCTGCCGGTGTCAAGGAAGGCGGCATCCTCCACCACAATATGCGCGAGTTGCATATTGAGTGTTTGCCCGCGGTCATGCCGGACTTCATCGAAGTCGATGCCTCAGGGCTCGCCATTGCTCAAGGTCTCCATCTGAAAGACCTGGCCGCGCGCGAAGGGATCCGCTATCTAGACGATCCCGAGCAGATGGTCGTGAGTGTGGCGGCGCCGATGACGGAAGCCAAGCTTGAATCGCTTCTCGCTAGCGGCGCGGTTGCACCGGAGGGTGCGAAAGAGCCTGAGGTGGTTGCGAAGGGCAAAGTGGCGGGTGAAGCCGCTGAGGGGGGCGAAGCGGCGAAAGTCGGTGCCGCGGCTCCAGCTGATGCGAAAGGCGGCGAAAAGAAAGGCGCTCCAGCGCCAAAAGCTGAGAAGAAAGAAGCCGAAAAGAAGAAGTAACCTTGCGCCTCATCGTTGGGCTGGGCAACCCGGGCGCTGCCTATGCCCATAACCGCCACAACGTCGGCATGTGGGTCATCGAGCGGGCTGCCGCTCGGTGGTCCATCCGTCTCGCCAAGCACGGCATGGCTCTTCGTGGATCGGGACGGCTTGGGTCGGAACTCCTCGAACTCGCCGGTACGCTCGACTGGATGAACATCACTGGTCCTCCGCTCAAAGGCCTCCTCCGTGAGTTTTCGCTGACCGCCGACGACCTGATCCTCGTCCACGACGATCTCGATCTTGATCTGGGACGGCTCCGCATCAAACAAGCCGGCGGGCATGGAGGGCATAACGGAGTCAACTCGGTCATTGACGCGATCGGGACGCCCGAGTTTGTGCGGATCAAGATCGGAATCGGCCGCCCGGCACCGCGTCAGGATTCGGCGGATTATGTGTTGCAGCCGTTCACGAGAGAAGAGCTCGAGGTATTGAATCCCTGTCTCGATCGTGCCGTCGATGCGTTGGAATGTCTGATCCATCGGGGGGCGGCCGTGGCGATGAACCAGTTTAATATACGTGAGAAGTCGGACGAAGATGAGGCGGCGCAGCCAGGCTGATTCTTTATTAGGGTATACCGAATAGACGAGAGGCGTAGTGCAGTCGCGCCAGAGTGCTGAGCAAGACAGGCCCCCTCTTCATTTGACAGTTTCTTCAAGGCTGTGTTAGCTTCACGCCTTCGCGCTGGCTGATTCCAGCGTGCCTACACCTTGCTCCCGACTCGTTCGGGGGCCTTTGTCCAGGAGGATTGCTGCATGGAGCTCTACGAGTCTCTGTTCATTATTCGTACGTCTGTCTCCGACGAGGAGACCGCTGCCCTGATCGCGAAGATGAAGGCGGTAGCGGAGAAGACCGGCGCACAGTTCATCAAATCAGAAAACTTAGGCAAGAAGAAACTCGCCTACGAGGTGAAGCGGGAGCGGAAGGGGACGTATGTCTACTTCTACTTCAGGGCACCCAACATCACGGTTGGCGAATTAGAGCGATCCTATCGGCTGGAAGACTCCATCATCAAGTTCTTGACCGTCCATCTCAAAAAAGAACTGGTGCCGCCACGGCCACTTGAGACGTCATCGGAGGAGTTTGCCGGTGGCCGGGTTTAACAAAGTCATTCTCATCGGGAATCTCACGCGGAATCCTGAGTTGCGGTACACGCCGAATGGAACGCCGGTGGCCAGTTTGGGCCTCGCGGTCAGCCGGCGATACAAGCAGGCCGATGAATTGAAAGAGGAAGTCTGTTTTGTAGACATTGTCGTCTTCGGCAAGCAAGCGGAACATTGCGGGCAGTATCTCAGCAAGGGGAGCGGGATCATCGTCGATGGGCGGCTGCAGCAGCGCCGGTGGGAAACAGAAGACGGCCAGAAGCGCAGCAAGCACGAGGTGGTGGCCCAAACGGTGACCTTCATGCCGAAACGCCAGGATGGTGGCGGCGGGGACTGAGGCGCCGGCGCACGATGATGCGGGGTATGAACCCGAAGAGCACGTCTAACAGAGAGGGAGACGGTTATGGAGCGTGAACAGGGCGGAGACCGGGACGGAGGGGGTGGTGGCGGACGGTTTTTTCAACGCCGCCGGCCTTGTCGGTTTTGTATCGACAAAGGGGCGATCGATTTCAAAGATGTCGGGCTGCTGAGAAACTTTCTGACGGAGCGGGGTCGGATTGTTCCGCGGCGCATCTCCGGCAATTGTATGAGGCACCAGCGCGAATTGACGGCCGCTGTCAAGCGGGCTCGGCACATCGCCCTCATCAGCTTTGCGGAAGAGCGATAAGGTAGCTGGTCACGTTGGGGATGGGAATGCAGGTAGGTGCCACGATGGATCTGCTGACGCCGCCGCTGGCTGACATCACTGCAGATGGTCTCTCGCTGGTTGGCGAGGTCACGGCAGAAGAGCTCGGCCTGACCGAGGATGATGCCGTGGTCCGGGGTCCGCTGGCTGTGAGTCTGGACCTGACCAACGTCGAAGGGCTGGTCGCTGTGACCGGTGTGCTGGAAGGCACGATCGTTCGTGAGTGTGTGCGGTGCTTGAAGCAGTATGAGGATCCCCTGGCTTTTTCTGTGCGGGCTGCCTTTATCCCGGAGCCCAAATCGGCGTCCCGTCATGCGAAGCGAGCGGATCCCCGAAAGGGGCGTGTGGAGGTCGTGGAGGCTGAAGAAGAAGAAGAGGAGCCGGACGATCAATATCAATATCAGGGCAATCATCTAGAACTGGCTCCCATGTTGCGCGAACACGTGATCCTGGCCTCGCCGATGCAGCCCCTCTGCAGCGACGACTGCCTGGGGCTCTGCGCACGATGTGGGAAGAATTTGAATGAGACGCCCTGTCAGTGTGCCGCGGAACCACCGATCCCGACGTTTCGGGTGGTCCAGAGCACGAAACGCAAGACCGGCGGATCATCAGCATCATAGCGTGACCGCCTGCTATCGAGAGTGAGAAGGAGTTGCTATGCCAAATCCGAAACATAAACATTCACGGGAACGACGAGACAAGCGGCGCACGCAAAAATTGCGCATCACACCGCCGGGAATGTCCGTCTGTCCACAATGTCACGAGATCAAGCTGCCGCATTACACCTGCTTGAATTGCGGAACGTATAAGGGCAAGGCGGTCATCCAGGTCGAAGAGTCCTAAGTAAGCTGGGTCGTGACGGGGCTGTTGGCCATGCCTGCAGGGTTCGATGGCTCCGTGGATTACGACGGGATGATGTCTGTTTGCCTGTTGCGTCAATCATTTCACTGCTCTAAACTCCTCCCGCATGTAGTGTGGTGACGGCAGTTCTTCTTTTTCCGTGACCACCTGACACAACATCGTTCAATGAGTAGCTGGCCCTATGAAAATTGCGCTTGATGCCATGGGCGGTGACCATGGACCGGCCCCGGTCATTGAGGGGGCTCTCCAGGCTGCCCAGGAATGTGATGTCGAAGTGCTGCTCGTCGGCGACGAGGCAATGCTCACCGCCGAATGTCGCCGTCTCGGCTGTACGGATTCCCGTCTGTCTATTCGTCATGCCTCACAGGTTGTCGAGATGCACGAATCGCCCGCTACTGTAGCCCGCAAGAAGCGGAATTCCTCCATCTGGATTGCGACCGAGCTGGTCAAGAGCGGCGAGGCGAGTGCCGTGGTCAGTCCCGGGAACACCGGCGCCAGCATGGTGGCGTCATTCTTTGTGCTCGGGCTGACGAAGGGTGTCGAGCGGCCGGCGATCGCGACATGCCTGCCCACGCTTACCGGTATGGCCATTATGTTGGATGTAGGGGCCAATGTGGACTGTAGCGCCCAGCATTTAGTGCAATTCGCCATCATGGGGAATGAATACGGCAAACATCTCTTCGGGAAGCCCAATCCACGTGTCGGATTGTTGAGTATCGGGGAAGAAGACAGCAAGGGGAATGAGGTCACGAAGGAGGCGTTCAAGCTCCTCAAGGCCAGTTCGCTCAACTTCATCGGCAATATCGAGGGCCGTGATGTGTACAGCGGGAGCGCTGATGTGGTGGTGTGCGATGGGTTTATCGGGAACGTTGCGCTGAAGATTTCCGAGGGAGTGGCCGATACGATCAAGAAGTTGTTGATCAAGGAAATTTCCGGATCCTTCTTCGGCCGCTTGGCCTACCCGCTCATTGCCAAACCGCTGCTCAATCTGAAGCGAAGAATCGATTACGCGGAATTCGGCGGGGCGCCGCTCCTGGGTGTCAACGGCATTACGATGATCTGCCATGGTCGTTCGTCCGCCAAGGCGATCAAGAATGCCATCCGCCGGGCGAAGGGATTGGCAGAGAGTCGCGTCGATGAGCTGATTCAGCGGGATATTGAAGAGAGTCTCTCGCAAACCAAGCCTACCGAGGATTCGCCGGCATGAGGGCCCGCATCGCAGGGACCGGATCGTATGTGCCGGCCAAGGTGCTGACCAATGTCGATCTCGAACGGATGGTGGCCACCTCGGACGAATGGATTGTCGAACGGACCGGTATCCGCGAACGACATGTTGCCGGTCCCGGTGAAGCCTGTTCTGATCTGGCGGTGAAGGCAGCGGAGCGGGCCTTGACGGCCGCCGGGGTGAGTGCGGCGGATCTCGACCTTATTCTGTTGGCCACCTGCACCGGTGATTATCCGATTCCTGCTACCGCTTGTCTGATTCAACATCAACTGGGGGCGACGCGTGCGGCGGCTTGTGATTTGTCGGCCGCCTGTTGCGGGTTCGTCTATGCGTTATCGGTGGCGGATGCCTATGTGAAAACCGGCATGCGCCATGTGTTGATCATCGGGTCGGAAGTGATGTCGGCGATCACCGATTGGACCGATCGCAATACCTGCATTTTGTTCGGCGACGGGGCTGGAGCGGCAGTCATCAGCGCCAGTGAGAACGACCGGGGCATCCTGTCTACGCATCTTCGTTCCGATGGCGCCCTCTGGGATTTGATTGCGGTGCCAGGGGGAGGATCACGTATGCCGCCCTCTGAAAAGGTCGTGGCGGAACGGATGCAGTACATCAAGATGAAGGGGAACGAGACCTTCAAGGTGGCGGTTCGGAACTTGGAAGAAGTCGCGCGAGAGACCTTGGCTGCGAATGATCTTCGCGTGGAGGATCTCGACCTCTATGTGCCGCATCAAGCAAACGTGCGTATTCTGAAGGCAGTGGCCGGGCGGCTCGGGCTCCCACCTGAAAAAATGATGCTGAACCTCGATCAGTATGGGAACACATCGGCGGCCTCGATTCCCATTGCCTTGGATGAAGCCGTGCGCCAGGGGCGAATCAAAGAGGGAAGCCTTGTCATGTTGGGAGCCTTCGGGGCCGGGTTAACCTGGGCCTCGGCGCTCATTCGCTGGTGAACCCTTCAGCTGTCAGTTCTCCTGTCGATTCGCGCAAGTTGGCATATTGATTGATCGCTGGATGCTGACCTGTTTCAGAAACTTTTCCCGTTGACATTCAAGGGAAATTCGACGATATCTAACTCCACGGAGGCGCGCGCGGTGCGCCCTCTTCAGCTTTGAGTATCACGATGATGAGAGTAACCAGTAGCCCCGTGCAGTCACTTCGGTAGTATGGCGACTCTCCAATCAACAAGGTCATCCGGCATTGGGTTGGTATTTCCAGGCCAGGGGTCCCAGTCAGTCGGGATGGGGAGAGCGTTGGTCGAGGCCTATCCGGGCATCAGGAGTCTCTACGATGAGGCGTCGTCGGTACTGGGATATGATATTGCCGCACTGTGTTTTGAGGGACCAGCGGACCGATTGAACCTCACGGAATATACTCAGCCGGCGTTGCTGGTGAGCAGCATCGCCGCGCTTCATGCAATCGAACCGTTAGGCATCACGCCGGCCGCGGTGGCCGGCCACAGCTTGGGAGAATACTCGGCTCTTGTCGCTGCCGGGGGAATGACCTATCGTGAGGCGGTGGCGATCGTGCAGAAGCGAGGTCGTTATATGGCCGAAGCGGTGCCGCCCGGGACTGGGCTTGTCGCCGCGCTTCTCGGCCTCGCGGCTGACGTGGTGAAAGAGGTGTGCCGGGAGGCCTCTTCAGAGGGAGTCGTGGCCGCGGCGAATTTCAATTCGCCTGGTCAGGTCGTCATTGCCGGGGAAAAGGCTGCCGTGGAACGGGCCATTGAACTGGCGAAGGCCAAGGGATGTAAGAAGGCGATTCCGCTGCCCGTGAGTGTGCCAGTGCATACGCCCCTGATGCAGAAGGCGGCCGATCGACTCGCCGGAGATTTAGCGGCGATCACCTGGTCCGATCTCAAGATGCCGCTGATAAACAATGCCGAAGCCAGGGCGATCACCAAGGCCCCTGACATCCAGTCGTCGTTGGTACGGCAACTTCCATCGTCGGTGCGCTGGGAAGATTCGGTGAAGGCCATGGCCGCGATGGGTGTGACGACGTTCGTCGAGGTTGGGCCGGGAACCGTGTTGAGCGGCTTGATCAAAAGAATTCTGCCGGATTCGGTGATCCTGAATGTGAATGATCCTAAGTCGCTCGAAGCGACCCGCGCTGCGTTCAGTGCGTGAAGGGATGTGAGGAGCGAGCGGATGTCACTACAAGGCAAGGTTGCGATTGTCACAGGGGCGGCGCAAGGGATCGGCCGGGCGATCGCAGAAGCGTTGGCTCACGCCGGGGCTGATATTGTCGTCGCAGATCTTGATCCCAGCCGGTCGAAAGATACGGTTGCGGCGGTGGAGCAGTTGGGGCGCAAGGCGCTGAACATCAAAGTCAATGTGGCGGACGCGACTGACACCAAAGCCATGGTCGACCAGGTGGTCAAGGAATGGGGGAAGGTCGATATTCTGGTGAACAATGCCGGGATCACGCGTGACGGGTTGCTGTTGCGGATGAAGGAGGAAGACTGGAACCTGGTGCTCCAGGTAAATTTGAACGGGACGTTCAACTGCACGAAGGCGGTCTTGCTCCCGATGACCAAGCAGCGGTATGGTCGCATCGTCAACATTGCCTCGATCGTCGGGGTGATGGGTAATGTGGGCCAGGCCAATTACGCGGCATCGAAGGCGGCGGTGATCGGATTGACGAAGACGGTCGCACGAGAATATGCGAGCCGTTCAGTGACGGTGAACGCCGTCGCGCCTGGATTCATCGATACCGCCATGACCCAGGGGTTGTCGACGGAGGTAAAAGACACGCTCCAGAAGCAAATTCCATTGGGACGGTTGGGTACACCGGCCGATATTGCGGCTGCGGTGCGTTTTCTCGTGTCGGACGAGGCGGCCTATATCACCGGGCACGTGTTGCACGTGAACGGAGGAATGTTGATGCCCTGACGACTGTGCGGACAGAATATTGTAAGATGCTGCGGCAACAGGTTCGCAGCGGCAAGGAGGATTTACGATGGGGAAGGAGGCAGGAAAATCAATGGGTACTGTGGAAGAACGGGTGAAGAAAATTATCGGAGAGCAGCTGGGAGTCGAGGAGGATGAGGTCACGCCCGAAGCCAGCTTCGTAGAAGACCTTGGCGCCGACTCGCTCGATACAGTTGAGCTGGTGATGGCCCTCGAAGAAGAGTTCGGCATCGAGATTCCCGACGAAGACGCGGAGAAGATTCTGACGGTCGGGAAAGCATTGGACTACATTAAGGAAAAGGCCTAGCGGTCATAGGACGTCATGAGTGCTCGTTCGACAAGACGAATTGTCGTGACCGGTTTAGGGGTGATCACGCCTCTGGGGACGGGTGTCGAAAAGACGTGGAAGGCCATCTGTGCCGGTGAGTCCGGCATCGGTCCGATCACGAAGTTCGATCCTACGGCCTACGATGCCCGAATCGCCGGTGAAGTGAAAGACTTCGATCCAGCCCAGTTCATCGAGAAAAAAGAAATCAAAAAGATGGATACGTTCATCCATTATGCCGTGGGGGCTGCCCAGCTGGCGGTGGATGATGCTGGGTTCACCGTGGCGCCGGAAGAGGCCACGAAAGTCGGGGTGTATATCGGCTCGGGCATCGGGGGACTCGGGTCGATCGAGCACTACCACACGATTCTGCAGGAAAAAGGACCCGGGCGGGTCTCGCCGTTTTTCATCCCGATGACCATCATCAACCTGGCTTCCGGGCAGGTGGCGATCAGATTGGGCGCCAAGGGGCCGAACTCCTGTGCGGTGACGGCTTGCGCGACGGGCAATCACTGTATCGGCGACGCATATCGACTGATTCAGGCGGGCGATGCCGATGTCATGATCGCGGGCGGGGCGGAAGCGGCCATTACGCCGTTGGGGGTCGCAGGGTTTGCGGCCTCGAAAGCCTTGTCGTTTCGCAACGATGAACCGACGAAAGCGAGCCGACCATTCGACAAGGATCGCGACGGGTTCGTGCTCGGCGAAGGCGCCGGGGTCGTGGTCTTGGAGGAACTGGAGCATGCGCGTCGGCGTGGGGTTCGAATCTATGCCGAACTCATCGGCTACAGCATGAACAGCGACGCCTACCATATTACCGCTCCGTCCGAAGAAGGTGAGGGAGCGGTCCGATGCATGGAGCTGGCGCTCAAGGATGCAGGCCTCGGCAAGGACCAGGTTGGGTACATCAATGCGCATGGAACCTCGACGATGGCGGACGCCATTGAGACCAAGGCCATCAAGCAGGTGTTCGGTGAGCGGGCCTACCATATTCCGGTGAGTTCGACCAAGTCGATGACCGGCCACTTACTCGGAGCGGCCGGCGGCATTGAAGCGGTATTTAGTGTTCTGGCGCTTCACCACGGGATACTTCCTCCGACGATCAACCTGGATCATCCAGATCCTGCCTGCGATCTGGACTACATTCCGCACAAGGCCAGGCCTGCTGCAGTGACGGTTGCGCTGTCGAATTCTTTTGGATTCGGCGGGGTCAATGCCTGTCTGCTCTTTAGAAAGCCCGACGCCTAACAGGCCTGTGCGAGGGGTGTACTCGCCACTATGACTTCGGCTTCCTCCGCCGACTCACTCCAATCCTCGTTGGGCTATCGATTCAAGGCGCTTGCCTTGCTCGAGGAAGCCCTGACTCATTCCTCTCACGTCAACGAACAGAAAACGGGTTCCTCGCCACACAATGAGCGGCTTGAATTCCTCGGCGATGCCGTGTTGTCGCTTGTGATAAGTGAGTATCTGGCTTCCGCGTTGCCGGAGTGTTCAGAGGGGACCCTCTCGAAGCTGAAGGCACAGTTGGTGAGTGAAGCATCGCTGGCGCAGGTGGCTCGCCGGCTCAGACTGGGAGAGCACCTCAAGCTCGGGCGGGGGGAGGACCGTTCGAAAGGGCGCGAGAAAGACTCGTTATTGGCCGATGCGCTGGAGGCGGTGCTTGCGGCGGTTCATCTTGACGGGGGATTCAACGCCAGTAGCACGGTGACGCGGCACATATTCGCAGCGGAACTCACGAATATCGCCGCGCAACATGAGCAGCCTGGAGCGGGCGACTACAAGACCCAGTTTCAGGAGTGGTGTCAAAAACGGCATGACACATTGCCACGGTATACGATCGTGAGAGAAACAGGGCCCGACCACCAGAAGTTATTCGAGGTGGAACTGTCCATTCAAGGCGAGGTCGTGGGCGTGGGGTCCGGGCGAAGCAAGAAGGAAGCAGAGCAACAGGCGGCGAAGCAAGCCCTGCAACAGGTAGGGACCTGATCCGGTCGCCATGATAGGATGATCTCGCAACGAGATCAGTTATTATTCCAGGGAGGCTGACGATGCAAAGACGAATCATGGTGAGCATGGTGGCGGTGACGCTCATGCTCGGGGGGAGTCTGTTGCTGGGAGTGGGGGCACTTTTCTCAGCCGACAAGGCTCCGGCGGGGAATGCGGAAGGGGCGAAAGGTCCCAAGGCCATTATCAAGACAAAGTTTGGGGACATGGACATCGTCTTTTTCCCTGGGAAGGCTCCCAAACATGTTGAAAATTTCATCGCGTTGGCGAAATCCGGCTTCTATAACGGCACGGTCTTTCATCGGGTGATTCCAGGGTTTATGATCCAGGGCGGTGATCCCAACACCAAAGATCCGAATAAGCCGGAGACCTACGGTCAGGGTGGGCCGAGCCAGCGGCTCAAGGCGGAATTCAACGACATTCCTCACCGACGAGGGATTCTCTCCATGGCGCGCACGAGCGATCCCAACAGCGCCGGTTCGCAGTTCTTCATTGTCGTCAAGGATTCGAATTTTCTCGATGGGCAGTATACGGTCTTTGGCGAGGTGGTGAAGGGGATGGAGGTGGCGGATAAGATTGTCAGCATGCCGAAGAACAGCCGTGATCTTCCGACAGAACGGGTGGAGATGACGATTGTGGTGGTCGAGTAACCGATGAAAGGTTGGTGGGCCATGAGGCGTGACTCCGTCGCCATGAGAAGCCTCATGCTGTGCGGAGCGCTGTTGGCGATCGGTCTCCTCACGGATTGCGGAGGGAAGGCCGACGTAAAACCGGTTGCTCCTCCTGTTCCACCGTCACGCCCTGGCCCGAGAGCCATTATCAAGACCAAGTTCGGCGAGATTCTCTTCAAGTTCTACCCCGATGTGGCCCCGAACCATGTTGAGAATTTTATTAAGTTGGCCAAGTCCGGTTTTTATGATGGGACGATCTTCCACCGGGTCATTCCCGGTTTCATGATCCAGGGCGGTGATCCGAATACCAAGAACTCGCTGCGCAAGGACACCTATGGGCAGGGTGGGCCCAAGGATGAGAAGGGTAATCCCATCTTGCTCAAGGCGGAGTTCAGCGACATTCCACACAAACGTGGCATTGTGGCGATGGCGCGAGCGAACGAGCCTGACACCGCGGGGTCGCAATTTTTCATCGTCGTCGAGCAGTCCCCCTTCCTCGATGGAAAATATACGGTGTTTGGCGAGGTGATTAAAGGCCTTGGCGTGGCCGATAAGATCGTGAGTTTACCGAGAAACGACCACGACCTACCGAACGAGCGGATTGAGATGACGGTGACGATTGTCGAATAGCAGCGCGGCCTCACGGACTCCAGTGCTCCAAGAGCGCGCACAGTAAGAATGCGCTCGCTCGATGTGCATAGTTGGAGTCCGTGAGACTGTGCTGCTTGAGGCGTGTGGAGGGTACAACGCTATTTGATTTTTTCGATGAATGTGCGGAGGCGGGCTCGTTCGGACGGGAAGAAGAGGATGAAGCTGAGGCCAAACGCGCTGCCTGAAACCCAACGCACTGAAGCCCGCTCGACTTTCACCGGTGGCGACTGATTCGGAAGGTGAAGCAGGACTTGAACGTCGAGTCCTTCCGCCATACTAATGTCAGATTCGGCTCGACAGCCGGCCGTCGAGATGTTCGTGACCATGGCGTCTCCTTCAACCTCTCCCGACGAAAATCCGATGGTGCAGCGCAACTCTACCCGGCGTGCTTTTCTGATCTTTTGTTCTTTGTCTGCGCTCATGGTGTGTGGGTTACCGCTCTCGCGGGTGGCGCCTCTTTAGTGGTGGTGCTGGCACCCAGGGCCATGGGTGTGCGGTTCAGGGGCGGGGGGCGGCCTGAACTGTTGTCCGGGCAAGATGATGTGGCCCGGTTCACGTTGCTTGGTCAGGTGTTCCGCAATCTCGGGATGGTAGGCTCGAACATAACCGATGAGCCCACCGAGGAACCGTTGTGATTGGAAGTCCGTGCCGGAAAAACGTGAAACGAAGGCGATCGCACGATCCAATATCTCCGGTGCGGAGGACATATCGGCAATCTGCTGAGGGTTCTGCTTCTTGAACGCATCATACTCCTTCTTCAGATGTTCCGCGAAGACCGGCATTGGTCCGGCAGGCACATGGAGGGGGCTGAGCGTTCGTCGTAATGCCTGCAGCGCCGCCACGACTTCCGCATCTTGTCCGTCGCGGCGTCCTTGGAAATAACCGAAGATCACCACTTCGACGAGATTGAACAGGGCCACGGCCTTCTCGCCGCCCAGCTCCGCCAGCTCGCGATAGAAGTCTCGCCGCACCGGCATGAATTGTACGGCAAGCCGCTTCTGTTGATAGTCGCTCCCGGATTCGAGAAAGACGCAGTCAGCCGGGCATGAGACCCGCACGATTCGGTGTTCGCCGCAACATTGGCTGCAGATTAGCCCGGCTAAGGCGGGGCAGGGGCGCTTCCCTTTCCGTTGCGTACAATAGGCGCATTGGCTCATTTTCTTGCGGGTCCTTCCGGTGCCGGTTTCGGTGGTGGGGGGATGAAGCCATAGTCCGCCAACGTCCGTTTTTCTTGCTTCGGCTTCCCATCACTGGGAGTTTCAAGCCCGTTCATCTCGGCCGCGTGGGCAGATTCATACGGAACAAGGATGAGGTTGTTGGCACGGTCGATACTCAGATCTCCCGGCGATGGTAAGAATTCGGCGATTACTTGAAACCGCTTGTCCCAGCTCATGCGCCAGACTTTTCCCGTCGTGAAATCCGACACGTACATGTTCCCCCACCGGTCGAAATCCACCCCGCGGAGATTTTGAAAGCGGCTGGACAAGAACCCGTTGGAGAAGAGCTCCGTCACCACGCCTTCCGGCGAGATCTCGGAAATCTTGCCCTTATCCCAACTCACCGCGATGATCTGGCCGGACTTGGGATGGACGGCAAGGCCGGATGGGCCCGCCAGAGCGCGGTCTGTGACCAGCACGGAAAACGTCTGGGTGGCCAGATCGACCCGGTAGATCGTGTTGGCTTTTTGATCGGAGCAATATAAGTGGCCCTTGCCGTCGAAGGTCACGTCGCTCAGCGAAACCGGAGGCAGCACCGATTGTGAGGCAGTGGATGGTCGGATAGTGAGCGCCAGGACGGGCTTACCGGTGGTCGTGTCAAAGCCGCGTAGGGTATCGAGATCGGCCACGTAGAGCACATGTTCCACCACGGCCATGCCTTTGGGGGCATGCAGGGTGACGTCGCCCTTCCCGCCTTGGATGAATTTCAGATTGAGGAGTTTGCCGTGAGGATCGAGTTTGGTGATGAACCCGTTGTTATCGGCGGTCTCCGCCTCGCCGTTGACGCTCGAGAGGAAATAGCCCTTCTCGACGGGATCGCTGATGAAGCTATAGGGAGATTGCAGTTCCGTCACGGTGATCTGGGCGCCGAGCGGGCTGACGATCACAACGGGTATGATCCAGATAAGCCAGGCTGCCGGATGGCTGATGACGCGTGTCAGAAGGGACATCACGGAGGAGGTTCTGCTCACAAGGTAGATGGCTTTTGATCGTGATTGACGAATCCATCGTAGCTGCCAGGCGAAGAGCCTGTCAAGAAATGACGGTGAACGGTGAGGGGCTAGAGGTGAGAGATGCAAAAGGTCTCAAGCTTTGGTCATCTTGCCCTGGGTCTTGCGCCGCGCGGAGCATGTCGTTGACTTGCTCAAAAATGCCCTGCTATGGTGCCTTGTTTTTTCCTGGCGGTCTCTCAACGGAGGAGGAATCCGTGGCGGCACGATTGATCGACGGCAAAGCATTGGCATTGCAGGTACGTGAGCGGTTGGCAACCGAATCAGCGGCGGTCTTGGCTAAGACCGGGATGAAGCCCGGTCTGGCGACGATCCTGGTGGGCGACGATCCAGCCTCCCATCTTTATGTGAAAACCAAGCAGAAAGCCTGTGACGCAGCAGGTATCTATATCGACGACCACAAATTGCCGGCAAGCACGACGCAGGAAGAGTTGTTAGCCTTGATCGAGAAGAAGAACGCCGATCCCAAGATCCACGGGATTTTGGTTCAGTTGCCGCTTCCGAAGCATATCGACAGCAAAGTCGTTCTCGAAGCGGTGTCGCCCGATAAGGATGCAGACGGGTTTCATCCGTACAATTTCGGTCGACTGGTTGAGGGGCATCCGGTGTTTGAAGCCTGTACGCCGAAGGGTGTCATCAAGATGATTGAATCCACCGGCGTGAGAATCGAAGGGAAGCGGGCCGTTGTATTGGGACGGAGCAACATCGTCGGGAAGCCGTTGGCGCTCATGTTGCTCCAGCGCAACGCCACGGTAACGATTTGCCATTCAAAGACGAAGGATTTGCCGGCGGTCTGTCGCGAAGCCGAGTTGCTGCTGGTCGCGATTGGGAAGGCCAAGTTTGTGACGGCCGACATGGTGCGCGAGGGGGCGGTCGTGATTGATGTGGGCACGAACCGGCTCCCCGACGGGAAAGTCGTCGGCGATGTTGATTTTGAACCGGTCAGTCAGAAGGCAGGCTGGATCAGTCCTGTGCCGGGTGGCGTGGGACCGATGACGATTGCGATGCTGCTGGACAACACGGTGGAGTCTGCCAAGAGAATGGCGGGTATGCTGTAGGAGAGAAGGGGCGCTCCCTTGCTCGCAGAACGCGCACGATAATACTGTGCTCGTCCGGTGCGCGCGGGAGGAGCGCCCCGATCCTGCTACGGCTGCAAGTGGGAGTGGAGGAGTGAAATAGAAAACATGAGTCGAGAACCGCGGCGATTGAAGGATGTGCTCGATCAGGGACAGTTTGCTGTCACGATTGAGTACAATCCCCCCAAAGGCACCAATATCTCTGGCGTGTTAGAGAATGCCAGGCAGTTGGTAGGGCGCGTGCACGGGGTCAACGTGACGGACAACACGGCCGCCGTTGTGCGGGCCGGGTCTCTCCCTGTCTGCCGACTCCTCTACGAACTCGGCCATGATCCGGTGATGCAGATGACCTGCCGTGATCGGAATCGGATTGCGATACAGTCGGACCTCATGGGTGCCTCCATGCTCGGCATCCGCAATATTTTGTGCCTCACCGGGGACTATCCGACCGTTGGAGACCACAAAGAAGCAAAGCCGGTCTATGATCTGGACTCTGTCCAGGTGATGCAGCTCGTGCAAGGACTCAACAACGGACGTGATTATGCGGGGAATAAGTTGGACGGTGCGACGCAGTTTACCATCGGGGCTGCGGTGACTCCGGAGGCCGATCCTCTGGGTCCCGTGCTTGCTAAGTTTGAAGTGAAGGTGAAGGCGGGGGCCCAGTTTTTCCAGACGCAGGCGATTTACCATCCGGACCAGTTTGCATCCTTCATGCAGGCGGTTCGGCCGTTCAAGGCCAAAGTGCTGGCGGGCATTCTCGTGCTTCGCAATGCCAAGATGGCGGAGTTCATGAATGCCAATATTCCCGGCGTGTCAGTTCCGCAGGAGATGATCGACGAACTCAGGGCAGCCGGGCCGGAGCGCGCGGAGGATGTGGGGGTGGAGATCGCGGTGCGGACGATCAAGGCGGTGCGGTCTCATTGCGACGGGGTCCACATTATGGCGATCAAGGCCACGCACCGGCTGGCTGAGATTATCACCAAGGCGGAAGTGGGTTGATGACAATCCACGAATTTCAGCGATACAAGCGCGACAAGAAAAAGCTCATCGTCGTCACGGCCTACGACGCGCTCTTCACGCGTATTGTCGAACAGGCCGGCATTGAAGCGATCCTGGTCGGGGATTCTCTGGGTGTGGTCGTGCAGGGGAAGGCCAATACGCTCTCTGTCACGATGGACGACATGCTCTACCACACCAAGCTGGTGGCGGGCGCGGCGCAACGTTCGCTGGTGATCGGTGACATGCCCTTCATGTCCTATCAAGCCAGCCACGAAGATGCGCTCCGTAATGCCGGACGGTTTCTGCAGGCTGGGGCTCAGGCTATAAAGCTGGAAGGCGGCGCGGCTGTGGTCGATCGGGTAGCCGCGATGACCAGTATCGGCATTCCTGTGATGGGGCATCTCGGCATGACCCCCCAATCTGTCCATCAATTCGGCGGCTACAAGGTACAGGGGAAAGGATCAGATCATGCGCGCGTGCTTCTGGATGATGCCAAGGCCCTCGAAGCAGCCGGCGCCTTCGCAATCGTGCTCGAAGCGATTCCTGCCGAGTTAGCCAAGACCGTGACGGATCAATTGACCATTCCGACAATTGGTATCGGGGCCGGTCCCCACTGTGACGGCCAAGTCCTGGTCCTCTATGACCTCCTCGGACTCTTCGACGACTTCCTGCCGAAGTTCGTCAAACCCTATGCCCATCTCAAGGCGGATGCGCTCCAAGCCCTTCGCCGGTACAAGGAAGAGGTCGAGCAGGGCAAGTTCCCCAGCGAGAATGAGAGCTACCACTAGCCCCTTCGGCGTCTCCGATCTCGGCGTGATCAGTCCCATTGCCTCACCGTTCAATATCTCATCAAAAGTAAGAAAGTTCTCTGTCGTTGGGGTATAGTGTAAGTATAGGAAAAGGCTCAGAATGGAATGGATTGAATGGCTGCTCAGTCGGGAATTTCGACAGTTCATCCTCGACAATAACCTCTTCTTCCCTCTGCTGTTTGTCGTGAGGCTTCTCGGTATGACCACGCTCGAGAGCTTTGTCCCCGCACGAAACGTCCCCTACCGCTCGGTGCTCTTTCTGGACATCATTGGATTCACAGTTCTTGTGTACTTCACGACTCCAGCTGCAGGCTATTTGAGGAGTTTTATCGAGGTCAAGCCCATGGTCCCGGAGTCGATCCTCACCCTACCGACGGTGGTGCGCTTCCTCTTGTATTACGTCGTCGGTGACTTCGGCGCCTATTGGATGCATCGGTTCTGGCATCTGAGCCTGATTTGGCCTGTCCACAAGTGGCACCATTCTCCCACCTCCATGTATTGGTTGGCCGGCTACCGAGCATCGCTCCTCCAGCTTGTGCTCCAAGGTCTGCCCTGGGCCTTTGCCTACTCAGTGCTTGGCATGGCCCCTTGGTGGATCTTCCTGGCCGTGACGACCTCCCACATTCTGTTGAACGATTGGATGCACATGAACGTGACCTGGCGATCGAATTGGTTGGAGTGGGTGTTCATCACGCCGAGGTTCCATCATGTGCATCACAGTGACAACCTTACTCTGTCCAACGCAAACTTTGGTGTCACCTTCAGCATCTGGGATCGCCTGTTCGGGACCTATGTCAATCCGGACGAGGTGAAGGAGCCGTTATCGTTTGGGATCGGAGAGAAAGTCCCGCTAGTCCGCCTGGCGTTAGGTGTCTGAGGACGGCTGGGCTGAGCCACTTAGCGAGATCGTATCGAGCAGTCCACCTGAAATACGGTGCGATCCTCCAGCCGAAGCGCGGTCAACTGTCTGCCCCATACACATCCGCTATCAATCGCCAAGAGCTTGGGTTCGAGGTGTAACCCCAGTGCGGCCCAGTGGCCGCAAATGATGGTGACATCCTTGTGGCGTCGATGTGGGATGTGGAACCAGGGGAGATAGCCGGTGGGCGCCTGTTCGGGAGGGCCGGAGAATCCCGACATCTCCCCGGTTGGGCTGCAGGTCCGTAGTCTGGTCAATACACGAGTGATGCTCACAAGTCGTTCCGGCCCTGTCAGCGATGGATTCCACTGTGGAGCTGGTCCATGAAACAGGCTGTGGAGGAACGCCCGATAGTCCGGGCCTGCAAGCACCGCCTCGACCTCACGCGCGAAGCAGACTGATTCGTCAACGGTCCACTGCGGGAGTAGTCCGGCGTGGATCATCAGGAATGATCCCTCACGATAATGGAGTGGTTGGCGACGAAGCCAGGCGATCAGTTCACCACGGTCTTTCGCTTCCATTACGTCCTGAATCGTATCCTTGTGTCGTACCGTGGCGATGCCTTCCGCTGCCGCGAGCAGGAAGAGATCATGATTGCCCAGCACAATTCGAACTGCATCGCCGAGACTTCGCACGAATCGGAGGAGGGCGAGAGAGTCAGGGCCGCGATTGACGAGGTCGCCGACCAGCCACAACCGATCCGTCTTTGGGTCGAAGGAAATCTGATCGAGGAGTCGTCTAAAGGGAGCGAGGCAGCCTTGGATGTCGCCGATTGCGTAGGTAGTCATCAGCGGAGTCGATCAGACGCAGGGGCATGAACGGCGGATGAGGCTCACGGGTACTTCGCCTCGATGATGCTTCGGAGCCCGCCACGGGCGGCGAAGGTGCCGGTCACTCTGGCCCACACAGGCCGACAGGCCTTCACGACATCGTGCAGGATGCGGTTGACAGCGTTTTCATAAAAGATGCCGAGATTTCTGTACGCGTGGAGATACATTTTCAATGACTTCAGCTCCAGGCACTCTTTGCCCGGCATGTAGTGCAGCGTGATGGTGCCGAAGTCCGGAAGGCCGGTTTTGGGACAGATCGCGGTATATTCAGGGATTTCGATGGTGATTTCGTAGCCCTTGTATTGGTTCGGGAATGTTTCGATGTCCGGCAGTGGCGCGGTAATCCCGCTCTTTGCATGGTTCTCGTTGTAGCCAAGTTTTGTGGTCTTCGATTTTCTTCTTGCCGTTTCCCGCTTCACGTTTCCCGCCTCACGTCTATTTTTGGACTTGTTTCATCCACTCCACTTGGCCGATTTTTTCCAATTGAATGTAGAGGGTTACCCAGGGGCAAGCCATCTCGGGGTACACCTCACACAACCCCCCTTTTCGAACGCCTCCGCAGGGGCCATGGCTCATGAACTTCGGGCATTCGGCCTTGAGCGAGTTGTCGGGAATCGGGGGGCGCTTATGGACCCCACCGGCGTGCTGAGCGCCTTCGTCTTCCCCAGGTATGATCACGCGTGTTGACATAAGGATGTAGTCTAGACAGATTTTGCGGAATCGGCAATCTCTCTCCCATCACATGAAGTCGGTCGCACGTTCGGCACGTGAGAAAACCTCGCCAAAACACAAGTCGTTAGGGCGAATGGCCTACGGGCTGGGGCTGTGCTAGGCCTTCTTTTTGGCATGGTGGGCCTTCTGAGAAGTTGTGTTGATTATCAGGAAGTTATAGAATTTTACCGTGAGCATGTGGTTCGAGGAAGTGGCGACGTTTCTCATTGACAGTCTTTTTTGGGCTTTGCTACCATGCATACTCGTTTGAATGGCTATGAGCGGGTCGGCCTTGTTCTTCCAACCTCGACTTCCTGCGGGTTTGTTGCACATAACTGTGTCTTTCCGACTGGCAATGGATTTCCGTTGCAACGATAGAGGGAGGTGTTCCAATGAGTCTTGACTATGTAAAGTTTTCCGGTGGATTTGAGAAGTTCATGCCGAAAGAATATCGGGACATGGTCGAGCATGGTCCCTTTGGAAAGAAAATTTCGGTCTCCCAAATGGGGAGCTTCAAGGAAATTCTCGAAGAGCATCCCATGTGTGCCGGTTGCGCGATGACCCTGTTTATCCGACTGGCGATTATTGCCTTCCCCAACCCAGAAGACACCATCACTGTTGGAACAGCAGGCTGTGGTCGGTTGGCGATTTCACAGGCCGCAATCCCGTTTGTGTACGGCAACTACGGCGATCAGAACGGTGTTGCGAGTGGACTATCCCGCGGCCTACGGCTGCGGTTCGGTGACAAGCCGAAAGATGTGGTAGTCATGGCGGGAGACGGCGGAACGGCGGATATCGGCTTCCAGCAGGTCCTTCACTCCTGGTTCCGAAAGGAACGGTTCACGACGATCATGTTGGACAATGAGGTGTACGGCAACACCGGCGGGCAGGAGAGCGGGATGACCAACCGTGGTGCGGTTCTGAAGATGGCCCCGTTGGGGAAGAAGTTCGAGAAGATGGACATGTTGCAAATGGCGAAGGTGGCTGGCTGTGCATACGTGGCGACGGTGGTTCCGAACAATCCACGCCGCGTCGAGAGTGTCATCAAGAAGGCCGTGCTGATCGCTCGCGAAGTGGGCTCGACCTACATTCAAGCCTACACCTCCTGCAACATCGAGTACGCGATTCCGACCGACAAGGTGATGGAAGACGCGAAGAACGTTGAGAACGATCGGTATCAGTTCACAGAATACGTGAGCGACGAGGCCAAGCAGTACCTTACTGAGCGGTATGGCTACAAAGACTATCTTCCGAAGCCGGCTGCTGCCGCCGCTGCAATTCCAAACAAGGCGTAAGCGACCCGGAGGGAGGCTCGGACATGGCAAAGCGCTTCAACATTCGGATGGCAGGGGTCGGTGGTCAAGGTGTCGTGACGGGGTCACACATTCTCAGCACCGCAGTGATCCATGCCGGCGGTGAAAGCACAATCGTCCCGTTTTATGGATCAGAAAAGCGGATGGCACCGGTCGAAAGTTATGTCCGTGTGTCGGATGAGCCGATCTATGAGATCGGGGAAATCACCTTCCCGCACATCATTATTATCTTCCATCCGCAGGTCATTACTCACGGCAAGTCGTACACGATGCCGTTCTACTTCGGATTGAAGGAAAATGGGATTGCGCTGATCAACAATGATGGTCCGATGTCCCTTCACAGGGATCAGGCTCGTGAGCTGGAAGAGCGTCATGCGAAGCTCTATTACTTCCCAGCCACCAAACTGTCTCTTGAAGTTGCGGGAATGGATCTTTGCACGAATATGGCCTTGATGGGCTGTATCGGCGCTATCACAGGGCTGACCTCCGTCGAAGCGTTGGAGCAGTCGGTGAAGGATCGGTTCCTTGGCAAAGGATTTGTCGTTTCCGGCGGGACCGCAGCCTTGGACAGTGTCGTCGAGCGGAAATTCAAAAAGAAGCAGGAATTGATCGATAAGAATGTGGCGGTGATTCAGGCCGGCTGGAACTACGCTGTCGATCACGGTTGGGCTGCACCGACGGTCAAACGGTCGGAAGTCCGTGCGACAGTAGGCGCCTAATCAGGATTTAGTACGAAGGAGTCACCATGTATCTGGTAGCCGATATCGATGTTGAGATCTGTGCGGCGAAGAGCTGCAAGCTCTGCACACAATATTGTCCTGAAGCGAATACCATTCAGTACAGCGAAGAGATGGGGAAGGATAGAGGCTTCAAGTACGGCTCTGCATACGTAGCAGTCGACCGCTGTAAGGGCTGCGCCCAGTGCGTGTGGGTGTGTGACAACATGGCGAAAAACAATGCCATCAAGATGATCATGATCGATCAATTGCCGCTGGCCGCCGTAACCGACAACATCACGTACGAGGAGAAATCCACCGTTGCGGTCCTGTCCAATCCGATGGTTGTTATAGGTAATTAGGGAGGTACGGGAGTGGCAACGACGCCTGATACAAGAGAACGCATCATTGTTCCTGGTCCGGCCGGATTCCATCCGCCATCGGCGGCTCAGTTGGGAGTCGCTCTGCCTGACCCAGGGGAGGGCCTCTACTACGGATTGCTGGAGCCCGATGAAGACAAGGTCATCGAAGAGATGGCCCGTAAAATGCTCACCAGCCCCAACGCCACGATTTTCCCGGGGCCATTGGTTCTCTGGGCTTGGAACGAGCATGCAGTTGAGAAGGCCAAGGCAGTACTGGAGATTGCCGCCCAGATTCCGAATGTCATGATCATCCCCATGCCGGACTATCGTCCGAAGTATCCGAAGATTGACCCGGAAGAGGTCATCAATCCGAACCATCCGAACCTCACGATTTGGGGTAACAAGATCGAGGCCTGCATCTTCATCGGCGTGCATTGCCATTACGCCAACTTGACCTTGAAAATGATTCGCGCAGGTACGAACTGTCTGACGATGGCGATCTGTGCGGAGCAGGGGCATGAAGATGCGATGCTGACGATTCGGGATTCGGACATCATCAAGTTGAGAAAGACCGCGCAGGTCTTCAAGCGGGTGCGCGAAGAAATGGGCATTAAGTTGCCGGAGAACGGCGAGAACGTTCGATTTACCGGCACGCAATCAAGAGTTCACGGCGGGAAATCTCACACAAATCCCCTCACCTTTGCGCCTGTTACTGCGGGCCTTGCCGGCGCGGCTGCCTTCGGCCATTCGGCCGAGCAGATGAAACGTGAAGGCTAGTAAGGTCGAACAGCACGGGCGATATAGACAAGAGGTGTCATGATGAGCGAAGCACTCGAAGCAGAACAAAAAACAAACCCCCAGGGCGACCCCATCACCAGTGTTGCTCCTCCCCCCCCTCCATCGGCAGGGAGGAAAGATCCCCATGCCGAAGCGAAACGGCAGAAGGTGGTTACGCCGGAATATCTGTTCCTCGAAGCCCCGCGGACGAAAGAGTTCATTACGGGCAGCGAAGCGGCGAAAGAGGCCATCAGGCGATCTAATGTGGATCTGGCCATCGCCTATCCCATCACCCCACAGAGCGAAACGATGCAGCTCGTCGGGGTGCTCTATGGCGAGGGTTATGTAAAAGAGTACTACCGCGGTGAAGAAGAAGTCGGCGTGATGGCGGCGATTGCCGGCGGATCCCGATCCGGCGTCCGTTGCTACACGGCGACTGCTGGTCCTGGAACGCTGAGGGGTCTGGAAGGAATCGCGTCCTGGCCCGGGCATCGGCTGCCTGTAGTCGCAATGTTCACTTGCCGCGTCGTCAACGCCCCGTTAGCCATTCAGCCGGACAATATCGAGGTTGCATATTTATTAAACTGCGGCATGATCCTCTTCCACGCTGAAAATCAGCAGGACATGTACGATTTCACCATGGCGGGATTTGTGATCAGTGAGAAGAATGATGTGACGCTTCCCGTCGGTGTCTGTTGTGACGGCTTCTTTGTGACCCACGCCCGAGGGTATGTTCGGATGCAGGACCGCAGCATGAAGCTTCCTCCTCGTGAAGCCTGGCGCGGTGCGGTGCCGGTGCTTGATGCGGAGAATCCTCCCGCCCGCTTGTCACGCGACGCCCCGGTTCAGAAGTCAAACTTCATGGCCTACAACATCCATGCAGTCTGGCAGCAGGAAGTGTGGGCTGCAGTCGAACGATCCCGCAAGTACATCACCCAGTATATGGGTGGTTTGCTCACAGCTGAGAATGTAGACGATGCCGAGGCGGTGATTATTGCCTCAGGCAGTGCCGCGGCTCAGTCGCGGGAAGCCGTTCGCATCTGCGCGGAAAAGGGCATCAAGATCGGCCTGATCAAGATCCGGTCGCTCCGCCCGTTTCCGACGAAGGAGTTACGGGAGCTCTGTGGCAAGGCCAAGCTCATCGTCGTTCCGGAGTTCAACTTTCCCGGATGGTTGGCGAAAGAAGTGGCCACTGCGATTTACGGGTTCTCCAAGGCCAAGATCATCGGTGGGCCGCGGGTGTACGGTGGTCAGTCGATGCCGGTGGAATTGATCGTGGACGAAGTCGAGTCCGGTCTGACCGGGAAGAAATCGAGCAATGTCGCCCAGTCTTCGATCATGGGTGGAGCCGTCAACCAGGATGAAGTGGCGCATTTCATGCGCAGCATCTAAAGGATCGCGAGATAAATAAAGAGCCCGTCAGGCCTGAAAACCTGACGGGCTCTTTGCTTTTGGGGTTCGTCTAGTTTGCTAGTCTATCGGGGAAACTCAATCAGCCGAATTACCAGGGTAACCCAAGGCTACCCTTGCAGTTCGTCTTGCACCAAGTCTTCACTCTCCGGCATGCCATAGGCCACGTATTTGGCGTAGGAAAGGTAGATCATCGCGCTGTCCCTCATCGCTTTGGAGCCTTGCGACAAGCGGAAGACTTTGTCGGGGTCGTGGGACTGGGCCGCGCCCATCGTCTCCACGTGGCTTTGGAGGAGTAGGGTGAATCGCTCCATTGATTTTTCGACATCTTTGTAGGCCAGAAGAATTGCGTCTGTCATGGTTGTCCTCCTAATCAACATCAGCTTACACTACCCCCATGCAACCCTTCAACGGGAAGAAACCGTCCAGTCTGTCATCGCAGGTCCTCACGGTCCTAGCAAAGGTGTCGTCCGAACGGGAACTTCATGGTGACGCCTTAGCACAGGCGGTCGTGAATCTTTCACGTCTTTTTACGACGGCTCGTGCAACGTTGGCGCCTCGTTACCTGGATGATCCAGTTCACGCTTCCGCCTATCTGTCGTATTTCCTCCCCGTGAACCTCTCCAAAGTCCAAGTCTTGTTGGATGAGCTGCCGACTGAGAGCAGTCCGGAAACGCCAGATCATCCGATGGCGGTGCTTGACCTTGGCTGTGGCCCAGGGACTGGAGCATTAGCCCTGTTAGATTGGTTGTGGCACCGCAGCCCGGAACGGGCGAAATCTGTGTCGGTCCTGGCTACAGATGCTTCCCACGCATCATTGCGGGACACAAAGCGGTTGTGGGAAGCCTATTGCCAGGAGGTTGGAATAGCAACACCAGGACTTCGGTGTGTCGAGGGCAACCTGGAACATCCTCTCAAAGGCGATCTCGGCAAGCAGATAGTGCGGGGTGGGCCCTATGATCTGATTATCATGGCAAATTGTCTCAATGAATTGTTTCCTATATCGGTCGATCCCCCCGCAGAGCGTGCTGCGGTTGTGGCGCAGCTCCTGCCGTTCCTTGCACCGCACGGCACCATCCTGATCGTCGAGCCAGCACTGAGGCAGACGGCTCGAGCGCTGCATCATATGCGTAATAACCTGCTCAAACAGGGCGTTTGTACCGTCTATAGCCCTTGCCTCCATGAGGGTCGCTGTCCCGCCTTAGACCATCCAGACGATTGGTGTCATGAGGAGCGACCGTGGCAGACACCTCCTGCGATTGCCGCGATCGATCGGGAGGTGGGGTTCATTAAAGACGCGTTGAAGTTTTCCTATTTGCTGTTGCGCACAGACGGTCGCACGATTGCGACACGGAGTCCGCAGATCTTTCGGGTCGTGAGCGAACAACGAGAATTGAAGGGCGATACGCGGGCATGGCTCTGTAACGAGTTGGGCCGGTCAGAGGTCGGTCGACTTGATCGAGCAGCGTCTGCGACCAATGCAGTATGGGAAACGTGCGAACGAGGGTCGATCATTCGCCTCGACGGCCTGAAGCGGAAGGAAGGGGCAACGTTGGGAAGGATACCGGCTGAGGGGACAGTTGAGATAATCCGGCCAGCCTAAGTTTGGTTAATCGGCTTCGGGCTCAGAACTCCCGTGTTGATGCGAGACTCGGTCTTCATCGAACATTTCGGCCATTTCCTCGGCGATCATGTCACGATCGTTGGGAACTGAAACGAGCGGGATTTCTTTTCTCACTTTGGCCACGCTCTCGGGAGCGGGAGATTCTGGGCCCTTGGCTGGACTTTTTGGTGTATCAGTCATAATACCATTATACACTAACGTGAGACTCAAAGGGGGAGTTATTCAAAGGCTTCCAGGGAGGAACGCTCCGGGAAGGTTTTCTGGCAAGCCGTACAGGTCAGGAAATAGATGGATTCCCGGACGGACATGGTGACACGAAAATTGAGGTTCACGCCTCGGTGATTGCAGGTCGGACAGGACATCTCCTTGAGCCGGTAGGGGATATCCGGTTGTGTGCGCATGGTAGAATTCCATATCCGTGTAGATGGGGAAGCTGTAGTGACATTTCTTACAGATACCGCGCCACTCACCGTCCGTCTGCATAAACCGTCGATCGACGCCAAAACTTGATCCCTTACAAATAGCGCACTGAACGGTTTCAAGCCTGGTTTCGACTTCCTCAACGGTCGGGCTGGGCATTGAGTAGGCTCCTTGTGCAGAGGTTCTGCCACTGTACCCGATCAGTATAGCGTTCACGTGGAAACGACTGCAACGGGGCGGGATCCAGATATCTCTTTCACATCACGAGCGCGCCCCTTATACTAAGACCATCATGCACCTTATTACCGAGACTCTTTTGGTCGGGAATATCATTGACGCAAAGGAATCGCCAGTAAAGATCGGTGCGCTGCTCCTCGTTGCCGCTGAGTATACGTTGGAGCCGCCCAGTTGGCTGCCGTATGGCAGGATTCCATTGGCGGAGTTTGCCGAGGCGGAACCATTCTCGTTGGATCGAGCCGTGACCTGGGTCGAACAGCATGTTTCGGACAGTCGGGTCATGGTCTGTTGCCGTGCCGGCATGGGCCGGTCCGTGTCAGTTGTCATGGCCTATCTCTGTTGTGCTCAAGGGATGACGTACGCTGAGGTTCTGAAGTTGGTCATGAAGCGCCGACCGGGTGCCATGCCCCTTCCCAATCTCGAAGACGCGATCAATCAGGTCCGCTTGCTCCGCGAGGCTCGCGCGACGAGCAAGAAGAACCTCGCATCACGCCCAGCCGTCTAACCACAGCCTCATCTCGTCACATACTCCCGCTTATTCTCTCCACGTCTCCGCATGCATTGCCTTTCCTGTACCGCCCATGGCCTAATCCAGGATCTCATGGTACAGATGCGACCACTTCACGGAGGACTTTTCTCGATGCCGGAATTACCAGAAGCCGAAGTCGTTGCTCGGCAGCTAGGGGTTCATCTTCTCGGTGCTCAGCTCAAGGAGTGCTGGGTTGGACGAGCGGATATTGTTCGGGAAGGGTTGCCCACACTCTCCTGGTATCACGGCGCGGTGCTGGAAGCTGTGGAGCGATACGGCAAGAGCGTCGCATTGGGGTTTAAAAAAGAGGACGATCTTAGATATATCGTCGCAGAGCTTGGTATGACAGGCCTCCTCCTCTTTCGAGGGACGCAGACGAAACACCCGCAGCATGTGCATGTCCGCATGTCGTTCACGGGCGGGCGTGAATCAGAATTGCGCTATTGGAACCCCCGACGCTTCGGGCGGCTTTCCTTGCTCGATCGAGCAGGACTTGACCGCTATCGTGCTCGCCGCTTTGGGGTTGATCCCCTCACGGTGCCGCGCGATGAGTTCGTCCGTCTCATGCAAACGAGGCGTGGACGATTGAAGCCACTGCTGATGCATCAGCAAGTGATCGCGGGGATCGGGAATATCTACGCGAACGAAATTCTCTTTCGCGCCAGGCTCCATCCAAACCGCGACGTGAATCGGCTGCGCGAGGCGACGATTATTTCGCTCTATGACACCATGCTGGGGGTGCTGCGGGAGGCGATTTCCTGTGGCGGGTCAAGCGTCAAGGATTTCTATGCACCCGATGGCACGGAAGGCCAATACAAGCGCCGCCATCTCGTATATGGCAAAGAAGGTCAACCCTGTCCCAACCGCTGTGGACGGATGATTCGCCGTCTCCAAAGTGAACGAAGCTCGTTTTTTTGTCCAGCCTGCCAATCCAACCGCCTTCCAGGATAATTCTTGTCTCACGCTCGTGAGATGCTCCTTGGTGCAAGGTGGTGATTGCTCCATAGTTTCGAGTACTTAGATCGTGGTGCACCTGGCGTCCTCGTCGCTAGGTCTTTTGAGCCAATGGACTTAGTTCCTCTGGTGTATTGAGTCGTCCAACCGATTTCGTTAGAATCCTCCTCCTTTACAATTGTTTTTCACCATTCTGGAGGAGTGACGTCATGGCGAAGGTGCTCGAAGGTCCCGGGATGGGGCTGATGAAGAAATGGGGCATCACGGTCCCCAACTATGTCGTTGTCACTTCGGTTGACGAATTGTCGAAGCTCGGCCAGGCCAATGAATGGCTCAAGAAATCCAAGTTGGTGGTTAAGGCTCATGAAGCGCTCGGCTCCCGGTTCAAGCTCGGCTTGGTGAAGGTCGATCTGGATCTCAAAGGAGCAGAAGCGGCGGCCAAGGAGATGATTGGTCGCCACGTGGGCAGCATCACTGTCTCGCAAGTGATTGTGTCTGAAATGATTCCACACAAGGAAGAATATTATTGTGCGGTGAAATCCACCCGTGAAGGCACGGACATTCTGGTCGCCAACTGCGGCGGCATTGAAGTCGAATCGAATTGGGATCGCGTGAAGCGCCTGGCTTTGGAAGTCGGGCAGCAGCCCTCGGCGGACGCGCTCGAGAAGCTGGCCAAGGATGCGGGCTTTACGGGTCCGCTCGTGAAGAAGATGGGTGATTTCGCGGGCAAGATGTTTACCTGTTTTGACAGCGAAGATGCGCAGTATTTGGAGGTAAACCCAGTGGTCCTGCGCGAGCAGGACGGTGAACTAATCGCGCTGGATGCGGTGACGCTGCTCGACGGCGATGCCAAGTTCCGTCACCCCGACTGGAACTTTGCCTTTGCCGCAGAATTCGGCCGTGCCTATTCCAAGAACGAAACGGAAGTCATGGCGGTCGATTCCAAGATCAAGGGCTCGGTCAAATTTATCGAGATTCCAGGCGGAGATACGGCCATGCTTCCAGCCGGCGGTGGGGCCAGCGTCTATTATTCCGATGCGGTCGTTGCACGCGGTGGCAAGCTGGCCAATTACGCCGAATACTCCGGTGATCCGCCCGACTGGGCGGTCGAAGTGCTGACGGAGAAGGTCTGCTCCTTGCCCGGGATCAAGAACATTATCGTCGGCGGGGCGATTGCCAATTTCACCGATGTGAAGAAGACGTTCGGCGGCATCATCAATGGATTCCGCAAGGCGAAGTCCGAGGGGAAACTCAAGGGCGTCAAGATCTGGGTGCGTCGCGGTGGCCCGCGTGAGAAGGAAGGGCTCGATGCAATGCGTGCGCTCAAGGACGAAGGGTTCGACATCAACGTCTTCGACCGCAACACACCGCTCACCGACATCGTCGATAAGGCACTCCAGAAGAAATAGCCTGCCGTCCATGGCCAACTGAATATAAGGGGAGATCCCGATGAGTATCCTGGCAAATAAAGATACCTATGTGGTCATTCAGGGGGGCGTCGCAGGCGTAAATGCCGCGCGCCGGATGGCAGAGTTTTGCTACCTGATCAAACGCTCGCTGAATGTCCTGGCCTTCGTCTATCCACCTGACGCCGGCAAGACGAACGAGATTCCCTACGGCAGTGGCTTGGTGGCCATTCCCATCTATAAGACCGTTGCAGAAGCCACCAAGCACCATCCCCAGATCAACACCAGTCTTGTCTACATCGGCGCAGATCGGGCCATGAAGGGCGGGCTGGAAGCCTTGGACGATCCGCACATCAAGGTGGTCTCCATGATCACCGAGGGTGTGCCGGAAAAAGATGCCAAGATCCTGGGCCGTCATGCGACCAAGCTCGGGAAGGTCTTCAATGGCCCTTCGTCGATCGGCATTGTCTCAGCCGGCTCCTGTCGGCTCGGTGTGATCGGCGGCGCGTTCGACAACTTGGTACTTTCCAAGCTCTACCGCGAAGGCTCGTTCGGGGTCATTACGAAGTCAGGCGGTCTTTCCAACGAAATCATCTGGATCTGCTCGCAGTTTGCCGACGGTATCACGACGGCAATCGGGATCGGCGGCGACGCCTATCCGGGGACCGACTACGTCAGCTACCTCGAAATGTTCGAGAATGATCCACAAACGAAGGCGGTCGTCATCGTCGGCGAAATGGGCGGCGATCTCGAAGAACGGGCAGCCGAGTGGTACGGGGCAAAGAAGCGGCGCGTGAAGTTGATGGCCGTCGTCTCCGGCTTCTGCCAGGAAAGTTTGCCGAAGGGCATGAAGTTCGGCCACGCCGGCGCGAAGGAAGGATTGAAGGGCGAAGGATCGGCCCGTGCCAAGTCTGATGCCCTCAAAAAGGCCGGCGCGATCGTGCCGGCGACGTTCGGCGCCTTGGGCCCTGCCATCAAGGAAACCTATCAAGGGCTGTTGAAGTCAGGCCAGGTCAAGGAACCGGTTGAACTGACCGTGCTGCCGAAGCTGCCGAAGACGTATCGAAGAGGCAATGAAGGCGGACGAAGTAATGGTTGCGCCCTTAATCCGGACGACGATCAGCGACGATCGCGGCGACGAACCCTGTTACGACGGATACCCGGCTTCCGAGCTCATCAACAAAGGCTACGAGATTCCCCATGTCGTGGGCTTGCTCTGGGACAAGCGACTCATCTCGAAACAGGAAGCCGAGATCGTCAAGCGCATCATGATGCTCTCCGCCGACCATGGTCCCTGCGTCAGCGGGGCGCTGGGGACGATCATTGCGGCCTGTGCCGGGATCGGGCTGTCCCAGTCGGTTGCAGCAGGATTGATCATGATCGGCCCTCGCTTCGGCGGCGCCGTGACCGATGCGGGCCGCTACTTCAAACATGCGGTCGACAACAAGATGTCCGTCGATGAGTTCCTCACCTATATGAAAAAGAACGTCGGACCGGTGCCGGGGATCGGCCATCGCGTCAAGAGCTTGCGCAATCCGGACAAACGAGTGAAGGAGTTGGTCGGGTACGTCAAGAGTCTGAACATCAAGACTCCCTGCCTGGACTTTGCGCTCGAAGTGGAAAAGATCACCTCGGTGAAGAAGGACAACCTGATTCTGAACGTGGACGGAACGATGGCGGCGGTGCTCGTTGATATCGGATTCCCGGTTGACAGTTTGAATGGGTTCTTTATCCTTTCCCGCACGATCGGATTGATCGGGCATTGGGTGGATCAGAAGCGTCAGGACAGCCGCCTGATCCGGCTGTTCGATTACCTCGTCAACTATGCGGCTCCCAAGCGGCGCGAAGTGCCACCGCTGAAATAGCCATCAGCGCTCAGCTAACGCTGAAAGCTGACGGCTGTGAGCCTTCAAGGAGAACAATCATGTCGATGGATCTTGCCAAGAACCTCTATGCGAAGATGCCGGCCGTGTTCGTCAAGGCCAGGAAGAAGTTCGGCCGTGGGCTGACCCTGGCGGAGAAGGTGCTGGTTTCTCACGCCGACAATTTCGACACACAAACCTGGGAGCGCGGTAAGGCGATGTTGGCGCTGCGGCCCGATCGCGTGGCGATGCAGGATGCGACAGCCCAGATGGCCATGCTGCAGTTCATGCAGGCCAACAAGAAGCAAGTGGCCGTACCCAGCACGATTCACTGCGACCACTTGATCCGTGCCGAGATGGGTTCTGAGAAGGACCTGCTTCGTGCGGTGGACGAGAACAAGGAAGTCTATAATTTCCTCGCCTCGGCGGCCAAGAAGTACGGCATTGGCTTCTGGAAGCCGGGTGCCGGGATCATTCATCAAGTCGTGTTGGAAAACTACGCATTTCCCGGCGGGTTGATCATTGGAACCGACTCGCACACGCCCAATGGTGGCGGGCTTGGGATGTTAGCCATCGGTGTCGGCGGCGCCGACGCCGGCGAAGTGATGGCCGGCCTTCCCTGGGAGGTGCTCCATCCGAAACTGATCGGCATCCGCCTGACCGGCAAGTTGAGCGGCTGGACCTCGCCGAAGGACGTGATTCTGTACCTCTGCGGCCTGCTCACGGTGAAGGGCGGGACGAACAAGATCGTCGAATACTTTGGTCCCGGTGCCGAAACCATCAGCGCGACCGGTAAGGGGACGATCTGCAACATGGGCGCAGAGCTGGGCGCCACGACATCGGTATTTCCCTTCGACCAGAAGATGGTCGCCTATCTGAACATCACGGATCGGGCCGATCTGGCCAACCTTGCGATCGCCAACAAATCGTTGCTTGTGGCGGACCCCGAGGTCTATCAGTCGCCTGAGAAGTACTACGACCAGATCGTCGAAGTCGATTTGTCGACGCTCGAGCCGCATGTCGTCGGGCCTCATACGCCGGATCTCGCCAGGCCGATTTCCAAGATGGCGGCGGAAGCCAAGCAGAAGGGCTATCCGGTCGAGCTCAAGGCGGCCCTCATCGGAAGCTGCACCAATTCATCCTATGAAGACATCAGCCGTTCGGCCCACATCGCCCAGCAAGGGTTGAAGGCCGGGCTCAAAGCGAAGGCCTCGTTTCTCGTGTCGCCGGGCTCCGAGCGCATTTATCATACGATGAAGCGCGACGGGTTCCTGGAGACATTTGAAAAGTTGGGCGGCACCGTGCTGTCGAACTCCTGTGGCCCCTGCATCGGACAGTGGAAACGGGCCGATGGCGTGAAGGGAAAAGCGGACTCGATCGTCAGCTCCTTTAACCGCAATTTCCCTGGCCGCAACGACGGGATCAATGAAACCCTGTCGTTCCTCGCGAGCCCCGAAATTGTAACCGCCTATGCCATCTCTGGAGATTTGACCTTTGATCCGGTCAATCAGAAGCTGAAGGGAGCGGATGGCAAGGAGTTCAAGTTCGAGCCGCCGCAGGGTGAAGAGCTTCCGGCCAAGGGTTTCGCGAAGGGTGACGAAGGTTTTGTTGCGCCGGCAGCCAGCGGCGAGGGCTTGACCGTCGACGTTCCGCCGACCAGCGAACGGTTGCAGTTGCTGCAGCCCTTTCCGCGCTGGGACGGCAAGGACTTCGAGAAGCTCCCGCTGTTGATCAAGACCAAGGGCAAGACGACGACCGATCACATTTCTCCAGCCGGTCCCTGGCTCAAGTTCCGCGGCCATCTCGACAAGATCAGCGACAACATGTTTCTGGGTGCGAACAATGCGTTTTCTTCCGAGCCCGGTAAGGGCACGGATGTCTTGACGGGCGAATCGGGACTCACCATCGCGCAGATCGCCCGCCGGTATAAGGCGAAGGGGATCGGCTCGGTCGTGGTCGGCGATGAGAATTACGGCGAGGGCAGCAGCCGCGAACATGCCGCGATGTCTCCGCGATTTCTCAATGTGAAAGTGGTGCTCACCAAGAGCTTTGCCCGTATCCACGAGACGAATCTGAAGAAGCAGGGGATCTTGGCGTTGACCTTCGCTGACCCGAAGGATTACGAGAAGATCGAGCAGCAGGACCGCATCAGCGTGACAGGGCTCAGCAGTCTGGCTCCTGGCAAACCGGTGCAGGTGACGATACACAAGACGGATGGCACAGCGCTCACCATCCAGGCGAACCACAGCATCACCGAGCAACAGATTGCGTGGTTCAAGGCTGGTTCGGCGTTGAATGCGCTGAACTAACAAGGAGCTAAAAGAGGAATAACCATGACGACCAAAGCGTCCAAAATTATTTATACGAAAGTGGATGAAGCGCCGGCCCTGGCGACCTATTCGTTTCTTCCGATTGTCAAAGCCTTCACCAAAGGCGGCCGGTGTGTCCGTCGAACTGCGGGACATCTCGCTGGCCGGGCGAATTATCGCCGCCTTTCCCGAACATCTGACGGCGCAGCAAAAACAATCGGACGATCTGGCCGAATTGGGGGCGCTCGCCAAGACCCCGGAAGCCAATATCATCAAGCTGCCCAACATCAGCGCCTCGATCCCCCAACTGCAAGCGGCCGTCAAGGAATTACAGAGTCAGGGCTACAAGATCCCCGATTATCCGGAGAATCCCAAGACCGACGCCGAGAAGGAGATCAAGGCACGCTTCGACAAGATCAAAGGGAGCGCCGTCAACCCGGTGTTACGTGAAGGCAACTCGGATCGCCGGGCGCCGCTCTCGGTCAAGCAACACACCAGACAACATCCGCACAAAATGGGGGCATGGAGCCCGGATTCCAAGACGCACGTCGTCCATATGAAGCGTGGAGATTTCTGTTCCAACGAAAAGTCGGTCACGCTCACCGAGGCGACCGATGCGCGCATCGAGTTCGTCGGCCAGGACGGCAAGACCACGGTGCTCAAACCCAAACTCGCTCTTCAGGCCGGCGAAGTCATCGATGCCACCTTCATGAGCCGCCGCGCCTTGCGCGAATTCCTTGAGGCGCAGATCGAAGACGCCAAGAAGCAGGGCGTGTTGTTCTCGATCCATCTGAAAGCCACCATGATGAAGGTCTCGGACCCCAAGATCTTCGGTCATGCGGTGTCGGTGTTTTTCAAGGACGTGTTCGACAAACATGCGGCCGTGTTCCAAAAGCTGGGCGTCGATCCCGACAACGGCCTCGGTGACCTCTACGCCAAGATCAAGACCTTGCCGGACGATCAGCGCAAGGCCATCGAAGCCGACATTCAGGCCGTGTATCAGAAGCGGCCGGCGATGGCGATGGTGAACTCCGATAAAGGGATCACCAACCTGCATGTTCCCAGTGACATCATTATCGATGCCTCCATGCCGCCCGTGATTCGGGACTCCGGGCAAAATGTGGGGTCCGGACGGCAAACTACAGGACACCAAGGCGGTGATCCCCGACGGCAGTTACGCCCCGGTCTATCATGAGGTCGTCGAATTCTGCAAGAAGCACGGCGCCTTCGATCCGAAAACCATGGGGAGCGTTCCCAACGTGGGCCTCATGGCGCAAGCGGCGGAGGAATACGGATCGCACGACAAGACCTTTAAAGCGCCTGGCAACGGCACGATGCGCGTGGTCGCTGCGTCTGGAAAGGCGTTGCTGGAACACAAGGTCGAAGAAGGGGATATCTGGCGGATGTGCCAGGTGAAGGATGCGCCGATCCAAGATTGGGTCAAGCTGGCCGTCAATCGCGCGCGAGCCACCGGAGCCCCGGCGATCTTCTGGTTGGACAAGAACCGGGCGCATGATGCGGAGTTGATCAAGAAGGTCAATCGCTATCTGGCGAATCACGATACGAAGGGCCTCGACATCCGGATCATGTCTCCGGCAGAGGCGACGCGGTTCTCGCTGGAACGGATCAAAGAGGGGAAAGATACCATTTCCGTCACGGGGAACGTGTTGCGTGACTACCTCACCGACCTGTTCCCGATTCTTGAGATCGGGACCAGCGCCAAAATGCTCTCGATCGTTCCCCTGCTGAACGGCGGCGGCCTCTTTGAAACCGGAGCCGGCGGCTCGGCGCCCAAACACGTGCAGCAGTTTCAGGAGGAAGGGTATCTACGCTGGGATTCGCTCGGTGAATTCCTGGCGCTGGTGCCATCGTTGGAACATCTGAGCAACGCATCCAACAATCCTTCCGCCAAGATTCTGGCGGATACGCTCGATCGGGCCACCGCCAAGTTTCTGGAGAGCAACAAGTCGCCGGCCCGCAAGGTGGGTGAGATCGACAATCGCGGGAGCCATTTTTATCTTGCGCTGTACTGGGCGCAAGCCCTGGCCGAGCAGACGAAAGATAAAAATCTTCAAGCGCATTTTGCCAAAGTCGCCAAACAGCTTGCAGACAATGAGGCCAAGATTGTGGCCGAGCTGCTCGGCGCCCAAGGAAAACCGGTCGATATGGGCGGGTATTATCATCCCAACGACGCGAAGACGACAAAAGCGATGCGTCCAAGCCCAACCTTTAATGCGATCGTGGACGCGATTGCATAAAAGATCGGCTCTTCTCCTTGGTGATGGGGACAGGTCCATTCTCCTGTTCGACGCCGCAGTGCAAATGGCGTATGGTGGCCAGCGGATGATCGGGACGGGACGTAGAAGCGGGGCATGTCAAGAACACGTAAGGCCCTAAGGGGTTAGACGTCGGGCGTGAGGGGTTTCTTTAGCCCGAACGTTTCACGCCTCACGAAGGGGAAGATGGCACAAGAAGACAAAGAGAACGTCATCGATCAGCCGGAAGTCCTCCGGCACAAGATGGTCACCGTCGAGATTGCCGGCAAGAAGTACGAAGTGCCGGAGGGGATCACGATCATTAAGGCCCTGTGGTATTCGGGCCAGGAAGTCGTTCGCGGGGCCGGCTGTCTTGGCGGATTCTGCGGCGCCTGCGCGGCCTACTATCGGACCAAGGACGACCCTAAAGTGAGGACCTGTCTGGCCTGCCAAATGGCGGTGCAGGACGGCATGTCGATCACGATGATGCCGCCGTTCCCAGCCAGGAAGGCCATCTACGACATTCAGACGCTTAAAGATCCGAAACAAGACCTCTTCAATCTTTATCCCGAGGCGCCGCTCTGCCGGAACTGCAACGCCTGCACTGAAGCCTGCCCGCAGAAGATCGACGTGCGGGAGGGAGTCTGGAAAGCCGTATTCGGTGACTTCAAGAGCGTGTCCGAGATGTTCATGGATTGCGTGATGTGCGGGATGTGTACTCCGGTCTGCATTGCGGACATTGCCCCCAATCTCGTGGCCCTGTATGTGAGTCGCGCGCAGGGGGCTCATTTCACCGAGAAGCCTCTGGGCCTGGATACGCGCATCAAGGAAATTCAAGACGGCCGCTTCAACGACGAGTGGACCAGGATCCTCAAGATGACCGAGAAAGAACTGGCCGATCTCTGCGCGACGGTCAAGTAGCCGGCGCGCGACCGCTTTCCCTTTTACCCCGAGGTTCCAGACGTGGACATCCATGCGCTTCAACAGATTGTGCACCGGACGCGGGATGCTCGACGCAAGCAGACCCTTCCTAAGTTCTCTCCCGCGGATCGCGACCAACTGATCCATAAGTATCATCCGGATTTTCGGGAGCGGGCCTATCGGCCGATCCGCTTTGGTCCCAATGCCGGGGATAAGACGGTCGTCGAGCTGGCGACCTTGCTGGAGGGCGATAGCCCCATTGCCGAAGGGTTCGATCTGACGCCCGACTACACGACCGATGTCCTGGTGGTGGGCGGCGGCGGCGCCGGCTGTGCGGCGGCGCTCCACTCGCATACGGCTGGTTCCAAGGTCATCCTGGCGACGAAGCTCCGTCTCGGAGACTCCAACAGCGTGATGGCCCAAGGGGGCATGCAGATTTCGGTGGCGCCAGAGGACTCGCCCGTCACCCACTTTGTGGATACGCTGAAGGGCGGGCACATGCAGAACGACCATCAGCTGCTCAAGGTGATGGTCGAAGAAGGCCCCTCGATTGCGAAATGGTTATTGAGCCTGGGCGTGCTGTTCGATCGTGATGGGGACGGCAACCTCCATGTCAAAAAAGGCGGCGGGAGTTCAAAGCCTCGCCTCCTGACCTGTTCAGACTACACCGGCCTCGAAATCATGCGGGTGCTCAAGGACGAGGTGCTGAATCAGAACATTCAGTTACTGGAGTTCTGCGCCGCGGTAGAGCTGACGAGCGACGAGAAGGGTAACTGCACCGGCGCCATTTTCAAAGACCTCGATAACCATCGCCACGTCGTCGTGGCAGCCAAGTCTGTCATTCTGGCGACCGGCGGGATCGGCCGGCTCCATATTCAGGGATTCCCGACCAGCAATCACTACGGTGCGACCGGCGACGGGCTCTGCTTGGCCTATCGACTGGGTGCGAAACTCATGCATATCGATACGTTCCAGTATCACCCCTCGGGTGCGGTCTATCCCGAACAGCTTATCGGGGCATTGGTGACAGAGGGAATTCGATCCGAAGGCGGACACTTGGTCAATGCGAAGGGGGAACGGTTCGTTAACGAACTCGATACCCGCGACGTCGTGTCCTCCTCGATTATTCGGGAGTGTGAAGAGGGCCGCGGCATCCGCACGATGTCCGGGCGCATCGGCGTCTGGCTCGATACCCCGTTGCTCGATGCCGAGCATGGTCCCGGCACGGTTGAGAAGCATTTCCCCGCGATGATGATGCAGTTCGAACGATTCGGCATTGATATCAGCAAAGACCCCGTATTGATCTATCCGACGCTGCACTATCAGAACGGTGGCGTGAAGATCGATACCAATTCAGAAACGAATGTGAAAAATCTCTACGTCGCAGGCGAGGCCTCGGGTGGATTGCACGGGCGCAATCGATTGATGGGCAACTCCCTCCTCGACCTGATGGTCTTTGGAAAGCGGTCCGGGATGACGGCCGCTGCTCGTGCCGCGGCCATGCCGCAAGGGAAGTTGACGGTCGGGCATCTGAAGGGGTTTCGAGCCGAAGCCAAGAAGCACGGCAGTGGGAGCGGAGTCGTGTCCCCCATGATCCTGCCGCCGTACACAAGAAAAGAATAGCGCGACGTGCGAGAAATACGAGAAAAGCGAGACGAGTCACTCGCTCTCTAGTCCGAAACATTTCTCGCCGGTCGAGCCTGTCTCGCAAGGAGAAATCGATGAACGTTCATGAGTTTCAGGCGAAGCAGTTGTTCGGGCAGTTCGGGATTCCGGTTCCGCGCGGGAAAGAGATCACCTCGCCCGAGGCAGGAGCGGCTTGGGCGGCGGAACTCAATACTCCGGTCTTTGTCGTCAAGGCGCAGATCCATGCAGGAGGTCGAGGCAAAGCCGGCGGAGTCAAGATTACGAAGGATAAGGCGACCGTTCCCGGCCTGGTCAAGGACCTGATCGGCAAGACGCTCATCACCCATCAAACCGGCCCAAAGGGGCGGGAAGTGCGGCGGTTGCTGATCGAAGAAGGCGCCGCGATTGCCAAGGAATTGTATGTGAGCATCGTGGTGGATCGGGATAGCGGGTGGCCCGTGTTCATCGCGAGCACGGAAGGAGGGATGGAGATCGAAGAAGTCGCAGCCCACACGCCGGAGAAGATCATCCGGGAAGCGATCGACCCGGCCGTGGGATTCCAGGGGTACAACGGGCGAAACGTCGCCTTCGCCCTCGGGCTTCCCGCCATGGAAGCGGCAGTCATGAACCCCTTCATCCAGATGCTGGGGAACCTCTATCGCCTGTTCATGGACAAGAATGCGGCAATGGTGGAGATCAACCCGCTGGTCATTACCAGTGACAAGAAACTCATCGCACTGGACGGCAAGGTCTCGTTTGACGATAGTGCGCTGTTCAGGCATGCCGATGTGTCGCAGATGCGTGACCTCCATGAAGAAGACCCGCTCGAAATCGAAGCGGGAGAAAATAACCTGAACTACGTGAAGCTGGATGGCAACATCGGCTGCATGGTCAACGGCGCGGGCCTCGCCATGGCGACGATGGACGTGATCAAGCTGGCGGGCAGCGAGCCGGCGAATTTTCTGGACGTCGGCGGCGGCGCCACCAAGGAGACCGTGGCTGCTGGATTTCGGATTCTCCTCAAGGACCCGAACGTCAAGGGCATCTTCATCAACATCTTCGGCGGGATTGTTCGTTGTGAGCGGATTGCCCATGGTGTCATTGAAGCGGCCAAAGAAGTGAAGATCAATGTCCCGTTGGTCGTCAGACTGCAGGGGACGAATGCAGAGGAAGGCCGCAAGCTGCTGGCCGAGTCCGGCCTCAAGCTGGAAGTGGCAAACGATCTGTGGGAAGCGGCGCAAAAGATTGTGAAGCTGACGGGCAAGGCCGCGTAGCTTCTTATGCATGTGACCATTCTATTAGTCGCCTTGTTGCTGGTCGGTTCTCCAGGATGCATGATGGTTCGGGATGGGAACGTAAAGCCGCCTGCCGAATGGCCGCCGCAGGCAAGCCAAAAAGAGAAGAAATCTATCGTGCTTCACGTGATTGAAGAGGGGCGTCAAGGGGGTTCCAGTCAGGGAACAATTCCTGATGCTGCCGAAGATTTTGGTGCGCAAGCCTTCAGAGCTTACTCTGAGTCGGGGCTCTTCTCCTCGGTTGTCACCACGGGTGAGCCGACGGATCTCCAGGCTGACATAACGGTCCTCCAGAAGGGGAGTGATCGGCTGCCTTGGTCTGGAGCCATATCCGTCCTCACCTTCACAATGATTCCCGGATATGTGGCGCAAGACTTGAGTACAAAGACGACCTACAAGGATCGTGAGCAGAAGGTGATGGGGGCCATTGAGAAAGAAGAGAAGCTTGGCTTCTGGATTCAGTTTTTCCTTCTCTTTGTCAATCCGTTTTTGGATGGCCCCGATACGATCATGAACGAAACGCAATACGACATGCATCGAGTGACCATTGAGGAAGCACACCGTAAGGGCTTCTTTTAGAACAGGAGCCGGTAAAGGGATTACGCTATGTCAATTCTGGTAAACAAGAACACGCGGGTGGTGGTGCAGGGGATCACTGGTAAAGAAGGCTCGTTCCATGCGACACAGTGCAAGGCCTACGGGACGCAGGTCGTCGCAGGCGTGACGCCGGGCAAGGCCGGGCAAGAGGTCGAGGGCATTCCGGTTTTCAATACGGTGCGCGATGCCGTGAAGAAGGCCCAGTGCGACACCTCGCTGATCTTTGTGCCTCCGCCGTTTTGCGCCGATGCGATTTTGGAAGCCGCCGACGCCGGCGTGAAGCTGATCATCTGCATTACCGAAGGTATTCCGGTCAATGACATGGTCAAGGTCAAGCGCGCGCTCTATGGCCGCGACGTCCGCTTGATCGGACCCAACTGCCCCGGCGTCATCACTGTCGATGAAGCGAAGATCGGCATCATGCCTGGCTTCATTCATAAGAAGGGGATCGTGGGTGTCGTGTCACGCAGCGGGACCCTCACCTACGAAGCGGTGCATCAGCTCTCGACGCTTGGCTTGGGTGAAACGACTTGTGTCGGTATTGGCGGCGATCCGGTCAATGGAACAGGCTTCGTCGATGTGCTGGCGTCTGTTCGAGAAAGATCCCGAGACTCAGGCAATCGTGATGATCGGCGAGATCGGTGGCGATGCGGAAGAAAAAGCCGCTGAGTTCATCAAGAAGCAGGTGAAGAAACCGGTCGTCAGCTTCATCGCCGGAATCACGGCCCCTCCTGGTCGCCGCATGGGCCATGCCGGTGCCATCATTTCTGGTGGTAAGGGCACGGCAGCTGAAAAGATGAAGAGCTTGGAGGCAGCGGGTGTCCGAGTGGTAAAGAACCCGGCTGAGATCGGTAATGCGGTCAAGGTTGCGCTCGGGCGGTAAGTAAGACCTTCGCCTCGTCGTGTCGGACAATCAAGAAGTGGGGATGTAGTGGTCGATCACCCATCCCCACTTTTCGTTTCAATCTCCCTCTGCTTGACCTAGCGTCACTGTCGCCAAGTTATTTTCCTTCACCCTGCTTGACGATTCGTGTTAGGCTTAAACATGCGGATATTTCTCATCCACGTTCGTGACCCCCAGTTCTACGCCCTCCCAGCTAAAACACGCGCGAAAAACGGTCGTATCAGGGTAATGGGCTTCCCTCCCATCGGCATCATGTCCCTCTCGTCGGTGCTCAAACAGGCCGGCCACGAGTGTGTGATGTTCGATCAGGCGAACCCCGACACGCCGAACGAGGTAATCCTCGAGGAAATCAACCGGCAACAGCCGGCTCTGGTCGGCCTCAGTTTTCTCAGTACCACCAGTTATCCCTACGCGAAGATCCTGGCCCGTCAGATTCGCGCCGCCAACTCCAAGGTCAAACTGGCTTTCGGCGGGGTCTTTGCGAGTTTGAATGCCGCATTGGTCAAACTGCAGTGTCCTGAAGTGGATTTTGTCTGTCGCGGAGACGGTGAGCAGCTGCTCCTCGATCTACTCGAACGGTTCGAGGATCCCGCTGGCGTGGCCGGCTTGACCTGGGCCAAGGACGGCCAGGTCGTGCAGAACTCAGGAAGGCCGATGGAACGTCATCTCGATCAGTGGCCCTTCCCTGATCGCGAAGGCCTCCCTCTCGACTTTGTGGAGTCGATGCCGCTCGACGTGCCAGCGGTGCTCTCGATGGAGCGGTTCACGACGATGCAAACCTCCCGAGGCTGCCCTTGGCCCTGCGTGTTCTGCGACATTCCGATCTTCAATGAAGGCAAGTGGCGAGCGCGGAGTGCCCAGCACGTGGTGAGCGAACTCAAGTATCTCGAAGAATGCGGCTACGGGTCCGTCTATTTTGTAGACGACCATTTTCTACTGCAACCCAAGCGCATTGAGGCGATTTGCCAAGGCGTGATGGACGCGAAGCTTTCGATCCAGTGGGGCATCGAAGGGCGCGTGGACTCGGTCGCGCAGCATTTGTTTCCTGCTATGGCTAAGGCCCATTGCCGGACGGTCATGTTCGGGATTGAAAGTGGCAGTCAAAAGATTCTCGATCGGCTCAAGAAAGAGCAGACGTTGGAGGAAGTGGCGACAGCAGTCAAGAACGCCAAGCAGGCCGGCATCGAGATCGTGCACGGCTTCTTCACTGTGGGCAACCCCGATGAAACGGTCGAAGATATGAACGCCACGTTCGACCTGGCCTCCAAGCTGCCGCTCGACACGTTCGGCTTCAATCGACTCTGTGTCTACCGGGGGACCCCGCTCTGGCAGGAATACGTGAAGCGCGGGTTGGTCAGCGAAACCACCGATTGGTACAAGTATTTCAAATGTTCAGAGATCGATCCGACCTGCTTGCCTGGCGAAGTGATCAATGAAGTCCGCCGTCAGGGGCTCAAGCGACTGTTCATCTATAAGCTCCTACACTATCCCCTCCAGACGTTCCGGCTGCTACGGCGATTCCTGCGCTTCATGCCGGCTCGGGATGTGGGCTACCTCATCATCAAGCCGTTCCTGGGTCAGAAGAAAGGTGCGACGAAGGCAGAGGTGCTTTCGCGGGCGGTCGAGCATGGCGAGATGAAAGATGCTGCGGCACAGATGACTCAGATGACGGACGAGATGCTCAACCACGTGATGGAAGAGTCGCGGCTGGAACGATTACGCATTCAACAGGAAGCAGAAGGTTCGCGCGAGCTGCCGATGGTCAATAGCCGCTAGCGCAGGATGCTGAAAAAGTCCGCCAGCGGCGTTCTCAGCTCGCAAGAATGCTCAACGTCCCCCTGAGGGTACGCCTCCGGTTCTTGCTCCGCCTGCGGCCTTGCTGGACGGCCTTTTTGAGCATCCTGTGAAGCGGTTCTCCTGTTAAACAGCAATCCCCCAGATTTGTTTCGCTGCTAGTCCGATCGCATAGCTCACACTGACCGCCACTGTGATGATTACGAGATTCAGCACGATACGGCGTTTCATCTCCATCCCGGACAAAAACGCGAGAATCGTGGACACGAGGATGACCATCGTGCCCGCAGTCAGGACGGAAACCAGCGCGTCCTTGGCGCCGAAGAGCACGGGGAGCACGGGCACCAGTGCTCCGATGACATAGGCTCCACCCACAAATAACGCTGATTTCAACGGCTGCTCCTGCATCTCTGCCGAGCCGGTCTCCTCTCCGAGGAATCGCTTCTTTTCCGACTCCATCGCCCGCACCTCCTTTTCGGAGTTCAGGGCGAGAAACGCGCCGGCTCCCATCGACAGCGCGCCGGCCACCGCGGTGGTCGCGGCAGCGATCAAGACGGTCACCGCATCGCCAAAGGCACCGAAGAATCCGCTCACCGCGCCAAGAATCTCTACCAAGCCGTCATTGAGGCCAAGGAAGATATTCCGGATCTTTTCAGGATTGATCTTCCGCTCGGTCAGTTTCGTGACGAGCACATCCTCATGTTTGAACTCGTCTTGCAGAATACCCTTGAGTGCCTCGCCCAGGGGCTGATCTTTGTAGGCCTTCCAAAGGGCGAGGTACTTTCTGACTCCATAGACCTCGATCGCCTCCAAGACGAGATGGACCGCTGTGGAACCAAACAGGCGGCAGAGCCTCGTAAAGCACCACAGTTTCAGCTGCCGCCCAGGATTGAGGCGATCCAACTTCATGTCGAAAAATTTCTGCCAGAAGGCCAAGTGCCTGGTTTCGATCAGCACCAACTCATCCAGCGTGTTCCCTGCATCAGCGTCTGTCGAAATCTCCCGGAGTGCCTTGTAGAGCGAGAGATCGAATAGCTCATCGAGTATGAGCAACCGCGCCAGCGTGGGGTCGTATCGGTAACTGGTGGTCATCGATGCCACTCCAAAGGCAGGAATTCGTCGAGAGGTGTTCCGGAGGCTGGCGGGATTATAACAGACACCATTCGGCTGCTCGCCGTCAAAATCCAGTCGCAATGGGTCCCTTCAGGAGATACTGGTAGGGACCCACTCGATGCCTGCTATACTTCTGAAAGACTCACTTTTCTCCACTCGCCTCCACTCCAGCAAGGCAAGGATACGTTGTCTGCGGGAAAAACGAAAGGTCACTGACGACATGACCCAGAAACGGGAATTCTTCAGAGTCGCCATCGAACGGACCGGGCAGGTCGCTCGAGGGGCCGAGGTCGCTCCTTGCGAGGTGCTCGACCTCACAGAAAAGGGGTTTCAGCTACGCACTGGCCTGTCTGTGGCAGTCGGGGAGAGGCTGGAGCTTGAATTTCATCTGACCAAGGCAATTCCGATTCAATGCACCGTCGAAATCACCCACGCAGCTTCTCCCCAATTCGGCGCCCGCATCACGAGGATTTCTCCCGAGCACCAGGGCTGCCTTTCTCAGTTCATCGAACAACTGAACATGCTCAATCTCACCGGGTTTTGATTCATGGCCACGCTTCCCGAGGAGTCGAACGGTCCGTCAGGGGCGACGCCTCCCATCGAACCATTTTTCTATCTCCTCAGCGCAGTCCTGCTGCTCAGTACTGTGCCGACCGTGACGAAGTATGTCTTCCAGCACAGTACGGTGGACCCACTCGGGATGGCCCTCATCAGAGTGACGACCGGATTCTTCTTTCTGCTCGCGATTACCCTTGCGCAGGACCGCAGAGGGTTGTGTGCGCTGACTGCTGGGGATGTGTTCAGGCTGACCCTGTTGGGGGGTCTCGGTGTGGGTTCGAATGTGATCGCGGCGTGGGGTCTTCAACTCACCAGCGTCACACATTATATCTTGATCTACAGTCTGCTCTCACCGATAACAGCACTAGTAAGTGTCCTGCTGAGAAAGAGCCAGAGCAGCCCCCTCAAGATAATTGGCATCGCGATCTCACTGGTCGGCGGTGGGATAGCCATTTCTGAGAAGCTGGCAAATTTTCAGACAGATTTTGGAATAGGCGATCTGCTGATCCTCTTATTCACGATCATGATGGCCACGCACCTGGTATGGAGCGCCAACATCGTGAAGCGCTTCGGAGCCATGACCGCTAATACGGTGATGTTCGGCAGCAGCGCTTTCGTGCTCGTTCTCGGAGCGTTGGTCTGGACACGCCCGCCCATCGAAGATCTCTCGATGCCGATTGTATCCTCCGTGCTCTATATTGGAGTGGCGACAGCCTCCGTCTTCCTCCTGCGTTATCGCGCGCTCCAAACCATCTCGCCCGCCACCGTCGCCGTGTATCAGAACCTGACCCCCGTGGGCGCGATACTCTTTGCCCACTTATACTTGGGCGAGCCGATCCGGTTCAGCACCATCGTGGGTGGCGCGATCATTCTTCTCGGCGCTGAAATGGTTCGCAGAGCCAATCAACCTCAGTTGACGACCAGCTACCTCTGGGCCAAGCGCTATCTCGGCAGCCTCGCCGGCAACCGAACGTCCAACTAAGCAGCTCCAGCCCGTAACTCTTGAGCACCCCGTATGACCTTCGCGTCCGGCGAAGACTCTTGGATCTTCAGGCGTGATTCTTCCCCCCTCCAGCTGCCTGGTGAGCGATGGATGGATTAAATTCGATACTCCATTTACCTAATTTGATTCAGGTCCCCACCGCACCAAGCCTCCCATGAGAGTTTGTTGAACGCTCTTAACCCCCTGATATTGCGAGAAGAGAGCATGAGTATTTCGGAGTCCGTTGGCCCTGGTATGGTCTATGCTGATTTATGCGTGATGTGAGTTAAGACATCGGGCATTGTTGCGTGCTGAGTACTAGATGGGCGCTCGGGATGGAGATCCTGATGGTAGAGCCTACTCACTCACCCCTTCCCTCCTACGATCCCCAGGAGCTGTTAAACGCTCAGCCGGTGATAATCTCTGTCGTTGATCCTGCGACCTACACCGTCCAGTTTCAGAACGCAACAGGGCTCAAGAAGTTCGGAGACATCTCGGGCCAGACCTGTCACGAAAAGATAGCCGGGTGTCCCGCGCCCTGCTCATTCTGCAAGATGCCCGAAGCGGTCGGTACGGGTGCCATGACGATGAATGAGGTGATGTTGCCCAACAATCAATGGCTCCTCGTCCAATGGTCAAAAGCGGTGACCTCCGACGGGCGCATGCATGTCATCGAAACGATTACCGATGTTACCGAGCGTAAGCGCCTTGAAGACTCGGCGCATAAGGCTGAAAAGATGGAGGCCTTAAGCCGGCTGGCTGGTGGAGTGGCACATGACCTCAATAACCTGTTGACTGTCATCACAGGGGCCAGCGAGCAAGTCTCCCGTCAGGTGGCCGACCATCAGCAGATCCAGACCCCCATCAGGCAGATACAGGATGCGGTCGGTCGCGCGTCGGATTTGACGCATAACCTGGTGGCGTTCAGCCATCACCAAGTGGTGGAAACAGCCGTTCTCGATGTGAATCTGATACTGACCGAAATGGAGCCGAAGATCCGTCAGTTAGCCGGCGACAGCGTCACGACGACGATGGCCTTGACAGCCGAATGCGGGTCGGTAGTTATGGCTCGTCAGCAGATCGAGGACATTATGAATCACTTGGTGGCCAATGCGCGTGAAGCGATGCCGCAGGGGGGACAACTTCTGATCTCGACCTCGCAGAGAACCGTCACAGAGATGGCGGCACAGGAGCATGCGGTCAAGCCAGGGGTCTATGCGGAGATGGCAGTTCGTGACACGGGATGCGGGATCGACCCTGCGATGCAGGTGCATCTGTTCGAGCCTTTCTTTTCCAAAGAACGAGTCCGAGCGGGGAGAGGATTGGGACTTGCGAGCCTCTATGGCATCGTTCGGCAAATCGGTGGATTTGTCGAGGTGTCGAGCGCTCAGGGTGTCGGATCGCTGTTTAAAATCTGTCTGCCACGGTGCGATCAGGCTCAGGGGGCTTGTCACACAATCAACCAGCCTGAGACGTTGCGCGATTCTGGAACAATCTTACTGGTCGAGGATGATGAAGACGTGAGGCTAGCTGTCGGGGATATGTTGCGAGCAACCGGGTATAAGGTTCAAGTAGCGGCTGATGGAATCGAGGCGCTTAATCTTTTGGGAAAATCGGCGGTGCACCCGCAGCTGGTTCTCACCGACGTCATGATGCCCCGCATGACAGGCCCCCAACTTGCCAAGCGTATTGATGCGCTAATGCCCGCAGTCAAAGTTATCTTTATGTCTGCCTACTCCGAGGGAGCTCTTGAGATGGTGACCGGACAACGCCCCGCGTTTATCCCGAAGCCGTTCAGCTCCAGCGATCTGATCCGAAAGGTTCGTGAAACGATCGCGAGCTAGGCGGAAACATTCGGACAGTCGCAGCCCCCTCTTGAAAACCTCGCCTGACCATCAAATGCCTCGCAGCATATTGAGCGCAACAAGTCTAATGGCTTGTCGAGGATCAACAGCAAATGCTGCTCCAGCTGTATGGCCTCGAAGATATGTTGAGGAGGAAATCTCACGGGGCGCGCACACTTCCACGTCGGCCTAGGAATAGGCCGTGGCCCGAGCGTTCGTTCGCATACCTCAAGTCAGCCGATCAGGAAGTAGGCCCCAAAACCAATGGCTGCGAGCAGGGCGACGCTGAGCATCACCTTCTCATGCCCGCACATCCCTTCCTGGGCTTTGCAGACCGCCTGGGAGCACATGACCGACATCGTGCATCCTCCCTCGCTCTAGAATAGCAAGAACGCTATACCCCCTTTCCTGCCCTGTCAACGGCAGTCTGCTGGAGGGTAGAAACGAGGGCTGCAACCCTTTGGCCGAGCACGGGCATATCCCCGCGCCTTCGGCGACGTCCGCTCCTGCCAGCCACCGACCACCTGAGACATCAGGGAAGTCAGAATGCCCCTGTCCTCTTGTTTCTAGGATTGCCCGCTGGCTCTTAATCAGCGGGCTTTGCGTGAAAGATCAGACTATGAGACTCCAAGAAAACAGAAAGGCCGCCTTTATAGGCGGCCTTTCTTCTTCCTCAACCTCTATCACGGCGGAGTGGGTGCAGGTGCTCCCTACTGCGCGCATCGGCCGAGCACAGTCTGATCGTGCGTGGTCTGCGAGCACGGAGGCCACCCCGCGCTGCTCCGTTCCTTACGTGCCCATCTCCCACGACGCCAGATACTTCACCTGCTCCTTCGTCAGCGTATCGATCTTCATTCCCATGCCGGCGAGTTTGAGTCGGGCGATTTCCTTGTCGATCACCGGCGGGACCGGATAGACCTTCTTCTCCAGCTTCTTGTAATTCTTCACCAGGTACTCAGCACCGAGCGCCTGGTTGGCGAAGCTCATATCCATGACACTGGAGGGGTGGCCTTCGGCCGTCGCCAGGTTCACGAGCCGTCCTTCGCCGAGCAGACTAACCCGATGGCCGGTCTTCAGCGTGAATTGTTCGACGCCCGGTCTAATGAGCCGCTTCCTCCGGCTCAATTTCTCCAAGGCGGGAATATCCAGCTCGACGTTGAAGTGGCCTGAGTTGCAGACGATGGCCCCTTCCTTCATCTTGGCGAAGTGCTCACTGCGGATGACCTTGAGGTTGCCGGTGACCGTGACGAAGAAATCTCCTACCAGCGCGGCCTGTTCCATCGGCATGACGCGAAACCCGTCCATCACCGCTTCAATCGCCTTGACCGGATCGATCTCGGTCACGATGACGTCGGCGCCCATGCCCTTGGCGCGCATCGCGATCCCGCGCCCGCACCAGCCATAGCCGGCGACCACGAAGCTGGTGCCGCAGATCAATCGGTTCGTCGCGCGGATGATGCCGTCGATCGTGCTCTGGCCTGTCCCATAGCGGTTGTCGAACAGGTGCTTGGTGTCGGCGTCGTTCACGGAAATCACCGGAAACTTCAGCACTTTCCTTTCGGCCATGCTGCGGAGTCGGATGACGCCGGTGGTGGTTTCTTCCGTGCCGCCGATCACATGCTTGAGCAAATCCTTCCGCTTGGAATGGATCAGCGAGACGACATCGGCCCCGTCGTCCATCGTGATCTGCGGCTTGTGGGCGATCGCTGATTGGATGTGCTTATAGTAGGTCTTGTTGTCTTCGCCTTTAATCGCGAAGGTCGGAATGCCGTCGTGTTTGACGAGCGCCGCCGCGATCTCATCCTGCGTACTCAGCGGATTGGAGGCGCAGAGCCGGACATCGGCTCCGCCGGCCTGGAGCGTTTTCATCAGATTAGCGGTTTCGGTCGTCACATGGAGGCAGGCGGTCATGCGCAGGCCCTTGAAGGGCTTTTCCTTCTGGAAGCGCTTCTTGATCAGCCGCAGGACCGGCATCGTGGCCTCGGCCCATTCGATCTTGAGTTTGCCCTGGTCTGCTAACTTCATATCCTTCACATCGTATTCCACAGATGCCTCCAGTAAAGTGATGAGTGATGCGTGATTGGTGATGGGTCGTCAGGAAAAAGGGGGGCGGGTTGTAGAACCCGCCCCCCTTTCACATATCGGTCGGCAACTATTCCAACTACAGCCCTGCTTCTCTGCGCAAGATTTTGGCCTTGTCGGTTTTTTCCCAGGTGAACTCCGGCTCGTTCCGGCCAAAGTGCCCGTAGGATGCGGTCTTTCTGAAGATCGGCCGGCGGAGCCTGAGATGGTCGATGATGCCGCGTGGGGTCAGGGGGAAGTGTTTCCGCACGAGCTTGTCCAGATTGTCGGGCGACATCTTCTCGGTATCCTTCGTGTCGACCAGTACCGAGACGGGATCGGCCACGCCGATCGCATAGGCGAGTTGCACTTCGCACTTCTGGGCTAACCCTGCGGCGACGATGTTCTTCGCGATGTAGCGAGCCATGTACGACGCCGACCGGTCCACTTTCGTGGGATCCTTGCCGGAGAAGGCGCCGCCTCCATGGCTGCCGTGACCGCCATAGGTGTCGACGATGATCTTGCGGCCCGTCAGTCCAGTGTCGCCCATCGGGCCGCCGACCACGAAGCGGCCGGTGGGATTGATGTGGTGTTTCACGCTGGCGGGGTCGTAGAGCCCCTTCGGCATCATGGGCCTGATGACTTTCTCCATGATGTCGCGCTCGATCTGTTTGTTCGTCACGTCGGGGCTGTGCTGTGTGGAGACGACGATAGTGTCAATCCGCACCGGCTTACCGTTCCGGTACTCGACGGTCACTTGGGATTTTCCATCGGGACGGACCCAGGGCAGGATATTCTTTTTCCGGACTTCTGCCAGTCGCTTGGTGAGTCGATGTGCGAGGATGATCGGCATTGGCATGAGTTCAGTCGTCTCGTTGGTCGCGTAGCCGAACATCAGTCCCTGGTCGCCGGCGCCGCCGGAATCCACGCCCATGGAGATATCGCCCGATTGTTGGTGAATGGCGGTGAGGACGGAACAAGTGTGGTAGTCGAACCCCCAGGAGGCGTCGCAGTAGCCGACATCCTTGATGACCTCGCGAATGATATCGGGAATCTCGACATAGGCCCTGGTGGAGATTTCGCCGGCCACGAAGGCAATTCCGGTGGTCAGAATCGTCTCGCAGGCCACCCGGGCATACTTGTCTTTGGCAATGATCGCGTCGAGGATTCCGTCGGAGATCTGGTCGGCGATCTTGTCCGGATGTCCTTCCGTCACGGACTCTGATGTAAACAGGTAGTTATTTCTCATTGGATCCTCAAGGTTCAGTGAACGGTACCTGCATAGTTCTCTATTGAGAGCGGAAGCCCCCAACTGAGAATTAGTAGGTACATGCAGAATTGCTGCGATATTAGCGGAAGATGACGTGGTTTGTCCATCACTCCCATAGCATGGCCAGTTAATGCATTAGTAGGGGGTGGATACCCATCGGTGCTTGTCGGCTGCCGCTTCCTTGACACCTCTTTTTGAGCACTTGTAAGATGCCTTCGTGTAGAGGGTCTGCCTTTCTTTCCTGCGGCGATGCCAAAAAGGGGCACTGTCCAGAGTAAAGAGTACTGCCTCCCGGCTCACAATCGTCCCTCGTCCAATCCAGCAAGTCTTTCAGGCCATAATGAATGATTGTGTGTTCGGGGAGAGCAAAGGATTTGTCGACCGATGACCCGTCAGCCTGACGCCATCCCCCAGCAGGAGACTCCACGTATGCCGGCTCCAGGCGTGGGCTGGGAGGAGTTTTCGCGCGAACTGGTCGAGTTCTTCGCCTCGATCAAGCTGGCGATGTTCCTCTTTCTGTTCATTGCCATCACCGCCACGATCGGGACGGTCATCCAACAAAACGAACGACCGGAATCCTATATCCAAGAGTACGGAGAGAATACCTATCGGTGGTTTCTTCGGCTGGGGTTCACCGACGTCTATCACACCTGGTGGTTCACCAGTCTACTCGGGCTCCTCTGCGTCAACTCCCTCACCTGTTTCCATAAGCGCTTTCCCGGTGTCTGGCGGTCGATGAAACAAGACCGGGTCGGCGTGTCGCTGGATTTCGTGAAAGGGATGAAGCAGCAGGCCGAGGTCTCGATTGCAAGCAGTAAGGAGCTGGTGTCGCAGCAGTTGGCTCAGTACTTTATCGAGAAGGGCTATAAAGTGTTGGCGAAGAGTGAGCCGGGCGAGGTGACGATCTATGCGACAAAGGGGGTATTGGGCCGCGTCGGCGCACACATGGCGCATTTGAGTGCGACTGTGATCATCATCGGTGGCCTGATCGGCACCTATTATGGATTCCAGGAATTTGGCGTCTGTCTCGAGGGGCAGACCTATCACATCCCACGAGGCAACTTCGACTTAAAGATAGATAAATTCTGGATCGACTATCACGAGAACGGCTCAGTGAAGTCCTACAACAGTACCCTGACCGTCATCGACGGGGGCAAGTCGGTCGTGACGAAGACGATTTCGGTGAACGACCCTCTTGTGTACAAAAATATTTGGTTCTATCAATCCAGCTACGGGGATTCCTGGGACCAGATCGAAGTGGCGCGGGTCAATATCAAGAATAAGGAAACGGACAAAGTACTCAAGACCGTCGACCTGGAGTGGCAAAAGGAGCAGGCGGTTGCCGATCTCGATCTGAAACTTTCGGTCACAGACTTTGTGGCGGATTTTGCCTTCAACTCGACGGAGAAAAAAGTGTTCTCCAAGACGGTGGAACATGCGAATCCTGCGATCAGATTGGCCGTCAATGAGCGGAGTACGGTGCAGTCGACACCCTGGATTTTCTATCAGTTCCCGGACCTCTTCGATATTAAAGAGTCGAAATACCAGTTCGAGTTGGTGGGGTACAAGCCGAAGAAATTTACCGGTTTGCAAATTGCGAAAAATCCGGGGATCAATATTGTCTGGACTGGCTCGACCATGATCGTGGTGGGCATTACGCTCTCATCCTTTATCTTCCACCGTCGGATCTGGATGAAGATCCTTCCGGCCCCGGAGGGGGTGACGGTCTATGTCGGCGGCACGACGCACAAGAGTCAGATCGATTTTCAGAAGGAATTTCGAAAGCTGGCTGAAAAACTCCGCACCTTCTCGGTCTCCCCCACATGAATCATTGGGGACTGAGGTCGAGTAGTCAAACTGCCGTTGTTTTAAGTATGATACCAGGGAGCACGTTGGCCTGAACCGAATCGACGGAGGACACGATGGTCCGATCCTTGTTTCTTTTCGACATGACGTTTTGGCTCTATCTCGCCGCACTGATCCTCTACATCGCCTACCTGTTCGCACGCCGCCCGGTTATGGCGTTGGTTCCCGCCGGTCATCCGGCGGACAGCTTTGATGAACGCGACGGAGCCTGGGCCACGCAGTTGGGCCAGATTGCCACCTTGATCACGGTGTTTGGATGGATCGTGAATACGGGCGCGTTGTTCACGCGAGCTTTCGAGAGGATGCAGACCTCGGGGACCTTTGCGCCCTGGTCGAATCAGTTCGAGGCGATGGCCTATGTGTCCTGGGCGATCATCCTGGGCTATGTGCTGCTGGAGTTGCGCTACAAGATTAAAGCCGTCGGAGCGTTCGTGGTGGGAATCGGGTTCATTGCCATGGGCGCGGCCTCGCTGCTGCCGTACCGGTATCAGACGGCGGAACCCCTCGTACCGGCGCTCAACAGCTACTGGATTTATATCCATGTCTCGATCACGTTGACCAGCTATGCGGCATTTGCGATGGCCGGTGGCCTGGGTGTGATGTATCTCTTCAAGGAACGGGCGGAACGACGGGGCAGCACCTCCCGCTTCTATGCGGCCTTCCCGGATCTCGAGACCATTGACGAGTTAGGCTATAAAGCGATCACCGTCGGGTTTCCCTTGCTGGCCTTCGGTATCATCCTCGGGGCGATGTGGGCCAATTATGCCTGGGGCGGCTATTGGAGTTGGGACCCCAAAGAGACCTGGTCACTGATCGTGTGGCTGATTTACGGCGCCTACATCCATGCCAGGATGACGCGCGGGTGGGAAGGTCACCGAGCCGCCATCTATGCGATCTTCGGCTTCTTGATGGTCGTCTTCTGTTTCTGGGGCGTGAACTTCTTGCTTTCAGGCCTACACGCTTATGCATAAGGCACTGTGACCGTCTTATATCCAGGTCACAATGATTGAGCCATCGATGTCCACATCATCTGTTTCCCCAGCCTCTTCAGGAGGGTCACGTCTCTTGATCGTCTTAGCCGGCGCGGCCATTTTGGCGGCGGTCTTCGGCATCGTGTGGATGCAGAGCTCCAAGTATGAGCTCTTGGCAGTGGGAAAGCCGGCGCCAGACTTTGCCCTTACCGATCTGAACGATAAACCTCAGCGGCTATCGGACTTTCGGGGCAAGGTGGTCTTTCTAAATTTTTGGGCGACCTGGTGTAAGCCCTGCCGTGAAGAAATGCCGTCGATGGAAGTGCTCCATAAGAATTTCGAGAAGAACGGCTTGGTGATACTGGCGGTCAGCATCGACCGCGTGACGACGACCAAAGACATCCCTCCGTTCATCAAGGGCATGAATCTTACCTTTCCCGTACTGATCGACTCCTGGGGAAAGACCGACAAACCATACAAGCGTATGGGCGTGCCGGAAACGTTCATCATCGATCAGGAGGGCGTCATCCGCGAGATTGTCATCGGGCCGCGGGACTGGACAAGGCTAGACAGCCTGCAAGTCCTGACCAAACTGCTCAACGTGACGCCCAAGGCGGCAGAGGCTCCACCATTGGATCCTAGAACGAGGAAGGGATAATGAGGCTGGCAATCGCTGGAACCGCCGTATGTCTGATGGTCGCGGCTGCAGGCTTGGGCGGTGCGGCGGCGCCGGATATCCTAACGGTTGCTGAGCGCAACGTCGTCAAACTGGGTGAGCCGGCGCCGAACTTCCAGCTTCGAGACATGAACGGAAACCCGGTTGCGCTTTCCGACTTGCGTGGCAAAGTGGTGCTCTTAAATTTTTGGGCCACCTGGTGCGGCCCCTGCCGAGTAGAGATGCCGGCGATGGAAGAGCTCTACAAGACGTTTCCGCGGAAGGATTTTGAGATTCTCGCTGTGTCCACCGACGCGCAAGGTGTGGCGGTGACCAGGCCGTTTCAGCAAGAGAACCATCTGACGTTTCCTATCCTCCACGATGCCGACTATCGTGTGGGATTGACCTATGGCGCACGGAGCCTCCCGATGACCTTCATGGTTGATCGACAGGGGGTTGTCCGCCACCAGATCTTCGGCGCGCGTGACTGGGGAGCTCCTGAAGCGCATCAGCTCGTGCAGATGTTGATGAAGTCCTAAGCCTGTCCAGATGCTGGTGTCGGCTCCACTGGCAAGAAGCCCAGGCGGGCGTCGGTCTCAGCCGTCTCGCAACGGCATTCATGAATAATCCCGGCTAACCATGTCTCAATCGATCACTAATATCTCCCTCGTGGCGGCCTTTTCCGCCGGTTTGCTGTCGTTCGTCTCGCCCTGCGTGCTCCCGCTGGTTCCCTCCTATATTTCGTACATCACCGGGCTATCCATCGAACAACTTACCGACTCGACGGTGCGGTCGAAGTTTAAGAAATCTATTGTCGTCAATTCGCTGTTGTTTATTGCTGGATTTACAGCGGTATTTGTGTCCTTCGGTGCGTCGGCCAGCTTTATCGGACAGGCGTTGATTACCTATCAAGATCACATTCGACGGATCGGCGGGATCCTGATCATCATCTTCGGCCTCTACTTATTGGGGATCTTGAACATCAATTTTCTCAAAATGGAGCATCGATTCCAATTCAGAAATCGACCGGTCGGCTATGTGGGATCGTTCCTAATCGGCGTGGCGTTTGCCGCCGGGTGGACCCCCTGCGTCGGGCCGGTGCTCGGGACCATTTTGTTGTATGCCAGCACCACCGACTCGCTGCTGAACGGGGTGCTATTGCTGACGAGCTATTCGTTAGGGTTGGGGTTGCCGTTGTTCTTCACGGCCTTGGGAGTGGATCGGTTCCTCGCCTACTTTAAGCAGGCGCGCATGTATTTGTGGGGCGTTTCAACCGTGAGCGGGGTATTGCTGGTCGTCGTGGGCGTCATGATCTACGCCAATACCCTCACGATGATTACCAGTTTTCTGGAGCGGTACGGGATTGGCTGGTACCTCGGCCAGTGACGTAGCCATCAGCAATCAGCGGTCAGCCTTCAGCCTTCAGCTAAAGAATCACAACCAAGAGATTTAGAATTTTGCTGACAGCTGACAGCTTCGATGCTGCTTGGGCTCAGCACCAGGCGCCGAGCCGGCAGCTGACAAAAGACTGGCTCAATGATGTGGCGGAAGGAAGGCGGAACGATCCTGTCTGGACAGAAGAGGTCCCAGCGGCGAGACTTAGCTGATTTTCCGATGGAGATGCGGTCGGTGAGCTAGAGGAGGGCGCAGGTTCGGCCTTCTTGGCCAGCACCGTTGTGGGTTTTTCCTTTCCAATCTTCGCGAGCAGCCTCTTTCCCTCGCTCGAATGCGCACTGCCCGGGTATTTTTCTGCCAGCAGCGTCAGCTGTTCGCTGGCCCAATCGTCCGCACCGAGGTCATGGTAGGTTTGTGCCAGAAAGTACAAGGCGTCGGGCGCGACAGACTTGTCGGGGTACAGTTTCACGATTTCTTCGAACCGGTGTGCGGCAGCCAGGTATGAGCCCCGCCGATAATAGAATTGCCCCACGAAGAGATGCGTCTGCGCCAGGAGGTCGTGGCATTCTTGGATCTTCTGAAGCGCTTGGCCGTCGTAGCGGCTTCCCTGAAAATCTTTCCGCAGCCGTTCAAAGGCTTCGATGGCTTTCTGAATGGGGTCAGGATCACGTTCGATTCCCTTGGCCCGCTTCATCTGGCTTTCTCCGATTCGGAACGCGGCATAGGAGGCGAGGGTGTGGCTGCGATGGAGATCGAGGAAATGGTTATACTCGACGATGGCCTCCGTATACTCCTCTTTATCGAAGAACGCCTCTCCTCGTTTCATGATGACATTGGGGTCGTAGTTCTTTTCGATCGTATCTCCCAGGAAAATCTGCTCGTCAGTGCCGCTCAGGGCTTTCTTCGCATTGTCTTGGGTCTTGGGCGTGCTCGAACAGGCTGGTGACGACACAGAATATCGTTGCGCAAAGGCCGAAGGCCAATGCAATTCTTGAAGCAGAGGGGACGCTGGGAACGGTACGTATCATATAGCTAGCCGGCGAAAATGTAGCAGGAGTCCTGGCTGAATGCAATGATTCGAGCATATCGAGCATATGAGTTGACCCCTGTGACACTGAGACCTATAATCCCGCCGGAATTGCGGTCGAATCACAGGGTCTGCAGACCATGACACGAACGAGGATTATCGGCACAGGATCGTATCTCCCTGAGCGAGTGGTATCGAATCGCGAGGTGGGGGCCTCGTTGGGTATTGAGTCAGACGTGGTCTCTCGCCTGACAGGGATTCAGGAACGTCGCTGGGCCGCTCCGTCCCAAGCGTCTTCTGATCTTGCGGTGGAGGCAGCGAGGCAGGCGCTTGAGGCTGCTGGACTCCCGGTTTCTGAGGTGGGGGCGATCGTGCTCTCGACAACCTCTCCCGACTCGGTCTTTCCCTCCACCGCCTGCCATGTTCAGCGGATGCTTGGTTGTTCCACCATACCGGCGTTCGACGTGGCGGCTTCCTGTTCGGGCTTTCTCTATGGACTCTCTATGGCTGATGCGATGATTCGGAGCGGTCAGGTCAAGACCTGTTTGGTGGCGGCGGCGGAAGTGAAGTCTCGGTCCATCGATCCTGCCGACGGCGATACGGTCCTCTTATTCGGAGACGGGGCCGGCGCGGTGGTGCTTCGGGGCGAGCCGGAGACAGGCCAGCCGAGCCGGGGGCTCTTGGGGCTTCGCCTCCACGCGGACGGTTCCCAGCATGACTTGATCAAAATTCCAGCCGGCGGATCGCGTTTGCCGACGACGTCGGGGACGGTCGAGGCGAAGAGCCATACATTGCGAATGCAAGGAGCGCCGCTCTTTCGTCTGGCAGTCAAGCGACTGGAGCAGGCCATTCGTGAGATCGTGAAAGAGTTTGGTGTCGATGTACAGGATATCGCGCAGCTGGTATTGCACCAAGCCAATGGGCGGATTCTCGACCAGCTCACGAAGCGGCTAGGGGTCTCGCCGGAACGGGTCTGTTCCGTGATCGGACGTTACGGCAATACGTCGTCGGCGTCATTGCCGATCGCGCTCGACTACGCAGTCCGTTCCGGGAAAATTCTTCCCCACGACCTTGTCTTGCTGGGCTGTTTTGGCGGTGGAGTGACGTGGGCAACAGGGTTAGTTAGGTGGTAAGCGCTGTCTCGGGCACAGGTGTGACAGTGCTATGACGGTGCTGTCAATCCGGCCATGAGACAAGCTGATTGTATCTGAACTGAGGAGCGTCGCGATGTTGTTTGGATTGATCCCTCGAGAAGAAGCCTTCTTTGAGCTGTTCAAGAAGGCTGCACATAATATGATTGAGGGAAGCCATCTTCTGAAGGTGATGATGGAGGATTTCCGGTCTCCCGTCGAACAAGCCCGGGGGATCAAAGACGTTGAGCATGTTGGAGATGGCATTACGCACGACATCGCGCGTCGATTGAACAAGACGTTTATTACGCCGATCGACCGGGAAGACATCCATGACCTCGCCAGCGCCCTCGACGATATTCTGGATGTCACGGAGGCGGTCGCCGACCGCTTCGTGTTATACAAGGTGACGAGGCCGACCGAGATGGCGATCAAGCTGGCCGACATTCTTTACCAAGCCTCTGTGGCCGTTGGGCGCGGTGTGGACCTCCTGGGGCTTCCGCATCCGGAGCTGAAAGAATGCAGCGTGCAGGTGAACAGTTTGGAGAACGAGGCCGACCGAGTCTCCCGCGATGCGATTTCAGCCCTCTTTGAAAAAGAAACCGATCCGATCGCGGTCATCAAGTGGAAAGAAATTTACGAGAACTTCGAAGCGGGAACCGACCGGTGCGAAGACGTCGCGAACATTCTTGAGCGGATCGCGCTCAAGCACCACTAGCTCACGCAAGACGTGAACCGTAATAGACCGATGCAAGAGAGAACCTCATGACTGGCCGGTTCCTACCCGAATGATTCCACACGTTTCACCTTTTACATTTTATGTCTCACGGATGGCCCATGCCTGACCTGACTGGAATGCTGCTCGTTGTGGTTGTGTTGGCACTCCTATTCGACTTTTCGAACGGGTGGCATGACAGTGCCAACGCCATTGCGACTGTCGTCTCGACGAGAGTCGTGAGCCCGTTTGTGGCGGTCATGGCGGCCGGTGTCCTCAATGTGGCCGGGGCTTTCATGTCCACCGCCGTGGCTAAGATGGTGGGGTCGGGGATTGTCAATCCGGCCTTTGTCACCCAAGAAATGGTCGCGGCCGCGTTGGCCGGTGCGATCTTGTGGAATCTCTTCACGCTGTTGTTGGGATTACCAACCAGCTCATCTCACGCCTTGATCGGCGGACTGATCGGGGCTGCAGTGACCCATGGAGGGTGGGCCATGGTGAAGTGGTCCGGGCTCCGTCCGGTGATGGAAGCCATGGTGCTCGCGCCGTTCTTTGGTTTTGCCATCGGGTTTTCGTTGATGGTGTTAATCAGCTGGGTCTGTTTTCGTGTGATCCGGAGCGTTGCCACTCGACTATTCAAACGGCTGCAGCTCGTGTCCGCCTGTTTCATGGCGTTCAGTCACGGCGCCAACGATGCGCAGAAGGCCATGGGAATCATTACGTTGGCTTTGCTTTCTGCCGGGCAGATTCCTTCGGGCGAGGTACCTGGTTGGGTGATCGGCTCCTGCGCGGTGGCGATGGGATTGGGAACGGCCTTGGGCGGCTGGCGGATCATTCGTACGCTGGGGATGGGTATTGTCAAGCTGGAACCGGTGCATGGGTTTGCTGCGGAGACAGGTGCGGCGGCGGTGCTGCTCGTGACGGCGCACATTGGTCTGCCGGTGAGCACCACTCACACCATCACGACTTCGGTCATGGGGGTCGGCGCGATCAAGCGACTCTCGGCGGTGCGTTGGGGCGTCACCACGAGAATTCTGTACGCCTGGATATTCACACTTCCTGGCGCAGCGCTTCTCGCCTCGCTTATCTATCTGCTCGGGACGAAACTCGTCTAGTCAGCCGGCTGACTGCTCTGTTGGACGGGGAGCCGGACGACAAAACGGCTGCCGGTCGGGATGTTCGCTTCGACCCACACCCGCCCACCTAATCCCTCGACGATATGCCTGACGATCGCCAGCCCGAGTCCTGTTCCACCTAACTCACGCGAGCGGGCCTTATCGACTCGATAGAATCGTTCGAATACGCGCGGGTGATCCCGTTCAGGAATTCCGAGGCCCGTATCGGTCACGCTCAGCTCCACAGCCGTGGCGATCGTGGGCCGTTCGGCATCGTCCGAAACCGGGTGGGCCGCAACGGTGATGGTCCCTTGCCCGGGGGTGTATTTGACGGCGTTATCGAGCAAGTTGGACAGTACCTGCATCAGCCGGTCTTCATCGCCGAGCACAGCCGGCAGACCGTCCTCCACGAAGGAGACGAGCCGGTGCCCCTTCTTGTCTGCCAAGGGCTTGATCATGGCCAGCGTTCGTTCGATGACCCTCTGGATATGAAGCGGTTCTCGCTTGAACAGGACCTGCCCTGATTCGATCTTTGACAGTTGGAGGAGGTCTTCCAGAATCAGGTTCAGCCGGTCACTTTGCTTGAGAATGATGTCGAGGAATTTTGCGCTGGTTTCAGGATCGTCTTTGGCGCCATCGAGCAATGCTTCGATATACCCCTTGATCGACGTGAGCGGGGTCCTCAGCTCGTGGGATACGTTTGCGACGAAATCTTTCCGGATGTTTTCCAGGCGGCGTAATTCTGTAATGTCGTGAAAGACAAGAACCGCGCAGGCTTCGTTCTCTCGATCGGATGGAGTGACCGAGGCCTCGATATGGAGACAGCGACCACTCGGGTGCAGGAGAATTTCATCTTCTTCGTTAACTCGTTTCGTAAGGACCGTTGAGACTAACGTATCCAGCTGCGGATGCCGGAAGACATCGGAACAGTGGCGTCCCCTTGTGTCCATCCTGGTGACGTCGAACATCCGTTCCAGTGCTGGATTGACTTGCAGTACGCGACCTCGACGGTCGAGGACCATCACGCCTTCGACCATCGAGGTCAGCATGGCCAAAAGCTGGGCCCGATCTTCGGAGAGCTCATTGATCTTGGCTGTCAGTTGGTCCGTCATGTGGTTGAGCGTGTCGGCTAAGAGGCCCACTTCATCCCGTGATCCGGTTCGAATGCGGACCGCGTGGTCACCATTCGCAAGGTGCCGAGCGGCGATCGCAATATCGGACAGGGGTTTCGTGATGCTGCGAGCGAGCCACACACCCAGGGTGACGGCAACCAAGAACGCGATCCCAAAGGCGATGGCCAGGTTCCGGTGCAACATGGCTACTTCACGATCTAATGTGGTCATCGGCAACCCGAGCCTCAAGAAGACGGATCGCGTCGCCTGGTTCGCACCGCTCATACTTACAGCCATAAACAACGTGCGCTCACCGGTTGTCTGACTCGTGCGCAGATCTGTTCCCCGCCCGGTGGCAACGGCTTGCAGAATTTCCGGTCGTGCCAGATGGTTCTCAACCGCAGAGAGGTTGTTATCCGAAACGGCGCTGTCGGCCAACACTCGTCCATCCGCAGCGACGACGGTCACGCGTGCGTGGGCCCGCGAACTGAGATCTCGGACGGCTGCCCGCAATTGGGGAGTCGAAGCCTGCGATCCCGATTGCGTCAGAAACGGCTGCAGCCCGTAGGCAACGAGACCGGTTCGAGTCTCCAGTATCTCGCCCGATTGGACGATTTCTTGTTGCTCAAGGGATCGAATCGCCAAGGTCCGGGCGATGAGAAGCCCACAGGCGAGGACCAGCAGGGTTCCGATCGTGACCTTCCATCGGATGGAGAGGCTCATGCCGAACTATCCAATTCTTTGAGCTTGTAACCCAGGGATTTGACCGAGATAATCGCCTCGTTAAGCGAGGGAAGCTTCTGCTTGAGTCTTCGGATGTGGACATCGACAGTCCGCGTCGTTCCGTAATAATCGTATCCCCATATGGTATTGAGGAGGATGTCTCTCGTCAGGACTCTGCCGGGGTTGCGCAAGAGATGTTCGAGCAGGCCGAATTCTTTCGCCGTGAGTGGGACTTCTATTTTCTTGACGGTGACTTCGTGTCGCGCGAGATCCATGACGAGATCGCCGTAGCGATATTGGGCCGGGCTGTCGTCCGGTTTCCGCTCAAGCCGCCGAAAGAGGGACTTGACGCGGGCGACCAGGGTTTTGGGGCTGAAGGGTTTGGTGACGTAGTCGTCGGCGCCCAGCTCCAGGCCAACGACCGTGTCTGATTCCTCGGCTTTGGCGGTCAACATGATGATGGGGAGCATCGCGGTCTCTGGGGCTGATCGAAGACGTTTACAGACCTCGAGGCCGTCGATCTCTGGCAGCATCAAGTCGAGGACGACCAAATCGGGCTTTTCCTGTTTCACCTGCTGGAGGCCTTCCGTCCCGGTCTTGGCCGATACGGTTCGAAAGCCGTCTTTCTCCAAATACAGTTTGATCAGTTGGAGAATGTCCTGCTCATCTTCAACGATGAGGATTTTCTTGCTTCCGGGACTTGGCATAGTTGGTGGCGCCAGCCTACGGGGGAGGGGGCATGGTGTCAAGACGGGCAGGGAAGAGAGGCGCGGGCCAATTGTGTTGACTGGGCCGGCAGCGCTGACGTAAGGTGGACGACAGTGATTTGTGAGTATGTGTGCACGAATGTGGCCATATACGGTTTGAAGGAGAGGTGGCGGTCATGAAGATTTATCTCGCGAATCCACGAGGGTTTTGTGCCGGTGTCGACCGGGCGATCGACATTGTCGATCTCTCGCTGAAGAAGTATGGGGCGCCGATCTACGTCCGACACGAAATCGTCCATAGCCGGCATGTCGTCAACTCGCTCCGCACCAAGGGCGCCGTGTTTGTGGAGGAACTGGGAGAAGTGCCAGAAGGCTCGGTCGTTATCTTCAGTGCTCATGGGGTCGCCAAGTCGGTCTGGGATGAAGCAAATCGGCGGCGGTTACATGTGATCGATGCCACCTGTCCGTTGGTCATCAAAGTGCATAACGAGGTCAATCGCGACTATACGCAGGGGTATGATCTCATTCTGATCGGCCATGCCGGCCATCCCGAAGTGATCGGGACGCTCGGACAGATTCCGGATAAGTTCCATCTGGTCTCCTCGGTGGAAGATGTCGAGAAACTGCAGGTGGATAATGCACACGACCTCTCGTACGTTACGCAAACCACGCTGAGTGTCGATGAGTGCCGCGATATCGTCGGCGCGCTCCATCAACGGTTCCCGCACATCAAGGGGCCGCATCAGGAAGATATTTGTTACGCGACACAGAACCGCCAGAATGCGGTGAAGGAGCTCTCCAAGCTGGTGGACGTCATTCTCGTGATCGGTTCCCCGAATAGCTCAAACTCCAACCGACTACGCGAGTTGGGGGAGCGGTGTGGAATTGCCTCCTACCTGATCGATGCCGCATCGGACATCAATCCAACCTGGCTCACGAACGTGAAAGCGGTCGGGATTACAGCTGGCGCCTCGGCGCCGGAAGTCTTGGTTGAAGAGCTAGTGACCTACCTCAAGGCGTTCGGGCCCGCAGAGGTCCAAGACTTGACTGTGATCGAGGAAGATGTTGAATTTCTTCTTCCCAAGGAACTGATCACCATCGAGTCCTCCAATAAATCTGTCGGGGCTCAGGCGGGATAACGGCAACCCTTCGCCATCGTTCCACTCCCAAATGTTGTAGGTCCTTCTCCTCATGCCTACCACCGGCAGTATTTTTCTTTGATTTTATCCGTAGACCTGTGCTACAAAACCAGGCGTTCTTTCCGCTTGAGTCCTCTCCAGACACGCTACCGAAGGAGTCGCTGATGTATTTGAAATCCCTTGAGATGGCGGGGTTTAAGTCGTTCGCGGAAGCCCGGATCGAATTCCCCGATGGAGTCACCGCCATCGTGGGGCCAAACGGGAGTGGAAAGAGCAATGTCGTCGACGCGATTCTCTGGGTACTCGGAGAGCAGAGCACGAAGACCCTGCGTAGCGACAAGATGGAAGATGTGATCTTTAACGGGACCGAAATGCGGAAGCCTCTCGGCCTGGCCGAAGTTTCGCTCGTGATCAGCGGGCTGGATCGGATCAATGTGGATCCCCTGTCCGGTCTTTCGAGCCAGCTGTCGGAATTCCAAGAACTCATGATCACGCGTCGCCTGTACCGTAACGGTGACAGCGAATACCTCATCAATAAGACCGTCTGCCGGTTGAAGGATGTCCGGAGCATCCTGCTGGATACCAGGGCAGGGACGAAAGGACACACCGTCATTGCGCAGGGGCAAATCGATCAGATCCTCAACGCGTCACCACAAGATAGGCGCGAGTTGATCGAAGAAACCGCCGGCATCATTCGCTACAAGAAGCAGAAGGCCGAAGCATTGCGCAAGTTGGAGACGACCCAGCAAAACCTCTTGCGGGTGCGGGACATCATTGCTGAAGTAAAAAAGCAGCTGAATTCTCTTGAGCGCCAGGCGCGGCAGGCGCGGACCTATCAGGCGTTGCACCAAGAGGCCAAGTCGCTGGAGATTCAGTTGCTGACCAAGGAATACCGTGTTCTTCGAACCACGATCAAGGAGGTGGAGTCGGAGCTCCAGGCGTTGGGGGATCACGAGTCCGCACAGTCCGCCGAGTTGGCGCGTTTGAATGCAGAACTTGAGCGGATCAAGCTCGCGATTGCCACAGGTAACGAGGTGATCGGGCAGCGGCGCGAGGAACTTGCGAAGGTTGAACAGCAACAGGCGCAGGCGCTGACGGCCGCTGAAGTCGAGCGCAATCGCGGTGAGCTCTATGCGCAGCAGCAGAGTCAGGGAGGGGAGGAACTCGAGCGCCTCACGCAGGAGCAGAAGCAGGGCGCGGCGGAAGCTGTGACCCTCGAGGACCGGCTGGCCGCGCTCGAGCGTGAATGTGCAGAGCGGGAGCAGGTGTTCGCGACGCTCGACCGGGAGATGAAAGAGCTGGTCCATCAACGAGCCGCGGCTTTGGCTGAAGAGGAACGAGGGCGTCTGGACGTACTCAATCTGGCGGTGTTGGTCGCGAATACCGAGCAGACCTTGATCCAATTGGCCGCTCGCATTCAAGAAACGGTGGATCGTGAGGGCCGGCTGGCTCGTGAGCGGGAAGACTTTCGCCTGCAGCATGTCACGGCAACGGACAAGCGCCAGGCGCTCCAACAGGCCTGCTATGACGCGGAGCAATTGGTTGCTGACCTGCGTCGGCAGCGGCAAGGTGTTGAGGAAGAGAGCGAGCGCGTGTCGGCCGAGATGGTCGAAGTCGACCAGTTGATATTTCGTCAGTCGGAAGAATTGGCCGCAGTGGACTCTCATCTAAGGGCGCTGCAAGGCGTGCTGCAAGAAGATATGGGTTATGGGCGGCGCGGCGACGAAGAGTCGACTGCGCTCAAAGCCTGTACCGGGGTCCGCGATGCAATTGCAGAGTGGTTGGTCGTGCCTCCCGGATGGGACCGCGCGGTGGAAGCGATTTTGGGCGAGCGGGTCAGAGGCTGGTTCGTCGACAATCCTTCCGCGGCTTGTGAGGCGATTGAGTTTCTGAAAGGGAAAGATCTCGGGCGGGGCACGTTCATCCCGCAGCAACCTCGATGGACTACTCGGGATACGGTATCCCAACAATGGTGGTCCGCGATGGAGGGCCAGCCGGGTGTGGTCGGACGTGCGGTCGATCTGATCCCTGTACAGGGTGAGCGCGAAGCGGCCCGTGACTATCTCTTCGATCGGATCGTGTTCGTCGACACCCTGAAGGACGCGACGGCATTGTGGGAACAACAGCCCTGCGCTGCTCCCGATGGACCAGTCCTCGTGACGCGCGCAGGAGAAGTCTTGGATGCGGCCGGGGTGATCACCGGCGGACAGGCGAGCGCGACGGGAGGCCTGCTGCAACGGCGTCGAGAGGTGCTTCACCTGGACGCCCAGCGCGTCTCCCTGACGGGATCTGTTGAAGAAGGCAAGCAGCGGCGGGAACGATTGCTGGTGCAGGGACAGGAGTTGCGCGACCAGAGCCGGCAACTTGTAGAGTCGCTGCGGGACGCAGAAATGCGCGGGCTCTCACTACAGAAAGACGAAGCCGGGCTCCAGCATGTGTTGGGGGATCTCACTCAGCGGATCGACACATTGATAAGTGATGCGCAACGAGGCTCGGCGGAGGTGCAGCGGCTCAATCAAGAAATGCGCTCCACCGAAGCACAGCTCGTACAGTGGATCGCGGAGAAGGCCGGCCAGGAAGCCGGGCTCATTCGTGAGCGCGAACGAGTGGCGCAGATTGATCACGACATGCAGGGGCTCCAGCAGCGATTCACAGAGGCGCAATTGGTGGCGCAGGAAATCAGGACCACCCGCGAACAACACCGGCGCGACCTCGTGCGAATCGAGCAGCAGCAACAGGACGCGATCGCGCGTATTGAGACCTTGACGCGCCATGTCGAGGCACTCACGGTTTCGATCGAACAGAGCCGGGTTGAACGTGAAGCACCAGGAAGTGCGTTGTCGTGAGTTCGGTGAGTCGGCAGCCCTGGTGAAGGCCCAGTTGGTCGAACTGCAAGAATCGCAGGCGCAGGACATGGCGGCGGCGCACCAACTCGATGCCGGGTTGGAGGATGTTCGTCGCGCGGTGTCGTCTCTTCGCGAATCCCGCATGGCGGTGGAGGTCAAGAAGGCGGAAATTCGGATGCAATTGGGGACTGTCGAATCCACACTCTTGGGAACGTACCAGGTCGATCCCACGACGCTGCTTGATGCACCGGTTGTGGAGATGACTCCCGAACAGCTGTCGCTCGGGGAGGAGCCGGTCCCGGCAGGCCAACCGGCAGTCGACGAGGTCGCGCTACGGGAGCAACTGCAGAAAATTCGCGAGAAGCTCGATCGTCTGGGGCCGATCAATTTGGCGGCCATCAACGAACATCAAGAGTTGGATGAACGGTATCGGTTCCTGACGACGCAGGAACAGGATCTCTCCACGTCCATCAGCTCGCTCAAAGAAATCATTCAGCGCATCAACCGCACCACGAAGGATATGTTTGCCAGTACCTTTGCCGAGCTCCAACAGAAGTTCAGCGAGGTGTTCGTGAAGTTTTTCCCCGGTGGCCGGGCCGAACTGCAGCTGGTCGAGGTGCTGGCGGATGAGACGGCCGAAGGCCGCGGTCCGCAGGAACCGGGAGTCGACATCGTGGTGCAGCCACCGGGAAAACGCTTGAAGAGTATTACCATGCTCTCGGGTGGTGAAAAGACCTTGACGGCGATGGCCCTGCTCTTCGCGAGTTTCCTGATCAGGCCGACGCCGTTCTGTATTCTTGACGAAATCGACGCGCCGCTGGACGAAGAGAACATCGGGCGTTTTACCGGCGTATTGCGCGAACTCTCCGAAGGTGCGCAGTTCATGGTCATCACCCACAACAAGCGGACGATGGCCATTGCAGACTCGTTGTTTGGGGTCACCATGGAGGAGCCGGGCATCTCAAAAGTCGTCTCGGTGAGACTGGGCAACTTGCAGCCGGCCTGAGCAGACCAGATTGCCTAAAACATTCGTACTTTAGAGGACTTCCGCCTCCCCGTTTCTTGACTCAGAGTAGGGTGTCTGTTATATACCCTCCGTGGGCAGCTCTAGCAGTGTGCCGCGCCAGTTTCGTGTTTTTTCGACGACGACGCGTGCGACTCTTAGTGCCCATCCACCTGCAGTTTTTCATAGCCCAACACCATGAAGCTGATTCGAACGCTCCTGGATCGTTTATCGGATAGCCTCTCCGTCTCCGTTCCGGAGAAGCTGGGGGGGGCGGTCGAGTTGTCCAACGTTCCACCGCTGCGTCTGGTGTCGGACAAGTTCGTGCCCTCGGCACCCGTCGACACTGGGGCACGTCGCTCCACCAGCCATTCGATCAGTCAAGTGGATGCGCTCGACGACGCGGTCCGGCGCAGCCAAGCCTGGTTTTTGTCCAGACAACATGCCTCAGAGGGGTACTGGGTTGCGGAGCTCGAAGCCGATACCACGCTGACATCTGAATACCTGTTGCTGCGGCGGTTTCTTGATCGGGTCGATCCCGAACGAGAGCGCAAGGCGGTTCGTTATCTCCGCGCCATGCAATTGCCCGATGGCGGCTGGCCGATTTTCTATGGAGGTCCTTCGGAGATCAGCGCCTCCGTGAAAGCCTATTTTGCCTTGAAGTTGAGCGGCATTTCGGCAGATGAGCCCTACATGCTTCGGGCCCGCGACTGTATTCTGGCGATGGGCGGCGTCGTGTGCGCGAACGTCTTTACGAAAATCACTCTGGCGCTGTTCGAGCAATATGATTGGAAAGGCATCCCGAGCATGCCGCCAGAAATCATGCTCCTGCCGAAGCGGTTCTACTTCAGCATCTATGCCATTTCCTATTGGTCTCGTGCCGTCTTGATCCCCTTGCTCGTGGTATTTGCGAATCAGCCTGTCTGCCGTATTCCTGAGGAGCAGGGTATCGACGAGCTCTATGTCGCTCCTCGATCACAGATTCGCTATCGCAACGTGCCACCCTTCAATAAAGATCAACGGTGGTTCACGCCGCATAATTTCTTCGTCCAGCTGGACGGGGTGCTGAAATTGTACGACCGGATGCCCCTGAGTTGGTTGCGGGAAAAGGCCTTGCACAAGGCTGCCACCTGGATGTTGGAACACATCAAGGGTAGTGGTGGGCTGGGGGCGATTTATCCGGCCATGGCGAATTCGATCGTGGCCCTTCGCTGCCTCGGCTATCAGGTCGACGATCCATTGGTGCGGAAGGCGCTCCACGAAATCGAATCGCTGGAAGTCTACGACACGGTGTCGATCGGCGATCAACGCGTCGAGTCGCTGCATCTTCAGCCCTGCCACTCTCCCATCTGGGATACGGCATTGCTCATGAACGCCTTTATCGAAACCGGGATGTCGCAGGACCACCCATCCCTCCAGAAAGCGGCTGCGTATCTGGTTTCTCGCCAAACGAAAACGGTTGGAGATTGGATTTTCTCATCTCCCGATGCGGAACCGGGAGGCTGGTATTTCCAGTTTGAGAACGAGCTCTATCCCGATGTGGATGACTCGGCAGTCGTGTTGATGGCGCTGTCGAAAGTCCGGATGGCTCAGACCGCCGACTTGCAGGAATCCATCCAGCGGGGGACGAATTGGGTACTCGCCATGCAAGGGTCCGATGGCGGGTGGGGCGCGTACGACAAGGACAACAATCGCATCGTTTTCAACTATATCCCTTTTGCCGACCACCATGCCTTGCTTGATCCGAGCACGTCCGATTTGACCGGCCGCTGCCTCGAGATGCTGGCGGCATTGGGCTACGATCGGACGCACCCCGCCGTGGCACCGGCCCTCCGGTTCCTCAAGCGAGAGCAGGAGACCGACGGCAGTTGGTACGGCCGGTGGGGCGTCAATTATGTCTATGGCACCTGGTCCGTCCTGGCTGGTCTCCGTGCGATCGGAGTGGATCTCTCGGAGCCCTATATTCGCCGTGCGGTCGCCTGGCTTGAGTCGAAGCAGAATCCCGATGGTGGGTGGGGCGAGTCTTGCCTTTCTTACGGCGACGACCCTGCGTGGAGCGGGAAGGGGGACAGTACACCGTCCCAAACGGCCTGGGCAATCATGGGACTCATGTCGGCCGGGATGACCGATGCCTTCAGCGTCGCTCGCGGCGTCCAATATCTGCTCCGCCACCAAATGAAGGATGGTTCGTGGGAAGAGGTCCGCCACACAGGCACCGGATTCCCTCGGGTGTTTTATCTCCGCTATCATTGGTACTGCCAATACTTTCCGTTGTGGGCCTTGGCCATGTACCGGAATCTGCGGACGCGTGGGAAGATGCGGGCCGACGAAGTACGGCAGCACGTACTCGCGTCCGGGTGTCATCGAGCCGATCGTTGAACACTCCGCCGACGTCAACCGTTGACGCAGGGCAACCCCTCTCTGGATCTTCGGTAAATCCCATCGCTATCTTTGCCGCGACACGCTGGGAACTCCAAGCCGTCCGGCGCGCGCTTCCGACGGATCGTATTGCGACGATAGCCGGAGTCCGCTGCCATATTGGACAGCGAGGAGTTCGTACATATTGGCTCATCCAAACCGGCGTCGGTCCCGATGCGGCCGGCACTGTCGCGGGAAGGGTGTTGAAAGAGCAGGCCATGTCACTGGTCATGTCCACGGGTTTTGCCTGCGCGCTCGTACCGGCTCAGGTGGGAGACCTGATTGTTGGCACAGCGGTGTGTTCTGTACATGTTGAAGGGACCTGGACGATGAGGAATGATCGTGTGCTCTGCGACGAGGCTGTACGCGCCGGCCTTCTCCTCGTGGCGCAGGATGCGGGGTTGGTTGTGCGGGCAGGAACAGTCGTGTCATCGGGAACCGTGGTGTGGCAGGCCGAGGAAAAGCACCGGCTGCGTCGAGTAACAGACGCGACCGGGCTCGATATGGAAAGCGCCGCGGTGGCGGCGGTGGCTCAGGAACGAGGCGTGCCGATGGTGATCGTGCGGACGGTTTCCGATCTGGTGGATGAGGATCTCCCTCTTGACTTCAACCTCTTTCTCAGGCCCACTGGCTGGATAAAAGGCATGCAGTCGCTCATCAGCCGCCCCTCCAGCGTCGTGGGTCTGAATCGGCTGCGAAAACAGAGCCGGGTGGCAGCGGATCGATTGACTGAATGGTTTCAGCACTATGCGGAGACAATGATTGAATCTCCTCGCCTGTCCAGGTAACTGATGACGAACGTGATTGAACAGCTGGGTGCACGGGCCGTCATTCGTGTGCAGGAGATGGGTCGGATGCTGTTGTTTGTGCTGTCGGCTTTTGCCTGGCTGGTGCGGCCTCCGTTTCGATTCCATCAAATCATGAAACAGCTCCACTTTATCGGGTATAAATCCGTGTTTGTCGTCGTGCTCACCGCAGGGTTTACGGGGATGGTGCTGGCGCTTCAAGGCTATTACAGTTTGCGGAAGTTTGGTTCCGAGGGGTTGCTGGGCTCCGCGGTGGCGTTGAGCATGATACGGGAGTTGGGGCCGGTGCTGGCTGCGTTGATGGTGACCGCGCGGGCCGGATCAGCCATGACTGCCGAGATCGGCATCATGCGGATTACGGAACAGATCGATGCGCTCGATACCATGGCGATCAATCCGCTGCAATATTTGATCGCACCAAAATTGGTGGCCGGCGTGATCGGGGTGCCGTTGCTGGTGGCCATATTTGATGTGGTCGGCATCTATGGCGGCTCCCTCGTCGGAGTGGATCTGCTGGGAGTGAGCGAAGGGTCCTATTGGAACTCGATTGAATCGGCTGTGGATTGGAAAGATGTCTACGGAGGCATTCTCAAGTCGATCAGCTTCGGGCTGATCGTCAGTTGGGTCTGCTGCTATAAAGGGTTCTACACAAGACAGAGCGCCGAGGGACTTGGGCGTGCGACGACGGAGGCGGTGGTCTTGTCGTCGGTGCTCATCCTCGTATGGGACTATTTTCTCACCTCGGTCTTGCTCTAACACCAATGATCAGGCTGATCGGCGTCGAAAAAACACTTGGTGGTCAACCGGTCTTGCAAGGCATTGATCTCTCTATCCCTGTCGGCAAGCTGACGACCATCATCGGTGGCAGTGGATCGGGAAAGAGTGTGCTCCTCAAGCATATAATCGGGCTCATGCAGCCGGATCGTGGCGAGGTGTGGGTCGGCGATGTGGAGATCTCCCGGCTGTCTGGCACGCGTTTGAACGATGTGCGGAAACGTTTTGCGATGCTTTTTCAGGGCGCGGCGCTGTTCGACTCGCTCTCGGTCTTCGAGAACGTGGCGTTCCCCTTGAGGGAGAAGTTGCGCATGAAGGGCCCGGCGGTGGCCCGACGGGTAGAGGAAAAACTGGAGGAAGTCGGGCTGTCTGGAATGGGGCACAAGTTCCCCGCCGAGTTGAGCGGCGGCATGCGAAAGCGGGCTGGATTAGCACGGGCGTTGGTCATGGAGCCGGAGATTATCCTCTTTGATGAGCCGACGACAGGGTTGGATCCGTTGATGGCGAAGTCGATTCACGATTTGATTGTTACGATGCACCGGCGGTTCGGCTTTACGGCAGTCATGGTCAGTCATGAAATTCCGGAGATCTTCGCGATTTCTGACTGGGTGGCGATGCTTCGGAATGGCAAGATTGTGTTGATGGCCCCGGCCGCTGAGTTCCAGCAGACCACCGACCCTGAGATTCATGAATTTATTTCCGTCGGTGGGACTGTGGCGTTGCCTGGATCGGCCGTTGGGTGAGAGGGGAGTACGAAGGATGGAAAAAGCCAAGTTGGAGACGGTGGTCGGCGTATTCGTGCTGGTCGGCATTGTGTGCCTCGGGTATCTGGCAATCAAGCTCGGAAAACTCGAGCTGGTCGGCGGCGATGTATACGAAGTCGAAGCTCAGTTCAACACGGCCTCGGGGCTCAAGCCTGGTTCGACAGTCGAGATCGCCGGCGTCGAAGTCGGTAGGGTTCGAGGGATTACGCTCAAAGAGGATCGTGCGATGGTGAACCTGGCGGTCAATAACACCGTCAAGCTCTATACGGACACCATAGCCTCCATCAAGACGCGGGGCATCATTGGAGAAAAATTCTTGAATTTATCTCCGGGAGGGGGTGGCGATCCGCTCAAGCCGGGGGATACGATACGCGATACTGAATCGGGCCTCGACCTTGAGGAGTTGGTGAGTCAGTATGTTCATGGCAAAGTGAACTGATGGTTCGATGATGGAGAGCACGCGGGTGTACACAGGGGGAGGATACATGGAGATCAAGGGATCTACCGTTACACAAGAACAGAGATGGAGATGGAGTTGGGGGAGGGTCGCGAGCGGGGTGGTGTGTCTGCTGACGCTGCTTGGTGGGGTTGCCGTCCAGTCGGCAGTGGCGGGAGGCGCGACTGAGGCCATGAAAAGCACCATCGACGAGGTGTTGAAAATCATCCAGGATAAGGAACTCAAACAGCCGGGGAGAGCTGAAGAGCGTCGGCAGCGATTGGAACAGGTTGTCGGGGATCGGTTCGACTATCAGGAAATGTCGAGACGGGCGCTTGGGGCTTCTTGGAATACGCTGTCCGACAAAGACAAGCAGGAATTCGTCGCACTGTTCAAGACGCTATTGACCAGTACCTATTCGGACAAGGTCGAGTCCTATACCGGTGACGGAGTGCAGTACATCAATGAACGGACCGAAAAAGACTATGCCGAGGTAAGGACGAAGGTGCTCACCGGCAAGACCGAAATCCCTCTCGATTACCGGCTACTCAACAAGGGTGTTGAGTGGCGGGTGTACGACGTGGTGGTGGACGGGGTGAGCTTGGTGAGTAATTACCGTGGGCAATTCTCAAAGATTCTACGCTCCTCGACCTATGCCGATTTGGTCGACCAGCTTCGCAAGAAATCCGATAAGATCAAGGCCCCGTAACGCTCTCCAGGAATTCCATGACAAGCCTGCGAGGCCTCATCGCCGTTGCCCTCGCGCTTCTTGTGGCGAGTGCCATCTCGCTACCGGAGCATGCAGGAGCCGACGTCCAATATTTCCCGATTCCTGCCGTGGGGACCAGTAAGAATGATGGGAACGATGTCGGGTTAATCGTTCCGATTCTGATTACTGACCCTGATGGAGAGCTCAAATACCTCGCCGCCCCGCTGCTTATTCATAACTCCATCGTCGGGTGGCGCGGGGCGATCAATCTATTTCGATACGAGCCAGGGGGGCGGGAAATTCGGTTCATCGCATCGTACTCAGAACGGATCGAGCGCAAGGTGGTATTCAGTTACGCCGATCCGGCCTTCAGTCAGGGACGCTACTCGTTGAATTTTGGCGCCTCGTTTTTCAAGAATGCCACGTCACGGTTCTTTGGCTTAGGCGAAACGACGCTGGAGTCGGACGAAACGAACTACACGGCCGTTGAGGGACGGGCGAACTGGCGATTCGGGGTCTACGCGAACGAAGTCACCCAGATTGCCGTGGGCCAGCGGTTCCGTGCCGTGCAGCTGCAAAAAGGCGCGACCTCTCTCCCTTTTACCGGCGACGTATTTCCTACAGTCCCCGGGGTTGAAGGGCAGACATACATTCTCGGGAACCGGGCGACGTTTTACTACGATACGCGCAATAATCTCATTACGCCGACCGATGGGATGGCCGTGACGGCCTATGCGGAGCTGAATCAGAATTTCAACAACGGCGATCATCCCGTCTACTCCCGCTATGAGCTAGAGGTCAAGAAGCTGTTCTCGAGTGAATCGAAGCGCGCGATTCTCGTCGTGCGGGGGGACCTTCAGGCGACGATTGGGAAGCAAGTGCCGTTCTTCGAGCAAAGTTCATTGGGGGGGCAAAACAATCTGCGCGGATACGGCGTCGATCGCTTTATCGATATGAATCTCGTTGCGCTCAGCGTCGAGGAGCGAATTCATCTGGCACGCACAAAGGTTGCGGGCGTCAGCGCGGACTTCGAGATCGCGCCATTCTTGGATACCGGACAGGTGTTCAATGACTTCAAGAACGTCAGCTTTAAGGATTACCGCATGACTCCGGGTGTCGGATTCCGAGGAATCGTTCGGCCCAACGTCGTCGGACGCGTTGACTACGGCTATAGCCGGGAGGGGGGTGCGGTCTTTGCGGGGCTTGACTTCCCTTATTGATCTGCCGTCGTGAGGCCACAAGGGCCGCGCGAGATTCGACTGGGCGCTGCTCGTCGGATTCCTCTCCTTCTGTCTCTGTGCAGCCCTCGTCGCACAAGGCGGAGGGATTCGGTCTGTTCCCTGTAAGAAATTTCCAACCGATCCAGTAACTGGTCTTAAAAATATCGGGGGATCGTGCCACCGTTCTGAAGAAGGGCTTGAGGGAATCGGCAACGGGCTCAGTTACCGTCTCACCCACCACCTCTTATGGCAGGGCTACGGGACCGAAAAACTCGAGCCCAATACCGGGAGTGCGGCAGACTTCACGTGCTCGACCTATCGGTTCGAGCCATGAGTGATGGGGAGGTTCGGTGACGAAAGATGGCTAACCGCTTGACAATATGGGATTCCCATGTGAAACTGTCGTCTGCTAGCGTCCAAGCTGCCACATTGCTTCGCCAGTGCTTATCTGAGCCCAGCTCGTTGTTACAGACCTATGCATTGCATTCACGCAAAGGAGCATTTGCTATGTCGATCTTGAAGACCATTCAATGCCCGGCTGATCTGAAACGGCTCTCACCGGCGCAGTTTCCTGCCTTGTGCCAGGAGTTGCGGGAACAGATTATCGGCGTGGTCTCCAATGTCGGAGGTCACCTTGCTTCGAATCTCGGAGTGATTGAACTCACGGTGGCGCTGCACTACTTGCTCGATACCCCCAAGGATAAGATCGTGTGGGACACGAGCAATCAAGCCTATGCACATAAACTACTCACCGGGCGTCGGGAACGGTTTCACACGCTCCGGCAGTACGGGGGGCTGAGCGGGTTCACCAAACGTGAGGAGAGTGTCTACGACACATTCAACGCGGGCCATGCTGGTACCGGCGTCTCCGCAGCCTTTGGGCTGGTCGCTGCCCGTGAGCAATTGGCGCAGAAGCATAAAGTGGTCTGTATCGTCGGGGATGGCGCCATGACTGCCGGCATGACGCTGGAAGGTCTGCACCATGCCGGAGGGCTGGGGAAAGATTTCCTGGTCATTCTGAACGACAATCAAATGTCCATCTCGAAGAACGTTGGAGCCATTTCCTCCTATTTGAACCGGACCTTCACCGGAGAGTTTTATGCCAAGATGCGGGAGGAAACAGGGCAATTGTTGGGGAAAATTCCCCACATCGGGGCGGATATGCAGAAGTTGGCTCGTCGGGCTGAAGAGCTGGCCAAAGGAGCGATCCTTCCCGGGCTGCTCTTTGAAGAGCTTGGGTTCAGGTATGCGGGGCCGATTAACGGACATAACTTCGAGCACCTGCTGCCCACCTTGGAAAATGTGTTGAAGATGAAGGGGCCAGTGTTGCTCCATGTCATTACGAAAAAAGGGTTGGGCTATGAGCCTGCGGTGAAGAATCCTGTCTGGTTCCATGCCTGTCCGCCTTTTGTTCGGGAAACCGGGGCACCGGCGAAGAAAGCAGCGCGGCCGTCCTATACGCAGATCGCCATCGAATCATTGATCAAGCTGGCCCGAGCGGACAAGCGGATCGTCGCGATTACGGCTGCGATGTGCGAAGGGACCGGCCTAAATATTTTCGAAAAAGAGTTCCCGGACCGCCTCTATGACGTGGGTATTGCCGAACAGCATGCGGTGACATTTGCGGCCGGTCTTGCGACGCAGGGCCTCCGTCCGGTGGTGGCGATGTATTCCACCTTTTTGCAGCGTGCGTATGACCAGGTGGTGCACGATGTCGCCACGCAAAATCTGCCTGTGACCTTCTGCATCGATCGCGGGGGCTTGGTTGCGGAGGACGGGACGACGCACCACGGGGCATTCGATTATGCGTTCCTGCGCCACATGCCGAACATGGTGGTCATGGCGCCGAAGGATGAAAATGAGTTGCAGCATATGCTGAAAACCTGTGTTCAGCATGACGGGCCAGCTTCGGTGCGGTATCCGCGCGGACTGAGCCTGGGCGTCACGATGGATCAGGAGCCGAAGGCTTTGCCGATCGGGAAAGGTGAGCTGCTGCAGGAAGGCACGGATGTCGCGATCATTGCGATCGGTGTGCCGGTCTCCCATGCGGTGACGGCGGCGAAACGGCTTGAGGAGGAAGGTATTTCCACGGCGGTAGTGAATGCGCGTTTTGTGAAACCGCTGGATCAGGAATTGATCGTCGAGGTGGCGAAGCGGGTTCGCTATGTGGTGACGGTTGAAGAAGGATGCAAGATGGGCGGGTTCGGCTCAGCTGTCCTCGAAGCCCTATCCGACGGTGGCGTGACGGATGTGAGGACGAAGGTCCTTGGGTTGCCGGATTGGTACATTGAGCAAGGACCGCAGGATTTCCTCCGCGAACGGTATGGGTTGACGGCGGAAGGTATTTATCAAAGCGTGAAGGAATTGATTGGGAAGACGCCGGCTCCCTCACCGGAGAAGCTCACGTTTGCTTCATCGGCCGATCGGCTGCCGCATGGAGACGAGCAGGGGAGTTGATCCAAGACATGCCGCATGAAACGGTAGGCGTGAAACGTAAGTAGCAGAGAGACAAGATGCATATCACCAGACGGAAAACCAGGCAGATCAAGGTCGGGAAGCTCAAGATTGGCGGAGACGCGCCCGTGTCCGTGCAGTCGATGTGTTCGACTGATACACGTGATGTTGCGGCTACGATCGAGCAAATTCGCCAGTTGGAGGCCGCCGGATGCGAAGTGATCCGCGTGGCCGTGCCGGACGACGAAGCGGCGGCTGTGCTGCCCAAGATCAAAGCGGCGATGACCGTGCCGCTGATCGCGGATATTCATTTCGACCACCGGTTGGCGTTGAAAGCCGCCGAGATCGTGGACTGCGTCCGGATCAACCCGGGTAACATCGGGGCCTGGTGGAAAGTCGAAGAAGTCATCAAGGCCGTGAACGAGCGAGGCATTCCCTTGCGCGTCGGCGTGAATGGTGGCTCTCTCGAGCGGCCGTTGCTGGACAAATATGGCTGGCCGTCACCGGAAGCCTTGGCCGAGTCGGCGCTCAATGCCGTCCACGCATTAGAAGACGTTGGATTCACGAACATGAAAGTGTCGCTGAAGGCATCCGATGTGCATCACGCGATCGATGCCTATTGGTTGTTTGCGCACCAGTCCGACTATCCCTTGCACATCGGTATTACGGAGGCGGGAACGGCGATGACGGGGGCCGTCAAGTCGACCATGGGGCTCGGATACTTGCTCTCGCAGGGAATCGGCGACACCTTGCGCGTATCATTGGCTGCTGATCCGGTTGAGGAAGTGAAGGTGGGGTTCGAGATTTTGAAGGCGCTCGAACTTCGCCACCGGGGGATCAATGTGATCGCTTGTCCCACCTGCGGCCGCGTCGAGATCGATGTGGTGAAGCTGGCCAACGAATTGGAAAAGAAGCTGGGCCATATCAAGACCCCGCTCAATGTGTCGGTCCTCGGCTGTGTCGTGAATGGGATTGGTGAGGGCAAGGAAGCGGATATCGGGATCGCCGGCGGGGAAGGCAAGGGTATCCTGTTCAAGAAGGGCAAGCTTGTTCGAAAGGTGCCGATCGAAGAACTGATGGACACGCTGATTCAAGAGGTCGAGCTGATGGCCAAGGAGAAAGAAGCAGAAGGAAACGGGGGAGTCGCGCCCGCTTCGAATGAAGGATGGGAACCGATGACCCCGCAATCAGATGAACCTTCTACGCTCGGGAAAGAAATCCCCGTGCTACCTAACCGCTGATCACACACCCGTCGCGGTCTTCTCGGCATTCCTGTAAACGGTAAGTTGAGATACATGAGCAAGGCCCGCTATAATGCGCGCGGGGCGCCGTACCCAAGTGGTTAAGGGAGCAGTCTGCAAAACTGCGATGCAGCGGTTCGACCCCGCTCGGCGCCTCCAAACCTCGCATGCCCCTACCGCTGGCCACCTTTTCGCCGTATCGTTAGTGAGGCCAGCGGATAACCCCCTTCAGTGCTCTCCTTTTTATCTTCATACCTGTAAATTGTCGATTAGCACTCCCCTGCCTCTCGTGGCGCCCCTTCCGGGCGTGGCCCGGTGGAATCCTTCTGGAATTCCTTCAGGCGCGATTAGTCAAGCCCGCGGCTTCACTCAGTTCCAGCTTTCCTTCCAGCCGCGCCTCGTGGGCCCGTCTTTTAGCAAGTTCGCCGATGGCCGGCGGGAGAGGGCATAGTCAAGCAACGACACCATTCTTTTGCCGTTAGAGGCGGAGACTATCCGTCAAGTGGGAAAGTGCGTGCAGGGACTGACCGGTGAGGATCTCACCAACTGGTTGAGGCGTCACGAATGGGATGGCTCGGCATAGTAGCAACCCCAGATCGGCGCCTTCGGGTCACGTTGGGGGGTCGGGAAGCAGACATCGAAACTAACCTTGGTAAATGGCCGGAATGGACAGGAAGACGGGCATGCAGGAATCGGTGAGGGTGGCATCGACAATCAGAGGTTCCTTACAGGCCTTGATCAAGACTCAATCTGCCACAACCAGAGCATAAGTAGCGTGCCGAGACTGGGGCTGGTTCAGACATGGGGCCCCTTCATCCATGGCGCAAGCTACTTGGGTCAGAGCATAGCTAACGATGAAAACAATCAAAATATGCTTTAATATAGACTTTCATTAGGTAGTCTGACGTTACCGCCGGATGGAAGGCTGGCAAGGGACGGATGACTTTCGCAGACGGAGTTGTCGGGTGCAGGCGTTCCATTTGGCTGCTCTATGTTCGCATTCATTGGGCTCTGTGCATGTGAGGTTTGGCTTACATTGTCCTAATAGACGGTATCGTTGTGTGGTCAACGATTGGTCCCAAGGCTAGGCCGTCCGTGGGGAGGTGTCAAGACAGACCGGGGACTGGTTTTTTCACGGTGCGAATTTCAGACCCCGTTAACAACGGAACCGTGCGTACTGGAGGGGTGATTTAGTAAGAGAAAAGCCACAGAAATGTTTGTCATGACTTCCTTGTTTCTGGTTACGGTTTTGGTTACGGTTCGGTCACGGTTTTGGGCACGATCACCAATCTGTGCCCATCAGTCTCTTTCACAACACTTCCAAGCGAAGTCCTTGAATTCATGAGGGTGGCGTAGTAGTCTGCTGCTCTTGGTCGTCGTCGGGCGTAACCGGCTCGGACGTGCTGCAAAACTGCGATGCAGCGGTTCGACCCCGCTCGGCGCCTCCAACACTCATTTGCACGTGCCGCATATACAGACGGGAAGAAAATTGACGGGCGGCGACACTGAGTGCTAGAATTCAAACCGCGTTCAACCTGCTAGTCCGGTGGCCTAGCGCCGCCATTACCGATACAGATTGAAAAGAAGGAGAGAGAGGAATGGCCGTTCCACTTTCCCAAATGTTTACTGTTGCGAAGTATGTGCTCACCCAGAAGGTAAACAGGGTGAAGCGGTATCCGCTCGTGTTGATGCTGGAACCCCTGTTCCGTTGCAATTTGGCCTGTGCCGGATGCGGAAAGATTCAGTATCCGGATCATGTGCTGGATAAGCGACTCACGCCCGAGCAGTGCTGGGCTGCGGCGGAGGAATGCGGAGCCCCGATCGTCAGTATTCCCGGCGGCGAACCGATGATCCATCCCGAGATGCCAGCGATTGTTCGCGGGCTGGTCGCACAGCAGCGGTACGTGTACCTCTGCACCAATGCGATTTTGATGGAGCGAAAACTCGACGAGTATGAGCCATCAAAGTTTCTCACGTTCAGCGTCCACATGGACGGACTGAAAGACGAGCACGATCTGGCAGTCTGCCGAGACGGTGTCTATGACGTGGCGGTGAAGGCGATCAAGGCGGCGCTGAAGCGGGGGCATCGGGTTACGACCAACACGACCCTCTTTGATGATGCCAATCCGGAGCGGGTGCGGAAGTTTTTCGATGCGATGATGGAACTCGGCGTCGAAGGCATGATGATTTCGCCGGGGTACAGCTATCAGAAGGCGCCGGACCAACAGCATTTTCTGAAACGGGAGCGCACGACAGAATTGTTTTCCCGTATTTTGGGGAACCCGAAGAAGGGGTGGCAATTCAATCAATCACCGCTATTCTTGGATTTCTTGATGGGCCGGCGGGAGTACGAATGCACGCCCTGGGGCAATCCGACCTATAACGTCTTTGGGTGGCAGAAGCCCTGCTATTTGCTCCAAGAGGGCTATGCAAAGACGTTCCGTGAACTGATGGAGAGCACGGAGTGGGATCACTACGGAACAGGGCGGAATGAGAAATGCGCCGATTGCATGGTGCATTGCGGCTATGAAGCATCTGCAGTTGAAGATACGTTTGGCACGCTGTCCGGGTTTGGACGGACGGTCAAGTTGACGATGCTCCCTACTTCGCGATGAACACTGAGTATTGTATGTTCTCGCCCGCCACGTGTGCTGCATCACGGCCTGCTCTCATGACCGATACCAAGAACCATAGTGTTGGCAGCGTAGCGGGCTCGCTCGAAGGCCGCGTATTTCGCCCGGCTTCTTTCGCTGAGCTAGCAGAAGCTGTGGAGCTGGCGTTTGACTATCGGGGCGATGTGACGGTCTCATCAAAATCCGGCGAATCCCTCAGCGGGTATCTCTTTAATCGTCAGGTCAACGGTTCCGACTCCTATCTTGAGCTGTTCCCTTCCGACAGTTCTCCCGCACGACAAATTCGCTATGACCAGATTGCCGCGATTGCCTTTACCGGTGAAGACACGGCCACGGGGAAATCCTGGGAGAACTGGGTTGCCAAGAAGGATTCGGAGCGACGAGCCGACGTGGAACGCGTCGCAGCCGACGCAAAAGCACGAGGAATTCTGTAAGTTCTCCCCCTGCCGATCGCATCTCTTTTTCTCATTTTTTTCTACGCAAACTCATCGCGGATGGCCCTCTCTCCAAGCGCCTGGAAGGGGTTTGCCTCTCCGTCCGGTGGGGGTGTCAATTCGTTGACAAAGGGTAGGGGCTATGTTAAAAGGGTCGGCCTCAAAATGGCCGGGCTCATTGGCGATCAATTTCTCCGTAGCGTGAGGCGGACGCAAGAGCTCGGCGACGGAAAAAGGCGTCAGTCCAGAGCACGTGAGGCGTAGACAGATCGTACAGAGTGAGTCGCGATGGCGGGAATGGATCCTAGCCATTGCCATGGTGGGCGGTCTCCCCTCGGTTGTTTCTGCGACGCATGAAGCCGACCATCGGTTTACGGTCGAAGGGTTTGTCTGCGGGACAGATGGAAAAGGGAGCGCGAATATAGACGTTCTCGTTAAGGATACAAGAATCTCCTACGGGCAGATCGTGAAGACCGATGGAGACGGGTACTACAAGGCGGCGTTTCATCTTCATAACGATAATCTTGGCGATCCGCTGCTGATTGAAGCCAGGGGGGAGCAGCAGCAACAGAAAGTCTCGTTTGACCCGAAGGATCTGGAGGCAGAGCGAGGAATCCAGGTCAATTTTGGGACCGGCTGCATACACGACAGGGGAAGTGCTCCACTGTTGGTCTATCTAGGGTTGGGGGCCGTGGCGGCGGCAGTCGGTGGGTTTATCGGGGTCAAACTGATCCGTTCAGGGCGGAAGCAGGAACAGAAACGAGGGAAGTCTCAGGGCAAGCGTAAGAAATAACCGAAGCGGTCCGTGGGGCTGATGTGCACCTCGCCGGATCGGTTACTTAGCAGTGGCGGGGGATGTGAGTGGCGTCACAGGATTCGTTAGAATCGGCGCTTTTACAGGGGTGATTATCCCCCGGTGAAAGCGTTTTTTTTCGCCTTAGTTTGAAAGTGAAACGTCATCGATGTGGTCGGTAAAAAAGGAGCACGGGATGGTTATGAAGCAGATAAAAATTACGCAGTTGGCAGTTGTGTTGGGGATGGGGCTCTTCATGGTGGCGTGCGGTGGGGAAGCAGAGGGGCCGATCGTTCCGCCGCCGCCAGCTCCTGCTGAGTACGCCGACAAACATATGCCGGCCGGTTGGTGGGCCGATGCAGCCAAGGCGGAAGAGGGGCGGAAGCTCTTCATTGGTGAGACGAACCCCGATGTGAATTGTGCCAGCTGTCACGGTAAGGACGGCAAGCCGGTCAAGGCGGGAGCCCGCGATTTCCGGAAGGGTGAGCGGATGAGTCTCTATTCCGATTCCGTGTGGTTCTGGCGGATTTCCGAAGGGGTTCCCAATACGAAGATGAAGGCCTGGAAGAGCAAGCTGTCAGACGAAGATCGCTGGAAGCTGATGTTGTTTGAGCGGAACTTCGGGCTAGCTGGCAAGGCTTGGGATGTCGACAAGAAATCATGGGTCGATGGGGCGGGCGGCTCGGCTGCTCCTGCAGCACCGGCAGCCGCTCCCGCGGCGGCACCTGCTGCAGCTCCGGCTGTTCCGGCACCAGCGGGCAAGTAAGCTGATATCAATCTAGTGAGGAGGGGCGGCGAAACATCATGAAAACGTGGCAGCGCAGTCTCGTGGCGGCATGTGCGCTTCTGGCGTTGTTCGGAGGAGTGGCGTATGCCCAGGCTCCTGGCGCGCCTCCCGTGGAGTTTCCCTATACGGGGAATCGGACCGCGGTATGGATCGTCGCCCAGCTTCACATTCTGTTTGCCGGGTTCATCCTCGGCGCCCCGATCTTTGTCGTGATTTCAGAGTGGTTGGGGTATCGGAAGCAAGATCCTCGGTACGATCGTTTGGCGAAAGAGGTCACGAAAGTGACGGTCATTCTTTACAGTATGACCGCCCTCACTGGTGGCCTCTTTATCTTCGTGCTCCTGGCGACCTATCCGCAGTTCACGACATGGCTCATCAATCATTTCTATCTGCTGTTCGCGGTGATCTATCCGCTGTTGTTCATCAGCGAGACAATCCTGTTGTACATGTATTTCTACACGTGGGACTCTTGGAAGGGTGAGAAGAAGGCCCGTCATATCGCCCTCGGTGTGCTGTTGAATCTGATCGGGACAATTACGCTGTTCGTGATCGACGGCCCGACGTCGTTCATGAATACGCCGGTGAAGGCTGAAGGTATTTCGCCGCAAGAGTATCTCGCAACCGCAACGTTGTGGGACAAGATCTTCAACTATAGCTGGATGCCGCTCAATCTCCACCGCCTCGTCGGCAATGTGACGTTCGGAGGATTTGTGGCGGGCTTGATCGCCGCCTACATGTATATGGGGGCGAAAAAGGAAGAAGAACGGGCCTATTACGATTGGATGGGCTTTGTCGGAAATCTGATCGGTGTGGGCGCGTTGCTGTTCCTTCCCTTCATGGGTTATCTGTTGGCCTACGAGCTCTGCGACTACGATGCGTCGATCTGCCCCTACATGATGGCCGATCAGCTCTCGATGTTCTTCGAAATGCAAGGAGCGATGATCGGGCTCATCTTCCTGGCCAGTAACTATTACATCTGGCTCAGCATGAAACGAATTGAGGGGGTCGAAAAGGTTCGGATGACGATCCTGGCTCCCATCGTGATGGTGGTGCTCCCCTTGGTGATGACGAAGGTGATGACGGACTATCCGGTTCCTGACCCGACCTCGTTGGCGTTCTTGCTGCCATTGCTGCTGGCGCCGTTCATTGTCGGCCGGTTCATTCCGTTGACGGTTTCTGCTCGGACCGTTATTAAAGTCGGCTTCTTGATGGTCGTGGTGGGCGACGCCATCTGGCTTACCCCCCATGGATTCGTTCCGACCGGTGCCAAGTTGGTGGCGGAGTTGGAGCTGCCGTCAGATTGGAACTTCCTGGCGTTGATGCCCGCCAAGAATTCGGCGGCGTTCACGTTGGTGTTCGTCACGGTCGTCAACTATGTCATTTACAACCGGGCTATCGGTCAGGGCACGATTGTCTGGGGCAAAATCGATTTCATCTCCCAGTTCGTGCTGATCTTCTTGGCCTTCAGCGCAATTTGGACGATGGGCTTGATGGGCGCCGTCCGCTCGCTGCTGCGGAAGTATTACCACACGTACAATTTGTTGCCCGACTTCTCCGCGGAATCCTTCACGCCGACGTTGTCGTATTCCGCCTGGTGGATTACCGCGATTACTGTCGTCTTTTACGCTGTCGTGAGTTTCGCCATTCTCGTGACCCTTCGGCCTTCTGATTCGAAGGGGCACGCACCCGAAGGCAGTCCCGTCCCTGCCGGGGCCAAGTAACCAGGGTGCGGAACGCCTACTGAAGGAAAGAGGATCTGTATGGGGAATGTGATTAAGAAGTTGATGATCGGTCTGGTGGTGGGCGGCGCGCTCGTAGGTGTTACGAGGGCACTCGAGTTTCCCGTCGTTTTCCAGTTGATGTTCTTTGCCTATGCGATACTGGGAGCCGCCGTATTCATCTTGCTGGACGCGCCGTCGCTTGCGCCGATGAGCGGGATAAAGTCCCTGATCGTCTTACTGGCATTCTACATCGTGCTGTGCACGGCATTCATTTCCGGTGCTTCGATGTGGCCGCAATACGATCCGGAAGATGAAAAAGGGAAGATCGACAAGATCTTGAAGCCCAAACGGGCCGCGACTGAACAGGGAAAAGCTGAGGAGTTGATCGCGCGCGCGAAGGCGCTCGATGAGCAGGCGAAAGCCTTAGCGGTGCGGCTCAAGGCCTTGGGTGGGGACCAGGCGACGAAGGACCAGTCGGCTGGTGCGTCCCCGGCAACGACCGGCGCGGCACCCGGAGACTTTATGAAGCTGGGTGAAGAGCAGTGGCAGCTGCAAGAGTGCTACAACTGCCACAAGTTGAAGGGTGAAGGCGGGAAGAAGCGAGGTCCTGAACTCGATAACATCGGTAACTTGCTCACGCCGGACGACATCAAGCAGAAGATATTAGATCCAAAGAGCTGGATGGCCGAGGGATTCGAGAAAGAATACGAAAAGAAGAAGATGCCGGACAAGTACAAGGACCTCATGGAGGAAAGCGACGTCGTAGCGCTCGCTTCCTGGCTGGGTACATTCAAGAATACATCGGTCAACACGCCAAAGCCGATAAAGAAGAAGTAGCATGCAGCCTAAACTGAAATCGAAAGTCCGCTGTGCGGATCATGAAATCGGAGAAGTGACCAGGGTCATCATGGACCCGCTGTCCCATGAGATCAGCCATCTCGTCGTGTCGGTGAACGGCGCGGGCGAACGGCAAGTGTCGATGGGCGTGGTGCAGACCGTGACGGACGATCTGGTGCAACTGCGGTCGTCCTCGTCCGAAGTCATGGCCTTGCCGCCCTTCAAGCGTGACGACTATGTCACGACGCATGAAGTGGAAATCCCGCACCTTGAGGATCATCTTCACGTCACGCCGGGCGAAGTCCTGGTGCCGGTCCCTGAGTTGGAGAAGAACGTCAAGCGGCGGACGTTCTTCGCAAACTTGACCCACGTGATCGGGCTGTTTATCGGATTGCCGCTGGCCTATCCCGTACTGAAGTACTTGATGAAGCCGATGTATGCACCGTTCGACAACGGATGGCTGAAGATCGGCAACGTCGGGAAGATCAAGGCGGACGATGCCGGGACCCAGTTCAAGTTCAAGCGCAAGGTCCAAGAGGCCTATCTGCCCGAAGCTGAGATCGAGAAGAATGTGTGGCTATTAAAGGCGACTCCCGCGGTGCTTGAAAAAGTGTATCAGGGGAAGGATATGGAATTCCGGGATGCGACCGGGAAAACTATATGGACCAATAAGAAGGACGTGCCCTACATCGCATTTTCAGGCAAATGTCCCCACCTTGGGTGCGGATTTAAGTGGCGAAAACACAAGGTGCTCGGGCAGGTCTTCCTCTGCCCCTGCCACTTGAGCATCTATGATGCGTCCGGCAAGGTGCTGGATGGCCCTGCCCCGCGTCCCCTCGACCCGCTGCCGATTCAGGTGTCTGCGAGTGGCGAGGTGCAAATTATCGATATGGAATTCAAAGCCGGGACGAAGTCTCAAACGCGGATCGTCTAGATGAGCCACACTCCTTCTACCAGCACGCAGACGACGATCCTCGAGAAAGTCATCGACTTTGTCGATGAGCGAGTCGGGCTGAAGCTGCTTGCAGCCAAGATGCTCAATGAGCCGGTTCCTGGGGGCTCTCGCTGGGCCTACGTCTTCGGGTCGGTACTGTTGTTTATCTTCATTATGCAGTCGGTCACGGGCGTTCTGCTGATGTTCTATTACGTGCCCACCGCCGACCATGCCTACGCCAGTACCCAATACATTCTTCATGAGGTTGACTACGGATGGTTCCTGCTGAGCTACCATTTCTGGGGCTCCACGGCCATGGTGGTTTGCGTCTTTGCGCATATGTCGCAAGTTTTTCTCTGGGGCGCTTATAAGAAACCGCGTGAACTCATCTGGCTGGTGGGGTTGGCGCTCTTCGGCATCGTGATGGGATTCGGCTTCACGGGCTATTTGCTCCCGTGGGACCAGCGGGCCTATTGGGCCACGACCGTTGGCGTCGAGATTATGGATAAGACGCCGTTGCTTGGCGACTTCATGGCGCGGTTCCTCAAGGGAGGGGCCACTCCCGGTCAAATGACGCTGAGCCGGTTCTTTGTCATTCACGTGATGGTGCTCCCAGCAGCCCTGATGGGGTTGGCCGGGTTGCATCTCTTCCTCTTTAGATCCGCAGGACCGGCTGGTCCATTCCGGGGCACGCCGGAAGAACTGAAGGCGAAGACCGACTATTTTTTCCCACGGCAGATTTGGAAGGACATCGTCGGGATGGCGGCGGTCTTTGCCTGCATCTGTGCGTTGGCCTTCTGGGAGCCGGTGGTCTTGTTGGAAGAGGCGACGCCTGATCCGGGTGATTATCACCCGGAACCGGAGTGGTACTTCTTGTTCTTATTCCAGCTGCTGCGTCTGAAGATGTTCTCCGGCGAGTTTGGACAGTTTCTCGGTGCGATAGCATTGCCCGGCGCCTTTATGGCCTTGCTGGCTGCGTTGCCCTTCATCGACCGCGACCCCGAGCGCAATATTTTCAAGCGCCCCATTGCCCTTATCGGATGGGTGGTAGTCATGGCTGCAATCCTGATTTTCACGATTTCCGCCATTATCAATCGAGAGTATTTGGACTAGCGGCGATCTCGCAGAACGGACTCTGCCGGCTATGAGTAACGAACGCGAATCAATGTCCCCCACTCAACTCGGGCTCGGGATTCTCTGGCCCGCCTTCTGGACCGGGTTGCCGATCAAGCTTGCCTTCGTCTTGCTGTTTCTGGCGCTCGGGATGGTGCATTTTGAAACCAGAATTGGTCTCGCGTTCTTGATGCTCCTGGCGAGTCCGGTCACCGTGTTTGCTCTTCCAACGATCACCCTGGGATTGGAATCACACATCGGTGAAGGGGTCGGCATCGCGTTGCTGTTCTTGCTGGCGATTCCGATCGACATCTGGTCGCTGGGGGTCGTGGGACGAACATTCTTCCTCGAACGGTTGCGGCGCGAACCGCAAGAGGGCTTGGGGCTGACTCTCTGGTGGAAGTGTGCATTGGTCGGTGCCATCTTTTTGCCGATCCTCTGGGTGGCTGTGAGTGCGACCACTGATGCCACGATCTCTGCCGTCCATTCGCTGTTCGAGACGGATCTTTTGAACGGAACTCCTGTTGCGGAGAAGATCAGTATTGAGCTGACCCTCTGGGGCACTGTGGCCATAGCAGTGCTGCTGTTGTTACTCGTCATCGGCCTCTGGCTCGTGGGACGGGTGATCCGTGGGACGGTGGAGTCGGCACGGCCTACGTCAGAGAGTTATCAAGGGCTGATTACCCGCTGGGATCTGATGCGGGTCCCGGCGGATCAAGGATTGATGCTGACATCATTGACCGGAGGGGCCGTTGTCTTGTCGCTCCTCTTCTGGTCTTCTCTTCCGGTGTTCACGCCTCACCCACACGACTGTTGCAAGAAACCTGAAGTGAAGGCAACGCCCGCGTTCAAACCGCTTGAGACGCTGAACAAAGACGAGAAGATGATCGCCCAGCTGGCAGCGCAGGTAGAGTTATTGGAAAAACAGCAGGCGGAAGCCGAGCTGGCAAAAGAGAAGAACAAGGGAAAAGGCAAGGCAGGCAAAGATGCAGTAAAAGCGCCGGCAGCAACAGAACCGGTTCCGCCTAATGCCAAGAAACCGTAACGTGGGAGATGATGAGGTGAGGGCCATGCGACAACAGGGTGGATGGATTCAGAGACTTCTCCGGGCCGGCCGCGGTCATGGGGGGATGCTCTCGGGGCTGTTGTGGGCAGTGGGCCTCCTCAGCCTTCCTGCGCTGGCCTTTGGGGCTGATGTCGCACCGGCAGCCGCGACCGAGTATCGTGACATCCCCTACATCGGCAGCCGCAACCTCGTCTGGATTGTCGCGCAGCTCCATTTGCTGCTCGCGGGGTTTGTGCTGGGTGTGCCGATCTTCGCCTGGTTGTGCGAAGTCGTCGCCTGGAAGACCGGCGAAAAGCGTTACGATAAATTAGCCAAGGAATTCACGAAGCTCCTGACCTCCGCCTATGCCACGACAGCGCTGTTCGGCGGAATTCTCTTGTTCCTGCTGATTTCGTTCTATCCCAAGTTGATGAACTACCTGACAGATATTTTCTTTCCGTCCTTTATTGTCTATTGCCTCCTGTTCTTGGTCGAGACCGCGACACTGTACCTCTACTGGTATGGCTGGGATGCGATGCAAGATGGCGGCAAGAAGAGGTTCCACATTTTCCTCGGCTTCCTGCTGAACTTCTTCGCGTTCTTCATCATGATCGTGCCGAACTCCTGGGCGACCTTCCAGGCTAGTCCGGTCGTGCTCGCCGAGGGCTCGGACATTGCGCGGGCCTGGGCCGCGACCTGGAATCCAACCTGGTGGCCGGTGAACATTCACCGTTTGATTGCGAACGTGGTGCTCGGCGGCTACATCTGCGGCGCCTATGCCGGGATTCGCTATTTGTCGGCCAGGAACACGGAAGAGCGCGACCACTACGACTGGATGGGCTATGTCGGGAACTTCATCGGCGTATTTGGTCTGTTGCCGCTCCCTTTTGCCGGCTACTGGCTCATGCGGGAAATTTACCAGTACAACCAGCAGATGGGCATCACGCTCATGGGAGGCTTCCTGTCGTGGCTGTTCATTCTCCAAGCCATGCTCATCGGGGTGCTTTTTCTCGGGTCGAATTATTATTTCTGGCTTGGGATCACCTATCGCATCCCCGGTTCTGAGCTGAAGTACCGGAAGCCGATATTGTCGATGTTGATAATTCTGCTCCTGTGCCTCGGTGTCTGGATGACGCCCCACTCGCTCGTGGCAAGTTTGGAAGAGGCGAGAAAGATGGGGGGCACCCACCATCCGCTTCTTGGCGTGTTCGGCGTCATGTCGGCCAAGATGACCGTGGCGAATCTGATGATCCTTGTCACATTCATGAGCTTCATCATGTATTGGCGGGCCGGCAAGCAGGAAATGGCGACTTGGGCCAAGGTCGCCAGATCGACTATGGGCGGCGTCCTCGTCCTGGCGGCGATCGCGGTGATCATCCTCGGCGTGTGGGGGTATTTCGTTCCCGCCATCATTCGCATCAATTACTTCTCGACGTCGCAGGTGTTGATCGTGCTCTTTGTCATGTTGACGATCACTCCTCTGACGGCCTTGCTGCTGAAGAGTGCCAAGACCACGACGGAAATGGTTTGGGGCAAGATGCCTCCTCGTGCCGGTTACGCCCTCGTCCTCAACGCGATCATGGTCATCCTCCTGATGACGCTGATGGGCTACGCACGGTCGTCTTCTCGCGTCCATTGGCATGTCTATGGCGTGCTCCGGGATTCATCGCAATACGCCTTTTCACCGGCGCTCGGCTATGCAGCTGCGTTCATGGCCTTGAACACATTTTGTTTCTGCATTATTGTCGCCTTCATCTTCTGGGTAGCTACGATGGGCGATAAGGCGAAGGCGTCGCATGGCTGAGAGGCGAAGGGGGATGAGTCGCATCGGGTGCCGACGATGGCGGGTGGCTCACGATCGTTGCACAGGCAGAGCTGAGGCGATCGATTTCGCAAGAGGAGTCTTATGAGCGAAGTTGTCAAATTGCAGTTGATTGGTCTCATGGTTGTGGGAAGCGGGGTCGTGATCCTCCTCCTGATTCGCGCCCAGTTCGCTCGGGTCCTCGGATTTGTCGCGATTGTACTTGGCCTCTTCTCGCTCGTCGCGTTGTCGGTGCCGCAGATGGCCTCCTTGCCGCCTGTTGAAGAGAAGTTCGATATTGCCACGGTGAAAACGCCGACCGACATGGCGACAATCGGGCAGAAGATTTTCTTCAGCAAGGGCCAGTGCGCGCTCTGCCATTCGATCGGCCCCAGCGAATCCGCCCGTTGCCCTGATTTGAAGGGGATCGGGGCCAAGCTGAGCCGTGAGTTTATTTTTGAAAGTTTGACGCAGCCGCAGGCCTATGTCTATCTCGACTATCGTCATGAAGGCGCGCCGAAGGAGTATCCGGCCAGGATGCCCTACATCAATAAGAATCCTATCGGGCTGTCCAGGAATGAAATTCTCTCGGTCATCGCCTTTCTGCAGCAGATGAGCGGGGAACCGATTTCTGTCACCGTATCTGAACTGGAAGTGCCTGGGCAGGCCCCTGCCGCTCCGGTGAAGTCAGCTGAATCCGGTCCAGTGGCCGTGGCGCAAGCGCACTGAGGAGGAACGTATGGGGGGCTCGTTGCTCAAGCCGGTCATTTTGATTGGGATCGTCTATGCGATCTTGAAGTTTGTCGTGCCCAATATCCCTGGCTCGGCGCCGCTGCCATCCAGCCTCATTTTTCTCTATCTGATGCTGACGACGTCGGGGATTGTGATCTTCGCTACACTGAGCGGAGAGTCCAAAGACGCCTTCTGGGGTCCGATGCAACGGTTCCTGACGGGAGAGGACATCGGCGGGCTGCAATTATTGCGTTACGCCGTCCTGCTTCTGTTTCCTTTGATTGTCGGGTGGCAAACCTATAGCAGCACGGCGACCAGTGATGCGCCGCCTGCTGAAAACCGGACGATTCACCCGGCCCCGCCAGGCGAATACACCGGCTTGTCTAATCCGGTTTCAAAGACACCAGACGCCATCCAGCAGGGGAAGGGCTTCTATGCCGCATTCTGTTCTCCCTGCCACGGCGGAAACTTTGATGGGAAAGGCCCGGCAGCCCGGGGATTCAGTCCCCCCCCGGCCAACTTCTCCGATCCGACGACGATCGCCATGCTCCAGGAAAGCTATCTCTTCTGGCGCATCAAGAAGGGCGGGGTCGGCCTCCCGATCGAAGGGATGCCATGGAAATCCGCGATGCCTCGCTGGGAAGTCGAACTCCCTGACGAATGGATCTGGAAGATCATCATGGGCGAGTACGATGGGGCGCATCAATCGCCGAGGACCTGGGAGTAGAGTAGTGGGGACGACGGGTTGTCTCCTTGTGCTCGCGGAGCCCCCACGATACAACAGTGGTTGCTCGGCGCGCGCAGTGGAAGGCACAGAGCCCCACCCTCTAAGAAGTGAGTAGAGAGAGGACGGAAGTTATGAAACAGGGACTGGATCAAATCGTTCCGAACGTCGTGGTCGGTGTATTGCTTGCCCTTGGATTTCTGGTTGTGCCGCCCGTCTCAGCTCAAGAGAGCATAGCGGTTCGCGCTCCGATGGTGAAGGGAGCCCTCCCGGCTGATGACCCGACTGCCGCGGTGTGGAGCAGCGCGACCCCGGCGACATTTCCGATGTCGCCGCAAGTCCATTGGCAGAACCGCATTCAGGAAGCGACGGTCAGAGATCTGACCGTGCGCGCCTTGCATGACGGGACCAACGTCGCCATTCTTTTGGAGTACGTCGACCCGACTGAAGATCCAGACGATTCAGCCGCGATTGAGTTCATGGTGGGAGACAAGAAGGCCCACTTTGCGCATGGCCAGCCGATGGCACAGGTGGAAGGCGGCCCGGTCAATATCTGGTATTGGAAGAACAAAGACGGCAAAGGCGTCGACATGAATGCCAAGGGCTTTGGCACACTAAAAGTACAGACTCACCAGGACGTGAAAGCCAAAGGCGCCTACTCCAATGGCACATGGAAAGTTGTCTTTACGCGGCCGCTCGCCACCGAACATCCGGAAGAAGATACGCAGATCGCGACAGGTGGGTTCATCAACATCGCCTTCGCTATCTGGGATGGCAAGAAGGACGCAAGCGGCGAACTGAAGGAGAAGGGATCGCAAAAGGCGGTTTCCTCCTGGTGGTATTTCCGCGCAGAGGCACCACCGGATTATTCTGGTTATTACTACGCGGTCCTCGCCGTGGGCCTGGCTCTCGGATTTCAGTTCGTTCTGATCCGCAAGCTAAAGAAAGGGCATTCAGCATGAAGGCGGCTCGCCTGTACGTATTAGGAGCGGTCGGTGGACTGGTTGGCGTCTGGGCCATGGTTGCCGGGGGCTGTGCCAGCGAGCAGCAGCAGAAGGGGCATGAACTCTACAGCCACTACTGCATGCACTGTCACGGTGAGAACGGACGCCAGAACGAAGGATTCAATTGGTCCTCGATGCCCGATCCGAAGCCCAAAGATCTCTCGAACAAGTCAGAGATGAGCACCTTCAAGGACGAAGATATCTTCAATACGATTTCGCGCGACATGAAGGATACGAGTCCAGGTGGCGACAAAATCGGGGACGACGATTTTGCCGTGCCTACTATGCCGACCTTCAAATACACCCTGTCTGAAGACGAAATTTGGGCCATTGTCGGTTATGTCCGCGGCCTCCACGGCATGAAGCTGGAGTTTAAAGTCGAGGATCGGAAGAAAGAGTTGGCTGCGTCGCTCCAAACGGCCCAAGGCAAGTTCGACCAGGCCAAGCAGACCTATGAGGCGGCGGAAAAGAAGGCGAGCGACGAGGCTGAAAAGAAGAGCGCAGAGCTTAAGAAGGATGTCGACGCCGACGAATCCTCCTATGCTAAGGAGCTGGCAGCCATGGGACAGGCGAAAAAAGAACTCGACGGCGCGCAGGCTGCGCTAACTAATTTCACGACGAGACCGGGGAAAGGCGTGAACGTAGCCCGACCCGATCTCACAGTGAAACCGGAGCAAGTGGCGGAGATGGTGGCGCTCGGTAAGCGGCTCTATTCGAACAAGTATGGTTGTAACGGCTGCCATAGCATCGGAGAAGAGGGCGGCAAGGTCGGGCCGGCGCTCGACCGCGCAGGATTCAGATTGAACGGGACCTGGATCTATCGGTGGGTGAAGAATCCGCAGGCGATGAAGCCGGAAACCAGGATGCCGGCGCTCGGGCTCGGCGATGCCGATGCCAAGGCCGTCACGATGTACCTTGGTACGTTGCGTGCGCCGAAGCCGGATGCCCCGATCGGCAAACCGGCGAGCTGACCTCAGAGCAGAAATCCCGCGACCATTCCGATTAAGACCGCGGCTCCTACCCACACATGTTGCTGAAACATGTGGAAGGCAGTAGGGGCCGGCACGGTCTGTCTGAGCTGGAAGGCTTGTCTCAGACACCACACTCCAACGGCAGCGAGTGCTGTATAGTAGATCCAGCCGATGTGGGCGAGCCAGCCTGCGAGTCCCAGTAGCATCAGCATTGCGCAAAAGACCGTGCCGACGGCGATCCACGTCGACGATCCGAACAACAACGCCGAGGATTTCACGCCGATCCGATGATCGTCCTCCCGATCTTGAAGCGCGTAGATCGTATCGTAGCCGATAGCCCAGCAGACCGTTGCGGCGAACAGGCACCAGGCAGGCGCTTCAATGGCTCCCCGCGAAGCGGTCCAGGCCATGATGGTGCCCCAGCCGAAGGCGATACCCAACATGGCTTGCGGGACGTGGATGAGGCGTTTCGCAAAGGGGTAGAGGCAAGCCAAGAGGATGGCGATCGGACTCAAGAGAATCGTGAGTGGGTCAAGGAGGAGCACGAGCATGCCGGCCAGCGAGAGAAATAGGCCGACGACCAGCAGGGCATGGGTGGTACTGAGTTCACCCGACGCGAGTGGCCGTGCCGACGTGCGTATCACATGCCGATCGAAGGAGCGATCCGCTAAATCATTCAGCACGACCCCCGCACTGCGCATCACAAAGGATCCGGTGACGAAGATGGCGAACAAATGAAGCGGAGGCATGCCGCGAGCCGCCAAGACCAAAGACCAGAGAGTCGGCAGCATAAGCAGCCAGGTTCCGGTCTGGTTCTGGAGGCGAATGAGTCGGCTGATGGCCGACCAGGATAGCCGTGGCTGCAATAATGGCGATCCCTGTGCCGGCGAAGAGGACTCGGTCATGCGCGTGAACTTAGCCGAGGGGTGTGGGGCTGTCAACGATGAGACCAGCACGCTGCTGAAAAAGGTTGCTATTGTGATTGGAAGGTTCATTCTCAGTTTCAACCTGCCGGGTGCGGCGAGTTGTGCTGGTTGGATGCTTTTCTGTATAAGAATGATTGTGCATGTGATTGATTCAGGGCGTCCTTCCTTCCTGTTTCCTGCAGCCTCATGGGTTGTCGCGGGGCTGTCTGTTGCGACGTTAACGAGCTGTTCACTTTTCTCCAATCGAGACGGCGCCGCCATCGGATACAATCTTCCCCTGACCGTTCAACTTCGATCTGACCCAAGTATCGCCGGGGCGCAGCTTACCTATCAGGATGCCTGCGGTCAGAGGCAATCCTTGCCGATTGGCGCTCCATTGCAGGAAACGCTCAAACGGAAGACAGGCCGCGTTTTCGAAAAGGTCGCTGACGGGTGAGCCAGGGACCTCATCGATGCCGGATGGTTACGTCGATGCGGCGGTGGGCCTGGCCTATGTCGATCTGGTTATCCCTCGAAAGGCAAACAAGAGCTATTCGGCCACGGTCACAGTCGGATTGGACTTTGCCTACACGGCTGCCGATGGCGCGGTCCTCTACAGCAAGAAAATTCAAAGCATTGGTCGTGGAGAGGTCGATGTCACCGAGGCCTCGTGCGAGGTGAAGGGGCTCGATAAGATTGCCCAAGAGGCCCTCGGTCTTGTGACGGATGGTATGGCCAAGCAGCTCGGGACGTCGAACAAGATTATCGATGCTGCCGAAGCACGCAAGGCCGGTAGCCCGAAGTCGGCTGCGGCGAGCGCCCCGCCGCCGTCTCCGATCTTCATCGGTGCAGCAGCGTCTGCAACTGCGATCCCGACAGTCGCGCCGCAATCGGCGGCAGCAGTTTCTGCGTCGGCTCCAGTGGACGAGCCTGCCACGGTGATATTCAGGGCGATCATCCGTGACGAGAATCGTAATCAGGTGCTCCAGACGGGTGAAGCCGTCGCGATCGAAATTGAAGTCAAGAATGAAGGGCCTGGAGTCGCCCGGGCCGTCGAGTTGTCGGTGTCCGCCACGCCGCCCCTGGTCGAGCGGATCCCCGGCGTCATCTCCGTCGGCGATCTGCAGCCTGGCGAGGTGAAACGCCTGACGTTGGACGGCAAGGTCGGCATGGTTAAAGAGGCAGTGCAGGCGGAGTTGCTGTTGATACTGCGGGCCGGGTCCCCAACGGTTCACCTGCCGCCCGCCAAGAAGTTTCTGGTGGCGATGAAGCCCGAGTCTGCGACGGAGGCTCTGGCGCTACCGCTCGATGTCGATCAGCTGCCGAAGCGGACAAGCCTCCTCAAACAGCCGAAGGCCGTGGGCATCGTCATCGGCGTCGGGCAGTTTCGGGAGATCGGTATCGCCCGGGTCAAGTACGCTGAACAGGATGCGGAGGTCATGGCCGCCTATCTCAAATCAGTCGGGGGGATTCCTCCCGAGCGAGTGCGCACCCTTGTTGATAGCCATGCCCTCAAGAGTGACCTGGCTGAAGTCTTCGAACAGTGGTTGCCCAAGCAGGTGGACCCCACGACCGTGGTCTATGTCTCGGTCACGGGCCGAGGAGTGGTCGAGCCCAGCACCGGTGCCGTGTCGTTGATGTTGTTCGACAGTCCGGCAACGACCGGGGCGCGGCTCTACTCGCTTCGTCGGCTGCAGGAATCCTTGGTGAAATTACCGATTCAGCGGGCCATCGTGATGCTCGATCTCTCGCTTGAACTGGGACCGGGCAAGGAGGGGGCAGACAGGATCGCCCCGCTGTGGGAACAGGAGGGCAACGGGAAAGAAAAGATCATGTGGATGATCGGAAACCGGTCAATCCAGGAAGCCCATAGTTATGACCCGGGCCAGCACGGGTTGTTTACCTATCAATTGCTCAAGGGGCTGGGCGGCGCAGCAGACCTCGATAGGGACGGCACCATCCTTACCGGCGAACTCTGCACCTACACCAAGGGGCAGGTACTCAAGGTGGCCCAGGAGCAGTATGGCAATGAGCAGGAGCCCCTCTGCCTCCCAGGGCCAGGCCATGGGGCATCAGTCAGGCTGCAGCCCGTAGCCCGGTTCAAATAACAGCCAATTGCACCAGGCGGTGGTTCCAGCCGGCTGGTCAGTCATCCAACGCCTCTGGCGCGAAGAGTCTTGTTTCTCACCTATCGTCCCTCGTTGAATGAAAAACCCCTTGAGGCTGAGAAAAAACCCGTGTAAGTTGTGGGCTCTTCCGAGAGAGCCGGCGTAGCTCAGTTGGTAGAGCAGCGGTTTCGTAAACCGCAGGTCGTCCGTTCAATCCGGATCGCCGGCTCCATTTTTTCAGCTGCTTAGAGAAGCCTCGCCAGATCGAACCTGCGCTGCGCTAAATTTGTGCTAACCAACCGTCCTGCCTCCAACGCATCCACCCCATCCCGCAAACTTTCTGTCCATAAATTAAGTGGGGCAGTGCAGCCAAGACCTTCAAATTATTTGACCTAACGCGGTAGGTTTAATTAGATAGACATGAGTTCGAATCGGGCTACATGTCAAAATTCATTGATGAAGGTCTTACATTGAGAGCGGTCTTGGCACGATGCTCCTTTGCCACACTACTCTTCCTCTACGTGACCGGTCTTCTCACTGCGCTACCCGCTCAAGGAGAATGGTATGTCGTCGGTCAAACAGGCGTGGTGGTGCCGTCAAGTTTGTCAAATGTCACAGTGACTAGTCCCACCCTGGCAGGAGGCGTGAACGAGGCCCGGATTGCGGATGTTGATCTCGAGAGTGGGTCACCCTTATTTGGGGCCAAGGTAGGATACTTCTTTCCCAAACGCGAGTGGTTCGGCTTCGAGACGGAAGCCTATACGACTCAGTTGAATATCAAACAACAGACAGTAGTAGGCGGCGTGCCCGGCACAGTTTTCGCCGCCACGCTGCCGGGATCTCACATCCAATTGACAACCTGGGCCATCAACGCGATTATCCGGAGCCCATCCCTGTCTGCAGAGCTCGAACCGTATGGCGGAATAGGGCCGGCGCTGTTCTTCGCGACCAATGGCACAACGAGTACCGGTTTGGGAATAAATCTCATAGCTGGAGCTCGGTATTTCTTGACGCCACGAATGGCACTATTCGGAGAATTTAAGTATAACCGAGCTACAATCCATTCCGAGAGCATAGAAGGGCAATATTCATCTCAAATCTTTGTATTCGGAATCTCACTGCACTTTGATCGGCCGGTAAGTTCCTCAGAACCTGCTAAACCACCATCTTGAACTATCCGCACATCGCTAGACACCCGCATGGCGCAATCCTTCAAACTGTGACTAGATCAAAAAGCTCCCCTCTGTTGAGAATCATTAATATTTCAACTGCATGTTTTTGTTGTGCCCCACTGAAAATTTTGACAGGTCGGCGGGGCCACCAACTTTGACTCCTCCCAACAGTTGGCCTAATCCTATAGATTGCGGTCTAGGCACGGTCTGTTTCAACCATCCAAGATCAACCAGTCATCCCAGTCAGAGGCGAACCTTCGAGGCACTATCGAATCACCGACGAAACCAGGCGTCTATTGGTTTCAACCTGAGACCACGTCGAGGGAACTGATCGTGGAAGTCCGTATGACGAATGGGCAGCTGACGGCATGGTGGCCCAGTCAGGACGAACCGGTCGCTAATCTGAAAGGCCGCTGGCGCGGCCCGATTCCACCCTCCTCTGGAGCGGGTAGTTGGTAGCAATTCGAGTGTGGAGATGGAATACACTCCTTCCCCCATCTTGATCTTGCACGCTCTTCCGCAACCCTCCTACAATACACCTCCCTGCGAGGTGCCCATGATCCTCCGATCCCCCATTGCCCTCGTACTCTCGCTCGCGTGTCTCGCTGCTCCCGCATCGGCCGATTATCTCGCTGGCGAGGAGGCCTATTACCGTGGAGACTACGCCACGGCGTTTCGAGAATTGACCCCCCTGGCAGAGAGTGGCGATGCTTTTTCAGAATATCTTCTTGGGCTGATGTACGCCCAGGGCCAGGGAGTCCTGCAGGATTTTAAACAGGCAGAGTACTGGTTGTTCTTGGCAGCCGAGCAGGGGCACGCACAGGCCCAAGAATTCCTGGGAGCAATGTACGCCACCGGCCAGGGAGTCCCGGTCGATTTCAAAGAAGCCGAGCGCTGGTATCGCTCGGCGGCCGAACAGGGGGAAGTCAAGGCCCAAAACAATCTTGGGCTGATGTACGCCACCGGCCAGGGAGTCCCGGTGGATTTCAAAGAAGCCATGCGCTGGTATCGCTTGGCGGCCGAACAGGGGGAAGTTAAGGCCCAATTCAACCTCGGGGTGATGTACGCCAAGGGCCAGGGGGTCCCGGTGGATTTCAAAGAAGCCATGCGCTGGTATCGCTTGGCGGCCATGCAAGGGGACGCAGATGCCCAACACAACCTGGGAGTGATGTACGCCAAGGGTGAGGGAGTCCTGCAGGATTATGTACTCGCCTACATGTGGTTCAACCTCGCTGCGGCGCAAGGCGAGAAGGCTGCCACAAATCTCCTAGGCGGCTTAGCGAGGAAGATGACACCTGCTCAAATCGAAGAGGCGCAAAAGCTGGCCCGTGAGTGGAAGCCGAAGACACCGTAAGCCCCTGGCTAAGCCACGCGACTCGACAACGTCCTGCCGATCAATACATGTATTTCCCCTTGCCCCACCTTGCGGTTTACTCGTCCCACTCCTAGAATACGCCACCCTGCGAGGTTCCCCTCATGCCCTTCTCGCTTCGTCCCTTCCATCGCTTTCCCGTGCATATGCCTTTTCGAACTTGTGTGGAGAAAAACACGAAAGTTTAACCCTGCCTGGAGCTCTATATGCTCAATGAACGCACCCTTGAACTAGCACGGCAGATACTTACTCCTCTCCTCACTGAGACCATCAACTACCAAGAAGGTCCATCAGAACGCTACAATGACTTTTTGTACAGTGCCTTCTTGAATGAAGATGGGGATATTCGACAGCTTTCCTACTACGTCATCGATTTTCTATACCGTTCCATCCCACGATTTAGAGAAGGACCCTTCGTTAATCGGCTCTTGGAGCCATCACGATGGGTCCGTCGCGATTTCATAAGCAAGGTGCATCGACGCCGGGTTGTGGCAACAGTTGAGCTACTTGGACAGTGTAATTATCACCAACGGGATGAGCGATTTGCTGCCTTGAGAGTTCATCTTCTGGAGAGGTTCATTGATGAGGTGGTTCGAGCTCCCTTTGATTCTGCTGCTGACGATAAAGCCACTCGGATTATCCGGGATTTTGCGGCCAATCCGCCCACGTCACCATCAGCTCCTGGGATTAATCCCATGCCTCCATTTTCAGCTCCTGGTGCTCCCTCTCAGGCGATGCTAATCGTGATTCATGGAACGGGTGCAGCATATGAAACATGGTGGAGGTGGGGGTCTGATTTCACCGCCTTTCTTAACTCAATCGTTGGGACTGTGTATAAGGGGCCAGATCCATTTTCATGGAACGGCTACCTCGATGAATTGTCGCGAGACGTGGCAGCCACAAATTTGGTTGGTTGGATAAAGGCCCATCCTACCAACCACCTCACTGTCGTTGCACATAGCCATGGCGGAAACGTAGCCTTGCAAGCTTCACGAAGAGGCGCAGTCATCGATCGCCTTGTATTGCTGGGTACACCGATTGACACCAAGTACACTCCCAACCTGGTGTCAAGTATTGACATGTTGCACAACGTTTACTCACATGGCGACAAAATACAGATTGGAGGTGCTTGGGTGGGTCATCGCAGAGGTGAAGGCCGAACGCTACCCGATTCAACAAAGCTATTAAATCATGTGGCAACCTGGGCATCTCCCACGCTTTTTGACTTTAACCCAGGTCACAGCGACCTTCACGAGAAACAAGTCTGGAAAGATAACCAGTTTGATCAACTGTTGCTCTGAAAACGTAGAAGGAATGGCACTCCCCTTGGATGATTCACGCAGTTATCCCATTTTCCTCATTAGTTTATCGTGTTGTGAGAGCGAGTGACATGAACAGCAGAGCCCGCCCCAAACGCGACACCATGTCCATGGAGGAAGCCACCATCTCCAACATGTGGGAGATTGCCGCGAAATAGCTCAGAACTGCCGCTCGACTAAGTCTAGCGATTACTGAAGGGTAAACGTGCCTGAGAAATGTGTGTTTCCGTAATCAGAGGCTTCAAGTGTTTTATGTTGGTTCACCACTACGAATTTAAAATTAAAAACACCGACCATACTGGAACAATTGTTTAGCCCATTTTCAACAAAGTCCTCAAAGCTTTTCCAGCTTCCAGAGAGATACCCTGTACGATCTGAAAAAACTCGATACATGCCTTTCACTCTTTCCTTACAGCTGCCGGACATCATCTGACGGGTGAAAACGCCATTGAATTGACCAACGGGAACCTCTAAATCGGGATCAATTGTCGGAATGCCGCTAAAATTGACTACACCTGTCCCAACATGCCAGTAATCACCATCGTGTCCCTCAAGCCGAAACCCATAATCCCCTTTGACAGAAGCGATGCTGAAGGTCTCGGCAAACGTCGAAGAGATAAAAGATAGGAAGAAGATGACAACGAAAAGGTTTTTCATGTGCCTATTATGTGTGCGAAGGGGTAAGTCCCGGGCTCAGTGAATCTGTTGGACTCCGCACACCGTTCCTGTCCCGATTCAGAACGTGCGTGATGCCGTCACAGTTTCAACCGATTCACTGACTCCGTCAAGTCCAACGTCAACCACACGCTGGTCAAAGAAGGCTGGTGCTGGTGGTACAGGAAGTATGCGCCAGGGGATACGGTACTTGAAGGGTTGGAGAATGAGGCGCGAGAGGCCAAGAGAGGGTTGTGGGTTGATCCAGTTCCTATCCCGCCGTGGGAGTGGCGCAAGGGGCGGCTGCCGAAGGGATAAAACTAAACGGACTGCTGCGGGGGCGGGTGAGGGAGCAAGGCACCTATATTGTGCTGGCGTCCGACCTGATGGCATGGCGGGTTGGAGGCCCCTGCACTATGCCGCACAGCGAGGCCACCTGGAACGAGCGGAGCTTCGAGGAAGAGAGTCAGCGTACTCCCAGGCAGCGTGAGTGGACGGCGAAGCATCCACTTCCCTACCGGGGGGGTGGTGTGGCTGGAGAATGGGATTAACTCCCCCGTGTCAGTATTGAGCAGCATGGGCGTGGTTGCTTTCTTCCATCGCAGAAAATTCCGCCATCGTCGCCATATCCGCGATAGCCCCATCTGCATTCCTTCAAGAGCCTTGAGAGGGTCCGCCGGTAGTACCTCGACACATGGTGATACGTATGAGCAACTACGATGCCACGAGGGTTTTTAGGGACCTTGTAATCGAATTGAGGTGTCATTCCATGAAATTTATCGTTGGGCCGCATCTCGATCCACCTTCACTATCTGCACGTTGACACGTACTGCTGTATTCATTGCCCATCAATCAGTGGACACCCTTGAACAGTCGCGCCAGGAGACTCTCAGGGCCTCCCTGTCTCTGAGTCGCAGGAGAAGAATTCCATGTGGCGCTGACTACCCCCCCCTCCTTTTTAGGTCAGCACTAACAGGCGGGTTCCATGCCCGGTACCCTCTTATGCGAACTGGGTGGTTCTTTTTCTTGTCCCCGTGATGCAAATCGGGGAGGAGTCCCAAATACCAAAGGGGTGGGAGCAAGATCCGACAAACTCTAGCCGCTGAGCTCGACATGGCGAAGATGATGGAAACGGAGATCTAGGATCTTTGCGATGTCGGATGAATACATTATGACGCAAAATGGCAAAATCCTTGCTCAATAATAAGGTGAGGAGAATAATCAAAAAAGGCGAACAGTGGGGCCCGTCCCATGAATAACGGGCAGTCCAGTTTCCGAATCTGTGGGATGCCGGCAGCCCTGAGCGGCGGAATCCGCGCCGTTGATTGGTGGCTGCCCCTGGGCATTGCTGTGCTGATGTTGTCCGTGGTACCGGTGCTCGTCTCCTCGTGGATTCCCCGATATCGAGCGATCCTCCTCACCGCCTCCATCGTCTCTTTCCTGACCTTGATCGATCTTCAAGGGGCTCCGTCCTCGGTCCCAGCTTGGATCGTGCGCTGCAACAGGTTCTTCGCCGTGGTCCTGATCTGGGTGACCGCCATCCTCTGCATGCGGCGAGTACTGGATGAGCATAGCCTACGCGTTGCCCATGCAGGCATCGAGCAGCAGATCGGGGGGCGCATGGGAGAATGGCGAATCGAATTCCACCAATTGGACTACCAAGAAGGGATGTGACGCCATGGTACCAGCAAAAATTCTACGGCAGTCGGAAACGCGGCTCCGAGTGACCAAGCACGACGTCGCGGCCATGCCGGTCAAGAACGTGCAACGGTTGGTGCATCAGCTGCAGGTCCATCAGATCGAGCTGGAGATGCAAAACGAGGAGCTGCGCCGGACCCAGGTGGAACTCGAAGCGGCGCGCGCCAGCTATGAGGATCTGTATAATTTTTCGCTGGCCGGCCATCTCACGCTGGATACGTACGGTACGATTGTAGAAGCCAATTTGAGGGTCGGGATGCTGCTCGGCATCAACCGGAAGGAGCTGATCGGACGACCACTCGCGCCCTTCATTGCACGGGACGATCAGGACACCTTCACCCGGCATTATCAGGATGCTTTGAAGACGGGCACGCGACAAATCTGTGAGGTGCAGCTCCGGGAGGAGACTGGCACTGCGCGCTGGGTCTATTTCGAGAGCCTTGCGGTGCACAATGAGCCGGGGCCTATCACCCATTGGCGGACGGCGCTACTGGACATCACCGAGCGCAAGCGGGCGGAGGAGGTGATGCGGGAAAGCGAGCAACGGTTCCATACGATGGCGGACACTGTACCGGCCCTGATCTGGATGGCGGGCCCGGACAAATTGCGCACCTACTTCAACAAGGGCTGGTTGGACTATACCGGCCGGACGATGGAGCAGGAACTGGGGAACGGCTGGGCGGAGGGTCTGCATCCGGAGGACTTCGCCAGGGTTCTGAAGACGTATGGAGAGGCCTTCGACCGGCGCGAGCCCTTCGAGATGGAATACCGCCTGCGCAAAGCTAATGGGCAGTATAGCTGGTTTCTTGCTAAAGCGGTGCCGCGCCGGTTTCCCTCCCGCAAGTTCGCCGGCTACATCGGCGTCTGTATTGATCTATCTGAACGGAAGAATCTGGAGGACCAGCTCCGTAAGACGGTCAAAGAAAAAGAGAGTCTATTGCGCGAGGTCCATCATCGGGTAAAAAACAATCTGCAAGTGATTTCCAGCTTGCTGAATCTCCAGGTGGCCTCGATCAAAGACCCGCAGGTCGTCCAGCTGTTCAGAGAGTGTCAAACCAGGATTGCCTCGATCGCGCTGTTGCACGAAACCTTGCACCGGTCCAACGACCTGTCGTGCATCAGAATGGCGGACTACCTTCGTACACTGGCGGGCCATGTGTTCCGGTCCTATGGGGTCGATCCCAAATTCATTGGGCTAGACCTGCTGGTGGAGGATCTCACGTTCGATATCGATACGGGTATGACGTGCGGGATGATTGTCGAGGAACTGTTGTCGAATTCTCTGAAACATGCGTATCCGGCGGGGACGGGAGGGCGCATCCAGATCAAGCTGCAGGCGCAGGACGAGGGCGCCTATCTGATGCAAGTGAATGACGATGGGGTTGGCCTTTCAAAAGACGGCGCGCAGCGCAACCCGGGCTCGCTGGGGTTGGAACTCGTTCACTTGCTCGTAGAGAAACTGGAAGGCACGGTCGAACTGCAAAGCGGCCCGGGGACTGCATGGCGAATCGAGTTCCACCAATTGCACTACCAAGAAAGGATGTGACGCCATGGTACCAGCAAGAATCCTTGTTGTGGAAGATGAAACCATCGTGGCGAGGGATATTCAGCAAAGTCTGACCCGCCTGGGGTATGACGTGCCGACGACGGCGACCTCGGGTGAGGAGGCGATCCGCAAGACCAAGGAGATTCATCCGGACTTGATCCTCATGGATATTGTGCTCAGGGGGCAGATGGACGGGGTGGAGACGGTGCGGCAAATCAACCGGCAGTTCGATGTGCCGGTGATCTTTCTGACGGCTTACGCGGACGACTCGACACTCGAGCGGGCAAGAACCACGTCGCCGGCAGGCTATATGCTCAAGCCCTTCCATCCGAACGAGCTGCGGCCCGCCATCGAACTAGCGCTGCACCGGGCACAGATCGACCGCCACCTCAAAGAAAGCTTGCGGTGGTTGGTGACGACCGTGCGGTGTATGAGTGATGCCATGATCACGACCAACCGTGGCGGGCGCTTGACCTATATGAGTCAGGCAGCTGAGGCGCTGACCGGCTGGCTCCAGCAAGATGCGATAGGGGCTGAATTGACAACCATGCTCTCGTTCCAAGAGGACGGCCCCGTGCCGGTCTTCGAAAATCCGGTGATGAAGGCCATGATGGAGTGCCGGATCGTCCGGCTCGACCGTATAACATTTCGTGCGAAAGACGGCACAACCAGACCGGTTGCAGGCAGCACCGCGCCGGTCATCGATGATGCGGGTGTCGTCATCGGGTCGGTGTTAGTCTTTCACGATGCGCAGGAGCTGGAACGACCGGATCGCGGCTTCGAAAGCATCCGAAGCGAACTGCGGCAGGCTGTGGCGCGTGCGCCTGGAGTCATCAATCTCTGCGCCTGGTGTAAGCGGGTGCCGGACGTCTCGGGGGAATGGTACGACCTGGACACGTTTATCACGGAACACTCCGGCATACAGTTCAATGGCGGGCTCTGTCCGGCGTGCATGCAGAAGTGCTTCCCGCATTCGTAGCCAGTCAGCGGGCATGTAATAGTCTGTGGAGGCCCTCCAGGAAAGCAGTCGTGCTTGTCCTTGCCGTTGGAGTGTCCATCCTATACTGCTCAGATTGTGGAAGTTGCGCAGCCGGCAGCGATCCAGCCAACTGGGCCGCAAGGCGCAGAACTGTTGGGAGCCTTACAGCAAAGTCCCGCGCATTATCAGATACGCAACACTGAAATAAATCACCAACCCCGTCACATCGACAATCGTCGCGACAAATGGAGCGGACGACACCGCTGGGTCGAAACCGAGCCGCCGCAAGATAAACGGCAACAGTGAGCCGCTCAGTGCCCCCCACATCACCACGCCCACTAACGAAATCGCGACGGTCAGAGCAACCAGCAGCCAGTGCGGCCCATACAGGTCACCGAAGAAGGACCACAAGGCGATGCGCAAAAACCCGATCGTCCCGAGGATCGAACCCAGCGCCAAGCCGGTGATGAACTCCCGTCGAATCACACGCCACCAGTCGCGCAATCCGATCTCCCCGATGGCCAGGGCTCGGACGACCAGGGTCGAGGCTTGCGACCCTGAATTTCCTCCGCTTGAGATGATGAGCGGGACAAAAAGAGCCAGCACGACGGCCTTTTCGATCTCCTTCTCAAAAAACCCCATCGCCGTCGCGGTAAACAATTCGCCGAGGAACAGCACGACCAGCCATCCCGCACGCTTGGAGATCATCCGTCGTAAGCCGATGAGGATATAGGGTTCATGGAGTGCCGCCGTACCGCCGATCTTTTGGATATCTTCTGTCGCCTCTGCTTCCGCGACGCGGAGGACGTCATCGATCGTGACAATGCCGATCAAAATGCCTGACGAGTCGGTAACCGGCAGAGCGGTGCGGTGTTCCCGTTCAAATACCGCGATCGCAGTCTCTTGAGCATCCATGGCTTTGAGCGCCACAAACTGATGGTCCATCAAGTTCGCCATGGTAAGCTGCGGCGGAGCCAGGAGCAACGAACGGAGGCGAATGTCATCAATCAGCACACCCTGTTCATTCACCACATACACCAACGAGAGTGTTTCACTGTCCTGTCCATGATCCCTGATGTAATCTAAAGTGTGCTGCAAGGACCACTCTTGTTTCACCGCGATATAATCCGGTGTCATGAGGCGGCCGATACTGCGTTCCGGATAGCCGAGGAGAGAGACCGCGATGGCTCGTTCTTCTGGTGTCAGTTGCGCCAGCAGTTGCTTGGTCATGTTTGCCGGCAACTCTTCAAGCAGTAAGGTGCGGTCATCCGGCGCCATGTTGTTCAGCAATCCGGCCGACTCCTCTCGTCCCATCGCCTTCAGCAATTGTTCTTGGCCGTGTAACTCCAAATGCTCGAAGACCTCTGCAGTGAGATCCCGAGGAAGGATGCGCAGCACAACCATTTGGTCTTCTATCGATAGACCATCGATAGCCCGTACCACGGCGGAGGGACTCCAATTCTTGAGGGCCTGACGGAGTGCAGCGAAATCCCGCTTGTGCAGAGACTCGTGGATCTGAGAGGGAGCTTGAATGACCACCAATTACTATCCTTTGCTGCAGCGCTTGTTTTCAACGTCGATGAGCATATTGAAATATCATACAAGTAGTGCAGATGGATAGCAGAGAGGGTCCTCTCCGTCAGGGAGCAATGTCCAACGAGGAAAGGATCAACAGACAGGATGAGGATGAAAGATGCTTATTATTCCCTCGAAAGTCTCAACCGAGTGGTTCCCCCCATGAGCGTGTGCTGAAAGCTGTTTGAGTCCATGAGAACCTCTGAAATTAGTAGAGTTGCTGGAATGTTCCTAAGTCTCGGTATTCCAATAAGAAACGGGGAAACCATTTGAAACACCGAGCCTTTTCAAAATCGTCTTGCTCACATTCCCCTAACATGGTGGAAGTCAGAGGGTCCTATCCCGTCCCCTGTAAAATAAGTCGATCCCGGAGTTACGATCCAATTTCAGTGATGCTTGAGCTTTAGAACTATCCTCTGATATACAACGCCCATATGAGAATGCCTTCGTTGAGTTCCGGCGCACCATTTCTCATCTTAGAATCCTTCATCATGGTTGGCTTTGTCTGGCTCATCGGCTGTGCTGCGTCTCAGCCGATTGGCACCATCCCCCATCCAAAAAGCCTCTGATTGGCAAAAGCAAACAAGAACTCGTCTCTTGCGCAGGCAACCGCTCTTGAGGAAACAACGACGGCCGAGGGAACCGTGTTGAAATACTACAAGGAAGCACCCATGTTTGAAGAATCCTCTGTACTCCTCCAAAACCAGTGGAGTCAGGAGTTCATCACGGGTGCTGGGCGTACCTCCTCCTGGCAGATGATCGCGTCGTGGGGGTGGAGTATCGGTCGGTGCCCGCATCGGTTGACGCTGCGGATCACTGCGAGGAGATTTTTCGCACGTGTGTTCAATAAAGACGGTTCTGTCGATCTTGGGCCATCAGGATCGAACTTTCTGATTGACACATCTTGTTCACTGAGGTAGAAGGCCTCAGCGTTCTGTTGATTGAACGCTGCTATCGCGACCGCGTACAGATACTCGGCAATCATATTGGCAGGGGAGGAGAGACATGGATGCAGGTGGTAGTAGTAGCCCATCTCACATAGCCAACTTACATCCAATGTCCTCGGACGGACACCGAGCCCCTAGGGTCGCCTCTTCTCTCGTGGCCTAATCCAACGAGCGTGATGACGGCTCCGGCCCGGTCCGTGCGGACCGAGAGAACGGAGCAGAGTCATGACGCTTCTCATTAGTCAGCTACATAGGGTCTTGCCTCGTTGTTGGGCGGATCCGTCTGGTCACTCGAACAGGAACACAGCAGAGTGTGGACTGCGCTCAGATCACCAGCCTGCGGCACGCGTTAGGTTGCTTGGCTCTGAGCGTCATCGGCCTCCTGGCCTCACCTTCCTTGTCCCTTGCGTTGGAGAAGTACGGCCGTCCATTGCCGTCGATGGAACAGCCGGACGACGCGGCGGCACGAGAAGCCGAAGAAACCCTATTCGGGGGCTACCTCCTCTCGGGAGTGTTTGTGCATAACCCGACCTTCGCTGCTCGTCCTGACAACACAGGCTTGGTCGGCCTCCGATACATGCTTCATCTGGAGACCGATCTCTACAAGCAGTACCTGACCTTCTACACCGATCAAAACTTCTTCTCAGATCGAACAAATGGATGGATCGTACTGAGCGAATGGGATGGCACCGCTGCCTTCACTGGACTGATCGACCGGTGGGGCTGGCGGATCCAATTCGAACGCGATGCGCCGCTCGACAGGAGCGGTCTCAAACAAATCTATGCCGATGTCCTGGCAACTGCTCGATTTGAGGCGACGAAGGATTGGAGTTGGTGGCAGAGCAAGTTCCCAAATCAGAACATCAATGCCTATATGGGTGCAGGATGGTTATTTTACAACAGCAATTATTTTGCACGTCCCGATAATACCGGAAGGGCACTGTTGCGGTATGTCGCGCATGCGGATGTCGATCTGTACAAGAACAAGGTCGTTCTGTATGGCGATGTGAATATGTTCACCGATCGAGAGGCAAGCAGTAAGGTCGCCCCAACTGAGCTCGATTGGATTGTGGGCCTCGCGTTTCGCTGGAATGACCAGTATGAATTGAGTGTGTATCGGGAACAGGATCTCGCGTTGGACCGCCCAGGCACTTTGATTCAGCAGTATGTCGCTGTGCAACTTCGGTTTGCCTTCGATGTGCCCAAACTAAGATTTGCGGGAGCACAGCACCCGTAGGGCGAGTAACGACAAACATCAGAAAACGGCTCTTGGGACCGCGCGAAGGCCGTGCGAAGAACCAACAACATTGGCTTAACGAATATACTCAACGATGAGAAGGAGAAAAACCATGTCGCTGTGGTCCATCTTTGTCACTGTGTTTTTCGCGGAGTTGGGGGATAAGACCCAGTTGGCCACCTTGCTGTTCGCCGCCGACCCACAGGTGAGTCGGGTGGGAGTCTTTTGTGCCTCCGCCGGTGCGCGTGCCCTGTCCAGCTTGCTCGCTGTGCTGATCGGCGGGCAACTTTCCACGGTCGTCTCCCCGAAGGTCTTAAAACTCGTGGCCGGAATGGGATTTGTGGTTATAGGAGGATGGATGTTGTTCGAGGTCCAGTCGTGACCAGACTGGCGGTGGAGGACAACTAATGAACCTCGCCCGGTTGAAAGAGTTGTTTGCGAGCTTTCTTCGCACCCGCCATATCGCTCGTCGCTATCGCCGGCTGATCCTGCTGGCACACGCAGTCCGCCGGCACGAATCTGTTCTAGATCCCCCTTCTTGCATATCTCGTCTGCGCTCCCGATAATGCGTCAAGCGAGGCCCCTGTATGACGGTTCCACCAGGCCGATGGGAATTCCTGCTCATCTCATTCATCCTTCTCCTTACCGGGGTATTGTTTGCCCTTGATCTGCGCTCGCCATTCGGAGTGGCCAACGGGGTGCTCTACAGTATTGTGGTGCTGTTTTCGTTCTGGTCCCCCCACAGGCGGCTGTGTCTGGCGGTGGCGAGTCTCTGCACCGTTCTAATCTTGGTGGCTTCGTTCTATAGCCCGACATTACCGGGCATGCCCCGCTGGACTGCAGTCACGAATCTCCTGATCAGTATCTTCGTGATGTGGGTTCCAGTCCTGTTTTACTTCGAACACATTAAGACCTTTGATGCACAGCGGCTTGCTCAGGAGCAGCTGGAGACGCGAGTTCAGGAACGAACCAGGGACCTCGTGGCCTCCAATAGGGCCTTGTCGATTGAAGTGATGGAACGCAAGCAGGCGCAAGAATCTCTGGAGGTCAGTCGTCGGGTGATCGAGCACAGCCGGGGAGAACTCAGGGCGTTGGCTGACCGGTTGCTGGTTGTTCAAGAGGAGGAACGCCGTCGTATATCGCGCGAGCTGCACGACGACATCAATCAGCGGCTGGCAATGTTAGCGGTCGAAGTCGAGGTATTGGAGCAACGGTTATCGTCTTCGCCCGAACAGTCCGGTCGAGCCCTACGGGCGATCCATGATCGGGTCGTCGAGCTGTCGGATGACGTGCGCCACCTTGCTTATCAATTCCATCCCTCGGTCCTCGATGATTTGGGATTGCCTGTGGCGTTGCAGCGATTGGTGGACGATGTGGCAGCCCACTCGGGCATCAAAGCAATCTTCACCCCTCGCAAGGTGCCGGAGGCGCTGCCTCAGGAAGTCGCGACCTGTCTCTACCGGGTCGCTCAAGAAGGTCTGGCCAATGTAGTGAAACACGCAGGCGCTTCTCAGGTTGAAGTGGAGTTGGCAGGAGGAGAAGATTGCATCACATTGTCGGTCAGAGACGATGGCAGGGGTTTCGATGCGGAGCGAATCAGTGATTCCCGCACGAGTCTGGGGTTGGTGAGCATGCACGAGCGTGTCCATATGGTGAACGGGACCTGCCAGATCACGTCCCAACCGGGGCATGGGACTCAGGTTGCGGTGACGGTGCCGCTGGCGAAGGGGGCGGCATGAAGAAATTGCGGGTGTTGCTGGTTGATGACCACGTCATGGTGCTCGAAGGATTCAAGCGGCTGATCGAAGACCAGTGCGAGGTCGTGGGCATGGTGGAGGACGGGCGAACGCTCCTCGAGGTGGCGCCCAAACTGAAGCCGGACATCATCACGATGGACATCTCGATGCCCTGGCTGAATGGTTTGGACGCGGCGCGCCGGCTGAAAAAGGAGATGCCCGACGTCAAGATTATCTTCCTGACAATGCATGCCGACGTAGCCTATGTGAGGGAGGCCTTCGCTGCCGGCGCGTCCGGTTTCTTGATGAAACGATCGGCCGGCACTGAACTGCTCCAGGCGATTCAAGCGGTGTCGAACGGACAGTACTACATCACGTCCCTCATTACCAAAGATCTCGTGCGCTCGATCCTCGAAGGTGCCTCCAATGTTTCTCCTCAACGTGACGTGCTGACGCCGCGCCAGCGGGAGGTTCTCCAGCTTGTCGCGGAAGGCCGGGCGGTCAAAGAGATTGCCACGATCCTCAACGTCTCGGCCAAGACGGTGGAGTATCACAAAGGACAGATCATGGATCAGCTGAATCTCCACACGACAGCGGAATTAACCAAGTACGCCATCGCCCACGGGTTGATCCCACCATAGCGCGGTTCGATGCCCCCTTCGCGTGCCCTCTTCTGCCCTAGGGTTATCTCTCCCCGACCCTAGGGATCTGTCCAGTACCTTCTCCTCCGCTCCCGACCTACACTGATTTCAAGACAATCGAGCATGCTTCGGCGCCGCATGCAGCCATCACATCCTGATGGCCTTCGGATCCCAGGCGTATCACAGAAAGGAGCGACATGATGCTGACACACGACATCCTTATGGATCTCATCACGATGGCGACGCAATCGGTTCTCGTTCTGACGCTGATCCTGGTGGCCTCGTGGATGCTGATGGAACGGGCTGAGAAGCGACGAGCGAAGAGGGAGTCGGAGGGAGGGGGAGCGGTTCGCGTGGTCTCAGGTATCGGGATACAGATGATGCCTGCGTACCAACGAGAGATGAGAGTTGGACGATGAACTGTCCCGAGGAGGCGGAGCCCCGGCGCATCAGGCCGATATCGAACCGGAGGCGTATGAAGCGGAAACGCATTCTCGTGATCGATGACGATGTGGATATCCGCGTCCTATTGTGGCACCGGCTTGAGGCGATGGGATTTGAGGTGGTCACCGAATCGAACGGCCATGCGGGTCTCTCACGGATCGAGCGAGAGGCGCGCCTGGCCTCTATCGACGGGGTGCTGCTGGAACTGTTTCTCCCTGTCCTGGACGGCATCGCAGTATTGGAGGACTTGCAGATACGACACCCTGAGATTCCAGTGATCGTGATGTCCACGGCGATTCACTCCAGTGCGTTTCAAGCGGCGATCGAGAGCGGAGCGAGCGACTGCATCGCAAAGCCCTTTGCTGCCGACCTATTAGCGAACAAATGCGAGAAGGTATTCCTGAAGAAGCCGTAGGCGCGAGAAAGGCCCTGTCGCAAGGCCGATCATCGCGTAATGGCGCGGCGAGGTGGCGAGAGATGAGTGCAAAGAGAGTGAAGGAGGCGGAGGCGGAGATGGCATCCATTCTACTGGTTGAAGATGATAGCGATGTGAGAACGCTCTTGCGCCATGCCCTCGAAATGGCCGGGCATGTGGTCACGGAGGCCTGGAACGGAAGAGATGGGCTTGAGCAGTACACACGAATCCCGTGCGAGGTGGTTGTGACGGATATCCTGATGCCGGTAATGGACGGGATGGCGTTGATCAGAGAGCTGAAACGCCTGGATGCGGGCGTCAGAATCATTGCGATCACTGGGGGGATCGGGGTTCTGGATTTCCTCGATGATGCCGGAACACTCGGAGCTCAACGAACGTTGCGCAAGCCATTTTGCTTATACGAGCTCGTAGATGCGGTTCGGGAAGTCCTACTTCCTCCTACCGAGCGCATGATGGAGTGATGGAGACATCTCCGCATGGGAAGAGTAAGGGGGCTGACATGGCGACGATTCTGCTGGTTGAGGACGAGCGCATTGTCAGGCATCTGCTGCGATCGATTCTGGAAGAGGCAGGGCATGGAGTGATCGAGGCCTGCGATGGGGCTGACGCGTTGGCTCAGTACCAGTCTCACCGGACCGATCTCATCCTCACGGATCTGATAATGCCAAAGAATGACGGGCTCGTATTCATCGAGGAAGTTCAACGAGAGTTTCCCCATGCCAAGATCACCGCGATCACCAGCGGGGATGGAACCTTGGCCATTGCCGACGAAGCGCGCATGTTGGGGGTCTCCAGTGTTTTACGAAAGCCGGTGGATTTGGAGGAATTGCTCGAAGTCATACAAGGCGAACTCAACGAAGCAGTTCATTCAGCCTAGGGGCATCCGCCTGTGCCAACAGCACATACCGTAGCGACCCGCCGGAGCTGAGAACCTCAACGGCATAGCATTGGTTGTGTGAGCAGTCCGTTGTGTCATGTGAGCCTCGTCGTTTGTCTATCCCTGGGCAGTGGAGATGCCTCTACCAACTGACCGCGCCCTGGCGGAGCAGGTCGTCTCCGCCAGGGTCTGACAAAGTTCCGGTTAGCTGCCGGAAGCCGGATCTGTCGTCAGTGGGGACGGAACGGTTGCCGAGGGATCGGCAAGGGAAGGGAGGAGATTGTCCGCGAGCGAGTCGTGATGCTCCGAATTGCTGTTCTGCTCATCAGCCGACTGGATTGGGTCGGCGGTCTTCGGCTCCGCGGCCACCGTGGGAAGAACCATGTGTTCCTGACCGATCTTGCGCATTTCCAAGTGGACCCGTCGATTCATATTCCGGCAGACGTCGCTGGTATCGAGACAGAGCACGCCATCCTTGCCCAGGCTCACCACCTTGATGACCTGATCGGAGACACCCAGGCCGACCAGATACTCTTTCACTTTCTCACCTCGCATGAGGCCCAACTTCTTGTTGTAGCTGGCTGAACCTTGTTGGTCGGTATAGCCCTGCACGAGAATGCCGAGATCGGGATCGTTCTTCGCCAAGTCGGCTTGCGTGGCGAGGATCGCCTTCGCGTCGTCGGTGAGGCCCTTGCGGCCCACCTCGAAGTAGATGTCGGTGTGGATGCTGTCGGATTTGTAGTTGGAGGCGGGAACGATCTGGTTGTGCACGACTTGCTCGACGATCGGGCTGGTGCTCTTCAGGACGTTCGTGACCTGTGCGCCGGTCAGGGTGTCGATCGGCGTTTTCGTGGCGAAGGACTGGTCCTGTCCCGAGTAGTACCAGAAGGCTGCGATGACGATGGCAAGACTCAGGACCAGCCCGCCGAGAACATAGACCTCCTTCGTTCCCTTATCCGGTCCCACGACGGCAGGGGATATGTTTCCTGACGATACTGACGATGATGGCTTCTGCATGATGGCATCTCCTTGTACGGTTACTGATTGAAGGTCGTGTTTATGAGCGTTGGCTGCTTCGGCACCTGACGATGGCCTCGATCCTGCTTCACCCCCTTTCCAGCCGTCTGTTCCGTCCGCCGACGGTCAGATGCTTGAGCAACCGGAGTGCCGCTGAATGAGGGGGAAGAAGTTTGAAGAGAAGTGAGGAATATTCAGGGGTTTAGAAGAAAGGGGAGAGGCGCGGTCGATGCGGGGAGATGAACTCCATCATGGGATGCGGGGATGGACCCGCAAGAAAGAAGAGGGCCTGGCAGAGAGCGGTCGCGCCCTCACCTCCCAGAGCGACCCTATCGGACTCAGCCAGGCGGAAGCCTTCAGAAATTCCCTCGCGGACTCGGTCAGTTTCCGTTTTCCTTCCTGGCTGAGTCTCGATTGGGCCCCGCTCCTCCGGCAAAGTTGCTCCGCTCTCTGCCAGGCCCTTAGGGGTAGAGAAGATATGACGTGGTTGTTCGACGCGCGCAGTAAAGGGCAACCTGGCTATTCCCTTTTGGGAAAGATAGACGACCTACAGGTGTGTGGATAAGCGCAGGCAGTTGCAGTAGACTTGCCCGCAACAGATTGCTGAGGCTGCCTTGATTGATACCGGGGCAGTTCGCAGCAGATGCATTAGTTAGGCCTATAGCGCACACATGACATCTGCCACTATCAAGCTCTTCCTTCCACGCGGAGACGCGAAGAGCCTACGCATGGCCGAAATCTCTAACTGGTCTGGAAAAGCTGTCGCCGCGCCCCGCACCGAACTAGTTGAACTTCTAGCTCGCGAGGAACTCGAAAAGGCCGGCGTCTATATCCTCATTGTCAACGACACTCTTACCAACGCAGCCCGCGCGTACATCGGCGAAGCGGAGGTTATTCGTGATCGATTAAAGCAACACAAGACAAAGGAGTTTTGGGTTTCGGCCATCGTTTTCGTCAGCAAGGACGAAAATCTTACTAAGGCACATGTGAGGTATCTCGAGCGCCGGCTCCTGATTGAGGCCGCTCAGATAGGCAGGTTCACGCTAGAACAGAATCAGGCTGGCAGCTCGAAGCTTCCCGAGTCTGACCGCGAGGACATGGAAGTCTTTCTAGCGCGCATTCGGCAGCTCCTTCCCGTACTCGGCTCCGACATTCTCGCGCCGATCACCCAACCCGCCGCGAAAGCTCAGCCCGGCGGCGTGCTCTTCTGTCGCATCAAGAGAGCCGAGGCGCGAGGCCAGCGGACCGCGAACGGCTTTGTTATATTTCACGGCTCCACCGCCGTCTTGGAGGAGCGCCCATCGGCCGAGAGTTATCCCTATGTCGTAGCCCAGCGCAACCAACTCATCACCGATGGCACGCTCATCGAAAAAGATGACTTCTTGGTCTTCACCAAGGATGCGGAGTTTTCTACCCCATCTGCGGCGGCGGTTGTTATACACGGTGGGAGCGCAAACGGGCTTACCGCGTGGAAAACCAAGGATGGAAAATCGCTCAAACAACTCGATGAGCAGGCCTAACCATGCGCTGATGGTGGAAAACAAGAAAATGGTTCCAAGGACCATTTGAGGCTCCAGCATAGTCAATAGTCAGGCCGCAGGACTGATATAAATCACTCCCGGCTGGTGCTATAGTGCCGACCGAACACCGAGGGTCACGACGGCCGGTCCTTCACATCACACCGAGGAGGCTCTCATGCTGCTATTCAGCCTCGTGTTGAGTCTGATCGCCCTGTTCACCTCGCCCGCCGCCGCGGAACAATCATCTGCGTGCTCACTCCTGACGTCGAGCGACATCGAGGTCGTGACCGGTGGGAAAATGGGCGTGACCCAACCGATACACTTTGATGACGTTCCAGCAGATCCGAACAGGAGCATGAAGGTGCTCGGCTGCTTGTATGCTGTCCCTTCCCACCGGGGCCAAATCACTATCAGCTGGTTCACAGGCCCTGTCACTGATGAAGACATCGCCAAACTGATCACGATGTCCAAAAACAACGTGGGAACCGACGCCCTCAGGAAGGCAAACTACAAGGAGGTAGCAAAGGATTTTCCTCATGCCTGGTGCTCGACCTTTACACCCCCTGCCTCTGCCAAGGATGGCCTACCGATGTCCACCTGTGCCGGCGGGGCAAAGAGCCAGGCTCTTTCTATCACGTTCATGAGCCCCACCAAAGTGCTCACCAATGACCAGGCGAAGGCGCTGCTCGACAAGGCGATCGGACATCTCCACTGACGTGGCGCCGTCACTCCAGGCATCAGCAGCGCCTTGCCGGTCGCACAGCACAACCCTTAGCCGGCTAATTCCGACAAAAACGCCTTCGCACCAGTGTCTCAACTGAGGCACAATGCAGGTCGGGGAGGTTTTCCAATCGCCGTTGGCAATCGAGGAGCGCCTCGTTGGCTGTGATAATCCATGAACTACGGTGCCAGGAACCATCTTCAACTCGGAATAAATATGGAGACTGACACATTGAATTCATGGAGGGCGAAGGCGGGCCCGCACTATTCACGAGAGTTCGTGACGGAACCGCTGAGATGCCAAGCGAGACGGGCGCGCGAAGCCGTGAGGGAGGGAGGCATACCTGAGACAGTATGTTGACCGACTGAGCGGCGAGCCCGTCCGCCGTCAGGCTTGTCGTAGCGGCGTATCGGCGGTTGCAGTAGAAGTTTTCGTGAATAATGCGGGCGAGTAATATGAGTCTCACCTTTCCTGTCGACGCGAAACTCAAAGACGGTACGCCTGTTCAGCTGGTGTTGGCCGATCAGCAGGATGTCGAGCCCCTACGAGGCCTCTACCGGATTATTGTCGAAGAGGGGACATCGTACCCGCATGACCGGTTTCCGGAGCAGGATGACTTCATGGACTATTGGTTCCGCGGCAAGAGCACAGTGGCGGCCTATGTGCCGGACCGGGCCGGTGCGGCGGGCATGGCAGGGGCATTCTATCTCAAGCCGAATTGGCCTGGGCGGGCAAGACAAGTGGCGAATGCCGGCTTCATCGTTGCACCAGACTGGCGCAACAAAGGCCTGGGTTGGCTCTTGGGTGCCACGATGCTGGCCTACGCCAAGCAACTCGGCTACCGTAGCGTGATCTTCAACCTTGTGTTTTCTGAAAATGTAGCTGCGCGCCGTCTATGGGACAAACTTGGCTTCAAAGAACTGGGTGTGATCCCCGGCGCAGTGCGGAAGAACGATGGAACCTATCAGGATGCAGTAATCATGTTTCGATCGTTGCTTGAAAGCTAGCCAGGCTCTTTTGATTGTTTCTAAAGATGAAGTGGCGTCGGGGTCATTCTTGAACCGTCGTTTGCAATCGGAGGAGTAACGAAATGTCGAGTGAAGCAGCTAAGGAAGCCACCCGCCGGGCGTGGCGCGAGTTGGGGTTTTTCTGCGGTCGAGACCGTGCTGCGAAAGAGTGGCGCGTTGTCGGGTCGGTGAAGGGCTTGAGGAAGTTCGCAGCCGAGATACGGAAGTACGCCTCCAACCCGGCGAATGATCGGCTGTCGGAATACACCCACTTCGGACCTGCCATGAATCTCGAACTCGGAACTTCGCATCAAACGGAGATTACCGAGCAGTGGATTGGCAGTCCGTTGGCGGATTTTCTAAGCAATGCATGGCTCTGTCGCGTCTGCTTCAACTTCCTACGTATTGCTCTTCCAGGCGATGCATCACGGCTGGCCGACGGAGATTCTCTGGTCCGCCGGGCTTCGAGCAGGGCGGCGGCCGGCCCTCGGGCAGCGGCATCCCCATCCTGTTCCCTTTCCAGGGCGAGCGGCAAGGCGCGCTTCACTTACGGCGGCCGAAATTTCGAGCTGGAGCCAGGCGACGCCCGCGGCAACGCCATCCACGGCTTCGTCTTGAACCGCCCGTGGGAGGTCATTTACCGCTCCGCCAGTTCGGTGGTCGGCTGGTTCCAGGCTTCGCGCGTCGATCCGGCAAGTGCTAAAGCGCTGGCCAGCCGACTTCCGGCTGATGGTCACTTATGAGCTGGCCGGCAACGCTCTGCGGTCCAAGATCGTGGTCGAGAACCCCGATAACCGGCCCCTCCCCTGGGGGCTGGGCACGCACCCGTATTTTCGCGTGCCGCTCGTGTTCGCCGATCGTGTTACAAACCAGGGCGAAGCGGGCTGCCAAATCACCGTTCCGGCCCGCGAATACTGGGAGCTGGTGGACATGCTGCCCACCGGCAAGCGTCCGGCCGACGACCAACGGAACCTCGCGAGCGGGATCGCCTTCGCCGAGACGCAGCTCGACAACGTCTTCGCCGGGCTAACCTCGGCGTCGTCGGGCGAGTGCATCGCCCGCATCGTCGATCCGCGGGCCGAGTGTACGAGCTCGAGGTAGGCTTCGCCGCCGCCTTCGAAGCCTGCGTGGTCTACAACCCCGGCCACCGCGAGGCGATCTGCATCGAGCCCTACACCTGCGTGCCGGGCCGCTTCGGCGAGGGGGACGCCTGGCCGGTGGAAAACGCCCTGAGGATCCTGCCGCCGGGCGAATCGGTGCGGCTGGCGACGAAGATCGAGCTGCGTCCCTCCGCCGCGACGCAAACCAAGTAGGACGGTTTTCAAACCGTCCGAACCGTAACGAACGTCTGAACCAGCACGGAATAGCAAGAGCAACGGCCCCACGCCGGCGATCACCTCCAGGCACCAATCAGCGTGAAACGCCCCCGGGAGTGGCGGGGCAGGTCGCCATGTGGCACCTCGCGCTCGATTCGACGAGCCAGCCGCAGGCGGCGAATGATGGCGAAGACGATGAAGGCCACCTCGACGCCCAGCAGCACCCACACGCCGGGCCAAACGTAGGACTCGCCACTGGGGCCTTGGCTTGAGGAGGGGATTGCCTCGATGGCCGCCGGGTCGATCTTCTCGCCGCCGTCGATGGTCAGCGGCGCCCGTAAGGTCTCGCGGTCGACGTCGGCCGCAGCGTAAAGCGCTCGCGTCCAACATCGCGGAATGGAAGCCCCGACTTGCCGGCGCCGGACGCCCCGGTCTCCGCGGCCGTGCACCGCGATACGCCTGGGGCCTCGGCGGTGTTCTCCCCGGCGAGAGCCGCGTCCGTCAGGTCTCGCGGCTCCAGCCAGTTGACGCGGGCCGAGCTCGACCACCATGCGATCGTCGTGGCCGCCCGTCGGTGATGTCGCCGAGCTGCTTCGCTTGCCCCGTTTCGTGCGGCCTGCCCGGTGACGCAGAAATAGCTCGTCATGCCCGGTGGCAGTGCCCGTCGGACGGGCACGGAAGACCGGCGGCATCCGCGACACGAGCTCGCTGTTGTGCGGCCCGTTCCAGGGCTCCTCCATGTCGTAGGCATCGAACAGCGATCTCTACTCCAATGTACGGCAGGATCAGCACCCGCCAACTGTGCATCGGCTTGCCGTTGGCGTCGGCGATGTACGGCGGCGGGAAATGACCGTAGCTCTCGCGATACAAGTCAAATGCCAAGGCATGATTTCGCAAATTGTTCCGGCACCGTCCCCGGCGCGAAGATTCCCAGCGGCGGAAAGGCCGGCAGCAGCAGGATGCACAGCCGCAACATCATGACCACGACGGGCACAGCCCCCCACATTGAGCCGCCGCGGTCGCTGGGCAACAGCCGCCGTGCACGGAGCCCGCGATCAGCCAGCCAATCACGGCCAGCAGCACGGCAGCCTGCCATTCGAGCTGCGTCACCAGAGCGAGGAACAGCCCCACGCCGGCGATCAGCTCCAACAGGCCGGCCAAAGAAAAACGCGGCGGCGACGGGCGCGGGTCATCAGCCATCCCGCACCTCGCGGTGCAGGCGGCGAGCCATTCGCAGGCGGCGGACGACGGCGAAGCCGTGAAGGCGACCTCGGCGGCCAACAGCACGAAGAAGCCAGGCCAGGACGTTGGAGATCCCCCACTCAGGCCGGAATCGCGTCGAGATCCACGATCTCGCCACCGTCGATGGTCAGCGCGCTTGGAGTGTCTCGGCGTCGAGGTTGGCGGCACGGGATGCACGCTCGCGTCGAACGTGGCCATGAAAGCAGTCCGGCGCCAACGCCACATCCCTTGGTCTGTCCGGCCGTGCGACGAACAAGGGCACGGCGACTTCGGCCGTGTTGTCGCCGGCCAAGATGTCCTCCATCGTCAGGTCGCGCGGCTCGAGCCAGTTGACGCGGGCAGAGCTCGACTCGACGAGCATCAGCGTGTTGCCGGCGAGGTCGCGAATGTCCGGAAGACTCAATCGGGCCTTCCCTGGCTTCGTTCAGGCCGTCGCCCGTGACGCAAAAGTAGCTCGTCATGCCCGGAGGCAGTTGGTCGTCGGCGGGGCAACGGAAGATTTGGGGCATGCGGCCGGCCAGCTTGCTGTTGTTCGGCCCGTCCCACGGCTCGTTCAAGTTGTATTCTTGAACAGCGCGTCCTTCTCCAAGTGCGGCAGGATCAGCACCCGCCAACTGTGCATCGGCTTGCCGTCGGCGTCGGCGACGTAGGCCGGCGGGAAGTACCCGTGGACGTGTCGTGGTAGTTGTGAAGTCGCAAGCCCGAGCTGGCGGAGGTTGTTGCTGCATTGCACGCGACGCCCTCCTTCCAGCGCGCTGCTCACAGCGGGCAGCGTTAATGCCACAATGAGCACCAACACAAGGATCGCGATCAGACAGCACCAGAGGTTCTGCATCCATCGAGGCCGCTGGCACGCGAATGCCGCACCGTCCGCGATGGCAATCGTCAAGGACCCCGTCAGGGCCATGATCCAGCCGAACCATTCGAGCTGCGTCACGAGTGCGAGGAACAGCGCCACCCCGGCGATCAGCTCGAAAAGCGCGCCCAGACCGAAAGTGTGCTGCGGCGATTGAGGTGGCTGAGACATCGGCCTCATCCCGTCGTGAGCCCCGAAGGGGGCGACAAGAAACTCGACAGCCCAGGCCGAAGGCCTGGGTCCGGACGTAACGTAACCGTGTTAGCCCTGAAAGGGCGGAACTGGTGATCGCACCGCAGGTTGCGCCCTTTCAGGGCTTGGTTGTCGTATCCGACCCCGACCCAGGCCTTCGGCCTGGGCTGTCGAGTCTCGCCCCTTTCGGGGCTGTGTCGTCATCTCGCTTTTCGCGAGTGGCCTTTTTGGCAGATTCTCCCCTTCCCTGACTCTATAGCACCCGGCTGGAAACGCGTCGCTCTCATCTCGCGGAGCGAGATGACTACTTTGGCTTCGCCGCTTCCCCTTCGATCGTCATCGCACCGTTCAGGCCCGGACGCAGCAGCAGGTCGGGGTTTTCGATCTCGGCCCAGACCTTGGTTTGGCCGCTGACCGGGTTGATCTCCGGGCTGACGAACACGACCTTGCCGGCGAACTGCGTTTCGCCGCTGCCGGGCACCATCACGTTGAGCGTCACGCGGCGGCCGACGGGGTCGCCCCGCAGGTCGCGGCGCATCAGCAGCCCTTCGGCCCGCAGGCGGTTGATCCGCAGCACGCGGAGCACCATGTGCCCCGCCTCGACGAACTCGCCGAGCAGGCGGTGGAGGATTTGCACGACCATGCCGTCGATGGGCGAGACGACCTTGCGGCGAATCGATGCTCCGCTCGGCGATCACGTCGTTGTCCTTGAGCCGCTCGGTGAGCTTGGCTTTCGCTAGCTCCAGCTCGGCCTGCTCGACCTCCAGCCCGGTTTTCTCGGCGGTGAGCCGCAGGCGGTCAATCAGGGTCTCCGAGACGCTCTTGCGATACTTCTCGATCGACTCGATGGCCCGCCGCAGCTCGGCCTCGGCCACGTCGCGGGATTTCTTGTGGAAGCGGACGTGGACGTCGTTGCCGGCCTCCTTGGCGGCGATGTCGCGCTCGAACTGGGCCTTCTTGGCGGCGAGCTGGGCGTCGCGGTCGTCGATCTGGGCCAGCAGCGTGCCCTCCTTGACCAACTGCCCCTCGCGACATGCATTGGCCGACAGCTCGCCCGCCTCGCGGGCCGGCACCTCGACTTGCTCGATGAGCGTGAGCAGCACGGAGTCGAGCTTGACGGGCTCGGCGGCGGGTGAATTGCGGAGTGACCGCGAAGAGCGCGATCGCCAACAAGGCGGGGACGAAGATTCGCATGATAGGTCCTCGATTCAAAGTTGTCCCCAGGCTCCTCGTGAGGCTCTGCCTCGTCCGTCTCGCTCCAGGGTTGCATCCCTCACAAAAGTTCCGTGTCAGGACCGATCCCCTGGTCAGGCGTCCGCTCAACAAATCGAATGTGCTTCGGCGGCTGGAAATTGGCAGGATCATAGAGCACGGAATAGACATCTCCATCCGACGTGCGAAAAGCCCACTCCTTCACATCTTTCGAACTCCAATTCTTCGTGTCTTTTTGCTGATGCCCGGAATGTAGCTACGCCGTGCCGGGTTATTCGTGTCATTCGCGGTTGTTCAAAACCAGATCCACGTGTGCACCGCGTCGATCAGGTCGTGGAACCAGGTGTAGCCCAGCGACCGCTCGCCGCAGGTGATGCGGCCGATGACCGTCGCACGGGGCGGAGGCCGGCGATTTGGCTCCCCGTGCGATCGTCGAACGATACCGTGACTAGCACGCTGCGGCCGTGAACTTCGTCGTTGTCGGTCGTTTCCGCCACCCGCTCGATGCGGCCGGCGAACGTCGTCTCCGGGTCGGTGGCCCGGACGAACTCTACTTCGAGCGGCTTGCCCGACTGCTGCTGGGCGGCCAGCACGTGGCCGACGTGCCGGTCGGGCACGTCCAGCCTCGACACCCACTGCCCTTGCAGATCGGCGATCTGCATCAACCGTTGGCCCTGGCGGACGGGCCGGCGGTCGAGCATTGCACAACGTTCCAGGTGACCACCTGGCCGGCCGCCTGGCAACGGTCATCTCGGCTTGCTGCCGCTCGAGGATTTCGACCTGCTTGCGGAGCGACTCGACGCTTTTCTTCAGCTCCTCGGCCTCGGCCACGAGCTTGTCTCGCTCCTGGATTTCGGCGGCCGTGCGGGGGTTCTGCACTTGCAGGATTCGGATGCCGGCCGTGCGGAGCCGCTTTTCGGCGGTGCGGATTTCGCCTTGGACGCGACTCAGCTCGTAGTCCAGCTCGGTGTTGGTGAGCACGGCGAGCAGGCCGCGGGCGCTCCCATCTGTAGGAGCCGACTCCTGTCGGCGACCAGGCGTCGCCGCCTACCTTCGCGCAATCGGGACGCCTGAGCGGCGCCTCCGGTCGGCGACGGGAGTCGCCTCCTACAGATTTGGTGGCCGCCTCAACGTGCTGGCCGTGCCGCACCAGCACTTGGGTAACGATGCCGTCGTGCGGTGCGAAGACGTTGTAGCGTTGCCGCGGCTGAAGCTCGCCACGGGCTTCAATGCGGAAGTCGGCCGGCAGAAACACGAGCAGGACCCCGACCGCCGCGGCGATGGCCAGCAGCACGACGAGGCCGTACGACAGCCGCCGCGGCCCGAGGAACCAGCCCGCCAGCCGCAGCAGCGGCAGGAAGGGCAGGTTCTGATACTTCATGGCATTGGCCGGCGCTGGCCGTGCCGGCCACCGCGGACACGCGCTGGCCGCAGGGTCTCGGGGAACGGGTCGGAGTCGAACCGTTCGGCGACGAGCATGCCGATGAGCTGGCCGCCAGCACGTGGCCGGCCTCTCCGGAACCGGACTTCGAGTCTCGGAGAGACTCGTCCACGTGACGGGCCTCGTCCACGTGGAGGGACTCGGCCACCTGCAGCACAGGCTCTCGCAATGGCATGATGACGAGCTGGCGGACGTTCGCCGCGTCCAGGTACGTCTCCAGCGGCTCGGCGACCTGCGGCGGCAGGTCGCGCTCGTCACCAAGGTCAGCCGGCAGCTAGCCGGTGCGGAAGACGCAGTCGATCAGCCTTTGCAGTTGGCGGATGACCTTCGAGCGGCGGTCGAGCGTCCGCCCGCTAACGGCGGCCAGCTTGCACTTGCGGCCACGCCGCGGACGGCGACGCACAGCCGGTCGCAGCCGACGACGTTGCGCCCCTCGTTGGCGATGGCGTAGGCGGTCCGGCGCACGTCGAGGCTGCCGTGGGTCCGCTGCGCGAATTGATCGAAGTGCCCCCACAACGTGGCCCGCTCGGCGTCGCGCTTGCAGCTCCCGACGGAACATCGTAGGCCACGGCCGTCTCGGCCACCGCGGCGAGCAGGCGGTCGTACTTCTGCTGCACGCCGGGCGATCCGCCGGGCCGCAGGAAAAGCTCCACCAGGCCGAATGGCCGGCCGTGCACATCAACGCCGTGGCGGCCAGCAGATAGTCGGTGGGGTTGGCGGCCTGCGACTGGCCCGGCATGCGGCCCGCGGCGGGGTGATGCGGGTCTGCCCGGCCTCGGCCACGGCGGCCAAGAGCTGCCCGTGGTAGGCCTGGTTTTCCGCCGTGGCCAGCGCACCGGTGGCGGCAAGATTGACCTGATATTCGAGTTGGAACTGCCCCCCGCCGCGGCACAGCCAGACGGCGCCGCCCACGGCGCCCACCGCCCGCACGGCGCAGTAGAGCAGACCGCCGTAGAACTCCCGCGGCGGCAGGTGGCCCCACGCAGGGCGGCCAATCTCGCCCATAAGCGGCTCGGTGTCGAGCAGCGACTCCTCCAGCGAGGCGGCCAGTGGCGGCGGCTGAGAAATGGCGACGGCTCCGTGAGTATCCGTTCATTATACGCATGCTGTCAGAGGTTGCAGGGGAGAGAAGCCCGGCTTCTTGGAGAAGCCGGGCTTCTCAAGCAAGGGTCCGTGCGCGCAAGTCAGAGGGTGTTGGCGTTTGTCCCTCGCTTGCACAGTGGCTAGTGTGCGGTTTGAAGGAATTCAGCCCGCAGTAGCGCCGGGTCACCTGCCGATATAGACGGTGCGAAGGCCGGTTATGCCGGATTGCGCGATGGTATCGCTGGTATCGACGGCGCCGGCTGTGACGCCGGCGAGCGTCGAAGCGTTAGCTCGACGTGCGCGTCGGGCTGACGCCTCGACGCTCCCCGGACCCCGAAACGGCTGCTTCCAGATAGGCGCACCTTTGAGTTGGTGTGACAGAACACGATCCCGCGACCGTGACGCAGCCACAGCAAGCCAATGCGATGCCTCCGCACGGGCGGAGCGGCTGATGCTCTGCGCGTTCATCTTGGGGCCGCTGATCCTGGTCGCCGGCTGCACCACCGGCACCCCGCAGTATTGCTACAGCACCGACGAGCAGCTCAAAGCCTATCACGTCGCGGCCACCGAGATCGACGAACCGGCCGTCGAGTCGGGCAGCTACCTCAATTGCTACGGCATCGCCCCGCCGCTTACGAT